>NZ_AZRW02000037.1 GCF_000512695.2 Pseudomonas sp. QTF5 | reverse complement strand
CCTGCGAAAGCTTAGTGGGCGATCGCAGGGGGCGGCGGGGGTAGCCATTTCATTATTTGATCTTCGGTGTGTCAGATGTTGGCGCGTAGTACCGTCGATGGCAGCGGCTCGCCGCGCTCGACACTCGCCGCCACGGCATCCATCAAACCACTCAACTCATACCCCTGGGCCTTGAGCCAGGCCTGATCGTAATAGGTGGTGGCATAGCGCTCGCCGCCATCGCACAGAATCGCCACGATCGACCCCGACTTCCCCGCCGCCACCATCTGCTGGGCCGCCATCAAGGCGCCGATCAGGTTGGTCCCGCTCGATCCGCCAACCCGTCGCCCCAAACGCTGCGCCAGGTAATGCATGGCCGCCAGCGACAACTCGTCTGGCACTTTGACCATCGCATCGATCACCTTGGGCAGGAACGATGCTTCAACCCGTGGCCGGCCAATGCCTTCAATCCGTGACCCGCAATCCAGGCGCAGGCTGGCATCGCCGGTCTGGTAATAATCGAAGAACACCGAACGCTCGGCATCGGCGCACAGCACGCGGGTGCAGTGCTGGCGATAGCGCACGTAACGGCCGAGCGTCGCGGTGGTGCCGCCGGTGCCGGGGCTGGAAATCAGCCAGCTCGGTTCCGGGTGCTGCTCGAAACGCATCTGCTGGAAGATCGATTCGGCGATGTTGTTGTTCGCCCGCCAGTCGGTGGCGCGCTCGGCGTAGGTGAACTGGTCGATGAAGTGCCCATCGTGTTCGTGAGCCAGGCGTTCGGACTCGGCGTAGATCTGCGTCGGATCGTCCACCAGATGGCTCTTGCCACCGTAGAACGCGATCTGCGCGATTTTTTCCTTGGACGTGGTCGCGGGCATCACCGCAATGAACGGCAAACCCAGCAGGCGGGCGAAGTACGCCTCGGAAATCGCCGTCGAGCCGCTGGAGGCTTCGATCACCGGCGCACCGGGTTTGAGCCAGCCGTTACACAGGGCGTAGAGGAACAACGAACGCGCCAACCGGTGTTTCAGGCTGCCGGTGGGATGGCTCGACTCATCCTTGAAGTACAACTCGATGCCCGGCAACCCCGGCAGCGGCAAGGGGATCAGGTGGGTGTCGGCGCTGCGCTGGAAGTCGGCTTCGATGATCCGGATGGCTTCGCGAGCCCACTGTCGGTTGTCGCTCATGATGGTTTTCTCGTTGAATCAGGCAAAGAGTCGGCCGTGTCGCAAGGCTCAGCCCACAAGCTTAGGAAAGAACCTACATCATGCACAGATACAGCTGAGGTCCAATACGTCTGGCAACTGCTAGGCTCTGGCCTTTGCTGAGCGACCACGTTGTAACGGTATATAACAAAAAAGAATATAACTTTTGTTTTAACAACTAACGGTACGGGTTAGGGTGTGCCACCTTTTGAATTCATCGATGGAGAGCGACCTTGCCTCTGCGTAGCACGTTCACGCGTTTCTTTCAGTTGGAAGCTGCCAGCGGTCTGTTATTGATCGCCGCGGCCGCTCTCGCCCTGATCATCAACAACTCATCGCTGTCGTGGCTCTATAGCGGCCTGCTGGACACCCCGGTGGTGGCTCAGATCGGCGCGCTGAAGATCGCCAAGCCGCTGCTGCTGTGGATCAATGACGGCCTGATGGCGCTATTCTTCCTGCTGATCGGCCTGGAAGTGAAACGCGAAGTCCTCGACGGCCAACTGTCGAAACCGTCGCAGATCGTCCTGCCCGGCGCGGCCGCGATTGGCGGCATGGTGGTGCCGGCGCTGATCTACTGGTTCCTCAACCGCGACAATCCGTCCGCCCTGAGTGGCTGGGCCATCCCGACCGCCACCGACATCGCCTTCGCCCTCGGCGTACTGGCCCTGCTGGGCAAACGCGTGCCAGTGTCGCTGAAACTGTTCCTCATGACCCTGGCGATCATCGACGACCTGGGCGCGATCATCATCATCGCGATCTTCTATTCCGGCGCACTGTCGACCTTGTCCCTGGCATTGGCCGCGGCCTGCATCGCGGCCTTGATCGGGATGAACCGACTCGGCGTGGTCAAGCTCGGGCCGTACATGATCATCGGGTTGATCCTCTGGGTCTGCGTACTCAAGAGTGGCGTGCACGCCACGCTGGCCGGCGTAACCCTGGCCTTCTGCATTCCCCTGCGCACGAAAAACGCTGAGCCTTCGCCACTGCTGACCCTGGAACATGCCCTGCATCCATGGGTAGCCTACGGCATCCTGCCGCTGTTCGCCTTCGCCAACGCCGGCCTGTCCCTGAGCGGCGTGACCGTCGAAAGCTTCACCCACGACGTGCCAATGGGCATCGCCGTCGGCCTGCTACTGGGCAAGATGGTCGGCGTGTTCGGCCTGACCTGGCTGGCAGTGAAAATAGGCATCGCCGCCCTGCCCCAAGGCGCCAACTGGGGCCAGATACTGGGCGTAGCCATTCTCTGCGGCATCGGTTTCACCATGAGCCTGTTTGTCGGCTCCCTGGCCTTCGTGCCCGGCGCCAGTGAATACGCCGGGATGGATCGAATGGGGATTCTGACCGGTTCGATACTGGCGGCATTGATCGGTTATGCGGTGACAGCGGCGGCGAGTCGCAAGAGCACTGCACCTGTTTTCCTGAGTGATAGAGAACACTCTTAACGACATTCAGGATTCGTCCTACAGCCACGATCAGCCACGTTCGTTAACGTCGCGCAGCCCCTCTCTCGGGGGTTGCCGATGGACGAACGAAAGGACAATCAGTGGCTGGCAACAAGGACATTCCCCGGGTGCAAAACCCACCGTCAGGTGACGGGCATCACATCACTCACCGCTACATGACGGCCACTGAATTGGCCGAGCGGGATGCCAGGCAAAACGCCTACGATGCCATGCTCGCCAGACAACAGGCCTTCGAAGACAGCCTTCAAGTCGTTGCAAAAAAGGACGACGTTGTCCGCGCGGGTTGCGTGTTTGCCAAGTCCTGCAAGCTGCCCGACGCAATCATCGACTACACGAATCCCTCCGGCGTTGTTCCGACTGACAGCCTGAAAGACTACGGCGAACTGGTTCTGCTCGGCGCTCGCGAGGCTGATGAAGCCGGTGTCGTGCCGCTCAAGAAAATCAGTGGCACTGCGATTCCGGCGGGTTTCGGTAGTTTTGCTTTGGCCGGCTCAGCGTTCGCCGCACTGCCCTCAGTCGCCGCCAGCACCGCTGCGGCCACCTTGGCAGGCTTGGTGGCCCTGGTCATACCGTCGAGCCTTGGCGACAGCTCGCTCTACACCGAAGACCAACTGCGCGCCCTTAAACAGGCCCGCACCCGCGTGCGCCTGCGGGTCGAGCAACAGGCTGACGGCAGTCTGAAGGGATACGGTTTCTACACCGGCAAAAACCGTGACTGGGAAATGGTCGATGTCGCGCAATTCACCTTGCGCGGCGGTCAGCAGGTGGCTGATCTTGGGGACGGCATCGAGCTGATCTGGACACCGGCCGAGGACGGTTCAAACGTCCTCGGCATCCCCGCTTTGGAAGCCGCACCACAAGCACCGCACATCTGGGTTTATCCGCCGACGAAGGCAGCTGACAGCATCATCGTGAATCCGGTGTATCCGCCTGAGTACAAGGATTTCATTCTTGTGTTTCCGGCGGATTCGGGGGTGAAGCCACTATACGTAGTGGTGGCAAGGCCTATCAGTGGCGACCACGGTTATCATCCTCCGCCAAAGGTTCTGCCGGCATTCCCCGATGCTATCCCTGTTCAGACTAAAGGAAATCGAAAACGCTGGGAAAGTAAGAAGCGCATTTATGAGTGGGATTATCAACATGGCGCCGTCGAAGTGTACAACTGGGCCGGGGATCACTTAGGGGAATTTGATGCAAAAACTGGCGAACGGACAGGAAAAGCAAAACCTGAAAGACGGACTTCAACGAAGTAATGATGAGGGACAAGAATGATATTTATCGCAATTACCGGATTTTTCCCGGAGCCGAATCCCGACAATTCATTGCAATATGAAAAGGATGTGCCGCAAGCCTTAGAGACGGCAGTGTTGAAAGTCATGGGCTGGTCAACCTTATGGGATGTACCTATGGGTGAGCACACTCTCTCTCACGATCAAGCCAGTGTGATTTTGGACTTGGTGGGTGACCCCTTAAGAGAAGACCTGATGTACTACATGGGGCTCTGTAGCAACGACTAAAGATATAGAATCTGACATAATTGACGAAACCAGACACAAAAAACCCCGACCAGTCACCTGATCGGGGTTTTCTTTTACCCTTCGCTCCGCTTAGTGCGAAACGCGGCTGGTCCCATCTACAGTGGAAATCCGCACACGCTCACCCACACGGAACACTTCGTTTGGCTGAACTTCCTGCACGTAGGCGCGCATGCTGCCATCGTCTTCGCGCACGGTGACTTCAACACCTTGAGTGCGGGTCAGGCCTTCTTCGGCCGCCGAGCCCACCAGGCCGCCGGCGACGGCGCCGATGACCGCTGCGACGATGCTGCCCCGACCGCCGCCGATGGCGCTACCGCCGACACCACCCACGACTGCACCCGCGGCGCTGCCGATCGGGGTTTTGGTGCCTTCGATTTTCACCGGACGCAGGGCTTCGATGGTACCCATGCGAATCGTCTGCACACGACGCGCTTCGTCACGGGAGTAGGAGTCACCGGTCAGGCTCGATTGGCAACCGGAGAGCAACATCGCCATCGTGGAAAAGGAAGCAACCAGCAGAACAGACTTACGCATAGCATCAAACTCCATAGGACAGGTATCCATTAAACTCCGCAGCTTGACGCCTGTCACGGCATTGCCCGGATAAAATTGGTTTCATTCAGGCCCGATACAGGCGCTTTTTCGAACTCAGCACACAGTAGCGTCAAATTACAAAATCTGCGCCGCTGACCCAAGGATTTTCATGGATTACTTCATCATTGTCGTCACGACCGTCGCCGGCTTGTACTTCCATTGGTGGCTGTACGTGCGGATCAAACGCTGGATGGACCGCGATCTGGCGTTGTCACTGGCGGGTAAAGACGAACAGAAAAGAGCCTTCATGCTTCAGCAACTGGCGAACGCTCAAACGCAGAAGATCAAGCGGCGGGACCTGCCTCAGTGGCTGGAGGCCGCTGCGGCAGGGTACCCCGATCGGTAGACTGTTTACGGCGCCAGGCGTTCACGAACCCAGTCGGTACCTTGCAAGCGGTAGTTGAGGCGATCGTGCAGACGGCTCGGACGGCCCTGCCAGAATTCGATGCGCTCGGGTAGCAAGCGATAACCGCCCCAGTGCTCGGGGCAGTGAGGCTGGGTGTCGCTGAAACGTTGCTCGGTGTTCTTGAGCAGCGCTTCCAGTTCGGCGCGATCATCGATCACCCGGCTCTGGGGCGAGGCCCAGGCACCGAGACGGCTGCCCAGAGGACGAACCTGATAGTAGGCGTCGGACTCTTCAGGCGTGACCTTCACCACCCGCCCTTCGATGCGCACCTGGCGCTCCAGGGCTGGCCAGAAGAACGTCATGGCCGCAAATGGATTGGCTGCCAGTTGCTGACCCTTGTCGCTTTCATAGTTGGTGAAGAAGGTGAAGCCCTGCTCGTCCAGGCCCTTGAGCAGCAGGATACGGCAATGCGGCCTACCGTCCTGATCGACGGTGGCCAGCGTCATGGCATTCGCCTCCACCGGCACCTGCTCGGTTTTCACCGCATCGGCAAACCACTGATGGAACAGCGCGAACGGCTCAGCCGGGGCTTGCGCCTCGGTCAGGCCATCTCGGGTGTAGTCGCGACGCATATCTGCCAAGGGCCGGGTCATGGCGCATTCCTTTTGGTTAACGAATCACTGCTTTGTGGCGTCGGCGGCTGTGGCGCTCTTCGAATCGACAGCGGCTTTGGTCGGCGCCGTCTTTTTCGCTGGGGTCGTGGTTTTAGCCGGTGCTTTTTTCGCCGGAGTCTTGGTGGCCGCTTTCTTGGCTGGTGCCTTTTTCGTGGCCGGTACAGCCGACTTCTTGGCAGCGGGTGCCGGAGTCACAGACTTGGCTACTGGCTGGGCCGCGACCTTGGTCACCGGAGCCGGAGCCGGCATGTTGTACTTGCTCAGCAACGCGACCATGGTGTTTGCCGGCGTCACCAACAGCTCGACGCGACGGTTCAAGGCACGACCTTCAGCACTGTCGTTGGCGGCACGCGGAGCATCACCACCCATGCCGCGCAGCATCAGACGATCGCGCCCCAGACCGCTGAGACGGAAGATCGCCGCCACCGATTGGGCACGTTCCTGGCTCAGTTTCACGTTGGCCGGTGCGGAACCCGACGTATCGCTGTGACCGAGTACCAGCACGGCAGTCTTTGGATCTACTTCGAGGATTTTCGCGACACGGGTGAACGGGCCGAGGGTCACCGGCAGCAGCATGGCCGGACGGTCAGGGTTGAACGAGCCTTCTACCGGCGCGGTGACGACCAACACATTTTCACGGCGTTCGAGTTTCAGGTTGCTGTCCTTGATCGCCTCACGCAGACGCGGTTCGTAGTCATCGAGCCAGGCCTGGGTGACTTTCGGGTCGGGCATTGGCACGGCTTTGGCGGTGCTCTGCTCCTTGCCTCCGAACGGCCACCACCACTTGCCACCGGCCTCGGCTTCAGCCTTGGCCACAGCGACCGGTTTGGCTTCAGGTTTAACTTCCGGCTTCACTTCGGGCTTGGCGACCTTGTCGGCGCCATCGTCGGAACCGAACGGCCAGTACCAAGGGGATGCACTGTCCGCCTTGGCGATGGGGGCTGTTGCAGCAGGTTTCAGCGGAGCCGGGGTCGGGGCCGGCTTTTTGGTCGCAACCTTGTCGGAAGAACCGAACGGCCACCAGCTGCTACCGCCTGCTGCGTCATTTTGTGGGGTTTGTGCGCAACCGGTAATAACGAAGCACAGGGCCAGGGCGAGAGTTTTATTGGATGACATGGGATATCCACAAAATGAAGTAATGAAAAATCAGACCCGGTTAGCCCGGATAAACAGCGCTTTGAAACCACAAAGGCTTTCGGGTTCCGGCCCTGGCCCCCTTAAGCGTGATTTTACAGACAAGTGGCCAGTACTCGCACAAGCTGTTGGGCTCGTGGATCCATCAAGACGTACGGCCCCAGGGTATTTGTCACAAAGCCGAAGGCCACATCGTATTCCGGGTCAGCAAAACCGATGGAACCGCCGGCGCCCGGATGACCGAATGCCCGTGGGCCGAGGCCGTAGGTGGCGTTGGGTACGTCCGGTTGATCGAGCATGCAACCCAGGCCGAAGCGGGTCCGGGTCAATAAAGTCTTGTCTTCGCCGACGCTGTGTTCGCGGGTCAGCTCATCGAGCATTTCGCTTTCCAGCAGGCTGCCGTCGAGCAGACCGGCGTAGAAACCGGCCAGGCTGCGGGCATTGCCATGGCCATTGGCGGCCGGCTGCTGCATGCGCCGCCATTCCGGTTTGTTGGTACTGGTCATTATAGACGGCGGGTTGGTGAAGGCTCGGGTGCTCATGGCCGTCGGCTCGCGCATGGTCACTTGCAGCAAGCGTTGGGCAGCGGCGTCGCCGAGGTTGCCCTTGCCACGGGCAATGTGCGCCACGCGATGGAACTCTTTGTCGGCGAGGCCAACGTGGAAGTCCAGCCCCAAAGGCTTCGCGACCCGTGCCACGATGGATTCGCCCGGCCCACGACCGTCGGCGCGACGCAGCAACTCACCGACCAGCCAGCCATAGGTGATCGCCGCATAACCATGACCTTCACCCGGCGTCCACCACGGCGCTTCGGCAGCCAGGGCATCGACCATGGTCTGCCAGTCGTAAAGTGCTTCAGGGGCCAGCAACTCGCGCAACGCAGGCAGGCCGGCCTGATGGCAGAGCAAGTGGCGCAGGGTCACGGATTCTTTGCCGGCGGCAGCGAACTCGGGCCAGTAGCGAGCGACCGGAGCATCCAGTTGCAGCTTGCCTTCGGCCACCAGTTGCAGCGCGGTCACGGCGGTGAAGGTCTTGGTGCAGGAAAACAGGTTGGCAATGGTGTCGCTGTGCCAGGCCTCGGTGCCGTCCTTGTCGGCGGTACCGCCCCAAAGGTCGAGAACGGTTTCCCCGCCAATCCGGATGCACAACGCCGCGCCACGCTCCTGAGGATCGTCGAACAGCGCCGCAAAAGCTTCGCGCACCGCTTCGAACTTAAGCTCGTAATGACCCTGAATCTGCACCCACAACTCTCCCGGATAAACGCTCTACAAAGTGGCCCGCATTGTTCCAGCCCTTGAGGGTTTTGGGAACAGGGTCGGGTCGGGCGGTGTACCCGCCCATAGAATTAATCAGAAACCCATGTGGCGAGGGAGCTTGCTCCCGTTGGGCTGCGGCAGCGGCCCCAAAAAAGAGACTGCTACGCAGTCCAACGGGAGCAAGCTCCCTCGCCACAGGGGATATCAGTGCTTAATGACCGTTACCCGAGTGCCCGCCCGCATGGCCGGCGCCCTGCTCCGCGCCTTTGTCGGCAGCGCCTTGCTTGCCGCCCTCGCCCTCATGGTTCTCGGCGGCTTTTTCCGCCTCGGCTTTGGCCTTCTCGGCCTCTTTGCCGAGTTGATCGACAGTCTGCACATTGCTTTTGCGCACAGTGTCGACAAAGCCCTGGAACGGCAGGTCAGTAATGCCCACCAGGCCGAAGTGCCCGTTCTCGCCGTCCAGCAGGCGACCCGTCACCGGTTGATCGAGGTACTGAAACCAATGCACCCCGACAATCGACGGTTCACTCATCGCCTGTTTGAGGAAGTTGGCGTAGGCCGGGCCGCGGTCTTCTTCTTTCGCCAGTTGTGTCACGCCGCCCCAGAACGGGCCGCGATCCTTTGATCCGAAGTTGAATTCGGTGATCAGCACCGGTTTGTCCAGGCTGCGCAGTCTGGCAAAGTCGTAACCGTCCTGGGGTTGCAGGGTGTACATATTGAAACTCAACACGTCGCAGTATTGCGCGCAGGACTCGACGGCTTCGGGGGTGCTGACGGCAAAACGGCCGCCCAGCAACAACTGGTTCGGCGCATGCCATTTGAGCGAGTCGGAGACGGTTTTGAAGTACGTGTCGGCGAAGACTTTCTGGAAGTATTTGAAGTCAGCTTCGATTTCCGGGTATTCGGCGCTCGGCTGCGGCGGCACGAAGCCCGGGTCTTCCATCAATTCCCAAGCCGGCAGATCAATGCCCCATGCTTTGGAAAGGCCCGCCTGGTTGCGGTACTTGTCACGCAGCTGTTTGAGGAAGGCACGTTTGGCCGGCACATCGGTGGTCATTTTCAAAGTGCCATAGGCCAGCGCGTAACGGGCCTTCGGGTCATCGCCGGGTCCGGCCCAGGCCAGTTCATTGTCGGCGAAGTAACCGATCAGCCACGGATCGTCGCGATGGTCACGGGCGGCGATGGCCACGGCGCGTTCGGTGGCCATGGCGAAACGCGGATCGAACGGATCAGGCATGCCGCCCCACCAATCGGTGCCGGTGCTGATGCTGGCGTAATCGCCGACGATCGACAGCGGCAAGGTGTATGGCACTCGGTCGGCGTTGCCCAACACCGGTGCGCTCCAGTTGCCAATGGTGTTGAAGCCCCAGGCTTGCAGGCGATCGAGGGTGTGACTGGCCCAGCGTTGTTCGTCGAAAGCTACTTTGCAGGGTTCGGCGGCCGTTTTTTCGACCGATGCTTCAACTGCGCCGGTCTTGGCCGCGTCGGCAACACCAGACGCGGATTCGGTCGCCACAGGAGTGGCTGATTGCTCGGCGGCCTTATCGGTCGTCGCCTCAACCGCATCGGCCTTGGCTGCTTCGGCGACACCGGCCTTGGTGTCGCTGCCCGGTACGCAAGGTTTGCCATACAGACGTTGCAGGTTGGCGCCATAGAAATCGTACCAGCGACCGGCGTTGTAGGCTCGGCCCTGATCGGCGCCATTGCCGCCACGGTTGTCGCCTTCACCATAGTAGCTGGCAAGAGGCTCTTCGGGTTTGGGCAGGGACTCGAACATCCACTCGCGACCGGCGACGTAGGTCTGGTTAACACTCGGGGTCACGGTGTTGACGCCCAGGGAATAGAACGGATGCCCTTCCGGGGTCACCAGGTACCAGCGGCCATCACGCTTTTCGGTGCGGAAAAAGCCGCTGGCCTTGAACGCAGGGCCCTTGGTCCAGCCCCCGAACTTGTCCAGCGAGGCCTTCTCGCGCTCGGCTAGCCAGGTTTTCAGTTGTTGCTGTTCTTTGGCCGCAGCGGACTTCAGTTGCTCGTCGCTGCTGACCTTCTCTGGCCACTTGGTCCGGGTCGATTGGCCGTAGGCGTCCATCAGACCGCCATAAGCGGCCTTGGTGACAGCCTCGCCGTCCTGCACGCCGAAGCGTTCGAGCAGGATGCTTTGGGCGACTTTCGGCTGATCCATCGACAAGGTCACCGACACCACTTGGCTGCGGTCCAGCTCACCGGCGCTGCTGGCCAGCAATACACGCTGACCTTCGAAATTGATCGGCATCGGAGGACCGGCCTTCATGCCCTGGCTCAAAGGTGAACTCGGCTGCAGGGGTACCAGCAGGGTTTGTGCAGGGCCGGCCGGCAGATCGACGCGGCTGACCAGGGTCTTGCCGTCATTGCTCTGGATTTTCACGTACAGGGTCACGGCCCAGTTCATCGCGCTCTGGATCCGCAGGCTCATGACACCCGACTGCGACCAGTCCCAGGCACCGGTCTGCGGCGTCAGGCGCAAGGTCGGCTGGGCGACCGGGTTGAAAGTCACGCGGCGCAGCACTTCGCCTTCGGCCGTTTGCTCCGCGTTCGATTGCGGCAGGCTGGCGTCCTGGGTCGCCACCTGAACCACGTCGGCGGGACGCACAAAGTTGAACAACGTTTGCTGGCCGGCAGGGGCTGCCAGCAAAGGGGCTGCGAACATCAAGGCAAAAACAGCGGGCAACGAACGGCGAATCATAGGAACGTGGAACTCCCAAGCGACCATCAATGGGCCAGTGGAAAAGCGGTGGCAGTGAGGTAGACAACGCGGCGGGCCTATTTGCCCACCGGCGTATCAGGAAATTTCACGACGGAATGGCGGCAATGCATTGAGAATAGCTTTGCCGTAGCGCTGCGTGACCAGACGACGGTCGAGCAAGGTGATGGTGCCGCGGTCTTCTTCGGTCCGCAGCAAGCGACCGCAGGCCTGGACCAGCTTCAGCGAGGCGTCGGGCACGGAGATTTCCATGAACGGATTGCCGCCGCGGGCCTCGATCCATTCCGCCAATGCCGCTTCGACCGGGTCGTCGGGCACCGAGAACGGAATCTTGGCGATCACCACGTGCTCGCAGTAGGCACCGGGCAAGTCCACGCCTTCGGCAAAACTCGCCAGGCCGAACAGCACGCTGGAATCCCCGCCATCAACCCGCGCCTTGTGCTTGTTCAGGGTTTCCTGCTTCGACAGGTTGCCTTGAATGAACACTTGCTTGCGCCAGTCGCGATCCAGACCGTCGAACACGTCCTGCATCTGCTTGCGTGAGGAGAACAGCACCAGGGTGCCACGTGAACCTTCTACCAGTTGCGGCAGGTCGCGGATGATCGCCGCGGTGTGAGCCGGCGCATCACGCGGGTCGGCTTTCAGGTCCGGCACCCGCAGCACGCCGGCGTCGGCGTGATGGAACGGGCTCGGAACCACAGCGGTGACGGCTGTTTTAGGCAGGCCGGCGCGCATGCGGAAGCGGTCGAAGGTACCGAGAGCGGTCAGGGTCGCCGATGTCACCAGCGCCCCGTAAGCCACGTTCCACAGGTTGCGCCGGAGCATGTCCGCCGCGAGGATCGGGCTGGCATTGACCTCGATGTCAAATAGCGAACCGCTTTCGGCCAGGGTCAGCCAGCGGGCCATGGGCGGGTTGTCTTCCGGGTCTTCGACGGTGAAGGCGGTCCACAACTCCCAATTGCCCGAAGAACGCGACAACAGGCTGCCGAACAGTGGGTACCACTCTTCGGCCTGGTTACTGGCAATGCCGATATTGACCTCGCCGTCCATGCCTTCCTTGAGTAAATCGGTGAGACGGGTAAACAGGTCGGTCAGTCGGGCAAAGCCCTTCTTCAGCTCGATGCCCATTTCGCGCATGTGCTCGGGAATCACCCCGCCGACGAAACGGTGACGTGGGCGCTCGCGGCCTTCGACGTCTTCGCCGGGCTTGAAGTCGGCGGCTTGCTCACAGGCGCTGAACATGAACTGCTGCTGGGTCTTGATCTCCCGGGCCAGCTCCGGCACTTGCTCGATCAACTTGCCCAGATCGCCCGGCAGCGGGTGTTGGGCCAGCAGTTTGGTGAGGTTCTTGGCGGTGGTTTCCAGCCAGTCGGCGGTGGAACGCAGACGCGTGTAGTGAGCGAAGTGACCGATAGCCTTGTCCGGCAGGTGATGGCCTTCGTCAAACACGTAGATGGTGTCGCGCGGATCGGGCAGAACCGCGCCGCCGCCCAAAGCCAGGTCGGCCAGGACCATGTCGTGGTTGGTGACAATCACGTCGACTTTGCCCATGCCCTCGCGGGCCTTGTAGAAGGCGCACTGGCCAAAATTCGGGCAATGGCGGTTGGTGCACTGACTGTGATCGGTGGTCAGGCGTGCCCAGTCGGCGTCTTCCAGCGCCGTCGACCAACTGTCGCGGTCGCCGTCCCACTTATTGCCGGCGAGCTTCTCGATCATGCTGGTGAACAGCTTCTGACTGGCCTCATCGACCTCGATCTTGAAACCCTCTTCTTCGAACAGCTGCGCGGTGGCAGTCTGCGCGTGACCTTCCTGAAGCAACATGTCGAGCTTGGACAGGCACATGTAGCGCCCGCGGCCCTTGGCCAGGGCGAAGCTGAAATTCAGCCCGCTGTTGCGCATCAGGTCGGGCAAATCCTTGTAGACGATCTGCTCTTGAAGGGCCACGGTGGCCGTGGCGATCACCAGACGCTTGCCGGCAGCCTTCGCGGTGGGGATCGCCGCCAGGCTGTAGGCCACGGTTTTGCCGGTACCGGTGCCGGCTTCCACCGCGACAATCGCGGGGTCGCCATTGCGCCGGCCTTCGTCGTCGGTGTCGATGTCACCGAGGACTTTGGCAATTTCGGCGATCATCAGGCGTTGACCGTAGCGCGGCTTGAGGCTCTTGGCTTCGAGAAAACGCGAGTAGGCGCCCTGGATCGTGGTTTTGAGTTCAGTGCTGATCATGGATTGTCGGGCGCAAAAAATGCTGGATAAATTTTCAGTGGTTCGGATCGGCCGCTATCATACCCCGCTAATGAATCCTGCGCAGAACGGAGTAACTCAATGACACCCTTTGCCCTCGTCTACACCCTGCATTTACTGGCGGCCCTGATCTGGGTCGGCGGTATGTTTTTCGCCTGGATGGTCCTGCGCCCCGCGGCGATGAAGGCGCTGGAAGGCCCTGCCCGGTTGAAGCTGTGGGTAGAAGTGTTTCAAGGTTTTTTTCGCTGGGTCTGGATCGCGGTGGTTCTATTGCCGATCAGCGGCGTGGGCATGATTCATCTGCAGTTCTCCGGATTTGAAGCGGCGCCGCGGTATGTGCAGGTGATGATGGGATTGTATGTGGTGATGACGGCGCTGTTTATCCGGATTCAGGCGTTGTTGCTGCCGGAATTGCGCACAGCGGTGACGGCTCAGGATTGGCCGACGGGCGCGGCGGTACTGGGTAAGATTCGCCGGTTGGTGGGGATTAACCTGATGGTCGGGTTGGTGCTGGTGGCGATTGCTGCGGCTCGGCCGATGTTCTGAGGAATATATAGTCTCTGTGGCGAGGGAGTCCGCCCAGCCTGCGATGAGGCTGCGCTGTCGCGCAGAGAACATGCCGATAAATCGGCAAATAAATTTATCTTTAAAATCAATGAGATAAATTTTGTTCTATAAGAGCTTGCTCCCGCTCGGCTGCGCAGCAGTCGTAAATCCGTCACCCGCGTTCATTCTGGAAGATCAAGGTCACCGGTTTTGGGGCCGCTTCGCGACCCAGCGGGAGCAAGCTCCCTCGCCACAGAGTTCTTGCCGGTTCTTACAACCGCTGAATGCTCACCGAACCCGCCACCCCCGCAGGCCCTGGCTGGCCATCGGCACCGGGGCGACCGCTCTTGCCGCCATCGGCTTTATAGACGAAACAGCCCTTGGCCTTGCCACCCGCACCCGGTTTCCCCCCCGGACCTGCCACGCCACCCACCCCGCCTGCAACCTCGACCTTGATCTGCTGCGCAGGGTAATTACGCGGCACTTCCAGCCGAACCAGCGCCCCTGGCGCACCCGGCTGGCCGTCGCTGCCATTACTGCCATCGGCACCGCGACCGGCCTGGCCCCAGGTACAACCCGGTGCTTGACCGTTGGCCCCGTCGAGGCCGACAAACCCGGGGGCGCCTGCGCCACCGCGAGCGTCTACCGACAATTGCGGCGCGTACAAGGCTTTGATCTGCACATCCAGATTGCGCCCGGAGCGAGCGGCCTTGAGGTAAGTCCCCGGCGCGCCCCGCGCAGTGATCTGACTGCCTTCGGCCAACTCGGCACGACTGACCGTCAACGCCAGCGCTTGTTCGCTTGGCACAATGGCAATCCGCGCATCACGCCCCAGGTGCAGTTCACCGACCGTCACTTCGGTCACGTTCGAGGGAATCAGCAAGGTGCCGTAATCGCCGACTTCCAGCCGTTCGAGTTGCAAGGTACTGGCGGTGTTGGGCAAGCGCATCAGCGAGTTGGTTTCGACGCTCACCACCTGTGCGCAGGCCAATGGGCTGATAAGTGCGGCGAGTAGACAGAGTTTACGCATGGGAGGCCTTCGAAGCGGCCGGGGCCGGAATGGTTTGCAGGTGGAAAACGCCGAAAAAGACAATTTTCAGGCGATCACGCCAAGGATGGGCTCGACCTTTGAGGCTGCGGTTGCAGAACACCAGCTCCAGTAGATGGAGCCCTGCCAACACGCTGCCCGCCAGATTGACCAACAGGTGCAGAGGATGAATAAACGGTATGAGCAGATTGACCAGCGCCACTAACCAGAACAGCAGGGTCAATAACTTTCCCAGCCCCCAAAACACCTTCATACGCTGCCCCGTTGAGAATTATTCTTTGGGCGCACAGTAACGGCTTACACGCGGGATAAGCCAGAGGGCAACAAAAAATTCTTCCGGAAGGTCGCCGCTTGTCCGCCGGACCGACCTGAATCGTCGTCCGACGGCTCTATCACGCGGCTTATAGTCACAGAGCTTAGCGATTGATGTGCAACTCCACGCGACGGTTTTGCGCCCGCCCTTCTTCCGTGTCGTTATCGGCCACCGGCTGGCTTTCGCCCCGGCCTTCGCTGGTGAGTTTGTTCGGCGCCAGCCCCTGACTCAACAGGTAGGCCGCCACGCTGCTGGCACGACGTTCCGACAGTTTCTGGTTATAGGCGTCCGAACCCTGGCTGTCGGTATGACCGACAACTTTAACGCTCACCACATCGGCGTTCTGCAATTTGGCCATCAGCGAATCCAGCTGACGGCGCGCTTCGGGCATCAGGTCGGATTGGTTGTAAGCGAACAGCACGTTACCGTTCAAGGTGATGACTTCGGAGACCGGTGGTTCAACAGGTTTCACGCTGGCCGGATATTGCGGCAGCGGGCAACCGTGATGTTCGACAGGTGTATCGGCAGGTGTATCGGCAGGTGTATCGGGGCAGCGATCACGTCGATCAAAGACGCCATCATCGTCTTCATCGCCATCCTGGGCATAACAGATCAGGCCACCGGTCAAGATCCCGAGCGCCGCTCCACCCGCTGCCCAGCCACTGCTTTCAATTGCACCCAAGCCGCCGCCGACCAGTCCGCCAATGATGCTGCAGATCGGCCAGGTACGTTGATTGAGGGGCGCGGTGCCATCGCTGTGAGTCGCGCAACCGGTTAGAAGGCTACCAAGCAGCAGAACCGGCAAGACGGTCCTTGTGAGAACGCTCATTGTGAATGCTCCTGTGTCACCGGCCCATACCGGTCACACAGGAGTAAAGACCCGCATCCGCGACTGTACAAGCCGCGGAGCACAAGGGATCTAGCGGTTGATTTTGATTTCCGTGCGACGGTTCAACGCACGGCCGTCCGCAGTTTTGTTATCGGCCACCGGCTGGCTTTCACCGGCACCGGTCACGGACACGAAACTGCTACGTGGCACGCCTTGGGAAATCAGGTATTCCACCACCGAATGGGCGCGTCTATCCGACAGTTTCTGGTTGTAGGCATCGCTGCCGACGCTATCGGTATGACCGGTCACGGTCAGTTGGGCGCTGGAGGATTCCTGTTTCAGGCGCGTGGCAATGGTGTTGAGTACGTCTTTATCGGCAGGGGTGAGCTTGGCCGAGTCGAACTGGAAGTGCACATCACGGATAACGATGACTTCTTCCTTGACCACCGCCGCCTCTTCGACCACAGGCGCAGGCG
The DNA here is from genome assembly GCF_000512695.2 of Pseudomonas sp. QTF5. GTDB lineage: Bacteria > Pseudomonadota > Gammaproteobacteria > Pseudomonadales > Pseudomonadaceae > Aquipseudomonas. The sequence goes on along the minus strand of NZ_AZRW02000037.1, from coordinate 46,160 downwards.
CTGGTGGAGGGCAGCCGTCGGCATCGACCCGCACGCCTTTAGGTGTACCCGGGCACTTGTCGCGGCTGTCCAGCACACCATCGCCGTCTTCGTCGCCATCGCCATGCACCCAGCACCAGGCCGCTGCCGTGCCGCCGACCAGCAGCGCGCCATACCCGGCCCATGCCGAACTCTCGGTCGCGCCAAGCCCTGCACCGATGACACCACCGACACCCGCACAGGTCGGCCAGTCGGTTTTCTGCAAACCTGCGCAACCAGTCAACACACTGGTTAGCAGAACCAAGGGTAATGCAGTCCGAATTATGCTCATCTAGTTCTTCTCCTGAGGGATCGGCTTAAAACCGATGCTAGGGAGTAAAGACCCGACTTTTAATCTCCGCCAGCAATAGGCCATTGCTGTTTTGCCCCATGTTCACGGAAGATCGGTACTTTTTGGCTGAACCCGCGAAACAGGACACTAGGCCCGAACGTTGGGGCAGGCTAGTCTTGGCGTTCTGATTGAGGATCTTTGATGATTGCAGGTATCTCTTCGCGCACGCCCCAACAGGCGTTGGCCGCTTTGCTTGATCGTTATGCCCCGGCACGTCTGTTGCTGATTGGCGCCAGCGAGTTCCCCGCGCTCGAAGCGTTCAAAACCGCGCACCCGGATAGCAACGTCGCCTTTGCTGCGCCAGGGCCACTGCCCGCCGAACTGGCGGCGCAACGGTTTGATCTGGCGCTGGTGGTCGATTGCCTCGAACACTTGCCCAAGCGCGACGGCCTGAATCTGCTTGGCGGAATACGCAACCTCAATGCCAGTCGCATTGCGGTGCTGGCCGACTTGCCGGCGTGCGGGTGGCTAGAGACGGACTTTTTCTCCCTGGCCCTGCAAGCCAGCGAACGCTTCCAGCGCGACGATCAAGTGCTGACCCTGTTTACCTACGATCTGCTTGACTACAAACAGGTGCCCGACTGGCTCAACTCACGCTTCTGGGCCAATCCGGAAAACTTCGGGAAATATTGGTGGTAACGCAATGAGTACATCCATTTGCCCTTGCGGCAGCGGCACGCTGCTCGATGCCTGCTGCGGCCATTACCATGCCGGCCATCCAGCCCCTAGCGCCGAAGTCTTGATGCGTTCGCGCTACAGCGCCTATGTACTGGGGCTGATCGACTATCTGGTGGCGACCACTCTGCCCGCGCAACAGCCCGGCCTGGATCGCCAGTCGATCAGCGACTGGAGCGCTCAAAGCACCTGGCTGGGCCTGGAAGTGGAAAGCGCCGAGGTTTTCGGCGGCCAGCCGGAGCACGCTTTCGTCACCTTCACCGCTCGCTGGCACGATAGCAGCGGCGAACACAGTCACCGCGAACGTTCGTCATTCGTGCAGAACGCCGGCCACTGGTATTTCATCGATCCCACCGTGCCGCTCAAGGCCGGGCGCAACGATGCGTGCCCGTGCGCCAGCGGGCAGAAGTTCAAGAAGTGTTGCGCGAGTTATTTCGGCGCTTGAGGCTAGACTGGAGGTCAAGGGAGAAACACGACCATGACCACCCGGCGACTTGCGCTCTATATGTTCACCTTGCTCCTGTTTTCAGGACTCGGCGGTTGTACGTCGTGGTTCGACTTTGACGACGATCTGCCGGATCCGCAGGTGCATCTGGTCAAGGTCGAAGTGGTCCGGGCCAAGCTGCTGGAGCAGAAATTCCTGCTGCATTTTCGCGTCGACAATCCCAACGACCAAGACCTGACGGTGCGTGCCCTGGAATATCGCATTCACTTGGGGGACATGTTGCTGACTGAAGGCGAGCACGAACACTGGTTCACGATCGGCCCCAAACGCAGTGCCTATTTCAAGGTACCGGTCCGCACCAACCTGTGGCCCAGGGTTCGGGACTTGGTGAAACTGCTGAAAAAACCCGACCAACCCATTCCCTATCGTCTGGAAGGTGAACTGGAAACCGGTTTATTCATCGCGCACTACGTGCACCTGGCGCGCAATGGCGTGATAATCGCCGCCGATTTAATTCCGGAGTGACCCCGATGACCCAGCAACCTCATGTCCATGGCCCTGACTGCAACCACGATCATGACCATCACGACCATCATGATCACGATCATGGCCATGTCCACGGCCCGAACTGCGGCCACGCCCACCAGGAACCGGTGCGCAATGCCCTGAAAGATGTCGGCCGCAACGACCCTTGCCCTTGCGGCAACGGCAAGAAATTCAAGAAGTGCCACGGCGCGTGAGGCTTCGGGCGGATATCTTTTTCGCCTGTTGAATCGCCTTCGCGAGCAAGCCCGCTCCCACATTTGAACTGCGCCAGCCACACATTGTGTGAACACAGCAGATCCAATGTGAGAGCGGGCTTGCTCGCGAAGACGGCGGCACATTCAATACAACTGTTTCAGTTAGATCCTCATCGCGGGCAAGCCCGCTCCCACAGGTTTTTTAGTCGGCCTGCAGAATTTTTGCGGTACTGACGACCGTCGCATATTCCCCATGCAAATTACCCAACGACATCGCATGCACTTCCTCGGCTGAATGGGCATTACCGAAAAAATCCGCCTTGTCGAAGGTGAAACACGCATCCTGCGCAACCCACGCTTCAAACCCCAGATTCCCGGCCGTTCGCGCCGTGGACTCGACCGAATTGTTGGTCGCCACACCCACGATGATCAACTGATCGATCCCCGCCTCGCGCAAACGCGCCTCCAACCCCGTCGAGCAAAAGGCATCCGGCACCTGTTTCTGAATCAGCCACTCACCCATCGATGGTTGAAAACGCTCCTGAAACTCCACCCCCGATTGCTGTGGCCAAAACACCGAATCCGCTGAACGGGACAGATGCTGCACATGAACCACCGGCCGCCCGGTTCGGCGCCAATGCCCCAGCAATTCCAGGATGCGCTCTTCGGCCTGAGGGTTGTTTCGACGGCCCAACTTGGGATGCAGAATGCCTTTTTGTTGATCGATGATGATCAGCGCCGCGTTTGTCTTGAGCTGCATGCCGACTTTTCTCCTGCCGGGGCATTGAATTTCCCTCACTTCAGCATCACCTCTTCCTACTGGCAAGCCATCAAACGCAAACAGGACGACCTGATGCTCGCGGTCGCTGTCCGCACCTGACGATGTCTCTTGATTTGGAGCACTTCATGATCGACCTGTATTACTGGACCACCCCCAACGGCCACAAGATTTCGATATTCCTGGAAGAAGCCAGCCTGCCGTACAACGTTTACCCGATTAACATCAGCCAGAACGACCAGTTCAAACCCGAATTCCTGAAGATCTCGCCGAACAAAAAAATCCCGGCCATCGTCGATCATGAGCCGGCCGATGGCGGCGCTCCGCTGTCGTTGTTCGAGTCGGGGGCGATTTTGCTGTACCTGGCAGAGAAAACCGGCAAGTTCCTGCCCAAAGACCTGCGCGGGCGCCAGCAAGCGCTGCAATGGCTGTTCTGGCAGATGGGTGGCCTGGGGCCGATGGCCGGGCAGAATCATCATTTCAGCCAATTCGCACCGGAAAAAATCCCCTACGCAATCAAGCGCTACATCGACGAAACCGCCCGCCTGTATGGGGTGCTCGACAAGCAACTGGCCAACAATGACTTTGTCGCCGGCAGCGAATACAGCATTGCCGACATGGCGATCTACCCGTGGATCGTTTCTCACAAGTGGCAGAGCCAGAACCTGGAAGACTTCCCCAACATACTGCGCTGGTTCAACCACATCCAGAACCGTCCGGCGACGGTGAAGGCGTATGCGCTGGTGGCCAAGATCAACCCGCCTAAATCCTGAGGCACTGCACTCTGATCGTTCCCATGCTCCGCGTGGGAATGCCTCAACGGACGCTCCGCGTTCGGCTCTGGATGTGACGCTGAGCGTCACGGGCTGCATTCCTTTGCTGCGCGTGGGAACGATCACCATAAAGAAATAAACCGCCGCCGCTTGCGCGGCCACCTCCTGCTCACTAACGTAGCGCCTTTATTGCGTCACTACCCCCGCAGGAGCTTTGCCATGGCCTCGCCAGCCCTTTCACATTTTCTTCCCCGGTTCGGCGTTGCCGCAGCAGTGGCCGGTGTTTTAAGCCTGACCGGTTGTCAGACCTGGAACACTCAGGACACCCTCCCGCCGACCTCCGGCGTGCAGCCGCTCAAGGGACTGGCGCAGAACGTTTCGATTCGACGCAATGCCATGGGCATGCCGCTGATTGAGAGCAACAGCTTCCACGATGCGCTGTTCACCCTCGGCTACGTGCACGCCAGCGACCGCATCAGCCAGATGGTCACTCTGCGTTTGCTGGCCCAGGGTCGTCTGGCGGAGATGTCCGGTTCGGACCTGCTCGACGCCGACCGCTATATGCGTGCGGTCAACCTGAAGAAAAGCGCCGGTGAGCTGTACAAGGCCTCTTCGCCGCGCCTCAAGCGTTTCTTCGAAGTCTATGCCCGTGGGGTCAACGCCTACCTGTTCCGCTACCGCGACAAACTGCCTGCGGACCTCGCAGCCACTGGCTACAAGCCTGAATACTGGAAACCGGAAGATTCGGCGCTGATTTTCTGCCTGTTGAATTTCAGTCAATCGGCGAACCTGCCGGAAGAAATTTCCTCATTGATGCTGGCCCAGACGGTCAGTACCGACAAGCTGGCGTGGCTTGCGCCGTCCGCCCCAGATGAAAAACTGCCAGTCGCAGAAGCCGAAAAACTGCAGGGCATCAAACTCAATGGGCAAATCCCGGGACTGAGCGAAATCAGCAAAGCCACCGGTCAACTGTCCGACCTGAACCTGCTGGGCGCCACGTCTTCGAACAACTGGGCGATTGCCCCGCAACGCAGCCGCAGCGGCAAAAGCCTGTTGGCCAGCGACAGCCATGGGCCGCTGGGCGTACCGTCGTTGTTCAGTTACGTGCAGATTCGCGCGCCGAAATACCAGGCCTCCGGCGTGACCATTGCCGGGTTACCGATGGTGCTCGGTGGTTTCAACGGCAAAGTGGCGTGGAGCATGACCACGGTCATGGGCGACAACCAGGACCTGTTCCTGGAAAAAATCAAACGCCAGGGCAATGGCCTTTCCTACGAAGTGGGCGGCAAATGGCAACCGGCGATCGTGCGCAACGAAACCTACTTCGTCAAAGGCCAGAAGCCGATTCGCGAAGCGGTGTACGAAACCCGCCACGGGCCACTGCTCAACAGCGCCCAAGGCACCGCGTTGGCGAACGGTTTCGGCCTGGCCTTGCAGACGCCGAACTTCACCGACGACAAAACCCTGGACGCATTTTTCGATCTGTCCCGAGCGCAGAGCGTCGAGAAAGCCTCGGACGCCAGCCGAGAAATACGTGCCATCGCCCTGAATCTGGTGTTTGCCGATGCCAGCAATATCGGCTGGCAAGTCACCGGTCGCTACCCGAACCGTCGCGAAGGCGAAGGCTTGCTGCCATCGCCGGGCTGGGAAGGTCGTTACGACTGGGACGGTTACGCCGACCCGATGCTCCATCCGTATGATCAGGACCCGGCTCACGGCTGGCTGGGCACCGCCAACCAGCGGGTCATTCCCCATGGCTACGGCATGCAGTTGTCCAATTCCTGGTCGGCACCGGAGCGCGGCGAACGCATGGCCGAACTGGCGGGCGTGGGCAAACACGACACGCGTAGCCTGATCGCCATGCAATACGACCAGACCACCACCTTCGCCGCCAAGCTGAAGAAGATGTTTGAAGCGCCGGGAATGGCTCAACCACTCAAACAGGCCATCGAAGCGCTGCCGGAGGCTGATCGCGGCAAGGCTCGCGAGACCTACACGCGCTTGATGGCTTTCGACGGCAAACTCAGCCCGACCTCCGCCGACGCGGCGATCTACGAGCTGTTCCTGCAGGAAAGCACTAAGCAGATTTTCCTCGACGAACTGGGCCCGGAAAGCAGCCCTGCGTGGAAAGCCTTTATCGCCAACGGCAAGTTGTCTTACGCGGCTCAGGCCGATCATCTGCTGGGTCGTGAGGACAGTCCGTTCTGGGACGACCTGCGCACCCCGCAGAAAGAAGACAAACCGGCGATTCTCGCCCGTAGTCTGGCGGCCGCGATCAGCGCGGGTGACAGCCAGTTGGGTGGTGATCACAAAGCCTGGCAGTGGGGCAAACTGCACCGCTACGAGTGGAAGAACGCCAGTGGCCAGACTGTGCGCGGTCCGCTGGCAGCCGGCGGCGACCACACCACACTCAACACTGCCGCGTTCACCTGGGGTCAGGACTTCAACACCACGCTGGCGCCCGCCATGCGCTTTATCGTCGATTTCGGCCAGGCCGAACCGCTGATGGGCCAGAACGGTACCGGCCAGTCCGGCAACCCGGCCAGCCCGCACTATCTCGATAGCGTCGATCCATGGCTCAAGGGGCAATACATGAGCCTGCCGATGCAACCGCAGAACTTTGACAAGGTGTATGGCAAGACGCGGTTGACGCTGACGCCTGGCAAGTAACCCCACTCCCACATTTGATCGGCGTCGGGCGCAAAGCTTGCGCCTGGCGCGATCTACTGTGGGAGCGGGCTTGCTCGCGAAGGCATTCTGTCGGGTCCATTGATGTTGAATGTGCCGCCGTCTTCGCGAGCAAGCCCGCTCCCACATTTATTCGGCGTCGGGTGCAAAGCCTGCGTCTGGCTCGGTCTACTGTGGGAGCGGGCTTGCTCGCGAAGGCGGCCTGATTAACGCCGCCATCCTTCCTTGAAAAAAAATAGAACTTCTCGTCTCGCACAAACCTCCTAGCTAACAGGCCTCTCCATTCTGGTAACAATATGGACCTTGTTATCGCTCGTCCCGAAGGTTTGTACTGCCCGCCCGGTGATTTCTATATCGACCCATGGCAGCCGGTCGAACACTCGGTCATCACTCACGCCCACAGCGACCATGCTCGCCGTGGCAATCAACATTATCTGGCGGCGGCACCGGGTGCAGGCATTCTGCGCGCGCGTCTGGGCCAGGACATCAACCTGCAAACGCTACCCTATGGCGAGCCATTGCTGCACCGGGGCGTAAAACTGAGTTTTCACCCCGCAGGGCACGTGCTCGGCTCCGCCCAAGTGCGTTTGGAATACGGGGGGGAAGTCTGGGTCGCCTCGGGGGATTACAAGACCGAGCCCGACGGCACCTGTGCGCCGTTCGAACCGGTGCGTTGCCACACGTTCATCACGGAATCGACGTTCGGCCTGCCGATTTACCGCTGGCAATCCCAGACGCAAATCTTTGCCGAGATCAATCAGTGGTGGCAGACCAACGCCGCCGTCGACAAAACCAGCGTGCTGCTCTGCTACGCCTTCGGCAAGGCTCAGCGGATTCTCCACGGCATCGATGCCAGCCTCGGCCCCATTCTGGTACATGGCGCGGTTGAACCCATCAATCGGATTTATCGCGAGAGCGGCGTCTATTTACCGCCAACGATCTATGCCGGCGAAGTTAAAAAGCATGACCCGATGATGCGCAAGGCCTTGGTCCTCGCGCCGCCTTCGGCGGGTGCCAGCCCTTGGGTACGGCGTTTCGGTGACTATAGCGATGGCTTCGCCAGCGGTTGGATGCGCTTGCGCGGTACACGGCGGCGGCGCGGCGTGGACCGCGGTTTCGTGCTGTCCGATCACGCCGACTGGCCCGGCCTGCTCTGGGCCATCGAACAAACCGGAGCCGAACGCGTGATCGTCACCCATGGTTCGATCGGGGTGTTGGTGCGCCATCTGCGCGAACAAGGCCTTGATGCCATGAGCTTCAGCACCGAATACGGCGATGATGAAGACACCACAGCCCTCGAACCCGAGAGCGTCGAGGTGCTGGCATGAAAGCCTTCGCCGACTTGTATGCCGAACTCGACGCCACCACCTCGAGCAACGCCAAACTGACGGCGATGCAGAACTATTTCGCCCAGGCCGCGCCCGAAGATGCCGCCTGGGCGGTGTATTTTCTGTCCGGTGGACGACCTCGGCAATTGGTGCCGGTACGGATGTTGCGGGAAATGGCCACAACGTTTTCCGGACTCTCACCCTGGTTGTTCGAAGAAAGTTATCAGGCTGTCGGTGATCTGGCGGAAACCATTTCGCTAGTGCTGCCCGAAACGCTCCATACCTCTACCGACGGGCTGGCGCTATGGATTGAAGACAAGCTGCTACCACTGCGTAACGCGCCCCCGCAGACCCTCGCCGAATGCTTGCCCGCCTTGTGGGCGCAACTGGATCGCCAGAGTCTGATGCTGTGCATCAAACTGATCACCGGCAGTTTCCGTGTCGGGGTTTCCAAATTGCTGGTCACCCGCGCGCTGGCGGCGATGGCCGGGCTCGACAGCAAGCGCGTGGCCCAGCGGCTGGTGGGTTACACCGATCTGTCTAACCGCCCGAGCGCCGTCAGTTACCTGAAGCTGATCGCCCCCGAATCACCCAATGAGCATGCCCAACGGGGTGGCCAGCCGTACCCGTTTTTCCTCGCCCATGCGTTGTCGCATCCGGTCGAACAGTTCGAAGCCCTGCTCGGACCGGCCAGTCTGTGGCAAGTGGAATGGAAGTGGGATGGCATCCGCGCTCAAGTGGTCAAGCGCGATGGGCGCTTGTGGATCTGGTCGAGAGGTGAAGAACTGGTGACCGAACGCTTCCCCGAACTGGAAAGCCTGGCTCATGACTTACCCGATGGCACGGTGATCGACGGTGAAATCGTCGCCTGGAAAGCCGCACAACCAGGCACCGAGGACGCCTTCGACGCGCAATCGCCATCGCCACCTTGCGTGCAGCCCTTCGCCCTGTTGCAACAGCGGATCGGTCGTAAAATGCTGAGCAAAAAAATCCTCGATGAGGTGCCCGTAGTCATCCAGGCCTACGACTTACTGGAATGGCAGGAAGAGGATTGGCGCAACCAGACTCAAGCCACGCGCCGTACTCAACTGGAACAACTCATCAAAACCTGCGCAAACCCGGTGTTACTGAGCTCGCCCGTGCTGACCGGCGAAGACTGGTTCGACCTCGCCCGCCAACGGGAAGCCTCCCGCAGGCTGGGCGTCGAAGGCATGATGCTCAAGGCCCGCGATGCGCTGTATGGCGTCGGGCGAACCAAGGACATGGGCGTGTGGTGGAAATGGAAAGTCGACCCGTTCAGTGTTGATGCGGTGCTGATCTATGCCCAGCAGGGCCATGGCCGCCGGGCCAGTCTCTACACCGATTACACCTTCGCTGTGTGGGATGGCCCACCCTCTGCCCGCGAGCGAACGCTGGTGCCTTTCGCCAAGGCTTACTCCGGGTTGACTGACGAAGAAATGCGGCAGGTCGATAGCATCGTGCGCAAGACCACGGTGGAAAAATTCGGACCGGTGAGTAGCGTGAAGCCGACGTTGGTGTTTGAGCTGGGGTTCGAGGGCATTGCCCTGTCGAAACGGCACAAAAGCGGCATTGCGGTGCGGTTTCCGAGGATGCTGCGTTGGCGGCAGGACAAGTCGGTGGAGGACGCTGACAGCTTGGCGACGTTGCAGGACTTGCTCGCCTGACCAGCCCCAATACAGGTCAGTGAAGTTGCAGAACCTGTGGGAGCGGGCTTGCTCGCGAAGAGGGTGTGTCAGTCAACATAATGTTGCCTGACACACCCTCTTCGCGAGCAAGCCCGCTCCCACATGGATTGTGGCTACCGATCTGGCATTGGCTTCCCACACTTGGCACCACCCTGGCGCAGGAATTTGGCGATGCCCATTTTCGTGCACAGATCGCGCTTTGCCATTTCTTGTATTACCTTTTAAACGCTTGTTCGGCACTCTGGTTCGGAAATTGCTACTTTGAATAGGTCTTACGCTTTCCAGTAACAGTACTTCTGCGCCACAAGCGCTCATATTGGTTCTTAGGGATTGAATAATGAAAAAAGCATTGCTGACCCTTTCTGCACTGGCGTTGTGCATGGCTGCCGGCTCCGCACTGGCCAAGGAATACAAAGAATTGCGTTTTGGCGTTGACCCTTCTTACGCGCCGTTCGAGTCCAAAGCAGCCGACGGTAGCCTGGTAGGCTTCGACATCGACTTGGGCAATGCAATCTGCGCTGAGCTGAAGGTCAAGTGCAAATGGGTCGAAAGCGATTTCGACGGCATGATTCCGGGCTTGAAAGCCAATAAATTCGACGGTGTGATCTCTTCGATGACCGTCACCCCGGCCCGCGAAAAAGTCATCGACTTCTCCGACGAGCTGTTCTCCGGCCCAACCGCTTATGTGTTCAAGAAAGGTTCCGGCCTGAGCGAAGATGTCGCTTCGCTGAAAGGCAAGACCGTCGGCTATGAGCAAGGCACCATCCAGGAAGCCTACGCCAAGGCCGTGCTGGACAAGGCTGGCGTGAAAACCCAGGCCTATCAGAACCAGGATCAGGTGTATTCGGACCTGATGTCCGGTCGCCTCGACGCGGCAATCCAGGACATGCTGCAAGCCGAACTGGGCTTCTTGAAGTCACCAAAAGGCGAAGGCTACGAAGTCAGCAAGCCGGTCGACAGCGAATTGCTGCCGTCGAAAACAGCTATCGGTATCTCTAAAGGTAACAAAGACCTCAAAGAGCTTTTGAATAAAGGTATCAAAGCGTTACACGACGATGGCACCTACGCCACCATTCAGAAGAAACACTTTGGCGACCTGAATCTGTACAGCGGCAAATAATGCCCGGCGCCCATCTCGCGATGGGCGCTTTTTTTTCCCGATCAGGTTGCTGATTTATGTTCGAAAACCTATTACAAAACCTGGGGCTTTCTGCCTTCAGCCTCAAGGGCTTCGGTCCGTTGCTGATGGAAGGCACCTGGATGACCATCAAATTATCGGTGTTGTCACTTTTCCTGGCCGTATTGCTCGGTCTGCTCGGTGCCAGTGCCAAGCTGTCAAAAGTCAAACTGGTGCGCGTACCGGCTCAGCTCTACACCACGCTGATTCGCGGGGTGCCGGATCTGGTGCTGATGTTGCTGATCTTCTACAGCCTGCAAACCTGGCTGACATCGTTTACCGATTTCATGGAATGGGAATACATCGAGATCAACCCGTTCAGCGCCGGGGTCATCACCCTGGGCTTCATTTATGGCGCGTACTTCACCGAAACCTTCCGTGGCGCGATCCTCGCCGTACCGCGGGGCCAGGTCGAAGCCGCCACTGCCTATGGCCTCAAACGCGGTCAGCGTTTTCGTATCGTGGTGTTCCCGCAAATGATGCGCTTCGCCCTGCCGGGCATCGGTAACAACTGGATGGTGATGCTCAAGGCCACCGCACTGGTCTCGATCATCGGCCTCGCCGACCTGGTCAAGGCCGCGCAGGACGCCGGTAAAAGCACCTATCAACTGTTCTACTTCCTGGTGCTGGCAGCCCTGATTTACCTGCTGATCACCAGTGCCTCCAATTTCGTCCTGCGCTGGCTCGAACGCCGCTACGCCGCCGGTTCCCGGGAGGCCGTACGATGATCGAACTCTTGCAGGAATACTGGAGACCCTTCCTTTATACCGACGGCTACAACATCACTGGCCTGGCCATGACCATGTGGTTGCTCAGTGCGTCGATCTTCATCGGTTTTCTGGTGTCGATCCCGCTGTCCATCGCCAGGGTTTCGCCCAAGATCTACGTCCGCTGGCCGGTGCAGTTTTACACCTACCTGTTCCGGGGTACGCCGCTGTATATCCAGCTGCTGATTTGCTACACCGGCATCTACAGCCTGGCTGCCGTACGTGCCCAGCCAGTTCTCGATGCGTTCTTTCGCGATGCGATGAACTGCACGATCCTGGCCTTCGCCCTGAACACCTGCGCCTACACCACGGAGATCTTCGCCGGGGCGATTCGCAGCATGGCGCACGGTGAAGTCGAAGCGGCCAAGGCCTACGGTCTGACAGGCTGGAAGCTCTATGCCTACGTGATCATGCCGTCGGCCCTGCGTCGCTCGTTGCCTTATTACAGCAACGAAGTGATTCTGATGCTGCACTCGACCACCGTGGCGTTCACCGCGACGATCCCGGATGTCTTGAAAGTTGCTCGCGATGCGAACTCTGCGACCTTCATGACATTCCAGTCGTTCGGCATCGCCGCGCTGATCTACCTGACCGTTACCTTTGCGCTGGTCGGCCTGTTCCGCCTCGCCGAACGCCGATGGCTGGCCTTCCTCGGGCCGACTCACTAGGACAACTCGTACATGCGCCACCAGATTCATGACCTGCTGGCCCCGCTGCCGGGGACCGTGCGACAGATTCACAGCTTCCACTTCGGCCCGCCGTCGGCCAAAGGCAAGATTTACATCCAGTCCTCCCTGCATGCCGATGAATTGCCCGGCATGTTGGTGGCCTGGCACCTCAAGCAACGTCTGGCGGAGCTGGAAGCCGCGGGCCGACTGCGCAGTGAAATCGTGCTGGTGCCTGTGGCCAACCCGGTCGGCCTGGAACAAGTTTTGATGGACGTTCCACTCGGCCGCTATGAGCTGGAAAGCGGGCAGAACTTCAATCGCTGGTTCGTCGACTTGAGTGAAGAAGTCGGCAACGAGATCGAAGGTCTGCTTGGCGACGATCCGCAACGCAACCTCGAACTGATCCGCGACAGCCTGCGCAAGGCTTTGGCGCGGCAGACCGCAGGCACTCAACTGCAATCTCAGCGCCTGACCCTGCAACGGCTGGCCTGCGATGCAGACATGGTGCTGGACCTGCATTGCGATTTCGAAGCCGTGGCACACCTCTACACCACGCCCGAGGCCTGGCCGCAGGTCGAGCCGTTGGCGCGCTACATTGGTTCCGAAGCCAGCCTGCTGGCTACCGATTCGGGTGGTCAATCGTTCGATGAATGCTTCACGCTGCTCTGGTGGCAATTGAAAGAGCGTTTCGGCGAGCAGTTCGAGATTCCGCTGGGCAGTTTTTCAGTCACCGTCGAATTGCGCGGCCAGGGTGACGTCAATCACCCGCTGGCCAGCCTCGACTGTCAGGCGCTGATCGATTATCTGATTCACTTCGGCGTGATTGCCGGTGAGCCGGCGCCATTACCGGCACTGCCCTACCCGGCCACACCGCTGGCCGGCGTTGAACCGGTGGCGACACCCGTGGGCGGGTTGCTGGTGTTCACGGCCCTGCCCGGGGAATACCTGGAGGCCGGGCAATTGATTGCTGAAGTGATCGACCCGATCAATGATCGCGTCACCCCTGTTCATTGCACCGCCGCCGGGCTGATGTACGCCCGTTCGCTGCGGCGCATGGCCACTGCCGGCATGGTGATCGCCCACGTCGCGGGCACCGAAGCCTATCGCAGCGGCTACCTACTTTCGCCTTGAGGATGCATGCCCCATGTACAAACTGACCATTGAAGGCCTGCATAAAAGCTATGGCGATCATCAGGTGCTCAAAGGCGTTTCGCTCAAGGCCAAAACCGGCGACGTCATCAGCCTGATCGGCGCCAGCGGCTCAGGCAAAAGCACCTTTTTACGCTGCATCAATTTTCTCGAGCAACCCAACGACGGCGCCATGACCATGGACGGCCAGCCGATCCGCATGATCCACGACCGTCATGGAATGCGCGTCGCCGATGACGATGAACTGCAACGAATACGCACCCGCCTGGCCATGGTGTTCCAGCATTTCAACCTGTGGAGCCACATGACGGTGCTGGAGAACATCACCATGGCCCCTCGCCGGGTGCTCGGTTGCAGCAAGAAAGAGGCCGAAGACCGTGCTCGACGTTACCTCGACAAGGTTGGCCTGGCAGCACGCGTGGCGGATCAGTACCCGGCGTTCCTTTCGGGCGGCCAGCAACAACGGGTAGCCATTGCCCGCGCGCTGGCCATGGAACCGGAAGTCATGCTGTTCGACGAACCGACCTCGGCGCTCGACCCGGAACTGGTGGGCGAAGTGCTCAAGGTCATCCAGGGCCTGGCCGAAGAAGGCCGGACCATGATCATGGTCACCCACGAAATGAGCTTCGCCCGCAAGGTATCGAGCCAGGTGCTGTTCCTGCACCAGGGGCTGGTGGAAGAAGAAGGTGCGCCGGAGGATGTGCTGGGTAATCCGAAGAGTGAACGGCTGAAGCAGTTCCTCAGCGGCAACCTCAAGTAACCCACTGTCCTGTAGGAGCGAGCGGTGCGGCGATCCGACTTGCCCATCCAGCATTGACGTCACTGAAAGACCGCTTTCGCGAGCAAGCCCGCTCCCACAGTTTTTGGTCGTTCGCAGCCTGCATGAACAACATCGAACCCTGTGGGAGCCGGGCTTGCCCGCGAAGGCGTCGGCACATCCAGCATCGATGTGACTGAAAAACCGCTTTCGCGGGCAAGCCCGCTCCCACAGTTTTTTGTGTCGTTCGCAGCCTGCATGAACAACATCGAAGCCTGTGGGAGCCGGGCTTGCCCGCGAAGACGTCGGCACATCCAGCATCAATGTCACTGGCGGACCGCTTTCGCGGGCGATCTTTGTCATAGGCGATAAAGAAATATGGCCAGTCAGCTGAAATCTTTTACAGATATCAGCTGACTGGCCATTCATTTCGACAGCGGGATCAGGCAACTGGCGCGGGTGGTGGTTCGTCCGGAAGAGTAGGCTCTCCGGGTTCTGTCGGTTGTTCGTTGGGGGTATCGGGATCAGGCTGACCGGGGATGCCCCCTGCCATGCTGACTGGCGGATGTGCCAACAAGGACCAGGCCAGCACGCCAACCTGATTGGGCTCAAGCCTTGCCAGTTCGGCAGTTATTCGTGGATCGATCTTCATGAAGCACTCCTGAGCGATGGCCCGATCCGCCTTGCGCGAATCGGAGCAGTACATTCCATAGAGTGTACGCCCGCTCAGGAATTCCAACGGTTTGTCAGACGGCTGACTCAGGTGCGCGGCAGGGTCACGCCACGCTGGCCCTGATACTTGCCGCCACGGTCCTTGTAGGAGACTTCGCACTCTTCGTCCGACTCAAGGAACAACATCTGCGCCACGCCTTCGTTCGCGTAGATTTTCGCCGGCAGATTGGTGGTGTTGGAGAACTCCAGGGTCACGTGACCTTCCCACTCAGGCTCGAGCGGCGTGACGTTGACGATGATGCCGCAACGCGCGTAGGTGCTTTTACCCAGGCAAATGGTCAATACGTTACGCGGGATGCGGAAGTATTCGACGGTGCTGGCCAAAGCGAAGGAGTTCGGCGGAATGATGCACACGTCGCTGTGGATGTCGACGAAGCTGCCAGCATCGAAGTTTTTCGGGTCGACGATCGCCGAATTGATGTTGGTAAACACCTTGAAGTGATTGGTGCAACGCACATCGTAGCCGTAGCTGGACACGCCGTAGGAGATCACACGGCTATCGTCGCTGCCGCGCACTTGGCGCTCGACGAAAGGCTCGATCATGCCGTGTTCCTGCGCCATGCGGCGAATCCACTTGTCCGATTTGATGCTCATGGCGGGTGTCCTGAATAGCGAGGTGGAAAAATTCTGTCCGGCATCTTACCGGGCAGTCGCGCCGCGTTCAAAGTCCGGGAGACAATTCTCGACGATCCCCCGTGAATTCCGGGCCTTCACCGCGATTCGATGCACCGTCAGTCATGAAAACAGAGAAACCTTCGCAAGAACCATTGGCACTTTCCGGAAAAAGGGTTAAGGTGGCGCCACTGTGCTGCTTGTGTCACTGAGAATCTCTACACGATATGTTGAATTTCGATCCAACCATCTACAAGAATTTTTCCTGCTCTTTGCACTCAGTCTCGGCCAGGGTTCTTCCTGCGTCGCAGTTATCTTTGTTCAAGGAGTTACACCATGTCTAATCGCCAAACCGGTACCGTTAAGTGGTTCAACGATGAAAAAGGCTTCGGCTTCATCACTCCACAATCCGGTGACGACCTGTTCGTTCACTTCAAAGCTATCCAATCCGACGGCTTCAAAAGCCTGAAAGAAGGCCAACAGGTTTCTTTCATCGCTACCCGCGGTCAGAAAGGCATGCAAGCTGAAGAAGTTCAAGTTATCTAACTTGTAACTGCTTTAGTAAAAAGCCCCGCCCTTAAAAGCGGGGCTTTTTTGTGTCTGAATGTTTTGCATGACAAAAAAGATCGCAGGCTTCGACAGCTCCTACGGGATGTACCTCAATCCTGTGTAGGAGCTGCCGAAGGCTGCGATCTTTTGATCTTTCAGTGTTACCAGGTCACGCCAAACCCTGCGGTGTATCGGGTCTTGCTCAGGTCAGCCTCATCGCTACCGCTGATGATGTCTTTCTCGGCCTTCAGATTCAGCGATGCCCAGTCGGTGACTTTGTAGCGCAGGCCGACCTCGGCATCGAGGGCGTAATCCGCCACGCCCGACAACGGCTTGCCGACCTCACCATTGGTGAAGAACTCGACCTTCTTGCCGATCAGGTAGCGGTTGTAGTCCCACTTCATCGCCAGGGAGTAGAAGTTTTCCTTGTTGCCGTTGGAATACTCATAGTCCGTGTTGTTCAGGAGCGAGCCCAAGGAGAAGGCGCCCAGTTCGTTATCCCAGAACTGATAACCGGGGCCGGTACCGATGGTGCGCTGGCGGGCGAGCTCTTCGACCTGGTCACGCTTGTAATTCAAACGCCCTTGCCAGAACCACTTCTCGGTGAGGAATCGGTCGAGAGAGTATTCGGCACGCCAGTTATCAGTGGTGACGACGTCATCCTGGAACTCGCGGTTGTACTCACCTTCCGCCGTATGACGCCACCGACCATGACGCGCGGTGGTTTTGAAACCAACGTCATAATCATCAGTATCTTTTTCGGCCCGCTGATAATCCAGCGCCATGTCGACATTGCCTTTCCACACCAAATCCTCAACCACCGGCTTGGGCTTGAGCATCTGCTGGATACTGGCCAGCTCCACGGTCTTGGGGCCATCGCCGTTGGCCAGGGTGACCTTGCCGTCCTCTGCCGCGTGCAGCGCCTTGGCCTTCTCGCCGGTATAGGCATCCTGTTTGACCAACAGTTGCTGATCACTTTCCAGGGTTTTGACCTGTTTCCAGTCGATCGGGACCGCGCCAGCGTACTCGGTCTGAATCAGCAGTTTGCCACCATCGAAAACGGTGATTTTGCCGCTCAATTTGTCACCGTTCTTCAACCACACGGTATCGGCAAGCAAGGGAGTGGAAGCACTGGCGACAGCGAGGCACAGCAAGGTTCTGGACAACATAAGCGGATCGAAGGCTCAACTTTGCGAAAAAAAGTCGGCATTATCCTCAAGAATAAGGCCCTAACAAGCACTGACCCGACTATTTCTATTGAGTTCATTTCTCAATGGCCGATTCAGGATTTACTCTACGAACGGTCAAATGCGCATTTTTTCAGGAAGCCCGGGACGTGACCGACTCAACCGTTGAAACCGAAAGCGCGGCGCAAATCCGACGCACGGCGCTCTACCTGACCCTGGCACAAGTGCCTGAGGGCAAAGTCGTGAGTTACGGCCAGCTTGCCGAGCTGGCGGGACTGGGTCGCGCCGCTCGCTGGGTCGGGCGAACGCTCAGCCAACTGCCCGGCGACACTAAATTACCCTGGCACCGGGTGCTGGGTGCCGGCGGTCGGATCAGCCTGCCTGTGGGCAGCCCTTCGGGGGATGAACAACGGGCCCGATTGCGCATGGAAGGCGTGAGTATCCTGAATAATCGTGTTGATATTCAGCGCCATGGCTGGCGCCCGGTAGAGCACAGCGGTTAGAGTGCGCGCTTTGTTTCCGTAATTCTTGAGGCAGACTCCAGCCCATGCCCCGTAAAACCTGGCGCGCCGCGCTCGCCGCCTATGCCAGCCCCTCGACGCTCGTGTTGTTGCTGCTTGGTTTCGCCGCCGGCCTGCCCTACATGCTGGTGTTTTCGACGCTTTCAGTCTGGCTGCGTGAAGCCGGCGTGGCCCGCGAAACCATCGGCTATGCAAGCCTGATCGGCCTGGCCTATGCCTTTAAATGGGTCTGGTCGCCGCTGCTCGACCAATGGCGCCTGCCACTGCTCGGCAAGCTTGGTCGACGACGCTCCTGGCTGGTACTGTCCCAGGCGCTAGTGATTCTCGGCCTGATCGGCATGGGCTTCTGCGACCCGCAAAAGCATCTGTCCTGGCTGATCGCCATTGCCGTGGTCGTCGCCTTCGCCTCGGCGACGCAAGACATCGCCGTCGACGCCTATCGTCTGGAAATCGTCGACGACACTCATCAAGCCGCGCTGGCGGCCAGCTACATGGCCGGTTATCGGGTCGCCGCCCTGTTGGCGACGGCCGGCGCATTGTTTTTCGCCGAAGGCTTCGGCTCCACCGGTTTCAACTACAAGCATGCGGCGTGGACCGGCACCTACGTGCTGTTCGGCGTGTTGATGATCCCGGCGCTGCTGACCAGCCTGTTCATGCGCGAACCGCCAGTACCGCTACGCACTCAATTGCAGGCCGGACGCTACAGCTTTGCGCACCAACTGGCGTCGGTGTTCGTGCTGATCGTGCTACTGGTGTCCGTACCGGCCTTGTTCACCCAGCTCTACAACACGGACTTCGCCAGCGTACTGTTCGAAGGCGTCAGCGTGCTCGACCTGCTGCTCGAAGACCGTGCATTCCTGCGGGCGATCCTCTATATCACGCTCACTGGCCTGTGCTTGTCGGCCATGGGTCGCCGTGGCTTGGCCCCGGTGCTGACGCCAGTCAACGACTTCATCCTGCGTTACCGCTGGCAAGCCCTGCTGTTGCTCGGGCTGATCGCAACCTATCGAATGTCCGATACAGTCATGGGCGTGATGGCCAACGTGTTCTACATCGACCAGGGATTCACCAAGGATCAGATTGCCAGCGTCAGCAAGATTTTCGGCCTGATCATGACGCTAGTCGGCGCCGGCATGGGCGGTCTGCTGATCGTGCGTTTTGGTATTCTGCCCATCCTGTTTATCGGCGGCGTTACATCGGCCGCCACCAACTTGCTGTTTCTGGTGCTCACGGACATGGGCGCCAATCTGCAGATGCTGATTGCTACCATCTCGCTGGATAACTTCAGCTCGGGCCTGGCGACTTCGGCATTTGTCGCTTACCTGTCGAGCCTGACCAATCTCAAGTTCTCCGCCACCCAGTACGCCCTGCTCAGCTCGATCATGCTCCTGCTGCCCCGCCTGATCGGCGGCTACTCAGGGGTCATGGTGGAAAAATTCGGCTATCACAACTTCTTCCTGATCACCGCCCTGCTGGGCGTTCCGACCTTGCTGTTGATCGCCTTGCACTGGTTCCAGGAGAACCGCCGCGCAGGTCCGACACCGACGCCGGAACCGGTTCAGACCCAGGTCGCGGAAGAGTCGTAGGCTCTTTACGCAGGAAGCATGGCAGAGGGCGAGCAGATTCGCCCTCTGCCACACAGCCGGCCGCACTCCTGTACGCCAGCAGATCTCGCCCGTACAATGCTCCGTCATTTCTCGTCATCAGCAACCGACAACGGCCAACCATGCGCACCAGTCAATTTTTGCTCGCCACACAGAAAGAAACGCCTTCCGACGCGGTCGTCATCAGCCATCAGCTGATGCTGCGCGCCGGTATGATCCGCAAACTCGCCTCGGGCCTGTACACCTGGCTGCCCATGGGCTTGCGAGTGATGCGCAAGGTTGAAGCCATCGTGCGTGAAGAAATGAACGCCGCGGGCTCTCTCGAAGTGTTGATGCCGAGCACCCAACCGGCTGAGCTGTGGCAGGAATCCGGTCGCTGGGAAGAATACGGCCCTGAATTGCTGCGCTTCAAGGATCGTCATGGTCGCGACTTCTGTGCCGGCCCGACTCACGAAGAAGTCATCACTGACCTGATGCGTAACGAGCTGAGCAGCTACAAACAGCTGCCGATCAACCTGTATCAGATCCAGACCAAATTCCGTGACGAAATCCGCCCACGCTTCGGCTTGATGCGCGGCCGCGAATTCATCATGAAGGACGCCTACTCGTTCCACGCCGACCAGGCATCGCTACAGGTCACCTATGACCGCATGCACCAGGCGTACTGCAACGTGTTCAGCCGCTTGGGCCTGAAGTTCCGTCCGGTTGAAGCCGACAACGGCTCCATTGGTGGTGCCGGTTCCCACGAGTTCCACGTATTGGCCGAATCCGGCGAAGACGATATCGTCTTCAGCAACGGTTCCGACTACGCAGCCAACATCGAAAAGGCCGAAGCCGTACCGCGCGAAACCTCTCGCCCGCTGCCTGCCGAAGCGCTGCGCCTGGTCGACACGCCGAACGCCAAGACCATTGCGCAACTGGTCGAAGGCTTCAACCTGCCGATCGAAAAGACCATCAAGACCCTGGTGGTGCACGCTGAAGAGCAAGGCAAACTGATTGCCCTGATCATCCGTGGCGACCACGAGCTGAACGAAATCAAGGCCGCCAACCAGCCTGGCGTTGCCAGCCCGCTGGTCATGGCTTCCGAAGCTGAACTGCGCGACGCCATTGGCGCCGGCGCCGGCTCCCTTGGCCCGTTGAACCTGCCGCTGCCGATCATCATCGACCGTTCCGTCGAGTTGATGAGCGACTTCGGCATCGGTGCCAACATTGATGACAAGCACTACTTCGGCGTGAACTGGGAGCGCGATCTGCCGGTTCCGACCGTTGCCGACCTGCGCAACGTTGTGGCTGGCGACCCAAGCCCTGACGGCAAAGGCACCCTGGAAATCAAGCGCGGCATCGAAGTCGGGCACATCTTCCAGCTGGGCAACAAGTACAGCAAAGCGATGAAATGCGAAGTACTGGGCGAGAACGGCAAACCGGTCACCCTGGAAATGGGCTGCTACGGCATTGGCGTGTCCCGCGTGGTGGCTGCCGCCATCGAGCAGAACAACGACGAGAACGGGATTATCTGGAGCGACGCTCTGGCCCCATTCCAGATTGCTCTGGTACCGCTGCGCTACGAAACCGAACAGGTTCGCGAAGCCACCGACAAGCTCTACGCAGAACTGACTGCCGCCGGCTTCGAAGTGCTGCTGGACGACCGCGACAAGAAAACCAGCCCGGGCATCAAGTTCGCGGACATGGAGCTGATCGGCATTCCACACCGGATCGTGGTCAGTGACCGCGGCCTCGCCGACGGCAATCTGGAATACAAGAACCGCACAGAGGCCGAGGCGCAAGCGCTGCCGGTCGCTGACGTGCTGTCTTTCCTCCAGGCTCGTATCCGCCGCTGACACCAGATAGAGACGTCATGTTCAAGCGAAACACCTTAGGCCTCGGTGGTGCCGCCCTGTGCGGCACCCTACTGGTCAGCGGCTGTGCCAATCAGATGTCACAACGCAGTGAGCACGAGGAGCGAGTCGAGCGCAAATTGCTCGATCACAGCCTGCAGATCGATGTCGGCGAGCCCAAGGTGCTTGAGCTGCCGCAACGTCGGGTGAAAATCCACGAGCAGAAGACCTTCGAAGTCACCGAGTTCGAAGTCACGCGTCGCTACGATCGCTACACACCTTATCAACCCTGGCGGGAGGTTTACGAGATCCCGCTGGGCGCAGTGGCGGTGGTGGCCGGTGTCGGTGCGAACGTGGTCAACGTGTTCGCCCTCGGCAATCTGCCGGACAGCGTGACAAAGGACTGGCTCAGCTATGGTTTCTCCGGGCTCAACCCGTTCATGAACGTGCAGTCCCATGGCCGGGCGCAGCAGAATCTGGCAGGTATCGACGAAGTCCAGCGCGACAAGCGCACGGAATACTCGAGCCTGCCGTGGAGCGAGCGCCCGGTGCAGGTCAAGGCTGGCAAGAACACGTTCGAGCTGAGCACCGACCGTAACGGCGTGTTGCGCCTCAACCTGCTCGACAGCCCGTTCGCCGAACATGATCTCAATCATCTGGGCAAGCTGCAGATCAGTGTCGAGGACAACAAGGACGATGTGCACACCGACTCATCCCTGGCGATCAGCAGCACCTTGCGCGGCAAGCTGCTCGAAGCTCACGGGCTGATTTACGACGACCTCGAAGACGACGAAGTGAGCCAGTGGGTACACCGGGTCAAACGCCTGTCGGAACTGGGTCTGGAAGAAGAAGCCAGCGAGCTGGAACAGAGCCTGATCGAACTGACCCGCAACGATCCCGAGTTGCAGACCGAATTCCTCAAGTCACTGACCAAGGATGCCGGGCGACTGGTGGCGGATCCGGGGCCGAATTAAGGTCAAAAGCTTCGCGAGCAAGCGACTTGCTCGCGAAGGCGTCATTACATTCACCACCACACAAAAACCCTGCCCCTACCGCTCAAACAACTCCATCTGCTCAAACCCGCCCCGCAAATCCTCAAGCCTCACCCCAATCCCCAACAACCGCACCGGTTTCCCGCCGCGATTGAAGGCTTGGGTCAGCAGCAACTGATAACTCCCCAGATCCCGCCCTGCCCCGGCCTGCTCCAAAGTGGTCTGGGTAAAATCATGAAATTTCACTTTGACGAACGGCTTGCCCGGCCGATAACTGCTGTCGATCCGTGCCATGCGGCCATTCAGGGATTCCAGCAACTCGGGCAATTTATCCAGACAACTCACCAGATCCGGCAGATCCACATCGTAAGTATTTTCGACGCTGATCGACTGCCGGCGACTGTCGTTATGCACCAACCGCTCATCGATCCCACGGGCCAGGCTCCAGAGTCGCTCGCCAAAGCTGCCGAATTCGCGCACCAGCGCCAACTTGTCCCATTCGCGCAAATGCGAGCAATCGACGATGCCGAGCCTGCCGAGTTTGTCAGCGGTCACTTTGCCAACCCCGTGCAGCTTGCTCACCGGCAAACCACTGACGAAGTCTTCCACCTGATCCGGTGTGATCACGAACAAGCCGTTAGGCTTCTTCCAGTCGCTGGCGATCTTGGCGAGAAACTTGTTCGGCGCCACGCCGGCCGACACGGTGATGTGCAACTGGTTGGAGACCCGGCGGCGAATATCCTGGGCGATTCGCGTGGCGCTGCCGCCGAAATGCGCGCTGTCCGACACGTCGAGGTAGGCCTCATCCAGGGAAAGCGGCTCGATCAGGTCGGTGTAATCGCGAAAGATCGTATGAATTTCCTTCGATGCTTCTCGATAGGCCTCCATGCGCGGCTTGACGATGGTCAGGTCCGGACAGAGTTTCAAGGCATGCCCGGAAGACATGGCCGAGCGTACGCCATAAGCCCGCGCTTCATAGTTACAGGTGGCAATCACCCCCCGCCGATCCGCCGAGCCGCCCACCGCCAATGGCTTACCGGCCAAGCGCGGGTCGTCACGCATCTCGATGGCGGCGTAGAAACAGTCACAATCGACGTGGATGATTTTTCGCTGCGTCATATAAAAGCGGTGTTCATGGCGAAGAAATGAAGGATTGGTGAGTCGTACCGGCAGTATCTCACTGGCACCTGTATATAGCACCAGTAGTCTGAATGTTCTTTTTCCTTTGTAGGCAAAGTACCGCAGGAATTTATTTTCTCAATCGAAAGAGCCCTCTCGATAGAGCCACAAGCCTTGCCCTGCCTGCGTTTCAGACCGATCAGCCATTGTTTTTTTCACCTAAGCGCTTGAACAGGAACAGGTTTTGCCGAAATTGAAGGTTGACAGCCCTGCGATCCTCTGTAGAATGCCGCCACACAGACGCGGGATGGAGCAGTCTGGTAGCTCGTCGGGCTCATAACCCGAAGGTCGTCGGTTCAAATCCGGCTCCCGCAACCAAACATCAAAAAAGGCTACTCGAAAGAGTGGCCTTTTTTGTGCGCGCCTGTTTTATAAAAAATCAGCGATCTATGCCTTATGGCACAGAAACAAGAAATCGTTCTGATTCCGAAACTTAGGTCTCCCCTGCGACCATTCGCCGTCGTTTTACACTTATTTGAGCCATACTAGGATTAACGGTTGACACTCCGGCGTTCGCCTGTAGAATGCCGCCACACAGACGCGGGATGGAGCAGTCTGGTAGCTCGTCGGGCTCATAACCCGAAGGTCGTCGGTTCAAATCCGGCTCCCGCAACCAAACATCAAAAAAGGCTACTCGAAAGAGTGGCCTTTTTTGTGCGCGCCTGTTTTATAAAAAATCAGCGATCTATGCCTTATGGCACAGAAACAAGAAATCGTTCTGATTCCGAAACTTAGGTCTCCCCTGCGACCATTCGCCGTCGTTTTACACTTATTTGAGCCATACTAGGATTAACGGTTGACACTCCGGCGTTCGCCTGTAGAATGCCGCCACACAGACGCGGGATGGAGCAGTCTGGTAGCTCGTCGGGCTCATAACCCGAAGGTCGTCGGTTCAAATCCGGCTCCCGCAACCAAACATCAAAAAAGGCTACTCGAAAGAGTGGCCTTTTTTGTATCTGTTGAAAAAGTCCTTTCGCAACAATGATCTGTCACTGTGCAGTGAGCCGTTCGGGATCGCCAGACTGTGAGTTCAGTCCAGACTGAACCACAGACAGAACCCTCTACGACTGATGATGCGCCATCGCCCACATCCGGTGAGAGGCGTTAATATTTGTCATTATTTTTTTCTGCAGGGATTGGTAACTTGGCTGGATACCTCCATCCTGTCGCGCACAATCCAAGAGGTGATTGATGCGCGCCAACTCGTCTGATCCACAAGACACCGTCACAGCGACACAACCGATCAAAGCCGAGCGTCTGCGCTTGCTGGATCGAATCAGCAAATATCGTCAGCCCATCGGTCTGGCAGTCACTTTGCTGTTGTTCGCCATTGCGCTGATTGCCTGTCGTCACCTGCTGAGCGAACTCGATCTGTACGCGCTGCACGACTCGATTCTGGAAGTGCCGAAACCGGCCTTGCTGGGTGCGCTCGTCGCGACCGTGATCGGCTTCATCATTCTGCTGGGTTACGAATGGTCGGCCAGCCGTTATGCCGGCGTGACGCTGGCGCCGCGAGTATTGGCATTGGGCGGCTTCACTGCGTTTGCCATTGGCAATGCCATCGGCCTTTCGCTGCTGTCAGGCGGCTCGGTTCGCTACCGTTTATATGCACGTCATGGTGTGGGGGCTTCGGAAGTCGCGCACATGACCTTGTTTGCCAGCCTCTCGCTCGGCTGTGCCCTCCCGCCCCTGGCCGCCCTCGCCACCCTCAGCAACCTGCCCGCCGCCTCCGCGGCCCTGGGGTTCTCCGAGACGTTGCTGGGTGCGATTGCAGTGGCCGTGCTGCTGCTCACCACGGTATTGGCCATCGGCATCTATCGCCGTCGCTTGCCGGAACAGCTTTATCCCGACAACCTGCTGGTCAAGGTCGGCCGCCGCACCTTGCGCCTGCCGGGTCGCCGTCTGACGTTCCTGCAACTGGTCATCACCGCTCTGGACGTGGCCGCCGCCGCGACCGTGCTCTATCTGTTGCTGCCGGAAGCGCCGCCCTTTGGTGCGTTCCTGCTGGTCTATCTATTGGCCTTGGCCGCTGGCGTGCTCAGCCATGTACCGGGTGGTGTCGGGGTGTTCGAAGCGATTTTGCTCGCTGCCTTCGCCGACAAGCTCGGCGCCGCGCCACTGGCCGCCGCGCTGCTGCTCTACCGCCTGATCTACGTAGTGTTGCCGCTGCTGGTGGCTTGCGTACTGCTGCTGGTCAACGAAGGCCAGCGCCTGTTTCAATCGCGCCAGTCCTTGCGTGCTGCATCTGGCATGGCCGCGCCGATTCTGGCGGTGCTGGTATTTCTGTCGGGCGTGGTGCTGCTGTTTTCCGGTGTGACGCCGGAGATCGATACCCGCCTTGAACACATCGGCTTTCTGATTCCGCATCGATTGGTCGACGCTTCGCACTTCGGCGCCAGCCTGGTAGGCGTGCTCTGCCTGCTGCTGGCTCAGGGGCTGCGTCGCCGTCTGTCGGCCGCGTGGATGCTGACTACCATTTTGTTGTTGGTCGGCGCCCTGCTCTCTCTGCTTAAAGGGTTCGATTGGGAAGAGGCTTGCCTGATGACCCTGACGGCGAGTTTGCTGGGGGTTTTCCGCCGTTCGTTCTATCGCCCCAGTCGCCTGACCGAAGTGCCGTTTTCGCCGCTGTACCTGGTGGCCAGCCTCTGTGTACTCGGCGCATCGATCTGGCTGCTGCTGTTCGCCTATCAGGACGTTCCCTACAGTCATCAACTCTGGTGGCAGTTCACCCTCGACGCCGATGCCCCACGAGGCTTGCGTTCGTTGCTGGGTGCTGCGGTCCTGCTGGTGGTGGTCTCTCTGACCTGGCTGCTGCGTACCGCGCGCCCGGTGATCCATCTGCCAACGCCCGACGAACTGGAGCGCGCGGTAAAGATCCTCATGGCCTCGGCCCAACCGGATGGCGGCCTGGCCCTGACCGGTGACAAGGCGCTGCTGTTTCACCCCAACGACGAGGCGTTTCTGATGTACGCCCGCCGTGGTCGCAGTCTGGTGGCGTTGTATGACCCGATCGGCCCGACCCAACAACGGGCGGAAATGATCTGGCAGTTCCGCGACCTTTGCGATATCCACCACGCCCGCCCCGTGTTCTATCAAGTACGCGCCGAGAACCTTCCGTACTACATGGACATCGGCCTGACCGCGATCAAGCTTGGCGAAGAAGCCCGGGTCGATCTGCAGCGCTTCGATCTCGAGGCCAAAGGCAAAGAGATGAAGGACCTGCGCTACACCTGGAACCGCGGCACCCGTGATGGCTTGTCGCTGGAGATCCATGAGCCGGGGCAAGCGCCGATGGATGAGCTAAAGGTGATTTCCGATGCCTGGCTGACTGGCAAGAATGTCCGCGAGAAAGGCTTCTCGCTCGGGCGTTTCAGTGACGACTACCTCAAGCACTTCCGTGTCGCGGTGATTCGTTTCGAAGGGCGCCCGGTGGCGTTCGCCAACCTGCTCGAGACCTACGGCCATGACCTGGCCAGCCTCGATCTGATGCGCGCGCACCCCGACGCTCCCAAGCTGACCATGGAGTTCATGATGGTCGGCCTGATTCAACATTATAAAAATCATGGATACGCGCGCTTCAGCCTGGGCATGGTGCCGCTGTCGGGGTTGCAACCCCGGCGTGGTGCACCACTGACCCAGCGCCTGGGCTCGATGGTATTCCGCCGTGGTGAGCAGCTGTACAACTTCCAAGGTTTGCGCCGCTTCAAAGACAAGTTCCAGCCCGACTGGGAACCCCGTTATATGGCCGTGCCCGCCGGACTCGATCCGCTGGTGGCCCTGGCCGACACTGCCGCCCTGATTGCAGGCGGCTTGACTGGATTGGTGAAACGCTGATGATTCAACGCTCCCTGCGGTACGTACTGGCCACACTGGTAGTGCTGGCCCTGATGGTCGGTGGCGGTTACTGGTACCTGAAACGCCCGGCACCAGAACCGACCCTCGAACGGCTGACGCCGGCCGATGGCGCCGCGATGACCCGCGTCATCCCCGGCAACACGCCGCGCGCCCAGGTGCTGGTGGCGGTCAATGAAGACCAGAAGCTCAATGACAAGCAATTGACCACCCTGAGCCGCAGCGCCTCGGCGCAAATCG
Source organism: Pseudomonas sp. QTF5 (assembly GCF_000512695.2). Lineage (GTDB taxonomy): Bacteria > Pseudomonadota > Gammaproteobacteria > Pseudomonadales > Pseudomonadaceae > Aquipseudomonas. Next base: position 18,836 of record NZ_AZRW02000037.1, on the reverse strand, counting down.
TCCAGGTGATTCTGCCCAAAGACTGCCTGCTGCAAAGCCGCGCCCTGCAAGCGGGTCTGCGCGAACTGAAAGGCCCGGCCACTCTGGTCAGCGGCATCGGCCCAGGCGCCGTACTGGCCTGGCGCTGGTTGTCGGAGCAGAAGAACGACAAGGCCCAGGCCATTTCGGTTGACCTGGCCCTGGAAAAGCCCGGTGGCTGCACTCACCTGCTGCCGAAAAACGCCGCCCACGGTCACTGGCTGGTGGCCTGGAACGACAACCCGGACGACACCAGCGCCGGCTTCGTGCGTGATCAGGCCAATGCCGAAACCAGCATCAGCGACTACGACATCAACCTGCCGCAAGTGCTGAACAACGAACTGCGCAAAATCCTCGTTGGCGGCGATAAAGCCGCTGGTGGCCTGCAGATCCCGGTGGTCGAAGTGCCGGCCGGCCAGGCCAAGGACACCGTCACCCTGTTCCTTTCCGGTGACGGCGGCTGGCGCGACCTGGACCGCGACGTAGCGGGCGAGATGGCGAAGATCGGCTACCCAGTGGTTGGCATCGACACCCTGCGCTACTACTGGCAGCACAAGAGCCCGGAACAAAGCGCTCTGGACCTGACCGAACTGATGCAGCACTACCGGCAGAAATGGGGCACCAAGCGCTTCATCCTGACCGGCTACTCGTTCGGCGCGGACGTATTGCCCGCCATCTACAACCACCTGCCGGAAGCGGAGCAGCAGCGAGTCGATGCAATCATCCTGCTGGCCTTCGCCCGCACCGGCAGCTTCGAAATCGAAGTCGAAGGCTGGCTCGGCAACGCCGGCAAAGAAGCCGCCACCGGCCCGGAAATGGCCAAGCTGCCGCCGGCAAAAGTGGTGTGCATCTACGGTGAAGAAGAAGTCGACGAGAGCGGCTGCACCGACAAGACCGCCGTGGGCGAAGCGATGAAACTGCCTGGCGGCCATCACTTTGACGAGAACTACCCGGCGTTGGCCAAGCGATTGGTGGATGTGATCGAGAAGCGTCAAGCGAAGGAGACGGCTGCTCAGGAGTGATCTGAAGCCCCGCCCACGAAAAAGCCCCCGCAGTTGTTTGGTTGCGGGGGCTTTTTCATATTTACCGATTCAACTAAGCACCACAGCTCCCACAAGGGATCTTTATTGCATCAAAGTCATGCGCTCAACCGCAGCGAAGCCACGGCCCTCGGATCCGTTTGTATCTGTGGGGGATCGATAACACCCCAAACCATCCACTGCTTCGTCAGTCCCTTTCGGCGTACCGAGCCCGCATATCTTCGTGGCTGACTGCATCTGCCTGTTCAAAACGGACCAATCGCACACCGGCCAAGGCCTCAATTGTCATGTCTTCAAGCTCGTCGACCATTTCCTGGGATACATCGACGCTACGAATCTCCACTGCCACAGTATTCACCTATCCTCCACTATCGGTCGCTTACACGTTTTTTGTGCGCAGAACATTGCGTCGAATTGAACATAGATCAAGCTATCGACCAACAAGAGAAACCCTCAGACACAAAAAAAGCTCAATACAGCGGGTGCTGGCACTAAGCCCTACCAAGCCATAGTCAAACCTGGCCAATCTTGGTTAAGCTCAACGCAATATTGCGCAAACTAAGCTCAACTAGGCGCAATCCAGGGATGAGCATGCACAGGAATGAACATGGCCGCGATCAGTAACTTCTCGTTTCTCCGGGAACACGACCCCGTTTTCCTTCAGCTTGCGAGCACGGCCGAACAGATCTTTGCCAGCGATCCCAACACCACACTGATGAAGTTGCGGCAGCTGGGTGAGGCCTTGGCTCAGGACCTGGCCAGCCGCGCCGGTATTGAATTCGACGCTACGACCAAGCAGGCCGATCTACTTTACAAGTTAGGTCGGGACATCCAACTCGATCAAAACATCCGCGATCTGTTTCGAACGCTACGCGTCGAAGGCAATAGAGCCACTCACCAATTTCGCACTCAACACCGCGAGGCGATGGATGGGCTCAAAGTCGCCCGAGCTTTAGCCATTTGGTACCACCAATCGTTCGGCAAAAATGGCGACAAGTTCCAACCTGGTCCTTTTGTAAAACCGGATGACCCCAGCGCCCCACTGCGCGACCTACAAAACCAGATCGAGCAACTAAAAGCGCAATTGAGTGAGTCCAGCCAGCAGCTTGAAAGCAACCAGCAGTTGACTGAGCTGAAGAAGCGCGAGGCCGAAGAGTATTCCGTTCTAGCAGAGCAAATGGATGCCGAATCTCGCCTTTACCAGCAGCAAGCCAAACAGCATGAAGCCGAGCTGGAGAAGTTGCGCGCTGAGCACGAGCAGCGCATCAAAGCTTTGCAAATTCAACTTTTGACTCAGCCTCAAGCTTCGTCACAGGTCATGCATAACACCATGCAGGCCACCCATAAGTTCGATTTGAGTGAAGACCTCACCCGCATCCTCATCGACCAGCAGTTGCTCGATGCTGGCTGGGAAGCCGACTCCCTCGACCTGACCTATGGAAAAGGCGCACGTCCCGAGAATGGCAAGAATAGAGCAATTGCTGAATGGCCTACCAGCAGCCCAAAAGCCTGTGCCGACTATGTCTTGTTCGCAGGTTTGATGCCGGTAGCCATTGTCGAGGCCAAGCGAAAACGTATCAACATTGCAGACCGTATTCCACAGGCTGCACGCTACTCTCGCGAATTCAAGTTCACCCCGGAACATCAGCAGCCGTGGCTACTCGCCGGCCTCTACGCCCCTTGGAATGATGGTGAAGGAGCAGATTTCAAAGTGCCCTTTGCCTTTGCCTGCAATGGTCGCCCTTACATCAAACAGCTCGCTGAGCATTCCGGGACCTGGTTCCGCGATCTACGCAGCCCGGCCAACACTGCCCGCCCCCTGCAAGATTTCCATACGCCCAATGACTTACTGGATCTGCTCAAACGCAGTCAGGCAGAGGCCGAAGCAAAGCTTAAGGAAGAAGGCTTCGCCTACCTGAAATTGCGCGATTATCAGGAAAAGGCCATCCATGCAGTAGAACAAGCGTTAGCCAACAATCAACGCGACTGCTTGCTTGCCATGGCCACTGGCACAGGTAAAACTCGCACCATCATCGGCTTGATGTATCGCTTCCTGAAAGCTGAGCGCTTCAAGCGCATTCTGTTTTTGGTCGACCGCAGCGCTCTCGGCCAACAGGCTATCGACTCGTTTAATGACACCGCCCTTGAGCAAAACCACACACTCGCTCAGATCTACGACATCAAAGAGCTAGGTGATATGGCAGCCGAAGCGGAAACCCGCATCCAGGTGGCCACCGTGCAGGCTATGGTAAGCCGCATTTTCCGCTCTGACACACCACCGTCGGTAGGCGAGTTCGACTGCATCATCGTTGACGAAGCCCACCGTGGTTACACCCTCGATCAAGAGATGAGCGAGGGTGAGCTGGCTGTTCGTGATCACAATCAGTACCTCTCGCAGTACCGCCGCGTGCTGGATTATTTTGACGCTTGCAAAATCGGCCTGACCGCCACCCCAGCCAAACACTCCAGCGAGATTTTCGGTAAACCGGTGTTCACCTACAGCTACCGCGAAGCCGTGGCGGATGACTGGTTGATCGACCATGAACCACCGATCCGATACGAAACCCAGCTCAGCAAAAACGGCATCCGATTTGAAAAGGGAGAGAAGGTCAGCGTCATCGATACCCAAACCGGTGAAATTGATGTCGCCGAATTGGAGGACGAACTTAACTTCAATATCGAGTCGTTCAACCGTCGGGTGATCACGCCTGCTTTTGACAAAGTGATCTGCGATGCCCTAGCCAATGAGCTGGACCCTTTCGGCGAAGAAAAAACCATGATTTTCTGCGTCAACCAAGCCCATGCCGAACGGGTGAAAAACCTTCTGAACGCTGCCTTTAAAGACGCTTACGGTGAGCAATACAACCAAGCAACCGTGCAAATCATCACCGGACAGAGTGACAAAGTTGAACAACTGATTCGTAAGTACAAAAACGAACCAAACCCCAGCATCGCAATTACCGTAGACCTGCTCACCACCGGCATCGACGTGCCAAAAATCTGCAACCTGGTGTTTATGCGCCGGGTGCGCTCACGCATTCTCTATGAACAGATGAAAGGGCGCGCAACCCGACGTTGCGATGAAATTGGCAAAACGGTTTTCCGCATCTACGACCCCGTCGACCTCTACGCCAGCCTGGAAGCTGTCGACACCATGAAGCCTCTGGTGAAGAACCCGAATGTTTCGCTAGAGCAATTGGTCAGCGAACTCACCAGTGATGCCAGTCACGACGCTCCCGGCAACCAGGATGATAGTAGCCACGCCCATGATGTGCTCGACGTACTCAGCCAGCGCATCATGCGAATTTTGCGCAAGGCTGACCACAAAGCTGAATCCAAGCCCTCGCTGAAGAAAAAGCTCCAAGAACTTGAAGACATTTGGGGGGTAGAACCCGCCAAGTTGCACAAACACTTGCACGAACTGGGACCAAAGCAGGCTGCTCAGTTTATTCGCCAGCATAGCCAATTGCTTACCCAGCTTGACGCTGTCAGCAACCTGATGGGCTCGGAAAACTATCCGATTATTTCCACCCATCGGGACGAATTGATGGTGCGCGAGCAAAGCTACGGCACCTATCACAAGCCTCAGGATTACCTCGAAAGCTTCCACGATTTCGTCCACAGCCAACTCAACCAATCCGCAGCCTTGGGCGTGGTAGTCAATCGACCGAAAGACCTCACTCGCGAACAACTGCGCAATGTCCGCTTGTTACTGGATCAGCATGGGTTCAGCGAAGTCAGCCTGAAAAGCGCCTGGCGCAACCAGACCAACCAGGAAATCGCTGCCAGCATCATTGGTTACATCCGCCAAGCCGCTATCGGCGAAGCTCTGCTGCCCTTCGACCAACGTGTGGCCAACGCGATGCAGAAAATCTATGCCCTTCAGCAATGGACGCCGGTACAACGCAAATGGCTTGATCGCTTGGCAAAACAATTGGTGCACGAGGTGATCATCGACACACATCAAGTCAACGAAGCCTTCCAGAACGATGGCGGCATCAAGAGTTTGAATCGCCACCTCGGCGGCAACCTGGATAAGGTGCTGGAAGCCTTGAACGACAATCTTTGGCCTGAGGTCGGCTGAGCCCGTTGACAGTCGCTAAGCAAAAACGCCTAAACTGTCCTCAGTCCTAGGACAAAGGACAGTTGCTAACCGAGGCCCAATGAAGAGTCAAGACGTACTTCTGCTGATTAAACTGATTTGTCTGGAGCAGCGCGAGCGTCTGCAGCACAGGCTCGACAACGAAACAGCAGAACTGATCAAGTTAAGCGATACCGGCACCACCGACCAATGGCAAGGCTGGGAGGATCGCTCAGAGCAAGACCCGCCTGTGCATCACGACAGCTACTCCGTTCGCGCCCTGCAAACCTCACTGGGCATCAGCAAAACCGAAGTCGCCTCCGCACTCAAGCGCTGTCAGCAGATTGGGCTACTACGCATAGACCCAAGCACCCAGCTACCTCGGGTCAACACCACCGCACTATTAGGCTTTATTGAGCATGGCTTGCGTTATGTATTTCCGGTCAAGCCCGCAGAATTTGTCCGCGGTATTCCAACAAGCTTTTCCGCCCCCGTGTTGCAGGGCAAGCTGATGAGTGGCGGCGACCTTATCCACGTTTGGCCGGACGCTTATGGCACTCGCAAAGGGCAATCCATAACCCCCCTATTCAAGACAGTACCGGGCGCGGTCAAAAAAGACTCCCTTTTGTATGAATACCTGGCGCTGATCGATGCCGTTCGCCTGGGCAATGCTCGGGAAGCCAATCTTGCGAACCAAATTCTGCGCGTGAAAATTCTTTAAACATGAGCCGCACACAAAACATTGAGATGCTCGAAGTCGTCGCCAAGGCGGTCGGCGCAGACTTGTGCCTGGAAGTCGCCTTCGTCGGCGGTTGCACGACAGCCTTGTTGCTGACCGACGAATTCAGCCTGGAAGAGGTGCGCTACACCGACGATGTCGATCTGGTCGTACACCTGACAGGTTATGCCCAGTGGCAACAACTGGTGGAACAACTCAAGCAAAAAGGCTTCAAGCAATCGCCGCAGGATGAAGTCATCTGCCGCATGCGCCTGGGCGAACTGAAAGTCGACTTCATGCCCGAAGATGCTGAAACCGCCAACCTATTGGGCTGTAACAACCGCTGGTTCACCGATGGTTTAGCCACCGCGCAATGGCACGAATTACCGAGTGGCTCTCGTATTCGCCTGTTCAGTCCGCCTTACTTCCTTGCCAGTAAACTCGAAGCCTACGCCGGTCGCGGCGCTCAGAATCCACTTGGCAGCCAAGACCTTGAGGACATTCTCAACCTGGTTAACGGCCGAGAAGAACTGTTGACCGAAGTAGAATCTGCCGCCCCTGAACTCCGAGCCTACCTGGCCCAAACAATGGCAGAACTGCTGGGGAACAACGATTTCGGCTACCTGGTGCAGGATGCCGCTCGTGGCGATAGCGAACGTGAGCAGATGATCTGGCAACGTTTGCACCACATCGTCCGGGTAACCGCCTGAATGCTCACAACTGCTAAATGGCATACCCAGGCGGGCACCCTCACGGCGGACAACCGTGATGTCTCCGCTCATGCCGCACATACACATGCCAGCATTTACCTCATTGCCGACGGCAGTAGCAGTCACCCTCGCAGCGGTGAATTGGCCCAGGCCCTGCTTGATGATCTAACCGTCGGTTTTAACCAGTTACCTACGATTGAACTGAACGCAGATCCGTTGGCCGAAGCGCTATTGCGGATAATTGCCCGCAGCCATCAGACGCTACGTGACGATTTCCCCCTCGCAGCCTGCAGCTATCTGGTGCTTTGCCTACTTCCCAATGTCGCATTCACTGTTCATGAAGGTGACTGCTGCCTGGGCAGAATTGAACATGACGGTGAAATCACCTGGCTGAGTGCTGTACATTGCGCCCCAAACTGGCAAGGCAACCTCACCCATGCGCAGATTGCACTGGCGTCGTCACGTCATACGTTGACCCGCTGCTTCAGCGCCAGGCGAACGAGTAGCCCTGAAATCAATTACTGGCCTGCCCGCCCAAACCAACAGTGGTTGCTGGCGAGCGATGGCTTCTGGGCTGGTTTATGTGCCCAAGAGCAACAGACATTTTTGCGTGACGGCCACCTGCCCGCCCCGCCCACCGATGACGACATCAGTTGCCTTAGCGTCATCACGCGAACGACTTGATGAGTCGAACCACTCATCCTTATCGACTCATATTCAGACCCATTTTTTAGAGTATTTCCCATGAACAACAGCGACATCGTCCAGAAGCTCTGGAACCTTTGCGACGTCCTGCGCGACGACGGCATCAACTACAGCGACTACGTCACCGAGCTGGTGCTGCTGCTGTTCATCAAGATGGAATTCGAACAGGTTCAGAACAACGACAGCTTCAGCCACAAGCTGCCCGAAGGGGCGCGCTGGCCGGACCTGAATGGAAAATCCGGTCTGAATCTGCTGAACCACTACCGGCAGATGCTGCTCGATCTGGGCAAAAATACCGACCCGTTGATCGCCGCCATCTACGCCGATGCCCAGACCCGCCTCAAAGAGCCGCGCCATCTGGAACAACTGATCAAAAGCCTCGACGGCATCGACTGGTTCAGCGCCCGTCGCGATGGCCTTGGTGACCTTTATGAAGGCCTGCTGGAAAAGAATGCCAGCGAAACCAAATCCGGTGCCGGTCAGTACTTCACCCCGCGCCCGTTGATCGACAGCATCATCAACTGCATCAAGCCCCAGCCCCTTGAAACCATTCAGGATCCGGCAGCAGGTACCGCGGGCTTCTTGATTGCTGCCGATGCCTACATCAAGAGCCACACCGACGATCACTATGATCTTGATGAAAAAACTCGAAGCTTCCAGCGCAACCGCGCCTTTGTCGGCGTAGAGCTGGTGCCTGGCACCCGCCGCCTGGCGCTGATGAACACCCTGCTGCACGGCATGGAAGGTGATGAGGAAGGTGTGGTGCACTTGGGCAATGCACTCGGTCAAACCGGGGCCAATCTGCCGAAAGTGGATGTCATCCTGTCCAACCCACCGTTCGGCACCGCCAAGGGTGGCGGCGGCCCGACCCGCGATGACCTGACCTACAAGACCAGTAACAAACAGTTGGCCTTTCTCCAGCACATTTACCGTGGGCTGAAACCCGGAGGCCGCGCCGCCGTAGTGCTACCCGACAACGTGCTGTTCGAAGCGGGCGTCGGCACCGATGTGCGCCGTGACCTGATGGACAAGTGCAACCTGCACACCATCCTGCGCCTGCCCACTGGCATCTTTTACGCTCAGGGCGTGAAAACCAATGTGCTGTTCTTCCAAAAGGGCGCCATCGAAAACCCTCGTCAGGATCAAGGTTGCACCCAGCGTGTGTGGATCTATGACTTGCGCAGCAATATGCCAAGCTTCGGCAAACGCACTCCTTTCGGCGCACAGCACCTCAAACCATTTGAGGATGCCTACGGGGACAATGCCAACGGCAACAGCTCGCGTGCGGAGAATGTCGAAGGCATCGGTGAACTCAGTCGCTTCCGTGTGTTTACGCGCGAGCAGATAGAACAACGCGGCGATTCGCTGGATATCAGTTGGCTGAAGGATTCCGCCAGTCTTGATGCGAGCGACTTGCCGGCGCCCGAAATATTGGCCGGTGAAGCTATGGCCGAATTGACCGAAGCCCTGCATGAACTGGAAGAGCTGATGAAGGCGCTTGGGGCTGGGGACGAAGTGGTCGCACAGAAGCAACTGATGGCGGAAGTCATGGGATTGGTGGTTGCTCAGGAGAATGGGGATGAATGAGTTGCCAACGGGGTGGGTAACCGCTTGCATTCGCGATGTTGCTGACATAAATCCCAAGCAGGCTTTCGATGATCACTTGGCAGCAGGCTTTGTGCCCATGTCCCACGCCCCGACCAATTTCCGGGACAAGTTGCGTTTTAGTGATCGCAGCTGGGGCGACATCAAGAAGGCCTATACGAATTTTAAAAATGGCGACGTAATATTCGCCAAAGTGACTCCTTGCTTTGAAAACGGCAAAGCCGCGTTTGTTGAAGGTCTACCTAATGGTATAGGTGCGGGAAGCAGCGAATTTTTTGTACTGCGTCCATGTAATGAAGAGGTGTCAGCCAAATATCTGCTGGCGTTAGTTAAAAGCCGTGGATTCATGCGTGAAGGCGCATCGAACATGACCGGAGCAGTAGGCCTACGCCGTGTACCAAAACAGTTTGTTGAAAACTACCCTGTGTTGGTTCCACCATCTGCCGAACAAATCCGCATAGCCCAAAAACTTGATGAACTGCTGACTCAGGTAGACACCCTCAAAGCCCGCATCGACGCCATCCCCACCCTGCTCAAACGCTTTCGCCAATCCGTCCTCGCTGCAGCAGTTTCCGGGCGGTTGACAGAGAGCTGGCGAGATGGAAAACAGCCTGAATGGTCATATCAAAAAGCCGCTGATGCTTGCGATAAAGTTCAAAGCGGAGGAACACCGAGAGAAGGATTTACTGACCGCGGCGTTCCCTTTTTGAAGGTCTACAACATCGTCAATCAAAAAGTTGACTTTGACTATCGTGCGCAATGCATAACAGAAGCAATACACAAGGGGTCATCCGCAAAATCCATTGCAAAGCCTGGCGATGTCATCATGAACATCGTTGGGCCGCCGCTTGGCAAGATCGCAACAATTCCAGCAAGCCATGAAGAGTGGAACATTAATCAAGCGATCACACTCTTCAGACCGAGCAGCAGAATAATATCTGGCTGGATTACCATCGTTCTTGAAGGTGGCGATAATCTGCGAAATATAATTAATGAAACAAAGGGCTCAGCTGGGCAGGTGAACATTTCACTTTCTCAGTGCAGGAGTTTTGTGTTTCCTGTTCCATCGTTAATTGAACAACAAGAGATCGTCCACCGCGTCGAACAACTCTTCGCCTTCGCCGATCAACTGGAAGCCAAAGTCGCCTCAGCCAAAAGCCGTATCGACCAGTTAACCCAAAGCATCTTGGCCAAAGCCTTCCGCGGCGAACTCGTCCCCCAAGACCCAAACGACGAACCCGCCAGCGTGCTGCTGGAACGCATCAAGGCCCAGCGCGCCGCCGCTCCCAAAGCCAAGCGTGCGCAAAAAAGTGCGCGCGTTTAGTTTCGTTTACTTAAGGTGTCGCAATATCGGATGACGCCCGCAAACGTTGTAGGCAAACTCCGAATCTCGTATATGGGCACTTTGATGCCTTGTTGGGCTTTTCTTCGGCGGGATACTCTCCGGACGTCGCTGACCATTCAGCGATCGGGCTTGGAAACCCGTCGAATACTAGCCGCAACAGCGCCCCCATCATGATTGCTCGTTTTTGTGATCATGAGTTATGACAGCTGTGCGTGGGACGCCTTCGGGCGTGCCGGTTCCTAGTTTCCCGGTTTTCCAACCTGCGCATAGCTGTCACCCATTCGCTTGGAAACGAATGTGTCAGCTCCTCAACTAGGATTTTGACTATGACTAAATTTGATTCATCCGCGATTTCAGAACTAAAAACCATCGGCCTCACCCCGCTCATCTACTGCTCGGATCAGGCGTTGTTCAACGTCCGCGCCGGCGTCCCCATCGTTGATGCATTGTCACAAGCCTCCGACCTGCTGTTCCTCGCCAAATCATTTACCGAGGATGCAGCCTACATAAAAGACACCGACCGCCACGCCTGGGCCGCGCATTATTTGACGGCTATGTCCAAGGCAGTGATTGATGATGTGGTGAAGGTACTGACACCGCGACCTGCTCGGACAAAGACTGAATCTGAAGAAGAGCTACCTGAAAGCAAGTAAAGGCACAGGGACGGAAAAGCCGCGTAATCACGCGGCTTTTTCATTCCAGCAGACACCGCAAATACCCTGTGGGAGCGGGCTTGCTCGCGAAAGCGTACCGTCAGGCGACATCAATGTTGAATGTGAGTCCGTCTTCGCGAGCAAGCCCGCTCCCACAGGGGATCTCCTTGACTCCAAAAAATGTAAGCCACACAAAAAAGCCCCCGCTACCTTCATGGCAACGGGGGCTTTTTCATGTGGCTTACATTTCGACTTGCGTACCCAACTCAATCACCCGATTCAGCGGCAAATTGAAGAACCGCAAATTACCATTGGCATTCTTCAACATGAAGGCGAACAACGTCTCGCGCCAGCGGGCCATGCCTTCGAGCTTGGAGGCGATGACCGTCTCGCGACTGAGGAAGTAGGTGGTGCGCATCGGACTGAAATTCAGGTCATCCAGATGGCACAGTTTCAAGGCCTCAGGCACGTCCGGCTCGTCGGTGAAGCCGAAGTGCAGGATCACCCGGAAGAACCCTTCGCCGTAGGAATCGACATCGAAACGCCGTTGCGGCGGGACGCGCGGGATGTCTTCGTACACCACTGTCAGCAACACGACTTGCTCGTGCAGCACCTGGTTATGCAGCAGGTTGTGCAACAGCGCGTGAGGCACGGCATCCGGGCGAGCGGTAAGGAACACAGCCGTGCCCTGGACCCTATGCGGCGGCTGCACGCGGATACTGCTGATGAAGATCGGCAGCGGTAACCCGCCCTCGTCCAGTCGCTCCACCAACAATTGCTTGCCGCGTTTCCAGGTGGTCATCAACACGAATAGCGCGATACCGGCAATCACCGGGAACGCACCGCCCTGAATGATTTTCGGCACGTTGGCGGCGAAGTACAGACCGTCCACCAACAGGAAACCCAGCAACACCGGAACCGCGAGAACCGGTGGCCATTTCCACAGCAGCAGCATCACCGCCGACACCAGGATGGTGGTCATCAGCATGGTCCCGGTCACCGCCACGCCGTAGGCCGAAGCCAACGCGCCGGAGGACTCGAAGCCCAATACCAGCAGGATCACGCCAACCATCAGTGACCAGTTCACCGCACCGATGTAGATCTGGCCTTGCTCGGCACTGGACGTATGCTGGATGTGCATGCGCGGAATGTAGCCGAGCTGGATCGCCTGACGGGTCAGGGAGAATGCACCGGAGATGACCGCTTGCGAGGCAATCACCGTGGCCATCGTCGACAATCCCACCAACGGGATCAACGCCCAGCTTGGCGCCAGCAGATAGAACGGGTTACGGGCGGCTTCCGGATCACCGAGCAGCAATGCGCCCTGGCCGAAGTAGTTCAGTACCAGCGCTGGCAGAACCAGAATGAACCAGGCCCGGGCGATGGGCTTGCGACCGAAGTGGCCCATGTCGGCGTACAACGCCTCGGCACCGGTCAATGCCAGCACCACGGCGCCAAGAATCGTGACCCCCATGCCTGGGTGAACCATGAAGAAACGTACGCCCCACACCGGATTCATCGCCTGCAACACTTCCGGGTGCTGACTGATGCCATATACGCCTAATGCGCCGAGCACCAGAAACCAGGTGACCATGATCGGCCCGAACAGAATGCCGATCCGCGCCGTACCGTGGCGCTGAATCAGGAACAATGCCACCAGCACCACCAGCGACAGCGGCACTACCCAGTGGTCGATGCCATCGAATGCCAGCCCAAGGCCTTCAATCGCCGACAGCACGGAAATTGCCGGAGTGATCATGCTGTCGCCATAAAACAGCGCCGCACCGATCAACCCGCAAACCACCAGCAACATGCGCAACCTGGCGTGCCCCGCCGCTGCCCGTCGGGCCAGCGCGGTCAAGGCCATGATCCCGCCCTCACCCTGGTTGTCGGCACGCAGCACGAACATCATGTATTTGATTGAGACGACCCAGATCAGCGACCAGAAGATCAGCGCCAGAATGCCCAGCACGCCGTCATGGTTGACCGGCACGCCATAGCCACCGGAAAACACTTCTTTGAGGGTGTACAACGGGCTTGTGCCGATATCGCCATAAACCACCCCGACCGCCGCGACCAGCATGCCGATCGGCTTCGCCGCCGAATGCTCGGCACCCGCCGCCTGACTACTTGCCTGACCCATCCACCACTCCTGTTACCAAACCCGGATTTCTTTGAAAGAGCACTATGCTTTGCCGTGCAGCATGCGCTGTTTTACTTGTTGTTACAGACGTTTTATTGACTATAGAGAATCGGTAAAGCGTAAAGGCGCGAAGCATAGCGCAGCACTCGTCGTATTTCCCCGCATAAAGCTGGTCAAGTGCGCCGCCCATCGCTAGAATTGCGCACTTTTTGACCAGAGGGCGCAACATAGCGCCCGTCTGTCGCCTTGCCGTCTTCGGCTGGAGGCGTCACCCAATACCGAGGTTAGACATGTCCACCACTCCTGCGCCGGCCAATCCAAAGGTTGGCTTCGTTTCCCTGGGTTGCCCTAAAGCACTGGTCGACTCCGAGCGCATCCTTACCCAGCTGCGCATGGAAGGCTATGACGTTGTGTCCACCTATCAGGACGCGGACGTCGTGGTGGTCAACACTTGCGGCTTCATCGACTCGGCCAAGGCCGAGTCCCTTGAAGTGATCGGCGAAGCCATCAAGGAAAACGGCAAGGTCATCGTGACCGGCTGCATGGGCGTCGAAGAAGGCAACATCCGCAACGTCCACCCAAGCGTATTGGCCGTGACCGGTCCGCAACAGTACGAGCAAGTGGTCAACGCCGTGCATGCCGTTGTGCCGCCGCGTCAGGATCACAACCCGCTGATCGACCTCGTGCCGCCGCAAGGGATCAAACTGACCCCGCGCCACTACGCGTACCTGAAGATTTCCGAAGGCTGCAACCACAGTTGCAGCTTCTGCATCATCCCGTCGATGCGCGGCAAACTGGTCAGCCGTCCGGTCGGTGATGTGCTCGATGAGGCCCAGCGCTTGGTCAAGTCCGGCGTTAAAGAGCTGTTGGTGATTTCCCAGGACACCAGCGCCTACGGCGTCGACGTGAAATACCGCACCGGCTTCTGGAACGGCGCGCCGGTGAAAACCCGCATGACCGAACTCTGCGAAGCCCTGAGCACCCTCGGCGTCTGGGTGCGTCTGCACTACGTTTACCCGTACCCGCACGTCGACGAGCTGATCCCGCTGATGGCCGCCGGTAAAATCCTGCCGTACCTGGACATCCCGTTCCAGCACGCCAGCCCGAAAGTCCTGAAAGCCATGAAACGCCCGGCCTTCGAAGACAAGACCCTGGCGCGGATCAAGAACTGGCGCGAAATCTGCCCGGACCTGATCATCCGTTCGACCTTCATCGTCGGCTTCCCCGGCGAGACCGAAGAAGACTTCCAGTACCTGCTGAACTGGCTGACTGAAGCCCAGCTGGACCGCGTCGGCTGCTTCCAGTACTCGCCGGTCGAAGGCGCACCGGCCAATGACCTGGACCTGGAGATCGTTCCGGACGACGTCAAGCAAGACCGCTGGGACCGCTTCATGGCGCATCAGCAAGCGATCAGCTCGGCACGCCTGCAAATGCGCATCGGCCGTGAAATCGAAGTGCTGGTCGATGAAGTCGACGAGCAAGGCGCGGTCGGCCGTTGCTTCTTCGACGCCCCGGAAATCGACGGCAACGTGTTCATCGACAACGGCAGCAACTTGAAGCCAGGCGACAAGGTCTGGTGCAAAGTGACCGACGCTGACGAATACGACCTGTGGGCTGAACAGATCTAAACGCAAAAAATACAAAAGCCCCGCTCTCTTGACGAGATGCGGGGCTTTTTTACGTCTATCGTTTTGTGGGAGAAAGAACTCGCGTCATCCACGGAAGAGAGGCCAGCGGGCATGCGCCAACACTCAGTCATTCACACACCGAAACAGAGCGACTACGAAGAACTCACCCAAGTGTGGGAGGCCTCGGTGCGCGCCACCCATGACTTTCTGCCCGATAGCTACATCGAACTGCTGAAGAACCTGGTGTTGACCCGCTACCTCGACGCGGTGATGCTGATCTGCACCAAAGACTCGCACCAGCACATCACCGGGTTCGCCGGCGTCGCGGCGGGCAAAATCGAAATGCTCTTCATCGACCCGGCGCATCGCGGCAAGGGCCTGGGCAAGCTATTGCTGCGCTACGCCATGGAACACCTGAACGCCGATGAACTGGACGTCAACGAGCAAAACCCGCAGGCCTTGGGGTTTTACTTCAAACAGGGCTTTGAGGTGATCGGTCGCTCGGAAGTCGATGGCATGGGGCAGCCCTATCCGTTGCTGCATATGCGTTTGCGCCAAAACCAGCAAAGTTCACAGCATGGCTGACACAACACGGAACAAATGTGGGAGCGGGCTTGCTCGCGAATGCGGTGTGTCATTCAACAGATAAATTGACTGATCTACCGCCTTCGCGAGCAAGCCCGCTCCCACAAAAAGCTGTGCAGCGCAAATGGAGCCGGGATTAACCGGCGCCAGGCAGGTACAATGCCCACCCCTTTTTTGTTACGGCCCTGTCATGACTGACCCGATTCGTCTCTCCAAACGCCTCATCGAACTCGTCGGCTGTTCCCGTCGGGAGGCTGAGCTGTTCATCGAGGGCGGCTGGGTCACCGTGGACGGTGAAGTCATCGACGAGCCGCAGTTCAAGGTCGACACCCAAAAAGTCGAGCTCGATCCCGAAGCCAAGGCCACTGCGCCGGAGCCGGTGACCATCCTGTTCAACGTGCCTGCGGGCATGGACGCGGAAACGGCCATGGCGACCATCAGCGCCGAGACCCTGAGCGAAGAACACCGCTACGGCAAACGCCCGCTCAAGGGCCACTTCCTGCGCCTGACCGCCAGCACCGATCTGCAGGCCAATGCCAGCGGTCTGCTGGTGTTCACCCAGGACTGGAAGATCCTGCGCAAACTCACTGCAGACTCCGCCAAGATCGAGCAAGAGTATGTGGTCGAAGTTGAAGGCGACATGGTGGCTCACGGCCTCAATCGCCTGAATCACGGCCTGACGTACAAGGGCAAGGAACTGCCGCCGGTCAAAGCCAGCTGGCAGAACGAAAACCGCCTGCGTTTTGCGATGAAGAACCCACAACCGGGTGTGATCGCCCTGTTTTGCCAGGCTGTAGGCCTGAAGGTCGTCGCCATCCGCCGCATCCGCATCGGCGGCGTGTCCATCGGCAAAGTGCCTTTGGGGCAATGGCGCTACCTGTCCGGCAAAGAGAAGTTCTAAGACTTTTCACGCCGCCATACATTTCGGCGCCGCTGCTTATGCGGCGCCCACTGCTGAATATCAGGACTGCACACCATGATTCATAACGACGTACTGCGCAGCGTGCGCTACATGCTCGACATCAGCGACAAGAAAGTCATCGAGATCATCAAGATCGGTGGCATGGACGTGTCCATGGAAGACCTGCTGACGTACCTCGACAAGAAAGAGGAAGACGAGGAAGGCTTCGTACGCTGCCCGGACGAGGTCATGGCACATTTCCTCGATGGCCTGGTGATCTTCAAGCGCGGCAAGGACGAAAGCCGTCCGCCGCAGCCGATCGAAGTGCCGGTGACCAACAACATCATCCTGAAGAAGCTGCGTGTGGCCTTCGAGCTGAAAGAGGACGACATGCACGCGATCCTCAAGGCGGCCGAGTTCCCGGTGTCCAAGCCTGAGCTGAGCGCGCTGTTCCGCAAGTTCGGCCACACCAACTACCGCACCTGCGGCGACCAGTTGCTGCGCAACTTCCTCAAAGGCCTGACTCTGCGCGTTCGCCCGCAGTAAATCGCCCACGAACGCCACGGTCCCTGTAGGAGCGAGGCTTGCCCTAACTAATGCCAGTCAGTTAAGCGCAATTCAATGTGGGAGCGGGCTTGCTCGCGAAAGCGGTGTATCAGGCGACATCAATGTTGACTATGCCGCCGTCTTCGCGAGCAAGCCCGCTCCCACAGGTTTCGCACCTTAACTGACTGGCATTAAGGCTTGCCCGCGAAGGCAATCTTCAAAACGCCTTCGCCAGCAAGCCGTGCTCCTACACGGGCCGTGGCCGCTCAAGGCTGTATAGACCCTCATTCCGCGCAAAAATAGTGGCTCCGCTTCTGACGGCTGACGACTAGGGTGTACTGACCCTCAGCTCTCAGGACTCGCCCTATGCACCCGTATTTTTCTCTCGCAGGCCGCACCGCTCTGGTGACTGGCGGCACCCGCGGTATCGGCAAAATGATCGCCAAGGCTTATGTCGAGGCTGGCGCCACTGTGTACGTCTGCGCCCGAGATGCCGAAGCCTGCCAGAAAACGGCTGATGAACTGAGCGCATTCGGCCGTTGCCACGCGGTGTCAGCCAATCTGGCCACTGAAGAAGGTGTGCTGCAATTGGCCACTCGGCTGGGTGAACAGATCAGCCATCTGGATATTCTGGTGAACAACGCCGGCACCACGTGGGGCGAGCCGCTGGAGAGTTACCCGGTCAAGGGTTGGGAGAAGGTCATGCAGCTCAACGTGACCTCGGTGTTCAACTGCATCCAGCAATTTCTGCCGCTGCTGCGCAAGGCTGGTTCGGCGGCGAATCCGGCGCGGATCATCAACATTGGTTCGGTGGCCGGGATTTCTTCCTTTGGCGAACAGGCCTATGCCTACGGCCCGAGCAAGGCTGCCCTACATCAACTGTCGCGGATTCTGGCGCGGGAGCTGGTGAGCCAGCACATCAACGTCAACGTGATTGCACCGGGGCGTTTCCCGAGCAAGATGACTCAGCACATCGGGAATGATGAGCAGGCGTTGGCCGAGGATACGGCGTTGATTCCGATGAAGCGCTGGGGGCGGGAGGAAGAGATGGCGGCGTTGGCGATCAGTCTGGCGAGTACGGCTGGGGCGTATATGACTGGGAATATTATTCCTTTGGATGGTGGGTTCAGCCTTTAATCCGTGGTGCGGCCTTCGCGAGCAAGCCCGCTTCCACACTGGATTTATGCTCGCCACAAATGGTGTGGTCACAGGAAATCCAGTGTGGGAGCGGGCTCGCTCGCGAAGGCAATCTGTCAGTCACCACCGACCCAAGGGCCGATCGGGTTATCATGCCCGCCCACACCCCGCCTCGACCCCAAACCATGACCTACAACGTTTCCCCCATCGGCTTCGTGCGCTCCTGTTTCAAGGAGAAGTTCGCCATTCCGCGCCAGCCGCAACTGGCCCCGGCCGCTCGAGGCGTGCTGGAGCTGGTGGCGCCGTTCGATCAGGGTGATGCGGTACAGGGGCTGGAACAGGTCAGCCATGTCTGGCTGTTGTTCCTGTTCCATCAGGCCCTGGAAGAAAAACCACGCCTGAAAGTCCGCCCTCCGCGTCTGGGTGGCAACAAATCCATGGGTGTGTTCGCCACTCGGGCAACGCACCGGCCCAATGGCATCGGTCAATCGGTGGTCAAACTGGACAAAGTCGAAGCCAATCGGCTGTGGATCTCCGGCATCGACTTGCTGGACGGCACACCGATTCTCGACATCAAACCTTACGTGCCCTACGCCGATATCATCGACACGGCATCCAACAGCATCGCTAGTGCCCCGCCGCAGTTGATTCCCGTGCAGTGGACAGACTCAGCGCTGCAACAGGCTCACGGCCACGCTCAGCGGCTTGATGAGCCCTTGGTCGAGCTGATCGAGCAATGCCTGGCACAAGACCCACGCCCGGCGTACCAGATTCCTGCACCGGAAAGGGAATATGGCGCGCAGTTCTGGGATGTGGATGTGCGCTGGCATTACCCGGAAGCCGGCATGATCCGCGTCCTCGAAGTCATTCCCGTATCCAACACGTAGGAAATTTCGTCCGGCATAAAAAAGCCCGCGCAGCCTTAAGGCAACGCGGGCTTTTTATGGTCTACGCCAAACCAATAATGAAATGGCTACCCCCGCCGCCCCCTGCGATCGCCCACTAAGCTTTCGCAGGGGGC
>NZ_AZRW02000036.1 GCF_000512695.2 Pseudomonas sp. QTF5 | reverse complement strand
GTATTGCAGAAAAGGGGGTAACCATAGATGTGGGAGCGGGCTTGCTCGCGAAGGGGCCATCAGCCGCACAGCTGCATGCCCCGATATCTCGCAAACAAAAACGCCGCGATCATCTCGCGGCGTTTTTGTGTCTGTTGCTTTTACCCCAGGTTCTTGCCGAGCAGCGCGTGGTACAGCTCACTGTCGCCCAGAATCCCGACAACCTTGTTGTTGTCGTGCAGCACCAGCTTGTTGCCGGTTTGATAACGAATCTGCAGCGCATCGCGCATGCCGATGTTGGAGTCCACCAGTGTTGGCAGACGACCCAAACCTTCAACCGCTTGCCCCGGTATCCAGTTCTGCAGGTCCAGGCTCGAGCCGTTCTGGCGTGCGCCTTTGATGGTGTTGCCTTCGGCCAGGTCCAGCCACGAATCGCCGCCCGGATCCAGGCACACCGAACCGTTGATGCGTTTGCACTTGTCCAGGGTGCGCATCAGGCTGCGACCGCACAATACGTTCAGCGGGTTGGTGTGAGCGACGAAGGTGCGCACGTAATCGTCCGCAGGGTTGAGGACGATTTCTTCCGGCTTGCTGTACTGGATGATCCGGCCGTCTTTCATGATGGCGATACGGCTGCCGAGCTTCAGGGCTTCATCGAGGTCGTGGCTCACGAAGACGATGGTCTTGCTCAGTTTGCGTTGCAGTTCCAGCAGTTCGTCTTGCAGACCTTGGCGGATCAGCGGGTCGAGGGCCGAGAACGGTTCGTCCATCAGCAGAATGTCGGCGTCCATCGCCAGCGCTCGGGCCAGGCCGACACGCTGTTGCATACCACCGGAAAGCTCATCGGGTTTCTTGTTGCGCCATTGGGTCAGGCCCACCAGTTCGAGTTTTTCATCGACCAGTTTTTTCCGTTCCTTCTCCGGCCGGCCCTGCATCTCCAGACCGAAGCTGATGTTCTCGCGCACCGTCAGCCAAGGCATCAGGGCGAACTTCTGGAACACCATTGCGATGCGCTTGGTGCGCATCATTTTCAGTTCTGCCGGAGTACAGGAGGCGATGTCGATCTGCTTGCCTTCGTGCTCGACGAACAACTTGCCACGGCTGACGGTGTTGAGGCCGTTGATGCAGCGCAACAGGCTGGATTTGCCGGAGCCGGACAGGCCCATCAGTACGCAGATTTCACCTTTTTCGATGTCCAGAGTGGCTTTTTCAACACCGACGATTTGCCCGGTCTTTTTCAGGATCTGGTCACGGGTCATGCCCTGGTCGAGGAGTTTGAGCGCCTCGCGCGGGTCTTTGGAGAAGATCACGTCCACGTCTTCGAAGCGAATAATGCTCATGCGTCACCCCCTACTTTAGCGTCGGGTTGTTTGCAAATACGGTCGAGCATGATCGCCAGCAGTACGATCGCCAGGCCTGCTTCGAAGCCCAGGGCAATATCAGCAGTGTTCAGTGCGTTGACCACGGGTTTGCCCAGGCCATCGGCGCCCACCAGTGCCGCAATCACCACCATCGACAACGACAGCATGATGCACTGGGTGATACCGGCCGCGATGCTTGGCATGGCGTGGGGCAGTTCAATCCGTGAAAGCAGTTGACGGCGCGAGCAGCCGAAGGCTTTGCCGGCGTCCATCAATTCCTGCGGAACATCGCGAATACCCAGGTAGGTCAGGCGGATAGGCGCGGCAATCGCGAACACCACCGTCGAGATCAGACCCGGGACCACACCCAAACCGAAGAGGGTCAGGGTAGGAATGAGGTACACGAAGGTCGGCACGGTCTGCATCAGATCGAGCACCGGCCGCATCACTGTGTAGAACATCGGTTTGTGCGCGGCGACGATGCCCAACGGCACGCCGATCAGCACGCACACCAGGGTGGCGAACAACACCTGGGCGAGGGTTTCCATGGTTTCCTGCCAATACCCCAGGTTGAGGATCAGCAGAAAGGAGGCGATGACGAAAACGGTCAGGCCCCATTTGCGTTGAATGAAGTGTGCCAGTAGCGCGATGAGGCCGATCAATGCCAGCGGGTTGAACCAGGTCAGCGCAAAAGTCACGCCGTGGATCATCGTTTCCAGTGACACAGCGATTGCGTCGAAGGTGCTGGCGCCGTTTTGCGTCAACCATTCAACGAAGCCCGCGATGTACTGGCCTAAGGGTATTTTCTGATCAATCAGCATGGTAGTGAACGTCCGCATGCAAGGAAATAAACAGCCCGGGCGAGCTGGCTCGCCCGGCGTAAGCGATGCTTCCTAATTCAAGGCTGCGCGAGCTTGGCTTTCACGGCCTCCAGGCCAGGTTTACCGTCAATGGTGGTCACGCCAGCGAGCCAGGTATCGAGCACCTGTGGATTCTTTTTCAGCCAGGCCTTGGCGGCCGCGTCAGGCTTCATTTTGTCGTCCAGGACGTTGCCCATCAGCGTGCTTTCCATGTCGAGGGTGAACGCCAGGTTTTTCAGCAACTGACCCACGTTGCTGCATTCCTGGGCGTAGCCCTTGCGGGTGTTGGTGTAGATGGTCGCCTGGCCAAAGTTCGGGCCGAAGTATTCGTCGCCGCCGGTCAGGTACTTCATCTTGAATCGAGTGTTCATCGGGTGCGGTTCCCAGCCCAGGAACACCACGGCGGTGTTGCGGCGCTGGGCGCGATCGACTTGCGAGAGCATGCCTGCCTCGCTGGACTCGACCACCTTGAAGCCGGCGTCTTTCAGGCCAAAGGCGTTCTTGTCGATCATGCTCTGGATCAGGCGGTTGCCGTCGTTACCCGGTTCGATGCCATAGATCTTGCCGTCGAGTTCTTTCTTGAACTTGGCGATGTCGGCGAAATCTTTCAGACCTTTGTTATACAACTCTTCGGGGACGGCGAGTGTGTATTTTGCGTTTTCCAGATTAGCGCGCAGGGTGTCCACGGTGCCGGCATCGCGGTAGGCTTTGATGTCGTTTTCCATGGTCGGCATCCAGTTACCGAGGAATACGTCCATGTTCTTGCCGTCGGCCAGGGACTTGTAGGTCACCGGCACGGAAATCATCGTGGTTTTGGTCTTATAGCCCAGGGCATCGAGAACGACGCTGGTGGTGGCGGTGGTGACGGTAATGTCCGTCCAGCCGACATCGGAGAAGTTTACGGTGCTGCATTGGGCCGGTTCTGCGGCTTGAGCCAGAAACGGCAGACTCAGCATGGCGGCCAACAACAACGACGGGGAACCTTTCATAAGGGGCGACTCCTTGGTGTTTTTTTTGGCAGTGTTCCGACTGGACCACCGCACTTATCTGTTGCGGTTGGATGGCGTTTTGGAGACAGCTCTACCACGGCGCCTTGCAATCGAGTCGATACGATCATGTACCAGTGAAAATCTGACGCCTACAGGGTGCGTCGTATCCAGTACAGGGATGGTCGCATCCAGTGTCGGTAACGTCGTTTACAGCTTTTTTCAGCCCGTTTTGCCCCTCTGATCCGCAAAAAAACGGCGAAAACACAGCGTAAGCGGCCTGAGGCGCTAGTGAGCATGAGTGCGTCGGTGTGAGACGTTGAACGACATGACAAAAGCCTGATGATGCGGCCATCTCGGCGGATTGCAGCTTGAGCGTAGCAGCTCCGTCACTGGGCGCTTTTGCGCCTGGAGCAGGCACATCCAGGAGTTCAGCAGTAATGGCTATCAGCGTTTTCGACCTGTTCAAAATCGGCATTGGCCCTTCCAGTTCGCACACCGTGGGGCCTATGCGCGCCGCGGCGCTGTTCGTACAAGGTTTGCGTGAGCAAGGTCTTTTGGAGCAGGTGCGGCGCGTCGAAGTTCAGCTCTATGGGTCGCTCTCTGCTACCGGCATCGGTCACGGCAGCGACAACGCGGTGATCATGGGGCTGATGGGCGAGTGGCCGGACGCGATCGATCCGTCGCAAATCGGCATCCGCATCGAGACCCTGCGTGAAACCGACACGCTGTTGCTCGACGGACGTTTGCCGGTCCCATTCATCTGGGCTCGGGACATGCGCCTGATCGACGAGAACCTGCCGTTCCACCCCAACGCCATGACCCTGATTGTCGAAGGCGATCACGGCGAGCTGCATCGTGACACCTACTATTCGGTCGGCGGCGGTTTTGTCGTCGATGAGGCACAGGCTTCCAGCGGCGTGGTGGATCTGGATCGCACCGTGTTGCCATACGATTTCTCCAGCGCCGTCGAGCTGCTCAGTCTCTGCAAGCAGCACAACCTGCGTGTTGCAGAGCTGATGATGGCCAACGAGAAAGTCTGGCGCAGCGAAGAGGAAATTCGCGCCGGCCTGATGAAACTCTGGCGCGCCATGCAAGATTGCGTAGAGCAAGGCCTCAAGCACGAAGGCATCCTGCCCGGTGGCCTGAATGTGCGTCGTCGCGCAGCCAAACTGCACCGTAGCCTGCAAGAACTGAACAAGCCCAACGTGATTGGCTCGACCTTGAGCGCCATGGAGTGGGTGAACTTGTTCGCCTTGGCGGTCAACGAGGAAAACGCTGCCGGCGGGCGCATGGTTACGGCACCGACCAACGGCGCGGCGGGGATCATTCCGGCGGTGTTGCACTACTTCATGAAGTTCAGCGAGGCGGTGACCGACGCCAACGTGGTCGATTACTTCCTCAGTGCCGCGGCGGTGGGGATTCTGTGCAAGAAGAACGCCTCGATTTCCGGTGCCGAAGTCGGTTGTCAGGGCGAAGTCGGCTCGGCCTGCGCCATGGCGGCGGCCGGGTTGGCGGAGATTCTTGGTGCCACGCCGGAGCAACTGTGCAACGCAGCGGAAATCGGCCTGGAACACAACCTCGGGCTGACCTGCGATCCCGTGGGCGGGCTGGTGCAAGTACCGTGCATCGAGCGCAACGCGATTGCGGCGGTGAAAGCGATCAACGCGGCGCAGATGGCGCTGCGTGGCGACGGTCAGCACTTTATCTCGCTGGATCGGGTGATCCGCACCATGCGTGATACCGGGGCCGACATGCACGACAAATATAAAGAGACATCGCGCGGTGGGTTGGCGGTTAGCGCGGTTGAGTGTTGAATCAGTAGTACCGAGTCGCCTGCTTCGCGAGCAAGCCCGCTCCCACATTTAATCAGCGTCGGGCACAAATCCAGCGGGCTTGCTCGCGAAGGGGCCAGACCAGTCAAAACTGCGCACCAAGTGAACACCCGCACCAAAACGCGCCACCTTTTAGCGCGTCGCAAACAGGTAAGCCCTCACCCCCTGGCAGGGGATCCAATTCAAGCCTGACCGTCCGTCACCCGTGCTTGCGGTGACACTCTCCGGTGGAGCGTCGCAGCCCTGTTCCCACAAGTGCTACCGATTTGCTCACAGGCAACGGGGTAGCGGGTTTGCGGCCTCTAATGGCACTTATGACCTCTTATCTCTGCGCGCCATATCTAGACGCATCGCGACGTCGTTTTCAGGAGTTATTGAACACGCATTCAATTTTAGGCATGGCATTTGCTCTGTCATTACAAAGCCCGTCTCCCACGCGAGAACGATGGCAATAAAAAGAGCCTCCGCCTGAGGCCATCACCCGCTTTGTGTGAGGAGATACCGCGATGACGACGTTCAACTCCGGGGCCCAACCCCAGAACCGTGCGCCTCAATCCATCGGCTTTTTGCTGCTGGACAATTTCACGCTTATTTCTCTGGCCTCCGCAGTAGAACCTCTGCGCATGGCCAACCAATTGTCCGGCCGCGAGCTGTATCGCTGGAGCACACTCACCGTCGATGGCGGTCAGGTCTGGGCCAGTGACGGTCTGCAGATCACTCCCGACGCCTCCATGCACAAAGCGCCGCCCCTGGACACCGTCATTGTCTGCGGCGGTATCGGCATCCAGCGCACCGTAACCCGCGAGCACGTGTCGTGGCTGCAAAGCCAGGCGCGTCAGTCTCGTCGTCTCGGCGCGGTCTGCACCGGCAGCTGGGCGCTGGCCTGCGCTGGCCTGCTGGACGGTTTCGACTGCAGCGTGCACTGGGAATGCCTGGCGGCGATGCAGGAAGCTTTCCCGCGGGTGGCCATGAGCACCCGGTTGTTCACCCTGGACCGCAACCGCTTCACCAGTTCCGGCGGCACCGCGCCGCTGGACATGATGTTGCACCTGATCAGCCGCGATCATGGTCGTGAACTGTCCGCTGCGATCTCGGAAATGTTTGTCTACGAGCGCATCCGCAACGAGCAGGATCACCAGCGCGTGCCGCTCAAGCACATGCTTGGCACCAACCAGCCGAAGTTGCAGGAAATCGTAGCGCTGATGGAAGCCAACCTCGAAGAGCCAATCGATCTCGACGAACTGGCGGTGTATGTCGCCGTTTCGCGTCGTCAGCTGGAGCGGCTGTTCCAGAAGTACCTGCACTGCTCGCCATCGCGTTACTACCTGAAACTGCGCCTGATCCGCGCCCGGCAGTTGCTCAAGCAAACGCCGATGTCGATCATCGAAGTGGCGTCGGTGTGCGGTTTCGTGTCCACGCCGCACTTCTCCAAGTGCTACCGCGAATACTTCGGCATTCCGCCGCGTGACGAGCGCGTGGGTTCCAACACCACGCAACAAGTGGCGATGATGCCGCTGCCGCAAGCGCTGGTGCTGTCGCCGTTGTCCGGGCCGCTGTCGGCGTTGAGTCAGGCGCGCAATGAGTCGACGTTTGCTAGCGTAAGGCTCTAAACCGAGGCGCTCCATTCGCGAGCAAGCCCGCTCCCACATTCGACCGAGCTCTCTCAGGGGAACGCGGTCGAATGTGGGAGCGGGCTTGCTCGCGAAGGCGATTTATCAGGCGCTACGGCTTTGCTGATACTCAGCCAACGCGGGCAGCAGCTGCCTGTCGATCGCCTGGCGCACGGCCGGCAGGATGGTCGCGCTGCTGGTGTACATCTGCTTGACCATGGTCCGCAGCGTCATCGCCCGCTCATCGTTCAAGCCTCGCACCGCACACTCGCAAGCCTGCTCGGCTGTAGAGCCACTCGGTACTTGAAAACCCAACGATTTCAGCTGGCCCAACAGGTCTTCCTGGTCAATCAAATCGGCGTGCATCATGACGCAATCCTTCTTCAGGGAACGGTGTCGTGGTTCGATTCTGGTGGGGGGATGGAGTGGCGGCAAGGGCGATTTGTCGCAATGGCAGCATTGGCTATGAACATGTCGTTTTCGGCTAACTTGCTGCGTACGGGAATAGGCACACTGAACTCAGCTGGCTTCACGAAGGTTTGGTCACCCTCGCGCAACAGCTCCTCAACAGTACCCACCTCTGCCCCGATCCTGTCACGGCTTGATCGGGGTTTTTTTTTGCGTGTGAATCAGAGAGTTTTGTGTTGCCTGTGCGGACGCCATCGCGGGCAAGCCACGCTCCCACAGGACTTGCGAATAACCTGTGGGAGCGTGGCTTGCCCGCGATGAACGATGACGGGGTCTAGCGCTGCAACACAAGGATCCGCGACAACAACTCATCCCGGTCGACATAACACCCCTGGAAATGCCGGGCGCCGGTAGCGGGGTCGAACGCATTGCGGGCATGGAGGGTGCGACGGTTATCAAAGCACCACAGCTCACCGGGGTTGAGCCGCGTCATCACCCGAAAGCGCGCCTCGCGGGTCATCGCAATGAAGCGTCGATAAGCGCGATACAGCCTGGGCATCTGTTCGACTGAAGCATCGAACGGCCCACGCAAAAAATTCGCCATGCGGATTTCCGACACTTGCCCGAAAGCATCCAGGGCGATGATCGGTGCCAGACAGCGGTAGTCGCTGTGGCGGTCCTTGTTGCGGAACTCCACGGGTATTTCACACAAGGCCTGAAACGCCTCGGGATCTTCCTCGCGCAAGGCTTCAGCGATGGCAAAACCGTCGACGAAAATGCTTTCGCCACCGTCGGCGTCATTGACCAGGCAATGCAGAAATTGCAGCCCCGGTTGCAACTCCCGCGTGGGCAGGTCGCTGTGCAGCGGCAGGTTGAAGGCGGTGTAGGCATTGCTGTCGGCGTCGGCCTTGGATTGCACGTTGAACAGCACGCCGAAATTGCTCTCACGGATGAAGGAAATCCGCTGGGCGATCAGCTTCAGCGAGCCCGGCTCCGTCGGTACACCGCGAACCTGGGTCAGGCCGATGTCGCGCACGGCCAGCAGCCATTGCAGCAAGGCATCGTTGTCGTCCATCAATGCCTGATAATCGAACACTGGA
Source organism: Pseudomonas sp. QTF5 (assembly GCF_000512695.2). GTDB lineage: Bacteria > Pseudomonadota > Gammaproteobacteria > Pseudomonadales > Pseudomonadaceae > Aquipseudomonas. Next base: position 54,835 of record NZ_AZRW02000036.1, on the reverse strand, counting down.
AGCTTCAGGTGGCTGTCCCACAGCTTACTTTTCGGTTTGGCAGCCCGGCGTTCGGCGCGGGACTCATCGTCATAGGCGTGGGCTCGCAGCCAGCCTGGATCGAAGCGGCTGAGGTGGCCGTCCTGCCAATCGATACACAGACAACCTTCGGCATCGATTCGAGCGCTGTCGGGGATCAGATTTTCTGCGACATCGACGATTTCCAGTACTTGCTCGCGGGTCACCGTGTAGACGCACTGCGGGCACGGGCAGTTGTCCCGTAGCCATTGATGATGAAAAGGGCTGACCCGATCGTCTGCCCACTGCACTTGAATTCGGTCCGCCAGGGTATGCACGGCGGTCAATGCGCTGATCAACGGGTAGGTGCGGAAATCGGCAAAAGCGGCGGCGGTGTTCATGGCGAGCTCCTTGTTATTTTGTGGGCGGTAAAGCGATCACTCGGCCGATGAAGGCGGGTGCGGGCAGGTCGGCTTGCTCGGCGACAACGGCCTGCAGCTTGCTCAAGGTTTCTTCGCTGAACGGTGCGGATCGCGGCCCGGCCAGGTCGACGTGCAGCAGCATTTGTTCATTGCCCGCCAGCTCCTTGTCACCGCCCACCAGATGCAGGCTGTGGTAGAGGTGCAGACGCTTGCGGTCATGGCCGATGATCTGGGTGTGCACTTCGACCTCGGCATCGAGCTTCACTTCGTGCAGGTAGTTGAGGTGCAGTTCGAGGGTGAACAGCGTGTTGCCGCTGGCTTCGCGGTTATTGCTGTCCATACCCAGACGATCCATCAGCGCGTCGGTGGCGTAGCTGAAAATCAGCAGATAGAAGGCATCGCGCAGGTGGCCGTTGTAGTCGACCCAGTCGGGGATGATTTTGGTTTGGTAGGTGGTGAGGGTGGGCATGATTGGTGCTCCAGCAGGTGGATGATCGTTCCCACGCAGAGCGTGGGAACGATCAGTGTTACGGGTTACTCGCTAAACGCCATGCCATGTTTAGCCTTGGTGGTCTTCACCGCCTCCAGCACCGCCAGCAAGCAATCATCACGATAGCGCTCCAGTGCCGAGATGCTGTGCTTGCCCAATTGCTCGCTAGTACCATCCACCACATCATCGATCAATTTGTCGGTCAGCTCCGGTGCCGGCAGATAGGTCCAGGGCAACTGCAACGCCGGCCCGAACTGCGCCATGAAGTGCCGCATACCCGCATCGCCACCCGCCAGGGTGTAAGTCAGGAAAGTACCCATGAACGACCAGCGCAGACCCGCGCCAAAGCGAATCGCATCGTCGATTTCACCGGTGGTCGCCACGCCGTCGTTGACCAGATGCAACGCCTCACGCCACAACGCTTCAAGCAAACGGTCGGCGATGAACCCCGGCACTTCCTTGCGCACATGCAGTGGGCGCATGCCTAGGGATTCATAGACTTTCATCGCCGCCTGCACCGCTTCTGGCGCCGTGTTCTTGCCCCCGACCACTTCCACTAATGGCAGCAGGTAAACCGGGTTGAACGGGTGCCCGACCACGCAGCGTTCCGGGTGGGTCGAGCTCTCGTAAAACTCGCTTGGTAACAGCCCCGAAGTACTCGAACCGATCAAGGCATTGGGCTTGGCCGCCGCGCTGATTTTGCTGTGCAATTCCAGTTTCAGTTCCAGACGCTCGGGGGCGCTTTCCTGAATGAAATCCGCATCACGAACGCATTCTTCGATCGTAGCGACAAAGCGCAGACGATCCTGCGACGCGCCGGGCGCCAGGCCTTGTTTCTCCAGCGCGCCCCAGGCATTGGCGACGCGTTTGCGCAGTGCCGCTTCGGCACCGGGCGCCGGGTCCCAGGCCACCACGTCGAGGCCGTGGGCGAGGGCGCGCGACACCCAGCCGCTGCCGATGACACCGCTGCCCAGCGCAGCGAAGGTTTTGATTTCGGTGATAAAGCTCATGGCGACGTCCTAAAAGAATTTGGTGAACCCTTGTGGGAGCGGGCTTGCTCGCGAAAGCGGAGTGTCAGTCGACAGAAATGTCGGATGTGACGGCCTCTTCGCGAGCAAGCCCGCTCCCACAGGTGAGGTGTAGGTTCGGGTTAACCGCGCTTGGTCAGGCCCATTTTTGCCCGGCCTTCAGCAGGAGTCAGAACGCGGGCGCCGAGGCGGCTGAGGATTTCCGAGGCGCGTTCGACCAGTTGGCCGTTGGTCGCCAAAACACCCTTGTCCAGCCATAGGTTGTCTTCCAGACCGACCCGCACGTTGCCGCCCAGCAGCACCGCTTGCGCCGCCATTGGCATTTGCATGCGACCGATGCCAAACCCGGCCCAGACCGCGTCGGTCGGCAGGTTGTCGACCATGGCTTTCATGGTGGTGGTGTCGGCCGGCGCGCCCCACGGGATGCCCAGGCACAGCTGAAACAGCGGGTTGTCCAGCAAGCCTTCCTTGATCATCTGCTTGGCGAACCACAGGTGACCGGTGTCGAAGATTTCCAGCTCGGCCTTAACGCCCAGCTCTTGAATGCGTTTGGCGCCAGCGCGCAGTTGCGCCGGGGTGGACACGTAAATGGTGTCGCCGTCACCGAAGTTCAGGGTGCCGCAATCCAGCGTGCAGATTTCCGGTAGCAGTTCTTCGACGTGGGCCAGACGGGTCAGCGGGCCGATCAGGTCGGTGTTCGGGCCGAACTCCATGGGGTTCTCGCCCGCGCCGATTTCCAGGTCGCCGCCCATGCCGGCGGTGAGGTTGACGATGATGTCGACGTCGGCCTCGCGGATGCGCTCCATCACTTCGCGGTACAGCGCCACGTCACGGCTGAACTTGCCGGTTTGCGGGTCGCGAACGTGACAGTGGACCACGGTAGCGCCAGCCTTGGCGGCTTCCACGGCGGCCGCGGCGATTTGTTTCGGGGTGACCGGCACGTGTGGGCTTCTGGCGGTCGTGTCGCCAGCACCGGTGAGTGCGCAGGTGATGATGACGTCGTGGTTCATGAGGCGGGTTCCTTGCAGGCGAGAATTTTAGGTGTGGCTTAGGTGTGGCTCAGGGCGTGACGGTTCCGTTCGCAGCCCGCATCGGGCTGCGAATCGGTGGTTCATTTCAGGTTTATTTACTGGTCAGTTTCAGGTTTTCAGCCGCCGGTTTGCCGTCGAAGGTGGTCACGCCTTCGAGCCAGCGCTGCTTGTCTTGCGGGTGATCCTTGAGCCATTGCCTGGCCGACTCGAAGGCGTCCTTGTGATCCAGCAGTGGCTGCATCATCCGGCTCTCGTCTTCGGCGGTGAACGTCAGGTTGCTCAGCAAGCGGCCGATGTTCGGGCACTGCTCGGCGTATTTCGGCGCGGTGACGGTCCAGACGGTGGCCATGCCTTCGTTCGGGCCGAGGGCGTCTTCGCTGCCGGTGAGGTAGGTCATTTGCACGTTGACGTTCATCGGGTGCGGCGCCCAGCCGAAGAACACCACGGCTTCCTTGCGCCGCACGGCGCGATCCACCGCCGCAAGCATGCCAGCTTCGCTGGACTCGACCAGCTGGAACTTGCCCAGGCCAAACTGGTTCTTGGCGATCATCGCCTTGATCTGAGTGTTGGCGCCCGAGCCAGGCTCGATGCCGTAAATTTTGCCGCCCAGTTCTTTTTCGAATTTGGCGATGTCAGCGAAAGTTTTCAGGCCTTTGTCGGCGAGGTAAGTCGGCACGGCGAGGGTGGCGCGAGCATCCTTCAGGCTTGGCGCTTCAAGCACTTTGACCTGCTTGGCATCGACAAACGGCGTGATGGTCTGCGTCATCAGCGGGTTCCAGTAACCGAGGAACAAGTCCAGGCGCTGGTCGCGGATCCCGGCGAAGACGATTTGCTGGGACGCGCTGGTTTGTTTGGTGCTGTAGCCGAGGCCGTCGAGCAAGACCTGGGTCATGGCGCTGGTGGCGATCACGTCGGTCCAGTTCACTACGCCCATGCGCACGTTCTGGCACGACGCGGGTTCGGCCGCCATGACGCTGGCGCTCAAGAAAGCGGTACCGCTGAGTGCAAGAACACAGCTGCTGATCAGTCGTTTCATCTCGGGTTCCTCGGCAGGTCGTTATTGTGGGGCCCGGCATCTTTGTGTGCCGGTGATGCCAAGTTACGCAGCAAAGCACCGATGAAAACGCACTGCGGCGACCAGCTCTTGCACTGCAGCGACCTGCGCGCTTGAATGCCGCCGGCAAGTGGCGTATCAACGTCCACACGCTTCCCGCCCTCTCGCTACCTGCCATCGAGTGCGCTCCATGTCCCAGGATTTCTACTTCTTGTTGATGCCGGGTTTTTCGGCGATCGGTTTTATCTCGGCGATCGAGCCGCTGCGGGTCGCCAATCGCTTTCGCGGTGAGCTGTACCGCTGGCATGTGTTGAGCGCTGATGGCGGGGCGGTGTTGGCCAGCAACGGCATGTCGGTCAATGCCGATGCAGCGCTGGAACCCCTGAAGAAAGGCGCGACCTTGCTGGTGGTCGCCGGTTTCGAACCGCTGAAGTTCACCACTCCGGCACTGGAGCACTGGTTGCGTCGGTTGGATAACGAAGGCGTGACCCTCGGCGCCATCGACACCGGCAGTTTTATCCTCGCCGAAGCCGGCCTGCTCGACGGCCATCGCCTGACCCTGCACTGGGAAGCCATCGACGCCTTCAAGGAGTCTTATCCGCAGCTCAGCGTCACTCAGGAACTGTTCGAGATCGACCGTCGGCGCATCACCTCTGCCGGCGGCACGGCTTCTATCGACCTGATGCTCGACCTCATCGGTCAGGCCCACGGCCCGGAACTGGCGATCCAGGTCAGCGAACAATTCGTACTCGGGCGCATCCGCCCGCGCAAAGACCACCAGCGCATGGAAGTCGCCACGCGCTATGGCATCAGCAACAAGAAACTGGTGCAGGTGATCGGAGAGATGGAACAGCACAGCGAACCGCCGCTGAGTACCCTGGCGCTGGCGGAATCGATCAAAGTGACTCGGCGTCAGCTGGAACGCCTGTTTCGCCTGCACCTGAACGACACACCGAGCAATTTCTATCTACGGTTAAGGCTGGAGAAGGCGCGGCAGTTGCTGCGTCAGACGAACATGAGTGTGTTGGAGGTGAGCATCGCGTGCGGGTTTGAATCGCCGTCGTATTTCACCCGAAGTTATCGGGCGAGATTCGAGCGGTGCCCGCGTGAAGACCGCCGCCCCGCCCAGGCATGATCGTTCCCACGCTCTGCGTGGGAATGCCGCCATGGACGCTCTGCGTCCGCTTCGAGATGTGATCCCACGCAGAGCGTCCGCTTCGATCAGTGGAGGAATGTTACTTCTTCATCAACGCCGAACACGCGGCCTTGTAAGCCTCATGCTGATACTTGTTCAGCGTATCCGGCAGTGCAAAATCGAACTTCTTGTTCTGCGCATTGATGGTCTGCGGCGACAGCAGCGTCACCTCACAATTTCCCAGCAGCTGGAAAATCCCCTCGATCTTGAACGTAGTCGGCCCGCCGGCGAATTCGCCTTTCTTGCTGCGCTTCTTGATCGCGATGCGATCGATGGAATTCTCACGAACAAACGACGCCACCTGAGCGGCAAAGACTTTGACATTGGCGGCTTCGTCGTCATCGTCGAGGGCGATCTTCTTGGTGGCGAGGGCGACGTGGCTCAGGGCCTGACCGTCGAGCGAGGCCACGGCGATGATCGCTTCGCTGCCTTTGATTTCGATGCCGCAGATTTTCATGTCGATCCCTTTCACAGCCTAAAGCTCAAGTTGATTAGCGGTAATACCAAACGCCGCTGCTATTTTTTCGCGAGTGGCCTTCCGAGGCTTTGAGACGGTCTCTTGCTGGGCAAATTCCGGCTGAGAGACACCCATCCGTTTGGCCACTTCATCCTGTGTAAGGTTCAAGTGCTTGCGCCATGGAGCGCTGTCCGAGGGAAGATCAACGGACTGTGAAAGCTTGATTGAAATTGTCTTGCGCCTTATCGAGCAGAAATTTCTGTAGGATTTTTAGTGTCCATTACTACGAAGTTTCCTTTTCCTTCCTGTGACTGTGAATTCGGCGGTACGAATTACTTAGTTTGTACCGCATCATTCATGGACACCCCTTCACAGTTTAGGAGTCTGTAAATGAATGCTCCCCTCTCCCCTTTGTACACCAATGAAGCCTCCCCTGATTTTCTTCGCAGCCAAGAAGATTACCTTTTCTCGCAGTAACTTGAAGGTGCGAACAAAGACGTCTTGAGGATTATTGAGCAACAACAGGCTTACGCCAACGCTCATCCGCCCACAGCTATCTACCGTGTGGCAACTGCGGGCAGCCAGCCTCGTAATGGCAGGAGGATTCAGCGTGCAACTTCGTCGTGGGAGTTTACATAGGATAACGGCTAACAATTACGTGGTGCGCAGAAAGTTATGCCATTCCCAAAAGATCTCCACTGATCATGCGTGTGTGACAAACAGTGCATACAATGCTCGCTATCTCATTTTACAACAACGAAAATGATCATGGACCTATATATGAAGCCAGAAATATTAATTTTCATAGATAACGACTATCTATCAACCTCACTATATTTGTATAGAAAATTGCACTTTCAAGCCGCAGCAAAAGAAGGTATCAGATGCTTAACAATAATCGCAAAAGATAGCAAAAATATTAGGGAGGCTAGCGATGAAAGTGATGAAGTTGTCTTGGTAGATAGTATTGAAACTGGCGAAGTACTCTGCGCAGTAGAACGTTTAAGCCGAACATATAGTGTGAAAGGACTGTTTTGCTACCCAGCGCATGTCACACCGCGTGGGGACGCTAACCATGTAGTTGAAGATATCGCTAGGCAATGCGGGCTTGAATATTACAGCGCCGAGCCGCTAGAGAATTGTAACAATAAGTACTTAATACGTTCGCAACTTCGCAATATAAAGGGTGTTAGGTCGGTAAATTTCAGGCTCTTCAATGGAGATTTCGAAACTATAAATGATCTTATATTTCCCGTAGTGATGAAGCCGGTATACGGGGGCGGCTCGGCGTTTGTCTCGATATGTGATGACCGAAAGAGTTTTGAAAAAGCATATAATCACTTCATACAAAGATTTCCTGACGTGCCTGGAGCCTATTCTTTCTCGGGAGCTGAAAAATGGCTTAGTTCTCCAGAAGCAGGCCCTGTGCTATATACGCCGGGCGTTTCCGTGTTAATTGAAGAATTCATTGAGGGGCCTGAAGGTTCTTTAGAATGCTTGGTTATCGACGGGAGCATTCACCCGATGTTGATATTTGAAAAGATGATAACAAGCAACACCTCCAGTACGGTTTTAGAAAAGGTCATAGTTACACCACCGCAAAGCTTTTCTAACGACCAGATATCGGTGATCGTATCAACTATTAGCAATTCTATAAAAGCACTGAAGGTAAAGAACGGATTTTTACACGTTGAGTTCAAATTATCCAAAAACGGCCCCCAAGTGATTGAGGTAAACCCGAGGCTGGGCGGGTTCTTCGTGGACGAAGCACTTAAGGATCTGTGCTCATGTGATGCGTATGCCTTAAACGTCAATTTCATAACAAATAAGCCAGTAACCATAGGGCGCCATTTGGCGGAAGACCTTCCGATATTGCCGGAGGACGCCGTCTACGCGATGCTTCTATTCTATCCAACTCGCTCAGGCTACATCAAAGCTATAAAGCTTCCAGAAATTGATTCTGCGTGTGAGATTTTATCGCAGGTACTGCCTACTACTAACGGCCACAAAGATGGATTCTTCGATGTAGAGAACGAAGAAGCTTATATCGCAAAAATGTGGGTGAGGGCAACGACTATAGACGAGATACTTCACGTCCATAAAGAGTATGAGAGAAACATTAAAGTCGAAACATCTGAATATCCCGAAGACAAAATACTGGAGCAGTGCTAGATGTGCGGGATAGCTGCAATATTTGAGACTTCTACCCGCTCTAATGAAAAGCGCGACTTTGAGGCTACTTTACTAAAAATGTTGGGGAGAATCTCCCATAGAGGCGCTGCTGAAAGCTTTGGAGAGCGTTTTATATTTTCTCATGCTGCTATTGGTACCAATCGCTTGCCTATCGTGGAGAGAGAGGACAACAACCAGCCGTTCATAGATAACATTTCTGGTCGCGCAATTATATTTAATGGTGAAATTTACAACTTGAATGAGTTGCGATTAATTTTATTATCACACGGAGTAAAGTTTTTAGGCTGTTCAGATACCGAGCTAGTTCTTAGGGCATATGCTCACTGGGGGGAATCTTGTCTGACCCGACTCAATGGTATATTCGCGTTTATTATCTACTCACCGGGAGACAATACTGTTTTCGCTGCGAGGGATCGGCTGGGCGTAAAGCCTCTATACCTGACTCAAGAAGGAACTGTCCTCTATTTCGCATCGGAACTGAAAGCACTAATTGGGTTGACCAACAAGACGCAAGAAATCCTCCCTGGACATTATTGGGTGGACGGTCGACAGAACGCATATTATTTAATTAGCGAAAGCATATGGCCGCGACTAGATTACAAGTCTACGGTAAATAAATGCAATGAGCTACTGCACCTCTCGGTAAAGCGTCAAGTCAATACTGATCTTCCGATAGGCGTAGTTTTCTCTGGCGGGCTAGATAGCGCAATAATTCTTTATCTTGCTAACCTATACCATAAGAACGTCACCGCCTACACGGTCGGAGTGACTGGCTCAGCTGATGTAGTATTCGCGCAGAGATTATGCAAAGAACTTGGCATTAAGATAGTTATTTCTGATGTTGATCGTGTAGATCTGATGCAGTCTATTAGAACCAGCATATATGTATCTGAACAATTTGAACCCGTAGATATAACTGATGCATTAACTATACATTTTGCTTTCTCTCGAATGAAAGAAGACGGGATTCGTATAGCTCTATCTGGAGATGGAAGTGATGAGCTATTCGCTGGTTACGACTTTTTTCAAGGGGCAAGTGACCGTCGTGCGCTTCAGCTACATAAAGTTAAGAACTTGTATCGAACTGATCTACAGCGTGTGGATAGAATGAGCATGTTCAATACAGTGGAATGCCGTGTACCGTTTCTCGACAACGATCTTTTCGATTTTATAATATCGGCACCGATGGAGTTCCATGTAAGAGATGATTTTACAAAAGTTCTACTGAGGGACGCTTTTTCCCTCGAATTACCAGATTATATCACTTGGCGACCAAAAATGAGGATGTCTGAAGGGTCAGGTATAGGCGGACTGATCTTTGACGTACTTCAATCAATAAATGAGAGCCTGGATAGCAAGCCTTTTCCATTAGAAGATAATGCAATTAATAATGCTGCTTTGATATTCCAAGAATTCGGCTTTGAGCTTCCAGACAATCGATATAAGGTACAAGGTCTCGACTATCATAGCGGCGGATGGACGACCTCGAAAACTAAAGACATTGATAAAAACCTCGTCAGTTCCCCTACCAGCGAAGGATAATAAAAATGATTATTGCAAAGGACACTTTGAGTAAACAGGATTTACTGTCTTCCGACCAATGGGGCGACCACAAATTTCAAATGAAGAATGCCATTCGCACCAAGGCTCAGCTGGAAGCCTGGGTAACTCTCAGTGATACAGAATTGAAGGGCATTGAGCAAACAGAGAGCCAGTATAAGTGGATGATTACTCCATATTATGCATCACTGATGGACGAGACCAATGAGAATTGTCCGATTCGGCTGCAAAGCATACCCCATCCAAAAGAAGTTGATGAGAGTAATCAGCAGGAGGATGTAGATCCGGTGGGTGATATGGTTTATATGAAAACCAGACGCGTCGTACATAAGTATCCAAACCGAGTCATATTCCTAGTGTCGGATACTTGCCCAGTTTATTGCAGACACTGCACTAGAAAGTTTCACACAACTGATAAGTCAGGCAGTTATTACAACAAAGAGCTTCCCGACTCATATGATCAAGACATAGAGTACATCGCAAACAACAAAAACATCAGCGACGTATTACTTACTGGAGGCGACCCGCTAATTCTTTCCGATAAGCTTTTGCATAGCATTATCTCTAGGCTCAATGCGATCCCCCACGTAGATTTTGTACGCATTGGCTCACGGTACCCGGTTTTTCTTCCGCAGCGGATAACAGATGATTTTTGTAAGATGTTGTCCGAATTCAAATCAATCTGGTTTAGCACCCATTTCAATCATCCCGTGGAAGTTACTCCTGAGGCCTTAAGCGCGATAGATAAACTTCTTTCCCACGGTATACCGGTGCAAAACCAGACAGTGCTGTTGCGTGGTGTGAACGACGACGTCGAAACACTTAGAACGTTGAACCGGATGCTGGTGAAAGGCAGGGTAAGGCCTTATTACCTATACCACGCGGACAATGTTCAAGGCGTGTCGCACTTTAGGACGTCGATAGAAAAGGGCCTTGAGATTATGGAGCAACTGCACGGTTATGAAACTGGTTTCAGCGTCCCACAGTATGTTTACACCACTAAACTTGGAAAGATTCCTTTGAATAACCAGTACTTCTATAAACTTGGCTCTAAGAATTTTGTGCTTGGCTATGATCATAAAACGCTTGAAATCCCTTGAGGTCAACTGACTCGCGAGTGGGTCACTACCTGGTGGCTTTGAAACTAAATAATTTACCATTTCTTCGGTACAGATATGATATTTACTAAATTAGACTACTCAATATTAAGCCCGGAATCTATTGTCGCTCAATTTAAAGAGGACTTTAGTTTTTCATCTGACGTCACAATATTAGACCTTCCTAAAGCCAATCAACAGCGACCGACGCCGAAACATTGGAGAGACGACTGCCATTCAAACTACGATGATTTATTTCTTCAGCTTTCACGGCATGTTGGTGATGTCTTCGGTTATAGCGACCTGCAGAACGGTAAGCTTGTTCAAGAAATATTCCCAATCTTCCAAGATAGAAATAAGCAGTTGGGAAGTGGTTCTGTGCATTTAGAACTGCATACTGAAGACCCCGCTTTACCTTATAGGGCAGATGTACTAGGTTTTTTATGCGTAAGAAACGACGATAAAGTCCCCAACTTGCTGTCTTGCCCAGATTTTTCAGCTGTTGATGCAACACTCAAGCACAGGTTAACTGAGAGCCGTTATACCATTCTTTCCGACCGACCTTCTACGATCGAATATAAGCCAACAGCTCTAGAGACGGCGGTGTTGCAAGAATCACCTACCGAGGGCTACAGCTTCATTTATGATCCTGTCTACGTTGACTACAGCAAAATGTCTCACTACGAAGAACTAGATTTTAAGGATTTTATCAAGCTGGTTGAGTCAGCAACCTTTGACTTATCAATGAACGAAGCACAGGTTTTGTTTATCAACAACTATAAGTGCGCTCATGGCAGGCCACAATTTACGCCAAAGTACGATGGAACGGATCGATGGCTGAAAAGAGTACAGATTTCCAAGGATGTGTCTAAGCACCTAGACCGGGAGTACAGTCTTGACATCATCACTGATATATGACCGTGCCGCGAGGCTTTCCCGTAGATATACATCCGAGATGCGCGAGAGTTCCCGGCTCTCGCTAGCCTTTGTATCTGGCAATATCGCGCATGTGATTATTGCGACTACGGACGTAATAATGGCTGGATGGATTAGTACCGAGGCGTTAGCTGCGTCGACTTTGGCACAGGGCCTCTACTATCTTCTGTTTTTAATATTTTCCGGGCTACTCATCTCTACCATCCCGTTTATTACTGATGCATTGGGATCTAAGGCAAAAGAAGAACAATATGCATCTGTATCGACCAGCTGCATTCAGCTCATACTAGCTGCGTTTTTAATATGCTTGGCAATGCTCTATTTTACGAAAGAAATATTAGTTTTTTTTGGCCAGGATCCGCTTTTGTCTCTCGAAGCTCAGAGATACATGAATAGCCTGATGTGGAGCATCGGCCCAGCGATTTTATTTGTACACCTCAGAAATGTTTTATCAATAATGGGATCAGCGCGATATACAGTTATCGCAATTATTATAGCAGCGATCTTTAACTTCGTTGCTAACCTGATTCTAATATTTGGCTTTTTGTGGATCCCCCCCTTGGGTTTGTTCGGTGCAGGTATCGCCACGACGCTAACAAACATTTTGCTTTGTATATTGCTGGTCATATTAGGCTTAATGAATCCGCAGTTCGGGGAGCGGCAGCACTGTATAAAATTGACAGTAGTGAGAGGGTGGTTGATGCTGCCTATTTTAAGAAACGGTATTCCGGTCTCTTTAACGCAGGCAAATGACACTCTATTTTTCTTCATCCTCACAATCATAGTGGGTAAGTTTGGAATCGTTGCGTTGGCTGCTCATGGTATCGCAATGCAAGTTCTTCAAGTCGTATTTACAATACCTAATGGCATTTCTCAAGCTTCTACTACGAGAATAAGCCTCTGCTCTCCTTTGGGTGTGTATTCGCGGCGGACGAGTGACGCCGGATGGAGTGCTTTATGGCTCGGCTGGATAGTACTCACTGTAATATCTTCTATCCTGATTATTTTTTCCCATGATATTGTTCAGCTATTTGTTGCTCGCGGTGAAGGTGGAGATGACGAGCTTATCAAGCTATCTAGCCTTTTTGTCTGCATTTTAGGAATCTTCCATTTCTTTGATGGAAGTCAAATGGTACTGCTCGGTATATTTAGGGGCTTGAAACAGACCGTCTTTCCGATGTTGCTTTCGATTATTTGTTTTTGGCTAGTGGGACTACCGCTCGCTCTCTTCTTGGCATTTTATACTGACCTAGGAGCGGCGGGTGTATGGTGTGGCGTAGGGCTTGGACTTATAGCGCTGTTCTCTCTACTTCTATTTAGATGGATCCGATACAAGGCTCCGGCGCAGGTTGCGGCATGAGAAATCTATACGGCATTCGAGGTATAAATTACATACTGAAACACAGTATATTCGTGATAGCTTACTTAGTATTACTATCTATATTGCTTATTCTGGCGGTGCCGAAGGGTATTTTGTCGATATATTCAGTGTCTTACTACTGCTTGTTATTTTTTCTTCTCTATTCCATCAGCGCTTGGCCGATTATTCGCTCCCAATTTGATATGCTCAATATCGTCGTACCTTATTCCACCGTGCGACGTCTTAGTAGCTACACCTGTTGGCTCGTTCCGCTCTCCATTTTTACGTTGGTGGCGGGACTCTACAGCAGAACTGAATTAGTCGGATTTGGACTTTTACTATCAAGCCAGTTATTACTACTTTGCCTCCTAATCTGGTTATATGCGACGGTTGTGATTACCTGCAGGTCTGCTCTAAAGTGGCGGGAACCTGTGCTCACATTATGGTACGAGGCATTAGATGAGCTTGGCGATATTGATGATAAAACTCGCGAGTGTATCCTCGATCTAATTGAGTCGGAGTTTCATGGAAGAAAGTTATCACGCTCTAGCCGCCTATCCAATGGTTTGCTTAAGCCTGTCATGCCTATACCTTATGCTACGAATATAAATATCAACGGATTTAAGTCGTCATTCGGACTCAGAAAGCCTCTTTGGTCTAAAGACGATTTCTGCTTCCTCTCAGGCATTGATACGCTTCTTGCCGAGATGACGCAGGAACTAGTCCAGCTCTATGAAAAACACAAGAACACCCAGGAACAATATCCCTTTCATGGCGATCCTTTGTGGAAATCAGTTCCACTTTATAAAGGAGGTCAAAAAGTTGCTGTATACGCTGACCTTGTTCCAAATACGATTCGCTTTGTCGAGGATGTTGTGCCTGGCGCTACTATCAGAGAGGTTGTGCTTTCAAGTCTAGAACCGGGCGGTCACATCGAGCCGCATTTGGATTATGTTTATCCTATGCTGACATTACATCTTCCTATCCTTTGCGCTGACGATGGATTGTCTGGACTGAGAATCGGGGAAGAGATCGTTAGTTGGAGAACGGGTGAAATAGCAATTATTGACACGACTTTTCAGCATGAGTCTTGGAACCATAGTGAATGTACTCGTGTAAATCTGATGTTTGATTTCTGGCCCGGGGACCTGAGCCCGTCGGCGAAAGCTTTTTTCACTGAAGTTTACTCGCGGCAGATGCTGCGACACTTAAAATAATTACAGTTGGTGAAAATCATGTCAAACCCGAGCCAGCAGTTATCTAAGGTCTTGAGTGAAGGTCCTAAAATACGTGACTTAATTCAGATGCACGACGGTGAGCTCAACCTTGAAGTCCCGCAGGAAGTTTCTCGCGCGACGATTGACGCCTTAATAAATGGGCACACTGGCTATTGTAATCTTACTGGCATAGATGTTTTAAAAAACGCGTTGATCGAGAGATGCTTTCAACAACATGGTAAGTTGTGCGACCCGGCCGAAATTTTAGTTTCTAATGGTTCAAGCCAAGCTTTGTTCATGTTGATGAAATGCATATTATCCAACGCGGACGAGGTTCTGATTCCGAATCCATGCTGGCCCGCCTATAGATCTTACATAGAACTTAACGGGGGTATTGCCGTCGATTACGAAATGGGACATATGGGTCTCGACATAGTTGAAATTCGCAAGTTGGTGACTCTCCAAAACCAAGGCGTTGATTATTAACTCACCTCACAACCCCACTGGTGATTCTCAGTCGACAAGATATTCTAGTATTGGTGGCGTTATCTCAAGAGTATGGCTTTCTACTCATTTCCGATGAAGCCTACGAAGGCATCATTTTCGGTAGCGGTGAATATGTTAGCCCTCTGGATCTTATGGTGGACTCTAGCCTGCTGGTGGTTACACGTACGTTCTCAAAACTGTTCTCTATGTCTGGTTTTAGAATAGGCTATATGTTCGCGGATAGAAAAATCATCGACCTATGCTCCACGCTTCAGGGCGTCATGACGGACAATGCGTGTACATTTGCGCAGCACGGTGCCTTGGCAGCTATAGCGTTGCCTAAGAGCATTCTTAAAAAACGTGTTGATGAGTTGCAATACCGAGCCTATTACTGCCATCAATTATTAAGCACTACGTTTGACATTGTACGGCCGCAGGGTGGTTTCTTTCTATTTCCTGACATTTCCCGAGTATTGGGTGCTACTTGGAATTCGGATACCCAATTTGTAGACGATCTCCTCAATGTAAAATCCGTTTCGACCACGCCAGGGTCTTCTTACGGTATGAAGGACCATATCCGAATCTCTATTGCTTCCGTAAATGAAGCTGAAATTAAAGAAGCATGCGGGAGAATTATTGATCTTGTCCACCATCGCTGATTTTCATACGACAGGTGTTACTAGTGTGGAAACCGTTGTCGCTTGGAGGCTCCATGGTTTCATCAGATATTATTGTTGGTCCCGACATTTATTTTAGGTCAAGACAGCTCCATATTTTATAGCCAGCAATGTTCTGCCCTAAAATTTTATTGGTCACTAATTATGCATACTATTGAAAATATAGCGGTAAGTGTTGAAAACCTCACAGAAAAATTCGAGGTTGAACGTTTCAAGGTTTATACCTTGAATCAAATTGACCAGATTCCTCAGCTTGCTAAATTAGACAGCCGGACTATTTGGGCGATGAAGGTGGTGGCAAGCGTTCTTCCATTTCGAGTCAATGAATATGTTATCAAAGAATTGATCGACTGGAGCAATATTCCCAACGATCCTTTATACCAGCTTACCTTTCCCCAGAAAGATATGCTGGATAACGAGTCTTTTGATCTAATAGCATCTTTATTTTTAAGGAAATCCGACCGCTCATCCTTTGAGGTCGCGATAAAAGCGGTTAGAGCTAGACTCAATCCCCATCCAGCAGGACAGCTGGAGCGTAATATTCCTTCACTGTCTGGCGTGACAGTAACGGGTGTCCAGCACAAATATCGTGAGACTGTGCTGTTTTTTCCAAGCGCTGGTCAGATTTGCCATAGCTACTGTACTTTTTGTTTCCGTTGGGCCCAATTCACGGGT
Organism: Pseudomonas sp. QTF5; assembly: GCF_000512695.2. GTDB lineage: Bacteria > Pseudomonadota > Gammaproteobacteria > Pseudomonadales > Pseudomonadaceae > Aquipseudomonas. The sequence goes on along the minus strand of NZ_AZRW02000036.1, from coordinate 38,960 downwards.
GACCAATCGCTCAAGATTGCTGCTAAGGAAAACGCCCAGCTATTGGATTACCTTCGGGCCAACCCTAAAGTGACTGATGTTTTAATTACTGGCGGAGATCCGCTAGTTATGAAGACAAGCAATCTACGTGCTTACCTAGAACCTCTTTTGACGCCTGAATTCGAGCACATCCACACTATCCGAATTGGTACAAAGGCGCTTTCTTTCTGGCCTCAGCGGTTTGTGACTGACAGCGACGCAGGTGAACTTCTTGATCTATTTAGGAAGATCATCAACAGCGGTAAACACTTAGCGTTAATGGCTCATTATAATCATTGGGCGGAACTTGAGCCTGCCATTGCTCGAGAGGCTATTCTTCGTGTTCGACAAACAGGCGCTCAAATACGTAGCCAGGGCCCGTTGCTGGCTCATATCAATGACTCTGCTGACGTCTGGGCGCGACTCTGGCAGACGCAAATTCAACTAGGCATTATTCCTTACTATATGTTTATCGAGCGTGATACCGGGGCCCGCCGATATTTTGAAGTCCCTCTTGTATGTGCGTGGGAAATTTACCGGGACGCGGTCAAACAAGTTTCAGGTATTGCCAGGACTGCCCGAGGACCTTCGATGAGCGCAGATCCGGGGAAAGTTGAGGTCTGCGGTGTAGCTGAAATTCGAGGAGAAAAGGTGTTTGTTTTACGTTTTATCCAAGCACGAAACCCGGATTGGGTGCAGAGGCCATTCTTCGCACGATTTGATCCCGATGCTACGTGGTTCGATCAACTAAAACCGGCTTTTGGGGAGACTGCGTTCTTTTTCGAGAGGGAAGTTTCTTAACCCGTTTTTGCCAGCGTTGCCGCTGATGATCAAACTGCCAGGCTGGGACAATGTGCTCCCACTCAATACTCTGTGCGCGGTTTTCATGGATCCGCGTTTCATAACCGCAGGACGCGAGATCAACTGGTCGCGGTAGGAATGGCAGCTACCTGCCACCCCCGCACAGATCCGTACGTGCGGAATTACCGCATACGGCTCCTGCCTTGGGTTTTGAGTAAGCGCTCCACACCCCACCGACTTCAATGTGAGCAGCCCGCTCAACTATTCGCGCGTTCTTTGACACCATCGATCACGAGTGGATGATGTGCTTTCTGCAACACCGAATCGCGGATCGACGGGTGTTAGCGTTTATAGTCCGATGGCTGCGTACAGTTGCTCTTGAAAACGGAAAGCGAACTCCTCGAAGCAGGGCACACCACAAGTGCGCCTATTTCACCGCTTTTAGCCAATATCTATCTGCGCTTGCGGCTGGAAAAAGCGCGGCAGTTGCTGCGACAGACGGACATGAGTGTGCTGGAGGTCAGCATCGCGTGCGGGTTTGAATCGCCGTCGTATTTCACCCGTAGTTATCGGGCGAGATTTGAGCGGTGCCCGCGTGAAGACCGCCGGCAAAGCCAGAAGGCCTGAAACCGACCCCTGTAGGAGCGAGGCTTGTGTGGCGAGGGGGCTTGCCCCCGTTGGGTCGCGAAGCGGCCCCAAAACCTGCAGCCGCGGTGTGTCAGCCGCACCGCAGGCAATGTTTTACGACTGCTTCGCAGGCGAACGGGGGCAAGCCCCCTCGCCACACATCCTCGCTCCTACAGGAGATGTGTCATTTTTACTTCTTCATCAACGCCGAACACGCGGCCTTGTAAGCGTCATGCTGATACTTGTTCAGCGTATCCGGCAGTGAAAAATCGAACTTCTTGTTCTGCGCATTGATGGTCTGCGGCGACAGCAGCGTCACCTCACAATTTCCCAGCAGCTGGAAAATCCCCTCGATCTTGAACGTAGTCGGCCCACCGGCGAACTCGCCTTTCTTGCTGCGTTTCTTGATCGCGATCCGGTCGATGGAGTTCTCACGAACAAACGACGCCACCTGAGCGGCAAAGACTTTGACATTTGCGGCTTCGTCGTCCTCGTCGAGGGCGATTTTCTTGGTGTTCAGCGCTACGTGGCTTAACACCTGACCGTCGAGGGAGGCCACGGCGATGATCGCTTCGCTGCCTTTGATTTCGATGCCGCAGATTTTCATTTCAATCCCTTTTCCTGATGCTGGCGTTCAGCTTACAACTCTAGTTGGTTGGCGGTGATGCCAAAAGCTGCGGCAATTTTTTCACGGGTTGTCTTGCGGGGCTTGGCGACCGTCTCCTGCTGGGCGAAAGCCGGTTGGGAGATGCCCATGCGTTTGGCAACTTCATCCTGCGTAAGGTTCAGGTGTTCGCGCCAGGCGCGAATGGGCGTCGCGCCATCGACGATGCGACTGACCACTTCGTGGGGAATCAGATCGGGCTCGATCTTCTGCGCCACATACTGCGCGTACGGAATGACCACGAATGCCGGTTTTCCCTCCGCGTCGTTGATGATTTGAATGTCAGTAGGTGCGTTCATCGCGTTTTTTGACCTCTTGAATACTGACCACTTTGATTGCGCCATCCCAGTCGAACATGACCCGATAACTACCGACTCGCAGTCGATAGGCATAGTCATGACCAACCAGTGCTTTGACGTTGCCTACATCAGGCATGCCAGCTAGCGCCGTGATGGCATCACGAACCTGGATCTGATGAACGGAATGCAATTTCAAGAGCTGCTTAACGGCCTTTCGAGTCCAGTGAACACTGTTCATGGAAGAATATAAGTCTTTTATAAGATTTGCGAATCTTTGCTTATATTTTTCAGGTGGCCAACAAACGAAATTTGTCGGGATGTTGCTCGAAAAAACTGCTTTAACCCTTACCCGGCGGGAGTTGTAGGCTTGCTCGGTGAGGCCTGTGGGAAAGGTCTTGATTGAAGGTAAAAGTTGGTAGGGCTACCAGCTTTCGACGGACGATTCAGGATCACTCCTGCCCAATCGACTCCAAAAACTCCGATCGCTCATCACTTATGCGCGCCACGCAATCATTTTGCGCAATGGTGAACGCCTTGCTACCGCTCGTCGCCGGGAACGCTTCCACCGCGCAATCGGCGTCCCGGGTTTTCAGCCATTGCTGCTGGGCTACCTTGATTTTGGCGGTGATGTCGGTCAGTTGCGCCTTGTTGTTGCCGTAGAGCGTTTGCATGCGCTCGGTCAGGCTCTGGTAGTTGTCGCTGAGCAGCTGTTCGGCGGCGGTTCTGCTGTAGGCCGAGCATTCCAGGGTCTGGATTTCGTTTTCGACTTTGTCGCAGGGGTTATCGTCGGATTCTTCCGTTGCGTGTACGCCGCTCGCTATCAGTGCCAGTGCCAGTGCCAGGAAGATCGATTTCATGCGCCGCCGCCCTTTAATCCAGTGAAACATCCAGTGATGCCGCGAATTCTGGCCCAAGCGGGCGGCGTTGGATAGGTAGGCAATGACGCCTGTTGATGACCCTTTGTCGCGGATTGACGCTTTCGGCAATTCCCCTGTCGTTTTTGCACCCGGCTGCCAAGGCACCGAGGCATATGCTGGCCCCAAAGCGCCGGCACACGATTCGGCGCATGAATCGCTAATAGGGGACAGCCTGTGAGCCCAGCCGAATTGCACGCCGACAGCATCGTTATCGACGGGCTGATTATTGCCAAGTGGAACCGCGAGTTGTTTGAAGACATGCGCAAGGGCGGTCTGACTGCGGCCAACTGCACCGTGTCGGTGTGGGAGGGCTTCCAGGCCACTGTCAACAACATCGCTGCCAGCCAGAAGCTGATCCGCGAGAACAGCGACCTGGTGATTCCGGTGCGCACCACCGCCGATATCCGCAAGGCCAAGGAACAGGGCAAGACCGGCATCCTCTTTGGCTTCCAGAATGCTCACGCGTTTGAAGACCAGATCGGCTACGTCGAGGTCTTCAAACAGCTGGGCGTCGGTATCGTGCAGATGTGCTACAACACCCAGAATCTGGTCGGTACCGGTTGCTACGAGCGCGATGGCGGCCTGTCGGGTTTCGGTCGTGAAATCGTTGCCGAAATGAACCGTGTCGGGGTCATGTGCGACCTGTCCCACGTCGGCTCGAAGACTTCCGAAGAAGTCATCCTCGAATCGAAGAAGCCGGTCTGCTACTCCCACTGCCTGCCGTCGGGTCTGAAAGTTCACCCGCGCAACAAATCCGACGAAGAGCTGAAGTTCATCGCCGATCACGGCGGTTTCGTCGGTGTGACCATGTTCGCGCCGTTCCTGGCCAAGGGCATCGATTCGACCATCGACGACTACGCCGAAGCCATCGAATACACCATGAACATCGTCGGCGAAGACGCCATCGGCATCGGCACCGACTTCACCCAGGGCCATGGCCAGGACTTCTTCGAATACCTGACCCATGACAAGGGCTACGCCCGCCGTCTGACCAGCTTCGGCAAGATCATCAACCCGCTGGGCATCCGCACCGTGGGCGAGTTCCCGAACCTGACCGAGACCCTGCTCAAACGCGGCCATTCCGAGCGGGTGGTGCGCAAGATCATGGGCGAGAACTGGGTGAACGTCTTGAAAGACGTTTGGGGCGAATAAGCCACCGCACCTCTGAATCCTTTCCCCCGGCCGTCCGTGCCGGGGGCAACACAACGAATTTTCTGGAGTTAAGTTTCCATGGCCAAGATCGCCCCGCAATTGCCAATCGAAGTCGACAGCGAAACCGGTGTCTGGACCTCCGACGCCCTGCCGATGCTGTATGTGCCGCGCCATTTCTTCGTCAACAACCACATGGGAATCGAGGAAGTGCTGGGCGCTGACGCTTATGCCGAAATCCTCTACAAGGCCGGCTACAAGTCCGCTTGGCACTGGTGTGAAAAAGAAGCCGAATGCCACGGCCTGGAAGGCGTTGCAGTGTTCGAGCACTACATGAAGCGTCTGTCGCAACGCGGCTGGGGCTTGTTCAAGATTCAGGACATCGACCTCGACAAAGGCACCGCCAGCGTCAAGCTCGAACACTCCGCATTTGTCTACGTGTACGGCAAGGTCGGGCGCAAGGTCGACTACATGTTCACTGGCTGGTTCGCCGGCGCCATGGACCAGATTCTTCAGGCCCGTGGCAGCTCGATCCGCACTGTTGCAGAACAGGTTTACGGTGGCTCCGAAGAAGGCCACGACGACGGCTTGTTCACCGTCAAGCCGTTGTAAGTCGAGGAACCCGCCATGGCTTTCGAAGCAATGTTTCAACCGATTCAAATCGGCAAATTGACCATCCGCAACCGTGTGCTCAGCACCGCGCATGCCGAGGTCTACGCCACCGACGGCGGCATGACCACCGATCGGTACGTCAAGTATTACGAAGAGAAAGCCAAGGGCGGGATCGGCCTGGCGATTTGCGGCGGTTCCTCCAGCGTGGCCATCGACAGCCCGCAAGGCTGGTGGAAGTCGGTCAACCTGGCCGACGACCGGATCATTCCGCACTTCCAGAACCTGGCCGATGCCATGCACAAGCATGGCGCCAAGATCATGATTCAGATTACTCACATGGGTCGTCGTTCCCGCTGGGATGGTGAGCATTGGCCAACCCTGCTGTCGCCGTCGGGCATCCGTGAACCGGTGCACCGCGCGACCTGCAAAACCATCGAGCCGGAAGAAATCTGGCGGGTGATCGGCAACTACGCCAGCGCAGCCGCACGGGCCAAGGCCGGTGGCCTGGACGGCGTCGAGCTGTCCGCAGTGCACCAGCACATGATCGACCAGTTCTGGAGCCCGCGAGTCAACAAGCGTACCGATGAATGGGGCGGCAGCTTCGAGAACCGCATGCGTTTCGGCCTGGAAGTGATCAAGGCTGTGCGCAAGGAAGTCGGTCCGGACTTCTGCGTCGGCATTCGTTTGTGCGGTGATGAATTCCACCCGGATGGCTTGTCCCACGAGGACATGAAGCAGATCGCCAAGTACTACGACGACACCGGCATGATCGACTTCATCGGTGTCGTGGGTTCGGGTTGCGACACCCACAACACCTTGGCCAACGTTATCCCGAACATGAGTTATCCACCGGAGCCATTCCTGCACTTGGCGGCCGGTATCAAAGAAGTGGTCAAGGCCCCGGTGCTGCACGCGCAGAACATCAAGGACCCGAACCAGGCGACCCGTATTCTGGAAGGCGGCTACGTCGACATGGTCGGCATGACCCGCGCCCACATCGCCGACCCGCACCTGATTGCCAAAATCAAAATGGGCCAGGTCGACCAGATCAAACAATGCGTCGGCGCCAACTACTGCATCGACCGTCAGTACCAGGGCCTGGACGTCTTGTGCATCCAGAACGCCGCGACCTCCCGTGAATACATGGGCGTGCCGCACATCATCGAGAAATCGACCGGTGTGAAGCGCAAAGTCGTGGTGGTCGGTGCCGGTCCTGCCGGGATGGAAGCGGCTCGTGTGTCGGCCGAACGTGGCCACGACGTGACCCTGTTCGAGAAGAAAGAATTCATCGGCGGGCAGATCACTACCGCGTCGAAAGCGCCGCAACGGGACCAGATTGCCGGCATCACTCGCTGGTTCCAGCTGGAACTGGCGCGCTTGAAAGTCGACCTGCGCCTGGGCGTGGCGGCGGATGCAGCGACCATTCTGGACCTGCGTCCGGACGTGGTGGTACTCGCCGTCGGCGGTCATCCGTTCCTGGAGCAGAACGAACACTGGGGCGCGGCTGAAGGCCTGGTGGTCAGCAGCTGGGACATCCTCGACGGCAAGGTTGCGCCGGGCAAGAACGTGCTGGTCTACGACACCATTTGCGAGTTCACCGGGATGTCGACGGCCGACTTCCTCGCCGACAAGGGCAGCCAGGTCGAGATCGTCACCGACGACATCAAACCGGGCGTGGCCATCGGCGGTACATCGTTCCCGACGTACTACCGCAGCATGTACCCGAAAGAAGTGATCATGACCGGCGACATGATGCTGGAGAAGGTCTACCGCGAAGGCGACAAGCTGGTGGCGGTGCTGGAAAACGAATACACCGGCGCCAAAGAGGAGCGGGTGGTGGACCAGGTGGTCGTCGAAAACGGCGTGCGTCCGGACGAAGAAATCTACTACGCCATGAAGGAAGGCTCGCGCAACAAAGGCCAGATGGACATCGAAGCTTTGTTCGCGATCAAGCCGCAACCTTCGCTGAGCCAGGCGGGCGATGGTTATTTGCTGTTCCGCATCGGCGACTGCGTGGCCCAGCGCAACACCCACGCGGCGATCTATGACGCGTTGCGGTTGTGCAAAGACTTCTAACGGCTTGCACATGACCCTGTGGGAGCGGGCTTGCCCGCGATAGCGGTGGGTCAGTCAATGTAGATGTGACTGACAAAATGCAATCGCGGGCAAGCCCGCTCCCACAGGAACCGAGTAAGGCATCTCGACCTGCAAGACCCTGCGGTCTTTGGGAGCTCCACATGTTGAACACCCTTCTTCCAATCCTGTTGTTCGCTGCCCTGGGCCTGGCTGTCCTGGGCGCGTTGCGGCGGGTGGCTATGTGGCGTCAGGGCCGGGCTTCGAAAGTCGACCTGATCGGCGGCCTGTTCGCCATGCCCAAACGCTACATGGTCGATTTGCACCACGTCGTCGCGCGGGACAAATACATCGCCAACACCCACGTCGCCACGGCCGGTGGTGCAGTGGCGTCGATTCTGCTGGCGATTCTGGTGCATGGCTTTGGCCTGCATAACCGCATCCTCGGTTATGCACTGCTGCTGATGTCGGCGGTGATGTTTGTCGGCGCGATCTTTATGTTCCTGCGCCGTCGCAACCCACCGGCCCGCTTGTCCAAAGGCCCGTGGATGCGCCTGCCGAAAAGCCTGTTGGCGTTCTCGGCGTCGTTCTTCCTGCTGACCTTGCCGGTCGCCGGCATCCTTCCGGAAAACTTCGGTGGCTGGGTGGTGGCTGCGATCCTCGGCGTCGGTGTGCTGTGGGGCGTTAGCGAACTGTTCTTCGGCATGACCTGGGGCGGACCGATGAAGCACGCCTTCGCCGGTGCCTTGCACCTGGCCTGGCACCGTCGCGCCGAACGTTTTGGGGGCGGTCGTTCCACCGGTTTGAAGCCGTTGGATCTGAATGACCCGAACGCGCCGCTGGGCGTGGAAAAACCCAAGGATTTCACCTGGAACCAACTGCTCGGTTTCGACGCCTGCGTGCAGTGCGGTAAATGCGAAGCCGCGTGCCCGGCATTCGCCGCCGGCCAGCCGCTGAACCCGAAGAAACTGATTCAAGACATGGTCGTTGGCCTGGCTGGCGGTACTGACGCCAAGTTCGCTGGCAGCCCGTATCCAGGCAAAGCCATCGGCGAACACGCCGGCAATCCGCATCAACCGATCGTCAACGGTCTGGTGGACGCTGAAACCCTGTGGTCCTGCACCACTTGCCGTGCCTGCGTCGAGGAATGCCCGATGATGATCGAGCACGTCGACGCCATCGTCGACATGCGTCGCCATCTGACTCTGGAAAAAGGCGCGACCCCGAACAAGGGTGCCGAAGTCCTGGAAAACCTGATCGCCACCGATAACCCTGGCGGCTTCGCGCCGGGCGGGCGGATGAACTGGGCGGCGGATTTGAACCTGAACCTGCTCAGCGAGAAGAAATCCACCGACGTGCTGTTCTGGGTCGGCGACGGTGCCTTCGACATGCGCAACCAGCGCACCCTGCGTGCCTTCGTCAAAGTACTGAAAGCGGCCAAGGTCGACTTCGCGGTGCTGGGGCTTGAAGAGCGTGACAGCGGTGACGTGGCACGACGCTTGGGCGACGAAGCGACCTTCCAGCTGTTGGCCAAACGCAACATCCAGACCCTGGCCAAGTACAGCTTCAACCGCATCGTCACCTGCGACCCGCACAGTTTCCACGTGCTGAAAAACGAGTACGGCGCCTTCGACGGCAACTACCTCGTTCAGCACCACAGCACCTACATGGCGGAGATCATTGGCGAAGGCGCCCTGAACCTCGGCCAGCACAAAGGCAGCAGCGTGACTTATCACGACCCGTGCTACCTCGGCCGCTACAACGGCGAATACGAGGCGCCGCGTGAAGTGCTGCGCGCCCTGGGCATCGAGATCAAGGAAATGCAACGCTCCGGCTTCCGCTCGCGCTGCTGCGGCGGCGGTGGCGGTGCACCGATCACCGACATTCCGGGCAAGCAGCGGATCCCCGACATGCGCATGGAAGACATCCGCGAAACTGGCGCCGAGCTGGTGGCCGTGGGTTGTCCACAGTGCACTGCGATGCTCGAAGGCGTGGTCGAACCGCGTCCGATGATCAAGGACATCGCCGAACTGGTAGCCGATGCGTTGCTCGAAGACGCAACGCCGGGAAAGCCATCGGCACCGGCCAAACGTGAACCTGCGGAGGTGCATTAATGAGCGACATTATCCGCCGCGACCCACGCGCCGAATGGATCGCCCGCAACCGTCTGCACCCGCTGCACGCGGCCATGCAACCGGCGCAACACAGCTGGATGGGGCCTAACGGTCTCATCCGCAAGAATCCTCACGGGATCGGTTTTATCGGCCCCAACGGCATCAAACGGATTGACCGCAGCGGCGCTCAGCAGGGCGGGGCGACTAAACGCTCGGCCGCGGTTGAAGCGCAATTGCCGCTGCATCAAGTGGCTGCACCTGCGTTCTACATCAGCGTGGTGCCGGACATGGTCGGCGGCCGCTTGAGCAGCCACGACCGCGACTTGCTCGGCTTGGCTCATCAGTTGGCCGGCAAAGACGGCGCGGTATTGGCCGTGGTCTTCGGTGAGCACAAGGAAAACGCTTTCGCTACGGCTGGCGTGGATCGCTTGCTGGTGCTTGAGGGCGACGAATTCAGCGGTTATGCACCGGAACAACGCGTCCAGGGCCTGCGGGCTGTGGATAACCAGTACAGCCCGCGTCACTGGTTGCTGCCGGACAGTCGCAGCGGTGGTGGCGAACTCGGTCGGCGCTTTGCCGCCGCACTGGGCGAGCGCCCGGCCACGCGGGTCTGGCAGGTCAAGGATCAGGAGTGCATCGGCCGCGCCGGTGCTGGTTTGCAGGACCTTGCACGTCCGGTCGCCCGCTTGATTCTGGCTGCTGCCGAATGCGCCGAACCGGTCAGCGAAACCCGTCATGAGGCCTTGCCGGTAGAGTTATCCACAGCGGTCGCACGCAGCCTGTCGCGGATCGAAGATCTGGGCGCCGTGGCGGTGGACCCGGCGGCGATTCCGATGGCCGAAGCGGAGTTCATCTTCTCCGGCGGCAACGGGGTCAAGGACTGGGGACTTTTCCACAGGACGGCCGAGGCATTGGGCGCGACCGAAGGTGCATCGCGAGTGGCGGTGGACGACGGCTTCATGGCCCGCGACCGTCAGGTCGGTGCGTCCGGCACGTGGGTCACGGCACGGGTTTACGTGGCAGTGGGCATTTCCGGGGCGATCCAGCACCTGCAAGGCATCGGTGCCTGCGACAAGGTGGTGGCGATCAACCTCGATCCGGGTTGCGACATGATCAAACGGGCCGACCTGTCGGTGATCGGTGAGAGCGCCGAGATTCTTCAAGCCTTGATCGATGCGGTAGAGGCTTACCGCAATGAAGCCAAGCGCGATGCGGCTTAAGGAAAGGAAAGGGTTATGAGCACGAAAATCATCAGCCTGGTGTCCATCGGCGCCCACCCGACCTCCGGCCGGCCACGCCGCGCCGAGCAGGATGCGCGGGCGGTTGAACTGGGTTTGCAACTGGCTGGGGATAACCTGCAAGTGCTGCATGCCGGCGACGTCGCGGAACCGGCACTGCGCGCTTATCTGGGCATGGGCCTGGAGCAGCTGCATGTGCTGGAGCAACCGGAAGGCGCCGATGCATTGCCAGCGTTGACTGCGTATTTGCGCGATGCCGGGGCGCAGGTAGTGCTGACCGGCAGCCAGGCGGAAACCGGTGAAGGCTCGGGCATGTTGCCGTTCCTGTTGGCGGAAAGCCTTGGCTGGCCGCTGGTGGTGGGTTTGGCGCAGGTCGAATCCATCGACGGTGGTTCGGCGCTGGTGCTGCAGGCCTTGCCTCGTGGGCAGCGTCGGCGCTTGAAAGTGCGCCTGCCGTTTCTGGCGACGGTGGATAACGCAGCGCCCAAGCCTCGACAGAGCGCCTACGGTCCGGCACGACGCGGGGTGTTGCAGGCGGATGAAGTCGAAGTGATCGACGATGAACTGCTGGCGGTGGCCACACTGCAACCGGCCAAGCCACGGCCAAAGCGCTTGAAAGTGATCAAGGCCAAGAGCGGTGCAGACCGCATGAAGGCCGCGACAGCCAAGGCCAGTGGCGGAGGCGGGCAAGTGCTCAAGGGCGTCACCGCGCAGGCGGGCGCCGAAGCCATTCTCAAGTTGCTGATCGAAGAAGGTGTGGTTCGCTAACGGTCCTGTGGAGCCCGGTAAATGGCAGTTGAGTTTCGTTCGGCCCTGCGCGCGGATGCGCGGGAGATTGCTCGCTTGTTTCAGATTTCATCAGAAGGTGCGGCGGATTACATCTGGAGCCAACTGGCGCAGCCCGGCCAGGACCTGCTGGAGGTGGGGGCCAGTCGTTACGCTCGTGAAGACGTCGATTTCTCCTATCAGAACTGCCTGATCGCGCAGGCCGAGGGAAAGGTCATCGGCATGCTGCACAGCTACGCGATGCGCCACGATCCTCAGGCCGCTCCCGTGACCGATCCGGTCCTGGCGCCGTATGCCACGATGGAAATCCCCGACACCCTTTATATTTCGAGCCTGGCCCTGCATGAGGGCTGGCGCAATCAGGGTTTGGGCAAACAATTCCTCGCCTATGCCTACGACCGTGCCAACCGGTTGGGGCTCAACGGCTTGAGCCTGATCGACTACGCGGTGAACACCGGCGCCCGGCGGTTTTATGAGCGCCATGGCTTCCGGATCGTCGATACCTGCCAGATCACGCCCCACCCAATGATTCGGGTCACGGGGGAAGCCTATTTGATGTATCGGCCTTAAGGCTGAGCCCTGTTCGTGTGGGAGCGGGCTTGCTCGCGAAAGGGGCGGGTCAGTCGACATCGATGTTGAATGTCAGTCAGCCTTCGCGAGCAAGCGCGCTCCCACACGGGTTCAATGTCGATCACAGATTGAGCACACCAACAATCCATCGGGGTTACCCACAATCCCTGTTAGCGCTTCTGTGGATAACATGTTCGCGCCTCGCTACACCCCATACCCATCAAGCCTTCCAGCCCTCCGTACAAAAAACAACCAGCCTAAGCCACGGTTTTTTCAAGCTTTTTCCACAGAACAACTCTGCTCGCCAGCCGATACTTGCCCCCAATCTCTGTTGGCGCTTCTGTGGATAAGATGTTCGCTGTCCGCTACAGGCTATATAAACCGTGGCTTTCAGTGAGTTGATCAAATAATGTTCAATTGACCCTTTTCTAACCTGATCCTTCTGCAAACCCTGAATTTTCGCGGCTTTCAGCGGTTTTCCACAGAGCCTGCAAAGTTGCCCCCAAAGTCTGTTGGCGCTTCTGTGGATAAGGTGTTCGCCATCCTCTACACGTCATATAAACCGTGCCCTGTAGAGGCTTGATCAAAAAACGATCAATGCCTGCATAAAACCCTGCTTCCCGATAAGTCACGGTTTTTCTTCGCTTTTTGTTAAATAAATTTGGTCCGTCATCCACAGTTGTCCCCATTAGCTGTGGGTGAAGATGTGGATAACTTGTTCGTTGAACCCTGCAAGCCACGTTCCGTATAGGCTGGAACGCGATAGATCAGATTTCATACAGTTCTAAGGCACTTCCTTGACTTCGATCTGTCGCCTGTCTTCACTCTCAGGTCACAAGGACAGCCGTCACTTATCCACATCTGGTTCAGGGAGAACGCGTGATGGATAGCCAGCCACATCGCTCGCAGCCACATTTGCCCCTCAGCCCCTGCGCGACCTGTGTACCGACACCCGCCACCTCGCTGCGTAAACGGATTCACCGTCGCGCCACCAATCAGCGCGCTCGCCTATAGCGCCTGAAGCCTTTCCCCATACCCTGACGCAGCTGCCATTGAGGCCCGACCGTGCCCGGTGACCAGGCGTTTGTTCGTCTATCGATTGCAGGCAACCACAGAGTTGCCCATCTGCCTGAGAGGAAATGACCCATGACACGGATCGCCACGCCCATCAGCGACATCAAGGAACATTACGACGTGATCGTCATCGGCTCTGGCTACGGCGGCGGGATCGCGGCGTCGCGTCTGGCCCGGGCCGGCAAGCGCGTATGCCTGCTGGAGCGAGGCCGGGAAATCCAGCCCGGCGAATACCCGAATACGATGCTGGCGGCCACTGAAGAACTGCAAGTCCATGACCCCGACGGGCACATCGGTTCGCGCACCGGGCTGTTCGACCTGCACGTCAATGCCCAGCAGAACGTCGTGGTCGGTTGCGGTCTGGGCGGCACGTCGCTGATCAACGCCAACGTTGCGCTGGAACCGGAACCCGGCGTGTTCGACGATCCGCGCTGGCCGCTGGCGGTGCGTGAACACCGCGACACGCTGCTCAAGGAGGGTTACGCCCGGGCTCGGGAGATGCTCAAGCCCAATCCGTACCCGAGCACCGCACCGAACCTGCCCAAACTCGACGCCAACAAAAAATCCGCTGATTACCTGAAGCAGGGCGCGCATTTCTACAAGCCGCCGATCAACGTGACCTTCGACAAACTGCCGAACAACCTCAACCACGTCGGTGTCGAGCAGTTACCGTGCAACCACTGCGGCGACTGCGTGTCGGGCTGTAACAACAAGGCCAAGAACACCACGCTGATGAATTACCTGCCGGATGCCTGGAACCACGGCGCTGAGATTTTCTGCCAGGCCGAGGTGCGGCATCTGGAGCGCGACGGCGATGGCTGGATCGTGCACTTTCAGTATCTGGACAGCGGCCGCGAGAAATTCTCGGCACCGACGCTGTTCGTCAAGGCTGACATTGTCGTGGTGTCGGCTGGCACCCTGGGCTCCACGGAAATACTCCTGCGCTCCCGGGACAAAGGCCTGTCGACGTCCAATCAGCTCGGCGAAAACATGAGCGGCAACGGTGACATTCTCGGTTTCGGCCACAACTGCGACCAAGCGATCAACGGCATCGGTTTCGGCGCGCATCCGGCCAATGAAATGAAACCGGTCGGCCCGTGCATCACCTCGATCATCGACATGCGCACCGAAGGCGACTGGCGCAGCCGCATGGTCATCGAAGAAGGCTCGATTCCCGGTGCTCTCGGCCGGCCCATGGTGCCGAGTATGGCCGCATTCGCCGGGTTGATCGGCAAGCCCACCGATGACAGTTTCAGCGGCAAGCTCAAGTACGCGGCGCGCGAATCCGAAAGCTTCCTGCGCGGCCCGTATCACGGTGCCCTGCATAACATGCAGACCTACCTGATCATGAGCCACGACGACGGCAAGGGGCGCATGGTGCTCGACAGCAAGGATCAGCTGCGCATTGACTGGCCGGGTGTTGGCGAGCAGGAAAACGTCAAACTCGGTAACGAGCGACTACACCAGAGCACCAAGGCATTGGGCGGGATCTGGGTCGAGAACCCGATCTGGACCGAGTTGCTCAAACACAGCATCGTGTCCGTTCACCCGTTGGGCGGTTGCGTGATGGGCGAGGACGCGGTGCAAGGCGTGGTCAACCACAAGGGTCAGGTATTCAGCAGCGCCAGTGGCACCGATGTTTATGCCGGACTGTACGTGACCGACGGCGCGGTGATTCCGACCTCTCTGGCGGTCAATCCGCTGCTGACCATCTCCGCCGTGAGCGAGCGCAACATGGGCCTGCTGGCCGCCGATCGCGGTTGGCACATCGATTACACGCTGCCCTCGGCGCCGCGCAAAGCAGTGGCGCCGCCCACCCTCGGCGTGCAGTTCACCGAAACCATGAAGGGCTATTTCTCCAAAGACTTCACCCAGCCTCAGGGCACCGATCTCAAACTCTACGAGGCGGCGGCTAAACGCGGCGAGTCGGAGAACTCGCCGATCGAGTTCACCCTGACCATCACCGCCAACGACCTCAACCGCATGATCAAGGAGCCGCAACACGCCGCGACGCTGGTCGGCACACTCGATGCGCCCGGCCTGTCGCCGGAACCGCTGACCGCCAGCAATGGCGTGTTCAACCTGTTCGAGGAGTATCAGGAACAGGTCGGCGTGCGGCACATGAAGTACGACATGAAACTGACCGCCGAGGACGGCAGCGATTATTACTTCAGCGCGTTCAAGACCGTGCCCGAAGACAACGGCGTGCTGAACGTCTGGCACGACACCAGCACTCTTTACGTGACGCTGTATCGTGGGTCGGACAAGACCGGCGAGGTGATCGGCTCGGGGGTGATGCACATCCATCCAGCCGATTTCGCCAAGCAGATGACCACCATGAAGGTGCTCAACGCACGCAACGAACGTGAGCGCGTCGAAGGGCTGGCGCGGTTCGGCAAGTTCTTCGCTGGCATCTTGTGGGAGAGCTACGGCGGCGTGTTCGCCGGCGATATCTACTTCAACCCTGATGCACCGCCGCGGCAGAAACGCCCATTGGATGCGCCGATTCCGAGCGTGCAGTTCTTCCAGACCGAAGACAGCGTCCAGCTACGCCTGACCCGCTATCAGGGCGGCAGCAAAGGGCCGGTGATGCTGGTGCATGGCTTGGGAGTGGGCTCGAATATTTTCTCCACCGACACCATCCAGACCAACCTGCTGGAGTACTTGTGCAAGCACGAGTACGACGTCTGGCTCCTGGATTTGCGGGTGAGCATTCTGTTGCCCGCGAGCAAGAAGGAATGGAACGGCGATCAGATTGCGCAGTACGACTTCAAGGCTGCCATCGCGCAGATCCAGCAAGCAACCAAGGCCGCGGACGTGCAATGCGTGGTGCATTGCTACGGCGCGACGACTTTCTTCATGTCGTTGTTGGCCGGGTTGCAGGGCGTGCGTTCGGTGGTGTGTTCGCAGATCGCGGCGGATACGGTGGTCGCCACGGCAACCGGGCTCAAGGCCGGCCTGCATTTGCCAGGGATGCTCGACGCCATCGGTATCAAATCCCTCACAGCCTATGCCGATAACAAAGAGAGCTGGTTCAACAAACTCTACGACAAGGCCCTCAACGGCTACGCCCGCATCGAGGCTCAGGGCTACTGCACCAACCCGGTTTGCCATCGCATCACCTTCATGTATGCGTCGCTGTACCGCCACGACACCCTCAACGAAACCCTGCACGACAACCTGCACGAGCTGTTCGGCGAGTCGAACATGCAGACCTTCGAGCACTTGGCGTTGATTCTGCGCAAAGGCCATCTGGTGGACTTCAAGGGCCAGGACGTCTACATGCCGCACTTCGACCGGCTGACCATGCCGATCTGCTTCATCAGCGGCGAAGACAACCAATGCTACCTGCCCGAAAGCACGCTCAAGACCTATGAGCGCGTGTGCAAAGTCCATGGACCGGAGCGCTATAGCCGGCATGTGGTACCGGGTTACGGACATATCGACTGCATGTTCGGCAAGAATGCGGTGCTCGATGTGTACCCGATCATCCTGCAACACCTGGAGAAAACGGCCCTCGGCTAGTACTGCTTACCTGTGGCGAGGGAGCTTGCTCCCGCTGGGCTGCATAGCAGCCCCAAAACCTGAGGATGCGATCTATCAGATACATCGCGCTTTCTGGTTTTACGACTGCTTCGCAGCCGAGCGGGAGCAAGCTCCCTCGCCACAAAAGCCGTGTGCTGACTTGAGATTGGTGACTACAAGGAAAGGGATGCCATGGACAGTTACATCCGCTGGTTTCAACGCTTCATCTGGCTAGGCATTGTGATGAACATGGTCTTCGCGATCCCGGCGCTGTTTGCGCCGGCATTGCTGACCTCGATGCTCGGGATGCCGCCGCAACTCTCCGATCCGTGGCTGGAAAACGCCGGCATGTTGCTGGTGGGGATCAGTCTCTTCTACATGCCGTCAGGCTTCAACGCACCCAAATACGTGGTGCATTCGTGGCTGTGCGTGTTGTCGCGATTGGTCGCCGTGGCGTTCTGGATCTACCTGATCAACACCAGCAACCAGGCCCAGGTATTCGTGCCGATGCTGCTGGGCGATCTGAGCATGTTCCTGATCCTCGGGATTCTGCTGTACCTGGGCAGCGCGCCGGCCAGTCGGCCCTTGGCGTTGCTTCGCGACGGCTGGCATGAGTGGCGCGCAGCGTGGGCGCGACGCTGGCAGCAGCACAGTTTCAAAGTCGCCACGCTGGTCGTGGTACTGGCGTTGGGGTTTATCGGCTACGAAACCTGGTACCAGATGCTGCGGGTGGTTCCGGCAGAGCAATACGCCTCCGATGAGGACCACTACAAATACGGCGCCATCGGCCTGGGCATCGAGGCGCGGATTCCCTATTACCTGTTCGCCGTATTGCCGCAGATGTGCCCGGATAAACTGCCGAAACCCGGCGGCTACGAAGTCTTTGGTTTTCTTTACGAGAACGGCAAGGACCTGCCGATCGGCATGGCCAAGCGGCAGATCGGCTACCCGACCGTGGAGCCCAACTGTGCCCTGTGTCACACCGGTTCCTACCGGGCCAATACCAGCGACGTCGCCATCCCGGTGGCCACCGCGCCGGCCAATACCCTGCAACTGCAGGCCTTCCAGTGGTTCGCCTACAATTGCGCCAGCGATCCGACATTCACCCCTGGCGCGGTGATGACGGCGATCAACAGTAAGTTCCAGCTCGGGTTTTTCGAGCGCTTGTACAACCGCTACGTGATCATTCCGATGGCCACGAGCGCGCTGGTCAAGCAGAAGCAGGCCTATGCCTGGCAACGCCTGCGCGCACCGCAAGGGCCGGGACGCACCGACACCTTCAACCCGACGAAAATGGTGGTGTTCGGCTTCCCGGATGACTCGACCATCGGCACCGTAGATTTGCCGCAAGTCTGGAACCAGAAACCTCGGGAGTCGCTTTACCTGCACTGGGACGGCAACAACAACGACATCCACGAGCGCAACTACGCGGCGGCCATGGCCGTGGGCGCGACACCGGAGTCGGTGCTGCCGGCCAGCTTCAACCGGGTGACCAACTGGCTGCTGGGCCACAAGGCGCCGGCATGGCCGTTCGCGCTGGATCAGGCCAAAGTCGCACGGGGTAAACCGGTCTGGGAAAACAACTGCGCCAGTTGCCACGATTTTGGCCGCACCGACACCGGTCAGGTCACCACCAGCATTGATGAACTGGGCACCGATCCCCATCGGCTGAACTCGTTCACCACAGGTTTGGTGACGGCTTTCCATGGCTTCAAGAAATCGCCGTTCGACTTTGGCGCCTATCGCAAGACCCAGAGCTACAGCAACACGCCCACCGACGGCGTCTGGTTGCGCGCGCCGTACTTGCACAACGGTTCGGTGCCGACTCTGTGGGATTTGTTGCAGCCACCGGAAAAGAGGCCGCTGGTGTTCTTTACCGGCTCCGATGTGTACGACCAGGACAAGGTCGGCTTCGTCACCAGTGGCCAGCAGATGAAGGCCTCGGCGGACTTCAAATACGACACTCGCCTGGAGGGCAACCACAACGGCGGCCATCTGTACGGCACCCAACTGTCGGAACTCGATAAGCGGGCGCTCATCGAGTTCATGAAAACCCTGTAATTCCACTACGGATGGAGGAACACGACATGTCATTGGTCAGTCATTGGGAACACGAGTACGACAAGGTCAAAGTGCGGCTGCATGGTTTGCTCACGCGCGTGGAAATGGCCTGGATGAAGCTCGTCAGCGAGCTCGAACCTCAGGAGTTCGAAGCCATCATTGCGCTGCTCAAACGCGGCCACGATCAGGCGCAGTACGTGCTCAAACACGGCGATTTGCCGGACGATCAGCCGGGCGTGCCGTGGGAGTTGGCCCATGGCTTGTCGATCCTGCGTATCGGCAATGCCAGCCCGTTGCCGCAATCGGTGGACGAGCTACAAACCCGGGTGCTGAAGGACGGCAGTCTGCTCGGTTGTCGCAAATGGGAGCTGCTGGATCTGTTGTGGAGCGAGGCGCTGCTCAAGTGGATCGAAAACCTGCGGCATCACGCGCCGTTCGCCACTGACCCGGCATTAGTGAAAATGGATCGCAACGTGACCCTGGCGATCGCCGGCGACTGGGGCACCGGACCGTTCGACAGCCATGCCCCGGCGGTGGCGGTGGCGAATCAGATGCAACTGGCCCGGGCCAATTTCACCATTCACCTGGGGGATGTGTATTACGCCGGCACCCATTCCCAGGAAGACGTGGACATGGCCGGCTGGCCGATGGGCACGCAAGGCTCTTTCACTCTCAATTCCAACCACGAGATGTACAGCGGCGCCCACGGCTATTTCAAGGAACTGGCCAAGCGTTTTCCGGCGCAGCAGGGCACCAGTTACTTCGCGCTGTACAACGACGATTGGCTGGTGATCGGCCTCGACACGGCGTATGCCTCGGACGCCATGAACCTGTACATGGATGGCACCCTGAACCAACCGCAGATCGACTGGATGAAAAGCCTGCCCCAACGCAAGAAGATCATGGTGCTCAGTCATCACCAGGGCTTCGACATTTCCGGGCACAACAAGACCGCGCTGTATCAACCCGTCTGCGATGCCTTGGGCCGCGAGCCGGATTACTGGTATTGGGGGCATTTGCACAACGGTATCTGCTACGCCGCTCAAGGCGGGTTGCATGCGCGTTGCGCCGGGCACGGGGCGATTCCCTATGGCAATGCCAGCGAGTTGGACGGGCATGCGCGGGTGTTGTGGTCGGAAACCAAAAATGCGCGGGATGAGGCGTACCCGTTACGGGTGCTGAATGGTTATGTGAAGGTGCGGCTGGTGGGGGAGAACATCGTCGAGGAGTTTATTGGGGAGGATGGGTCGGTGCGGTGGTCTTCGAGTTGATTGGGTGAATGTGCGACCGCTTTCGCGAGCAAGCCCGCTCCCACATCTAGTTGATCGAGTCGTTCACAAATTTTGTGTACGCCACCGAACCAATGTGGGAGCGGGCTTGCTCGCGAAGCTCTTGATCTTAGCCTTGTACCGGCACCCCTTTGAGATACGGCGCAGGCTCGGCCCCAAGGTTGTTCAGCAACCGCTCGCTGTACCAATCCACAAAGTTCACCACGCCGAACTCATAGGTCTTGGAGTAAGGCCCTGGCTGGTACGCGGTGGAGTTGATCCCGCGCTGGTTTTCTTCGGCCAGGCGACGGTCCTGATCGTTGGTCGCATCCCAGACCTGGCGCATGCGCTCCACGTCGTAGTCCACGCCTTCGACCGCGTCCTTGTGGACGATCCACTTGGTGGTGACCATGGTTTCCTGAGCGCTGATCGGCCACACGGTGAACACGATGATGTGGTCGCCCATGCAGTGGTTCCACGAGTGCGGCAGGTGCAGGATGCGCATCGAACCCAGGTCCGGGTTCTGGATCCGGCCCATGAGTTTTTTGCAGCCTTGCTTGCCGTCGATCGTCATCGACACGGTGCCCTTGAGCAGCGGCATGCGCACGATGCGGTTACGCAGGCCGAAACTGGCATGGGCGTAAGGGATCTTCTCGGCTTCCCAGGCCGCGGCCGAAGCAGCGACGTGGTCCTTGAAGGCCTGGTCGGCACGCGGGTCGGTGACGTCGTCCCATTCCAGCAGGGTTTTCAACAGTTCCGGGTGCGACGCGTTGCAGTGGTAGCACTCGCGGTTGTTTTCCAGCACCAGTTTCCAGTTGGCTTTTTCGAACAAGGTGGTCTGGATCGCCACCTTGGTGTTCTCCATGTCGTACGGTTCCATGTAATGGTTCAGCGTCGACAGGAAGTCATCAATGGCTGGCGGGTTCTCCGACAGGCTGATGAAGATGTAACCGCCAGCGGTTTTCACATTCACCGGTTTGAGGCCGTACTGCTTCATGTCGAAGTCGGCGCCCATTTCGGTGCCGGCGAACAGCAGGCGACCGTCCAGCTCATACGTCCACTGGTGGTAGTGGCAGACCAGTTTGGCGACTTTGCCTTTTTCACTGGTGCACAGCCGTGAACCACGGTGGCGGCAGACGTTGTGGAACGCATGGACCACGCCGTCTGCGCCGCGGATCACGATGATCGGGTTTTTGCCGACCTGCAGGGTCAGGTAGTTGCCCTTTGTCGGGATTTCGCAGGTCATGCCGGCGATCAACCACTCTTTCTGAAAGATTTCCTGCATGTCGATATCAAACAGCCGCTCGTCAGAGTAAAACGGCTGCGGCAGCGAAAAAGTACGCTCGCGCTCTTGCAGCATCTGCGCGGTGGCCTTGCGTGCGGGTTCCAGCGGATCGCCCAGGCTCAGGGTAGTGGTGACGTCCATCATTTAATCCTCAAGGCCATTCTGTGTGGCCGGCGAATAGTGGCTACGGTTGTGCGACGCAAGACAAAAAACAGCAGTTATCTGTTGAGGCGAGTGTGGGGCCGCCGTTGCCCGGAACCTTATCCATGGGCGACATGGCCCAATCTGTTCCCGACGCGCAACCCCCGGTAATTGGGGGCTGGTCGCGATAAGTATGTGAATGTCGCAGATAGGTAAATGGAGGGGCTGCGCTATACGCAGAATCGCCAACATGAAGGCCGACAGTCGGCCGTGGAGATCAGCATGTCCAACAGCTTCCTGAACCCGGTAACCACCCAGACCTGGGCCAATGGTCGACATATTGTCCGTTGCGTCAAAGTCATCCAGGAAACCTGGGATGTGCGTACCTTCTGCTTCATGGCCGACCAGCCGATTCTGTTCTTTTTCAAACCCGGGCAATTCGTCACCCTGGAGCTGGAGATCGACGGCGTGCCGATCATGCGCTCCTACACCATTTCCAGCTCACCGTCGGTGCCGTACAGCTTTTCGGTGACCATCAAACGTGTGCCCGGTGGCAAGGTGTCCAACTGGCTGCACGACACTCTACATGAAGGCCAGGAGCTGGCGGTGCACGGGCCGGTCGGGCTGTTCAACGCCATGGACTTCACCGCGCCGAGAGTGCTCTACCTCAGCGGCGGTGTCGGCATCACCCCGGTCATGTCCATGGCCCGCTGGTTCTACGACACTAACGGCAACGTCGACATGGTGTTTATCCACAGCGCCCGTTCGCCCAAAGACATCATTTATCACCGCGAGCTGGAACACATGGCGTCGCGGATCGACAACTTCAGCTTGCACCTGATCTGTGAGAAACATGGTCTGGGTGAGCCGTGGGCCGGTTATCGCGGGTACCTGAACCACAAGATGCTCGAACTGATGGCGCCGGACTTCCTTGAGCGTGAAGTCTTCTGCTGCGGCCCGACCCCGTACATGAACGCGGTCAAGCGCATGCTCGAGGCGGCTGGCTTCGACATGACGCGTTATCACGAAGAATCCTTCGGTGCGACACCAGCGGAAGCCCGTGCCGATGCGGTGGAGCAAGCCGAAATCGCAGCAGACGCACCGGACATCGACGTGGCGGACCTGCATCAGGTGGAATTCACCGCATCCGGCAAGAGCATTCGCGTGGCCCCGGGCGAGACTGTGCATGCGGCGGCGGCCAAGCTTGGCTTGCTGATTCCGAAAGCCTGTGGGATGGGGATCTGCGGGACCTGCAAGGTGATGAAACTCGGTGGTGAAGTCGACATGGAACACAACGGCGGGATTACCGAAGAAGACGAAGCCGAGGGTTACATCCTGTCGTGCTGCAGCGTGCCGAAGGGGGATGTGCGGATCGAATTCTGAGTACAGTTTGCGGGCATGGGCCGATCTCCCCACGTGGGAGATCGAATGGGGGTTAATAGTTGCTTTTTAAATTAGTTCAAATGTGACGAGTAAGCCAAAGTCCATGAATATAAAGCCGAAAATCTTCTGATATTTATGTAGTGTAAGTAGTGTGCGTTTTAGGTTGGGAGGGAAATTCTTGATATCTTTTGCACTTAACTTTCCTTGGTAAATGTAGATTGCGGGACTTTTGAGAATGCCGAAAACTTCTCCCATCATATATATTCGCCCCCAAAAACCTCCGTGCCATAGCATTAGCAGGGATGAGGCGATGGAGCTGTTTTGAAGGCTGTTTAATATAATTTCTATTTTTGTTTTTGCGATGTATAGCGAAACTGCATTAACTATTATGAGTCCCGCGAAGCTAATGGTGACAGTAATCATCAATATATCTTTTGCAATGCTAAGGCTCATTTGATTCTCTCGTAGATCCACTCTGCGGCGTGCTCGCCACTTTTTTCGCCGATATATCCATCCGCCATGACTCATCAGTCGCGGTATTAAACAAGGTCTAACCAAGCGACTAAACCCAGGCACATCATTACAGCCCAGAATATAAGGGAGAGTTTATGTAGGGTGATTAAGTTTTGTCTGAGTTTGCGCGGGAATGTTTTCATGTCTTCTGCGCTGAGCGTTCCGGCTTTAATGTAATATTCGGGATTTCTCATGATGCCGAAAACTTCGCTCATCATGTAGATTCGCCCCCATGGTCCTCCGTGCCACAGCATTATAATTCGGCTGGAAATTGAACTGTTTCTCAGGTGGTTTAATATTGTTTCGGTTTTTGTTTTGGCGACGTATAACATAACTCCAAGCAGGATGAAGACACCTGCGAAATCTACAATACCAACCAATAAAAATATAATTTCTGACGTGCGAAGGGTCATTTAACAACCTCATAAATTATCTCTGCGAATTCTTCACCACCCTTTTCGCCAATAATGCCTCCTGCGTAAGATCCAGTTCCCGCCACTATTGCACCGCAAATCACGGTGCCAAGCCCCCCTGTCGGCACGCCTATTCCCACGCAAATTGTCGCCACCATTGGCGCAGTCAAGATTGCACCGGTTAAAGCTCCCCCACCCACTCCGCCCAGAAAGCTTCCGGTCTCAGTGAACTTCACTTTTTGACACGCCTCGGTACTTCCATTTCTGCAAACATCCTCAACCTTCATGGCTGATGCGCTACCTCCCACAGCTGTGCCAATCCAACCGCCATATTTGACGTATTGCGATGCTTTGGTAACGGCCTGAATATGAGTGGCATAACCGGGAATCTGGCCGATGCCGCCGGCTTTTCTCCAGCGGTGCACAAGGTGAGGGTGATCAATGCCAAGGGCGGTTTTAAGGTTTGGATAATCAGGGAGGCCGATGGTTTTTTTGGTTAACTTGGTGAGTTGGCCGTCCAGATTTTTGAGCAGGCGGGCACGCTGTTTTTTGAATTTCTTTGAATTCAGGCTGCCATTTGCCTCGAGGGTATTGGTATGCAGGTTCTCAATGTCTTTCAGAATGGTTTTTACGCCATCCAGATGATTGGCCGCTATGGCTGTGGTGACGCCAATCACTTTCGATTCATCCGAGAGCGCGGTCTGAATAACGCCATAGTGCTGCGCCATAAAATCCGCTTCCTCCACCGTCAATGGCTCCAGCACCGCGCTGACGATTTGAGCGGTTTGCATCAGCAGCGATTCTTCATAAGTACATTGCTGATTGTTCGGGGCACTCAGGACAATCATCGATCCGGCTTTAACCAGATCCAGGTTCGGATTCAAAGTTCTGAATTTGGTGAGGACGCTGGGGTTGGGAGACGGGAACAGTTGGGCCTCTAGTTTCTCGGCTGAAATGCTTTTGGGAACGATGTAAAACCCCGGCTCCTCTGGTGCTGGAACCTCCACCGGCCAGCGTTCCTGAGGGAAAAAACCGGGAACGCGGGACGCTGGACGAGGGGCGTGAGTGGTGTTTTTGACACTCGTGTTCAGGGCTTTGAGATTCTGCGCATGCACGGCCCGCAACAGGCGCTCCGGGTCGGGTTGTGGCGCCACTTGCGTGAGCATCGACAGCGGCGTCCGTTTGACCGATTCGGGGATCGCGCCGTGCTTCTTCAACATCAAGAGTCGTGACTGGTTCCGGAAAGTGGGTGGGCTTGCCGAGGTTGCCATCGTTGGTTAGGTTGTGGCTGTAGGCGAGCACCATGATTTCATCGGTGTGCGCCGCCTGATACTTGTTGCCAACCGACTCTGGGGTCGAGCACCCCGCTGAAATCAGGCCTTGAGTCTTGCCAGTGATCGTCATGTAGCCGGGATTCGCCATCGCTGCCCTTCCTTGTTTGAAATAGGATTCGGCAGTCTAGGGCGAGGACTTCCCGGGTTTATGTAGTCCCTGGAGTAGTCCGTTTCTGAAAAGCAGCGATTGAAACAATTTGAGAACATCTGCGCCGATCCCACCCGTAGGACAGGATCGGCGTTTTCGCGGGGGACAGCGTCAGTCGATAAACAGATCCGGCATCAGCGTCTCGGTTGAATCAGGAGCGAACCGATAGTGCTCAAATTCCGTTACCCCGTGTTCTCTCAAGACCTCTTCATCTATCAGTAAGCGCCCGGTAATGTTGCGATCACTGCTGCTCAGAATCGCGTAAGCAGCATCCGCCATAATCGCCGGCGAACGCGCATGCTTGAACGACTCGCGTGACCCCAGCTGAAACTCGATGGCGGCAGTGGCGATCATGGTCTGCGGCCACAGGGAATTGACGCTGATGTTGTAGGAGGCGAATTCCTCGCTCATACCCAGGGTGAGCATGCTCATCCCGTACTTGGTCACTGTGTAAGGGCTGTACTGGGCGAACCACTTGGTGGCCAGGTTCAGCGGCGGGGACAGGTTGAGGATGTGTCCGCCGGACTTCTTCAGATAGGGCAGGGCTGCCTGGCTGCACAGCAGCACGGCACGGGTGTTGATCTGATGCATCAGGTCGAAGCGCTTGAGTTCGATGTGTTGCACGCCGGTCAGCTTGATCGCCCCGGCATTGTTGATCAGTGCATCAATGCCGCCGAAATGCTCAGAGGCGTCGTCCATGGCCTGACGCACGGCAATTTCATCACGCACATCCACCTGCAAGGCCAGCGCCTTGCCGCCCGCAGCTTCGACTTCCGCCGCCACGCTGAAAATCGTGCCAGGCAGTTTGGGGTGAGGGGCAGCGCTTTTGGCGGCAATCACGATGTTGGCCCCATCCTTTGCTGCCCGTAGCGCAATCTCACGCCCAATGCCACGGCTGGCGCCGGTGATGAACAGGGTTTTGCCTTGTAATGACATGCGTACGCTCCTGATTGTTATTATCTGAGCGGATCGAAACGGCTCGTCAGTCAATGTAGACCAACTCCCCGAAACTGATTGTTCCCACGCAGAGCGTGGGAACAATCAGCTTGGTGGGGGCGTCAGGCTGCCATGACTTCGCGAATATCCGCCGCCAATTCCCGCACGCGTTCTTCTTCGGTGTCCCACGAGCACATGAACCGTGCGCCGCCGTTGCCGATGAAGGTGTAGAAGCGCCAGCCCTTGGCCGTCAGAGCAGCAATCGCCGGTTCCGAGAGTTGCAGGAACACGCCGTTGGCTTGCACCGGGAACATCAATTCCACGCCAGGAATATCGCTGACCAGTTCAGCCAGCAATTGCGCGCAGCTGTTGGCGTGGCGGGCGTATTTGAGCCAGGCGTCGTTTTCCAGAATCCCGACCCAGGGAGCCGAGAGGAAGCGCATTTTCGAGGCCAGTTGCCCGGCCTGCTTGCAGCGGTAGTCGAAGTCTTCAGCCAGTTTGTGGTTGAAGAACAGAATCGCTTCGCCCACCGCCATGCCGTTTTTCGTGCCGCCGAAGCACAACACGTCAACGCCGGCCTTCCAGGTCAGGTCCGCTGGCGAGCAGCCAAGAAATGCGCAAGCGTTGGAGAAGCGTGCGCCGTCCATGTGCAGGTTCAGGCCCAGTTCTTTACAGGTGACGCTGATGGCGCGGATTTCTTCCGGGGTGTACACGCTGCCGACTTCGGTGGCCTGGGTCAGGGTCACGACGCGAGGTTTGGGGTAGTGGATGTCCTGGCGCTTGAGGGCGATTTCGCGGATCGATTCCGGGGTCAGCTTGCCGTTTTCAGTACGGGCGATGAGCAGCTTGGAACCGTTGGAGAAGAATTCCGGTGCGCCGCATTCGTCGGTTTCGACGTGGGCGGTTTCCGAGCAGATCACGCTGTGGTAACTCTGGCACAGTGACGATAGGGCCAATGAGTTGGCCGCGGTGCCGTTGAAGGCGAAAAACACTTCGCAGTCGGTTTCGAACAGTTTGCGGAATTGATCCGAGGCGCGTGCGGTCCACTCATCGTCGCCGTAAGCGCGCTGGTGGCCGTGGTTGGCCTGTTCCATGGCAGCCCAGGCTTCAGGGCAGATACCGGAATAGTTGTCGCTGGCGAATTGTTGGCTCTTGTCGGTCATGGCCTGCTTCCGTGATCGAGGCGCTTGTGGCGCTTCGTTGGTCAATGATGGTGCGCACTTTACCGAAGATCGTCCGGGGAGCACACGGGGTGAGTCTGTCAGAAAAATACAAACGCCTTGGGCAATTATGCACATGACTCAGAGGGACGGTTCACTGGATCTGCTCAAGTGGCTGGCGCTGCTCTGCATGGTGCTCGATCACCTGCGATATGTCGGTTACTTCATCGATTTTCTGTATGTACCGGGTAGATTGGCATTCCCGTGGTTCTGTTTGGCGATGGCGGCGAACCTGTCGCGAGCCCGTGCAGTAACGACCGACGGCCAGTGGCGCTACCTCGGTTGGTTGTTGCTGTTTAGCGCTCTGAGCGAAATTCCTTATCGGATGTACATTCCTGATCCCAACACCTTAAACGTGCTGCCCACGTTGGTTTTGGGGCTGTTGGTCGCCCTTGGCTGGCAGAGCCAGATGCTTCAATCGCGACTATTGGCGGCCGGTGCCTTGTTACTGGCAGCACTGTTCCCTGAGCGATTGATGTTCGGTTTCTTCGGCGTCCTGTTGCCGTTGGCGATGTTGCTGGTGATCAGGCGTCCCTGGTATTTCAGCCTGCTGCCGGGGCTGGTCTGCCTGGCGGCCAATCAGTGGCAAGTGCTGTATGCCTCCGCCCGGTTCGGCAACAGTGTCGCCACTTTCGGCATAGCTACTTGTCTGATCGCGCCATTGCTGGGGCTGGCCTTGTTGCGACATGCCTGGCGTCTCAAGCCGCCGCCGATGCGCCGTTGGGCGTATGCGTTGTATCCGCTGCATTTTCTGTTGTTGCTCGCAGTGCGACAGACAATCGCCTAACCCCTGTGGGAGCGGGCTTGCTCGCGAATGCGTCAGGTCAGTCAGCATCAGTGGTGGATGACACACCGCATTCGCGAGCAAGTCGAATCGTCGCACCGCCGCTCCCACAGGGGATCCTGGCTACTTCAAGGACAGTGTTCCGTCAGGCTTTTCGGCCCATGTCGTAAACGCACCTTTGCGTGGCGTCCATAGGCATTTGACCTGTCTGCGCCGGTCATACCATCGCATCCAAAGGGCACTGCCGTAACGCGAGTGCCTTACCGAGACGAATGGCGCATAGATGCCGCTGGGAGAGACGCGATGTTCAGCAAGCAAGACCAGATCCAGGGTTACGACGATGCACTGCTGGCGGCGATGAATGCCGAGGAGCAACGTCAGGAAGATCACATCGAGCTGATCGCGTCGGAAAACTACACCAGCAAGCGCGTGATGGAAGCGCAAGGCAGCGGCCTGACCAACAAATATGCCGAAGGTTATCCGGGCAAGCGTTACTACGGTGGCTGCGAGCACGTCGACAAGGTCGAAGCCCTGGCCATCGAGCGCGCCAAGCAACTGTTCGGCGCCGATTACGCCAACGTCCAGCCGCACTCCGGTTCCTCGGCCAACAGCGCCGTGTACCTGGCCCTGCTGCAAGCCGGCGACACCATCCTCGGCATGAGCCTGGCCCATGGTGGCCACTTGACCCACGGCGCCAAAGTGTCGTCCTCGGGCAAGCTGTACAACGCCGTGCAGTACGGCATCGACACCAAGACCGGGCTGATCGATTACGACGAAGTCGAGCGCCTGGCCGTCGAATGCAAGCCAAAAATGATCGTTGCCGGCTTCTCGGCCTACTCCAAGACCCTCGACTTCCCGCGCTTCCGCCAGATCGCCGACAAGGTCGGTGCGCTGCTGTTCGTCGACATGGCCCACGTTGCCGGTCTGGTCGCTGCCGGCCTGTACCCGAACCCGCTGCCTTACGCCGACGTGGTCACCACCACCACCCACAAGACCCTGCGCGGTCCTCGTGGCGGCCTGATCCTGTGCAAGTCCAACGAAGAAATCGAGAAGAAGCTCAACGCAGCAGTGTTCCCGGGTGCCCAGGGCGGCCCGCTGATGCACGTGATCGCCGGTAAGGCGGTGTGCTTCAAGGAAGCGTTGGAGCCTGGCTTCAAGGTTTACCAGCAACAAGTGATCGAAAACGCCCAGGCCATGGCCGGCGTATTTATCAAACGCGGCTACGATGTAGTGTCCGGCGGCACCGATAACCACCTGTTCCTGGTCAGCCTGATCCGTCAGGGCCTCACCGGTAAAGAGGCGGACGCAGCACTCGGTCGCGCCCACATCACCGTGAACAAGAACGCTGTCCCGAATGATCCACAGTCGCCGTTCGTGACTTCCGGCCTGCGTATTGGCACCCCGGCGGTGACCACTCGCGGCTTCAAGGTTACCCAGTGCGTCACGCTGGCCGGCTGGATCTGCGACATCCTCGACAACCTCGGCGACGCCGATGTCGAGGCCAATGTCGCGCAGCAAGTGGCGGCCCTGTGCGCGGACTTCCCGGTTTATCGCTGAGCGCGGTTTTGGAGTAAATGACTATGCAACGCTATTCGGGCTTCGGCCTCTTCAAACACTCCCTCAGCCATCACGAAAACTGGCAGAAGATGTGGCGCACGCCGACTCCTAAAAAGGTCTATGACGTGGTCATCGTCGGCGGTGGCGGGCATGGTCTGGCGACCGCTTACTACCTGGCCAAGGAACACGGCATCACTAACGTGGCCGTGGTCGAGAAAGGCTGGCTGGGCGGCGGTAACACCGCGCGCAACACCACCATCGTTCGCTCCAACTACCTGTGGGACGAGTCGGCGCACCTGTACGAACACGCGATGAAGCTGTGGGAAGGCCTGTCTCAGGACCTGAACTACAACGTGATGTTCTCCCAGCGTGGCGTTTACAACTTGTGCCACACGCTTCAAGACATTCGTGATTCCGAGCGTCGGGTCAGCGCCAATCGCCTCAACGGCGTGGACGGCGAACTGCTCGATGCCAAACAGGTTGCCGACGAGATTCCGTACCTCGACTGCTCGAAAAACACTCGCTACCCGGTGATGGGCGCAACCGTCCAGCGTCGCGGCGGCGTGGCCCGTCACGATGCCGTGGCGTGGGGCTTTGCCCGTGCCGCCGATGCCTTGGGCGTGGACCTGATTCAACAGACCGAAGTGATCGGTTTCCGCAAGGAAAACGGCGTGTGCATCGGTGTTGAAACCAACAAGGGTTTCATCGGCGCCAAGCGCGTCGGTGTGGTCACCGCCGGTAACTCCGGGCACATGGCCAAACTCGCCGGTTTCCGCCTGCCGATCGAATCGCACCCGCTGCAAGCGCTGGTGTCCGAGCCGATCAAGCCGATTATCGACAGCGTGATCATGTCCAACGCCGTACACGGTTACATCAGCCAGTCCGACAAGGGCGACCTGGTGATCGGCGCCGGTATCGACGGCTACAACGGCTACGGCCAGCGTGGTTCGTACCCGGTGATCGAGCACACCATTCAGGCCATCGTCGAGATGTTCCCGGTGCTGTCGCGCGTACGCATGAACCGTCAGTGGGGCGGCATCGTCGACACCACGCCGGATGCGTGCCCGATCATTTCGAAAACGCCGGTACCGAACATGTTCTTCAACTGCGGTTGGGGCACCGGCGGCTTCAAGGCAACACCTGGCTCGGGCAACGTATTTGCCGCAAGCCTGGCCAAGGGTGAAATGCACCCATTGGCCGCACCTTTCTCCATCGACCGTTTCCACAACGGTGCGTTGATCGACGAACACGGCGCTGCTGCGGTTGCCCACTAACAGGAGAAATCCCCATGTTGCATATCTTCTGTCCTCACTGCGGCGAGTTGCGCTCCGAAGAGGAATTCCACGCATCCGGCCAGGCGCACATCCCGCGTCCACTGGATCCGAACAGCTGCACCGACGAGGAGTGGGGCGACTACATGTTCTTCCGCGACAACCCTCGCGGTCTGCACCACGAACTGTGGGATCACGTCGCCGGTTGCCGTCAGTATTTCAACGTCACCCGTGACACCGTGACCTACGAGATTCTCGAAACCTACAAGATCGGCACCAAGCCGCAGTTCACCGACAAGACCGATAGCCCGAAAGCGGCCGCCACGGCTCTGGGAGAGAAGGTATGAGCCAGATCAATCGCCTGTCCAACGGTGGACGGATCGACCGCAACAAAGTGTTGAGCTTCACCTTCAACGGCCAGGTCTACAAAGGCTTTGAAGGTGACTCGCTGGCCGCAGCCTTGCTGGCCAACGGTGTCGACATCATCGGCCGCAGCTTCAAGTACTCGCGCCCGCGCGGCATCTTCGCCGCCGGTGCCGAAGAGCCGAACGCTGTGCTGCAGATCGGTGCGACCGAAGCCACGCAGATCCCGAACGTGCGCGCCACGCAACAAGCGCTGTATCAAGGCCTAGTCGCCACCAGCACCAACGGTTGGCCGAGCGTGAACAACGACATGATGGGGATTCTCGGCAAGGTCGGCGGCAAGCTGATGCCGCCGGGCTTCTACTACAAAACTTTCATGTACCCGCAATCGTTCTGGATGACTTACGAGAAGTACATTCGTAAGGCCGCTGGCCTTGGCCGTTCGCCGACCGAGAACGATCCGGACACTTACGACTACATGAACCAGCATTGCGACGTGCTGATCGTCGGCGCTGGCCCTGCGGGTCTGGCGGCTGCACTGGCGGCTGCCCGTAGCGGTGCGCGTGTGATCCTGGCCGATGAGCAGGAAGAGTTCGGCGGCAGCTTGCTCGACTCCCGCGAAAGCCTTGACGGCAAGCCAGCCGTGGAATGGGTCGCCAGCGTTATCGCTGAGCTGAAAAACACCCCGGACGTGCTGCTGTTGCCGCGCGCCACGGTCAACGGTTACCACGACCATAACTTCCTGACCATTCACGAGCGCCTCACCGATCACCTCGGCGACCGCGCACCGATTGGCCAGGTGCGTCAGCGCGTCCACCGGGTTCGCGCCAAGCGTGTGGTGCTGGCCACAGGCGCTTGCGAACGTCCACTGGTTTACGGCAACAACGACGTGCCGGGCAACATGCTCGCCGGCGCTGTGTCGACTTACGTGCGTCGTTACGGCGTGGCACCCGGTAAGAAACTGGTGCTGTCGACCAACAACGATCACGCTTACCGCGTAGCGCTGGATTGGCTCGATGCCAGTCTGCAAGTGGTGGCGATCGCCGATGCCCGCAGCAACCCTCGCGGTGCGTTGGTGGAAGAGGCCCGCGCCAAAGGCATTCGCATCCTGACCGGCAGCGCCGTGATCGAAGCCCGTGGCAGCAAGCACGTCACCGCCGTTCGCGTTGCAGCCATTGACGTAAAAGCGCACACCGTGACCAGCCCGGGCGAGTGGCTCGATTGCGACCTGGTCGCCAGTTCCGGCGGTTACAGCCCGGTGGTTCACTTGGCGTCGCACTTGGGCGGCAAGCCGATCTGGCGTGAAGACATCCTCGGTTTCGTACCGGGCGAAGCACCGCAGAAACGCGTGTGCGTTGGTGGCATCAACGGCGTCTATGGTCTCGGCGATTCGCTGGCCGACGGTTTTGAAGGGGGCGCTCGCGCCGCCAGCGAAGCTGGTTTCAGCGGGGTTGAAGCGACCTTGCCGAAAGCCCTGAGCCGTCTGGAAGAGCCGACGCTGGCGCTGTTCCAGGTGCCTCACGAAAAAGCCACCGCACGGGCGCCGAAGCAATTCGTCGACCTGCAAAACGACGTCACCGCTGCCGCCATCGAACTGGCGACCCGCGAAGGCTTCGAGTCGGTCGAGCACGTCAAACGCTACACCGCACTGGGCTTCGGCACCGATCAGGGCAAGCTTGGTAACGTCAACGGTCTGGCCATTGCCGCCCGTTCGCTGAACGTGACCATCCCGCAGATGGGTACCACCATGTTCCGCCCGAACTACACGCCGGTGACCTTCGGCGCTATAGCCGGTCGTCACTGTGGGCACATCTTCGAGCCGGTTCGTTTCACCGCGTTGCATCACTGGCACGTGAAGAACGGCGCCGAGTTCGAAGACGTCGGTCAGTGGAAACGTCCATGGTACTTCCCGAAAAACGGTGAAGACCTGCACGCCGCTGTGAAGCGTGAATGCAAAGCTGTGCGCGACAGCGTCGGCCTGCTGGACGCTTCGACCCTGGGCAAGATCGACATCCAGGGCCCGGACACGCGCGAGTTCCTGAACCGCATCTACACCAACGCCTGGACCAAGCTCGACGTGGGCAAGGCCCGCTACGGTCTGATGTGTAAAGAAGACGGCATGGTGTTCGACGACGGCGTGACCGCATGCCTGGCTGACAACCATTTCGTGATGACCACCACCACCGGCGGCGCTGCACGCGTGCTGCAATGGCTGGAAATCTACCATCAGACCGAATGGCCAGACCTGAAGGTGTACTTCACTTCCGTGACGGATCACTGGGCAACCATGACCCTGTCTGGGCCGAACAGTCGCAAGCTGCTCAGCGAAGTCACCGACATCGACCTGAGCAACGAAGCCTTCCCGTTCATGACCTGGAAAGAAGCTCTGGTCGGCGGCGTACCGGCGCGGGTGTTCCGGATTTCGTTTACCGGTGAGCTGTCGTACGAAGTCAACGTGCAGGCCGACTACGCCATGGGCGTGCTCGAGAAAATCGTCGAGGCCGGCAAGCAGTACAACCTGACGCCATATGGCACTGAAACCATGCACGTACTGCGGGCCGAGAAGGGCTTCATCATCGTTGGCCAGGACACTGACAGCTCGATGACCCCGGACGACCTGAACATGGGCTGGTGTGTCGGTCGCACCAAACCGTTCTCGTGGATCGGCTGGCGTGGCATGAACCGCGAAGACTGCGTGCGTGATCAGCGCAAACAGCTGGTCGGTCTGAAGCCGATCGATCCGACCAAATGGCTGCCGGAAGGTGCGCAACTGGTGTTCAACACCAAGCAAACCATCCCGATGACCATGGTCGGTCACGTGACTTCCAGCTACCTGCACAACTCCCTCGGCTATTCGTTTGCCATGGGTGTGGTCAAGGGCGGCCTGAAGCGCATGGGTGAGCGGGTGTTCGCACCGCTGGCCGACGGCAGCGTGATCGAGGCGGAAATCGTTTCTTCGGTGTTCTTCGATCCGAAAGGCGATCGCCAGAACGTGTAATGGCCTCGGGTCCTGTGGGCGGGCAGTTGCACCGAGTCGTCTGATTCGCGAGCAAGCCCGCTCCCACAGGGGAACGCGGTCGAATGTGGGAGCGGGCTTGCTCGCGAAGGCGACAGAGCAGCCACCACAAGGGCCGGAACCAACAGAATTCAAGACAGGTGCTTTATGACCGCAGCCAATGTTTACCAACAACGCCCAACCACCGGGGCCAAGGCCGAGTCGTCGCTGCATCACGCCGACCTCGCCAGCCTGGTGGGCAAGGGTCGCAAGAACGCCGGCGTGATCGTGCGTGAGAAAAAACTCCTCGGTCACCTGACGATCCGTGGCGATGGCCACGACCCGGCATTCGCCGCCGGCGTGCACAAGGCCCTCGGCCTGGAACTGCCAGCCGCGCTGACCGTGGTGATCAAAGGTGAAACCAGCCTGCAATGGATGGGGCCGGATGAATGGCTGCTGATCGTGCCGACTGGCGAAGAATTCGCCGCCGAGAAAAAACTGCGCGAAGCACTGGGCGACCTGCACATCCAGATCGTCAATGTCAGCGGCGGCCAGCAGATCCTCGAACTCAGCGGCCCGAACGTGCGTCAGGTGCTGATGAAATCCACCAGCTATGACGTGCACCCCAACAACTTTCCGGTGGGCAAGGCTGTCGGTACGGTGTTCGCCAAATCGCAACTGGTGATCCGCCATACCGCCGAAGACACCTGGGAACTGCTGATCCGCCGCAGCTTCTCGGATTACTGGTGGTTGTGGTTGCAGGATGCGTCGGCTGAGTACGGGTTAAGCGTCCAGGCGTAATTGTGGCGAGGGAGCTTGCTCCCGTTCGGCTGCGAAGCAGTCGTGAAACCTGAATCCGCGTTCCTTCTGAGGGAACGCGGTTGCTGATTTTGGGGTTGCTTCGCAACCCAGCGGGAGCAAGCTCCCTCGCCACAGGTCTTCGCAGTCGCGTAGGTATTTTCGAACAGGAGTCACCGCACTATGAGCCGCGCCCCAGACACATGGATTCTGACCGCCGATTGCCCTAGCGTCCTCGGCACCGTGGATGCGGTGACCCGCTTTCTGTTCGAGCAGGGCTGCTACGTCACCGAGCACCATTCCTTCGATGACCGGCTCTCGGGCCGTTTCTTCATTCGCGTGGAATTCCGTCAGCCCGATGGCTTCGACGAGCAAGCTTTCCGCGCAGGGTTGGCGGAACGTGGTGACGCCTTCGGAATGGTCTTCGAGCTGACCCCGCCGCACCACCGGCCAAAAGTGGTGATCATGGTTTCCAAGGCTGATCACTGCCTCAACGACTTGCTCTACCGCCAGCGCATCGGCCAGTTGTCGATGGACGTGGTCGCCGTGGTCTCCAACCACCCGGACCTCAAGCCATTGGCCGACTGGCATCAGATTCCGTACTACCATTTCCCGCTGGACCCGAACGACAAGCCGGCGCAGGAGCGCCAGGTCTGGCAGGTGATCGAAGAGTCCGGCGCCGAACTGGTGATTCTTGCCCGTTACATGCAAGTCCTGTCGCCAGAGCTGTGCCGCAAACTCGATGGCAAGGCGATCAATATCCACCACTCCCTGCTGCCGGGTTTCAAAGGCGCCAAGCCGTATCACCAGGCCTACAACAAGGGCGTGAAACTGGTCGGCGCCACAGCGCACTACATCAACAACGACCTGGACGAAGGCCCGATCATCGCCCAGGGCGTGGAGGCTGTGGATCACAGTCATTACCCCGAAGATTTGATCGCCAAAGGGCGGGATATCGAAGGGCTGACGTTGGCGCGGGCCGTTGGTTATCACATTGAACGACGCGTGTTTTTGAACGCGAACAGAACGGTCGTTCTTTAGATTTTTGGGGCCGCTTCGCGACCCATTCGCGAGCAAGTCGAATCGTCGCACCGCCGCTCCCACAGGAATTTGTGTCGGGACACAGATCTCAGACACACCCTAAATCCAATGTGGGAGCGGGCTTGCTCGCGAAGAGGTCCTCTCAAACAACACAAGACACACAGGCAATAACCCGAGCAATCAACGCGCCGCCGATCCATGGCGACGCGACCGCTACATAAAAACAACAGCGAGGTGAAAGCATGTCTGGTAATCGTGGTGTCGTGTATCTCGGCAATGGCAAAGTCGAAGTACAGAAAATCGACTATCCCAAAATGCAGGACCCGCGCGGCAGGAAGATCGAGCACGGCGTCATCCTGCGCGTAGTGTCCACCAACATCTGTGGTTCCGATCAGCACATGGTGCGTGGTCGTACCACCGCCCAGACCGGTCTGGTGCTGGGTCACGAGATCACCGGTGAAGTGATCGAGAAGGGCAGCGGTGTCGAGAACCTGCAGATCGGTGATCTGGTCTCTGTCCCATTCAACGTAGCTTGCGGGCGCTGCCGTTCCTGCAAAGAAATGCACACCGGTGTCTGCCTGAGCGTCAACCCGGCGCGCCCGGGCGGTGCCTATGGTTATGTCGACATGGGTGACTGGACCGGTGGCCAGGCTGAATACGCGATGGTGCCGTACGCCGACTTCAACCTGCTGAAACTCCCGGATCGCGATCGCGCGATGGAAAAAATCCGCGACCTGACCTGCCTCTCCGACATTCTGCCGACCGGTTACCACGGCGCCGTGACTGCCGGCGTTGGCCCGGGCAGCACCGTATACATCGCCGGTGCCGGTCCGGTCGGTCTGGCCGCTGCCGCTTCTGCTCGCCTGCTGGGCGCTGCGGTGGTGATCATCGGCGACGTCAACCCGATCCGCCTGGCTCACGCCAAGGCTCAGGGTTTCGAAATCGCCGACCTGTCGACAGACACCCCGCTGCACGAGCAAATCGCTGCGCTGTTGGGCGAGCCGGAAGTGGATTGCGCCGTCGACGCCGTAGGTTTCGAAGCCCGCGGCCACGGCCATGCTGGCGTGAAACACGAAGCCCCGGCGACCGTGCTCAACTCCCTGATGGGCGTGGTTCGTGTGGCCGGCAAAATCGGCATCCCCGGCCTGTATGTGACCGAGGACCCGGGTGCCGTGGACGCAGCTGCGAAAATGGGCAGCCTGAGCATCCGCTTCGGCCTGGGCTGGGCCAAATCCCACAGCTTCCACACGGGCCAGACGCCAGTGATGAAGTACAACCGTCAACTGATGCAGGCGATCATGTGGGACCGCATCAAGATTGCTGACATCGTCGGGGTTGAGGTGATCAGCCTGGATGACGCGCCACGTGGTTATGGCGAGTTCGATGCGGGTGTGCCGAAGAAGTTTGTGATTGATCCGCATAAGTTGTTTAGTGCGGCGTAAGCTGGTCACAGTGCAAGAGGGGCGACAAAGTCGTCCCTCTGTTTTTTATATTGATCTACCCATTCAACTTTCGGCTTGTTCTGGTACCCCAGCACCGTAACGGCCGGCTGCTAGTGATGACGTAAACCGCCAACAATCATGTATGTCCTCCGACTTGCTGCATTGCTACTCTGCGTTCCTCTATTGTAAATATAGCGCGCTCACTTTGGCTTAGACGGATTTGAAATGTGTCTGGACCAGCGCTTCTGATTTTTTTAAGGTTTGTATCTCCTGCTAGCATGGCAGCATCAAAAGGGGATTGGCCTGAGTTTTTAATAGAATTCTGAAAGATATCAAATTTGCCTTGTGCGGCATCAGATAGGCCGCGTCTCGCAAAGTGCGCACCAGATTTTGAGAAAGTCCAAGGGAGCGATTGAGCCGGCGTAAGGCTTTGATTGGTTCGTTGCGCAGCCCCTATCCTGCCTGAGTCATGTGTACGGTTGATTTGTCGCGGTGTGGTCACGCTTGAGCGTGCCTGCGTCGGGGGAAGGCTTGGTTGGCTGGCGACAGAACTGAACGGCATATTTTGATTTACGGTTACTCTTGGGCCGGAAATCGCAGGTGTCCTACTAAGTATGCTGTGCGTGCTACTCGATGCTGGCAGGTTCGTCGAAGCTGCACCTGTGGAAAGTCTCAGGGACTTGAATCTCGATACTGCCTGCATGACTCTAGCTATCGCACCGAAAGAAATGTGACCTGTTGGGTCGCGTCGATTAATCGGATCCCCCTCGCAGTAGGCATACGCATTCAACCCCCCCACCCCAAACGGACTCCAACTGTCCGGACTGTTAAACCGCATTAACACCGGATTAAACGCCCGATACCCATTCCCTAACAAATAATGTCCGGTCACCGGGTCCGGCCGTTCGCCGTTGAAGCCGAGCAGACTGAGCAAGCCGCTCTCCGGAGGGCGGTGGCCATATGGCGTGTAGGCGAGGGCATGAGGTTGAGTCGCGTCGAGCAGGTTCAACACCGAACGCTGCTGCTCAGTGGCAAGCAGACGGGCTTCCACGGTGCCGGTCTGGCGCTGTTGCTGCGCCAGCAATTGATCTTCGTACTGCATGATCGAACGCTGCACCACACCCTGAATTTCAGTGGCCAGTCGTTCTTTCTGGTAGAAGCGCTGGGAATTTCCTTGCGTTGCGGGCGTGCTCGCGGCCAGTCGATCCAATGGATCGTAGTGGTAGCGGCAAAGCAGGGTTTCGCGGTTGGGCTGCATGGGCGGGCTCCCTGAAAGGGTGGACGTTTCAGGGTTTAACTGTGGCGCAATTGACCTGGGTTGGGTACTGGCAGAACTGCTAGGGGCGGGTGCCGCTGAGCCGAAACCATCAGCCTTGACGATCGGCACGGGTATATCAAGTTTTGATGTGAGTGCTATAAATAAGTTTTCTTCTGTGGTCCCGTTTCTGGGACCACGATCACCTCGACTTTCACCGGATCGGCGTTTTTCAAGGTAGTTGTCGCGTCAACCGTCCAGCTATGCCGCTCTTTTCTCGTCCTG
>NZ_AZRW02000035.1 GCF_000512695.2 Pseudomonas sp. QTF5 | reverse complement strand
GCGGCGTGAGAACCGAAAATAATGTCCAAAATTACTGGACCAGATCAAGCCCGCTCCCACATTGGGTCGGTGGTGTCTTGGAGATTTGTGTTGTGGTTGACCCAAGGCATCTGTGATGAAATGCGACTCCACTCTCTATCGCGCCGCGCCGCCATCACTCGCCGTGAAACCCCGTTTGATTCGCCATCTGTTCCTGCCGCCGCTGGTCATCGCCCTGATGATCGGATTGGGTTACATCGGCTTCTGGGTCAGTGAACACTACGGAATTCGCAGCCTCAGCGAGAATGGCCAGCGTCAGTTGGAACTGCACGCCCGCGCCGTCGAGAGCGAGATCAGCAAGTACACCTACCTGCCCAGCCTGCTGGAACTCGAATCCAGTGTTTCAAAACTGCTGGCCGACACGTCACCGGAACACCGGCAGACGGTTAACGAATACCTTGAAGGCCTGAACCGGCGCAGCCGCAGTCGGGCCATTTATGTGATGGACACCACCGGTCGCGTACTGGCCACCAGCAACTGGCGTGATGTCGACAGTTATCTCGGTGAGGATCTGTCCTTCCGCGCCTATTTCCAGAACGCCGTGCGCGGTCAGCCGGGGCGTTTCTATGGCATCGGCAGCACCAGCGGCGAACCCGGCTATTACCTGGCTCATGGCCTGGAAGAGCACGGCAAGATCATCGGCGTCGCCGTGGTCAAGGTCCGCCTCGAAGCCATGGAAGAACGCTGGCAGCGCGCGCGCCTGGAAGCCTTCGTCAGCGACGAGAACGGCATCATCATTCTCTCCAGCGATCCGGCGCGGCGGCTTAAATCGGTTGTGCCATTGAGCGAGGAAACCAAGGAAAAACTGGCCCGTAGCCTGCAGTATTACTGGTTTCCGCTGAATGAACTGCAACCGCTGGCGCGGGAGAAACTCGCCGAAGGTGAGGAAAAGCTGACCTTCCCCGCCAACAGCGAATTGATGTCCGATGAAGAGAACATCAGCTACCTCTCGCAAACCCGGCCACTGAGCGACACCCCATGGAACTTCACCCTGCTCACCCCCCTGAAGGATTTGCGGCGTGAAGCGATCAATCAGGGGATTCTGGTGGCGGTGGCGTTTGCCCTGGTGGCGTTTCTGCTGATCGCCTGGAACGAGCGGCGCAAAGTCATCGCCACCCGTCTCGCGGCGCGGGAAGCCTTGCAGGAAGCCAACAATCAACTGGAGCGTCGGATTACCGAACGCACCACCGACCTGCGCGCCAGCAACGAACGGCTCAAGGGCCAGATCCGTGAACGCCGACAGGCCGAAGAGACGTTGCGCCGCGCCCAGGATGAACTGGTCCAGGCCGGCAAACTGGCGGCCATCGGCCAGATGTCCACCAGCATCGCCCACGAATTGAACCAGCCGCTGGCCGCCTTGCGGACCTTGTCCGGCAATACCGTGCGCTTTCTGGAACGCGGTCAGCTGGATGTGGCCAGCACCAACCTCAAGACCATCAATGAACTGATCGACCGCATGGGCCGGATCACCGCCAGCCTGCGTTCCTTCGCCAGGCGCGGTGATGACAAGGGCCAGGCCAGCTTTGGCAAAGCCGTAGACGCCGCCCTGCAATTGCTGGGCAGCCGGATGGAAAGCGCGCATCTGCAATTGCATCGCGACCTCGAAGACGTACAGGTGCAGATCGACCAGACTCGTCTGGAGCAGATCCTGGTCAACCTGATAGGCAACGCGCTCGACGCCATGCAATCGCAGCCCCAACCGGCGTTGTGGCTCGAAGGCGAGGAATTTGACGGCAAATATCGCCTGCGGGTGCGCGACAACGGCCACGGCATCGATGCCGAAGCGCGCAAGCATCTATTCGAACCGTTCTTCACCACCAAACCCGGCGAACAGGGCCTGGGCCTCGGCCTGACGCTTTCAGCCAGCCTGGCCGCCGCCACCGGCGGGCATCTGGGTGTCGAACACCCGGCCAGCGGTGGTACCACCTTCGTCCTCAGTTTACCGTTGGTAAGCCCCACTCCCGCCGAGCCAATATGAACAACGACCTTAGTGTGCTGATCGTCGAAGACGACCCCCATGTCCTGCTCGGTTGCCAACAGGCGCTGACCCTGGAAGACATTCCCTGCGTGGGTGTCGGCAGCGCCGAAGAAGCGCTGGAGCGGGTTGGCGATAACTTCGCCGGCATCGTCATCAGTGACATCCGCCTGCCGGGTATCGATGGCCTGGAGCTGCTGACCCGGCTCAAGGCCCGCGATCGCAGCCTGCCAGTGGTGCTGATTACCGGCCACGGCGACATCTCGATGGCCGTCGGCGCGATGCAAAAAGGCGCCTATGACTTCATGGAGAAACCCTTCTCCCCCGAACGCCTGGTGGACGTCGCCCGCCGCGCGCTGGAGCAACGCAGCCTGGCGCGGGAAGTGTCGTCGTTACGTCGACAACTGTTCGAGCGGGATTCGCTCGAAGGTCGGATCATCGGGCGCTCGCCGGCCATGCAGAACCTGCGCGAACTAATCGCCAACGTCGCCGATACCTCGGCCAACGTGCTGATCGAAGGCGAGACTGGTACCGGCAAGGAATTGGTTGCGCGCTGCCTGCACGATTTCAGCCGCCGGCACACCAAACAGTTCGTCGCGCTGAACTGCGGTGGCCTGCCAGAGAACCTGTTCGAAAGTGAAATCTTCGGCCACGAGGCCAACGCCTTCACCGGTGCCGGCAAGCGGCGGATCGGCAAGATCGAACACGCCGATGGCGGCACGCTGTTCCTCGATGAAGTGGAAAGCATGCCGCTGCCGTTGCAGATCAAACTGCTGCGGGTATTGCAGGAACGCACCCTCGAACGCCTCGGCTCGAACCAGAGCGTGGCGGTGGATTGTCGGGTGATCGCCGCAACCAAGTCCGACCTGGATGAATCGAGCAAGGCCGGCGAGTTTCGCAGCGACTTGTATTACCGCCTGAACGTAGTGACCCTGGAACTGCCGCCGCTGCGCGAACGCCGCGAAGACATCCTGCAACTGTTCGAATACTTTTTGCAGCAGTCATCCCTGCGCTTCGACCGCGCCGTGCCAGATATGGACAACCAGACCCTGTCGAACCTGATGAGCCACGATTGGCCAGGCAACGTGCGCGAATTGCGCAACGTCGCCGAACGTTTCGCATTGGGCCTGCCGGCCTTCAAAAAATCCGGCACCAATGGCAGCAATCAGGGCCTGGCCTTCGCCGAGGCGGTGGAAGCCTTCGAACGCAACCTGCTCAGCGACGCCTTGCAGCGCAGCGGCGGCAACCTGACCCAGGCCAGTCTGGAACTGGGGATGGCCAAGACCACGCTGTTCGACAAAGTGAAGAAATACGGGCTGAGCCATTAAATGGACCTGATTTTCAAAGCAGCCCTGGGCGCGGCGGTGGTGGTAATCCTCGCCATGCTGGCCAAGACCAAAAACTATTACATCGCAGGCCTGGTGCCGCTGTTTCCGACCTTTGCGCTGATCGCTCATTACATCGTCGGCAAAGGACGCTCGCTGGATGATCTGAAGACCACCATCGTATTTGGCATGTGGTCGATCATTCCGTACTTCGTCTACCTGGCGACCTTGTATGTGATGGTCGACCGGATGCGGCTGGAGGCTTCTCTGGCGGTGGCTGCGGTGGCGTGGTTGATGGCGGCGACGGTGTTGGTCAGCGTGTGGGTTCGCTTGCACGCCTGACCATCCACCCTTGTGACTTGTGACTTGTGACTTGTGAACTGTGAACTGTGGCGAGGGAGCTTGCTCCCGCTCGGGTGCGCAGCAGCCGCAAAACCGATGTGCTCAGTGTGCCTGACGGAAACAGTTCGTTGTTATTGGGGCTGCTTCGCAGCCCAGCGGGAGCAAGCTCTCGCCACAATTTCAGCTCACCGTCCCGCCCTTGGCTTCACTCATGATCTGGCGAATCGCACCGACAAATGTCTCCACCGTCGGCACGGAACTCACCCCGCGCGATAACCACAACTGTTCTTCTTCGCGAACCTCTTTCGCAAATTCATCGGACGCCAGAATCGCCTCGGCCCTCTGTCGATCCAGCCCCACGCTTTCAGCGATCTGCGCCAATTGCCCGTGATCGGACGGATTGCCGCCCTCGGTGAAATACGCCTTGAACAGTGCGTCTTTCAGGTTGAACTGCAACCCTTCCAACCCCGCCCAGTGCAGTAAGCGGTGAGCATCGAAAGTGTTGTAGATACGGCTGTTGCCGTCCGTGCGAAAGGCAAACCCGACCTCGGCGCCACGCGCGCGGATCGTTTCGCGGTTCTTCTGCGATTGCTCAGGCGTCGAGCCGTATTTCTCGGTGATGTGTTCGGTGATGTTCTGGCCTTCGGGGCCCATCTTCGGGTTCAGTTCGAACGGCTGGAAACGGATCTCGGCCCGGACTTCGTCGCCGAGCAAATCCAGGGCACGGGTCAGGCTATACAGACCAACGACGCACCAGGGGCAAGACACGTCGCTGACGAAATCGATTTTCAGGGGGGTACTCATCACACACCTCGCAGGATTGGATCGCGCCGGAAAGTTTGAACGATACACCTGACAGGTCCGAGGTGGCAGCCGTTCCACTATTCCACCTGTGGGAGCGGGCTTGCTCGCGAAGGCGTCGTGTCAGTCGATATCTGCTTTGACTGAAGCACCGCATTCGCGAGCAAGCCCGCTCCCACAGGTTTTGGGGTGTTTGGGAGGGCGTGTTTAGTTCTGTTTAGCGTTACTTCCTGAAAGCTACAGCGCCTTGCGCCGACGCCTACAACCACGTCAGAATCCGCCGGCTTGTGCGCCTTGAGGCCCGTCGGTAACTTGGTTCGTGTCACTGATTCCCAGTGATCGGGTTTAGTAGCCCGGCATTTCTTTCCGGTCGCATAAGTGTCATCCAGTCAGGCATTCGCCTGCACTTGATGGTGGCTGTGCGCATGGTGCCCTCGGGCGCGCCGGTTTTGACTGGAGGCCGGTCTACTAACTTGTGCACAGCTGCCTCCCCATTCCGTTTAGTAGCGAGATGAGTTGCAGCTCTACTAACAGGAGTACCAGTTCAATGTTCAAAATCACTCCAAACCCACCGGAAACCGACGACGTTTCCCCGTACGAAACCCCAGGCTCCAAAAAGCTCAACGAAGCCGCCGACCGCGCCCTCGATTACTACCTCAAACCGGTCATTCCCAAAGATACCCCACGCAAACCCAGCACCCTTTACTCCGTCGCCCCCGACGCCGATAACGAAACCCTGCTGGTCAACGCCTGCGAATCACTGGCGGCGGCGAGCGTGATGTTGAGTGATTTCGCGGGGATGCTGAACGGCCCGCAGCGCAACACCGTGCTCGGCATCCAGAACTCCGTCATGTTGGGTGAACTGGCGGTGAACCGGATGCTGGATAACTTCGTTCCAACGTAATTGGCGACCTGACTGACCAATGAGGTTCCACTAGCACAGAAGATCAAATGTGGGAGCGGGCTTGCTCGCGAAAGCGGTGTGTCAGTCGACATCTGCTTTGACTGATACACCGCTTTCGCGAGCAAGCCCGCTCCCACAGTTTGGATTGGGGTGTTACAGAAGATTATGCTCGGCCAATGGATCGATCTGCGCCCAATGCGAAGTATCCTCG
This sequence comes from Pseudomonas sp. QTF5, assembly GCF_000512695.2. GTDB lineage: Bacteria > Pseudomonadota > Gammaproteobacteria > Pseudomonadales > Pseudomonadaceae > Aquipseudomonas. Next base: position 59,166 of record NZ_AZRW02000035.1, on the reverse strand, counting down.
CGATGGGCCTGCAAGTACGGCAACACCGCCGCCAGTAACGGCGCCTTGAAAGCTTCCTGGAAACGATGAGCCAGCCCCGGAATCAGCTTCAACTGACTGCCACGGATATGCGCCGCCAGATGCACGCCATGCATCACCGGCAGCAACGGATCGGCGGTGCCGTGAACCACCAGCGTCGGCACCCGCAATTGGTTGAGCAGCGCCACGCGGCTCCGTTCGGCGAGGATCGCCATGATCTGACGCTTCACGCCCTCCGGGTTGAACGCCCGATCATAGGACTGCGCCGCCTGCTGCAACAACGCCTGCCGGTCATCGCTCACCGCCGGGCTACCCAGCGCCGCCAGCAAATCGGCCTGTTGCTCCAGCGCCACTTCGCGATTCGGCGCGCCGCGTCGCGCGAGTAACTGCACCAGCGCGGCACTCGGCGCCGGCAAACCTTCGGCACCCGAGCTGGTCATCAGCAAGGTCAGGCTCTCGACACGTTGCGGTGCCATGGCCGCCATATGCTGAGCGATCATCCCGCCCATGCTCGCGCCCAGTACGTGGAATTGCTCGACATGCAAGGCATCCATCAGCCCAAAGGCATCGTCCGCCATGTCGGTCAGGGTGTACGGCGCCGAGACCGGCAAGCCGAGTTTGTAGCGCAGCACTTCGAAGGTCAGGTTGGCCTCGACGGGCGCTTGCCGCCAGGTCGAGAGCCCGACATCGCGATTGTCATAGCGAATCACCCGAAAACCCTGCTGACACAACGCGACCACCACCTCGTCCGGCCAGTGAATCAACTGCCCGCCCAACCCCATCACCAACAACAACGCAGGGTCCGAGGCACGGCCAATGCTCTGGTAGGCCAGGCTCACCTGCTCCAGATCGACCCGCTCGGTCGGAACATTGACATCGCAACGAGACGCCGCAAAAGACGACAGGCTGAACAATAAAGCGGCCAGAAAAGTGGCCGCCGACAAGAATAAAGCACGCATGAAAAACACCGAAACGCAGAACTCCAGTAGAGCGCGAGTCTGATGAAGTTTGTTCAAACGCGCTGCCACAGTTGCGTGACAGTTTGATGAATATTGCCCAATGGTCGATGCGATAACTATGTAGTGCCACAGACGCTGGCGAGTTTCTTTTAATGGCGCTTCTGCAGAGCGGATAGGCCGCTCTCCTGATAGAACCACACTGCCATGAATGAAAAAATCCTCAGCGCCCTGCCGATGCCCCCACCGATCACCATCGCGGCGAATGCGCCTCTGAAGAACAATCCCGATGAAAGCCTGCTGCTAAGCGCCTCGACACAGTGGCGCGATTGCACTCGGGCGTTGCGCGAGCTGTTCGCCGCCGCGCCAGTGAAAAACCAGCCTCCTGATGCATCGCTCCAGCAACGCTGGAACGCTTATTGGCAGGCCCGAGCACCCTATACGCCGGTATCACGGCGCGAGCGGGCGGGTCAGTTGTACCGCAGCCATTTCGAGGCCAACGCAAAAGTGGCATTTGCCCGCAGAACCCTGAGCGCGGAACAGTTGAAGCTGCTGCTGTCGATCATGGATTCTCCTGGCGCTGAGCCGCCCCCCAACGATCAGCCCGTCCATTGCGAGCAACCGACCCTGGTGTTGAGCGACGGCGGCACAATAAAGCTCAGCGCCACCTGGGTCATCAGCATGGGGAGTAGTACCCTCCCCGTCGCGCAGGTGCTGTATCTGCCCTGTCGACCTGTTGCCCTTCAGGTCTTCGAACAGCGCAGTGACATGGAGGCCTGGCTGTCGCGACAATCACTCATCCCGCAGGGCCTTCCCGACGATGACATCCGCTTCGAATACAGCGCCAGGACCCAGCCACTGACAGCGGGTATCACCGATCTGCTTTCACATCCGCCGCACGCAGGCACTGTTTTCTTTGCCTCCCCACCAGATACCGAAAGTGCGGTATCAACCCCGACTGCCGAGCTCGACGAGCCATCCTGGTTTGGCAGTTTGTACGCAGACATTCCTTTGCCCCTGCGCCAGGCCGCCCTGAGCAGGCAACGAGACGCACTGGAAACGCTGTTGGGAGATTCTGCCGACAGTGACGCCCTGCAATCCTTAAAGGACTCGCACAAGTCACTGGAAACTGCGGAACAAGACGCCGACACGGCCGCGTCTGCCCTGCTTTACCGGGCGCGAACCTTCGATATGGTCACCCTCAATCGACAATTCACTGCCCTCCACCAGGCCCACAAGGCCGGGCTGCATGCCGAGGTCGGGCTGCAACTGGCCCTCAAACAGCTGAGCGACGATGACTGCAGCCTGCTCAAAGCCGTGCTGGACACACCCGACGATCCCGCCCCTGATCGGGTGGCCGCCAGCCTGACCCTGTCGATGACCGAACACAACGGTGACCAAACCGCAGTCACCGCCCAGGAACTCAACGGCCCGTTCGTCATCACCCGGGCGGACGCCCTGCTCGATGCCGATTCGCCACACAGTCTGCTGCTTTACTGGCCCGGCAACGGCGGTGGATTGCAACGGTTCGACAACCGGAGAGCGCTTGAGCGGCAGGTGTTCATGATTCAACAACCGGATAACCGGCTGGCGTTGCAGCTGAAAAAAATCAGTGGCGACCCGCTGCGCTACGCACTGAACACACTGACTACTCACTTCGAAGAACAGGCCGGCGAGATACGCCAACGTTATACTCAGACGGCAGCTCAGCGTGCCGATGAGCTGGAAAGCCTACGCCAACGTTCCCTCGCCGCCTTGCAGGTTCCGGTACACGCCGCCAGGAGTCTGGCCTTTGCGCATCACCTGGAGCAAAGCCGCACGGGCGCCTTGGCCACCCATCTGCCGGACTGGCTCGGCAAACTGTCCGAGGCTGAGCGCGTGGGGCTCAAGGGCCTGATCGAAGCGTACATCCCGGCGATGCGCCGCAGCCACGAACTGCTGACCGTGGCCCTGATGCCGCGCGATGACTTCACCCGGCAACACTTGCAGGCCCGCCTGCGCCGGGACTTTTCGATCCAGGGCCATTTCCAGGTGCAGCTGGACCTGCCCGACTCGGTCAGCCTGCAAAAACATGTGATGAGTGCCCCAGCGCCAGGAACGCCCCAGAAACTGGTGGCAGTCCCCAGTGCCACGCGCAGCAAAATGTCCCTCGAGGAGCTGGCCCAGCTCAATATCGACAACACCCCATCGATGCAACTGGAGCCCCTTTCTCTACGGTTGAGCTTCATGCGGGTGGAAGTCACCACTGCAGATGAAGATGAACGCCGAAGACTGACCGCCGGCATTACCCATGCCTATCTGAAAACCTTATTACCGGAACTGGACCTGCCCAAGGCCTACGAACAACTGATCCAGGACACCTTCATGGGCTCGATCAGCGAGGCCCAATTCGTCCGGGAACATCGCCGTGAATGCCTGCTTGAACCCTGGCGCCTGATGCTCAAGCTGCAAGGCGAATGCGCGCGTCTGCAACGACAGATCCGGGAGTACGACCTGAAAATCCTCAACCTCGCCATCGACGCCAACAGCGCCGACGCCTGGAATGCCGACGGTAAACGCGTGGTGATTCTGCCGGCCTTCCTCAGGGCAGGCGATAAGGACACGCCCAATGAGGGGCCAGTGACCCTGCCCGGCGTAACCTTCATCAACGATCAAGTCAGCGGCACGACCTTGCTTTATCTGCCTGATCGGCCCGATGGACAGTTTCTGCGCCGCTACGACAGCCTGGAAGCCGCGCGCAAGGCCCTGTTCAATTTGTGCCTGCGCAGCGAGATGGTCAGCTACCTGGCCGGCCGGGCCTTGCACGGCAACGTCCGCGCCCATGAAAGCCGCATCAATCAGGCGATGCTCAAGCATTACGACGCCATGATCGGAGTCGGCATGCGCTGGCCGGTAACCACCTCGTTCGCCGCGCACTTGCTCAATGCCCATATGGGGCGCCTGATCGAGGCCCATCGCGGGACGTCCCGCTCCAACGATGCGCTGTACATGGAGCGTTACGCACTGTCAGGCCCGCGTGCGTTCAACTACCTGAAAATGGCGTTGGGCGTGCTGCCTTTCATCGGTACCGCTTTCGCCCTCTACGATGCGTGGACCAGCGCCAATCAGGCCGTCGCGGCATTTCTGCGGGGCGACGTCGGTGATGGCCTGACTGAGATCGAATCGGTGCTGCTGTCCTTGATCGACGCGGCCATGGACCTGCTCCCGGGCGAGGCAGCCACCTCTGTGCTGTCCCGGACCGCGCGCGCGCTGACACGTACCCGCCAGTTGCAGCGGCTGGCCAGAACCGCGGCAGCGTTGCAGGCACCCTCGCTGCACCAGGCTCGGCGGACAGTCCAGCGTTTCGCCGGTTACGAATATGAACAACCGATCTCGCTGTCAGGGCTGCAACCGGCCAGCCATGGCATGTACCGCGATATCTACCGGCACGCCGACGGCGACTTTATCGTCCGTCAGGGGCGGATCTTTCAGGTCGAGTTCAGCAAGGACTCGCGCAACTGGCGCTTGAGCGGCAGCCGGATAAAAACCTACAAACAGCCGATTGCACTGAATGAAAACGGCCAATGGGACACCTGGTTTGGCGTCCATGGGACGATCTTCGAAGGCGGTGGGCTCGGTGGAGGAGCGGTTCTCGGGCACATGGCTAACGGGCTCGACCCACTCTGGCCGCAAGCCATTCGCCAACGGTTGCCACGCTGGTGGGCCGATCAGGCTTATCGTCGTCATAACCAACTGACCGACGCAGCCGATGACCTTGCCCTGCGACTCAATGAACAGTTCTCGCAGAGCGCTGTCCCGATCGAAAAATATGTCAACAGCGCCGCGGCAGATCGCCCGGCACTGATGGCGGCCGCCGAATCCGCGTGTATCGGCGATATTGAAATAGCCAGCCGACATTATCGGACGCTGGATGAATTGCTGCCCTTGACCCGCGGCAACAAACGTCGTGAGCTGAGCGACATGCAGAGCAATGACGCCCTGCTGCTGGCTGACCGGTTCAAACATCGCGTTTACTACGTCAATCACCGGAGCGAGCCGATCATGGACCGAATCGATGCATTGACCGCACGCATGGACAACTTGCCGCCGGATTCACTCAGTCAGCGCCTGAACATTCTGGAGCAGATCCGAGAGGCGCGCGTGGCGCTGCTGCAAAAACTGGATGACATCGAAGGCTTGATGCGCGACCTCAACCTCTGGTACGAGCGTATCAGCGTCAGGTCACACAGGGCAAAGATGACAGCCGAAGTCACCCAGCTGAATGGACGCCTCAGCGAAGCCAATCTGCTTTATCTGAAAACCGGTCATTTGCTGGAGACCGTCAAGCGCTTTGACAGCATCAGCGATGTGTCCTGGTTCTACTTGCAAGCACGAGCACAAGGCCTGCGAGCCAAGGTCGATCGTGCCTTGTTCACGCAATACAGCCTGCCCGAGGTCAGTGCCACCAAAACCCAGCGCAACCGGATACTTCAGGAATGCCTCGAGCATTACACGCAATTCCGTCGCGACATGAAGGTCTGGACCACCAGCTACCCGCAACACTTCCATCTGGATGCCGTTGAACCCCTGATGGCGGGGATCGACAAGATGGCGAAACGGGCCCTCAAGGGTATGGAACTGCCGACTTCTCCAGCGCCCGTCGGGCGTAGCAACAAAAAAGTCTTCACCACCGAAGATGACCAATTGCTGATCGGTGTTGAACGCTGGAAATCCACCACTCAAAAGCGCCAATACGTTTTGACTGGCCAGGGTGGCTCCGAGGAAATCTGGGAACAAGGCAGCAACGGCAAGTTCCGTCTTCTAAACCCGCCGGAACAGGCATCGGCGCCCGTTCAGACAGATTTACTGAAATGGGTAGACGACGCCCGCAAACGTCTGGAGTACCAGCAGACGTACCAGACCCAGGTTCAGTCCTACGCCGGACAAGACATGCTCCCGGTCGACCTCGAACACATGATGGTCAGCGAAGCCGATGAGCTGACCCGTCGCGCCCTGCGCATCGAAGAGATGGAGGCGCAAAACCCGATCATTCGGCAACTACGCGACAAGGCCGGTGAACTCAAAGCTACCGGCCGGGAAATGCGCACCCGACAAACACTGGCCAGCAAAAATCCCACAGACGGCATGCTCCACGACCTGAAAAGCCAGGAAGCGGTGGAGATCCGCAAATCCAGCCCGATCAAGAACCTTGGCAAGCGCCGGGACGGTCGAATCGACTATATGCAGGAATATGAAGTCTGGAACCTGACGCCAACGCCCCCGAGGATTTTGTGGTACGCACACTTTCACTATTCCAGTGCGACACCGCTGTTCAGACAATTCGAGAAAGCGCACTTGAAGTTGCCTGAGCACCGCTTTCTGACACATGCCGACGATGCAGAGCTTCCTTACGCCGATATCGGTAAAAAATCGATCGCACTCCCTCATTTCGACAATCTCTGAGGCGCAAAGGAGCGAGACAAGAAGATGCGGCGCGGCTGAAATTGCTTAACTGACTGGCATTAGGAACCGCCCGCTCCCTTCGGCGGATTTCAAGCCAGTTGACTACGCAACTGCCGAGCCGCCGCCACCATGTTCACCAACGCAGCCTCAGTCTCCGGCCACGCCCGTGTCTTCAACCCGCAATCCGGGTTTACCCACAACCGCTGCGCCGCAATCCGCTTCACCGCTTTGCTCATCAACTTCACCATCTCTGCCGTGTCCGGCACCCGAGGTGAGTGAATATCGTAGACACCCGGACCAATGTCGTTCGGGTAGTCGAATGCTTCGAACGCCTCCAGCAATTCCATGTCCGAGCGCGAGGTTTCGATGGTGATCACGTCGGCGTCCATGGCGGCGATGGACTGGATCACGTCATTGAATTCGCTGTAGCACATGTGGGTATGGATCTGGGTTTCATCCCGCACGCCGGATGCACTCAGGCGGAAAGCTTCCACCGCCCAGTCGAGGTATTCCTGCCATTGCGCCCGGCGTAGCGGTAGCCCTTCGCGGAACGCGGCTTCGTCGATCTGGACGATTTTGATGCCGGCGTTTTCCAGGTCCACCACTTCATCGCGCAAGGCCAGGGCCAGTTGCTGCGCCTGAATTTTGCGCGAGACGTCTTCGCGCGGGAACGACCACATCAGCATGGTCACGGGACCGGTGAGCATGCCCTTCATGACCTTATCGGTCAGGCTCTGAGCATAGGTGATCCAGTCGACCGTCATCGGCTTCGGACGGCTCAAGTCCCCATAAATGATCGCCGGTTTGACACAGCGCGAACCGTAGCTCTGCACCCAGCCGAACCGGGTGAACAGGTAGCCGTCCAGTTGCTCGGCGAAGTACTCAACCATGTCGTTGCGCTCGGCTTCACCGTGCACCAGCACGTCCAGGCCCAGGCGTTCCTGGATTTGCACGGCGTGGCGGATTTCGCTGTGCATGGCATCGGTGTAATCGTTGGCCGACAGCTTGCCTTGCTTGAAGGCCTGGCGCGCCAGACGGATCGAACCGGTCTGCGGGAACGAGCCGATGGTGGTGGTCGGGAATGCCGGCAGTTTCAACCGTGCACGTTGTTGTTCGATGCGTTTGGCAAATGGCGAATGACGTTGGCTGTCCGCCGCACCAATGGCGTTGACACGCGTCCGTACTTCGGCTTTATGGATGCGCGGCGATTGGGCGCGGCTGGCCTGAATCGCACGGCTTTCAGCCAGGGCGGCTTGCACCTTCGGCGCTTGCGGATCATTGAGGGCATCACGCAGCACGGCGATTTCACCGCACTTCTGCACGGCAAACGCCAGCCAGCTTTTCAGTTCCGGGTCGAGTTTGTCTTCACGGTCCAGGTCCACCGGGCTGTGCAACAGCGAGCAGGAACTGCTGACCCACAAGTTATCGCCAAAGCGCTCCTGGGCTGGTTGCAGTTGGGCCAGGGCTTGCTCCAGTTCGCAGCGCCAGACGTTGCGGCCGTTAACCAGGCCCACCGAGAGAATCTTGTAGGTCGGCAGACGATCCAGCACTTGGCCGAGTTGATCCGGCGCGCGCACCGCGTCGATGTGCAGGCCTTGCACCGGCAGACCGACTGCCAGGCCAAGGTTGTCTTCCAGGCCACTGAAGTAAGTGGCCACGAGTTTTTTCAGCGGTGAGTATTGAAGGATGTGATAGGCGCGTTCGAAGGCATTTTTCCAGGCCTGTGGCAGGTCGAGGGTGAGGATCGGTTCGTCGATCTGCACCCACTCCACGCCTTGAGCGGCGAGGCGACCGAGGATTTCGCCGTAGATCGGCAGCAGGCGCTCCAGCAGGTCGAGTTTGTCGAAGCCATCACCCTTTGCCTTGCCCAACCATAGATAAGTCAGCGGGCCGATGATCACCGGTTTGACGTTATGGCCCAGGGCTTTGGCTTCTTCGACTTCATCGAACAGCTGTTCCCAGCTCAGTTTGAATGGTTGATCTACGGTGAATTCCGGGACCAGATAGTGGTAATTGGTATCGAACCACTTGGTCAGTTCCTGAGCGTATTGCGCCTTGCCATGTTCACCGCCGCAGCAGGCTGCGGTAGCGCCACGGGCCATGGCGAACAGGGTGTCCAGCGTCGGCAGGCCGTTGGCATTATTGACACTGTCGAAACGCTCGGGGATGACACCGAAGGTCAGAGAATGAGTCAGTACCTGGTCGTACCAGGCGAAGTCGCCTACGGGCAGCAGGTCGATGCCGGCGTCTTTCTGCAATTGCCAGTGGGTGGCGCGCAGTTGGCGGCCGACGCTTTTCAATGCGTCCTGATCGAGGTCGCCCTTCCAGTAGGATTCGAGGGCTTTTTTCAGTTCGCGGTCAGCGCCGATACGCGGGAAACCAAGGGTGTGGGCCTGAGCCATGATGAAAGTTCTCTCTATAAAAGATGCTGTAAAACATGGCGCTATTGTCGACAGCCCACCCAACATGAGACAAACTCAATCTTTTCGTGTTGATCACAAGTTTTCCTCATGGAGCCCCCGGTGCTTGAAATCCGTCACCTGAAAACCCTGCACGCCTTGCGCGAAGCTGACAGCCTGGTGGACGCGGCCGACCGCCTGCACCTGACCCAGTCGGCGCTGTCCCACCAGTTCAAAGAACTGGAAGAGCGCATGGGCATGCCGCTGTTCGTGCGCAAGACCAAACCGGTGCGCTTCACCAGTGCCGGCTTGCGCCTGCTGCAACTGGCCGACGCTACCCTGCCGATGCTGCGCGGCGCCGAGCGTGACATTGCGCGACTGGCCGGCGGCACCGCAGGGCGTTTGCACATGGCGATCGAGTGCCACAGTTGCTTTCAGTGGCTGATGCCGACCATCGACCAGTTCCGCGATGCCTGGCCGGAAGTCGAACTGGACCTGGCCTCGGGTTTCTCCTTCGCCCCGCTGCCGGCGCTGGCCCGAGGCGATCTGGACCTGGTGGTGACCTCCGATCCGCTGGAACTGGTCGGGATTACTTACGTGCCATTGTTCACTTACGAAGCCATGCTCGCGGTGGCTAACCAGCACCGCCTGGCAAGCAAGCCGTACATCGTGCCCGAAGATTTGCTCACGGAAACCTTGATCACCTACCCGGTGGAGCGCGATCGGCTGGACATCTTCACTCGCTTCCTTGAGCCAGCCGACATCGAACCGGCCCAGGTGCGCACATCGGAACTGACGGTGATGATGATGCAACTGGTGGCCAGCGGTCGCGGCGTCTGCGGCATGCCCCATTGGGCGCTGCATGAATACAGCTCACGGGGTTACGTGAAGGCCAAGCGACTGGGGGAGAAAGGGTTGTTCGCGACGCTCTACGCCGGGATTCGCGCCGACATGCTGGATGCGCCGTACATGCGCGATTTTTTGCTGACGGCCAAGGACACGTCGTTTTCGACGCTGGATGGGGTGAGTGCCGTCCGCTAATGCTCTGTCACCCGAAATGGTTGGGGCAATGACGATCAAATGTGGGAGCGGGCTTGCTCGCGAAAGCGGTTTCATATTCAACATACATGTTGACTAACCTACCGCTTTCGCGAGCAAGCCCGCTCCCACATTGGGTCTGCGGGGTTCACAAAAAATGGGGTCATTGCAGTGTAGGAGCGAGGCTTGCCCGCGAAAGCGGTAGGTCAGCCGACATCAATGTTCGATTTGAAACCGTCTTCGCGGGCAAGCCTCGCTCCTACAAGGGATCGGGGGTGGTTTCAGAGCTCACGCCACATATGGATCTTGTCGAAGTAGTCTTCGCCAACCCGCACCGCCAATGGTTCCAGGCCGAACTGCACGAAGCCGCAGCGCTGATACAGCTTGAAGGCGGCTTCGTTGCCGGCGGTGACGGTCAGTTGGATCAGCCGCAGCCCCTGATGGGTCTGCGCTTCAGCCAACGCGGCCTGAACCAGTTGATAACCGAGCCCGCGCTGTCGCACCTTGCTTGTGACGTACATGCCAAACAGCGTCGCCTTGTGTCGGGCCTTTTCCCGAGATTCGAAGGCCAGGCCAACGATGCCCGCCAGCCTCCCTTCCTCGAACACCCCGAGAATCCGGTCCAGCTTGTGGGTCAGCCGCGATTCCCACCAACTCAGCGGCATCGTCGCGCGCTCGCGCACGCTGGAAGTGAACGCCTGAGGATGCAAGTCATAGGCCTCAAGCATCAGCGCCCGATAATCCAGGGCATGGCTGGCATCAAGCCGTTGAATCCACATCTTCAGGCCGCTCGCCGCTGCTCAAGCATCAAGCGCACCGCCAGCCCGGACAGCACGAAGCCCATGAAATAACGCTGCATCGCCAGCCAGTTCGGGTTGTTGACGAACCAGGACGCGATGCCTGCGGCGAACAGCGCGATCAACAGGTTGACGCTGAAGCTCACGCTGATCTGGGTCAGGCCGAGGATGATGCTCTGGGTGAACACCGAACCGTGCTCAGGGGTAATGAACTGCGGAAACACCGACAGGTAAAACACCGCGATCTTCGGGTTCAGCGCGCTGGTGAGAAAGCCCATGGTGATCAACTTGCGCGACGAATCTGCCGGTAACTGCTGCGCCTCGAACGGCGAGCGCGCACCGGGCTTGACCGCCTGCCAGGCCAGCCACAACAGGTACAACGCGCCGGCCCACTTCAATACTTCATAGGCCACCGGCACGGCCAGGAATACCGCGGTCAAACCCGCGGCGGCAGCGAACAGGTGCACTAAAAACCCCGCGACTACGCCGAGCAACGAAGTCACTCCGGCCTTGCGCCCCTGGCAGATAGAACGAGAGATCAGGTAGATCATGTTCGGCCCGGGAGTGAGCACCATCAGCAGCGCCGCGGCGGCGAAAATCAGCAAGTCTTGAAGCGGGATCATGGGCATTCTCCATCCTTGGACGATCAGGCAGTTTCGATCAGTGAGGCTCGATAAAACGGCAAGATCAGGTCCCGTGTCAATGGCGCCAGTGTGATTTCGCCGTCGGTGGCCGGATCGATCCAGCGCACTTCTTCAATCTCTGCCGCCGGGCAAACGTGCGAATCGATGGTCAGCTGAAAGAGTTCGGCCTGTACGACATAACCCGGCTCATTGGCGGCCGGTGCCGAGAATTGCCCCAGGTAGGCGGCATGCGCCGGATCGATGACCAGCCCCAGTTCCTCTTCCAGCTCACGGGCGAGGGCATGGACCGGTTGCTCATGGGCCTCGATCTTGCCCCCCGGCTGCATGAACGCCTGGGTGCCGCGCTTGCGGACCAGCAGGGTGCGACCGTCGGGGCCGATCAGCAAGGCAGCAGCAATGCGGATGAGGCGGGGCGAAGCGGCGGATGAAAGCGTCATGGGTCAGGATTGGCCTTGGATAAAAGGCGCAAGGATCACATGCGCGCCGGTTCTTCGTCACGCCGAAAAGCATTTGCCTAGCGCCAAACTGTGGGAGCGGGCTTGCTCGCGAAAGCGGTGTATCAGCCAACATTAATGTTGAATATAAAACCGTCTTCGCGAGCAAGCCCGCTCCCACATTGGATCTGTGTGCAAAGCCACGAAGCTCAACTCGTCTCGAGAAGCGCGCCCTCCACTTCCTCCGGCACTTTCACAAAAATGCTGTACTTGGCACCTTCCATCGCCTCGAAAGCGATCAACTTCTCCACCAGCGGCCCATTCAACACCTTGCCGGCATTGAGCAGCAGCATGCCGTTGTCGGCATTGAGATTGCGCGCCAGGATCATGCCAGCCACCAGATCACGGGTGGTCAGCACTTTGACCCTCGGATCGGCCAGCGTCACGTCGCTCAGATAAGTGGCGCAGACCTGAATGAAATCCTCCACCAGTTCCGGGTCGTAGAGGCGACCGGTGTATTGGCGGATATATACCAGGGCTTCATCGCTGTTCATCTGCCGTTCAAGGATCAGCCCGCGCTGCAACTCGATGAAATCCACCGCCAGTTTCAGCAACCGCGAGCCAAACGGAATCGCCTCGCCCTTGAGCCGATCGGGAAAACCGCTGCCATCCCAACGCTCCTGATGATGCAGGATCAGCCGGGCGGCGTCCTTCATTGGGTCGAGCGTCATCAGCAGCGATTCACTCTGCTTCGGATAACCCCGATAGCGCTCGCGGTCATTGTGGTGCAGCAGGTCCGAGGGCGTGCTCATCATGCTGTCGGTCCAGCTCAATTTACCGATGTTGTAGAGTGCCGCGGCCATGGTCAGGTCGCGACTGGTGCCTTCGTCCAGGCCATGGAGTTTGCAGTACACCCGCACCAGTTCGATGATCTGCCGGTTGGTCTGCTTGGTGGGCGGCAAGCGCAGGTTGGCCAGCAACGAAAACACTTCGGTGCCGGTGACATAGCTGCGTTTGAGCTCTTCGTAGGCCAGGTCCAGCATGTCGGCGGTCTGTTGCAGCTCGCTGGTGCGGGCCGCGACGTGTTTTTCCAGGGTGGCGTTGAGCAGCTTCAGTTTCTCGTTCTGGTCCCACGTTTCCTGCACCAGACGCAAGCGTTCACGCTCGGAATGCTGATAGGCCAGTGATTGCCGCAAGGTCAGCAGCATTTCCTCATCGTGCCAGGGTTTGCTGATGTAACGATGAATCTGCCCTTCATTGATGGCTTTGATAATGGCCGACGGATCGGCATAACCGGTCAACATGATCCTGATGGTGTCGGGATAACGCTGATGGATGTGGGCCAACAGCGTCGAGCCATCCATATTGGGCATGCGCGCGTCACTCATCACCAGATCGATCGGCTGCTGCGCCATGATCTCCAAGGCCTGGGCACCGCTGGTGGCCAGCAGCACCTCGTAGGGTTGGCCGCGCAGCAGGCGGCGCAGGCTGTTGAGAATCGACTCCTCATCGTCGACCAGCAGTAACTTGGGTTTATCGGTCACCGTCGTGGGGAGTTGCTCTTCCATGGCATTACCTCAAGAAAACGTGCGTCTTTGTCGCGCGCGGGGCGAACGTCCTGACGTTCCCGAGCCTGACCTACAGGCTAGATGATTTTCAGCCCGACCCCGGTAATGATTCGTTTCAGTCAACCGGGCGAAGTGCTGGCCGGGCGACTATGCTCAGATCACTCGGATCCAGAACGATACCCGCTCCATCCAGCGATCAGGGAAGGGATACCCTCTATGAACCCATTGCACCAACCTGCTGTCGGTAAAGGCGCATGTCAGTGAATACGCTGCTTGCGCGCATTAATCGTCGGATTCTCATCGTCGATGACACGGCGTCGATCCACGAGGATTTCGCCAAGATTCTCAGCCCGCCATCGATCGAAGACGACAGCCTGACCAGCGCCGAAAACGCCCTGTTCGGTACCCCGGCGTCGGTATCGTTGCAAAGTTTTGTCATCGATTCGGCGTTTCAGGGCCGCGAAGCGCTGGACAAGGTCGAGACCGCGCTGGCGAATGACTCGCCCTACGCGATGGCCTTCATCGACATGCGCATGCCGCCGGGCTGGGACGGCCTGGAAACCATCGAACGCCTATGGCAGGTCGATCCCAAGTTGCAGGTGGCGCTCTGCACCGCGTATTCCGACTATTCCTGGGAAGACATCGCCGAGCGTCTGGAGCTGGGCGATCGCCTGCTTATCCTGAAAAAGCCCTTCGATGCCATCGAGATCCGCCAGATGGCCAGCGCATTGACCGCCAAATGGCAAATGACCGAAGACGCGGCGCTGAAGATGTCCTTGCTGGAGCACGCGGTCGAGGAGCGCACCCGGGAGCTGTCCGACGCCAACATCATCGTGCAGAACAGTCCGACCATTCTGTATCGGCTGCGGGGCGAACCGTCGTTTCCGCTGATGTACATCTCCCACAACATAACCAAATACGGCCACATCGCGGCGGCCCTGGTGGCTTCGTCCAACTGGGCACAGGAGTTGATCCATCCCGACGATCAATCAAAAGTCGACACGGCCATGGCCAGGGTGCTGGACCGCCATGCGGCAGGTGCATCCATCGAATTCCGGATGCGCACCGGCGACGGCGACTGGCGCTGGGTCGAAAACCGCTATATCCCGGTGCGCGACGATGAAGGCCGCTTGCTGGAAGTCGAAGGCATCATCATCGACATCACCGAACGCAAACTGGCCGAGGAAAAAATCGCCCTGCTGGCCCGCACCGACGGGCTGACCGGGCTGGCCAACCGCGCGACGCTGATCGAGCGGCTGCACCAGGCATTCGCCGCCGCCCGGCGCGGGGCCACGCCGTTCGCCATGTTTTACCTGGACCTGGATCACTTCAAACGCATCAACGACACTCTGGGCCATCCGGTGGGCGACCTGCTGTTGCAGGAGGTCGCCAGGCGCATAAAAAACTGCGTGCGCGAAAACGATGTAGTCGCCCGCCTGGGCGGCGACGAGTTCGCGATACTGCAACTGGATGTCGGCGATCCGACCCAATCAGCGGCCCTGGCCGCCAAGGTCCGCGATGCACTGGTGCTGCCCTACTCCCTGGCCGGCAATGATGTGCGGGTCTCGGTCAGCATCGGCATCAGCAGCTACGTCCCGGTCAGTCTCAGCGCCGACAGCCTGTTGACCCAGGCCGACATGGCGCTGTATCGCTCCAAGGAAAAGGGCCGCAACCAGTACCACTTCCATTCCGAGGAGATCAATCAGGAAGTGGTCGAGCGCATGACCATCGCCAACGACTTGAAAACGGCCATCGAACACGACGAACTCGAACTGCGTTACTGGCCGGAAGTGGACTTGAGTAGTGGCAAGATCCTCGGCATGGAAGCGCAGGTCAGCTGGAATCACCCCCTGCGCGGTTTGCTGGAAGCCCAGGCGTTTCTGCCCGCGGCGGAAAAAACCGGCACCATCGTCGCCCTCGGCCACTGGGTGCTGGAGCGCGCCTGTCGGCAAATGCGCCAGTGGCGTGACGAAGGCATGGCGCCACCGGTGGTGGCGATAAAACTGTCCCTGGCTCAGCTCAAGAGTGGTCCCGAGCTGATCTATGACGTGTTGCGCACCACCGCGCGTTGGGAACTGTGCCCATGGGACCTGCGCTTCGACGTCACCGAAGCGACCCTGGCCCAGACCAAGTGGACGCACAACGATGTACTGCCGCGCCTGCGTGAGCTGGGGGTGAAAATCGCCATCGACGACTTCGGCACCGAATATTCCTCGTTCGATTACCTCAAGACGTATCAGGTCAATCACCTGAAACTCGCCCAGACCTTTATCGACATGGCCGCACGCGACCCGGCCAGTGCAACTACCTTGCGGGCCATCATCAACTTCGCCCGCGAGGTAGGGATCGGCATTATCGCCGAGGGCGTCGAAACCCAGGAGCAACGCAGTTCGCTGATGGCCACCGGCTCACCGATGAACGCCCAGGGTCACTACTTCAGCCAAGCGGTCAGCAGCCAACAGGCCGCCGAGTTGCTGAAGGCCGGGAGCATCGTGCACGCCAACTTCGGAATCGGAGTGATGCCCGACGATCCGCGGCGTGCCATGGAGGACAAGGAATGAAAACTCCGTTCGTCCAGGCCAACCGACGCATTCTGATCATCGACGACACCCCTTCGATCCATCAGGACTTTCGCAAGATTCTCGGCGTCAATACCGACGATGAACAATCACTGGCCGGTACTGAAGCGGCGCTGTTTGGCACCCCGCAACTGGCTCGGCCAACGTTCCAGCTCGACTCCGCCTACCAGGGCGAGGAAGCGCTCGAACTGGTCAAGCGTGCCCAGGCACAAGGTCGACCTTACGCCATGGCGTTCACCGACATGCGCATGCCCCCGGGCTGGGACGGTCTGGAAACCATCGAACAGCTCTGGAAGGCTGATCCTCACCTGCAAATCGCGCTGTGCACGGCCTTCTCCGATTACACCTGGGAAGCCATGGCCGAACGGTTGGAGTTCGGCGATCAGTTGCTGGTACTGAAAAAACCCTTCGACAGCCTGGAAATCCGCCAGATGGCCAGCGCCCTGACCTGGAAGTGGCAGATGGCGCAGGACGCGGCCATGAAAGTACTGACCCTGGAGCAAACCATCGAGGCCCGGGTCCACGAGCTGCTCAAGGTATCGCACCTGTTGCAGTACGACGTATTGACCGAATTGCCCAACAGCACCTTGCTGGGTGACCGGCTGAACCAGTCACTGGCCCTGTCACGACGCCATGACAAACAACTGGCCGTGATGTTTCTGGGACTCGATCGCTTCAAGCGCATCAACAATGCCTTGGGGCACCCGACCGGTGACGAGATGCTCAAACGTGTCGGGCAAAACCTGGTAGCCAGCGTGCGCGCGTCCGACTCGGTGTTTCGCTACGGCTCCGATGAATTTGTGGTGATCCTCGCTGACATCCACCACCCCCAACAGACCAAGGGCATCGCCGAAAAGCTCTTGAACGCCATACGCGCGCCTCAACACATCGCCGGCCACGACCTGAGCGTGACGGCCAGCCTGGGCATCAGCGTTTATCCCGATGACGGTTTCGATGCCATTGCACTGATCAAGAAAGCCGAAACCGCCATGCGCAACGTCAAGGACAGCGGCCCGAACGATTTCAGTTTTTTCATCGATGAGATGAACCAGCGCGCCCGGGAACAGCAGAGTATCGAGTCGGGTATTCGCCTGGCGCTGGAGCGGGACGAATTTGTCCTGCACTACCAGCCCAAACTCGATCTGGGCAGCGGCAAGGTGGTCGGCGCCGAGGCGTTGATCCGCTGGAAAAAACCGGGGCAAGGCTGGGTTTACCCGACAGACTTCATCGGCGTGGCCGAAGACAGTGGCTTGATCGTACCGTTGAGCAAATGGGTGCTGACCGAGGCCTGCCGACAAGCCCGCGCCTGGCAGGCGAGCGGCCTGCCGAAACTCTGCATGTCGGTGAACGTGTCGGCTATCGATTTCCGCCAGCGGGATTTTGTCGAGGGCATCGAACAGATACTCAAGCAAACCGGCATGGACCCGGTCTTACTGGAACTGGAAATCACCGAAGGCGTATTGATGCAGAACGTCGATGCGACGATGCTCGCGCTGAATCGGCTCAAGGCATTGGGGATACGGCTGGCAATCGATGACTTCGGCACCGGCTATTCCAGCCTGAGTTACCTGCAACGGTTTCCCATCGATGTACTGAAAATCGACCAGTCATTCATTCGTGGCCTGAGTCGTGACAGCAATGACGCGGCCCTGGTCAGCGCCATCATCAGTCTGGGCAAGAGTCTCAAACTGACCATCATTGCCGAAGGGGTGGAAACCCTCGAACAATTGAATTTTCTCAAGGCCCTCCAGTGCGAGGAAGGCCAGGGTTATTACTTCAGCAAAGCCGTGGAGCCGGAGGCCTTCGTGCAATACCTGAGATCCGTACAGCCCGCTCCATCCGCCGCCACATGAACGATGTGCAACGACACCCAGGCCCCTGCGCCAAGGAATCATAAGATGTCGAGCCCCTTCTACTACCTGCTTCTAGCACCTCTGCTCGGATGTTGTCTGATAGCCAACGGCGCGCCGCTGGATGAACCGCTCAAACCCTTGCCCGCTGTGCCCGAGCAGAACCCTTTGCAAGTCGAACTCGGTGAGCGGTTGTTCAACGAGTCACGCCTGTCGGTCAACAACACCCTGTCCTGCGCCAGTTGCCATCGTCTGGAAAACGGAGGCGCCGACACCCAGGCTTTTTCCATCGGCTTCAACGGCGTCCCCTTGACGATCAACACCCCTAGCGTATTCAACGCAAGTCTGAACTTCCGGCAATTCTGGAACGGTCGCGCCGACACTCTGGAAACGCAAGCCCACGAAGTGGTGCAGAGCCCCAGCGAAATGGGCAGTCATTGGGAGCATGTCGTTCAGACACTGACCGCCGACCCGGCTTACAAAAGCGCTTTCGCCCAGGCCTACCCTGACGGCGTGACCATGAACAATGTGCAAAAAGCCCTGGCCTCCTATGAGCGCACGCTGATCAGCGCCAACTCGCGTTTCGACCAATACCTGTTGGGCAATACCGAGATTCTCACCAAGGACGAGAAGTACGGTTACCAACGCTTCAAGGACTATGGCTGCATCGCCTGCCATCAGGGGGTGAACATCGGCGGCAACATGTTCCAGAAATTCGGGGTCATGGGCGATTACTTCCAGGTTCGGGGCAACCCCACCGAAGCCGATCTGGGCCGCTATCTGATCACCAAGGCTGAAGAGGACCGTAACGTATTCAAGGTTCCGAGCCTGCGCAACGTTGCCGTGACGGCGCCGTACTTTCACGACGGCTCGGCGAAAACCCTCGAAGACGCGGTAGACGTGATGTTCAAGTACCAGCTCGGTCGTGTGCCCTCAGACCAGGATAAGACCTTGATCATCAAATTCCTCAAGACCCTGACCGGTGAGTGGGGAGGTAAACCTTTATGAAAACGCACCACCGTCGCAATCTGGCGCTGCTCAGTGGCGTGGCCTTGCTGCTGGCCTCGACGCTGCTGTTTCTTTACCTCAAATCAAGCTCCGACCAGACCTCGACTTACGCCGAGTCCCGGGCCTTGATCGGCCGGATCAAACAGCTGAATGCGCAATGGGAAACCGAGATTCTCAAGGCCAGAATCGCCATCAGTCAAAATTACGACCCCCTGGTTGCGCCACTGACCGAGATGACACATCTGTGGGAACAGTTCGAGACCATGGAATCCAATCACGGCCGCAATGACCCCGTCTGGCATTCCAGCCATGAGGCATACCACGCCGCCATTCAAGAAAAAACCCGGCTGGTGGAGCAGTTCAAATCCCACAACGCGGTACTGCGCAACTCACTGGCGTTTCTGCCCACCGCCGAAGACGACATTCAGGAACCGCTAACCCGCCTGGAGGATGAAGACAAACTGCAACTGCAGAACATTGCCACCGACACCTACGACTTGCTGCTCAGCAGCCTGGAGTTCGCCCAGATCACCTCCGACGACAAAGCGGCCGACATCCTGGTCGGATTGAACAAACTGGGGGTGAACAAGGAGCGATTACCGGAGCAGTTTCATAGCCCGATCGATGTTTTGAGCAGTCACATCGCGCTGATCCTGCGTGAGCAACCCGTGGTCAATCGGCTGCTGGCAAACATCGAAGCCGTTCCTGTGGCCGAACGGCTGGACGACATTACCAATCTGCTGAACAAGGATCAGCAGCAAACCGATGCAGCCAACCGACGCTACCACTTTTACATGCTGGTATTTTCTACGCTGCTGGTGCTGGTGCTGGTGTACATGGCGATTCGCCTGATGCGCAGCTTCGGCGAGATCAATCGGGTCAACAAGGAACTGCAAACCGCCAACGATGTTCTCGAACAACGGGTCGAAGAGCGCACTCGCCAACTCAAGGACACCCAAAGCGAATTGCTCGACACTGCGCGCCAGGCCGGCATGGCAGAAATCGCCACCAATGTGCTGCACAACGTTGGCAATGTGCTCAACAGCGTGAACATCTCGACCGACCTGGTCACCCGCAAACTGCGTAGCAGCAAAGCCCAGGGATTGGGCAAGGCGATGCAGTTGATCAACGCGCATCAAGACAACCTGGGCGTCTTTCTGACCCAGGACGAAAAAGGAAAACTACTGCCCGGCTACCTGAATCAACTGGTGGAGGCCATTGCCCTTGAACAACAAGGCATGACCGATGAACTCGCGCAACTGAGCAAAAGCGTCGACCACATCAAGGACATCGTCGCCACCCAGCAGTCCTACGCGGGGGCCAACAGCCTGATGGAACCGCTGCACATCAGCGAGTTGCTGGAGGATGCCTTACGGATGAACGCCGGCGCCCTGACCCGGCATCACGTCACGGTGGTCAAGGAGTACGGCGATGTACCGCAAATCATGGGCGACAAACACCGGTTGTTGCTGATCCTGATCAACCTGATCAGCAACGCCAAATACGCCATGACCGACCTCAGCAACCGCCCACGGCAAATGATCCTTGGGGTGAAAGTCGTCGAAGACACGATCCTGCAAATCAGCGTCAAGGATGACGGCGAAGGCATCGAGCCGGAGAACATGACGCGGATCTTTGCCCACGGTTTTACCACCCGCAAGGAAGGACACGGCTTCGGCCTGCACAGCTGTGCGCTGGCCGCGATCGAGATGAACGGCCATCTCACCGCCCACAGCGACGGGCCGGGCAAAGGTGCACTGTTCACGTTGCAGATCCCGTTGAAACCCGTCATGGAGGAAGCATGAGCGATCTTTCGAACCGACGCATACTGCTGATCGACGACACGCCGTCCATTCATGAAGACTTTCGCAAGATCCTCACCCCGACATCGGCGCAGCATGCAGAGCTGGACGAAATGGAGGCCGCGCTGTTTGGCAGCGAAGTGAAATCCACCAACCTGCTATTCGAGCTGGACTCGGCGTATGGCGGTCAGGAGGGCCTGGGCAAACTCGTTCAGGCATTACAGGAAAACCGTCCCTACGCCCTGGCCTTCGTCGACATGCGCATGCCCGAGGGTTGGGACGGTGCGCAGACCATCGAACACCTGTGGCAGCAAGACCCGCAGCTGCAAGTTGTAGTGTGTACCGCCTATTCCGACTATTCCTGGGATGAACTGCTGGAGCGCTTGCACGCTCACGACCGCCTGCTGATTCTGAAAAAGCCGTTCGACAACATTGAAGTCCAGCAGATGGCCAACACCCTGCTCACCAAATGGGAAATGACCGAGCGGGCGTCTATTCAGATGAGCCATCTGGAGCATCTGGTGGATCAGCGCACGCACCAGTTCAAGCAGGCCAGCGAGGCGTTGCAGCGGGAAATCGACGAGCGCAAACAACTGGAAAGCCAACTGGTGCAGTCGGAAAAACTCGCCTCACTGGGGCAACTGGCGGCGGGCGTCGCCCATGAAATCAATAATCCCATCGGCTTCATTTCATCCAACCTCGGCGCCCTCGATGGTTACTTCAAGCAACTGCAGGACATGCTAGATGCCTATCGGGAGGCGGAAAACGCCATTGGCTCAAGCGAGGTCATCGACCATCTCGGCCAGCTGCGCGAACGGGTCGAACTGGACTTTCTGCGCGAAGACATTCCGCTGCTGATCAAGGAATCCAAGGAAGGCATCGGCCGGGTCGGGCAGATCGTCAAAGACCTGAAGGACTTCTCCCGCGTGGACTCCAATCAGGAATGGCAGTGGACCAATCTGCAACAAGGCATCGAGTCGACCCTGAACATTGTCGCCAATGAACTCAAGTACAAAGCCGATGTGGTGAAGGAGTATCAGGACCTGCCGGACATCGAATGCCTGCCCTCGCAAATCAATCAGGTGATCATGAACCTGATCGTCAACGCGTCTCAGGCGATGGGGCCGGAACGAGGCATCATCACGCTGCGCACCGGGCTTGAAGGTGAAACGGTGTCGATCGAGGTCGCGGACACGGGAATAGGCATCGAGCCGGACAACCTGCAGAAAATATTCGATCCGTTCTACACCACCAAACCGGTGGGACAGGGGACAGGGCTTGGGTTATCCCTGTCCTATGGCATCGTGAAAAAACACCGGGGCGATATTTCGGTGCGTAGCGAAGTCGGGGTGGGCACCACGTTTCGGGTCGAGTTGCCGGTGCGGCAATCGAAAGCGGCTGTCTGACCAGCCGAGCAAGGGATCAAATCTAAATCCGGGCTGTTTTCGTTTTTTCTCCAGGCGCAGAATGCCTGACGTCCTGTGCTAACACAGGAGATCTCTGTGGCGAGGGAGCTTGCTCCCGCTGGATCGCGAAGCGATCCCAAAACAGGCAATGCGTTCAGTCAGACAAATCCCGTCAGCAGGTTTTGCGACGGGCGGAACCCTAGGTGGCCGTTACCGCAGAAACGGATATGTACATCATCAAAATCAGGAAGATGCGTAGATACCTATGCACCAAGGGAGGACACCATGCTGAAAGTAATCGCTCAAGATTTCATCAAACCCGAATACATTGAAACCGTTCGCCCGTGGTACGCCGAACTGGTCGAGAAGACTCGACTGGAACCTGATTGCATTGCTTACGACCTGTTCATCGATCAAAAAGACCCCGGGCACTTTATCTTCGTCGAACAATGGCCGAATAAGGCGGCGCTGGACGCTCATTGCCAGTCTGAGCATTTTCGGCGTCTGGTGCCGCAAATCAACGGTTACCAGGCGAGGGATTGTATTGTTGTGCTGATGGATGCGTTCTGACGTCAACCTCAAGGGGGGGTTGGCGCTTCCCCTCGGATGAACAAACGGGCTTCACTATCCCCTTCCTTTAGCATCTGCACCTGCTTCCAGTGTTTGGGAAACAATGCGTCATGTTCAGGGCGAGCGTAGCCCGTTACCCACCAGATCCGCCTGGCATTGAGTTTCAAGGTTGAAAAATCGTTGAAGAGAATCGAATGCAAATGACGGGGAATGAGTGCCCAGCCACCGTATTCGGCGGTACCCCAAAGGGTGCCTGTCGGTGTTTTGAACGCATATAACCTCGGCTGAATACCGGTCGAGTTGTAGTACGTGAATGGCAAGTACCAATACAGGTTATCGACGATGATTTCGTCACCCGGACGGACTTCGCGACCAAGACCTTCGACCACGGCGTCCAGTCTTGCGTCTTTGCGAATGCTTGTCCCGTTCATCTCATCCGTTTGCGCGTAGACCGCTGAAAGCCCGTGTACTTCTGCCAATAAAACCAAAGCCATGGCGGCAGCGGCAAGAACGGCGTGCCGTTGGCTCCATGCGTCCAGCGCGAGCGCAACGATAAGGGGCAACGCGGCAACAGCGAACACCAGGTATCTGGCATTGAAAACCGGCACGATCAACGACACCAGAAAAACGGTCAGCACCGGTACAAAAAAATAGCCCACCAGCAAGACGCTGAAAGGTCGCTCATGGCGTGTCTTGAGTAGCACTGCAGCGGCGCAAACAACGATCAACACCGACGGCAACACACGCCATAAGGATGAGTAACTGACCGAATCCCCCATCATCACCAGTTGCCAAACGAAGGTCAGCGCTGTTTGCCAGGTGAGCGGCGGTATCCACTCGAGCCCGTCCATTCGCAGCAATTGATCGATGAAATGAGGTATCCACGGCAGGTACAACACGACGATTGCGCTGTTGGCCACGACCCACGCACGAAACGGTATTGCCGTGGGCCGACCGTCCTCCCACGCTCGCCACCAACAAAGCCAATGCACCAAAACGCACAGCGCGGCGAAGTAATGCGTGTAGAACGCAGCCGTCATCAGCAGCACGTAAAAAACCGGATAACGCTTTTGATCCGGTGCCTTGATCCAGCACACCAGCGCCACGGTCGCGCCCATCAGCCAGAAGCCGAGCAAGGTGTACATTCGCACTTCCTGGCTGTAACGCACCGATAGCGGTAGCAATGCCAACAACACTGCCGCTATCCAGGTCGCCTTTCGCGTTGTCACCAGGCTCATCAATTTAATGCACAGCAACAGCGTGCCGACATCGGCCAGTGCACTCAGGGATCGCGCAGCCAACACGCCATTGCCGAATAGCAACATCCAGAAATGCAGCAAAACGTAGTAAAGCGGCGGATGAACATCCCGCGCCGTTGTAGCCCAGATATACGCAGGCGAGCCCTCGGCCAGTAGCAGGCTGTAGGCCTCGTCGTACCAGATGACCGGCACGGTGATGGAGTGAAACCTTGCGAACAACGCGATGGCTATCACCGCCACCAGACCTGCCCTGTCGGCCACCCGGGATGGAAAACCTTTGTGAAGAATCATCGATGCGCTCACCGGCTGATCATCCTCATGGCTCACCACTGAAGTGTGGTGATCGGGGTCGGCTCTTTCATGACGATGAAACCGTAATCGCCCAGCAGATAGATGCGGTAGAACTTGCTCTCAACCAGCGGCGGATAACTCTGATAACCCATCAGGGTCGCGTTACGCCGTTCCCTCTCCACCTCCACGTTGGTGATGCCCGCCTTCGGCAGATTTTCAGCCAGCATGAAGAAGTTGATGTTCAGCAGATAATGCAAGACCGGCATCTGCTTGAACGAGCCCGCGGCCCCCACCAGCCAGTGATCGGAATAATTCACCGCCAGGTAAATGCGTTTGGCCTCGTGCAGTTGCCGACGGGCCGCAATGTCATGCCCCAGGGAAAACAACGCGCTGGACGCAAAGGTGTTCTGCACCGTCAGCACGCGGCCATAGGCGTAAGACAACGAAAGCATGGCCAGCAGAGGCACCGCCAACAGCAGCGTCAGCCGCTCATGAAGGGGCGCCAGCGCCAGATGGCTCAAATAGAACAACAGCACCAGCAACACCGCAAAACCCATCAAGGTTCTGGCGCCTTCATTGAAGTCGCGGAAAAACAGCGCAGCCCCCGACACCAGTAAAGTCACGACCGGCACCGTCTGCACGCACACCAGGCCCATCACGATTTTTCTCAGCCGGGTGTCGTGGCGTTCCATCACACTCCGGGCCAACCGTGCGCTGCCCACAAGCGCACACAACAGCAGCGCGGCGAACACCCAGGTGAATCCACCGTGAAACAGCAGCGCGACTTTTTCCAGCACCCGGCCGATGTTGATTTCAAGTTGCAGCAAAGGCTCCGCCGCCCAGTTCAACAACAAGGCGCGATCGTGATTCATGTACGGATAAGCCGTGACGCTGTAGATCAACCCGCCCAGCCCTGCCTGCGCGATTTTCCAGCCGATCCATTCGTACCACTGCCGCCAGGCCCATCTGTCATTCGCGCCCCTGAGCAGTTCCAGGCAACACAGGCCCAGAAACACATTCAGGCTCACCTGATAGAGCCCCAGCGCCAGCGCAATCAGAAAGGCCGGCACCAGCCATTGCAGAATGCGCGAGGGATGACGAAAAGTGATCGCGTAAATCACCGCCACCAGGCTCATGGCCATGGCCGGCCCATCGTATTGATAAGACAGGTTCTGCAGGAAGAACGGGTTGTACCAGAGCGGCAACAGCACCAGGCAGCAGGATATCGTCGGCTGCGGGTAGTAACGGAACGTCAGGCTGGTCAATGCAAAGGCCATGGCCAGTGTGGCGATCAACAGCGGCAACGGAAAGATGTTCGGCGCGCCATCGCTGAACGTCAGCGCGTTGTAGAACAGCTCGGTGAACAACCGCCCCTGCCCCGCCCAGGCAGTACCGGCCGACAGCGAGCGCCAGTTGTCATCGATGTAGGGATAGTCCGCGAGGATAAGCGGAATGACATAAACCAGGGTCGCGATCAGAAAAAACAGCCAGACCCGACGACGCCCGAGTTCTTTGCTGAAAACGTCGCTCAGTCTTCCCATACTAAAGCCCGAGCCGGTCTGTGCCGCCGATGACGTCCTTGATCACATAACGGGGCCGATGCTTGGCTTCGATGTAGATGCGGCCGACGTACTCACCGAGGATGCCGATGCCGATCAGTTGGACGCCGCCGAGAAACAGAATGGCCGTCATCAACGAGGGGTAACCGGGAACGCTGTTGCCGAAGAAAATCTTGTCCAGCACCATGTACACCGCGTACAGCACCGCGAAAATCGAAATGCCGCCACCGACGTAAGTCCACAATCGCAACGGCACCGTGCTGAACGAGGTAATGCCTTCCAGCGCCAGGTTCCACAGTTTCCAGCCATTGAACTTGCTGCGTCCTGCCACTCGCCGGGCCCGCTCGTATTCCACCACCGCCGTGGTGAACCCGGCCCAGGACAGAACGCCCTTCATGAACAACTGATGCTCGGGAAGCGCACGAATCACATTGACCACTTTGCGGTCCATGAGCCGGAAATCCCCGACGTTTTCTTCGATTCGGGTGTAAGAAATCCTGTTCAGCAAATGATAGAAGAGCGATGCACTGTGGCGTTTTAAATAACTGTCACTGTCGCGATTTCGACGTTTGGCGAGCACCACGTCGGCACCCTTTTGCCACTCGGCAATCAACTGCGGGATGACGCTGATCGGATCCTGCAGGTCCACGTCCATGGGAATCACCGCATCGCCGGTGGCGTATTCCAGCCCGGCAAACAACGCCGGCTCCTTGCCGAAATTGCGCGAGAAGTTGATCAGCAAGACCTGTTCATCGACCTGCGCCAGCGCCTTGGCCTGCTCAGCTGTCCGGTCGGTACTGCCGTCGTTGATGAACACGATCTCGATCTCACACGGGTCGAGTTTCAATTCGCGACGCACCGCCTGATAGAACAGGCTGATCGCCTGCTCTTCATTGAATACCGGGACAATCAGCGAAACTTTCACGTTTCACACTCCTGAAAAACGAAGTGTAGATGTTCGACAGACGCTCATCAGGGGGCGTTCTGGTGCGTGTCATGCCCGGCAGACCGACGGACACGCCATCCTGATTCGTGCGCTATAGGCAACTGAGACATTCGGTAATATCCGGCCTTTTGCAATTACCGGCGAATCACGCCACCCTGCGCACCGCTCGCTCCTACCACCCAACAACCCCCGTTCAAGAGCCCGCTGTCATGACGTTTGAACGCGATCACCGAATCGACTTTTTTCGCGGCCTGGCGCTGATCTTCATCTTCTGGGATCACGTGCCGCAAAACCCGCTCGCCCAGTTCACGGTGCGCAATTTCGGTTTCAGCGATGCAGCGGAGATTTTCGTGTTCCTGGCCGGTTACGCGGCCGTGCTGGCCTACGGCAAGATCGCCCGGCGCGAAGGCTTCATGGTCGCCACGGTGAAAATCCTGCGACGCGCCTGGGTGCTTTATGTGGTGCATATCTTTTTGCTCGCGCTGTTGATGGGCATCGTGTTTTTCGCCAACAGCCACGTGGAAACCCGTGACTTGGTGCAGGAAATGGGCTTGCAGTATTTCCTCAGCAATCCGCAGCAGGCGTTGATGGATGAGTTGTTGCTGCGCTTCAAGCCGAACCTGATGGACCCGTTGCCGCTGTATATTTTTTTGCTGCTCGGCCTGCCGCTGGTGCTGCCGATGCTGCTGCGCAAGGCTGAATATGTGGTGGGGTTGTCGGTGGTCTTGTATCTGCTGGCGCCATGGCTTCAGTGGAACCTGGCGGGCACCGACGGTGGCGTGTGGTTTTTCAATCCGATGGCCTGGCAGCTGCTGTTTATTCTCGGGGGCGCGGCGGCGATTCACGGGCAACGGCCTCGGGTGCCGCTGCCCCGAACGCTGATTCGTCAGCCGGTTTTCATCGCAGCGCTGACCTATTTGCTGCTGACCGGGCTGATCGCAGTGTCGTGGAAGTGGCCGACCGTGCATGACGCCTTCATGCCCCAACGGCTCGGCGAATGGCTCTATCCGATCAGCAAGACCAACCTCTCGCCGGCACGCCTGCTGCACTTCCTCGCCCTCGCCTACGTTACCGCCAGGTTGTTGCCGGACACGGGCTGGACGCAACACTGGCTGGCGCAACAAAGCTGTCGCATGGGGCGTTATTCGTTGGAAGTGTTTTGCTTTGGCGTATTGCTGGCGCCGTTGGCAGACATGCTCAACGCCTTGGGTGGGAACGCACTGGCGATGCAGATATTCAGCGCACTGCTGGGGGTCGGGTTGATGGCGTTGCTGGGGGCCTGGCTGGATTTCAATAAGCGGTTGAATCGACCGGCTCAAGTCTCCGTCGTCTGACATTGAGACAAGTAAACCTTTGTGCTGGGGGGTTTACGAAGCCGAACGCACCGCACCTGCTATTACAGACGACATCACCCCCTGTGGCGAGGGAGCTTGCTCCCGCTCGGCTGCGCAGCAGTCGCAAACCCAACACACCGGTTTTATCTGGCAGATCACGATTACAGGGATTGGGGCCGCTTCGCAGCCCAGCGGGAGCAAGCTCCCTCGCCACTGGTCACTGGTCACTGGTCACTGGTCACTGGTCACTGGTCACAAGGAATGGTGCTTACTCGACATTTGGTTATTCACAATTTTTTCACCAACGCCAACCACCGACTAAGCTTCAAACAAGTCCGATCAATCTGCGTGAATGGATCAATCGACTATGGGCGCTTTGTGGCAAACCGATTCGAGTAAAACTGTGGTTCCGACTGAACGAGTGGATGAAGCGCCTTTACCTGAGAAACCCCGCCGGTCCCGGCACGGCTGGGGGGCGTTCTGGTTGTTGCTGCTGATTATCCTGATTGTCCTGGGCCTCGCCGCGGCCAAGGAAATGCGCACCTCCAAGTTTCAGGCCCGGGAAATCAGCCAATATGCCGCCTCGCTGAAGTACGAGCTGCAGCCCGGCCCCAGCGATGCCATACGCTACGCTGGCGCAGGCCCGTTCGATCAGCGTTTGGGTTACAGCGCCATGGATGAGTTTCTGCCGCGCCTGCTCAAGCGCGATTACGTGGTATCAGCACAAACCCGCTTCTCCCCGGCACTGATGAAGTACAGCGACAAGGGCTTTTTCGTGCCCTATGCAGAGAAAATCCAGGCCGGGCTGTCGATCACCGATTGCCGCGCGGCTCCGCTGTACCAGTTCAAATACCCACAACAACTCTATTCAAGCTTTGCCGCGATCCCTCCGGTAGTGGTCAGCAGCTTGCTGTTCATCGAAAACCGCTTTTTGCTCGATCCCCGTCAGCCCCTGGCCAACCCCGCCGTGGACTGGCCGCGATTCGGCATGGCCGCGTGGTCCCAGGTGGCCAAGCTGTTGCGCTTGCCCGGTCAGTCGGCGGGCGGTAGTACGCTGGCAACACAGCTTGAGAAATATCGACACTCGCCCGATGGCTTGACGGTGTCGGGCGCGGAAAAGATCCGGCAAATGATTTCCGCCAGCGTGCGGGCCTATCAGGCGGGGCCGGAAACCCTCCAGGCCCGGCAAAATGTGATTCGCGACTACCTCAACAGTGTTCCGCTGTCGGCGGTACCGGGCCACGGTGAAGTGCATGGCATGGCCGAAGGTTTGCGGGTCTGGTACGGCGCCGATTTCAACGAGGCCAACGAACGGTTGGCGAGCACCGAGACCGACCCGAAGAGTCTGTCGGAAAAAGGCCTGGCCCTGCGCGAAGTGCTGTCACTGATGATCGCTCAGCGTCGCCCTTCCCATTACTTGACCAAGGGCCGTGATGAATTGGCCAGTCTCACCGACAGTCATCTTCGCCTGCTGGCCCAGAATGGCGTGATCGATGCGCCACTTGCGGCGGCGGCATTGGCCAGCAAAGTGACCTATCGCGACTGGCAGACGCAGCCCACCCTTCAGCCGATCGAAACCAACAAAGGCATCAGTGTCGCGCGCAGCCGTCTGGGCGGATTGCTCAATCGTCCGCTGTATGACCTAGACCGCCTCGACCTCTCCGCCACCAGCACCCTGCAAGGCGAGCTGCAAGCCCAGGCCACCGCATACCTCAAGCATCTGGCCGACCCAACCTACGCAGCGGAAATCGGCCTGATTGGCGAACGCCTGCTCACGCCCACCAGCACCACGCAGGTGCGCTACAGCTTCACACTGTTCGAACTGACGCCGGATGGTTCGCGGGTACGGGTGCAGACCGACAGCACCGACCAGCCGTTCGACATCAATGAAGGCAGCAAGCTGGAACTGGGCTCCACCGCAAAAATGCGCGTGCTCACCACCTATTTGCAGATCATCGCCGAGCTGCACGATAAGTACGCGACGATGTCCGTTCCTGAACTGAAAAAAGTCGACGTTCCGGACCAGGACCGTCTAAGCCGCTGGGCCGTCGATTACCTGATTCAAAACACCGACCGCGACCTGCCGAAAATTCTCGGCGCCGCGCTGGATCGAAAATACTCCGCCAGCCCGGGCGAAGCCTTTTTCACCGGTGGCGGACTGCACACATTCGTTAACTTCCGCAAGGAAGACAACGGTCGCCTGCCGACCCTGCGCGATGCCCTGCGTGAGTCGATCAACCTGCCGTTCATTCGGCTGATGCGCGACCTGGTGCGCTACAGCACCTATTCGGGCCCCAACAGCAGCGCCGAATTGCTCAAGGACGATCGCAACCCGCGGCGTCAGGAATACCTTGCCTCTTTCGCCGACCGCGAGGGCACGTCGTTCCTGCTGAAGTTCTGGAAGAAATACCGCAACAAGGACACTCAAGCGCGGCTTGAAACCTTCCTCGACAGCATGCGCCCGACACCGATTCGCATGGCGGCGGTGCATCGTTACCTGCTGCCACAGGCCAGTCAGGAAAGCTTCAACAGCTTCGTGCGCTCGCACCTCAAAGGGGCCAAGCTCACCGAGAAACTCACCGACGAGCGCCTTGAGCGGCTGTATCTCGCCTACGGCCCCGGCGCCTACGACCTGCCGGATCAAGGCTACATTGCCAAGGTTCACCCGCTGGATCTGTGGCTGATGGGCTATTTGCTGAACAATCCGGACGCCACCTTCACCCAGATCGTCAAAGCCAGTCAGTTCGAACGCCAGGAAGTCTACAGCTGGCTATTCAAAAGCCGTCACAAGGGTGCCCGCGACAGCCGTATCCGCACCATGCTGGAGATCGAGGCGTTCCTCGACATTCACCAGCGCTGGCAGAAAGTCGGCTATCCGTTCGATCATCTGGTGCCCTCGCTGGCCACCGCTATCGGTAGCTCCGGCGACCGCCCTGCGGCGCTGGCGGAACTGATCGGCACCATCCTCAACGATGGTGTGCGCATGCCGACGTTGCGTATCGACAGCCTGCACTTCGCGGCCGATACGCCCTTTGAAACCCGCCTGATCAACAATCCGATGGTCGGCAAACGCGTAATGCCTTCCGAGGTGGCCACCGCCATGCGCGAGGCGTTGTCGCAAGTGGTGGATGCCGGCACGGCCAAACGTCTGGCGGGCAGTTTCAAACTGGCCGACGGCACGCCGTTGGCCATGGGCGGCAAAACCGGTACCGGCGACAACCGCATCGAAGCCATCGGTTCCGGCGGGCGAATTTTGAGTTCGAAGTCGATCAACCGCACCGCGACGTTCGTGTTCTATATCGGTGACAGCCATTTCGGCACCCTCACCGCCTATGTCCCCGGGCGCACGGCGGAGAATTTCAAATTCACCTCCGCATTACCTGCGCAAGTGCTCAAGGGTATGGCACCGATTCTCAGTCCCTACTTGCAGCCGGGCAGCCATACACAGTGCAGCCCTGCAGAAACTCCGCGGATGGCCAGCATGAACATGCCAACAGGTAACCAACAATGAAAAGCACAAGGTGGTAATTATTTATTTTATGCATTGCAATATTCAATGAATCACTCACCAGCATCGCCATTCAACAACAGGCATTTAAACTATTATTTTCAGCTTTGAACGTTAGGCTGTTATCTCCTGACTTTATTCAAGGCTTTAGTAATGACCGCAACAACTGAACACAAAGGGCAACATGACGACTTAATTAAATCGCGTATCGATTCCGTTTTTACCGATATGTCGTTGCAACGAAGCGTTGCATTAAGAAACATACAATTACGTCGCGAACCCTGGATGATTACAGCGACGCGAAGCGACCACAAGCGCCTCGCCGCCGCCAACAAACAGGCCTGGAGCGCGCAAAACAACATCGACAAACGACTAAGCGATCTCAAGGACGTTTATTCTTTTGCCGAGCCGTTACTCAAGGCAAAGCTTCGCGAACAGTACAACGTCGAGGTGGATGTCAAAAATACTTACTTAAGGCTGTACGCACCCAAGGAAATGCCTTGGTATGTCATTAATGTTCAAAGTGGGTCTACCGCCAGAACCGTTTCATTACTGGATGCCGCACTGCACAACTTCGCCTACACCGAAACCTATCAAAATGATTCCGACTTCATTATCAAAATTGACCCTGATCGAGAGCTGTTCGATGTTTCACCCGTCAGAAAAAAAATCACCATCAGCCAGTTTCAAACGCTATGCCGCGAGCTGGACATCGGTGCGCAATACAAGGCCCACCTCGAAAGCTACCTGCTGAACAACGAACCGGTGGCCGACGCCTGGCTGAGAATCCAGGTTGAGCGCAGTCAGCAAGCCGCGCTGAACGCTGCGGCGCACTTGGCGCTGGTAAAAAAAGACATCAGCCACGACGCTTTCAAACTGATCTTCGATCTGCTCGCCGGCCGACGGGACCTGACACTGGACGATCAGGCCATGCAGGTTTGCGACTTGGGCATGATGGACCTCAAGCTCACCGGCATCGTGGTCATCTGCCCGGACCCCGATCGAGCGCAGCGTTCGACCGCAATGATTGCCTACGTTCCCCATGATCCCGAACATCCGCTCAAGCAATATGCTTCTTCCATCGAGTTCATGGATGAGCTGACCCGTCTGCTGCGTGACAACAAACAGTTACCTTCCACCGGTATCAACTACCGTCAGTTCTTCAGCCAGTTCGTTGATCATGAACAGCGGGGCCATTTTTTTACCGGGCTCGAACAACGCCTTACCTGTGTCAAATGGTACCCAAAGGAGCTGGGGGATCCGCGCCCCTCATGGCGCGACACGCCGGTGGAGAATCCGCGGTTGCAATTCAGCGCACAGCCGATCACAACGCCCCTGTGGACGTATCTCTACCAACAACAGCTGAACAAAATCCTGAATGACGCACGCGGTATCGCAGTGCCCACGGCAGATGCGGACAGTAACGCGCGTTGGGCCTGGTGGGAAAACTTCAGAAAAATCGTCTCGGACATCTTCAATGTGGCCTTACTAGTACTTACGCCGTTCGTTCCGGGGCTGGGCGAAGTCATGCTCGCCTATACCGCCTATCAACTGACCACCGAAGTGATTGAAGGGGTGGTGGATCTGGCCACAAAGCAGTGGGCCGAGGCGGCAGAGCATTTGGTGGGGTTCGTCACTGATATCGTTCAGCTCGCCGCATTCGGCGCAGGTACCGCAATCGGCAATGAATTTCGTCTCAAACTTTCGCCCTTGGTCGAGGGAATGAAACCGGTGCAGTCGTTCGACGGCACCACTCGTTTATGGAACCCTGACCTCAAGCCGTATGAACAGCCGGATCCGGCCTTGCCAGCCACATCCAGGGCCGACGCGCTGGGTTTGCACGAGCATGCAGGCAAGAAGATTTTGCCGCTCGAAGGCAAGCTTTACGAGGTGAAACACGATCCGAAAAGCGATCTCCATCGCATCCAGCACCCCACTCGCCCGCAAACTTATTCACCAGAAGTACGCCATAACGGGCAAGGGGCCTGGATTCATGAGGGGGAAAACCCGCACGACTGGGA
This sequence comes from Pseudomonas sp. QTF5, assembly GCF_000512695.2. Classification (GTDB taxonomy): domain Bacteria; phylum Pseudomonadota; class Gammaproteobacteria; order Pseudomonadales; family Pseudomonadaceae; genus Aquipseudomonas. The sequence continues at coordinate 25,737 of NZ_AZRW02000035.1, read as the reverse complement.
AGGCCCGACCCTGATGCGGCGTCTGGGCCACTCCGTGGAGGGTTATACAGACACAGAACTGGAGCGGCTTCGCAGTATCAGTGGTACTTCGGAAGGCTCGTTACGCAGAATGTACGTCGAGAACGCCCCACCGCCACCGCTGTTGGCCGACACCCTCAGCCGGTTCAAAACCTGGGACGAGGTCAATGACCTGAGCCGGCGCATTCGCACGGGGCAACCTCTGGAGCCGGGATCGTACTGGTTCGATGGCCTGGTGCCGGGCATGCCGGGCTGGCCCGCTGACAAGGCACTGAAGGTCTATGAAACTGCCGATTTGACCAAGGAATATCGCAAGTACGGCAACGCCAGTTCCACGGATGAACAAACACTCGGCATTGGTCGTCCGGACATGTTGGCCGGCAAACTGCCTGGACGGCTCGTGGACTTTCTAGGCGATGCAGGCATGCAGTCCCTGCTCGGCCAGGACTACCCGAAAACCCGGCGGGCGCAGGCCCTGCGCAACAAACTGGCAGACACTGTGGAAAATCGCGAACTCGACATCTTCAATTATCAGGATAAGTTCAAAAACAATTCGAACGATGCACGGGTGCGTCAACTGCAACGCCACTACCCCGAACTGCCATCACCGATAGCCCAGACTATCGTCGACCAAGCGACGGCAGCCGAAATTGGAATTCTGTCCGAAGAGCAGCGAATACCTCTGCGCCTGAAGAACCAGGCCCGTGAAAGCGCCTTTGAAGTAAAGGCCGCCCGCGCCTATGCGGGTTTTCATCAACCGGAGCTGCTGGTACCCGATACTGAACGGCTTGCCCTCAACGCGCTTAAAGTTCATACCGACTCCTTCGCCGATCTGCGGATCGAGGTGCGCGATGGCACCTATGACGGTCCGTTGCGCTGCAGCGCAGGCAGCGATAAGGCCGCGATCGTCCGGGAACTGATCAGGGATGAGTATGGCCGCTATGAAGTGACCAACGGCACCCCGAAAAAACTGCAGGCCGAGGATGTCTACGAGGCTATCTTGCTGGCATTACCCGAGGACAAGCGCAACGTCCTGGGTTATCAAACGGGCAAGGGCAGCGTGCTCAAACAATGGGTCATGGACAAGACCGAACCGCCCGCGGAGCGACGCAAATTGCTTGCGTTTTCACCCATCCGCCCGATCGTGCCCTGGGAGACCGACGTGCAGGTGTATGGAGCCTGGATAACCAGAGCACCTACGACAGTGGAGGCGAAGGTGCGCAATCTCTACCCGCACTTCGACGAAAACGAGATAGCCGCTTTATCACGTTCCTTGCACGCTAAAGCCGACCCCCACCAGGAAATCGCTCGACTGAAACTCGAACAGGAAACGCTCAAGCAAAAACTGGAAGACTGGCGACGAAGCTACCTGACCGATTTCGATCCCGATGGGCCCTTGCCCGACGCCTACCGGGATTTTGAGCGCAACGGAGGACGATTCCTTCACGACCGGCTCAAAGAATGTTTCGACAGGAAAGCCGAGGTATTGGGCGAGCGCAATACCAGCCTCGAAGGCGGATATTCCCTGGACCTGTCCACGGAGTTCCTGCCTCATAACCTTGAGCGCTGGTGGAAAGAGATGCCGAAAACTCTCAAGTCGCACCTGCAGCAGATCACCACCCTGAACCTGGACGGGCAAACCTTCTTGGCAGGACGACGCGGTCTGTTGAAGGACTTTGCGCATCTGCAGCAACTCAGCGCCAGAAAGTGTGGACTCACAGGTTTGCCCGAGAACATCGGCAAAATGCAGCGACTAGAAACCCTGCGCCTCAGCGACAATCAGATTCAATTAAGCCCCTCTGCCATCGAGCAACTGCAAAACCTGAGTCGCCTGGAAATTCTCAGACTGGATAACAACCCCCTGGGCGCCCCTCCGTTTGTCAATCGTATGCCGAGCCTCAAAGTATTGAATCTAGCCAACACCGACATCAAAACCTGGCCCCCCGGCCTATTCAGCAAAGCGAGGCCAACCGGGTTGTTCCTTGATCTGCGAAAAAATGCGCTCACATTGATTCCAGACGTTGCCCCCGGCTCGGACAAAGCGCTGTTGATCGCCCGTACCCGGCTCGATGCGAGCAGGCTATCGGACGCCAACCGCGTTTCTTATGAGCGATACAGAGAGTCGGTGGGCATGCCTGCAGCCTTGAGGTATGACACCCCGGCCGCTGACTTGCTCGCGAAATGGCCGCCTGTCGATGACACCCTGATGCTCAGTGAATCCCCCGGGATCGGTACTTACAGGCCCGAAGCCTGGCACGACCTGATGGCCGAACCGGACTCTGAGGGGTTCTTCACGGTCCTGGAAAGTCTGACGCAATCGGCTGATTACCGACGAACGCCACGTACGCGAGCGCAACTGACTGATCGTGTCTGGCGAATGGTCGATGCCGCCAGCATCGATACGCCGTTGCGCGAGGAATTGTTTTCCATGTCCAACGACCCCGAAGGCTGTGAAGATGCCGGCGCGGAACTTTTCAACAATATGGGCGTGAGGGTGCTGGCGTGGGAAGCCCGAAACTTTTCTACAACCCCTGCCGAAGTCGAGCGCAAATTGGTGACGCTGGCCAAAGGTTCGGCGCGTCTGGAGCGAGTCGGCGAGCTCGCACGCGCCGATATCAAGGGTCGCGGTACCCATCCCGATGAAGTCGAGGTGCACCTGGCCTATGACACAGGGCTGGCCAAACGTCTGGACCTGCCATGGCAGTCCGAAGCCATGAATTTCCGTCCCTTGGCGGGTGTCACCGACGAGATGATCGACAACACCTACGACACGATCATTGACGCAGAGGCGGGTGACGGTCTGGTCAATCAAATGATCACGCGATCCTTCTGGGAGCAGTACCTGCGCAGAACCTGGCCGAACGAACTCGCCAGCAATTCTGATCTTCACTATAGGAAACTGGAACTGTTGGAAGATCTGAAGCTCGCACAAAAAGCCTGGGCCGAAGACCGGTCTGAAAGGCCAGAAGACCTGACAAAACTCATAAAGCTCGCCGAAAAAATCTCTGTCCCGCAAGCCTCGGTCCTGACGGGTGAAGAGATGAGCGATGAAACCTACGAAGGCTTGCAACGCGACATCGCTTACCAAAGGCAGGAACTGAGCAGAAAACTGACGCGCGAAGCGATGGAACGAGCCGGGTTGTAACACAGCTCGCTCCGCTCGCCCTGCCCTGAATTCATGCCCCTGGCGTCTTGGCATTGAACATCAACATCACGTTCCCACTGTAATCCCCCGGCCGGTAACCATCGGCCGGTTTCAACGGATCGATCTCCAGCAACGCCCGCTTCCCTACCGCCGCTTCAGCCTGCGACACCACATCCTGCGGTGTCATGTCCGGGCGCAATACCACGCCATTGAAACTGACCTGCAGCTGGATCTCCTCGCCCGGTCTGCCATTCGACAGATAAGGCTCGCTTTCCAGACGCGCTTGAACCGCGCTGGAAGCATGTCGCACGTCAAAATATTTACGTACGCTGCTCAGGGTCGAAGTGGCGTGATCCCAGTTGAGTCGCTGCGCCTGATGGATCCAGCCCGGGTCCGCCGGCACGATGTAAAACGCGCGGGTGGGTATGTTCAAAGACACCTCGAAGGTGTGCTGCACCCGAGCCGCCCAGGCCAACGAAGCCGTCAGCCCGGTGATTGCCATCAGTGCGATGACAGCGCATTGCTTGATCATGTTGGTTACCTGCCGCCTCCTTTGAACAGCCATTATCGATTGGCCACGGTGAGCGTTTTCCTGGTCTCGCCTTCGATCAGGAAAAAACGGTACTCACGGTCCTTTTCCTTGTCGAAGGCAAACGTCTTGCCCGCCAGCACATGGTGTTTGGTGGTTGCCCCGCAGTCCTTCTCGTCGGTCAGCGAACAGCTTTTGAACTCATCGACAATGAGCACCGTGTTACCGTTATTGCGCAGTTCGTAGCGGCTGTCGGTTTCATTGATAACCGTTTCGAAGCGAGCGTCCTTGGGTCGCACGAAAAAGATCGTGCCGAACCCGGTCATCACGTTGACCCCGGCCGACAGGGTCTTTTTGTAGCCTTCGCGCTCGTCACTGCTGACCGCGAATTCATCTTCCTTTTCCGGCACCACCGGCACGAAGCGCACACGAAAGTAGCGCTCGCGATCACGCACGCCCATGTACAACAAGCGCGTGCCCTGCATGCCCTGGGCCGGTACGATCAGCCGTGCCGGGCTGGCCATCACGCCATTGCGCGAGGCGCCATCGGCTGCGGCTTTGACCGGGATTTCCTTAGGCGTGCCGTCGGCGCCATAGACGATTTCCAGCACGTTGACCTTGACGAAAGCGGTGCTGTCACCGCTGTTGAACACCCGCTTCAGAAAAGTGCTTTTATCGGCATCCAGATAGTCATACACGGTGCCGACATTGATCTGTGGCCCGGCCTGCGCCATGCCACTGAACAGACTGAGCACCCACAGCAAAAACAAACGCTTCATCGTCTTCAATCCTTTAACAAATGAAAGTAGCGAGCTCCGGATGCTCAAACTTCCGAATCCCAAATGATGGTGATGCTGCCGGACAACGAGGCACTCTGGCCGGTTTGCAGCACCCTTTCAATTTCGTCGCGAGGTACTTCGAAATGCAGCGCGCCAGCCTTGCGGTCGACATACTGGCTGGGCTCAAAAGGCCCGCTCCAGACGTTATGCCGTAGCGGAAAACGGCCCACCGAGCTCCCGCTGTAGGTAATCCCGGTGGGCAGGGTGAGCCGGGTCGTGACGTCCATGACCTGACCGCCTCCATACATCCGGCAGCGTTCGCCACCGAAACTTGCACACTGCATCATCACCTTGAAGCGCGACGAGGCGGAGAGGTAGAACCTCTGATCGCGAAAGATCCTGGCGGGCTTGCGACCACCGTCTATCCACTGCTGCCAGCCTCCCTCCGGCTCCAGCACGACCTTTTCTCCGCCCGGTGGCACATCGACCTTCAGGGTGTGCTGCACGTCCAAGGCGAAATCCAGGGTCAGGTTGCTGTCATCCGGTTGAAAGTACGCGCCGAAGCTGAAATCGCCACCGGAGCCCATGGTGTAGGTGAGCGAACCGGTATAAATCCCGGACGACATACCCAAGGGGTTGGGGGTGCGCAGCTCGTACGCGATATCAAGGGTATTGAAGGCTATCGACGGAATTGTGAAAGCCGCAACCTTGGAGCAAGTGGCCTCCACGGGCGTTTTCCAGAAAAAACGGTAAGTGGAATCGGTATAGCCCCCCACTCCACTGTACTGACAAGGTGCCGCGGCATAGACCCAGGCCCCGCGGGTCCACAATTTATGGTGCCCCTCGAGTGCAGTTGCCTCGCCGGTGAGATTGGCGGCTGTATCGCTCAGGATGAAATCGGAGCCAATGCCGGTGATGCGCACTTCGACGGTTTCCGTTTCCTGAGTCTGCGGGTTGGTGATGGTCAGCTGTCGCCAATTGGCGGGGACTTTCAACGGAATGCCTTCATGGACGCCAACGGGACGCGTTGATTCGAAACGAACTGGAAGCTGAATGCTGAACATGTTGTTTTCGACGCATTGATCCGGCCAGATGGCGCAATAGCCACTGTTCGGCGTCTGGTTGATAAACACATTCTTGTTCGGCTGCGACGGATCCGGCTGGAATAACGCCCTGATCTCCTGATTCGCCGCTTGCGCCGAAGGCACCATCAGGGCCGCCAATAACCCCAGCCAATACCTGGATTTTTTCATAATCAACCCGCCTTCTGTTCGGTGGACGTGACGTCGGCCAGGGTGTCGGGCGTGCACCGCAGATCACCGATCATCAACACGTTGTTTTCATTGCGATGACGACTCGCATCGAGACGGAACTGGCACAGCAATTGATTACCCTGGCGCACCTCCAGGGTCGGCGAGCCGGCGTTCATTTCCATCGAGAAGAAGCCATCGACTTCCGTCACCCCGCGACTGGCGTGGTTGATCACGTGGTGGCCCTTGAGCGGCCGCCCTTGCTCATCGACCAACCGGCCGAGCACAGTCAGGGTTTTCATCACACGGATTTTGCGATACTCCACACCACCCTTGTTCAGGTGATACCGGGTGCGCGCCGGCTCGATGGTTGCAGCTGGAACGGCGTTGCCCTCGAAGTCGAAACTCACCGAGCTGTTCTGGTACGCCGTGATCGGAATGAAGTTGCGCCCAGGGCGCAATGCCGCGCTGCCGCCGCTGTAATCATCGGCGCGCAGCGCGATGTCATCGATGTCCGATTCCACATCGACAATCAGCCCCGCGCCGCGCATTTCATGCTGACTGGTCAACACCATTTTCTCGCCGCCCACCACCAGGGTGCTTTCGACGTTCAGGCCACCGGTGAAGTTGCCGTTGTAGGACGAACGCTGGATAAAGCCATCGCCATTGATGGCGTCGGTGCGGAAGTTGGCCAGGCTGGACACGCCGACGCCGTAGGTGTCGGTGAGCGCGGTCACCGAGACGTTCTGCAGCACGTGATCTTTCAAGTTCTTGCGCCAGCCGAGGGAGGCGTTGTTATCGCGGCCGCCATCGCGGTCGGTGCGCGAGCCGATGCTGCCGGTGATTTGCTGGCCCGGCGGGCCCAGCGCGATGTTGATGCTCAAATCGACGCCGCGATTACGCGCATCGCCGCTGCTGTAGCTGCCCGGTCGATCGAACAGCGACAAGCGCCAGTTGGCATCGCTGCCAAACAGCACGGTGCGCTGGTTCCAGCCCAGGTCCAGGCCGACGCCCTCGGTGTTGCCTTCGCTGTAGGAAACGCGAGCATTGATTGAGGTCTTGCTGCTGATCCGATGGTTGAGCGCCAGGGATGAGTTGCTGGTCTCGCCGACGAAGACATTGCGTTGCCGCACCCGCGTGCCGTCTGGGAGGGTGTCGTACAGGTTGGTGGTATCCAGCCAACTGCGGTTGTGACTGATCACCAGGCTGCCGGCGCCATAGTTATAGAGGCTTTGCAGATCAAGGCCGGTGCCGTGATCCTGAGTTTGATAGACGTTGGCGTACAGGCTGATCTGGTTGGCCAAGGTCCAGTCGATGGACGTGCCGAACTGCATTTTTTCGCGAATCTGCCGCGCCGACGCGCCGACAATCACTCGCGGGTGCATCAGGTAGTTGACCGAGGCCCCTGCCGTCGCGCTGCCGCTGGCCTGTTGATCCCAGTTGCTGAGCAGTTTGCTTTCTTCACCGGCAAACAGGTTGTAGCGCCAGCGCTCGTCGAGGTTGCGCCAGTTGTTGGGCTTGTACACCAGCTCTCGGGTGGTCGAAGTGATCTGGCCGTCTTCAATCAGGCGCACTTCCACTTCGTAGATCCCGCCTGCCAGCGGTCGGGTGTCGAGGGTCTGCAAACCGGCGGGCACCGACTGGGTGTTGATCAGCAGGCCATCGCGATAGATCTCCACCGAGCCCTGGCGATTGGCCGTGACATAAATCGGGTAGACGCTGGGCATCGGCGTATTGATCGCCAGGCTGTCGGAGCTGCCATACATGACGCCGACGGCCGTGTCGGGGCTGGTACCAAACGTGCGCGGTTGGCGGGTCAGCCCTTCGGAATTGGGGGTGAAATAGCCCAGGCGCAGGAAGCTGCCTTGCAGTTCGCGCTGGGTGTAAAGCTCGTGTACTGCGTGGTAAAGCTTGTCATCCGGGCCGCCGAGGCGGGCCATTTGCATGTTGAACGTCTGGCTCCAGTTGCCCAGGCTGCCACTGGCTTCGAGCCCGAAGCGCCCGCCCAGGTCCTGTTCCTGGCCGCCATTGAGATTGAGCTGGTTGCGCACCATCAGGCCGCTGCTGCCGCCCAAGGGTTGCTCGAAATAACGCTTGGCCTCCACGTCGCGCTCGGCGTTTTCGGTGAGGATCGAGACCAATGAGTTTTCCAGGTTGTAATGCACCGCCAGCACCTGATCGGGGCAGGAACCGGTGCATGCACCCAGGGGCACGCCAGGCTTGAGAAAGCTGGCCCATTTTTCCCGCTCGGCGGGGCCGTAGCGGTTTTCGCTGGTGTCGGTGAATTCGAGCAGGGTGATGCGATCGTCACGGGACAACACCACCATGGCCTCCCCCAGGGGCTGCTGATCGAGTTCGACCCGAACTGCCAGAGGCACATCAAAAAAGTGTTCCTCGAAATCCGCCGGCAAACCCTTGGCCTGCGCCAACAGACTTCGCGGTGTCGTACCGGTGGAAACAGGAGCCGCCAATGCGCTGGCACAAAACAACAGCGCAAGCGCAGCCGCGATGGGTGTCATCGGGAACATGAACTCGTACTCTGATTACGAACAAGTTGAAGTCCGGCGGACAAGCCGTACAGGTTGTCCGCCGGGTAACGCTTGGAGAAGTAAGCGTTTAGTGCCTGACAGGTCGATTACAGGATCGGTGGCACGGCATCGAAAGTCATCGCTACTACGCCGGTGTAATCACCCGGCTCGAAGGTAGTACCCAATGCCTTGATATTGAGCGGTGCGCGGTAGTTCACGTCGGATTCGGCCTCACCCACAACCATTTGCGGCGTCAAGGTCAGCACCTTGTTGTTAAGCATGACTTGCAGATCGATAGATTCGGAACCGGAGATCAGTTTCGGCACACTTTCCAGGCTGGCGTGAACCGAACCGTTGTTGTTGCGCACGTCGAAGAAGCCGTTGACTTCGCCCATCCTGCCGGTACTCGGCTGATAGCTCATGTCCTGATCCTTGTTGACCAGGTCAGGGTCGGTCGGCACCACGTAGAAGCCGTTGGTGGGTACGTGGGCGATGAGGCTGATGGAGTGACGAGCTTCGCCCGCGCCGAAAGCCATGGAGGAACCCAGTGCCAGAACAGCCAATGGAGCAGCAATAGCGAATTTCTTGAACATCGTTCAGTACCTGTTTTCTAGATGAGGATCGGTTCATTGAAAGTTCAAACAACGCGTACCGGTGATGGGGTTGTGTTGTTTTGGACTTTCAACGCCGGGGCATGATCGACTGTTCGTTCTGGAATGTAAGCAGGCAACTTCCTATGAGCACGTAGTTAAAGAGCCCCACGACCAGAAAGAAAAAAGAACAAAAAATCAAAATATAAAACAGTAACTGTAAGTTCTTCCCTACATACAGTTTTAACTAAAAAACCATACAGCGATCAGAACCAGTAACCATGGGACTTTTGAGTTTTTTAGAATATAAACTCAATTAAAAATAGAGCAATAACTTTAATTTTAGAGAGCAGTCTCCCTATGAAAAGAATTTGCCTGACGTATCCGTAAAATCTCCACCGCTCGAGTCCCCCCACTCGTCGACTGAAAGACAAGTCCCACAAAAAAGCCTTGCTCGCGACTCAAGATATATCTTAAGTTGTATCTAAACACGACAGAGAGAAGAAAAAATGAGAGACCATCATTCCCCCCACCGAGAACACGGCGACGGCCGCGACGGCTTCGAGAAACGCCCCGGCCGCGAACGCGGCGGTCGCGGCCCCCGTGTCTTCGCCCCCGGCGACCTGAAACTGTTGCTGTTGGCGTTGATCGCCGAGCAGCCGTGTCACGGCTATGACTTGATCCGCCAGATTGAAAGCATGTTCGACGGCGCCTACAGCCCGAGTCCCGGCGTGATTTACCCGACCCTGACCTTTCTTGAGGAAAGCGAAATGATCCTGGGTGACGCTGAAGGCGGAAAAAAACGCTACAGCGTGACCGATGCCGGTCGTCATTCCTTAAGTGAGCAGGCGATAGCCCTGGATGGCGTACGCATGCGCATCGACGTCAGCAAACGTTCATTGCGTGGCCACGACCGCCCGGCGGAGATCCACGAAGCGGTGCACAACTTGCGCCATGCCTTACAAATGCACCATGGCCGCTGGAGCCAGGAAGAAATCCTGCGGGTACGCGATCTGCTCAATAACACGGCCAAAGCCATCGTCGACGGCCCTGCCGTTCAACCCGTTCAGGAGAGCGCCGAATGACCGACATTATCCTGCAGTCCCCTTCCATTCACCGTGTCAGCCACGAGATCAAACGCCGTCGTCTGGAAGTGCTGCGGGTGGTCGACCTGACCCCGCGTATGCGCAGGATTACGCTGGGCGGTCCGGAGCTTGCGGGCTTCGTCAGCCTCGGAACGGATGACCACGTCAAATTGCTGTTCCCACAAAACGCAGCGCAACAAGCGGCGCTTGAAACCCTGGTATTCGGTGCCGGCAAGGACAATGGGCCGATGCCCGCGATGCGCGACTACACGCCTCGTCGTTACGACCTGGATACGCTGGAACTGGACATCGACTTCGTGCTGCACGGCGATGGCCCTGCCTCGAGCTGGGCCGAGCAGGCCAAACCCGGCCAATTTCTGCACATTGGCGGGCCACGGGGCTCGATGATCGTGCCGGACATCTTCGACAGCTATCTGCTGATCGGTGACGAAACCGCCCTGCCCGCCATCGCCCGCCGCCTCGAAGGCCTGGCCGCCAATCGGCGTGCGCTGGTGATCGTGGAAGTGGAAAACGGCGCCGAACAACAACGCCTAGAAAGCAGCGCGCAGGTCGATGTGATCTGGGTGCTGCGTGAAGTTGGCAGGAATAACCTGCTGACCACCGTGCAACAGATCGAGGTGCCCGATGGCAATCTGTATGCGTGGGTGGCGACCGAATCCAAAGTGTCGCGGCAGATTCGCCGGGTATTGCTCGATGAGCATGGCCTGAACGAGCAATTTGTGAAGGCTGTCGGCTACTGGCGACTGGATGACAGTGACGAGGAATAACCGCAACACTGTGATTGCATGCTTTTTGTGGCGAGGGAGCTTGCTCCCGTTCGGCTGCGAAGCAGTCGTAAAACCGGTTGGCGCGGTTTGCCTGATACATAGCGTCAACCGGGTTTGGGCTTGCTTCGCAAGCCAACGGGAGCAAGCTCCCTCGCCACAGTCGATATTCACTTCCGAGCTGTGCGCCACCGATCCAATCCAACCACCAGCAGCGCAATCAGCACAAACCCCGCCAACAATCCCCCTGCATTCACAAACACCTGTGGGTAACCCAACTTGTCCACATCTATGAATGGATAGGGATAAGTCGCCAGCAGATGCCCGCGCCATAACGCATAGCCAAAGTACACCAGCGGATAGATCACCCATAACGCAATGTGCCGCAACCGCAACATACCTTTGGGCACACCGAACCACCAATAAGCCAGAAACAGCAGCGGCATGACGTCGTGCATCAGCTCATCGGCCAGCCATTGCCAGCCTTCGGGGTGCCACAAATGGCGCAACAACAGGCTGTACGCCAAACCGACCACGGCGATGCTCACCGCAATCCCACTGCTTACCCACGGCTGCAAAAACCAACGCCGCGCTGCCGATTCTCGGGACGTCAGTTCACAGGTCAGCACCACCGCCACCAGCGTGTTGGTCAGCACAGTGAAAAAACTGAAAAAACTCACCAGCCCACCCAGCAGACTGGCCCCGACACTCCAGCGTGAGTAGAAAATCAGGTACATCTGAATGCTTAAGCCCGCCCAACCCAGAATCGCCGCCACGGCAACACAACGACCTCTTGCGGTCGAGGGTATGACCATGCTCAGACCGGACGCTTGGTGCGCATCAGTTTCACGTACAAGCGTTCGACCTTCTCCCGCGCCCATGGGGTTTTGCGCAGGAAGGTCAGACTCGACTTGATGCTCGGGTCACTCTTGAAGCAGCGGATGTCGATGCGCTCGGCCAGCCCCGACCATTCGTAATGTTCAACCAGGGCGTTGAGGATCTGTTCCAGCGTCACGCCGTGCAGCGGGTTGGTGTTCTGTTCGGTCATGCCGGGCCTTCGAGCGATGAAAGGATTGGAAGTCGCGCACCTTAGCCGAGGGCTTCGTTGGGGGGAAGCGATCTGTTTGCTGATCAGTTAACTGTAGGTGAATCAGAAAAGATCGCAGCCTTCGGCAGCTCCAGATACCGTGAACGCCGCCGACCCCGTAGGAGCCAGGCTTGCCGTAATGCCAGTCAGTTAAGCGCAATCCATGTGGGAGCGGGCTTGCTCGCGAAGACGGCGGCATAGTCAACATTGATGTCGCCTGACACACCGCTTTCGCGAGCAAGCCCGCTCCCACAGGTATCGCACCTTAACTGACTGGCATTAAGGCTTGCCGGCGAAGGCGTTTTCATCGGTGCGATATGACGTGAGGCTGCGAAGGCTGCGATCTGTTTCAGCACACTATTACCAAATCCGAAATGATCCATGTCAGTAAAAGCCCTTTCTCTCTGTGTAACAGAACATTATCCTTACGCCCGTCCAGCTGAAACGCTTCTCCCCCTGCTTCATTCCTGCTTGCGTTCAGTCACCCCTTTAGAAAAAGACCAAGAATTCCTTCTCTATGCCTGATTTTCAAACTCCGCGAGACAGCGCTGTCTTCCCCCCTGTGGTCAGCCGAAAAGCCCTGAACCTGATCGGCGGGTTCACCGCTTTGGGCCTCGCCACCTGCACTCAGGCCGCGCCGGCCTTCGATAGCGATTCGCCGTGGATGCTCGGCGACTGGAACGGCGCGCGCACCGAACTTTCGGAAAAAGGCTACGATTTCAAGGTCGATTACACCGGTGAAATGGGCAGCAATCTGCACGGCGGCTACGACCATGACCGCACCGCTCGCTATAGCGACCAGTTCGGCTTTGGTACCCACCTGGACTTGCAGAAGATTCTCGGCTGGGACGACGCTGAGTTTCAGCTGACCATCACCGAACGCAACGGCAACAACATCAGCAACGACCGGATCAACGACCCGCGTGTCGGCGGTTTCACCTCGGCTCAGGAAGTCTGGGGCCGTGGCCAGACCTGGCGTCTTACGCAGATGTGGTATCAGCAGAAATTCTTCGATCAGAAGCTCGACATCAAAGTCGGCCGCTTCGGCGAGGGCGAAGACTTCAACAGCTTCCCCTGCGACTTCCAGAACCTGGCGTTCTGCGGCTCCCAGGTCGGCAACTGGGTGGGTGACATCTGGTACAACTGGCCGGTCAGCCAGTGGGCGCTGCGGGTCAAATATCACCTGACGCCGCAGCTCTACGCGCAAATCGGGGCTTACGAGCAAAACCCGTCCAATCTGGATCGCGACAACGGTTTCAAGCTCAGCGGCAGCGGCACCCAAGGCGCGATCCTGCCGGTGGAACTGGTCTGGACCCCGAAGCTCAACGACTTGCCGGGTGAATACCGCGCCGGTTATTACTACAGCAATGCCAAGGCCACCGACGTCTACAAGGACAGTAACGGCCAGCCAGCCGCGCTGAGTGGCGAGGCTTATCGCAGCGCATCGAGCAAGCATGGTGTGTGGCTGGGTGTGCAGCAGCAGCTGACCAGCCGCGCCAGTGACAACTCACGTGGGTTGAGCGTGTTCGCCAACGGCACGATGCATGACAAGAAGACCAACGCCATCGACAACTATGTCCAGGCCGGCCTCGTCTACAAAGGCTTGTTCGATGCCCGAGCCAGAGACGACATCGGTTTCGCCCTGGCCCGTGTCCACGTCAACCCGGCCTACCGCAAGAACGCCGAGGCCACCAACCAGGCCCGCGCCGTCTACGACTATGACGACCCGTCGTTCCTGCCACCACAAGACACCGAATACAGCGCCGAACTCTATTACGGCGTGCACGTCACGAACTGGCTGACCGTGCGCCCGAACCTGCAATACATCCGCCACCCCGGTGGCGTGGACAAGGTCGATGACGCGCTGATTGGCGGGATCAAGATCCAGTCGTCGTTCTGACGAACCGCGCAAAAAATGTGGGAGCGGGCTTGCTCGCGAAAGCGGTCTATCAGTCAACCAGGATGTTGAATGTGATGGCCTCCTCGCGAGCAAGCCCGCTCCCACAGGGATTGCGGCGTTCAAATACTCAACTGAACACTTTTTAACCTGAACCCTGCCCGCGCTAGATCGTCATCTACAGTGAACTTGCGCGGGACTACTTAAAATGTCACGGAGAATCACACTATGAGCACTGATGGTGCTTTGAGTCGAAGCCGTCTGCTGCCGAGCCTGCTCGGTATCGTGCTTCTGCTAATGGGCCTTGCCTTGCTGGCCGGGGGGATCAAGCTAAGCATGCTCGGCGGCTCGCTGTATTACCTGCTGGCCGGTATCGGCCTGATGCTGACCGGGGGGCTGCTGCTTGCCGACCGTTTTGCGGCGCTGAGCCTGTACGCGGTGGTGCTGTTCGCCAGTACGGTCTGGGCACTGTGGGAAGTCGGTCTGGACTGGTGGCAACTGGTGCCACGTCTGGCGCTGCTCTTTGCCCTCGGTATCGTCATGCTGCTGCCATGGTTTCGTCGCCCATTGCGTACCGGCGAATTCAACGCGATCGGCACCGGCGTGCTGAGCGCTGCCGTGGTCATCGCCGGTATCGCCGCGCTGGCCAGCCTGTTCACCAACCCCGGTGAAATCAAAGGCGAACTGGATCGTGACGCCGTGCCTGGCATGACCAACACCGCCCCGGCCATGCCCGAAGGTGACTGGAACTCCTACGGCCGCAGCGCCCATGGCGATCGCTACTCGCCACTGGCGCAGATCACGCCGCAGAACGTCAGCAAACTGGTGCCCGCCTGGACCTACCGCACCGGCGACCTGCCTGGCCCGAACGACCCGGGCGAAACCACCGCCGAAAACACCCCGCTCAAAGCCAACGGCATGCTCTATGTCTGCACGCCGCACAGCCAGGTGATCGCGCTGGACCCGGACACCGGCAAGGAACTCTGGCGTTTCGATCCGAAGCTCTCCACGCAGAACGCGGCGAACTTCAAGGGTTGGGCGCACATGACCTGCCGTGGCGTGACCTATCACGATGACGCCGCCTACGCATCCGAGCAGAGCCCGACCGGCACCGCCAATGCGCCGGTGACCAGCGTCTGCCCGCGCCGGATCTTCCTGCCGACCGCCGACACCCGTCTGATCGCCCTGAACGCCGACACCGGCAAAATGTGCGAAGACTTCGGCAACGGGGGCCAGGTTGACCTGACGACCAACATCGGTGAATTCACCGCCGGCGGTTATTACTCGACTTCGCCACCGGCGGTCACCAAAGATCTGGTGGTGATTGGCGGCCACGTGACCGACAACGTTTCCATCGACGAACCAAGCGGTGTAATCCGCGCGTTCGACGTGCACACCGGCAAACTGGTGTGGAACTGGGACAGCGGTAACCCGGACGACACCACGCCGATTGCCGAAGGCAAGGTCTACACCCGCAACTCGCCGAACATGTGGTCCATCTTCAGCGTCGACGAAAAACTCGGCATGATCTACCTGCCGATGGGCAACCAGACCCCGGATCAGTTCGGTGGCGCGCGTACCCCTGAATCGGAACTGCACGCCGCCGGCCTGACCGCACTGGACATCGCCACCGGCAAGGTACGCTGGCACTTCCAGTTCACGCACCATGACCTGTGGGACATGGACGTCGGTGGCCAGCCAACCCTGATGGACCTGAAAACCGCAGACGGTGTGAAACCGGCGGTACTCGCGTCCACCAAGCAAGGCAGCATCTACGTGCTGGACCGCAGCAATGGTCAGCCGATCGTGCCGATCAAGGAAATCCCGGTGCCGCAAGGCGCGGTGGAAGGCGACCACACTTCGCCGACCCAACCGATGTCCGACCTGAACTTCGTGCCGCCGACCCTCAAGGAACGCGACATGTGGGGCGTGACCCCTTTCGATCAGATGCTGTGCCGGATCGACTTCAAATCCCTGCGTTACGACGGCATGTTCACCCCGCCGTCGCTGCAAGGCTCGCTGGTTTATCCCGGCAACTTCGGTGTGTTCGACTGGGGCGGTATCTCGGTTGACCCGGTTCGTCAGATTGCTTTCGTGAACCCGAGCTTTATGGCGTTCAAATCGAAACTGATCCCGGCCGCGGAAATCGCCAAACAAGGCCCTCGCGTCAGCGAAACCGAAGGCGTGCAGCCCAACAAAGGCGCGCCCTACGGCGTGATCCTCGAAGCACTGCTATCGCCAATGGGCCTGCCGTGCCAGGCACCGGCCTGGGGCTACGTGGCCGCAGTCGATTTGACCACCAACAAAACCATCTGGATGCACAAGAACGGCACCGTGCGCGACAGCGCGCCGGTCCCGATCCCACTGAGCATGGGCGTACCGAGCCTGGGCGGGGCCTTCACCACCGCCAGTGGCGTGGCCTTCCTGAGCGGCACCCTCGACCAGTACCTGCGCGCCTACGACGTGAAAAACGGCAAGCAACTGTGGGAAGGCCGCCTGCCAGCAGGCGCGCAAACCACACCAATGACCTACACCGGCAAAGACGGCAAGCAATACGTGCTCGTTGTTGCTGGCGGTCACGGATCGCTGGGCACCAAGCAAGGTGACTATGTGATTGCGTACAAACTGTCCGAGTAAGTTTTAACGGCAGTTAAAGCAAAGGCGACTCCTGCGAGGGGGTCGCCTTTTTTGTGGGCGCTGCAATCCCCGCCGTACCCAAAATCCCCTGTAAGAGCAAGGCTTGCCCGCGAAGGCGATTTTACATTCAACATTGATGTCGACTGACACACCGTCTTCGCGGGCAAGCCTTAATGCCAGTCAGTTAAGCGCAATACATGTGGGAGCGGGCTTGCTCGCGAAGACGGCGGCATAGTCAACATTGATGTCGCCTGACACGCCGCTTTCGCGAGCAAGCCCGCTCCCACAGGTATCGCACCTTAACTGACTGGCATTAGGGCAAGCCTCGCTCCTACAGTTGAACCTGGTACATCTGCGAGAGGGGGTCGGCTATAGGGCCACCAAGACCTGTCAAAACCCTGAACACACACGCTGAAATATCCAGAGCCATTGAAACCACCAAAAGCCTGCCCCATCTAAGACCCATACCCTATTGCGCAGGTGCCCCATGACCGACCAGCAAGAATTCCCTGAAGACACGAGCGAATACGCCGAAACAGACAACGTCGAACACCACTCCACCGGCAAAGGCCTCGCCCTGCCTGGCCAGAACCTGCCGGACAAGGTCTACATCATCCCGATCCACAACCGGCCCTTCTTCCCGGCGCAAGTACTGCCGGTGATCGTCAACGAAGAGCCGTGGGCCGAAACCCTCGAACTGGTGAGCCAATCCGATCACCACTCCCTGGCCCTGTTCTTCATGGACACTCCCCCGGAAGACCCGCGCCACTTCGACACCAAAGCCCTGCCGGAATACGGCACCCTGGTCAAAGTCCACCACGCCAGTCGCGAAAACGGCAAACTGCAATTCGTCGCCCAGGGCCTGACCCGGGTGCGCATCAAAAACTGGCTCAAACACCATCGCCCACCGTACCTGGTGGAAGTCGAATACCCGCACCAGCCCACCGAGCCGACCGACGAGGTCAAGGCCTACGGGATGGCGCTGATCAACGCGATCAAGGAACTGCTGCCGCTCAACCCGCTGTACAGCGAAGAACTGAAAAACTACCTCAACCGCTTCAGCCCCAACGACCCGTCACCGCTGACCGACTTCGCCGCCGCCCTCACATCGGCCACTGGCAGCGACTTGCAAGAAGTGCTCGACTGCGTGCCGATGCTCAAGCGCATGGAAAAAGTCCTGCCGATGCTGCGCAAGGAAGTCGAAGTCGCGCGCCTGCAGAAAGAAATCTCTGCCGAAGTTAACCGTAAGATCGGCGAGCATCAGCGCGAGTTCTTCCTCAAGGAACAACTCAAGGTCATCCAGCAAGAGTTGGGCCTGACCAAAGACGACCGCAGCGCCGACATCGAGCAGTTCGAGCAACGTCTGACGGGCAAGGTGTTGCCGCCCCAGGCGCAGAAACGCATCGAAGAGGAAATGAACAAGCTGTCGATCCTCGAGACCGGCTCGCCGGAATACGCGGTGACCCGCAACTACCTCGACTGGGCAACCTCAGTGCCCTGGGGCGTGTACGGAGAAGACAATCTCAACCTCAAACACGCGCGCAAGGTGCTGGACAAACACCACGCCGGCCTCGATGACATCAAGGACCGCATCCTCGAATTCCTCGCGGTCGGTGCCTATAAAGGCGAGATCAGCGGCTCCATCGTCCTGCTGGTGGGTCCGCCGGGCGTGGGCAAGACCAGCGTCGGCAAGTCCATCGCCGAATCCCTCGGTCGGCCGTTCTATCGCTTCAGCGTTGGCGGCATGCGCGATGAAGCCGAGATCAAGGGCCACCGCCGCACCTACATCGGTGCGCAGCCGGGCAAACTCGTCCACGCGTTGAAAGATGTCGAAGTGATGAACCCGGTGATCATGCTCGACGAGATCGACAAAATGGGCCAGAGCTACCAGGGCGACCCCGCCTCGGCGCTGCTGGAAACCCTCGATCCGGAACAGAACGTCGAATTCCTCGACCACTATCTGGATTTGCGCCTGGACCTGTCGAAAGTGCTGTTCGTCTGCACCGCCAACACCCTGGATTCGATTCCCGGCCCGTTGCTGGACCGGATGGAAGTGATTCGCCTGTCGGGCTACATCACCGAAGAAAAAGTCGCGATCGCCAAGCGTCACCTGTGGCCGAAACAGCTGGAAAAGGCCGGCGTGTCCAAAGGCAGCCTGAGCATCAGCGACAACGCCCTCAGAGCGTTGATCGACGGTTATGCCCGTGAAGCCGGGGTTCGCCAACTGGAAAAGAACCTCGGCAAATTGGTGCGCAAAGCCGTGATGAAGCTGCTCGACGAGCCGAAAGCGGTGATCAAACTCGGCCCGAAAGACCTGGAAGCCTCCCTCGGCCGACCGGTATTCCGCAATGAGCAAGTACTGTCCGGCATTGGCGTGATCACCGGGCTGGCCTGGACCAGTATGGGCGGCGCGACCCTGCCGATCGAAGCCACGCGCATTCACACCCTCAACCGTGGCTTCAAACTCACCGGGCAACTGGGGGACGTGATGAAAGAGTCGGCGGAAATCGCCTACAGCTACGTCAGCTCCCATCTGAAGCTATTTGGCGGTGATCCGACGTTCTTCGACGAAGCCTTCGTCCACCTCCACGTACCGGAAGGTGCCACGCCGAAAGATGGCCCGAGCGCCGGCGTGACCATGGCCAGCGCCCTGCTCTCGCTGGCCCGCAACCAGCCGCCGAAAAAAGGCGTAGCCATGACCGGTGAACTGACGCTGACCGGGCATGTATTGCCGATTGGCGGGGTGCGCGAGAAAGTCATCGCTGCGCGGCGGCAGAAGATTTTCGAGTTGATCCTGCCGGAGCCCAACCGCGGTAGCTTCGAAGAGCTGCCGGAGTATCTGAAAGAAGGGATTACCGTGCATTTTGCCAAGCGCTTTGCGGATGTGGCGAAGATTCTCTTCTGATAATGATGTAGTGCTCATGCGGCCGCTTTCGCGAGCAAGCCCGCTCCCACAGTGGTCCGGGGTGTTCACAAATCTTGTGTTCACCACAAAAACCTGTGGGAGCGGGCTTGCCCGCGAAGGCGTCGGCACTGACACCACAGCCCTCGGTTCTCTCCGCCCCGACTGTCACACTTTGTCTCATCTTCAGTTATGCTCGCCGTTCGTCGTGAATGCCGGAGCTGCTGATCTTATGTCCCCCACCCGCCTGTTGATCCCTCTCGCCCTCGCCCTGCTGAGCGCTTGCGCCACGCAATCGAAACAGAACGTGACAGTGGAAAAACAAAGCGAATGCCCGGTGCAACTGAACAACGGGCAAAACCTGATCCTGACCCTGCCAAGCAACCCGACCACGGGTTACCGCTGGGCGATCCAGGATTCGGCCGGTGGCGTGTTGCGTGCGCTCAGCCCCGAGGTCTATAGCAACCCGGAAGACGCCGGGGTCGTCGGCAGCGCCGGCCTTTCGACCTGGCGCTTCCAGGCCTTCGCCACCGGCACTGGCCGTTTGCGTCTGACCTATTCACAGCCATGGGCACCCGAAGTGCCGGCGGTGAAAACCTTCGACTGCGCCATCGCGGTTAACTGATCGTGGGCTGGCTGATTCTGGCGCTGATGGGCGCGGTGACCTTTGTTTATGGCCTGAGCGTGCATGCGACGCTGCTCTGCCTGCTGGTCAAACCGATGCCGGTGCTGGCCCTGCTCGGCTGGTTGCACGATGCACCGCCCAGTGACTATCGACGCTGGATCAGCCTGGGGTTGATTTTCTCCCTGGTCGGCGACGTGTTGCTGGCATGGCCGCAAGATTTGTTCGTGTTTGGCCTTGGCGCGTTTTTGGTCGCGCATTTGGCGTATCTGAAGGCTTATTTGAGCGATTGCCGGCGTCTGGCACTGTTGCCGTTGATCATTGCGTTGAGCGCCGGCGCGGTACTGCTGGGGATTCTGATTGCCAATGGCTTGGGACCGCTGCTGATCCCGGTGATCGTCTACGGGCTGGCCATCAGCGCCATGCTCTGGCGCGCGCTGGCCCGACTCGGCACCGACGTGCCCAAACGCTCGGCGCTGCTGGCGGCGGCGGGCGCAGTGGCGTTTGTGTTTTCTGACAGTGTGATTGGCATTAACCGGTTTGTGATGCCATTCCATGCTGCGCCTTACGTGATCATCCTCAGCTATTGGCTGGGGCACTGGGGGATTGCAGCATCGGCGTTCGCCCAGAAACCGCGCTGAATTCTTCGCGAGCAAGCCCGCTCCCACATTTGATTAGTGCTGAACATCTTTCTTGCGTCCGACTAGAACCACTGTGGGAGCGGGCTTGCTCGCGAAAGCGGTATAGCTGAAGACGCAGACCTCAACGCCCTACCACGGCGGTTTATCAGACAACCCGCGCATCCACGCGCCAACTTGGCTAAAATGCCGGCCTTTTCCACCTACGCCGCTGGAACCGCCGTGAGCAAAGAATCCGATCGCCTTTTCGCCCAGCCTTTGACCCAGGTGCCTGACTTCGCCTTTAACGAGGACGTGGTTCGGGTGTTCCCGGACATGATCAAGCGCTCGGTGCCGGGTTATCCGACCATCGTGGAAAACCTTGGCGTGCTCGCCGCGCAGTTCGCCCAGCCCAACAGCGTGCTCTACGACCTGGGCTCGTCTCTCGGCGCGGTGACTCAGGCCTTGCGCCGTCACGTGCGCACCGACGGTTGTCGGGTGATCGCTGTGGATAACTCCGCAGCCATGGTCGAGCGTTGCCGCGAATACCTCAACGGCCAGGACTCGATGTTCCAGGAGTTGCTGCCGGTGGAAGTAATCGAAGGCGACATCCTTGCCCTGGAATTCCAACCGGCCTCAGTGGTGGCGCTGAACTTCACCCTGCAATTCATTGCCCCGGACCAGCGCACCGCGCTGCTCTCGCGCATCCGCCAATCGCTGTTGCCCGGAGGCGCGCTGATCCTTTCAGAGAAGCTGCGCTTCAACGACCCCGAAGAACACGCGCTGCTCACCGACCTGCATGTGGCCTTCAAACGCGCCAACGGCTACAGCGAACTGGAAATCGCCCAGAAGCGCAGCGCCATCGAAAATGTCATGAAGCCCGACAGCCTCGAAGAACACCGCGAGCGCCTGCTGGCCGCCGGGTTCTCGAAAGTCGTGCCGTGGTTCCAGTGTCTAAACTTTGCCTCGTTGATTGCCTTGCCATGATTGATCTGTCCCCCCTCGCCCGCCGTCTGGCCGGTACTCCGCTGGCCGAATGGGCCAACACCCTGCAAGCACAACTCGACCAGAAAATGGAAAAAGGTCACGGCGACCTGGAACGTTGGCAGAGTGCGCTGGACGCGTTGCCGAAGATTCAGCCAAGCGAAGTCGACTTGTTGAATGGCTTGAAACTCGATACCGATTGCGACGACGAAACCCGCGCCCAAATGCGCACCGCGCTGATGGGTTTATCGCCCTGGCGCAAAGGGCCGTTCGACCTGTTCGGCGTGCATGTCGACACTGAATGGCGTTCGGACTGGAAGTGGTCCCGGGTAGCTCCGCACCTGGACCTGAAAGGCAAACGCATCCTCGATGTCGGCTGCGGCAACGGTTACTACATGTGGCGCATGCTCGGCGCCGGGGCCGACAGCGTGATCGGCGTCGACCCGAACTGGCTGTTTTTCTGCCAGTTCCAGGCGGTACAGCGTTACCTGTCCGAGCCCAATGCCTGGCACTTGCCGTTTCCCTTTGAGGATCTTCCTTCCAATCTGGAAGGCTTCGACACAGTGTTTTCCATGGGCGTGTTCTACCATCGCCGTTCACCGATCGAGCATTTGCTGGCGCTGAAGGATTGCCTGGTCAAGGGCGGTGAACTGGTGCTGGAGACGCTGGTGATCGAAGGCGATCAGCAGCAGGTGTTGGTGCCGGAAGACCGTTACGCGCAGATGCGTAACGTGTGGTTCCTGCCATCGGTGCCGGCGCTGGAACTGTGGCTGCGCCGCGCCGGGTTCAGCGACGTGCGTTGCGTGGATGTGAGCGTGACCACGGTCGAGGAACAGCGCGGGACGGAGTGGATGAAGTATCAGTCGTTGAGCGACTTCCTTGACCCGGAAGATCACAGCAAAACGATCGAAGGGCTGCCGGCGCCGATGCGCGCGGTGATTGTTGCCCGCAAATAAAACACCGATCTCCCAAACAATGGAGATCCCCATGTGGGAGCGGGCTTGCTCGCGAATACGGACTAACATTCAACAGAGATGTTGACTGATCCACCGCTTTCGCGAGCAAGCCCGCTCCCATATTGATGTGTGTTTTAGTCTGCTGGTTTTGCTCTACGGGCCTTGAAAAACTCACTCAACACCGCGCTGCATTCCTCCGCCAACACCCCGCCCTCATACAACACCCGATGATTCAAAAAGCCCTGGGTAAAAAACTGCCCCTGGCTCTGCACAATCCCGGCCTTCGGCTCCAGCGCGCCATACACCACCCGTGCAATCCGCGAATGCACGATCAGCCCGGCGCACATGCTGCACGGCTCAAGGGTCACGTAGAGCGTGCTGCCCGGCAGGCGATAGTTGCTCGCGGCCAGGGCAGCAGCGCGAATCGCGACCATCTCGGCGTGGGCGCTGGGGTCGTTGCCGCTGATCGGGCAATTGAAACCGCGCCCGATGATTTCACCATCCTGCACCAGCACCGCGCCCACCGGCACTTCACCCAGTGCCGCGCCTTGAGCGGCCAGGGCCAGGGCTTCGCGCATGAAGTCGCGATCATGGCTACGGTCGATGATCGCTACGGGACGAATCTGACGCATCACGCCACCTCGATGGCGGCCATCAGGCCGGTTTCCATGTGGTCGACCACATGGCAGTGGAACATCCAGACCCCAGGGTTATCCGCCACCAGCGCCACTTGCGCGCGCTCGTTCTTGCCCAACAGGTAGGTGTCGGTGAAGTATGGGATGACCTTGTGCCGGTTCGAGGCAATGACCTTGAAGCTCATGCCATGCAAATGGATCGGGTGCTGATACTGAGTCATATTCTTCAATTCGAAAATATAGCTTTTGCCCTTTTCGAGCTTGGCAATCGGTCGATCGGCGCAGGTCTTGTCGGTGATGTCCCAGGCCTTGCCGTTGATCTGCCACAGGCTTGGCGGCTTGCCGTTTTCGACGTTGACCGACACCGAGCCTACCCATTCAAAATTGAAGTTGAGTTTCTCGGCATTGGCCAGGTCCGGCTCGGCCACCGGGTTGGCGGGCAGCGCTGCTGGCCATTCGGTCGGTGCATCGGTGTTCGCCACTGAGCGGAAGGTGCCCAGGCGTACCGGGCCATTGCGCAGGGATAACTCTTCGCCGGCCGGCGGTGCCTTGATTGCCAGGCAAATGCGCATGCCAGGACCCAGCCAGTATTCCTTGCCCAATGGGCGCGGTGCAATCGGATTGCCGTCCAGTGCGTAGATCTGCGCATCGACGCCGGGAATGTTGAGGCGGTACGTCAGGGTATTGTCGAGGTTGAGCAGGCGTACGCGAGTGATCTGCCCGGCGGGCAAGTCGATCACCGCTTGCGAGACGCCATTGATGGTCGACAAGCGCCCCGCCGTGCCGCCACGGGCCGCTTCGCGAGGAATGCTGAACGCCACGAAAGCGCCCTCTTCATCGACGTGCCAGCTCTTGAGGCTCAAGGTCTTTTCGTATTTGAAACCGGTGGGCTCGCGCTCTTCGATAATCAACGGGCCGACCAACCCGCGACCCAGTTCTTCGCTGCTGTTCACGTGCGGGTGATACCAGTAGCTGCCGGCGTCGGGTACGCGGAATTTGTAGTCGAAGTATTCGCCCGGCAGCACCGGCAATTGCGAGACGTACGGCACGCCGTCCATTTCCAGCGGCAGGCGGATGCCGTGCCAGTGAATGGTAGTCGCCACCGGCAGATGGTTGATGAAGCGCACCCGCAGCCATTCGCCCTGACGCACGCGCAATTCAGTGCCCGGCGCCGACGGGCCAAAGGCCCAGGCCTGGGTTGTGTGCCCGGCCACCAGTTCGACGTCCAACGGTGCGGCGATCAGCTCATAGTCGTGGCCAGCGTCAGCGTCGGCCATCTTGCCCAGCCAGTAACGCGACGCGCCACCAGCCCCCACGCCAACCACCACAAGACCGGCCAGACCACCGAGTATTTGTCGACGGGTAAAGGACATGAACTCAACTACCTCACGTATCAGCCACAGGCGCGGGGCCTGGAAAAGGCGAATACGATACACCTGCGGTTGAGAAACAGTAAGGGCAGCACGGCGGATGGTCACAGTCAAAGCATGGCTGGCAATGTATCTGTGTTCAACCTCAGCTAATTGATTGAAATGAAACCCGGTGGCGAGGGGGCTTGTCGGAACGCCGCATCGCCCCGTTCGGCTGCTAAGCAGTCGTAAAACCATCCAGCGCGATATGTCAGATGCAATGCGATTACAGAATTTGAGGCCATTTCGCTGATCGTTATTCAGTCGCTGTAAATCAGCGAATTACCCTACAGCCATTTCCACCTTTCCCGACTTCTTTCCTGATCGATCCCCCGCAAAGTCCCCGCGCCTAATTTTCTGCGCCAGGGATTGCTCATGTTCGAACCGGTTTTGCATCGAACAAGAACTCGACAGTAAGGCCTGTTATCTCTGAGGCAGATAGATTTTATGACCGCTTCGCGCTCAATCGCGGGCAAGCCACGCTCCCACAGGATGTCGGTGATCTGTAGGAGCGAGGCTTGCCCGCGAAGGCGGTCTTATAGTTGGCGAAATTTCTGGGCAAGGTCGTCGGAAGTTTCCTTCAAGCCGTAGCGGTTTCCATGAACTGGTGTGAAATGTTTTCCATCGATAGTCTTTGGTGGTCACTGAAAATTCAGTGGCGGGGTGTAGGAGCCCTTCAAAGCCGTTGGAAATGTATTGGCGTCGAAGCTTGGTTTGCGGCCGTTAACGTGCGTCCGTAAGATCAGTTGCGGCGGCTATGCGCGGGCACGCTTCGGCGTGGTCGAGTTTTCCAAAGGCCTCGATATTCCTACCCCGCGCATAGCTGCCACCCTAGCCTGTAGGAAGGCTGATGGCAGTTCCTATTTATTGCCTTTGGAACTTGAAAATGAAAACACTACATCCCGATCCGCCCTACGAAAATCCAATTCCCCACCCCGACAACCGCTTCATGGCACTCACCGGCAACTGCAACGACATGCCCACCCTGTTCGTCGATACCCACGCGCCGCTCGATGTTTTGTATGACGCTGCCAGCTATCGAATTCGCGCCGTCACTCAGGTGCTTGAGAACATGTCGATGCGCGGTTCGGTCGAGTGTGAGTCCTTCATTCTCAGCGACTTTGCCTTGCTCTGCGCCATTCCATTGCGCGATGGGTGCGATGTGCTGGATGTAATTGGGCGGCGTTTGCGGGCTCGGCCTTCGGACTAACGTTGCTGAATGATCGTTCCCACGCTCTGCGTCACTAGTGTCCGGTAAACATGTTTCATAGCTGAAGGCTGC
>NZ_AZRW02000034.1 GCF_000512695.2 Pseudomonas sp. QTF5 | reverse complement strand
CGCCATCATAGCGCCCTATTGATGTGTCCAATTTCATTAGGCCAGTTCAAGCCCGCTCCCACAGTGGATCGGTGGTGGACACAAAATGTGTGAACGCCGCCAATCCACTGTGGGAGCGGGCTTGCTCGCGAAGGCGTCCTCGAATCCTCAGTAATCGTCCCCTCGATCGGTGACATCCTTCTCTACCCTCCCCGCTTCCGGATCATGCCCTGCCGGAAACTTCCCCTTCAAATTCCACGCAAACGCAATGATCTCGGCAATCGTGCGATACAACTCCTCCGGAATACTCTCCCCCAATTCCATCCGTGCCAGCAGTTTCACCAGTTCGGCGTTTTCGTAGATCGGCACTTCATAATCACGGGCAATCTGCAGAATGGCTTCGGCCAGTTCCTCATCACCTTTGGCCGTGAGGGTCGGGGCGTGGCTGCCGTCGTATTTGAGGGCGATGGCCTGGCGCGGTGTAGTGGATTCGTTCATGCGGTTTCGTCGACCCAGCGTTGTTCGAGGCGGGTTTGAGGGCCCTGTGGCGGTGTGCCGAGGTGACAATCCAGATCGCCGACGTTCAGGCCTGACGCCAGCAGGCGTTCGCGCAGCCCGGACAGATTGCTTTCGATCAGGCTCGCGGTGTACGGTCGCTGGGCCCACAGCTGACTGGAGAGGCTGCCTTTGATCAATTGGGCCTGAATCTGCAACGGCCCCAGCGGTTCCATGTCGAACGCCAGATCGACGCGCCACAGCTGTTGCCTGGGTTCGCGTTCGTCGCGGCGTTCGTTGGGCTGCTCTTTTTCCGGCGCTTCTTCACGCTGGAATTTGACCTGCAACGGCACGATGTCCTGCAGGTTGCGCATGGGTATTTCCAGTTGCCAGGTGCTGAGCAGGCGACCGTCGTCGGTGAGGCCGGTCTGTTCCAGGCTCGACAGTTGATGGCTTTGCAGGCGCGAGACGGCCGCTGCTGCCAGGCGCAGCAAGTGCTCCAGATCGCCTTCACCGTCCTGACTTTGCAGCAGGCGCTCGGGGAGCGGGAAACTGGTCGGCAATGGTTTAGCGCTGACTTGTCCCAGCATGCCCAAGGCGCTGCGCACGAAACTCGGCAGCGCTTGCGCCAGTGTATTGGCGGCGATGATTGCGTTGAGATTGGTGTTGGCCGGCAGCCCCGGCGTCAGTTGTGCGATCAGCTTGAGCAGGTCGCCTTTCATGTCTGGCGTCAGCGTGGGGTTTTGTCCGGTCAGCAGTTTCGCTTCAAGGAACAGGCCGCTGTTGGCCAACGCCTGGGCCAGACCTTTGGGCGTGCTCAGTTGCTGAACATCTGGCAGGCCAGCGAGCAATTTGTCCACGGCGGCGCGCAGGTCGCTGGAGGTCTGATCCGACGGCGGCAGGTTCTGCAGGACTTTGATCAAACCATCCAGAGAGCCTTGGCGACTTTGCTGGCTGACCAGTTGTTGGGTCACCGCCAACTGTTCCTTACGGCTGCTCAATGGGACGAATTTCAGGGTCTGGGTGTCCTGCACCAAGGCGCTCAGCAAGGTGCCGATGCGCAATGGCGTCGGGCTGTCGATGCTCAACGTGCTGCCGCTCAGCGCGGTGTTGAGCAGGCTCACCATCGAGCGAAACACCGTCGGCTGGCCCGGCACCTGTGGCATCACCTGAGAGGTCAGCACTTTGCCTTGCAGCAACGTCCCGGCCGGCAGTTGCGCCGTGTCGATGCGGGTGAGGGGCGAGACGCTGGAGGCGATGGCCTGTTGCACCGTGACCGCCAGGTTGCCCGCCGATGGCTGGGTGATTGCCAGGCTGGTGCCTTGGGGCAACGGCTGAGTACTGGTGGCCTGGACCGTGGTCTGGCGACCGCTGTCGAGGGTGACCTTGAGCAACAGTTGAAAAGTCTGATCCGTCTGCTTGAGCGAGAGCACTTCAGCCTTGGCGGTTTGCCCAACGGAGATCAGGCCCTCCATCGGCGTCAGCAGCTTGAGCAACTCGCCGCTGATCACCAGCGCACGCGTGACTGCCGCACTGGTTGTCGGTAGCGGGAGGATGTTCATTTCGCCTGTCATACGCGGTCACAACCTTCGGAAAATGCACGCTTTAGAGTAGGAGATGGCATGTATAATGCCGCCCACTTGTATACAGAGTGCCGGAAACATTGCAATTATTTGACGCAGCTCTCTAGTTCGGGCCGCCAATACATTTATCCTGCATCTCTTTAACGGCCGCGCCAAAGCCGACTTGAACCGTATAAGGCCCGTGATCTCTTGACCAGTCCTGTCCTGCAAACCGTTGCCCTCGCCTGTGAGCGAGACCTTCGGCTGCTCTTCGAAAATCTCGAATTGAGACTGGCCAGTGGCGAAATGTTGCAAATCAGTGGCCCCAACGGCAGTGGCAAGACCAGCCTTTTACGTCTGCTTTGCGGTTTGATGCACCCGACCGCCGGTCAAGTACTGTTAAACGGCCAGCCACTGCACGAGCAACGCAGCGAACTGGCGCGCAACCTGCTGTGGATCGGCCATGCCGCCGGCATCAAGGACCTGCTGACCCCCGAGGAAAACCTCAGTTGGCTCTGCGCCTTGCATCAACCAGCCTCCCATGAGGCGATCTGGCAGGCGCTGACGGCGGTGGGGCTGCGCGGTTTCGAGGATGTTCCCTGTCACACCCTGTCTGCCGGCCAGCAACGGCGCGTGGCCTTGGCGCGGTTGTACCTGGACAGTCCGCCGCTGTGGATCCTCGATGAACCGTTCACTGCGCTGGACAAACAAGGCGTGGCGCAACTCGAAGAACACCTGGCGGCGCATTGCGAGCGGGGCGGTATGGTGGTCCTGACTACGCACCACACCCTGACCCGGATGCCGGCCGGTTATCGCGACATTGATCTGGGGAACTGGGCCGTATGAGTGTTTTCGGCCTGTTGGTCGCCCGCGAGGCACGTTTGTTGTTCCGCCGTCCTGCCGAATTGGCGAATCCGCTGGTGTTCTTCGCCATTGTCGTGTCCTTGTTCCCGTTGGCAGTCGGTCCCGAGACTCAATTGTTGCAAACCTTGTCCCCGGGGCTGGTCTGGGTGGCAGCGCTTTTATCGGTCTTGCTCTCGCTGGACGGGCTTTTCCGCAGTGATTTCGAAGACGGATCCCTTGAACAGTGGGTCCTTTCGCCGCACCCCCTGCCTATTCTGGTTTTGGCCAAGGTGCTGGCACACTGGGCGTTTTCCGGGCTGGCGCTGGTTCTGCTCGCACCTTTGCTGGCGTTGATGCTCGGTTTGCCGGCCGCCTGTCTGCCGGTGTTGCTGCTTTCTTTATTGCTGGGTACACCGGTGCTGAGCCTGCTCGGTGCGGTGGGCGCGGCGTTGACGGTAGGTTTGAAGCGCGGCGGCCTGTTACTGGCGCTGTTGATTCTGCCGCTGTACATCCCGGTGTTGATTCTCGGCAGTGGCGCCTTGCAGGCGGCATTGCAGGGCATGCCGGCGACCGGTTATCTCTTGTGGCTTGGGAGCCTGACCGCCCTGGCGATAACCCTGACACCTTTTGCAATAGCCGCTGGCCTGAAGATCAGCGTCGGCGAATAATGAGGTCTGGTCAAAATTTGATCAGTAAAGACCCTTGGCTCTTCACAGCGAAGAGCACCCGTGATGGAAACAGCAATGAACTGGACCTGGTTTCATAAGCTCGGCTCACCCAAATGGTTTTACGGCATCAGTGGCAAACTGCTGCCGTGGCTGAGCGTCGCGGCGTTGCTGCTGATTAGCGTCGGCGTGGTTTGGGGGCTGGCCTTCGCGCCGCCCGACTACCAGCAAGGCAACAGCTTTCGCATCATCTATATCCACGTCCCGGCCGCCATGCTGGCGCAGTCCATCTATGTGATGCTGGCCGTGTGCGGCATTGTCGGGCTGGTCTGGAAGATGAAGCTGGCCGACGTCGCCCTGCAATGCGCCGCGCCGATCGGTGCCTGGATGACTGCCGTGGCACTGGTCACCGGGGCGATCTGGGGCAAGCCGACCTGGGGCTCGTGGTGGGTCTGGGATGCGCGACTTACGTCCATGCTTATTCTGCTGTTTCTGTACTTCGGTCTTATTGCGCTGGGCAACGCTATCAGCAATCGTGACAGTGCGGCCAAGGCCTGCGCGGTGCTGGCGATCGTCGGCGTGATCAACATCCCGATCATCAAATACTCGGTGGAGTGGTGGAACACCCTGCACCAAGGCTCGACCTTCACCCTCACCGAAAAACCGGCAATGCCCGCCGAGATGTGGCTGCCACTGCTGCTGACGGCGCTGGGTTTCTACTGTTTCTTCGGCGCGGTGCTGTTGCTGCGCATGCGTCTTGAAGTGCTCAAGCGCGAAGCCCGGGCGAGCTGGGTGAAAACCGAAGTGCAGAACAGTCTGGAGGCCGCTCGATGAGTTTCGCTTCATTCGGCGACTTTCTCGCCATGGGCCATCACGGCCTGTATGTCTGGTCAGCCTATGGCATTAGCCTGGCGGTGCTGGCCCTCAACGTGGCGGCGCCGATCCTGGCCCGCAAGCGGTATCTGCAACAAGAGGCGCGTCGTCTGCGCCGGGAGAACGGCAAGTGAATCCGCTGCGTAAAAAGCGTCTTATCATCATTCTCGCGATCCTGGTCGGTGTCGGCGCTGCCGTTGGCCTGGCCTTGAGCGCCTTGAAGCAGAACATCAATCTGTTTTACACCCCGACTCAAATCGCCAACGGCGAAGCGCCGCAAGACACGCGCATCCGCGCGGGCGGCATGGTCGAAAAGGGTTCGCTGCAACGTTCCGGTGATTCCCTGGACGTGAAATTCATCGTTACCGACTTCAACAAATCCGTGACCATCAGTTATCGCGGCATCCTGCCGGACCTGTTCCGTGAAGGGCAGGGCATCGTCGCCCTTGGCAAGCTCAACGCTGACGGCGTGGTGGTAGCCGACGAAGTGCTGGCCAAGCACGATGAAAAGTACATGCCGCCGGAAGTGACCAAGGCGCTGAAAGACAGCGGTCAATCTGCTCCAACGCCCGCGAAGGAGGGTTGATCGATGACGTCCGGAATCTTTATCCCCGAACTCGGCCACTTGGCCATGATCCTGGCGCTGTGTTTCGCGCTGGTGCAGGCCGTGGTGCCGTTGCTCGGTGCCTGGCGCGGCGATCGTTTGTGGATGAGCCTGGCCCAGCCGGCCGCCTGGGGGCAGTTCGCATTTCTGCTGTTCGCTTTCGGTTGCCTGACTTACGCGTTCATGGCGGACGACTTTTCCGTCGCTTACGTGGCCAGCAACTCCAACAGCGCCTTGCCGTGGTACTACAAGTTCAGCGCCGTCTGGGGCGCTCACGAAGGTTCGTTGCTGCTGTGGGCTCTGATCCTCGGCGGCTGGACCTTCGCGGTGTCGGTGTTCTCCCGGCAGTTGCCACAAGTGATGCTGGCGCGGGTGTTGTCGATCATGGGCATGATCAGCACCGGTTTCCTGCTGTTCCTGATCCTGACATCTAACCCGTTCGCCCGAATCCTGCCGCAGATGCCGACGGATGGGCGCGACCTCAATCCACTGCTGCAAGACATCGGCCTGATTGTTCACCCGCCGATGCTGTACATGGGCTATGTCGGTTTCTCCGTGGCGTTTGCCTTCGCCATCGCCGCGCTGCTGGGCGGTCGTCTCGATGCGGCGTGGGCGCGCTGGTCGCGTCCATGGACCATCGTCGCCTGGGCCTTCCTCGGTATCGGTATTACGTTGGGCTCCTGGTGGGCCTACTACGAACTCGGCTGGGGCGGCTGGTGGTTCTGGGACCCGGTCGAAAACGCGTCCTTCATGCCTTGGCTGGTGGGCACGGCGCTGATTCACTCGTTGGCGGTCACGGAAAAACGTGGCGTATTCAAGAGCTGGACCGTGTTGCTGGCCATCGCCGCGTTCTCGCTGAGCTTGCTCGGGACCTTCCTGGTGCGTTCCGGCGTGCTGACCTCGGTTCACGCCTTTGCGTCGGACCCTGAGCGCGGCGTGTTCATCCTGATCTTCCTGCTGTTCGTGGTCGGTGGCTCGCTGACGCTGTTCGCCCTGCGTGCACCGGTGGTCAAGAGCCAGGTCGGCTTCAACCTCTGGTCCCGGGAAACCCTGCTGCTGGGCAATAACCTGGTGCTGGTGGTCGCCGCTTCGATGATCCTGCTCGGCACCTTGTATCCATTGATCCTCGACGCCATGACCGGCGCCAAGCTGTCGGTCGGCCCGCCATACTTCAACGCGCTGTTCATTCCGTTGATGGCGATACTGATGGTAGTGATGGCGGTCGGCATGCTGGTGCGCTGGAAAGACACCCCGGTCAAATGGCTGATGAGCATGTTGACCCCGGTGTTGCTCGGTAGCGCTGCGCTGGCCGTGGTGGCCGGTGTCGCTTACGGCGATTTCAACTGGGCGGTGCTGGCGACGTTCATGCTGGCTGCCTGGGTGTTGCTGGCCGGTGTGCGGGATATCTTCGACAAAACCCGCCACAAAGGCCTGATCAAAGGTCTGCCGACCCTGACTCGCAGCTATTGGGGCATGCAAATCGCGCATTTGGGCATTGCCGTGTGCGCGCTGGGTGTCGTGTTGTCGAGCCAGAACAGTGCCGAGCGCGATCTGCGCCTGGCGCCGGGTGAGTCCATGAGCCTGGCCGGTTATCAATTTGTGTTCGAAGGTGCCAAGCACTTCGAAGGGCCGAACTTCACGTCCGACAAAGGCACCATCCGGGTGATCCGCGATGGCAAGGAAATCAGCGTGCTGCACCCGGAAAAACGCCTGTACACCGTGCAGAACTCAGTGATGACCGAAGCCGGGATCGACGCCGGTTTCACCCGTGACCTTTACGTCGCATTGGGCGAGCCGCTGGGCGAGGGCGCCTGGGCGGTGCGCGTGCACGTCAAACCGTTCGTGCGCTGGATCTGGTTCGGTGGGTTGCTCACGGGGCTCGGTGGGTTGCTGGCGGCGCTGGATCGTCGTTATCGGGTCAAGGTGAAAAGCCGCGTGCGTGAAGCGCTCGGCATGACGGGAGCCACCGCATGAGACGTTGGTTGATGCTGTTGCCACTGGCGATTTTTCTGGTGGTCGCTGTTTTTCTGTATCGGGGTCTGTACCTGAACCCGGCCGAGTTGCCCTCGGCGATGATCAACAAACCATTCCCGGAGTTTTCCTTGCCCTCGGTGCAGGGCGACAAAACCCTGAGCAAAGCGGACATTCTGGGTAAACCGGCACTGGTCAACGTCTGGGGCACCTGGTGCATTTCCTGCCGGGTCGAGCACCCGGTGCTGAACAAACTGGCCGAGAAGGGCGTGGTGATCTACGGCATCAACTACAAGGACGTCAACGCCGATGCCTTGAAGTGGTTGGCCGAGTTCCACAACCCGTATCAACTGGACATCCGTGACGATGCCGGCACCCTGGGCCTGAACCTCGGCGTGTACGGCGCTCCGGAAACTTTCTTCATCGATGCCAAGGGCATCATCCGCGACAAATTCGTCGGCGTGATCGACGAACAAGTCTGGCGCGAAAAACTGGCGGCCAAGTATCAGGCGCTGGTCGATGAGGCCAAACCATGAAGCGCTGGATCGCCGCCGCAGTGCTGGGGTTGAGCATGGCCGGTATGGCGCATGCGGCCATCGACACCTATGAGTTCGCCAAAGAAGGTGACCGTGAGCGTTTTCGCGAGCTGACCAAAGAGCTGCGTTGCCCCAAGTGCCAGAATCAGGACATCGCTGATTCCAACGCACCGATCGCCGCCGACCTGCGCAAAGAGATTTTCCGCATGCTCGGCGAGGGCAAGGACAACCAGCAAATCATCGATTTCATGGTCGACCGCTACGGTGATTTCGTCCGCTACAAACCCGCCCTCAACGCCAAAACCGCACTGCTCTGGTTCGGCCCAGCCGGCCTGCTGCTGGGCGGTTTTGTGGTCATCGTCGTGATCGTCCGCCGTCGTCGCGTGCAACGCACTGACAGCCCGGACGCGCTTTCTGCCGAGGAGCGCGAGCGCCTCGACCACTTGTTGGATAAAACCAAGAATGATTGATTTCTGGCTCGCTGCAGGCCTGCTGCTCCTGGTTGCCCTGAGTTTTCTGCTGATCCCCGTTATGCGTGGTCGCCGCGCTCAGCTCGAAGAGGACCGTACGGCACTGAATGTCGCGCTTTATCAGGAGCGCGTGGCTGAGTTGCAGACTCAGCAGGAAGAAGGCGTGCTCAACGCCGAACAAATGGACACCGGCCGCGCCGAAGCCGCCCGTGAACTGCTCGCCGACACCGAAGGCGTCGAGGCGCCGCGCGTATCGCGTCTGGGCAAGCCATTGCCATTGCTGGCGGCGATTCTGGTGCCGGTGTTGGGCCTTGGGCTATACCTGCATTTCGGCGCCAGCGACAAAGTCGAGCTGACCCGCGAATTCGCCCAGGCACCGCAGTCGATGGAAGAGATGACCCGTCGTCTGGAACGTGCGGTCGCCGCCCAACCGGATTCGGCCGAAGGCCTGTACTTCCTCGGCCGCACTTACATGGCTCAGGACCGTCCGGGCGATGCGGCGAAGATCTTCGAACGCACCGTGGCCCTGGCCGGTCGTCAGCCGGAACTGCTCGGGCAATGGGCCCAGGCGCAATATTTCGCCGATAGCAAGAAGTGGTCGGACAAGGTTCAGGCCCTGACCGACGAAGCGCTGAAAGCTGATCCGAAAGAAGTCACCAGCCTCGGTCTGCTGGGCATCGCGGCCTTTGAAAGCGAGCGTTACCAGGACGCCATCGACTACTGGAATCGACTGCTGGCGCAACTGCCGCCGGATGATAAATCCCGCGTCGCGCTGCAAGGCGGCATCACTCGGGCCGCCGAGAAGCTCGAGGCCAGCGGTGGCAAGGTTGCCCAGGCGCCTGCGGCCAAAGCTGCAGCACTGCTCAAAGTGCATGTCGATCTGGCGCCAGAGCTCAAAGCCAAGGTCCAACCGGGCGACAGTGTGTTCATTTTCGCCCGCGCCATCTCCGGCCCGCCCGCACCACTGGCCGCCAAGCGTCTGACCGTCGCCGACTTGCCGGCAACCGTCGAACTGGGTGATGCCGATGCGATGATGCCGCAGTTGAAACTGTCGAACTTCCCTGAAGTCCAACTGGTTGCGCGCATCTCCCGCGCCGGCCAACCGACTGCCGGCGAATGGATCGGTCGCAGCCAACCCTTGGCCACCAGCACAACCGCGCAACAAAAACTGATCATCGACAGCCCGGATAAATAACAGGAAGCGCCACCATGACCGCCATCGCCCGTATCACTCTCCTCAGTATGGTTTTGGGGTTAAGCGCCTGTGCGGTCCAGCAGCCCGAGCCCACACGGCTGCCGCCAATCCCGCCTGCGCAGCCGAGTACCAAACCGGCTCCGCCGACGGTACCGAGCAAACCGAGTATCCCGGTCAAACCTTCGAAGCCGGTGCCACGCACCTCCGCCAGCTTCGCCCCGCCACCGGGTGGCAATAGCCATTGGGACGCGAAACTCGGCGTTTACGTCCTCGATGATCAGACCAACACCTTCTACCGCCAGCGCACCTACTACCGCTGGAACAACGGCTGGAGCCGCTCGATCAGCCCCAACGGGCCGTGGGAAGAGACGGACATCCATGGTGTGCCGGGTGGGTTGGGCAGGCAATTCGGGCAGTGAATGGAAACGGCGATCTGAGGATCGCCGTTTTGCTTTTTGGGGTTTGTGAGAGGCGATTAAAGAGTCGCCCGATAGTCGGTCAACGCCTTGCTCGACTGAATCAGGCCTTGGCGAAAGAGCAGATCAAGATAGGTGCCGACATCCATTGGCGTTGTGTATCTCCAGTGACCATCGCGCCCTGAAACGTCCAGAGAGCGCGAGCCACATCAGAAAGTCTCTCAAGGGAGCGGGGTACAAAACACATGCGTCATATACAGCGGTAAAAGGGGAATGCCTCACTCGTATCCTGTCCTTAACGCTTGTGCTTGCTCGGCGAGAAGCGTCATTGCTTGCTCGCTGGCGGTGTCGCGCCGGTTTTTATAGTCCATCAAATCGGCAAAGCGCACACGTCGGTGCTTGCCGGTTTTGTGGTAGGACAACTCGCCGCACTCCAGCAGTTTGATCAGGTGCGGGCGTGAGACATTGAGCAAGTCCGCCGCTTCCTGGGTGGTCAGTTCCGCGTGAACCGGGACGACCTTTACCGCATTGCCTTCTGCCAATGCAGCCAGTATGTCGACCAGCAATCGAAGGGCTGAAGTGGGCAGTTCGACGCTGTGAGCTTCATTTTGCTCGTCGAAAATCTGGATGCGTTGGGTTTCGAATTGAGTCGCGAGATAGGCCGCGAGCGCGCGTTGGCCTTCGATTGCGGCCTGAACTTCGCGCGCCATGGGCAGGTTGATCGGTGGGTGGATGATTAAGGACATGATGAAATTCCAACATTCTGAGTAACAATGCTGGAAGGCTATTCGAATCAAACGAAAATCGCAATAAACGAAAATCGAGCTTGTTTATGACTCTTTTGCCAGCAAGATCCAGAGGAAATTGACAAATGTCCGAGTCTTCGAGCTGATTACGACCCGATTATCAACACCCTGTAAAACAACCGAACGTCGCACTCCGAATTTTTGTGCTTGAGTAAATATAACCCTAGGGTTATTTTTGTTGGGCCGGAGCAAGGAGGCTGGTGGTGCAGAGCAGGTTATTGATCAAAGAGCTGATAGAGGCGGGCTGGGCACTGGACCGGGTCACCGGCAGTCATCACATCTTCACTCACCGTTACAACCCTTACACGATACCCGTCCCTCATCCGAAGAAGGGTTTGCCGATCGGGACGGTCAAAAGCATCAGGAGGCGAGCCGGGCTTTATTGCCCGGGAGCCAGTTTGGCAGGAGATCCATAATGCAATACCCAATCTGTATCGAGTGGGGCGACGAGAACACCGCCATCGGTATTCAGATCCCCGATATTCCTGGTGCCGTTACGGCCGGGGATACGTTTGAAGATGCTTACAACGCGGCGGTCGAAATTGCCCACATCATGCTGCAGGAGATCATGGCAGACGGGGAGTCAATTCCGATGCCGACCTCAGCGGCTGCGCACCGCGAGAATCCGGAATTTGCCGAGATGGGGTGGGGGATGCTGGAACTCGACATCTCGCCCTACCTGGGCAAGACCGAAAAGGTCAACGTGACGCTGCCTGGCTACGTTATCCAGCGCATTGACCGCTATGTGCGAGAGCACAATGTCAAAAGCCGCTCCTCCTTTCTCGCGGATGCGGCGATGGAGAAACTGGTTCGGCATTGAGGGGTATCAGTCGAATCGCCTTCGCGGGCAGGCCTTGCTCCTACAGGGATAATGCAAGACGTGTAGGAGCGAGGCTTGCCCGCGAAGCTTTTAGCGTCCTAAGCCGTCGCCAACGAACGCCTCTCTGAAACGCTCAAAAACCGCAACAACGCCAGCAACGGAAACGCACTACCCACAATCACGATCCACAACCAGCCACCATGTTCATACACCGCACTGGCCACCGATGAACCGAATGCACCACCGATAAAGATGCTGGTCATGTACAGCGCATTCAGACGGCCGCGGCTTTTGGCGTCGAGGGCGTAGACCGCGCGCTGGCCGAGGACCATGTTCATCTGCACACAGAAGTCGAGCACCACGCCGGTGACGGCAAGGCCGATGACACTGTAAATCGGATGGATGAACGCTGGCAGGAAACTCAGGCTGGCGAATAGCAGGGCCAGCAGCGAGGCGATGCGGGTATGGCCGGCATCGGCCAGTCGACCGGCGATGGGGGCGGCAATCGCGCCGATGGCGCCGACCAGGGCGAAGATCGCGATCTGGGTTTGCGACAAGCCATGATTGCGCGACAGTTCCAGCGGCACAGCAGTCCAGAACAGGCTGAAGGTGGCGAACATGCAGGCTTGGTAAAACGCGCGCTGACGCAACACTGGCTGCTGACGCAACAGCGTCCAGAGCGAAGCCAACAACTGGCCATAAGAAGCGCTGTGATCAGGCTGGCGCTTGGGAATGGTCAGGGCCAGCACGATGCTGATCGCCGCCATCAATGTCGCGGCGATGACGAACATCGCACGCCAGCCGAAGTGGTCGGCTATTACGCTGGATACCGGTCGAGCCAGCAGAATCCCCAGCAGCAAACCACCCATGATGCCGCCGACCACGCGGCCGCGCGATTCTTCCGGCGTCAGGTGGGCGGCCAGTGGAATCAGGATCTGCACCGACACCGAGCTGAACCCCACCAGCAACGAGATCAGCAGAAACACGTTCGGCTGATCGGTGAACGCCGCGCCCAGCAAACTGGCAATCGCCACCACGGTGGTGATAATCATCAAGCGGCGGTTTTCCAGCAGATCACCCAACGGCACCAGGAAGAACAAACCCAACGCATAACCAATCTGCGTCAGCGAAACGATCAGGCTGGCCATGGTGTCGGTCAGGCCGATGTCCGGCGCGATCAGGCCGATGATCGGCTGGGCGTAGTAGATATTGGCCACGATGGCGCCACAGCAGAAGGCGAAGAGCAGCACCATGCCTCGGGTCATTGTCGCAGTGCCGTGGGGCACCTGAGTCACTGGGTTCATAACGTGCTCGCTGAAGAAGAGTGCGCAGAGGGTAATCGGCGAGTTAGAGCGGCGGAAGAGGGTTTGGAGTGATAGTAATTATTCATTTACGCAGCAGTTATCGGGGCCGCTTCGCAGCCCAGCGGGAGCAAGCTCCCTCCCACAAAAAAAGGCGACCTTCGCAAGTCGCCTTTTTCATTGCAGCTCAGCGATTACTGACCGCTGTAAATCTGATCAAAAACCCCACCATCATTGAAGTGGGTCTTCTGCACAGTGCGCCAGTCACCAAAGGTCTTCTCCACCGAAAGGAAATCCACTTTCGGGAAGCGATCAGTGTACTTGGCCAATACCGCCGGATCACGCGGACGCAGGTAATTGGCAGCCGCAATCTCCTGACCTTCCGGCGACCACAGGTACTTCAAATATTCCTCGGCGGCAGCGCGAGTACCTTTTTTCTCGACCACTTTGTCGACCACGGACACCGGCGGTTCAGCTTCAGCGGAAACACTCGGGTAAATCACTTCAAACTGATCACGACCAAACTCACGCGCAATCATTTCCGCTTCGTTTTCGAAAGTCACCAGCACGTCGCCGATCTGGTTGGTCATGAACGTGGTGGTGGCGGCACGGCCGCCGGTATCCAGCACTGGCGCTTGTTTGAACAGTTTGCCGACGAAGGCTTTTGCCTTGTTCTCGTCGCCGCCGTTTTTCAGCACATAGCCCCAGGCCGAGAGGTAGGTGTAGCGGCCGTTGCCCGAGGTTTTCGGGTTGGGGACGATCACTTGTACGCCGTCCTTGAGCAGGTCCGGCCAGTCTTTCAGGGCTTTCGGGTTGCCTTTGCGCACGATGAACACGGTGGCCGACGTGAACGGTGCGCTGTTGTTTGGCAGGCGCGTGACCCAGTTGTCCGGGACCAGTTTGCCGTTGTCCGCCAAGGCGTTGATGTCGGTGGCCATGTTCATGGTGATGACATCGGCCGGCAGGCCATCGATTACTGAGCGTGCCTGCTTGCTGGAGCCGCCGAAGGACATTTGCAGCGTGATGTTTTCGTTGTGCTCGGCTTGCCAGTGTTTCTGGAAGGCGGCGTTGTAGTCCTTGTAGAAATCTCGCATCACGTCGTAGGAAACGTTAAGCAGGGTCGGTGCAGCCTGAACCGCGCTGCTTAAGGCCAGGCCAGCGGCGAGAAGTGAGGCGCCAAAGAGTTTTTTCACTGCGCATTCCTTGTTTTATCAACCATGTTCTATGGTAAGTGTTGGCAATTTGCCAGCGACTATAGCCCGGGCTCGCATAGTCCTTTAAAGATTAAAAAGCACTTTGCTTATTCCAGTTTCTTGAACAGCGCATTGCCGCAACGGGAGCAAAATGCTGCGCCGTGTTCGTGACTGTTTTTCTGGCAGGTCGGGCAATCGTGTTGCAATTGTTCGCCGCGCATGGCGTTGGCCAGTTCCGCGGTAAAAATCCCCGTCGGGACGGCGATGATCGAGTAACCGGTGATCATCACCAGCGACGAAACCACCTGACCCAATGGCGTCTTGGGCACGATATCGCCAAAGCCCACGGTGGTCAGTGTGACGATGGCCCAATAGATGCCTTTGGGAATGCTGGTGAAGCCGTGTTCCGGGCCTTCGATCACGTACATCAAGGTGCCGAACACCGTCACCAGAGTGCTGACGCTGAGCAGAAACACCACGATCTTCTGCTTGCTGCCGCGCAGCGCCGTCATCAAATAGTTGGCTTGCTTCAGATAGGGGCTGAGCTTGAGCACGCGGAAAATCCGCAGCATCCGAATGATTCGAATGATCAGCAGGTACTGCGCATCGCTGTAATACAGCGCGAGAATGCCGGGCACGATCGCCAGCAAATCCACCAGCCCATAAAAGCTGAACGCGTAGCGCAGCGGCTTGGGCGAGCAGTACAGGCGCAGGCCGTATTCGATGGCGAAAACGATGGTGAAGCCCCATTCGATGTACGCCAGTATGTCGGCGTAGTTCTGGTGAACGCTGTCGATGCTGTCCAGAATCACGATCACCAGGCTGGCGAGGATGATCAACAGCAGAATGCTGTCGAAGCGGCGACCGGCCGGGGTATCGGATTGGAAGATGATGACGTAAAGGTCTTCACGCCAGTTTTTATTGCTGTCCATGGAAAACGCCTGAACCAAGAATCAGCGAAGCCTAGGTCGATTCTCCCCGGTAGCGCAAGGCGCGCTGTCCATGGCGGCCTGACGCAGCACCCGGATGCCTGCGCGAATCAGCCAGCAGGCGAGGATAAAGGGCGCCGTCAGCGTTGCCAGCCCCAGTGCGGCGAACCCCGGTGTGAGCAACACCGCCAGCAGGATTGCCAACAATGGCAGCCAAGGTTGGCGACGATTCTGGCTGAAGGCGAGGGCGGCGAGCACGGCGTTGTAGCCGCTCAAACCCAGAAGCGCGGTTGATGTTTCGTGATGCAGCAGGGCGAAACCGAGACCGGCAACGGAGCCGAGCAGCGCCCACAGGAAGGCGCGACGGTCAGCGATCAGCAAACCCGTGGCAATCAGAGCACCGGCCAGCGGATGACCGAGAAACAGCACC
Organism: Pseudomonas sp. QTF5; assembly: GCF_000512695.2. Classification (GTDB taxonomy): domain Bacteria; phylum Pseudomonadota; class Gammaproteobacteria; order Pseudomonadales; family Pseudomonadaceae; genus Aquipseudomonas. Next base: position 51,217 of record NZ_AZRW02000034.1, on the reverse strand, counting down.
TGACCGAGCCCTTTCAATGACGCGGCGAGCAAGTTGAATGTGGTCATTTCGATCAGCGGCGCGGGTTGCTGGGGTGCGGCAAAGCCGAGCAACAACCAACTCAACCCAACGAAAGGTGCGGTGTAGGCCGGTAGACAATGATGATCACGGGCGCCTTTGAGCCATTGCTGAGTGAGCATCGCGCTCAGGCCCCCAGCGGCAATGATCAGCGGTGGCAACAGCACCGACCACGGGAAATAAAGGCTCAGCAGCAGACCAAGCAGAATTCCGTTGTAACTGAACAGCCCGGCCTGACGATCAGCCTTGGCGTACCCGCGACGTTGCGCGGTGAGCAACCCGGCAACCCCTCCCAGCAACGCACCGCCGAGCAGGGCCGGCGCGCTGAACAGAATCGCCAACAGACACAGCAGGCCGCACAGCGGATGGCACTGGAGAAAGATCTGGCTGAAGCCGTTGAGCAGGGCAGTGGCCCAGTCGGGGCAGTGGGTGTTGAAGTGGTTGGCGGGCATGATGGGGTCTGTGTGTCTGGGGGGACCGAGTTGCCTGCTTCGCGAGCAAGCCCGCTCCCACATTTAATCTGTGATCGACGCAAGACTAATGTGGGAGCGGGCTTGCTCGCGAAGAGGCCGGTACAGGCGCTAAATCAACGTCTCAATGCGCAACGAATTGGTCGAACCCGGCTGCCCAAACGGCACTCCCGCCGTGATCAACAACGTATCGCCCCGCTGAGCCATCCCCTGTGCCTGGGCAATCTCCAACGCCGTCGAGCACACTTCATCCACCTGGCGCAGCCGATCATTGACCACCGAATGCACGCCCCACGCCACCGTCAATCGCCGCGCGGTTTGTAGGTTCGGCGTCAGGTTGAGGATCGGCACCGTCGGCCGTTCCCGCGCCGCACGCAGACTCGACGTGCCCGACTCGCTGTAGTTCACCAGCACCGCCACCGGCAGCACGTTGCTGATGCGGCGGATGGCGCAACTGATCGCGTCCGACACCGTGGCCTCGGCTTTCGGTCGGCTCACGTCCAGTTGGGCCTGATAGTCCGGGCCGTTTTCCACCTGACGGATAATCTTGCTCATCATCTGCACGGCTTCCAGCGGATACTCGCCGGACGCGGTTTCCGCCGACAGCATCACCGCGTCCGCGCCTTCGGCCACCGCGTTGGCGACGTCGGTGACTTCAGCGCGGGTCGGCGCCGGGGAGAATCGCATCGACTCCAGCATCTGCGTCGCCACCACCACCGGTTTGCCGAGTTGGCGGCAGGTGCTGATGATGTTTTTCTGAATCTGCGGCACGCTTTCGGCCGGGACTTCCACGCCCAGGTCACCGCGAGCGACCATGATCGCATCGCTCAATTCGGCGATTTCCCGCAGTTGAGTCACGGCCGATGGCTTCTCGATCTTCGCCATCAAATACGCCTTGTCGCCGATCAGTGCGCGAGCTTCGCGGATGTCTTCCGGGCGTTGCACGAACGACAGCGCAACCCAATCCACACCCAGCTCCAGACCGAAGCTCAAATCGCGACGATCCTTGGCGGTCAGGGGGCTCAGATCCAGCACTGCTTGCGGCACGTTGACGCCTTTGCGATCCGACAGCTCGCCGCCATTGAGCACCGTGGTGTCGATGGCGTCGGCATACTTGGTCACCACCCGCAGGCGCAGCTTGCCGTCGTCCAGCAGCAGGTCCATGCCTGGCTCCAGTGCTGCGATGATTTCCGGGTGAGGCAGGTTGACCCGGCGCTCATCGCCCGGCGTGGTATCCAGATCAAGGCGCAAGGCCTGGCCGCGATGCAGCTGCACTTTGCCTTGAGCGAATTTGCCGACCCGCAGTTTCGGGCCTTGCAGGTCCATCAGAATTCCCAGCGGGTAATTCAGCTGGCGCTCGACTTCACGAATCCACTGATAGCGCTGTGCATGGTCGGCATGATCGCCGTGGCTGAAGTTCAGGCGAAAGATATTGACTCCGGCCTGCACCAGCTCACGGATGTCGTCGATCCCGTTGGTGGCCGGGCCAAGGGTGGCGAGGATTTTGACCTTCTTGTCAGGTGTCATGTTTAGGGCTCTCGAGAATCAGGATGGCGCGGAAGTCGTTGACGTTGGTGCGGGTCGGCTCGGTGACGATCAGCGCATCCAGCGCGGCGAAATAGCCGTAGCCATTGTTGTTGTCCAGTTCATCGCTGGCGCTCAGGCCGAGGGCGGCGGCGCGGGCGTAACTGCCTGGGGTCATGATGGCGCCGGCATTGTCTTCGGAACCGTCGATACCGTCGGTGTCACCGGCCAGCGCGTAGACGCCGGGCAGGCCTTTGAGGCTGTCGGTCAGGCTCAGCAGGAATTCGGCGTTGCGCCCGCCACGGCCATTGCCGCGCACGGTGACGGTGGTTTCGCCGCCGGACAGAATCACGCACGGTGCTGCCAGCGGCTGGCCGTGCTGGACGATCTGCCGCGCAATGCCGGCGTGGACTTTTGCCACGTCCCGGGATTCGCCTTCCAGATCGCCGAGAATCAATGGACTGAAGCCGGCCTGACGGGCTTTCACCGCTGCTGCTTCCAGCGATTGCTGTGGGCGGGCGATCAATTGGAAATGACTGCGGGCCAGGCTCGGATCGCCGGGTTTGACCGTTTCCGATTCCGGGTTTTGCAGCCAGTTGCGCACCGAGACCGGGACTTCAATGCCATAACGCTTGAGGATCGCCAGCGCTTCGGCCGAGGTGCTCGGGTCGGCCACGGTGGGGCCGGACGCGATGACCGTGGCGAGATCGCCCGGTACATCGGAAATCGCATAGGTATAAACCGTGGCCGGCCAGCAGGCTTTGCCCAGACGTCCACCCTTGATCGCCGAGAGGTGCTTGCGCACGCAATTCATCTCACCGATGGTCGCGCCGGATTTGAGCAGGGCTTTGTTGATCGACTGTTTGTCGGTGAGGGTGATACCGGCGGCCGGCAGTGCCAACAATGCCGATCCACCGCCCGAGAGCAGGAAGATCACGCGGTCGTCTTCGCTCAGGTCGCTGACCAGTTCCAGTACTCGTTTCGCGACAACCAAACCAGCCGCATCCGGCACCGGGTGAGCGGCTTCGACCACTTCGATTTTTTCGCACGGGGCGCCGTGGCCGTAACGGGTCACCACCAGGCCGGACACTTCGCCCTGCCAGCAGCGCTCGACCACCTGGGCCATGGCGGCTGCGGCTTTACCGGCGCCGATGACGATCACCCGACCGCTGCGATCTTTGGGCAAATGGGCTTCGAGAACGTGCTGCGGATGGGCCGCATCGATGGCTGTGGCAAACAGCTCGCGCAGCAGTTGTTGCGGATCGACCGACATGGCGGGCTCCCAATTTTATTGTTCTTGGTTTAAGCAGATGATCGTTCCCACGCTCCGCGTGGGAATGCATCTATGGACGCTCCGCGTCCGCTTTGGGACGCAGAGCGTCCCGGGCTGCATTCCCACGCGGAGCGTGGGAACGATCAGTGCCGAGGCAGGGTTTACTTATCGCGAATCGAGAAATTCGCCATGTGTTCCAGGCCCTTGATCAGCGCCGAGTGGTCCCAGTTGCTGCCACCAATAGCCGCGCAGGTGCTGAACACCTGCTGGGTATTGGCGGTGTTCGGCAGGTTGATGCCCAGTTCGCGAGCGCCGGCCAGGGCCAGGTTCAAGTCCTTCTGGTGCAGGCTGATGCGGAAGCCCGGGTCGAAAGTGCCCTTGATCATGCGTTCGCCGTGAACTTCAAGGATCTTCGACGACGCGAAACCGCCCATCAGCGCTTCACGCACCTTGGCTGGATCGGCACCGTTTTTCGAGGCGAACAGCAGCGCTTCGGCCACAGCCTGGATGTTCAGCGCGACGATGATCTGGTTCGCCACTTTCGCGGTTTGACCGTCGCCGTTGCCACCGACCAGGGTGATGTTTTTGCCCATGGCCTGGAACAGCGGCAGGGCGCGTTCGAACGCATCGGCATCGCCGCCGACCATGATGCTCAGGGTCGCAGCCTTGGCGCCGACTTCGCCACCGGACACCGGCGCGTCGAGGTACTGCGCGCCTTTCTCGTTGATCTTGGCCGCGAAGGCTTTGGTGGCAGTTGGCGAGATCGAGCTCATGTCGATCACGACTTTGCCTTTGCTCACGCCTGCCGCAACACCGTCGGCGCGGAACAGCACGTCATCGACCTGCGGGGTATCCGGGACCATGACGATGATGAATTCAGCTTCCTGGGCCACTTCTTTCGGGTTTGCCAGCGCGACGGCGCCAGCGGCGATCAGGTCGGCAGGGGCTGGGTCGTGGTGCGCCGACAGGAACAGGCTGTGACCGGCTTTCTGCAGGTTCAACGCCATTGGGTGGCCCATGATGCCGGTGCCGATAAATCCGATTTTAGCCATGAGAAAATCCTCTTGTTTTTGTATTGCTCAAGCAAATAGGGGAGCGCTTTTGGTGGGAGCGGGCTTGCTCGCGAAGAGGCCATAACATTCAGCATCTATGTGACTGTTACACCGCTTTCGCGAGCAAGCCCGCTCCCACATGGATTGCGTCAAATCGCGTTATGGGTTTTCAACCATCCCAGACCCGCTTCAGTGGTGGTCAGCGGCTTGTATTCACAGCCAACCCAACCCTGATAACCGATTCGGTCCAGGTGTTCGAACAGGAAGCGGTAGTTGATTTCACCCGTGCCCGGTTCGTTGCGCCCTGGGTTGTCGGCCAACTGGATGTGGTTGATCTCGCCCAGGTGCGCAGCCATGGTCCGGGCCAGGTCGCCCTCCATGATTTGCATGTGATAGATGTCGTATTGCAGGAACAGATTGGCGCTGCCGACCTGTTCGCGAATCGACAGGGCTTGCGCCGTGTTGTTCAGGTAGAAGCCTGGAATGTCACGGGTGTTGATCGCTTCCATCACCAGTTTGATGCCCGCCGCTTGCAGCTTCTCGGCCGCGTACTTGAGGTTGGCGACAAAGATCTCCACGGTGGCATCGTCGACGCCTTGTGGACGAATACCGGCCAGGCAGTTGATCTGGGTATTGCCCAGCACTTTGGCGTAAGCGATGGCCAGATCGACACCAGCGCGGAATTCTTCGACCCGATCCGGCAAGCACGCAATACCGCGCTCGCCCTTGGCCCAGTCACCGGCTGGCAGATTGAACAGCACCTGGGTCAAGCCATTGGCATCGAGCTTGGCCTTGATTTCGGCGGAGCTGAAATCGTAGGGGAACAGGTATTCGACACCACTGAAGCCGGCCTTGGCGGCAGCGTCGAAACGGGCAAGAAAATCCTGCTCGGTGAACAGCATGGACAGGTTGGCTGCGAAACGCGGCATGGTGGTCTCCCGTATAGGTGTAGTCGTCGTTCCCAGATCCCTGTGGAAGCGGGCTTGCTCGCGAAAGCGGTGTGTCAGGCGATATCAATGTTGACTGTGCCGCCGCCTTCGCGAGCAAGCCCGCTCCCACACTGGGAGCGATCAGCAGTTAATCGAGCAACGAAATCGCCGTTGGCGCATCGTTGCCGACCAGCGCCAGGTCTTCGAATTCGTTGACGGCGTTGATCTCGGTGCCCATGGAAATGTTGGTCACGCGCTCCAGAATGATCTCGACGATCACCGGCACCTTGAACTCCTCAATCAGTTCCTGAGCCTTGCGCAGGGCAGGCTGGATCTGAGCCGGTTCGAACACCCGCAGTGCCTTGCAACCCAGGCCTTCGGCGACAGCCACGTGGTCGACACCGTAACCGTTGAGTTCCGGAGCGTTGAGGTTGTCGAAGGACAGCTGCACGCAGTAGTCCATGTCGAAACCGCGCTGGGCCTGACGGATCAGCCCCAGGTACGAGTTGTTCACGACAACGTGGATGTACGGCAGCTTGAACTGCGCGCCCACCGCCAGTTCTTCGATCATGAACTGGAAGTCATAGTCGCCCGAGAGCGCCACCACTTTGCGGGTCGGATCAGCCTTGACCACGCCCAGTGCTGCCGGAATGGTCCAGCCCAACGGGCCGGCCTGGCCGCAGTTGATCCAGTGACGCGGTTTGTAGACGTGCAGGAACTGCGCGCCGGCAATCTGCGACAGACCGATAGTGCTGACGTAGCAGGTGTCCTTGCCGAATACCTGGTTCATCTCTTCGTAAACGCGTTGCGGCTTGACCGGCACGTTGTCGAAGTGAGTTTTGCGCTGCAGACTGGCTTTGCGTTGCTGGCAGTCTTGCAGCCAGGCGCTGCGGTTTTTCAGCTTGCCGGCGGCTTGCCATTCGCGAGCGACTTCGATGAACACAGTCAGCGCGGCAGCGGCGTCGGACACGATGCCCAGGTCCGGGGTGAACACGCGGCCGATCTGGGTCGGTTCGATGTCGACGTGAATGAACTTGCGGCCTTCGGTGTAAACGTCGACCGAACCGGTGTGGCGGTTAGCCCAACGGTTACCGACGCCCAGCACCAGGTCCGACTTCAACATCGTGGCATTGCCATAACGGTGCGAGGTTTGCAGACCGACCATGCCAACCATCAGCGGGTGATCGTCCGGGATGGTGCCCCAGCCCATCAGGGTCGGGATCACTGGAATACCGGTCAGCTCAGCGAACTCCACCAGCAACTCGCTGGCGTCGGCATTGATGATGCCGCCACCGGCGACCAGCAATGGACGTTCAGCCTGATCGAGCATGACCAGAGCCTTCTCGATTTGCACGCGGTTAGCGGTCGGCTTGGCCAGTGGCAGCGGTTCATAGGCGTCGATGTCGAATTCGATTTCAGCCATCTGCACGTCGAACGGCAGGTCGATCAGCACTGGGCCTGGGCGGCCGGAGCGCATTTCATAGAAGGCTTTCTGGAACGCGTAAGGCACCTGGCCCGGCTCCATAACGGTGGTCGACCACTTGGTGACCGGCTTGACTATGCTGGTGATGTCGACGGCCTGGAAGTCTTCCTTGTGCATCCGGGCCCGCGGTGCCTGACCGGTGATGCACAAGATCGGGATCGAGTCGGCCGAGGCGCTGTAGAGCCCGGTGACCATGTCGGTGCCGGCCGGGCCGGAGGTGCCGATGCAAACGCCGATGTTGCCGGCCTTGGTGCGGGTGTAGCCCTCGGCCATGTGCGAGGCGCCTTCAACGTGGCGAGCGAGGACGTGATCGATGCCACCGACCTTCTGCAAGGCGGAGTACAGCGGGTTGATCGCAGCGCCGGGGATGCCAAAAGCGGTATCAACCCCTTCACGGCGCATCACCAGAACGGCGGCTTCGATTGCTCTCATTTTGCTCATTGTTTTGTGCCTCTTACGTTTTGTAATTGTATACAAGTGGCTTTGCGCAGAGTGTATTCACGGCGGACGGCGCAGGTCAATCCATTTTCTCAAGCAGCTGTTTCATTCGTCGGAAGCCCGAAGGACTGTGGCTTTTCGTCGCATGTGGCGCTTTTCTAGAATTATTGTATACAAAAAAATAATTCATTGTGTTCTATTTGTTGCATTGGATTGCGCAACAGAAAGCAATCCCACGGCTTTCCCAATAACTAAATGAGGACGGCACCATGAGCGCTTTAACCTTGAACGTCGCAGTCAACCTGGCCAATCAGGCCCTCTCCGCAGGCCGCGCAATCTCCGCCGCGCCCTTGACCGTTGCCGTGCTGGACGCCGGTGGGCATTTGATAACGCTGCAACGCGAAGACGGCGCCAGCCTGCTGCGCCCGCAGATCGCCATTGGCAAAGCGTGGGGCGCGATTGCCCTGGGCAAGGGCTCACGCCTGTTGGCCCAGGATGCCCAACAACGCCCGGCTTTCTTCGCCGCACTGAATAGCCTGGGGCAGGGCAGCGTCGTCTCGGTACCGGGCGGCGTGCTGATTCGGGATCAGGACGGGAATGTGTTGGGGGCGGTGGGCATCAGCGGTGATTTGTCTGATGTTGATGAGCAATGTGCGATCACGGCGGTTGAGGCGCAGGGGTTGAGGGCGGATGCTGGGGTGACGGCTTGATTATTTGGTGACTGATCTACCGCTTTCGCGAGCAAGCCCGCTCCCACACTGATCGTCGATGGACACAGTGTGAACACCGCAGATCAACGGTGGGAGCGGGCTTGCTCGCGAAGGCGATGTTCCAGACACATCCAGCTAAAAGTCTGCCCCACTGTCCGGTATTCGCTGATCTAGCCTTTTCATGATTTCATCCATGAAGGGGCAAAGGAATGCCTGAACTGTCAGCATCACATCGCCTGCGCATTGGTCGCTATGCAGAGCAAAACCGCATCTACCTACTGACGGCCAATACCCTTGGGCGGGAGCCTGTTTTCAAGGATTACACTTTGGGCAGGATGGTCGTACATCAATTCAAGCAAGCACAGAACGAGGGTTTTGCCGACTCATTGGCCTGGGCTGTCATGCCCGATCATTTTCATTGACTTGTTCAATTGCAAAAGGGGTCGCTGGGTCAGTTGATGTGTCAGGCGAAATCCTTGAGCACTCGATCAATCAATTCGGCGACTGGACGGACAGGTAGTCTTTGGCAGCAGAGCTTTCATGATCATGCACTGCGGCAAGAGGAGAGTTTGGTGAGAGTGGCCCGGTATGTCGTTGCCAACCCATTACGGGCGGGACTGGTTGAGAAGTTGGGTGACTATCCGTTGTGGGATGCCATTTGGGTTTGATGGGGAATCGAGTTGCCCCATTCGCGAGCAAGCCCGCTTCCACAGTTGATCTCGGTTGCTCACGGATTTTGTGTACGCAGTAGATCCAATAATGTGGGAGCGGGCTTGCTCGCGAAGGCCGCACCGCGGTCTTTCAGTCCAGCTCGCACCCCTTGAGCACCAACCGGATAATCGTCTGCGCCGCCGCTTCATAGTCGGCCTCATCCAGTTTGGCCTTGCCGGTAACCGCAGAGATCTGCCAGTCGAAATCGGCGTAGGTCTGGGTTGCGGCCCAGATGCTGAACATCAGGTGGTTGGGGTCGATCGGGGCTATCTGGCCGCGGTCGATCCAGGTCTGGATGCAGTCGATGTTGTGCCTGGCCTGGCCGTTGAGTTGCTCGACCAGGTCGGGGCTCAGGTGCGGGGCGCCGTGCATGATTTCGCTGGCGAATACCTTGGAGGCGAAAGGCAGGTCACGGGAGATGCGGATTTTCGAGCGAATGTAACCGCTCAGCACTTCGCTGGGCACGCCATCGGCGTTGAACGGCGTCGAGGCCTGCAGGATCGGCTCGATGATGCTTTCCAGGACCTCGCGGTAGAGATTTTCCTTGGATTTGAAGTAGTAGTAGACGTTGGGCTTGGGCAGCCCGGCCTTGGCCGCGATGTCACTGGTTTTGGTCGCAGCGAAGCCCTTGTCGGCAAATTCTTCACTGGCGGCACGCAGGATCAGTTCTTTGTTGCGCTCGCGGATAGTGCTCATAAACCAAGGGGTTCCTTGCCTGTTCTGGCGGTTGCGCATGGTAGCACCGGCCTCGCGCGGCGCTCAAGAATGCCCCGTGTGGCCTCGGGTCGCGCTATGCTGCGCAGCATTCATTCAAGAAGGAAACCTGATTCATGGCAGGAAGCAGTTTGCTGGTGCTGATCGACGACATCGCCACCGTACTGGACGATGTGGCGTTGATGACCAAAATGGCCGCGAAGAAGACCGCCGGTGTGCTTGGCGACGATCTGGCGCTCAACGCCCAGCAGGTTTCCGGCGTGCGTGCCGAGCGGGAAATCCCGGTGGTATGGGCGGTGGCCAAGGGTTCGTTCCTCAACAAATTGATCCTGGTGCCATCGGCCTTGGCCATCAGCGCGTTCATTCCGTGGCTGGTCACGCCGTTGTTGATGGTCGGTGGCGCTTACCTGTGCTTCGAAGGCTTCGAGAAACTCGCCCACAAATTTCTGCACAGCAAAGCTGAAGATCAGGCCGAACACGCAGAGCTGGTCGAGGCCGTGGCCAACCCGGCGGTCGATCTGGTGGCGTTCGAGAAGGACAAGATCAAAGGTGCGATTCGTACCGACTTCATTCTCTCGGCGGAAATCATCGCCATCACCTTGGGCACCGTGGCTGCCGCTTCGCTGACCCAGCAAGTGATCGTGCTTTCGGGCATCGCCATCGTCATGACTATTGGTGTCTACGGCCTGGTGGCCGGCATCGTCAAGCTCGATGACCTCGGTCTATGGCTGACCCAGAAGCCCGGCCAGATGGCCAAAAGCATCGGCGGCGGGATTCTGCGTGCGGCGCCGTACATGATGAAAAGCCTGTCGGTGATCGGCACAGCGGCGATGTTTTTGGTCGGCGGCGGGATTCTGACCCACGGCGTGCCGGTGGTTCATCACTGGATCGAGAGTGTCAGCGCGGGTGCTGGTGGGGCCGGGTTTATCGTACCGACGTTGCTGAATGCGGTGGCCGGGATTGTGGCGGGTGCGGCGGTGTTGGTTGTGGTGATGGCTGTCAGCAAGGTTTGGAAAACGGTGAAGGGCTGAACTTGTGGGAGCGGGCTTGCTCGCGAAAGCGGTGTGTCAGTCAACATTGATATTGGATGTGATGGCCTCTTCGCGAGCAAGCCCGCTCCCACAGTTGATTGGTGGTGTTTGAGACACCGCGCATAAAAAAGGCCATTCGATCTGCATCGAATGGCCTTTTTTGTTTGCCGTCGGAGTTACTCGGCAACCTGCAGCTTGCGTGACTCGGTGTACACGTAACGCACTTTTTCATATTCGAACGGCGTGTTCAGCTGGCCGTAGCGGAAGCTGTTCTGATAGCGCTTGTCGATGACGCGCAGTGCCAAGACTTCCGGGTGGTTGGAGCTGACTTCGGAAACGTTCAGGAAGTTGATCGCCGATTCGGCCGTGTAATCGACCGCCAGGCCTGCGGTGTCACGCAGGTTTGACGGGCCGAGGATCGGCAGCACGAAGTAGGCGCCGCCCGGTACGCCGTAGAAGCCTAGCGTCTGGCCGAAGTCTTCGCTCTGACGCGGTAGCCCCATGGCGGTGGCCGGGTCCCACAGACCAGCGACACCGATGGTGGTGTTGAGCAGCAAGCGCGCGGTGGTTTCCATCGAACGCTGACCCTTGAATTGCAGCAGGCTGTTCATCAGGTTCGGCACATCACCGACGTTGTTGAAGAAGTTGCTGACGCCGGTACGCAGGAGGCCTGGGGTGACGTAGCGATAGCCGTTGACCACGGGCAGAAACACCCATTGGTCGAAACGGTAGTTGAAGTGGTAGACGCGGCGGTTCCATTCTTCCAGTGGGTCGTAGACATTCAGCGCGTTGAGCGTCGAGCGTTCGAACTCGCGCTGATCCAGTCCGGGGTTGAATTTGAGTTTGCTCAGCGGTTCCTTGAAGCCGTCACTATCGACCACCACAGGTGCATTGGCTTTGCTGTTGTCGGCGTTGGCGACGCCTGCACAGAGTAACGCTGCGATCAGCAGGGGGTATTTAGCCACGGAAAAACTCCAGCATGGCGTCGCTGTTGACGCGATAGTTGAGGTTGCCGCAATGGCCGCCCAATGGATAAACAGTCAAACGGTCGCCGAAGGTCCGGCGCAGAAACCCCAGGTCGCCAGGGCCGAGGATCACGTCGTCGGCGTTGTGCATGACGGCGATTTTCGGGCTGTCGTGCAGGTAGTCCTTGAGTGCATACAGGCTGACTTGATCGATCAGTTGCAGCAGGCTGCCGCCGTCGGTGCGGGCGCGCCACATCGGAATGACCTGTTCGGTCAGGTAGCAGTCGAAGTCGCATTGCAGCGCGCGTTTGAGGAACGGCGTGAGGGTGGTGCCTTCGGTGATCGGGTATTTCGGTGGCGTGATCAGGCCGCGGCGGTTGATCAGGTCCGAGGTGAAGGCGATGTCCGCTGCCGAGAAACGGAACGAAGTGCCAATCAGCATGGCCATCTGTTCGTTGCTCAAGTGCTGCTTGGACTGCTGGAAGTCGTAGAGCAGGGCATCGTTGAGGTCGATGTAGCCCTTCTGCTGGAAGTAGCGGGTCAGTTTGTCCAGCACCAGCTCATAGAAGGTGGTGCTGTTGTTGATGCCCTTCACCTCTGTTTGAACCAGCTTGTCCAGGTTGGTGATCGAGGTGTAAAGGTTGACCGGCGGGTTGAGCAGCAAGACTTTCTTGAAATTGAAGCTGCGACGGGTTTCATCCAGGTGCGCCACAAAGGCCGCATCCAGGGCGCCGAGGCTGTAACCGCTCAGGAAATAGTCGGTGACCGGCAGTTTCGGGTTTTGCGCCCGCACAGCCTGCATCACCCGGTACATGTCTTCGGCATCTTCCTTGGTCACGCCGGGGGTGGCGAAACGCGAAGCGGCGGTCATGAAGTCGAAGCTGGTCGGCGACGACAGCTGCACCACGTGATAGCCGGCTTTGTAGTAGAGCTTTTTCAGGTATTCGTTGAGGGTACTGTCATAGCGTGCACCCGTGCCGGAGATCAGGAAGATCAACGGTGCCGCTTGATCTTGTGTGGCGATGCGGTAGGTGAGTTTCTTAACCGGCCAGAAGTTGTCCGGCAGGCTGAACTCACGCTCGGGGCGCAACGTGACGCTGCGGTCCGACTGATTGATGTCGTCGTCCAGCGGCAGTTCCGGGCGTAACTCCGGCGGTGTCGTGGCGATGGTCGCCTCGAACGGGTTGGTCAGGGGGTAGCCGTAACTGGCGGCATCAATGTCGGCCGCCAGTGCGGACGCACTTAAAATCAAGCCGCCAAACAGGGCGGCGCAGCGCAAGGAACGGAGCATGACTAGATCCCTTAGAGGAAGGTGCCGAATGAAGTTCGCAGGCTATGACCACAGGATTTGCGCCAAAGTGCCATGATGAACACTAAACAGGCCAGATTTCGGAGCAACGGTAGCGGGACGATACACTTTGCAGTGATTGGCTGACCAGTTAACTGTTGTTAGCGCTTGCGTAAGGCTGTCGGGGGATTAAGCTGGCCGCCGATTTCGTTTATTGGAGTGCTTCATGTCCCGCCGTCTGCCCGTGATTCTGCTGCTCGTTCTTCTACCATTGTGGCTGGCCGCCAGTTATGGCGCGCGTTATGGCTTCATGGAGGATGCTCAATGGGTCGGCATTTGCGTTGATGAGGCCAGTCGCTGGGAGTGCCAGATGCGTTCGAGTCTGGGCTTGATGATTCACTTCAAGGTGTTGGGCTGGTCGGCACTGGTCGCGGCCATTATCGGTTTCGTGGTTCCGGGCCGGGCAGGGTGGTGGTTGGCGGTATTGGCGCTGGTGTTCGGGTTTCCGGCGTTGGCGTTGTACAACACCACGTTGGCGGTGTTTGCGGTGGTGATTGCTGCTTTGCGGTTGGTCCGGGCTTCTCGTAGCGCTTGATAGTCCGTCATCGCGAGCAGGCTCGCGATGAGGCCGGCAAGGTTGCCGAAGTTTCTTCTGTCTACCTAGCAGTTTTGATAGTAGACAGTCATCTTGATAACTCCGAATCTAACGGTCCAGGCTTTTGGATACAAAACGGAGTAAGCCATGGGTGTCCGGCGTGAGACGTTGCTCTGCCGCTATCAATACGACCCGTTGGATAGGGTTGCGAATTGGGCGCCGCTGAATCAGGAAAGCGTTCAGCGTTATTACCGAAAAAAACGTTTGGCCACAGAGATACAGGGTCAGGTGCAATACTCGGTATTTGAGCACGAGGCGCAGCTATTGGCTCAGCAACAGCGTGAGGCGGGTGAAGTTGACTCCGCTTTACTGGCCACTGACCTGCAACGTTCGGTTTTGCACTCCCTTGCCATCGGTCAGCACCAACGACCTGTTTATTCCCCCTACGGTCATCACTCCCCCGAAAGTGGCTTGCTCAGTCTGCTGGGTTTCAATGGTGAGCGTCGGGATCCGGTCACTGGGCATTACCTGCTCGGGAATGGGTATCGGGCGTTCAATCCGGTGTTGATGCGGTTCAATAGCCCGGACAGTTTGAGCCCGTTTGGGAAGGGGGGGGTGAATGCGTATGCGTATTGCCTGGGGGATCCGGTAAATCGGGTGGATCCGACGGGACATCATTTTGCCGTAGTACTTTTCTCGGGGGTGACTCCACGGGTGTTGGCGCAACGTGTCTATAGTATCGTGGACTCAACCGCGCGCAGGTGGATAGGCGAGACGGTCAATGCTTTTAGCAAGCTTCGCCCGTCCTATCGAGCTGCCAAGGTTGATGAGCTAATTCAGACTACCAATACTGAAAGACTTGCTCGCATTGATGAATACAACAAAATTCGCAGTCATATGACGGATCATCCACCTTTTACCGCGACCAAAAACCATGTCTCGGCCCAGAAGTCTGCGGTTGAAAATTTTGTGGGACCGCGCAACCTGGAAAATCGCCCAACCCAGGATTTCAATCAGTTACTTGAGCGCTCGGCTTTGGCAGATGCAACACTGAAAAGGGTTTATACGGATAATCAGGCGCTTCAACATGCACGAGTTCGAATGGATGAGGCCGTTCAAAAATGGCAGGGTGCCACGGGGTTTGGGGCGGAGGAATTCAAGCGCATTGGTCAGCTAGCGCAAACTGTCCGAAGGACATCCTGATTTTCCTTCGGATGGCCCGGTGCCGGTTTCAGCCCTTGCGAACCCGCAAACACCGCCACAACGCCGCCACCATCATCAACCCACTCACCAGCGCCCACCCCCAAGCCTGCTGGTTCTGCAAACCTTCTTGATACAGCTGCGGCGCAATACCGGCGCCGATGATGAAGGTCAGCAGGGCAATTTCTCGGCGCGGCACGCTCACCGGACGGCACAGATACACCAGCGCCGGCACGATGAACGCCACGCTCGGGAAACTGCGATAACGCGGGTCGAACACCAGTTCCAGCATCGTCACGGCCGCGGCAAAACCGGTCACCGCGACCAGCCATCCAGCCCTGCGCTCAAAGGCGTTGAATGCCTGTGCACGCCAACCAGTGCGAGTGCTCAAGGTCAGCGCAGCATGGGCCAGCACCAATAGATTCAACCCCGTCAGCAACGCCACCCACAACCATTCACTAGCAAATCGCGTGGTGACCCGAGCCAGATCGCCCCAGGCACCAATTGAGCAGGCCGCCAACGCACCGAGCAATGGCAGAACCAACGCCGCGCGGGTGCTGCGAACGCGACCGCCGAGGATCAGCGTACCGATGAAGATCAAGCCTCCCACCACCAACCACTGCGACCAGTACGGCACGTTCGACACCGGACCGGCTAGCACGCCCTTGTCTTGGCGATCGGCGTCGAACAGTCCCCAATACCCCCCGACCGCACCTTCGCTGGCGCGTTTCCACGGTTGGTCGAAAGCCTCGATCAGGTTGTAGTGCCAGCCTTGCTGCTCGGCCATGGCGACAAAACCGCGAATGAACTTGGCTTCATTGACCCGGCTCGGCAGCGCTGTTTCGCGCTGACGGCCTTCGCTCGGCCAACCGGTTTCGCCAATCATCACGTCCTTGGGCGCAAATTTGTTGCCGAACACCTGACGCACTTCGGCCACATGCTGCAGCGCGGCGTCGATGTTCGACGGATCGTCTTCCCAGTACGGCAGCAAATGGATGGTCAGGAAGTCCACCGCCGGAGCGATTTCGGGGTGCTTGAGCCAGAATTCCCAGACGTCGGCGTAGGTCACCGGTTGCTTGACCTGGCTTTTTACTTTGTTAATCAGTATCGCTAACTGTGCGCCGGTGACTTCCTTGCGCAGCAGGGTTTCATTACCTACGATCACCGAGGTCACTACATCGGCGTTGGCATTGGCCGAGGCGATCAGCAGGTCGACTTCCTTGGCGGTGTCCACCGGGTTGCTGTTGACCCAGGCGCCGATCATCAGCTTCAAGCCATGCTTGCGCGCCAGATCGGGCAGGGCCTCGAGGCCGGTCATGGAATAGGTGCGGATGCATTCGAAACGAGTCGCCAGCAGGGCGAGGTCAGCGTCCATGCGCTCGGGGCGCAGTTTGAACGGCACATCGAACGGCGATTGGTCTTTGTCGAACGGGGTGTAGGAGGCGCATTGCAGCTTGTGCGTCGCGCTGACCACGTCCGGCAGGATCACCGGTTTGCCGAGGCCATACCAGAAGCCGCCGAGGGCAAAAAGCCCCAGCAGGCAGGCGAATAAATAGGCAAAAAAAGGAAAGCGGGATGTCACGGGCATGGTCAGGCCGTCTGGGAACAAAGCCGCGCATGTTACCTGCATTTGTCCCGCGCTTGGTGGCCTGCATGATTTTGACATGCAAAGTTTGGGCGGGGTGGCGGATGGATTTGCGACGGTTGCAATTAATGGCCTTCTGATGTCGTTTCTCGATGCCTTGAGGTCGCTGGTAGAGCAGGTCGTCCTGGGCGTCAGGTTGATCATCCAATCGTCAGTACTCCGCTGATGTTTGAACGAGTTTGCAGTGAGGCGTGATGGGGGCGCTGTGCACCATAACAATACGTTGAGCGGCTCGGCATCCGTCGAGCGCAGCACTTTCGGGGAAGTAACGATGAAGATGCGACGACTCTTGGGCGCAGGTGCCGCTTTGGTGCTGGCGATCAGTTCTACGGTGGCCAGCGCTGAAGGCAAGGCAGTGACGATCGGTTATGTAGATGGCTGGTCGGACAGTGTCGCCACGACCAACGTGGCTGCCGAGGTGATCCGGCAGAAACTCGGTTATGACGTGAAGCTGCAAGCGGTTGCCACCGGGATCATGTGGCAGGGCGTGGCCACTGGCAAACTCGACGCCATGCTGTCGGCGTGGCTGCCCGTGACTCACGGTGAATACTGGACCAAGAACAAGGATCAGGTCGTCGATTACGGCCCGAACTTCAAGGATGCGAAAATCGGCCTGATCGTGCCGGAGTACGTCAAAGCCAAGTCTATTGCCGATCTGAAAACCGACGACAGCTTCAAAAATCGCATCGTCGGCATCGACGCCGGTTCAGGCGTGATGCTCAAATCCGAGCAGGCGATCAAGGACTATGGCCTGGACGGCTACACGCTCAAGGCCAGTTCCGGCGCCGGCATGATTGCCGAGCTGACCCGTGCCGAGAAGAAAAACGAATCCATTGCCGTCACCGGTTGGGTGCCGCACTGGATGTTCGCCAAGTGGAAACTGCGCTTCCTGGAAGATCCAAAAGGCGTTTATGGCGCAGCTGAAACCGTGAACAGTATCGGCAGTAAAGAACTGGCAACCAAAGCGCCGGAAGTTGCGAAGTTCCTGAAGAACTTCCAGTGGGCGTCGAAAGACGAAATCGGCGAGGTCATGTTGGCGATTCAGGACGGCGCCAAGCCTGAAGCCGCAGCGAAGGATTGGGTGGCTAAACACCCGGAGCGCGTTGCCGACTGGACCAAATGATTTGACCTGAAGCGTCTAGTCAGTACCTCTAAAGGCCCCTTGGCATAAATGCCAAGGGGCCTTTTGCTTTTTTTTTATGTGGGAGCGGGCTTGCTCGCGAAAGCGGTGTGTCATTCAGCATCGATGTTGGCTGACACTCCGCCTTCGCGAGCAAGCCCGCTCCCACATTGTTTGATGCATGCTGAAAAATGGCGACTCTGTCATGTCGTTCTAATACTAAGGTCGTCTGGAACCTGTCCGGCAGCCGCATAGAGTGGATACCGTTCCAACTAAATCTGTGCTGCGAGGATAAAAACAATGAACGACAGCATTTACCTCTCGATTCAAAACAGCTCGCGTTTCAAAGAGCTGGTCAGCAAGAGAGAACGATTCGCCTGGATTCTTTCAGCGATCATGCTTGGGCTGTACTCCGGATTCATCCTTCTGATTGCCTACGGGCCGCATATTCTGGGCGCGAAAATCAGCCCCGAGTCTTCGATTACCTTGGGCATTCCGATCGGTGTCGGGCTGATTGTCTCGGCCTTTATCCTGACGGGCATCTACGTGCGACGCGCCAACGGCGAATTCGACGACTTGAACAATGCGATTCTCAAGGAGGCTCAGCAATGATCCGGCGTCTAATGGCTCTATTGAGCATCGCAGCGTTCGCACCTGGCGCCTGGGCGGCTGACGCCTTGACCGGTGCAGTGACCAAACAACCCCTGAACGTCGCGGCGATCCTGATGTTTGTGGCGTTCGTCGGCGCGACTTTATATATCACTTACTGGGCTTCCAAGAAAAACAACTCGGCCGCCGACTACTATGCGGCGGGCGGCAAGATCACCGGTTTCCAGAACGGTCTGGCGATTGCCGGTGATTACATGTCCGCGGCGTCCTTCCTGGGTATTTCCGCCCTGGTGTTCACCTCTGGCTACGACGGCCTGATCTACTCGATCGGCTTCCTGGTGGGCTGGCCGATCATTCTGTTCCTGATCGCCGAGCGCCTGCGCAACCTGGGCAAGTACACCTTTGCCGACGTGGCGTCCTATCGGCTGGGGCAGACCCAGATCCGCTCGCTGTCGGCCTGCGGTTCGCTGGTAGTGGTGGCGTTTTACCTGATCGCGCAAATGGTTGGTGCCGGCAAGCTGATTCAGCTGTTGTTCGGTCTGGACTACCACGTTGCGGTGATCCTGGTGGGGATCCTGATGTGCCTGTACGTGCTGTTCGGCGGCATGCTGGCGACCACTTGGGTACAGATCATCAAGGCGGTGTTGTTGCTGTCCGGTGCCTCGTTCATGGCGCTGATGGTGATGAAGCACGTCAACTTCGACTTCAATGCGCTGTTCTCCGAGGCGATCAAGGTTCACCCTAAAGGTGAAGCGATCATGAGCCCGGGCGGCCTGGTGAAAGATCCGGTCTCGGCGTTCTCCCTGGGCCTGGCGTTGATGTTCGGTACCGCTGGCTTGCCACACATTCTGATGCGTTTCTTCACCGTGAGTGACGCTAAAGAAGCGCGTAAAAGCGTGCTGTATGCAACCGGCTTCATTGGCTACTTCTACATTCTGACCTTCATCATCGGCTTCGGCGCGATCCTGCTGGTCAGCACCAACCCGGCCTTCAAAGATGCGGCCGGCGCGCTGTTGGGCGGCAACAACATGGCGGCGGTGCATTTGGCCAACGCGGTGGGTGGCAGTATCTTCCTGGGCTTCATCTCGGCGGTGGCGTTCGCAACCATCCTGGCGGTGGTTGCTGGTCTGACCCTGGCCGGTGCTTCGGCGGTGTCCCATGACCTGTATGCCAGCGTGATCAAGAAGGGCAAGGCCAACGAGAAGGACGAGATCCGCGTCTCGAAAATCACCACCATCGCCCTGGCGGTGCTGGCGATCGGTCTGGGGATTCTGTTCGAGAAACAGAACATCGCGTTCATGGTGGGCCTGGCGTTCTCCATCGCGGCGAGCTGCAACTTCCCGGTGCTGCTGCTTTCGATGTACTGGAAGAAGCTGACGACGCGCGGTGCGATGATCGGCGGCTGGCTGGGTCTGATCAGTGCTGTTGGCTTGATGGTGTTGGGGCCAACCATTTGGGTGCAGATACTGGGTCACGAGAAGGCGATCTTCCCGTATGAATACCCGGCGCTGTTCTCCATGGCCATCGCTTTTGTCGGGATCTGGTTCTTCTCGATCACCGATAAGTCGGCCGAGGGTGTGAACGAACGTGCGCTGTTCTTCCCGCAGTTTGTTCGTTCGCAGACTGGGTTGGGGGCGAGTGGGGCGGTTTCGCACTAAGGCTTCTATATATAGCCGCGTTAAAACGAATGCCCCGGTCGAGAGATTGGGGCATTTTTTATTGGGCGGTTATCGCCCTGTAGGAGCGAGGCTTGCCCGCGAAGGCGGTCTGATAGCCGACCGGGATTTTTGATGGTGTACATATCCGTTTCTGCGGTTATGGCCGCCTACGGTTTCGCTCTTACAGCGAGTCACTTGTGCGCCCAGCATGGGCGCCATCCTAGAGGTGAAAGTCCTCTCTTGAGCTGGCCACAGCGAATGAAGCGAAGCGCAACTGCATGAGGGCGACCGAGTGTGGGAAGGAAGCGTGGAGCATAAACCGCGAGCCGAGGTACACGAATCGCATCTGAGGCGTCACCGGTCAGGGCGAGCAGCCAAGTGTCTGCGAAGCTCTTGTGGCCAAAGTGCCGGGGACGTAAATGCGGCGGTTGTGCGGTGAAGGATGGCGTTCTTACCTGGGGAGATCTCGCCTCATGCCTGAAAGGGCGACGGCGCAAGCCGGAGCGAGAAGTCAGCAGAGGTCGTAGTAGCTGCGTTGCAGCGAAGGGCCGAACGAGAAGGAGTGAGGTTCACCATGGCGATACAACAGGCCTTGCATCAGATGCCCGGGAAATCGGGGCGGGACGGAGCTGCGACGGGTGAAACCCGACGCGAAGCGTCCAGCGATGAAGCTGGTTGTCCGCGCCATGACCTGAACCACATGGGGTCAGGGCTTCTGCAAGAAGCCCTGACAAGAGAGAACCTGCAACTGGCGCTTAAGCGAGTCCGGTCAAACAAAGGTGCTGCGGGCGTCGACGGTCTTGGGATCGACGAGACGGTCGAGCATCTGAGAACGACCTGGCCCGTGATACGGACGCAGTTGCTGGCGGGGACGTACCGGCCAAGCCCGGTGCGTAGAGTTCTGATCCCCAAACCGGAGGGCGGCGAGCGCAAGCTGGGCATCCCGCCGGTGACGGACAGACTGATCCAGCAGGCGCTGTTACAGGTTTTACAGCCTCTGCTGGACCGGGATTCAGTGATCATAGCTATGGTTTTCGTCCCGGTCGCAGCGCTCACCAAGCGGTACTGGCGGCGCAGCACTACATTCACTCGGGGCGGGACATTGTGGTGGACGTCGATCTGGAACAGTTCTTCGATCGCGTTGATCATGACCTTTTGATCGCTCGACTGAGCAGAACAGTTGGACTGGGTACATCCGGGGAAGATTGGTCGGCTGTCAGGTCGCTATCGCAGGCAAGCCAGCTCCCACAAGGCGTATCGCTGCGCTTTTCACCATTCAACAGGCCGAGCGTTAGCTCGCCTGCAGCTTTTGATCTTGATGCACCGCCCCCTCGAGAGGCCGAGAGGAGGTTCTGCGTAGTGGGCAACCCGGCATGGATGCCGGGTTAGCCGCGCACGGCCATGGATGGCCGATCGCGGCGGGCCCACGGAGCAGGACCGGAGCGAGGGCATGCCGAGCCTAGGCGAGGCACCGAACGAAAGGGGCAGAAGCCTTTTGGTTACTTTGGGGCTTTTCCAAAGTGACTCGCTGTAAAAGCGAAACCAATAGAAGCCGTAACCGCAGAAACGGATATGTACACAACCAAAGAGCCGGGAAGGCCCGCAAGGCCCACAAACAAAAACGGCCCCTATCTAGATAGAGGCCGTTCCCGGTACAGCTCAAGACATTATCGCAAGACAGGTCTTATTCGCGGTCTTCCAGCTTGGTGATATCACGCGACTCATAGCCAGTGTACAACTGGCGCGGACGGCCGATCTTGTACGGGCTGGAGAGCATTTCTTTCCAGTGGGAAATCCAGCCGACGGTCCGCGCCAGGGCGAAGATCACGGTGAACATGCTGGTTGGAATACCGATCGCCTTGAGAATGATCCCCGAGTAGAAGTCGACGTTCGGGTACAGCGAGCGTTCGATGAAATACGGGTCAGTCAGTGCGATCTCTTCCAGGCGCATGGCCAGTTCGAGTTGCGGATCGTTGGTGATGCCCAGTTCTTTCAGTACTTCGTCGCAGGTCTGCTTCATGACGGTGGCGCGTGGGTCGCGGTTTTTGTAAACCCGGTGACCGAAGCCCATCAATTTGAACGGATCGTTCTTGTCCTTGGCCTTGGCGATGTACTTGTCGATGTTCGAAACATCGCCAATCTCGTCAAGCATGGTCAGAACGGCTTCGTTCGCACCGCCGTGGGCAGGGCCCCACAGTGCAGCGATACCGGCGGCGATACAGGCGAACGGGTTGGCACCCGACGAACCGGCCAGACGTACGGTAGAAGTCGATGCGTTCTGCTCGTGGTCGGCATGGAGGATGAAGATCCGGTCCATGGCCTTGGCGAGTACCGGGCTGATCGGTTTGATCTCGCACGGGGTGTTGAACATCATGTGCAGGAAGTTTTCCGCGTACGACAGGTCGTTGCGCGGGTACATCATGGGTTGGCCCATGGAGTACTTGTAAACCATTGCGGCCAGGGTCGGCATCTTGGCAACCAGGCGGATCGCGGAGATTTCGCGATGCTGCGGGTTATTGATGTCGAGGGAGTCGTGGTAGAAGGCCGAGAGGGCGCCCACTACGCCGCACATGACGGCCATCGGGTGGGCGTCGCGACGGAAGCCGTTGAAGAAGGTCTTCAACTGCTCGTGAACCATGGTGTGGTTCTTCACGGTGCCGACGAACTGGGCCTTCTGCTCTGCGGTCGGCAATTCGCCGTTGAGCAGCAGGTAGCAGGTTTCCAGGTAGTCCGACTTTTCAGCCAGCTGTTCGATCGGGTAGCCGCGGTGCAGCAGAATGCCGTTGTCGCCGTCGATATAGGTGATCTTCGACTCGCAAGAGGCAGTCGACATGAAACCAGGGTCAAAGGTGAAACGGCCCGTGGCCGTCAGGCCCCGAACGTCGATAACATCGGGACCAACGGTGCCGGTTAAAATGGGCAGCTCGACGGGGGCTGCGCCCTCGATGATCAACTGCGCTTTTTTGTCAGCCATGTGGCCTCCTATTTATGCTTGAAATCATCAGACAGACCCCCCACGCAGGGCCCGCACCACTATAGTGAGATAAATTCGAATGTCAATTTGCCTAAAGTCTTGCTCCAGAAGGCTTTAACCGGACTTTTTCCTCGAAATTGACTGCCATTTACGCCTTTTATCTCTCTTGTGCAATCAGCTATTAGGGGAAGGTGAACGCGTTGTCATTAGTAGCCTAACTGTCTATACTCGGCCACCGACCGCCAGGGGCTTTTGGGCCAGCTTTATTGGGGGTCGCATCCCTGGGTGGTGGTTACCTGACCAGTGCACTCCCCAACAACTTTGCCCTGATTGTTAGGGGCTCTTCAGTGTGAAAAAAAAGCCGTGAAAAGCCAACGACCTGTAAACCTAGACCTAAGGACCATCAAACTCCCCATCACCGGCGTTACGTCGTTCCTTCACCGTGTTTCCGGCATCATCCTCTTCCTGGGCCTTGGCTTCATGCTGTATGCATTGGGCAAGTCTCTGGGTTCCGAGGAAGGTTTTGCCGATGTGAAGGCATGCTTGACCAGCCCGCTGGCCAAGTTCGTAGCATGGGGCCTCCTGTCCGCTCTTCTGTATCACCTGGTAGCCGGTGTGCGCCATTTGATCATGGATATGGGCATCGGTGAGACGCTGGAAGGCGGCCGCCTGGGCTCGAAAATTATCGTCGCCGTATCCGTGGTGTTGATCGTTCTGGCAGGAGTTTGGATATGGTAACCAGCGTTACAAACCTTTCGCGTTCGGGCCTCTATGACTGGATGGCACAGCGTGTGTCTGCGGTTGTTCTCGCGGCTTATTTCATTTTCCTGATCGGATACCTCGTTGCGAACCCCGGCATTGGCTACGCCCAATGGCACGAACTGTTCGCAAGCAACTGGATGCGTATCTTCAGTCTGCTGGCCCTGGTGGCCCTGGGCGCTCACGCCTGGGTCGGCATGTGGACCATCGCGACCGACTACCTGACGCCAATGGCGCTGGGCAAGTCCGCGACTGCAGTACGTTTCCTTTTCCAGGCAGTATGCGGCGTTGCGATGTTCGCTTACTTCGTCTGGGGTGTGCAGATTCTCTGGGGTATCTGATCCATGGCTAACATTCCAACTATTTCTTTCGACGCCATCATTATTGGTGGCGGCGGTGCCGGCATGCGCGCAGCGCTGCAACTGGCACAGGGCGGTCACAAGACTGCCGTGATCACCAAGGTTTTCCCGACTCGTTCGCACACCGTATCGGCCCAGGGCGGCATCACCTGCGCCATCGCGTCTGCCGATCCGAACGATGACTGGCGCTGGCACATGTACGATACCGTCAAGGGTTCCGACTACATCGGTGACCAGGACGCTATCGAATACATGTGTCAGGAAGGCCCGGCCGCGGTCTATGAGCTGGACCACATGGGTATGCCGTTCTCCCGTACCGAACAAGGTCGCATCTATCAGCGTCCATTCGGCGGTCAGTCGAAGGATTACGGTAAAGGTGGCCAGGCTGCCCGTACCTGCGCCGCTTCCGACCGTACCGGTCACGCGCTGCTGCATACCCTTTATCAGGGCAACCTGAAAGCCGGTACCGTGTTCCTGAACGAATACTACGCTGTCGATCTGGTGAAGAACCAGGACGGCGCGTTCGTCGGCGTAATCGCTATCTGTATCGAAACTGGCGAAACCACCTATATCCGCGCCAAGGCTACGGTTCTGGCAACCGGCGGTGCAGGTCGTATCTACGCATCCACCACCAACGCCCTGATCAACACCGGTGACGGCGTCGGCATGGCTCTGCGTGCTGGCGTGCCGGTACAAGACATCGAAATGTGGCAGTTCCACCCGACAGGCATCGCCGGCGCCGGTGTACTGGTCACCGAAGGTTGCCGTGGTGAAGGTGGTTACCTGATCAACAAGCACGGCGAGCGTTTCATGGAGCGTTATGCTCCGAACGCCAAAGACCTTGCCGGTCGTGATGTGGTTGCCCGTTCGATGGTTAAAGAAATCATCGCCGGCAACGGTTGCGGTCCGAATGGCGACCACGTGATGCTCAAACTCGACCACCTGGGCGAGGAAGTGCTGCACAGTCGTCTGCCAGGCATCTGCGAACTGTCGAAGACTTTTGCGCACGTTGACCCGGTTGTTGCTCCGGTTCCGGTTGTTCCGACCTGCCACTATATGATGGGCGGCGTTCCGACCAACATTCATGGCCAGGCGATCACCCAGGACGCCGACGGCGTCGACGCCATCATCCCTGGCCTGTTCGCGGTCGGTGAAGTGGCTTGCGTATCGGTTCACGGTGCCAACCGTCTGGGCGGCAACTCGTTGCTCGACTTGGTGGTCTTCGGCCGTGCGGCGGGTCTGCACCTGGAAAAAGCGCTGACCGACGGTATCGAATACGACGAAGCCACCGACGCCGACATCAATGCGGCCCTGGCGCGTCTGTCCGCTCTGAACGAGCGTACCGAAGGTGAAGACGTCGCTACTCTGCGTCGCGAGCTGCAAAACTGCATGCAGAACTACTTCGGTGTATTCCGTACCGGCGAATACATGCAGAAGGGTATTGCCCAGCTGGCCGATCTGCGCAAGCGCATCGCCAACGTCAAGATCAATGACAAGTCGCAGGCGTTCAACACTGCACGTATCGAAGCTCTTGAGCTGCAAAACCTGCTGGAAGTGGCCGAAGCCACCGCCATCGCCGCAGAAGTGCGCAAAGAGTCCCGCGGTGCTCACGCCCGTGAAGACTTCGAAGACCGTGACGACGAAAACTGGCTGTGCCACACCCTGTACTTCCCGGGTGACAAGCGCGTAACCAAGCGTGCTGTGAACTTCTCGCCGAAGACTGTTCCGACTTTTGAACCTAAGATTCGGACTTATTAAGGGTGGCCGCCATGTTGCAAGTCAGTGTTTATCGTTACAACCCTGATCAGGACGCTGCGCCGTTCATGCAGGAATTCCAGGTTGATACCGGTGGTAAAGACCTGATGGTGCTGGACGTGCTGGCCCTGATCAAAGAGCAGGACGAAGGTTTCTCCTATCGTCGCTCTTGCCGTGAAGGTGTTTGCGGTTCCGACGGCATGAACATCAACGGCAAGAACGGTCTGGCGTGCATCACGCCGCTGTCT
Source organism: Pseudomonas sp. QTF5 (assembly GCF_000512695.2). Lineage (GTDB taxonomy): Bacteria > Pseudomonadota > Gammaproteobacteria > Pseudomonadales > Pseudomonadaceae > Aquipseudomonas. The sequence goes on along the minus strand of NZ_AZRW02000034.1, from coordinate 25,650 downwards.
GCCGTCGTAAAGCGCAACAAGCTGATCGTTCGTCCGCTGCCAGGTTTGCCGGTTATCCGTGACCTGGTCGTCGATATGAGCATCTTCTACAAGCAATACGAAAAGGTTAAGCCATACCTGCAGAACGACACGCCGGCTCCGGCCATCGAGCGTCTGCAGTCCCCTGAAGAGCGTGAAAAGCTCGATGGTCTGTACGAGTGCATCCTGTGCGCTTGCTGCTCGACTTCGTGCCCGTCCTTCTGGTGGAACCCGGACAAGTTCCTGGGTCCGGCTGCTCTGCTGCAAGCCTATCGCTTCCTGGCAGACAGTCGCGACAACAAAACATCCGAGCGTTTGGCTTCGCTGGATGACCCGTTCAGTGTATTCCGCTGCCGGGGCATCATGAACTGCGTCAACGTTTGTCCGAAAGGCCTGAACCCGACTAAGGCCATCGGTCACATCCGTAACATGCTGCTGCAAAGCGGCGTGTGATTCAGCTGCTGTACCCGTAGGACCGCAATACCCGTAGATGCTACGGCGCAGGCTTCAACCGGCGCCGTAGTTTTAACCTGAGCAGCAGCTTATAAGGCTGCAGCTCTTATTTTGAAGAAATGAGACAAGCAGGGGCATCCGGGCTGGTACCCGGACTATCAGCGTGATCCTAAGTGGCTTGTTTTAGTCGCTGCATTCGGACTTCTGCAAGTTTTCTCGGTGTCGACGCCGGTGGTGTTCCCCTAACCGAGGGTGACCAAGCATGCAAGAAAGCGTGATGCAGCGCATGTGGAACAGCGCCTACCTATCCGGTAGTAACGCTGCCTATGTGGAAGAGCTCTACGAGCTCTACCTGCACGACCCTAACGCTGTGCCAGAAGAATGGCGCACCTACTTCCAGAAGTTGCCTGCTGATGGCAACACTGCCACCGATGTTTCGCACTCCACAATTCGCGATCATTTCGTCTTGCTGGCAAAGAACCAGCGCCGCGCCCAACCGGTTTCCGCCGGTAGCGTGAGCAGTGAGCACGAGAAGAAGCAAGTTGAAGTGCTGCGATTGATCCAGGCCTACCGTATGCGTGGCCACCAGGCAGCCCAGCTTGACCCGCTGGGGCTGTGGCAGCGTCCTGCACCTGCAGACCTGTCGATCAATCATTACGGCTTGACCAATGCCGATCTTGATACGACCTTCCGTGCCGGCGACCTGTTCATCGGCAAAGAGGAGGCGAGCCTACGCGAAATTCACGAAGCGTTGCAGCAGACATATTGCCGCACCATCGGCGCTGAATTTACGCATATCACCGATTCCGAGCAGCGCCAGTGGTTCCAGCAGCGTCTGGAAAGCGTGCGCGGCCGTCCGACGTACTCCGCCGACATCAAGAGCCACCTGCTCGAACGCGTCACCGCCGGCGAAGGTCTGGAAAAATACCTCGGGACCAAATACCCGGGTACCAAGCGTTTCGGTCTGGAAGGCGGCGAGAGCCTGATTCCGATGCTCGACGAGCTGATCCAGCGTTCCGGCTCCTACGGCACCAAGGAAATCGTGATCGGCATGGCCCACCGTGGCCGTCTCAACGTACTGGTCAATACCTTCGGCAAGAACCCGCGCGAGCTGTTCGATGAGTTCGAAGGCAAGAAGAAGGTCGAGCTGGGGTCCGGTGACGTTAAATATCACCAGGGCTTCTCGTCCAACGTGATGACCACTGGCGGTGAAGTTCACCTGGCCATGGCGTTCAACCCGTCCCACCTGGAAATCGTTTCCCCGGTGGTCGAGGGTTCGGTTCGCGCCCGTCAGGATCGTCGTAACGACCCTACCGGCGAGAAGGTTCTGCCGATCTCCATCCACGGTGACGCGGCATTCGCCGGTCAGGGTGTGGTGATGGAAACCTTCCAGATGTCGCAGACCCGCGGTTTCAAGACCGGCGGCACCGTGCACATCGTGATCAACAACCAGGTCGGTTTCACCATCAGCAACCCGTTGGACTCGCGCTCCACCGAGTACGCGACCGACGTTGCGAAGATGATCCAAGCGCCGATCCTCCATGTAAATGGTGATGATCCGGAAGCCGTGTTGTTCGTGACCCAGCTGGCCATCGACTACCGCATGCAGTTCAAGCGCGACGTGGTGATCGACCTGGTCTGCTACCGTCGTCGCGGCCACAACGAGGCCGACGAGCCTAGCGGCACCCAGCCAATCATGTATCAGCAGATCACCAAACAGCGCACCACCCGTGAGCTGTATGCCGATCGTCTGACCCAGGGCGGTGTGCTGGACGCAGAGCGTGTTCAGGCGAAAGTCGACGAATACCGCAATGCGCTGGACAACGGTCTGCATGTTGTAAAAAGCCTGGTCAAAGAGCCGAACAAAGAGTTGTTCGTGGACTGGCGTCCGTATCTGGGCCACGCCTGGACCGCGCGTCACGACACTCGCTTCGATCTGAAAACCTTGCAGGAACTGTCCGCCAAGCTGCTGGAAATTCCGGAAGGCTTCGTGGTTCAGCGCCAGGTCTCGAAAATCTACGAAGACCGTCAGAAAATGCAAGCCGGCGGCCTGCCGATCAACTGGGGTTACGCCGAAACCATGGCGTACGCGACCCTGGCGTTCGAAGGTCACCCGATTCGCATGACGGGTCAGGACATCGGTCGCGGTACGTTCTCGCACCGTCACGCTGTCTTGCACAACCAGAAAGACGCGGGTACCTACGTCCCGCTGCAAAACCTGTACAAGGGCCAGCCACGTTTCGACCTGTACGATTCGTTCCTGTCCGAAGAAGCCGTGCTGGCGTTCGAATACGGTTACTCGACCACCACGCCTGAGGCGCTGGTGATCTGGGAAGCCCAGTTCGGCGACTTCGCCAACGGTGCCCAAGTGGTTATCGACCAGTTCATCACCAGTGGCGAGCACAAGTGGGGTCGTCTCTGCGGTCTGACCATGCTGCTGCCGCACGGTTATGAAGGTCAGGGTCCGGAGCACTCTTCGGCTCGTCTGGAGCGTTACCTGCAGTTGTGCGCCGAGCACAATATTCAGGTAGCCGTGCCGACTACGCCGGCTCAGATCTACCACTTGCTGCGTCGTCAGGTGATTCGCCCGCTGCGCAAGCCGTTGATCGTTCTGACTCCGAAGTCGCTGCTGCGTCACAAACTGGCCATCTCGACTCTGGAAGATCTGGCTGAAGGTTCGTTCCAGACCGTTATCCCGGAAATCGATGCCCTGGACCCGAAAAAGGTCGAGCGCGTTGTTCTGTGTAGCGGCAAGGTCTACTACGACCTGCTGGAAAAACGCCGTGCCGAAGGTCGTGATGACATCGCCATCGTGCGTATCGAGCAGCTGTACCCATTCCCTGAGGACGACTTGAACGAAGTCCTGGCTCCGTACACCAACCTCAAACATATCGTTTGGTGTCAGGAAGAGCCGATGAACCAGGGTGCCTGGTACTGCAGCCAACACCACATGCGCCGCATCGTTGGCAATCACGACAAGTCTCTCGTACTCGAGTACGCGGGCCGTGATGCTTCTGCTGCACCTGCTTGTGGTTATGCATCGATGCACGCTGAGCAGCAGGAACAACTGCTGCAAGACGCCTTTACTGTTTAACGCCTTCGCGCACCTGAAACCGAATTTAAGGACCCACAGATAATGGCTATCGAAATCAAAGCCCCCACTTTCCCGGAATCGGTTGCCGATGGCACCGTTGCCACCTGGCACAAAAAACCGGGCGACGCCGTCAAGCGTGACGAACTGATCGTCGACATCGAAACTGACAAAGTCGTACTGGAAGTGTTGGCTACCGCTGATGGCGTGCTGGGCGCTATCGTCAAGAACGAAGGCGACACCGTTCTGTCCGACGAAGTTCTGGGCTCCATCGGTGAGGGCAGTGCTGCTGCCGCTGCTCCAGCCGCCGCTGCTGCACCTGCTGCCGCTGCTCCTGCCGAAGCGGGTGAAGATGATCCTGTTGCTGCACCGGCTGCTCGCAAGCTGGCTGAAGAAAACGGCATCAACATCGCTTCCGTTGCCGGCACTGGCAAAGGCGGTCGTGTAACCAAGGAAGACGTTGTTGCCGCTGTAGCTGCCAAGAAAGCCGCTCCGGCTGCCGCACCTGCCAAGGCTGCTGCTCCTGCCGCTGCTGCTCCAGTGTTCGCTGCTGGCGACCGCATCGAGAAGCGCGTACCGATGACCCGCGTGCGGGCCACCGTTGCCAAGCGTCTGGTTGAAGCTCAGTCGAACATGGCGATGCTGACCACGTTCAACGAAGTCGACATGACCGAAGTCATGGCCCTGCGTTCGAAGTACAAGGACCTGTTCGAGAAGTCCCACAACGGCGTGCGCCTGGGCTTCATGTCGTTCTTCGTCAAGGCTGCCACCGAAGCGCTGAAACGCTTCCCGGCTGTCAACGCGTCGATCGACGGTGCTGACATCGTTTATCACGGCTACGCTGACGTCGGTGTTGCTGTTTCCAGCGACCGCGGCCTGGTTGTACCGGTTCTGCGTAACGCCGAACTGATGAGCCTGGCTGAAATCGAAGGCGGCATCGCCACCTTCGGCAAGAAGGCTCGTGACGGCAAGCTGTCGATGGACGAAATGACCGGTGGTACGTTCACCATCACCAACGGTGGTACCTTCGGTTCGATGATGTCGACTCCGATCGTCAACCCGCCACAAGCGGCCATCCTGGGCATGCACAACATTCTGCAGCGTCCTATGGCGATCAACGGCCAAGTCGTTATCCGTCCGATGATGTACCTGGCTCTGTCCTACGATCACCGTTTGATCGACGGCAAAGAAGCTGTGACCTTCCTGGTTACCATCAAGAACCTGCTGGAAGACCCGGCTCGTTTGCTGCTGGATATCTGATTTCGTTGCACGGGCCGCTCAGCGATGAACGGCCCTTCTGTAATGACCAGCTTCGTCCCACGACGGTCCTCAAAAGGGGCCGTCCGGTTTGATTCGAGAAGGAATGACACATGACTCAGAAATTCGACGTGGTAGTGATTGGCGCGGGCCCTGGCGGCTACGTGGCTGCCATTAAAGCAGCGCAACTGGGCCTCTCCACTGCCTGCATCGAGAAATACACCGACAAGGAAGGCAAACTGGCCCTCGGCGGTACTTGTCTGAACGTCGGCTGCATTCCATCCAAGGCGCTGCTGGACAGCTCCTGGAAATACAAGGAAGCCAAAGAAGGCTTCGCGATCCACGGTATCAACCACGCTGGCGTGACCATGGATGTGGCAGCGATGGTCGGCCGTAAATCCACCATCGTCAAAGGCCTGACCTCTGGCGTTGCGACCCTGTTCAAGGCTAACGGTGTGACCTCGATCCAGGGCCACGGCAAACTGCTGGCCGGCAAGAAAGTCGAAGTCACCAAGCCTGACGGTTCGGTAGAAATCATTGAAGCCGAGAACGTGATTCTGGCTCCAGGTTCGCGTCCGATCGACATTCCACCGGCCCCGGTCGACCAGAATGTGATCGTCGACTCCACCGGCGCTCTGGAATTCCAATCGGTTCCGAAACGTCTGGGCGTGATTGGCGCTGGCGTGATCGGTCTGGAGCTGGGTTCGGTCTGGTCCCGTCTGGGAGCAGAAGTTACCGTTCTTGAAGCGCTGGACACCTTCCTGATGGCCGCTGACGCTGCCGTTTCCAAGGAAGCGCTGAAAACCCTGACCAAACAAGGTCTGGACATCAAGCTGGGTGCTCGCGTTACCGGTTCCAAAGTGAACGGCGACGAAGTCGTTGTGAACTACACCGATGCCAACGGCGAACAGAACATCACTTTCGACAAGCTGATCGTAGCCGTTGGTCGCCGTCCGGTGACCACTGATCTGCTGGCTGCTGATTGCGGCGTGACCCTGGACGAGCGCGGTTTCGTGCACGTTGACGATCACTGCGCTACCACCGTACCGGGCGTTTACGCCATTGGTGACGTGGTTCGCGGCATGATGCTGGCACACAAAGCCTCGGAAGAGGGCATCATGGTCGTTGAGCGCATCAAGGGCCACAAAGCCCAGATGAACTATGACTTGATCCCGTCAGTTATTTATACTCACCCGGAAATCGCGTGGGTCGGCAAAACCGAGCAGACCTTGAAGGCTGAAGGCGTTGAAGTTAACGTTGGCACCTTCCCGTTCGCAGCCAGTGGCCGTGCCATGGCAGCCAACGACACCGGCGGTTTCGTGAAAGTCATCGCCGATGCCAAGACTGACCGCGTATTGGGCGTCCACGTGATTGGCCCGAGCGCTGCAGAACTGGTTCAGCAGGGCGCGATCGGTATGGAATTCGGCACCAGCGCTGAAGACTTGGGCATGATGGTTTTCTCCCATCCGACCCTGTCTGAAGCCTTGCACGAAGCAGCTTTGGCAGTGAATGGCGGCGCCATCCACATCGCCAACCGCAAGAAGCGTTAAGACAATAAGAAACCACGGCGGTACGGCCCGTCGTGAGCCTTGCATGCAAGACTCACCGCGGAATGTCCGCTGGACGCAGTCTTGTGTAGCTCTGCTACGCAAGCAGCAGTCACAGGTGGTGCGGCACTTCAACTAGTGCAGCACCGAATGCGCAGTACCTAACGAAGACGGTAATAAGCATGAATCTTCACGAGTATCAGGGTAAGCAGCTGTTCGCTGAGTACGGCCTGCCAGTTTCCACCGGCTACGCAGTAGACACCCCGGAAGCAGCAGCAGAAGCTTGCGACAAAATCGGCGGCACCGAGTGGGTTGTCAAAGCCCAGGTCCACGCTGGTGGTCGCGGTAAAGCGGGCGGCGTAAAGCTGGTTCGCAGCAAAGAAGACGCCAAAGCATTCGCTCAACAGTGGTTGGGCAAGCGTCTGGTGACTTACCAGACTGATGCCAATGGCCAGCCAGTCACCAAGATCCTGGTTGAATCGTGCACTGATATCGCTAAAGAGCTGTACCTGGGCGCTGTCGTTGACCGTTCGAGCCGTCGCATCGTGTTCATGGCTTCCACCGAAGGTGGCGTGGACATCGAGAAAATCGCTCACGACACCCCTGAGAAAATCCTCAAGGCCACTATCGATCCACTGGTTGGCGCTCAGCCATTCCAGGGTCGCGAGCTGGCATTCCAGCTGGGTCTGGAAGGCAAGCAAGTTGCTCAGTTCGCCAAGATCTTCGTAGGTCTGGCCAAGCTGTTCAAGGATCACGACCTGGCTCTGCTGGAAGTGAACCCGCTGGTGATCAAGGCTGACGGCGATCTGCATTGCCTCGACGCCAAGATCAACATCGACGCCAACGCCATGTACCGTCAGCCTAAGCTGAAGACTTTCCACGATCCGTCGCAAGACGATCCGCGCGAAGCGCACGCTGCCAAGTTCGAACTGAACTACGTAGCGCTGGAAGGCAACATCGGTTGCATGGTCAACGGTGCTGGCCTGGCCATGGGTACCATGGACATCGTCAACCTGCATGGCGGCAAGCCAGCCAACTTCCTCGACGTGGGCGGCGGTGCTACCAAAGAACGCGTTACCGAAGCGTTCAAGATCATCCTGTCCGACACTAACGTCGCTGCAGTATTGGTCAACATCTTCGGCGGCATCGTTCGTTGCGACATGATTGCCGAAGGCATCATCGGCGCTGTGAAAGAAGTCGGCGTGAAAATCCCGGTTGTTGTTCGCCTTGAAGGCAACAACGCTGAGCTGGGCGCTAAAGTACTGGCAGAAAGCGGTTTGAACATCATCGCTGCTACCAGCCTGACCGACGCTGCTCAACAAGTCGTTAAAGCTGCGGAGGGCAAATAATGAGCGTCCTGATCAATAAAGACACCAAAGTTATCTGCCAGGGTATTACCGGTTCGCAAGGTAGTTTCCACACCCAGCAAGCCATCGAGTACGGCACCAAGATGGTGGGTGGTGTAACTCCTGGTAAAGGCGGCACCGAGCACCTGGGTCTGCCAGTGTTCAACACCGTGAAAGACGCTGTAGCTGCCACTGGCGCCACCGCCAGCGTGATCTACGTTCCAGCTCCTTTCTGCAAGGACTCCATCCTGGAAGCAGCCTTCGGCGGCATCAAGCTGATCGTTTGCATCACTGAAGGCATTCCTACCCTGGACATGCTGGATGCCAAGGTCAAGTGCGACGAGCTGGGCGTAGTCCTGATCGGTCCTAACTGCCCAGGCGTGATCACTCCAGGCGAATGCAAGATCGGCATCATGCCAGGTCACATTCACTTGCCAGGCAAGGTCGGTATCGTTTCCCGTTCCGGCACCCTGACCTACGAAGCTGTGAAGCAGACTACTGACGCCGGTTTCGGTCAGTCGACTTGCGTCGGCATCGGTGGTGACCCGATCCCGGGTTCGAACTTCATCGACATCCTGAAGCTGTTCCAGGAAGACCCGAAGACCGAAGCGATCGTTATGATCGGCGAGATCGGCGGTTCGGCTGAAGAAGAAGCGGCTGCCTACATCAAGGCAAACGTGACCAAGCCGGTTGTTTCCTACATCGCTGGTGTGACTGCCCCTGCGGGCAAGCGTATGGGCCATGCTGGCGCAATCATCTCTGGCGGCAAAGGCACTGCAGACGAGAAGTTTGCTGCCCTGGAAGACGCAGGCGTTAAAACCGTGCGTTCGCTGGCAGACATCGGCAAGGCTTTGTCCGAGCTGACCGGTTGGGCGATCAAGTAAGCCTCGCGCTTAACTGACGCTTCACCAAACAAAGGCCACCTTCGGGTGGCCTTTGTCGTTTCCGGGGTTTGTGCGCGTCAGTGAAGGCCTCTTCGCGAGCAAGCCCGCTCCCACATTTGACCGCATTCCAATGTGGGGAGCGGGCTTGCTCGCGAAGACGGAATTACAGACGACGACGCAATTACATGTAAAAACGCGACATTGAAGTGTCGCGTATCGCAAAGTTCGCACCCTAACAGTGCGTTTGTCGTGCAAATTCGTTAGGCTAGCAGCCATTTTTGCGTCCGCGGCCCACAAGGCAGCGGCGCGCTAAACGGGTCAGTCCTATACGGGCCGACAGCATTTCCCTCACCCATAAGGGAAATCCCTCTCTAAATTCCGATTCAGTAGTGTGGTATTTCCTTAATGAAAGTGTTGAAAGGCCAGGACATCCTGGCACTGGGTTTTATGACGTTTGCCCTGTTCGTCGGGGCTGGCAACATCATCTTCCCGCCTATCGTCGGTTTGCAGTCCGGGCCTAATGTCTGGATGGCGGCGCTGGGTTTTCTGATCACCGCGGTTGGTTTGCCGGTGATCACCGTTGTTGCCCTGGCCAAGGTCGGTGGTGCAATGGATGCCTTGAGCAGCCCGATCGGTAAAGTCGCCGGTGGCCTGTTGGCAGCCGCGTGCTACCTCGCTGTCGGCCCGTTGTTCGCGACGCCGCGCACCGCGACCGTGTCGTTTGAAGTAGGCCTGGCGCCGTTGACCGGCGAGAGCCCGCTGGCGCTGTTTCTTTATAGCTCGGTGTACTTCCTGGTGGTGTTCTTCATTTCGCTCTATCCGGGCCGTCTGCTGGACACTGTAGGACGTTTCCTTGCGCCGCTGAAGATCATCGCCCTGGCCGTTCTCGGCATCGCCGCGTTCGCGTTGCCGGCCGGTGACATCGGCGTGGCCACTCCTGAATATGTCGCTGCACCGTTCTCTCAAGGCTTTATCAATGGTTATCTGACCATGGATACCCTGGGTGCGCTGGTATTCGGCATTGTCATCGTCAATGCGATCCGCTCCCGAGGCGTGGAATCGCCGGCGTTGATCACCCGCTACGCGATCATCGCCGGGCTGATTGCCGGCGTGGGTCTGGCGCTGGTTTACGTCAGTCTGTTCCGTCTCGGTTCGGGCAGCCATGAAGTAGCCGCTGGTGCTGCCAACGGCGCAGCGGTATTGCACGCGTACGTTCAGCACACGTTTGGTTCGCTGGGCAGCGGTTTCCTTGCGGTGCTGATCTCTCTGGCCTGCCTGGTGACAGCGGTCGGTCTGACATGTGCCTGTGCCGAATACTTCAGCCGTGTGTTGCCACTGTCCTACAAGACGCTGGTGATCATCCTGGCTGCGTTCTCCCTGTTGGTGTCCAACCTGGGCCTCACCAAGCTGATCGCGTTCTCGATCCCGGTGCTGACCGCCATCTACCCGCCGTGCATCGCCTTGGTCGCCCTGAGCTTCTGCAAGGACTTCTGGCATGAGCAGGGTCGCATCGTCGGTCCGGTGATGCTGGTGTCGTTCATCTTCGGTCTGATCGATGCCCTCAAGGGCGCCGGTCTGGCCGACTGGATGCCGACTCAACTGACTCATCTGCCGCTGAGCGAGCAGGGTCTGGCGTGGCTGGTGCCGTCGGTCATGACCCTGGTGGTTGCCGTGGCTTGTGACCGTCTGCTGGGCAAGCGCGAAGAAGCGCTGGCTTAAGCTGCTTCATGGCCCGTCACAAGCGGGCCTTGAGCTGCTTCCTGGCAAAAAATAGAAATGCCCCGTATCAATCGATACGGGGCATTTTTTTATGGGTGGGATGCGGTGTCTTTTTCCTTGCGCTAACGTCGAAGCATTGCCAAATCTAATGTGGGAGCGGGCTTGCTCGCGAAGACGGCTTATCATTCAACATTGATGTCGACTGACCCACCGCCTTCGCGAGCAAGCCCGCTCCCACAGGGTTTCAGTTCTCCGAAAACACCTCACAAGGACCTGCATGTCGTTCATCCACGCCAATCTGATCCACATCCTCGCCGCGCTCTGGTTTGTCGTCTGCTGGGGTGGCTACACCCGTTATGCCTCATGGAAGGGCCGCGACACCGCTTGCCTGGCCAGCGTGCTGCACCTGTATCGCGAAGACTGGATGCGCCGCATGCTGTTGCGCGACAACCGCATTGCCGATGCCAGCGTGATCGGTAACCTGGAGCGTAATGCCTCCTTCTTCGCTTCCAGTACGCTGATTATCCTGGCCGGTATTCTCACGGTGTTGGGTGCGTCCGACAGAGCCGTGTCGTTGCTGGCGGATATCCCGATGGTGCAACAGGCCTCCCAAGGCATGTCGGAGATCAAGTTGTTGTGCCTGGCGCTGGTGTTTGTCTATGCGTTCTTTACGTTCAGCTGGTGCATGCGTCAGTACAACTTTGCGGCGATTCTCGTGGGTTCGGCGCCGATGATTGGCGAGCGCCATGTGTCCGAGCAAGAACGCAAAGCCTTCGCTTCCCGAGCCGCCCGTGTCATCTCCATGGCGGCCAACCAGTTCAACTTCGGTCTGCGCTCCTATTACTTTGGCATGACCATGCTGGCGTGGTTTGTCAGCCCTTGGTTGTTCATGTTGATGAGTGCCGGCGTCGTGCTGGTGTTGTATCGCCGCGAGTTTCACTCCGACGTTCTTGATGTGATGGTCTATACCCCTACAGAGGCGCCATTGCCTGAAGCAAACAAGGAAGCTGCTTGATGAGTATTCCGTTCTGGTGTGTGTTTATCAGCGCATTGTTGATTTACGTGGCGAAGATTCCGGTGGCCAAAGCCATGAACGAGCAGGGTGGTTACAACAATCACCTGCCGCGCCAGCAGCAGGCGCAACTTACCGGCTTTGGTGCCCGTGCATTGGCGGCCCACCAGAACAGTTTCGAGGCGTTCCTATTGTTTGCGGTTGGGGTGTTGATGGCGCACACCACGCAGACGGCTGGATGGCTGATCGATGCGCTGGCAATCATCTTCGTGATCACGCGCGTCATTTACTTGCTGTGCTATTGGGGAGATCTGGCCTGGCAGCGCAGTCTGGTGTGGTTTGTGGGTTTAGTGTGTTCGTTGTTGCTGATGATTAGTCCGACTTTTAGAGCGGTTTTGCTCTAACACTTATCGCCAATAAAAAGAAAACCCGCACTTGGCGGGTTTTCTTTTATCACACTAAAAACGGTTTTAGTTTTTAGGGGCTTCTGGCGCTGGAACCGGAGCTGCAGCTGGAGCAGCTTCTTTGGCCGCTGCTGCGTTCGATTCGGCCTGAGCTTTGGCAGCTTCGGCGTTTTCTTTTGCGGCCTCGTTCACTTTATCCTGAGCTTCGCTCATTTTTTCCTGAGCTTGCTCGGAATGTTTGGCGGCATCTTGAGCTTTGTCCTCGGATTTTTTATCGCAGGCAGCGAGACCGAGGGAAGCGGTCAACATCAAGGCAATAGCTAAAGTCTTACGCATGGGGTGTTTCTCCTTATGGAAATATCTACTTGGCCTTTCGAGCACGGCGATCAGGGTTAAGTTCCTTAATTCGCACAGATATATAAGTTTGTTTTGCAGCGGAACTTTTGCCCTCTAGCCTGCTATTTTGGCCCGACACTGAGAAGAGTTTTATCCAATGGCCGAAAACCCCGTTTTTGAGCGTGCGACGCGATTCCTGTCGGCATTGCGGCATTGTCAGGTGCTCGGCATGCGCGTTCACAGCGCCAGCAGCGAAGGGTTGACGGTGATTCTGCCGTACAGCCCGCAGATCGTCGGCAACCCGCGAACCGGAGTGATTCATGGCGGTGCGCTGACCTCGCTGATGGACACCGCCTGCGGCATGGCCACCCTTTGCGTGCTGCCTGAGTTCGAAGTCTGTCCGACGCTCGACTTGCGCATCGATTACATGCACGCCGCCGAGCCATACAAGGACGTCTACGGCTTCGCCCAATGCTACCGGGTGACCACCGACGTGATCTTTGCGCGCGGTTTTGCCTATCAGGACGACCCCGAACAGCCCATCGCCCATGTGGTGGGCACCTTCATGCGCATGGGCAAGAGCATCAAAGGCACCAAAGGTTTTGCCGGTGCCATAGCCGGAGGTGCGAAATGACCGACACGTTCAAGGAGCAACTTCAACAGGCCCATGCGCAGGGGGACTACGCCTCGCTGCTGGACCTGATTCCCTACGCCAGGCTGATTGGCGTTGAATGTTCGCGGGTCGGGGATGAGCTGCTGTTTCGTCTACCGGCCAACAAGGACAACATTGGTAATCCTTTATTGCCGGCGATTCATGGGGGGGTGATTGCCGGGTTCATGGAACTCTCGGCGGCATTGCACCTGCTGATTTTCACCGGCTCGCCCGGCGTGCCGAAAATTATCGACTTTTCCCTCGATTACCTGCGCGCGGGTCAGTTTCGCGATACCTGGGCCAGATGCCAGGTATGCCGTCAGGGGCGTCGGGTAGCCAATGTGGCGATTACCGCCTGGCAAAGCACTGAAGCCGAGCCCATTGCCACGGCCCGCGCTCACTTCAAAATCGAAGAGCCCTTGAAATCCTGATCTCAGCCCCCAACTCTGAGGACAACCCGCCGCCGACCCTCAAGGTCGCGGCCACTGCCATCTGATTGGAGTTTGATGACCATGAGTGTGGAAACTCAAAAGGAAACCCTGGGCTTCCAGACCGAGGTGAAGCAACTGCTGCACCTCATGATCCATTCGCTGTATTCCAACAAGGAAATTTTCCTTCGCGAATTGATCTCGAACGCCTCTGACGCTGTCGATAAATTACGCTTTGAAGCGCTGGCCAAGCCTGAGCTGCTGGAAGGTGGCGCTGAACTGAAAATCCGTGTGAGCTTCGACAAAGACGCTAAAACCGTCACCCTCGAAGACAACGGCATCGGCATGAGCCGTGACGACGCCGTCACCCATCTGGGCACCATCGCCAAATCCGGCACTGCCGATTTCATGAAACACCTGTCTGGCGATCAGAAAAAAGACTCGCACCTGATCGGTCAATTCGGTGTCGGTTTCTACTCGGCCTTCATCGTCGCCGATAAAGTCGACGTATTCAGCCGCCGTGCCGGCGTCGCTGCCAGCGAAGGCGTGCACTGGTCGTCCAAGGGCGAAGGCGAGTTCGAAATTTCCACTGTCGAGAAAGCCGACCGTGGTACTCGCATCGTCCTGCACCTGAAGTCCGCTGAAGACGAATTCGCCGATGGCTGGCGTCTGCGCAACATCATCAAGAAGTACTCCGACCACATCGCCTTGCCGATCGAGTTGCCGAAAGAAGTGGCAGCCGTCGAAGGTGAAGAGAAACCTGCCGTTGAATGGGAAACCGTCAACCGCGCCAGCGCCCTGTGGACTCGCCCTCGCACTGAAGTGAAAGACGAGGAGTATCAGGAGTTCTACAAGCACGTCGCTCACGATTTCGAAAACCCGCTGAGCTGGAGCCACAACAAGGTCGAAGGCAAGCTCGAGTACACCTCGCTGCTTTATGTGCCGACCCGTGCTCCGTTCGACCTGTACCAGCGTGAAGCGCCGAAAGGCCTGAAGCTGTACGTGCAGCGTGTGTTCGTCATGGATCAGGCCGAGTCGTTCCTGCCGCTGTACCTGCGCTTCATCAAAGGCGTGGTCGATTCCAACGACCTGTCGCTGAACGTGTCGCGGGAAATCCTGCAGAAAGACCCGATCATCGACTCCATGAAGTCGGCGTTGACCAAGCGTGTTCTGGACATGCTGGAAAAACTGGCGAAGAACGAGCCTGAGCAATACAAGGGCTTCTGGAAGAACTTCGGTCAGGTCATGAAAGAAGGCCCGGCAGAAGACTTCGCCAACAAAGAGAAAATTGCCGGCCTGCTGCGTTTCGCGTCCACTCAGGGCGACGACGGCGAGCAAGTTGTGGGCTTGGCCGATTACCTGGCTCGCGCCAAGGAAGGTCAGGACAAGATCTACTACCTGACCGGCGAAACCTACGCCCAAGTCAAAAACAGCCCGCACCTGGAAGTCTTCCGTAAGAAAGGCATCGAAGTGCTGCTGCTGACCGACCGCATCGACGAGTGGCTGATGAGCTACCTCAACGACTTCGACGGCAAGAGCTTTGTCGACGTGGCACGCGGTGACCTGGACCTCGGCAATCTGGATTCGGAAGAAGACAAGAAAGCCGCGGAAGAAGTCGCCAAGTCCAAAGAAGGCCTGGTTGAGCGTCTCAAGACTGCTTTGGGTGAGTCCGTCGCTGAAGTGCGGGTTTCCCACCGTCTGACCGATTCCCCGGCGATTCTGGCCATTGGCGAGCAGGACCTGGGCCTGCAAATGCGTCAGATCCTGGAAGCCAGCGGTCAGAAGGTTCCGGATTCGAAGCCGATTTTCGAATTCAACCCGGCTCACCCGCTGATCGAGAAACTTGACAACGAGCAGAGCGACGAGCGCTTCGGCGACCTGTCGCACATTCTGTTCGATCAGGCGGCCCTGGCGGCCGGCGACAGCTTGAAAGACCCGGCGGCTTACGTGCGCCGTCTGAACAAGCTGTTGGTTGAACTGTCGGTTTAACTGCGTTGTAAAAAAAACCCGCTTCGGCGGGTTTTTTCATTCTGGGGCTTTTTTACTGGGAGTTTGTCATGAGCCAAATCACTGTTCGTTCCGTCCTCATCGATGCATAACCTGCTGGATGAAGTGTTAGTGCCGGCCCCTTCGCGAGCAAGCCCGCTCCCACAGTGGATCGGCGTCGACCGTAAATTTTGCGTACGACACGATCAAATGTGGGAGCGGGCTTGCTCGCGAAGGCAATCTAATAGGCGACTCAGGATCTAAGGCAACTCGATCCGCTCACTTTCCCCCGGCACTGTCGGCCAATCCCCGGTCGCCCAGCGCCGACGTGCTTCATCGATCAATGCCGGATCGCTGGCCACGAAATTCCAGTTGATCCGTCGCGGTCCATCCAGTGGCGCTCCGCCAAACAGCACGGCATGACAGTCGCTCTCGGCGAACAGTGTCATCTCTTTCCCGGCCGGCAGCACCACTAGCGTGTAGCGCTCCAGCAGCTCGCCATCAAGCTGCGCCTCGCCGCTCAACACATACAGCGCCCGTTCTTCATGCTCGGTGGGAATCAGTAGCGTGGTCGCCGTTTGCAGGTTTAATTCGGCATACAACGTAGGAGAAAGCACCGGGACTGGCGATTCGAGGCAAAAGCCTGACCCGGCGATCATCCGTATCTTCACGCCAAGGTTATCGCTGACTGGCAGTGTGGCAGCCGGATGGTGACTGTAATGTCCCGGGCCGTGTTCGCGATCCTTGGGCGAAGCCAGCCAGATCTGTAATCCGTGCATGCTAAAGCCGCTTTCTTTCAAGGCTTCGGGCGTGCGTTCGACGTGGGCAATTGCGCTACCCGCCGTCATCCAGCTGACATCGCCGGCATTCACCACCTGATCGGAACCGAGGCTGTCCTTGTGCTGGATTTGCCCTTCGAACAGGTACGTGAGGGTAGACAGGCCGATGTGCGGATGCTGACGGATGTTCATGCCTTTGCCCGCCGGGTAACGGGTTTCGAGCATGTGGTCGAAAAACACGAAAGGCCCGACGTTGCGGCATTTGGCTGACGGCAACGGGCGAAGAATCGGCTGGCCTTCGACATCTTCGGCGCGAGGGCGGATCACGAGTGGCGTGTTCATGGTGCGTTCCAGGCTGAGCGGGTGACGCAGGGAGCATAACCCGCTTGTGCAGCCCGTGCCGCTATTGGCTGAAGGCACCTTCGGACAGATGGGTTTCGATGCTGATGTCGGAAGTGGTCATCAGCTTGTGGACCGGGCAGCGGTCGGCCACGCGGTGCAGCTCGTCGCGCTGGGCATCGGTGAGCACACCCTTGAGCGTGAGTTCGACGTGCAGGGCGTATTTGCCTTTCTGTTCTTCACTGTTGTCGCGCGTGACCTCAACTTCGACGCCCGTCAGCGGGATGTCCTTTTTCCTGGCATACATTTTCAGCGTCAGGGCCTTACAGGCACCGAGGGCTGCATCGAAGTAGTCGTGTGGTTCAGGCGCAGTGCCTTCGCCGCCAGAGGTTTTCGGCACATCGGCAAAAAGTTCGTGGTCATCGATCTGGACGCTGTGACGAAAACCTTCGGCGGAGACGGTATTGACGGTAACAGTCATGGGAAACCTCGCGGGTAACAGGGAAAAGTCATTCGATCAAAAAAGACCCTGAAGTTATAGAGCATTCCTGTAGGAGCTGCCGAAGGCTGCGATCTCATGTTGTCCCGCCGATCTGTCATTAACCTGTCACTCCCGCGTCATACCCTCGCGCTCATCTCAATCAAGGAGCGCACCATGCACCTCACCCGTTTAGCCACCCTGGCCACAATGATGTTCGTCAGTGGTCTGGCCAGTGCCGAAGTCCGCGTTGAAGGCCCGGTGGAATACGGCGTGTTCGCTGGCCCAAAAGCCGAACTGCAATCGGGCGAGCGCGTTTTGCGCCGCAGCAATGAACAGATCCAGCAGACCGAAATCATCCCGGCGAAACTGGGCATCAAGTTCGGGATGCGTTACCAGTTGGCCGGCAAGGTCGCCGAAGACCAGCCGCTGACGTTGCTCTATTTCACACCGGGCATTCGTACTTCAGATGGCGTGCGTCACGACAAACTGGAAGTAACCCAGAAACTGGTGCCAGGCGCTCCGCAAGACTTGATGGCTTTCGAGTTCACCGAAAGCCACGAAGTCGTTCCTGGGGAATGGCGTTTCATGGTGTTCCAAGGCGACCGTCTGCTGGCTCAGCAACGCTTTACCGTGCGCTGATCGTTCCCGTCCAACGAAGCGCGGGCAAGCGCTGGGCAAGCCCGCTCCCACAGGGGGATCTGGGGTGCCAAGTTAACCGACGAAAAAAAGCCCCGCATTTGCGGGGCTTTCATGTCGTTGCTGCGGATCAGCTGCCTTTGACCGTCTTGCCGTTGACGATACCGTCGAGGAGCATGATGTTGTACTCCTTGCCATCGGTTTCGACCTGTTGCAGACGGACCAGCAGGTAATCCCAGTCCTTGGCGAACCACAGCACGGTGATGCGTTTGCTTTGTGTCGGATCGCGCACGCGCTCGACCTTGATCGCATCGATCTGGCCAGCCTTGGTGTCGACTTTCTCCGAGCCCAGCACACGGAAGTCATAGGTATCGACTTCGCCGTCATCGACGACCTGATAGCTCATGCTTTTCTTGCCGGCGGCAACGTCATGCTGCAGCGCCAGTTGATAGGTGGATTTGTCGACCATGCCGCGGTTGAGCGGCAGTTTGACCGCGTCGCCGCGATCGGTGCCGGTGACCATCTTGTTGGCCCAGTCGAAGTCCAGATCCGCCTTCTTGGCTTTGCCCAGGCCACCGCGTTCGAAGTGGTAGGACTGCGGCAGCAGCGTGTCCTTGTCCAGGGTCAGGGTGCTTTCTTCGGTCAGGCTGGCGATCATCATCGACGCCTTGAAGCTGAGTTTCCAGACGCCGTTGGCTCCCTTGGTCAGGCTGCGTTCGGCGGTGCCGCTCATGGGCAGCTGTTTCCAGTCGGCGGTGTAGCTGGCGGAGAAGGGTTGAAGGTCTGCGGCCTGCGCAAACGGCAGGGCGAACAGAGCGCAAGCGAAGAGCAGGGCGCGACGCATAAAATCTCCTAGGTTCGAATCAAGTGGCCGCTGGCCGCGAGTAACTGTCCGTCCAGTAAAGCACCTTGTTCACCGAGTGATAAACGACCTTCAGCAAACCAGCGTACGGCCATCGGGTAGATCAGGTGTTCCTGGGTATGGACTCGCTGCGCCAGACTCTGCGGCGAATCGTGCAACTCTACCGGTATTACTGCCTGTACGACCAGTGGTCCACCATCGAGTTCCTCGGTGACGAAGTGCACGGAGCAGCCATGTTCAGTATCGCCGGCCTCCAGCGCGCGCTGATGGGTGTGTAACCCTTTGTATTTGGGCAGCAGCGAGGGATGGATATTGAGCAGGCGACCCTGATAGTGGCGCACGAAATCAGCGCTGAGAATGCGCATGAAGCCGGCCAGTACCACGAGTTTGGGGTTGAAGGCGTCGATCAGTTCGATCAGCGCGGCATCGAAGGCCTCGCGACCTTCGAACGCCTTGTGATCCAGGGTGCGGGTGTCGATACCCGCGTCCCTGGCGCGTTGCAGGCCGTAGGCGTCGGCGCGGTTGGAAATCACCGCAGCGATGCGGGCCGGGCTGTCGCCGGTCCGCGCGCTGTCGATCAAGGCCTGCAAGTTACTGCCGGTGCCGGACAACAGCACCACCACATCACAGGTTTTAGGCATTAGTGCGCCTTAAGGTTCTTCAGTTCGACCTGAGCCGCGCCTTCGGCAGCGGTGGCGATCTGACCGATGACCCAAGGCTGCTCGCCGGCTTCACGCAGCACGTTCAGCGCGGTTTCAACGTGCTCCTGGCCAACGCAGATGACCATGCCGACGCCACAGTTCAGCACGCGGTGCATTTCGTTTTCGTCGACGTTGCCTTTCTCTTGCAGCCAGTCGAACACGGCAGGGCGAGTCCAGCTAGCAACGTCAACCACCGCTTGTGCGCCTTTTGGCAGAACGCGCGGAATGTTGTCCAGCAGGCCACCACCGGTGATGTGGGCCATGGCTTTGACGGCACCGGTGTCCTTGATCAGCTTGAGCAACGGCTTCACGTAGATGCGGGTCGGGGCCATCAGCAGGTCGGTCAGCGGTTTGCCGTCGAGCTGGATGTTTTCGATGTCTGCACCGGACACTTCGATGATCTTGCGGATCAGCGAGTAGCCGTTGGAGTGCGGGCCGGAAGACGGCAGGGCGAGCAGGGCATCGCCGGCAGCGACTTTGGAACCGTCGATGATTTCGGCTTTTTCCACGACGCCGACGCAGAAGCCGGCCAGGTCGTAGTCTTCGCCTTCGTACATGCCAGGCATTTCAGCGGTTTCGCCGCCGACCAGGGAGCAGCCGGACAGTTCACAGCCAGCGCCGATGCCGGTCACGACCTGGGTCGCGGTTTCGACGTTCAGTTTGCCGGTGGCGTAGTAGTCGAGGAAGAACAGCGGCTCGGCGCCGCAGACCACCAGGTCGTTCACGCACATGGCAACCAGGTCGATGCCGATGCTGTCGTGCTTGTTCAGGTTCAGCGCCAGGCGCAGTTTGGTGCCGACGCCGTCAGTGCCCGATACCAGTACCGGTTGCTTGTAACCGGCCGGGATTTCGCAGAGGGCGCCGAAACCGCCCAGGCCGCCCATGACTTCCGGGCGCGCAGTGCGCTTGGCGACGCTCTTGATGCGTTCGACCAATGCTTCACCGGCGTCGATGTCTACACCGGCGTCCTTGTAGCTCAGGGAGGGTTGCTTGCTCATGATCCAGGCCTTTAGGGGGGATTCAGGGGTAACGACCGAGTCCAGTGGGGCCACTGAAGCTGGCGAAGGGCAATTGCCGTACGCGAATTTCAGGGCGCCCGGCTGTTGCCGGTCTGCGAAGGCGCGCGATTTTATCAGGCTTGAGGGGCAGCGGCCATCCTCGTGCCGACGGGCAGAGGCATATCGCGTTAAAAAAACCGATATTGCTCGTATTGGTGGCGTCCCGCATGGCTGTATAAGGTATCGACGCTAACCGTCTATCGTTATGTCAATGCGAAAACTTAACGTGATCGTGTGAATGTTTTGCTTGAGCGTGTGGTCACAGCCTAGCTCAATCGTCTTCATGTTCATGCGGTTTGTTCCAGCCGCTCTTGTCGTCAGGAATCTCTTATGCGTTTTCTTAAATGCTTGTTCGTAGGCTGTTTATCCATGGTCAGCCTGACCAGCCATGCCGAAACAATCAAAAGCCTCTATCAAGTGCGCGAACCTGTCAGCAGCCAGACGCCGGAGGAGCGCGATCAGGCGACTCAACGGGCGCTGGATACGTTGGTGTTGCGCCTGACCGGCGATCCCAAGGCTGCGCAGAACCCGGGTCTGGCGGCCGTGCGCAAAGATCCTCAGCAAATCATCAGTCAGTTCGGTTACGACGCCGGGCCGCCGCAAGTGCTGAAAGTCGATTTCGATCCGGCCACCACCGAACAGGCCTTGCGGCGTGCAGGGTTGGCCGTATGGGGCGCCAACCGGCCATCGATTCTCGGTTGGTGGCTGAACGATTCCGCCGAAGGGTCGAGCCTGGTCGGCGATGGTCAGGCCAGCGCTACGCCACTGCGTCGAGCGGCTCAACATCGTGGGCTGCCGCTGCGCTTGCCGCTGGCGGACCTGGATGAGCAGATTGTCGCCACGGCGCCGAATCTGGAAAGTGCAGACCCGGCACCGCTGCGTGGCGCATCCGACCGATACAATGCCGACGCCTTGCTGGCGGTGCATGCCCGTGAAGAGGGTGGCCAATGGCAAGCCAAGTGGCGTTTGTGGTTGGGCGATCAGAAAGAAGCGGGTAGCGTGCAGGGTGCCGATACCGCAGCGCTGGCCGATGCGGTGATGCTGGCGGTCAGCCAACGCCTGGCGCCGCGATTTGTCGCCAAACCGGGTGCATCGAGCGAGCAATTGCTGGAGGTGCAGGGGATGAACCTGGAACGTTATGCGACGCTCGGGCGTTTGCTTGAGCCTTTCGGCGCTCGCCTGCAAAGCGTTGATGGTGACCGCGTGCTTTATCGGGTCAACGGCAGCTCCGATCAGCTGCGGGCGCAGTTGTCTTTGGCCAAGTTGCAGGAAATTCCGGCTGGTGAGGCGCCTGCCCCCACGGCGCCTGTTCAACCCGTAGCGGTTGGCTCAACACCGACCGCAGCGCCAGCCCTGGCACCGACGCCGCAGTTACGTTTTCGTTGGTAGTTTTTCTTTATATAGAAGCAGGAGTGGTACATGGCCGATACACGGCGTTGGTTCTGGCTCGGTGGGGTGGTCCTGCTTTGCGCGTTTGTTTACCTGTTGCACCCGATCCTGACGCCGTTCCTGGTGGCGCTGCTGTTGGCCTATCTGTTTGACCCGTTGGTGGATCGGCTGGAGAAGTACGGTCTGTCACGGTCCTGGGGCGTGGTGGCGGTGTTCGCGTTGTTCACGCTGATTGTCACCGCGTTGCTGTTGGTGTTGGTGCCGATGCTCGCCAAGCAGCTGTTTCGTTTGTATGAACTGGCGCCGCAGATGCTCGACTGGTTGCAGCATACCGCTGTGCCGTGGGTGCAATCGAAGATGGGGTTGTCGGACGGCTTCTGGAAGTTCGACAAGCTCAAGGCGGCATTCAGCGAGCACATGGGCCAGACCACCGATGTGGTCGGTGTGGTACTGAGTCAGGCGACAGCTTCAGGCCTTGCGTTGATCGGCTGGCTGGCCAATCTGGTGCTGATTCCGGTGGTGAGTTTTTATCTGCTGCGCGACTGGGACTTGATGATGGTCAAGATCCGTAGCCTGCTGCCCCGCGATCGTGAAGAACGCGTGATGTCCCTGGCGGCTGAATGTCATGAAGTGCTCGGGGCGTTTATCCGCGGGCAATTGCTGGTGATGCTGGCGCTGGGCGTAATCTATGCCGCAGGTTTGATGATCGTCGGGCTGGAGCTGGGGTTGTTGATCGGTCTGATTGCCGGTCTGGCGGCAATCGTGCCGTACATGGGATTCGTCATCGGGATTGGTGCGGCATTGATCGCCGGTCTGTTCCAGTTCGGTGGCGATCTGTATCCCATGATCGGTATCGTCGCGGTGTTCATGGTCGGCCAGGCGCTGGAAGGTATGGTCCTGACGCCGTTGCTGGTGGGCGACCGGATCGGCCTGCACCCGGTGGCGGTGATTTTCGCCATCCTGGCCGGCGGCGAACTGTTTGGTTTTACCGGTGTGCTGCTGGCGTTGCCGGTGGCGGCGGTGATCATGGTTCTGGTGCGGCATGTGCATGATTTGTATAAGGATTCGGATATCTACGGCGGAGTCGACGAATCCGAGCTGTAAGGTTTTTTGATCGCTCGTGGCGGGCAGTCTGGTTTCATGCCAGGTTTGCCCGACTCTCTCGTGCGGCTGTCACATGCGCCGCCAAAGAAACTGTCATAAAACCAGAGTGTTAACGCAAACCTTTGATTTTGCTTGTGGTCTGTCGCATTGTGCGGTCAGCCTCACGGGTATAAACTTCGCAAACTTTACACAGAGGCCACTAACGGTTCCTTTGGAACTGTTCAGTCAGCATGAAACCGATTCAGCTGCCCCTAGGTGTGCGTCTGCGTGATGACGCTACCTTTATCAATTACTACCCAGGCGCCAATGCCGCTGCACTCGGCTATGTCGAGCGGCTCTGCGAAGCCGACGCCGGCTGGACGGAAAGCCTGATTTACCTCTGGGGCAAGGACGGGGTAGGGCGCACGCATTTGTTGCAGGCGGCCTGTCTGCGCTTCGAGCAACTGGGGGAGCCTGCGGTGTACCTGCCGTTGGCCGAGTTGCTGGACCGCGGCATCGAAATCCTCGATAACCTCGAACAATACGAACTGGTTTGCCTGGACGATCTGCAGGCGGTCGCCGGCAAGGCGGACTGGGAAGAGGCGCTGTTCCATCTGTTCAATCGTCTGCGTGACAGCGGCCGGCGTCTGCTGATCGCCGCCTCGACATCTCCGCGCGAGCTGCCGGTGAAGCTGGCAGACCTCAAGTCGCGGCTGACACTGGCGCTGATTTTTCAGATGCGTCCACTCTCTGACGAAGACAAATTGCGTGCCTTGCAGTTGCGCGCATCCCGTCGCGGCCTGCACCTGACTGACGAAGTCGGGCATTTTATTTTGACCCGCGGTACCCGCAGCATGAGTGCGCTTTTCGAGCTGCTTGAACGGCTCGATCAGGCCTCTCTTCAGGCTCAGCGCAAGCTGACAATCCCGTTCCTGAAAGAAACCCTTGGTTGGTAAAAAAACCTGATCAAGCTCAGGTTTTACGCGGGTTTCGGCATATTCAAGGCGTCAAAAAATCCGCTTTCCTGCAAGAAGGCAGGCTGCGCAAAAGTTCAAAATTGGCTTAAGCGCTTAGATGTAAACGAGAAACCGATAAGTCACATAAAGATCGATTGAATTTGCAAATGAGGTTGATAGCGGGCATAGTCGCGGCTTCTTTTAAAACTATCAGCCACGGTCGTGCCCATGCTAAAGCGCTTCGCACCCCTCGTGCCTCTCGCACTCGTCACCCTGTTGTTCGGTTGCGCTGCTCACTCTCCAGTGTCCCAGCAAGAGCCAAAACAGCAGGTTTCAAATTCAGTTACCGCGCAGTCTTCTTCCGTACTTTTCCAGGAAGCTCTTTACCAAGACGGCGTAGCTACCGATAAAGAACTGGCAGACTTCGCCGGCGGCAAGTCATACCAGCTTCCAGTTCTGGCCGACAGCATCCTCGAACGTGGCATGTCCCTGATCGGTACCCGTTACCGTTTCGGCGGCACCTCCGAAGCTGGTTTCGACTGCAGCGGCTTCATCGGTTATCTGTTTCGTGAAGAGGCCGGCATGAACCTGCCGCGCTCGACCCGCGAAATGATCAACGTTGACGCTCCTCTGGTTGCTCGCAGCGCCCTCAAGCCGGGTGACCTGCTGTTCTTCGCCACCAATGGTCGTCGCGGTCGTGTCAGTCACGCCGGGATCTACCTGGGTGACAATCAGTTCATCCACTCCAGCAGCCGCAAAAGCGGTGGTGTCCGGATCGATAGCCTGGGCGACAGCTACTGGAGCAAAACCTTTATCGAAGCCAAACGCGCACTCGCGATGGCGCCGGCTGCGGCTCCTATCGTCACTGCACGCAAGTAAACGTACGACTTGTAAGGCGAACTTAAAGTCTTACTTGAAGTTTGCCGCGTAGCCGCTAGAATCCTGATCTATTATTGATGGCAAACCGCCTGCGTTCTTCGCAGGCGGTTTTCTTTCTGCCTTTTCGGTGGAAAAAGCCGCAGCCAGATCAGGATGTTCTGTTTATGACGATGTCGGCCCGCCTCGCACTCATGTTCTTCGCAGCGCTGCTCAGCGCCTGCGCCAGCCGCCCACCACCCCCTGCGCCAGTGGTTCGCGCTCCGATTGTTTTCGGTCCTTCCCAAACCTTTTCCCCTGAGGCAGAAGACGTGCTGTTTCGCGCGCTGGGCCTGGTGGGAACGCCTTATCGCTGGGGCGGCAATACGCCGGATTCCGGGTTCGATTGCAGCGGTCTGATCGGTTATGTGTATCGCGATGTCGCAGGCATTTCCTTGCCACGCTCCACCCGCGAGATGATCGGCATGCAAGCCCCCAATATTGGCAAGGAAGGCCTGCAAACCGGTGACTTGATTTTCTTCGCCACCAATGGCGGCTCCCAGGTCAGCCACGCCGGGATCTACGTCGGCGAAGGCCGCTTCGTCCACGCGCCAGCCACGGGCGGCACGGTCAAGCTGGACAGCTTGTCCAAAGCTTACTGGCAGAAAGCCTATCTGAGCGCCAAACGCGTCTTGCAACCCGAGCACTTGGCACATAATCCGTAGCGGGGGTGGTTATGACCGCTCGCACGCTCTGTCGTAAACGCTGTGGGAGCGGGCTTGCCCGCGCGTCGGCACATTCAACATCGATGTAGTCTGGGCTGTCGCTATGCCCCGCCATTCGGTGGCCCCCTGCGCAACGCCTGCAACCCGCTGATATCGATGCGGTTCGGAGATTGAGTCATGCATCGGAGAGTCCTTTAAAAGGTTGGCCACACTCAGCTGATCGAATCGATATCCAGCGGCTCGCGGGCCAGCAAAAATCCATCATCCAATTGCCTTGGAATCATTGCGTACTGCTCCAGACGGCGATTTTCAGCTGTTTGCTCCAGCGTTCCACGCTACCGGGGAACTCCGGTAACCGGGCAGCACTGCCGTACACATCCGCCAGGGTAAGGCGGCGATAGCGCAGGGTTTGCAAACGTTTATGGGTTTTTTCCAGTCGACCTCGCTCTCCGTACAGGGCACTCATCGCGGCCTTTTCTTTCGTCGTCGCACCATCCGGCCCCTCGTTATGGCGCACCTGGCGGGCATACTCATAAAGCTTCTCCCTGAGCGTTGCCAAGGCGTGTTCGACGACGCGGTACTCGCGCTCGGTGACCACGGTTGCGCCGGTTTCCTGGGCTTGTTGCCAGCGGCGCAAGGTCGCCCAGGCAAAA
>NZ_AZRW02000033.1 GCF_000512695.2 Pseudomonas sp. QTF5 | reverse complement strand
TACCGGACACTAGTGACGCTCCGCGTGGGAATGCCTCAACGGACGCTCCGCGTTCGGCTCTGGAAGGGACGCGGAGCGTCCCGGGCTGCATTCCCACGCGGAGCGTGGGAACGATCACCATTAACAGGGCGCCGGTGTTCCTTAAAGGGGCGCCCCACACAACCATTGCTCCCATCTGTAACACCCGCCATTACGAACCTCGCCCTCACGCCATCACTCTGATGCACCACAACACCTCTACTTCAAGGCCTGACGATTAATTCGCGCTTGCGCCTGGAAATAGGCACGTTGATTGCTATTGTTAATATCGTATACGAAATCCCCAATACGATATCCAACAGCACTTCACATCAACGAGGCCTCTATGAAAAACCCCGCATTTGCCGTAGCCCTCAGCGCTGTTCTCAGTACCTCATTTATCGCCACCGCCCAGGCCGACAAGCTCGACGACATTATCGGTTCGGGCAAGCTGCGCTGCGCCGTGACCCTGGACTTTCCGCCCATGGGTTTTCGCGACGCAGGCAACAACCCGGCCGGTTTCGACGTGGACTACTGCCATGACCTGGCGAAAATCCTTGGGGTCGACGCCGAAGTGGTAGAGACGCCATTCCCGGACCGCATTCCGGCACTGGTCTCCGGGCGGGCCGACGTGATCGTCGCCTCCACCTCCGACACCCTCGAACGGGCCAAGACCGTCGGCCTCACCGTGCCCTACTTTGCCTTCCAGATGGTGGTGCTGACCCGCGACGACACCGGCATCAACAGCTTCGATGACATCAAGGGCAAACCCGTGGGCAACACCAGTGGCACCTATGAGGCCATCGCCCTGGAAAAAGACGTGAAGAACTGGGGTACTGGCACCTTCCGCGCCTATCAGTCGCAGAACGACACCCTGCTGGCAGTCGCCCAAGGCCATATCGCCGCCACCGTGGTCACCAACACCGTGGCTGCCGCCACTCTCAAGTCCGGCAAATACAAAAACCTGAAAGTCGCCGGTAACGCCCCGTACGTGATCGATTACGTGTCCCTCGGTGCCAAACGCAACGAGTACGGTCTGCTCCGGTATCTCGACCTGTTCGTGAACCAGCAAGTGCGAACAGGCCGTTACAACGAGCTGTTCACCAAATGGGTCGGCACCGAGATTTCACCCACCGACCTGACCGTGCCAAAGGTCTACTACTGAGATGTCCGGCATGCCTAGGCCCACTTCTCTGACCGGTCGCAGCCTGGTCGCGGGCGCCGCCGAGGGCGCCCTGCTGTTCGCCGATATCGGGTTGAGTTTCTGGGGCGGGGTCGATCCGTTTAGCGGTGAGATCATTGACCGTCACCACCCGCTCAGCGGCGAATACCTGGCCGGCCGCGTGCTGGCCATTCCCAGCGGTCGCGGCTCGTGCACCGGTAGTAGCGTGTTGATGGAACTGATCAGCAACGGTCACGCACCGGCCGCACTGGTACTGGCCGAGTCCGATGAGATCCTGACCCTGGGCGTGCTCGTGGCACAGACCATTTTCGAGCGTTCCCTGCCGGTGCTGTGCATCGGCCGGGAGGCCTTCGCCGTCCTGCGCGGCAAGGCCTTCGCTCGGGTCGAGAACACAACGCTGAGCCTGTTCGAGCACCTGCCGGGCGATGCCTGGCAGGCACTCGACAGCCCTTTGCCGAGCACCAACATTGCAACCCCGATCGAACTCACCGAACACGACCGGGCGCTGCTCGACGGCCAGCATGGCAAGGCCGCGCAAGTGGCCATGCAGATCGTCCTGCGCATGGCCGAACTGCAAGGTGCCCGCCATCTGGTGGATGTCACCCAGGCGCACATTGACGGCTGCATCTACACGGGACCTGCGAGCCTGCGTTTTGCCCAACAGTTGGTGCAATGGGGAGCAACAGTGCGGGTGCCCACCACCCTCAATTCTATTTCCGTGGACCAACGCCGCTGGCGCGAACTGGGCATCGACCCGGCCCTCGGTGAACCGGCCAGTGACTTGGGCGATGCCTATATGGCGATGGGTGCACAGCTGAGTTTCACCTGCGCACCCTACCTGCTCGACAGCGCGCCAAAGGCTGGCGAGCAGATCGTCTGGGCCGAATCCAACGCGGTGGTCTACGCCAACAGCGTGCTCGGCGCACGCACCCTGAAGTACCCGGACTATCTGGACATCTGCATCGCGCTGACCGGTCGCGCCCCGTTGATCGGCTGCCACCTGGACGCGCAACGCAAGGCCCGACTGCAGATCGAGTTGCCCGTCCTGGGTGAACTGGACGACGCCTTCTACCCGCTGCTCGGTTACCACATCGGTGCGCTGGCGGGCAGCCGGATTCCACTGGTGCGCGGGTTGGAAAACCGTCAGCCAAGCCTGGACGACCTCAAAGCTTTCGGCGCGGCATTTGCCACCACGTCCGCAGCGCCCTTGTTCCATATCGCTGGAGTAACTCCGGAATCACTCGACCCAACACAGGTGCTGGAAGTGGATGTATCCCTACCCGTGGAAAAAATCCGCCTGATCGATCTATTGCTCAGCTGGCGCGAGCTCAACAGTGCCCGCGACAGCCGGGTAGATGTGGTCTCGCTGGGCAATCCGCATTTCTCCCTCAGCGAGTTCGCCCACCTCGCGCGGTTGTGCCGCGGTCGGCACAAACACCCTGACGTAGTCCTTGCCATTACTTGCGGCCGCGCCGTGCTGGAGCAGGCTCGCGAAGCCGGGCATATCGCCGTGATCGAAGCCTTCGGCGCCACCCTGGTCACCGATACCTGCTGGTGCATGCTCGGCGAACCGGTGATCCCGCTGGCCGCAAAAACCTTGATGACCAACTCCGGCAAGTACGCCCATTACGCACCCGGTCTGGTGGGCCGCAAGGTGCATTTCGCCAGCATCAAAGAATGCGTCGATGCCGCCTGCAATGCCACCGCCAGCGGGCGCCTGCCGGCGTGGTTACAACCTGCCGCCCTACTGGAGAGCCCTGCGCATGTTTGATTACAGCTTCCAATGGCGCTCAGCGCTGCGCGCCCTGCCGGACATGCTCGCCGGTGCCCTGGTCACGTTCGAGACCGCGGCGCTGTCGATGATCTTCGGCGTACTGATCGCCCTGGCCCTGACCGTGATGCGCGAAAGCAAAAACCCGCTACTGCGCGGCATCGGCAACGGCTGGGTGTCGATCGCGCGCAACACCCCGTCGCTGTTCCAGATCTACGTCCTCTACTTCGGCCTCGG
Source organism: Pseudomonas sp. QTF5 (assembly GCF_000512695.2). Classification (GTDB taxonomy): domain Bacteria; phylum Pseudomonadota; class Gammaproteobacteria; order Pseudomonadales; family Pseudomonadaceae; genus Aquipseudomonas. The sequence continues at coordinate 64,871 of NZ_AZRW02000033.1, read as the reverse complement.
CTCGCTGGGCCTGCACGTCAGTTCATGGCTCGCCCTGCTGGCCGGGATCACCTTCAACAATGCCGGGTATCTGGCGGAGAACTTTCGCGGAGGCCTCAAGGCCGTACCGGATACCCAAGTGCGCGCTGCACGTTCGCTGGGCATGAGTGCCTTTCAGGCCTACCGCATGATCATCGTCCCGCAGCTGCTGCGGATCGTCTTCTACCCGCTGACCAATCAAATGGTCTGGGCGGTGCTGATGACGTCGCTGGGGGTGATCGTCGGGCTGAACAATGACCTGACCGGTGTGACCCAGGACTACAACGTCAAAACGTTCCGCACCTTCGAGTTCTTCGCCATTGCAGCGGTGCTGTATTACCTGATTGCCAAGGCGATCGTCGCGGCAGCCCGGCTGATGGCCTGGCGGTTGTTCCGTTACTGAGGAGCTGTGCATGTTTTCCACCGGTTTTTCCTCCAATGACCTGTTGTTCCTGCTCAATGGCGCCTGGGTCACGCTGCAACTGACGTTCTGGTCGATCATGCTCGGCTCACTCGCCGGCTTGCTCTTCGGCTTGCTGCGGGCCTTGTTGCCGCGGGCCAGTTTGCCCCTCGCCTGGGTGCTGGACGTGTTTCGCAGCGTGCCGTTGCTGATCCAGTTCGTGCTGTTCAACTCGCTCAAAAGCATCGTCGGCTTGAACATCAGCGCCTTCAGCGTCGGCTGCATCGTGCTGGGAGTTTATGCCGCCGCGTACTTCACCGAGATCGTGCGCGCGGGTGTGCTGTCGGTGCCGTTCACCCTGCGCCGGGCCAGTCGCTCGCTGGGCCTGAGCTTCCTGCAGGACCTGCGCTGGATCGTCCTGCCCATGGCCACCCGGGTGGCGTTCCCCGGCTGGCTGAACCTGGTGCTCGGCGTGATGAAAGACACCGCGCTGGTGATGTGGATCGGCATCGTCGAACTGCTGCGCGCCTCGCAAACCATCGTCACCCGCATCCAGGAACCGTTGCTGGTGCTGTGCATCGCGGGCCTTATTTACTACGTCATGAGCCTGGTGGTCGCACGCCTGGGCGCTCGTCTGGAAAGAAGGTGGCAAGAAAATGATTGAGATCGACAACGTACATAAATCCTTCGGCGACCTCGCCGTGGTCAAGGGTGTCAGCCTGACGGTGAACAAGGGCGAGGTGGTGTCGATCATCGGCGGCTCGGGCTCCGGCAAATCGACCCTGCTGATGTGCATCAACGGCCTGGAACCGATCCAGAAAGGCAGCATTCGCGTCGACGGCGTCGAGGTGCATGACAGCGCCACCGACCTCAATCGCCTGCGGCAGAAAATCGGCATCGTGTTCCAGCAATGGAATGCCTTCCCGCACCTGACGGTGCTGGAAAACGTGATGCTGGCGCCGCGCAAAGTGCTGGGCAAAAGCAAGTGCGACGCCGAGGAGCTGGCGGTGCAGCAACTGACCCACGTGGGCTTGGGTGACAAGCTCAAGACCTTCCCCGGCAAGTTGTCCGGAGGCCAGCAGCAACGCATGGCCATCGCTCGCGCCCTGGCCATGTCGCCGGATTACATGCTGTTCGACGAAGCCACGTCGGCCCTCGACCCGCAATTGGTCGGCGAGGTGCTGGACACCATGCGCATGCTCGCCGAAGACGGCATGACCATGGTGCTGGTGACCCACGAAATCCGCTTTGCCCGCGATGTATCCGACCGCGTGGCGTTCTTTCGCAATGGCCTGGTGCACGAGATCGGCTCGCCGGATCAGGTGATTGGTAATCCGGTGCATGCGGAAACGGCGGCCTTTCTGAAATCGGTGAAATAGCGGCTGGCCCCTTCGCGAGCAAGCCCGCTCCCACAAGGGTTGTTGGTGTACGCAAAATCGGTGAAGTAACTGATGGCCTCATCGCGGGCAAGCCCGCTCCCACAGGGTTTGTGGTGTACACAAAATTGGTGGCCGACACAGATACCTGTGGGAGCGGGCTTGCCCGCGATGAGGCCCTAACAGACGAAACAAGGAGCAGGTAATGCGCTCATCGAAAGTCATTCATGTAGTCAGCTGTCATGCCGAAGGTGAAGTCGGCGATGTGATCGTCGGCGGTGTCGCCCCACCACCGGGCGCCACCGTGTGGGAGCAATCGCGCTGGATCGCCAAGGATCAGACACTGCGCAACTTCGTGCTCAACGAGCCTCGCGGCGGCGTGTTCCGTCACGTCAACCTGCTGGTGCCGGCCAAGGATCCTCGGGCGCAGATGGCCTGGATCATCATGGAACCGGCAGACACGCCACCGATGTCCGGTTCCAATTCGCTGTGCGTCGCCACCGTGCTGCTCGACAGCGGCATTCTGCCGATGACCGAACCGCAAACCCGACTGGTGCTCGAAGCGCCCGGCGGCCTGATCGAGGCCGTGGCCGATTGCCGTGATGGCAAGGTCGAGCGGGTAGAAATCAAGAACGTGCCCTCCTTCGCTGACCGCCTCGACGCCTGGATCGAAGTCGAAGGCCTCGGCTCGTTGCAGGTCGACACCGCGTACGGCGGCGACAGTTTTGTCATCGCCGACGCCGAACGCCTGGGCTTTTCCATTCGTCCTGATGAGGCCGCCGAGCTGGTGGCGGTCGGGCTGAAAATCACCCGCGCAGCCAATGAACAACTGGGCTTCGTCCATCCGCTGAACCCCGAGTGGTCACATATTTCCTTCTGCCAGATTGCCGCGCCCATCGTCGTTGAAAACGGCATCGCCACTGGCAGAAACGCGGTGGTGATTCAACCCGGCAAGATCGACCGCTCGCCCACCGGCACCGGCTGCTCGGCGCGCATGGCGGTGCTGCAGGCCAAGGGACTGATGCAGGTGGGCGAGCGCTTTATTGGCCGTTCGATCATCGGTTCCGAATTCCACTGCCGTATCGACTCCCTGACCGAAGTGGCCGGACGCCCGGCGATCTACCCGTGCATTTCCGGCCGGGCCTGGATCACCGGCACCCACCAATTGCTGCTCGATCCGAGCGATCCGTGGCCACAAGGCTATCGCCTGTCAGACACCTGGCCCGGTGCCTGACGCCGAAACGGAGCTTGTGTGGTGAGGCAGCTTGTATGGAGAAGGAGCTTTTGTGGCGAGGGAGCTTGCTCCCGCTGGGTTGCGCAGCAGCCCCAATGCTGTAATCACGGTTTTTACGACTGCTACGCAGCCGAACGGGAGCAAGCTCCCTCGCCACAAAAGGCTCTCTCTCCACAGTGATTTCACCCAGCAGCAAAAACCCCTGATTGATTGAAAAAAGTACTAGCCGAACATTGTCACTTGAAATATCGTATACGAAATACAATAAACAAACCGGAGGCAACAATGAGCAAGCGTATTAACTGGAGTGGCGTCTTCCCCGCGGTGACCACTCAATTCAACGATGACTTCACCATCAACCTGGAAAAAACCCATCAGGTGATTTCCAACGTGATCCGTGACGGCGTATCGGGCCTGGTGGTGTGCGGTTCGGTGGGGGAAAACACCTCATTGACCGCCGAAGAAAAAATCGCCGTGACCGAAGTCGCGGTCGACGCCTCCCGCGGTCGCGTGCCAGTGATCTGCGGCGTGGCCGAGTTCACCAGCGTGCAAGCGGCCAAGGTCGCCAATGCCGTACGCCGGGTCGGCGTCGACGGCGTGATGCTGATGCCGGCGCTGGTCTACGGTTCCAAGCCGTTCGAGACCGCCGAGCACTACCGCTACGTGGCGAAAAACGCTGACGTACCGTTGATGGTCTACAACAACCCGCCGATCTACAAAAACGACGTCACCCCGGACATCCTGATTTCCCTGGCCGACTGCGACAACGTGGTGTGCTTCAAGGATTCGTCCGGCGATACCCGTCGTTTCATCGATGTGCGCAATGAAGTCGGCGACCGTTTCGTGTTGTTCGCAGGTCTCGACGACGTGGTGCTGGAAAGCATCGCGGTGGGTGCCGAAGGCTGGGTCTCGGGCATGTCGAACGTGTTCCCGAAAGAAGGCGAGACCATCTTCCGCCTGGCCAAGGCCGGTCGCTTCGCCGAAGCCATGCCGATCTACGAATGGTTGATGCCGATCCTGCACCTCGATGCCCGCGCCGACCTGGTGCAGTGCATCAAGCTCTGCGAAGCCATCGCCGGTCGCGGCAGCGCGCTGACCCGTCCGCCACGCCTGGCACTGCCGGAAGCCGATCGGGTGTTCGTCGAGCAGATCATGGCCAAGGCCCTGGCCAACCGTCCGGAACTGCCAGACGTCGGTCTCTGAGTGATTGCCGGGCGGGTCTTTGCGGACCCGGCCCGGCTGCCTGTTTTTGCGCCTCTACAGGAAACGCCAGCATGTCCAATCCTCTACACACGCAAAGCGCAACCACCCCCTCGGGACTCAAACGCGTAGTGGCCGCCGCCATGGCCGGCACCGTCGCCGAGTGGTACGAATTCTTTCTCTACGGCACCGCCTCGGCACTGGTCTTCGGCCAGTTGTTCTTCCGCCAGACCGACAGCCCCATCGACGGCATCATCGCCGCCTTCGCCCTGTACGCGGTCGGCTTTCTCGCTCGTCCATTGGGTGGTCTGGTGTTCGGTCACTACGGTGACAAATTCGGCCGCAAACGCCTGCTGCAACTGAGCCTGGTGGTGGTCGGTATTACCACCTTCCTGATGGGGTGCCTGCCCGGCTTCGACAGCATCGGCTATGCCGCGCCAGTGTTATTGGTGCTACTGCGCCTGATCCAGGGCTTTGCTTTTGGCGGTGAATGGGGCGGCGCGATTCTGCTGGTATCCGAACACTGCCCCGACAACCGTCGCGGCTTCTGGGCCAGTTGGCCGCAAGCCGGGGTGCCGGCCGGCAACCTGGTGGCGACCGTCGCGCTGTTGCTGTTGTCATCGAATCTGTCGGAGGAACAATTCCTCGCTTGGGGCTGGCGCGTGGCGTTCTGGTTCTCGGCGGTGGTGGTGCTGATCGGTTACTGGATTCGCACCAGCGTCGATGACGCGCCGATCTTCAAAGAAGCCCAGGCCCGTCAGGCACAGACCAAGCAGCAACAGCTGGGCGTGGTGGAAGTGCTGCGTCATCACTGGCGCGCTGTGCTGGTCGGCATCGGCGCACGCTTTGCCGAGAACATCCTTTATTACACCGTGGTTACCTTTTCGATCACCTACCTGAAACTGGTGGTGCACAAGGACACCTCGGAAATTCTATTGCTGATGTTCGGCGCGCACTTGGTGCACTTCTTCCTGATTCCGTTGATGGGGTACCTGTCGGATATCGTCGGGCGCAAACCGATCTACCTGACCGGCGCGGTGCTCACTGCGTTCTGGGGCTTTATCGGTTTCCCGATGATGGACACCGGCAACAATTGGCTGATCATGGCGGCGATCATTCTGGGCCTGGGCATCGAGTCGATGACCTATGCGCCCTACTCGGCGCTGATGGCCGAAATGTTCCCGACCCATGTGCGCTACACCGCACTTTCACTGTGCTACCAGGTGGCGCCGATTTTCGCCGGTTCCCTGGCACCGCTGATCGCCATCACGCTGCTCAACAAATATCAAAGCTCGACACCCATCGCCTGGTACCTGGTGGGCGCCGCGCTGATCTCCATCGTGGCCGTCGGCCTGACCCGGGAAACCCGTGGCAAGTCGTTGCATCAGGTGGATGCCGAATCCGCTGCGCGTATTGCTGCACTGGATAGCGCCGCGCCGGCCATGACGCGTCGGGGTAGTGAGCTAGCTTGAGCCAAAAACCTGTGGGAGCGGGCTTGCTCGCGAAGACGGCGGCACAGTCAACATTAATGTCGCCTGACACACCGCTTTCGCGAGCAAGCCCGCTCCCACATGGATTGCGGGCGTTCAAATTCTTGACTGACTGGCATTAGCCCCCCTCTTTTCCAACAGGAGTTTTCCATGCCCAAGATCATCGGCCACAACTACATCGGCGGCGCCCGCAGCGCCGCTGGCAGCATCACTCTGCATAGCCACGACGCCAGCACCGACGAAGCACTGCCCTTCTCTTTCATGCAAGCCACCGTAGAAGAAGTGGACACCGCCGCCCAAACCGCTGCTGCCGCTTACCCGGCCTTTCGCAACTTGCCGGCAACTCGCCGTGCAGAATTTCTTGAGGCCATCGCCACGCAACTGGATGCGCTGGATGATGATTTTGTCGCTCTGGTCACCCGCGAAACCGCCCTGCCGACCGGGCGCATTCAAGGTGAACGCAACCGTACCAGCGGCCAAATGCGCCTGTTCGCTCAGGTTCTGCGTCGGGGCGATTTCTATGGTGCGCGCATCGATCGCGCCTTGCCCGAACGTCAGCCCCTACCACGGGTCGACCTGCGCCAATACCGGATCGGCGTCGGTCCGGTGGCCGTGTTCGGCGCCAGTAATTTCCCACTGGCCTTTTCCACCGCCGGCGGTGACACCGCTGCAGCCCTGGCCGCCGGTTGCCCGGTGGTGTTCAAGGCCCACAGTGGACACATGGCGACCGCCGAACGCGTGGCCGATGCAATCATCCGCGCCGCCGAGCAAACCGACATGCCCAAAGGTGTGTTCAACATGATCTACGGCGCGGGTGTCGGTGAAGCGCTGGTCAAGCATCCGGCGATCCAGGCCGTCGGTTTCACCGGCTCGCTGAAAGGCGGTCGCGCGCTCTGTGACATGGCCGCCGCACGGCCACAACCGATTCCGGTGTTCGCCGAAATGAGCAGCATCAACCCGGTGCTGGTATTGCCTGAAGCCCTGGTCGTGCGTGGCGAGAAAATCGCCGGTGAACTGGTGGCGTCGGTGGTCCAGGGTTGCGGTCAGTTCTGTACCAATCCGGGGTTGGTGATCGGTATTCGCTCACCCCACTTCAGTGCTTTCATCGTGCGGCTCAGTGCCTTGATGGCCGAACAACCGGCGCAAACCATGCTCAACACCGGCACCCTCGGCAGCTACGAAAAAGGTGTGCAGGCCTTGCTCGACCATCCGGGAATAACCCGTCTGGCAGGCCAGGATCAACACGGCAATCAGGCGCGGCCACAACTGTTCAAGGCCGACGTCAGTCTGCTGCTCAAGGGTGATCCGCTGTTGCAGGAAGAAGTGTTCGGCCCGACCACCATCATCGTCGAAGTAGCCGACAAGGCCGAGTTGCGACAAGCGCTGAACAGTTTGCACGGTCAACTCACCGCCACGTTGATTGGCGAAGCACAGGACCTGAAGGAACACGCCGATCTGCTGGTACTGCTGGAACAAAAGGTCGGCCGGGTGCTGTTCAACGGCTATCCCACCGGTGTTGAAGTCTGCGATGCCATGGTGCATGGCGGGCCCTATCCGGCGACCTCCGACGCCCGTGGCACTTCGGTCGGCAGCTTGGCCATCGAGCGCTTCCTGCGCCCGGTGTGCTACCAGAACTGCCCGGACGACTTGCTGCCCGACGCCCTGAAAAACGCCAACCCGTTGGGCATTGCGCGACTCGTTGACGGCATCAACCAGCGCGACCCGATTTAAAAAACACTCGAAAAACTGTGGGAGCGGGCTTGCTCGCGAAAGCGGAGTGTCAGTCAGCATTTGCATTGCCTGGCACACCGCCTTCGCGAGCAAGCCCGCTCCCACAGGGTTGGGTATTTCGTTTCAGGCAAGTAGTGCTTTCAGGTCGTTGTATAGCGCCTCGGGAATCTGCACGCCCTCCACCAGACTGCGTGCCCGCGCCGCATAACGCCGTTGCGACGGCAAGCGTGCGCCCTGCCCTTCAATGCCCTGAAACAACACCTCGGCCCGGGCCAAATGTTCCTCAGTGGCAGCCCCCAGAAAACGCCGCGGGTCCAGCGCAATGATCAACTCGCCGTGGTACGGCGACGACTTGCTGCCCGCGTCATAGGCCAGCGATTCGGCACTGGTCAAATCACCGATCAAAGGCCCGGCGATCAACTCCACCATTGCCGCCAGCGCCGAGCCTTTGTGCCCACCAAACGTCAGCATCGCGCCGCCGTCGAGCACCACATTGGCATCGGTGCTCGGCCGGCCCTCAGCGTCCACGCCCCAACCCTCGGGAATCGCCTTGCCGGCACGCCGATGCAACTCGATATCGCCACGAGCAATCGCGCTGGTGGCGAAGTCGAACACAAACGGATCCTGCCCCGCACGCGGCCAGCCAAAGGCAATGGGATTGGTGCCGAACACCGGCACACGTCCCCCGGCCGGTGCCACCCAGGCATGACTCGGATTACACGCCAGCGCCACCAAACCCACTGCGGTCAACTGCTCGATCTCCACCCACAGCGCCGAGAAATGCACACAGCGATTGATCGCCAACGCCGCAATCCCGTTGGCCCGGGTTTTCTGCGCCAGCAACCCAAGCCCCGCCTGAAACGCCAACTGCGAAAAACCACCAGCGGCATCCACCCGCACGATCGACGGCGCCTGGTCGATCACCTGCGGCTCGGCATCGGCCGACACCTTGCCGGCCCGCAGGGAATTCACGCAGCCCAGAATCCGGTACAAACCGTGGGAGGCGCAGCCATCGCGCTCGCCAGCGATCACCGTCGCCGCCACCGCTTGCGCATGGGCCAGATTAAAACCGTTGTGCAACAGGATCGATTCGGCCAGTTCACGGGCTTGAAACAGGGTCAGTCGGATCATGCTCATCTCCTTGGACAGACCGGTCAGGGTGGGCCCTTCCAAGGCTCACGGCTTGATCGCTTTAGGTCGGGTTGATGACGAATTCGGCATATCGTTGAAACGGTCAACGTTGTGTGGCCACACCACTCGTCGGCAGGCGCAACGCGATCAATTGACATGGATGGAGGTCTGCGCAATTATTATTACATCGCATACGATACAAACGCATACGATACACAAATCACATCTTTTGAAACGTTGAGGATCCACCCCATGAGCAAGATCGAAAAAGTCCTGGCCACCGGCAAAACTCACACCACCGTTAGCGCCGCTGGCAATACGTCGCGGGGCCATAACGGCAGCCTCGACATCCAGTTGTCGACGCCCGAAAACGCGAAACCGGCGCACGTGTTCGCCGCTACTCAGCCACACCCGACCGCCGAGCAATTGTTCGCCGGCGCATGGTCGGCCTGCTACACCGCCGCCGTCGGGCTGGTGGCAAATGAAATGAACGTGGTGCTGCCGTCTGATCTGTCTGTCGACATCGAAGTCGATCTGGGTCAGACCGGTCCGGCGTACTTCCTCCAGGCTCGGTTGACTCTGCGCGTACCGGGTCTGGCGCACGACATCGCGACGACGCTGGCGCATACCGCAGATCAAATTTGCCCGTACTCGAAAGCGACGCGGGGTAACATTGACGTGGCCCTGAACGTCCTCACGGCATGACGCACCGCGCGGCGTTGATATCGATTGGCACTGTCGATATGGCATATATGTCGCATACGCTTTAAGCGTATGCGAATCACAAAACCCTTCAACACTTTGAGGACCTCAACCATGAGCAAAATCGAAAAAGTCCTGATGACAGGCAAAACCCACACGACGTTCAGCGACGCTGGCAACTCTTCCCGTGGCCTGGACATCCAGCTCTCGTCGCCTGGAAACGCGAAACTGGCGCACGAGTTCAAAGCCATTGCCCCGCACCCAACCGCAGAGCAGCTGTTCGCCGGCGCATGGTCGGCTTGCTACACCGCCGCTGTCGAGCTCGCGGCGAAAAATATGAAGGTGACGCTTGCGCCCGATATGTCCGTCGATATTGAGGTCGATCTGGGCCAGACCGGTCCGGCCTACTTCCTCCAGGCGCGGCTGAATTTGCGCGTGCCGGGCTTGGCGCAAGACGTCGCGACGGAGCTCGCGCACGCCGCCGACCAAATCTGCCCGTACTCGAAGGCGACGCGAGGCAATATCGACGTGGTCATAAACGCCCTCACCTCATGATTCACCGCATGGCCGGTTCGACGTGCTGTCGAATCGGCCACAGTCGAAAGTCAGAGCTGTTCCGATACAATCGCATACGCGGTATATTTTGCCTTTGCGAGCCTTCAACTTTGGCCAACGAGGAAGCACATGAAACCCACCGACAAGACGGCTCCCGCCAAGCTCTCCGACTTTCTGTGTTTTGCGGTCTATTCCACGAACCTGGCCTTCGGCAAGGCCTACAAGCCGATACTCGAGCAGCTGGGGCTCACTTATACGCAATACATCACCATCGTTGCGCTATGGGAGGAAGACAATCAAACCGTGGGCAGCCTGGGCGAGAAGCTGTTTCTCGAATCGAACACGCTCACACCGATCCTGAAAAAGCTGGAAGCGATGGGCTATCTACAGAGGCAGCGTGATCCCGAGGACGAGCGGCAGGTGCGCATCAGTCTGACAAAGAGTGGTCGACAGTTGCGCGAAGGCCGTCCCGAAATGGGCCTCTCCGACGCAACCGGCCTGACACCGGACGAGTTCACGCAGATGCAGAATGCGATCGTGAAGCTGCGCAACAATCTCATCAAATCGACGAAAGCCGGGGAATGAGTGACGACTGATCGTTTTTTGGGCATGAAAAAGCCCAACCTTTTCCTATTGGACGGTTTCAAGCCGCCCCTGAATCTGTTCAACCAGCCGAGGGTGTCCACGCCAGCGTCCAGTGGTTTGCTGAACTCGCCGAGGTCGGCACTGGCGTTGGCGGTGAAGTGGCGAATTTCGGCAGCGAACAAACGGTAGAGCGCCCCGCGCGACTCACGTTCTCGAAAACGGCAGTGTTTTTACGCCATTTGGCGTTTGAATATGCGCAAACAGATAGGGTGTTGAAGCATCTTTGAGCGGATGAAGATAAACCGGACCAGAAAAGTTTATGGCCGTCAGAATCGCTTTGACTCTTTCTGGATCCGTATGGAAGACGTCCAATGCCAACAGATAACAGCCTTTGTCTAGGAGTGCGCTCGCGGGATGAGGCGCTTGTCCCCATTGAATCAGGGTGGGGGCTGATCCTGCCAAGGGAAGGCTTCCGTCCGCAGGTATCGTTATTTGCCAGGACAATGTTCCTCGTGTCATAGGTTCGACATCCCCGACGATATCGTGGCAGGAATCACTGATAGTGTGGATATCATCGGTCCGTGCAACCCATGTCGCCAAGCGCGCCGGCGAGTGGAGAGCACGTTGATCAAGGCCAAACCAGCGAGGTCGGTCCGGGCGTTTGGCTGATGGGTCCACGGCAATCACTTCCAGGTAGCACTGGGGGCCAAGGCGAAGCAGCCTGTTGTGGGTGCCCATGCGTGGATGGGCACCGCCCGGTTGAAGGTCGACACCTAGCAAGTCAGTGACGAACGCGCAGCCGGTATTGAGATCCGGCGCCACGATAACAAGGTGATCGATAGTGGTTTTCACGCGCACAGCTCCTTCATGAGAATTTCATCAACCCGTTGTTTCGATCACCACCTGGCTTTTAAAGCCCCAACTCCAGGGCCAGCAAGTCCGACAATGGCTGCGGTCGTCGAATCAATTTAGCGTGCCCTTGCTCGATCAACACTTCCGGCAACAGTGTGCGGCTGTTGTAGTTGGATGACATAGAGGCGCCGTACGCGCCGGTATCGTGCATGATCAGCAAGTCGCCAACCTGTGCTTCAGGTAGCAAACGGGGTGTGACACCCTGTTCATCCTGCGTAAAAATATCGCCGGATTCGCACAGGGGGCCTCCCACTACACAAAAGTGCTCCGGACGACTGACCGGGACACCCTGGGAGTCCAGCAAGGTCATTTGGTGATAGGCGCCATAGAGGGCTGGCCGCATCAGGTCATTGAAGCCGGCGTTCACCAGGATGAAGTTTCGGCTACCGACTTTTTTTACCGCGCGGACTTCGGTAACCAAATAGCCTGACTCGGCTACCAGGAACCGACCGGGCTCGATCTCCATCCGTACGGGGTGCGCGAGTAAAGCCTCAATGTCCTGTTTGGCCTGGCGCCATGCGTTCGCATAGCGCTGGATATCCACCGGTTCATCCCCCACACGATAAGGCGTGGAAAGCCCCCCGCCTATGGAGAATGCTTCGATATCGTGGTCGAGTGCCCTCACGGCCGAGACCATTGCACAGCCCACTTGCTCAAGGTGCGCGTAATCCACACCTGAACCAATATGCATGTGCAATCCCACCAGTTTCAGCCCGAATTGCCGAATCACGCCGAGCGCTTCCTGAACCTGGTCATGCCAGATTCCATGCTTGCTGTTTTCACCACCAGTATTGGTCTTGCGGCTGTGACCATGGCCAAACCCTGGGTTGATCCGCAGCCAGACGCGATGGCCCGCAGACTCTTTGCCCAACTGACGGAGCATGTCAATCGAGCCGGTATTGACCTCAATGTTCAGCTCGACGACCCGTCGCAATGTCGCTTCATCGAACAGATCAGAGGTCAGAACAATGCCCGCCGGGTCGCCGGCAGGGCTGTATCCAGCGAGCAGCGCCCGCTCGATTTCACCCAATGATACGGCATCGACCCGCACGCCTTGTTCGCGGATCAAACGGAGAATATGCAGATTGGAGCAGGCTTTTTGCGCGTATCGAATGACATCGAAGCCTTGCAGTTGGTCGACGCGTGCCCTGATGGTCTGGGCGTCATAGCACCAGAGCGGGGTGCCGTGCTGTTTCGCCGTTTCGGCTAATTGCTGGAAAGCGGAATGGTTGGGCATGGAAGTATTCAATCTGAAGTAAAGAGAGAAACCATCATGCCGATCGCCCAGCATTCAATAAAATATCTATTCTTTGCGGATCGATTCAGTTTTGATATGGGGATTGATCAATTGACGGAGGCCCCGGGTGGGAATTTCCATACGGCATATCGAAGTCTTCCGCGCCATCATGCAGGCGGGTAGTGTTACCGGAGCGGCCCGCTTGCTATTGACTTCCCAACCGACGGTCAGCCGGGAACTGGCGCGGCTTGAAAGTATCTCTGGCCTTCGGCTGTTTGATCGAGAGGGAGGGAGGCTGGTACCGACGGCTCAGGCCATTATGCTGCTCGTAGAGGTTGAACACTCCTACATCGGGTTGGAACGAATCAACAGCGTTGCACAGTCGATCCGTCGCTTCGAACATGGCCAACTGAGCGTCGCCTGCCTTCCGTTGTTCTCCCAGACGCTGTTACCCAGGGTCTGTAAGCACTTTCAACAACAGCATAGCGGCATAGGCTTGAGCATTGCGGCACAGGAATCACCCTTACTGGAAGAGTCTCTCAGCGCCCAGCGTTACGACCTCGGATTGACCGAGGGCGAGCATGTACCACGAGGTACTCAAGGGGCATTGCTCTTTTGTTCCGACATGGTCTGCATTCTGCCAGAGGGTCATCCTTTGCTATCCAGGTCGCGCCTGGTAATGGAAGACTTTCGCGGCGTCGATTTCATCAACTTTTCGGGTCTGGACATCTATCGTCAGACGCTCGATGAACACTTTCGTCAGGCCGGAGTCAATCGGCATACCGTCATCGAAACAACCAACGCTGCATCGGTCTGCGCCATGGTCAGGCAACAGTTGGGGGTGGCGATTATCAACCCGTTGACCGCAGTGGAGGAGTCAGGCAGAGGATTGGTCATTCGGCCGATCAATGTGTCCATTCCCTATCGCGTTATGTTGATCCGGCCTGATTACCGCCCCTCCTCTAGCTTCATCGACGCCTTTTGCAAGTCATTGAGCGATGAGGCGATGTGTCTCGCCAATACGCTCGACAAGAGATTAGTACGAGTGAAAGAGTGACGTTACCAGCCGTTTACCTTGAAATCGTTGAAGGTTACGACTATCAGTGAGATTCAATCCTTCGAGGGCAATCACATGCCAACGACTGAAGAATCGATAATCGCAGCAGCGAGACTGCGCGCCGCCTACCGGGGAGATAATGAGGCGCTGGCTGCGGCTTCAGCGCTCGAAGCCCTGGCAGTGCTGAAAAAAACGTTAAAGGGAGATAAGTACCAAGAGGCTCTCGAAAGGCTGTATCTCGAATATTCAACCTCTTGATCCGCCTGTGCCGCCTTAGCGGGCGGCACATTGTTCACATATCAATGTCCGACACAACCAGCTTCACTTGCTGCCGGTACGTGACCATTCCTCTCCCATAGCGCCCGCTGCACTGGCGACTATCAGCGCCACTACACAAGCAAGCAACGAGAACACGACAAAAACTCCCATCACATGCAAGTAAGGCAGTGCATGATTCCACGCTCGAGCTACCCCAAGGAAAGCGGCAAATAACCAGCCGCTCATAGAAAGGGCCCCCAAGAGAGCAAGACGAGTGCGGCCGGAGGTACGTAACAAGACAAAGGGAGCCTTCTGCAGCAGCGGGAAACCGATTCGATGCAGCAAAGCGCCATTAAGGCTAAGCAGCGTGACAACACTCACCTTGGCCCAGAGCTTTTGATTGAGCAGATATGCGCTCCCCTCATCGAGGTAACCCTGGAGCACCAGCAGCAAGCCACTTCCCCAAAGAGCCAATAGCGCGAGCGTGACAATTTTTTGAGTCTCCTCGAGATATTCACGCTGTACCTGGCTCAACACGTCCTTGCGCCAGCTCCATAGCTTTTGATCAGCCTGTAACACCCTCCCCAGAGCAATACAGGTGGCAATCAGATGACCGTACACGAGTAGCATTTTGAGCATTACCTTGACCTTATTTTTATATGGGCAATGCACTCCCTCGCACCCTTGATATGAAACTAAATGATACAGATTCATATTTGTATCAACAAGTTACACGTTCAACCATCCATCCGGAAGCGCCCGCTTTCGCGGATTCCGTAGCCCGGTGCTTGCCGAGCTGACGACGCCGTCTCTACTAAAATCTAGCTCGGCCCGCCCAGGCTTTATACTGCCCACCAGAAATACCAAAGCCCAGCACTAGACTGGGCTTTAGATGAGCGAGGATCGCTTATCAAAATCCCCACTCATAGGATGAACACGATGAGCCGCACTAGCCATATCTGTCTAATGGCAACCTATAACGAGTGGATGAGCGCCAAGGTCTATGAAGCAGCCAGGGGCTTGTCCGATGAAGAACTCTCGGCGGATAGGAAAGCTTTTTTTGGCTCTATTCTCGGGACCCTAAACCACTTGGCGGTCGGAGATACGATCTGGCTGAAGCGATTCGCCCAGCACCCAACGAACTACTTGGCGCTCGAGCCGGTGAGGCAGCTTCCTGATCCGAAAAGCCTCGATCAATTGTTGTTCTCTAATCTTCGAGAGCTCTCAGCGTATCGAGAATGGCTCGATCGAATAATCATCCAATGGGCGCAATCCCTTACGGAGTCCGATCTGGATGGCCCCCTCAATTATGCAAACATGAAGGGTGTAGTGTCCGATAAGGATTTTTACAGCCTGATCATGCATTTTTTTAACCACCAGACTCATCATCGTGGCCAAGTTACAACTCTGCTTTCGCAGGCGGGTGTCGACGTAGGCGATACGGATCTAGTCGTTTTGATTCCATCCGAGTCCGGCACTTAGCAAAAAACCAGCATTCGACTGGGCCCGCCGAAAGCTTAATCAATGGGCCTGACAACAAGATGGGTCAGTGGTGAGTTCAAGAGCTTCTCGCTCGACTCAAGGTCATCGGCGATCTTGCGTAGCGTGCTGACCGCGTCTCGCCAGCCCTCGCGCTTGAACTCCAGCACCATTACCGTCATTCATCGCTCCCGCATCGCATGATTGAGTAGTAATCACATTAGTGACTTCAATTGCATTTCAAACGCAACGGACTACTCATCGGATACTGATCTCAGTTTCTTGATCTAGTTGTAAGCAGCCGCTAAGCCTTAAGTTCATCGGACAATTTCATCAGGGACGAGTGATCATGATTCCAAGATTCGTTGCTGTTCCGGCAATTCCCGCCGAGACAGAGTGCGCATTCCACGCCATCCGGCCACTCAGCCCACCAGCATCCGGCCACCTGTTCCACGCTCATCCGGCCGGGCAGTCGGAGCGCAGCGACGCAGGTTTGCATTGTTAGTCTGAAGTCCCTGCCGTCGTCAATTTCGTTGCGCGCCTGCGCATCGATTCGCCCTTCAGTTCGATTCGATAAGCGTTGTGCACCAGCCGGTCGAGGATCGCATCGCCCAAGGTCGGATCCCCGATCAGTGCATGCCATTTGTCCACCGGCATTTGGCTGGTCACCAGTGTCGAGCGGTTGCCATAACGGTCGTCCAGCAATTCGAGCATGTCGCGCCGTTGCGCAGCGGTAAACGGCGCCAAGCCCCAGTCGTCCAGGATCAGCAAGTCGGTCTTGGCATAACCCGCCATCAGTTTCGCGAAGCGACCGTCGCCGTGAGCCAAGCCCAGCTCTTCCATCAAGCGCGGCAGGCGCAGATAGCGCACGCTGTAACCGTCGCGGCAAGCTTTGTGGGCCAGCGCGCAGGCGAGCCATGTTTTGCCTACGCCAGTCGGGCCGCCGATGATCAGGTTCAGGCCGTCGCGCAGCCACTGGCCGCTGCCCAGTTGCAAGATCAGCGCCTTGTCCAGGCCACGGGGGCTGCGGTAATCGATGTCTTCCAGGCAGGCGTTATGGCGCAGTCGTGCGGCTTTGAGGCGAGTCGTCAGGCGTGCATCTTCTCGCTCGGTCAGCTCGCGGTCGACCATCAGGCCGAGGCGTTCGTCGAAGCTGAGATCGTTGATGTCGGGCGTTGCGTGTTGTTCGCCAAGCGCCTTGATCATGCCGTGCAGTCGCAGGGTTTGTAGCTTATCGAGTGTCGGATTGGGCAGCATGTTCGTGCTCCTTTTTCAGGTCAGTGGTAGTAGCCGGGGCCGCGCAGGTTGACGTGCTCGTCGGGTAGCAGGGGCAGGTTTTGCTGGGCCAGCGGCAGCCGTTCCAGCCCTTGGCGCAGGATCGATTCGAGGCTTTTGTAACTGCATGCGCCCAGCGCCAGCGCACGCTGGCAAGCGGCTTCCAGCCGCTCTTCGCCGTGCTGTTTGCTTAGTCGCAGGATGCCCAGGCAGGCTCGGAATCCGTGCTGCGGATGGATTCGGCGTTCGAGGATGTAGGCGATGACACCGGCCGTATTAGGGCCCGTCTGCTCAGCCCAGCGGATCAGTCGCTGGGGCGTCCACTCGGCGTGTTCGCGGTGGCTCTTGGGCATGTGCTCGGTTTGGGTGGTGTGGCGGCCTTTATGTGCTGAGCGCAGATGGCTGGCCACGCGCTGGTTGGCGTGGAAGCACTCGACGGTCTGCGCAGTCAGCCGCACTTCGAGTTGGTGCTTCACCAACTGATACGGCACCGAGTAGTAATGGCCGTCGACCTCGACGTGGTAGTCGATGTGTACTCGCACCTCTTTCCATTCGGCGTAGACGTAAGGGTGTTCCGGCAGCGCTTGCAGCGCCGGTTGGTCGATGCTCTCGAAGGCTGACCGGCGTGAGCCGGGCAGCTTCTTGAAGGGCTTCTGATTGAGGCGATCCAGCAGCAGCGCGATGGCTGTGTTGAGTTCGCCCAGCGAGAAGAACTGGCGGTTGCGCAGCACCGCCAGGATCCAGCGCTCGACCACTTGCACGCCGACTTCGACCTTGGCTTTGTCCCGAGGCTTGCGAGATCTGGCAGGCAACACGGCCACGCCGTAATGCTCGGCGAGGTCGCGGTAACTGGGGTTGATATCGGGCTCGTAACGATGCGCTTTGGTAACGCCGCTGCGCAGATTGTCCGGTACCAGGATCTGCGATGTACCGCCGAGAAAGGCGAAGCAGCGCACGTGCGAGCCCAGCCAGTCGGGCAGTTTCTGCGACCAGGTGGCCTCGGCGAAGGTGTAGCTGGACGCGCCGAGGACGGCGACGAATATCTGGGTCTGGCGGATCTCGCCGGTTCGCCGATCAATGACCGGTACGGTCTGGCCGGCGTAATCGACAAACAGTTTTTCGCCGGCACGGTGTTCCTGGCGCATGACCACATCTACCTTGGCAGCCCAGAGGCGGTAGTGCTCGCAGAACCAGCTGTATTGGAAGCCTTGCGGATGGGCGAGTCGGTACTCTTGCCAGAGCAGGGCCAACGTTACGCCGGGGCGGCGTAGTTCGGCATGAGCCCATGCCCAGTCGGGTATTGGACGTTGATCGCTGGGGACGGCAGGCGGAGGTGGAAAAAGTCGCCGTTGCAACTCGACGTCCGTTAGCGCAGAGGGCCAAGTCAGCCCGCTGGCAGCAAAACGATTGAGGTACTCACCGACGCTGGCTCGTCCTACTTGCAAGCTGACAGCGACCTGCCGGGCAGATAGGCCGACCTCGAATTTGAGACGTAGCACTTCTCGAATCTTACGCATGGATAACCGCTCCACGACGACCTCTCTGCTTCGATAAAAGAGGTCGATGGTAGTGAATTAATCCTGCGTTGCTGCCTGCCTTAAGGGTGGCCGGATGAGCGTGGAACGGGTGGCCGGATCACCTTGGAATCAGTGGCCGGATGTTCATGGAATGAGTGGCCGGATCACCGTGGAATCCGCAGACAGAGCCTGCACATGCAGGGGGTCGCTGCTACTGCAAGTCAGCACCGAGCGGCTTCAACATTTACGACAATCAGGACAAGCACCGGTTAAAGCCAACCTACCCGACCCGCCCGGAAGCAGAAGCTGAATGTGCAAGGCTTAATTCTTGGCGCCTCCCATCCATCTAGTTCACATGCCCGAGCGTTCGTCTGCACTTGGGCATGCCCGTGCAAGAGATACGACCAGCCCTTGAGGCAGGCCAGTAGCCTTGGCAGCACTCACCGCTTTGGCGATTGCGCTATCCAGATCGACAATGGACTTGTTGATGTCCGGGCTCCGGCAGGGGCTGGCCTCTGACGACATTCCCATCAGCGCCCGGCTGATGGCGGTGGCGGATGTCTATGACGCTGGGTCGAAAGTAGCCGGTGACAGCTTCATTAGCTGATCATACTCCAATCAACCTAGCAGGTTCCCGATTGGGGGCACTGTTGCTGCTATGCTTGGGCTTTCTCGGAATTTGCAATATCCGCACCGCCGCCGGCCTTGGTTGTAAACGCATTTGCAAGTTAGGGAACTTGCTGTCTGCTGCATGTACGTCAGAATGCTCGTTCGCTGCCCATGGTTCTCAGACCATCTGGAACAACCCATCAATAATTTGCGTCTGGGACAACCGCGTTTTTAAGTCGGCATCTATTTCCTGATCGTCAGCACCGTACAGACGAACCCGTCGATAGGCATTGAGACGACAGACATCCTTTCCCAGAAAATCCCACACCACACGCGAGCACACCGGCGTTCGATGGTCACACGCAGTCACTCCCATTTTCAGGCCATTGAGACGAGTGTTTCGGTTCTTGAAACTGGGAATCAGAATGGTTTGATTGATCTCACTGGAGGCCAAAGATTCGTAGTCGATCAGAAACAGTCGATCGCCCAGATAGTAGGCGACGCCCCTGTACTGATAGAGCTCATCCTCGCGCCCCAGGATGTTGGTCTTTAAGCGCTCATTGCGCTCGTACACGAAGTGGCCGTCTGCTTCATGGATGTTCACCAGTGCACACAGGATGTGTCCTGAGTCAGACATCGAGTAACCATACTCATGGTAATAGCCAACCAAAGATTGAAGCTGAGGTGAAGACCGCTGCCGCAAGTGCTCGACTGCTCTCTGAGGGGCCGTTACCAGGGACAGTGTCGTTGGACGTTTCCGGTCACTGACAAGGCGAATGAATTGTTCCGTCGGCAAGGCAATTTCATACTCCTCCACACCGAAAAAATCGCAAATACGCTTGAGATTGAAGGGTGCTGGAAAACTGTTTCCTCTCAAGTACTTGTTGAACTGACCACGATGAATTTTCAGCTTTCGACAAACTTCGGAAATCGAGCGGCAATGACGGCAAAGGTGTTTCAAGTTGGAAGGGAAAAATTCACGCATTCAATTAGTACTTAGTCGCTGATGCTGGATGACGCCAAAATAGCAGCAACCTGCGCCAATTTCGATCAACTTGCGCAATTGCACAGCATCGGACAATGACCAAATATTACCTACGAAACAACGCACTTATTACCCACCCATCGAGGGACGACTTGGCACTACAACCATTGCTGAAAAGTACTACACAGTTGAGTGCCAATGACTTCCTGCCCTCCTCTTCCGGCACCTCGCCCCCTCAAAGTCATCAAGTAATCAACCGTCTAATTCGGATCTCAGTTGATAACTCAGGAGCTGTTGAAACATGGATCGTTACCACCCCTTAAAAACCAATGCAACCGCCACTTCGGTGGTGCTGCTCGACACCAATGCTGGCGCCTCACAACTGTTGGAAAACGCGCTCCTGCGGATCCGGGCAGGGACAGGCTTGTTAGAAGCGTTGACATCAGTGTCATTTGAGCACTCAGAGAAAGCTGACTTTTATCGACTGATTCTATCTGCCTACCTGCCCCTTCAAGATGGGTTGGATCTGCTCGAACAGCTTCAATCACAATCGTAAAAAAACCGTAGCAACCTCGTCGATACACAAGTCATCAATTGCGCTACTACCTCGCTGTGCTCCTACAGCCGGGGTGGCCGCTAAGGAATCCTATTGGAACTTCGCCATCTACGCGGCTTCATGGCTGTTGCGGAAGAGCTTCACTTCGCGCGAGCTGCGGAACGTTTACACATCGAGCAGTCACCGCTATCCAGGACGATCAAGGAGCTCGAGTCAGAGATTGGTGCTCAGCTGTTTGACAGAAACTCGCGTGGCACTCGGTTAACGTGGCCCGGGGAAGTGCTTGCAAGCGACGTACAAAAAATCTTTCAGGCCGTGGAACAAGCTCGCTGCAATGTACAGGCAGCCGTCGCCGGTTACCGCGGTTCATTACGCATAGCTCTGTCAGATGGCGTCTTACCCCAGCGTTTGTCAGCGATCCTTGCACAAAGTCGAGAAGAAGAACCTGAGGTGGAAATACGCCTGTACGAAGTCTCACTCTCTCAGCAGTTAAAGGGGCTGCGCGAGAACTTGTTCGATGTCGGGTTCGCGCGTTCAAACGACGTAGGTCAGGGTTTGGCAGCTCAAGCCATGTGGCGGACACCTTTGATGGTCGCAGTACCTGCGCGCCATCCTCTTCTGGCCCTCAAACAGATCCCGTTGGCAGAAGCGCTGAACTATCCGCTGGTGCTTTTTCATCCAAAGACCCACACCGGGCTCTACCAACAGATTGAAAACCTGCTGCGTCAGACACCAGCGCCTGTGATCGTAGCCGAACGCGTGTCCAGCCAGGAAGTCATGCTCTCTCTGGTGGCGGCCGGTTATGGAGTCGGGCTTGTCTGTGAAGCGCAAATGGCGCTGTGTCAGAGTACCGAGATCATCACTCGACCATTGGCTGGTGATCCGCCCTTGCTGACCAGCTATCTGCTCCGTTCCTCCAGCGTCCCTAGTGAGCAGTTGCAGCGATTCATTACTCGAGTCACCAAGATGGATACTGTTGATGAAAGGTGATGACGCCCAAACAGCGTGACTTCCTCAGTCTGGAGCCAGACCTCCGACACATCAGTGCTAGTGCATGATCGATTCTGAGAAGGCCCGCATGGCCCTGAAGACTCGTCCGTCAGCAACCCATCGTTGCAAATGAATCGAGACCCGAAAAGTCTGATGCTGTCCACTGGAAAAACGAGCATCACGCCTGACGCATTTAGTCTTTCCCTGGTCTCTGTCCGACGGTTCCATAGACGGACATTGCAATCCACGGAACGGCTTATGAATCAATACCATCAACTAAATGGCACCAAGGTTTACTACAGTCCGGTGGAGGCGGCGATTCGCTGGAGCGACCTGCTTGAACAGCAATCGAGCATTCTCACTTTGACAGCACTGATGTCACGTCCAACAGCCGATGCGCTCGCGCATTGGCCGCTGTTGGGACTGAACATTGAGCGGCTGTACGACGCGATGTGTCATCAAGAACTGCCGTACGGAAAGGAAGGCGTCACCCAAGACGATCCAGCCTTGCTGAATACACCTCACTTGACGATCCGACATGTGGATCTGAAGCGCTGGATGACAACAGCCTACCCGAATCAAAAACCTGCGTTCTTGTTCGATGAGCTGGAGCAGCACATGGCAATTGATCTGGGGACGATTCAAGCGTTGCTGCTGCAAATCCAATCACTGAAAGCCCTATTGACGGTTCAGGGTGAAACCCTGTCCATCAAGGCTTGCGCTAGCAAACCAAACCTCAGCAGCAGGGCCGAAACCACTTACCTGAACATCATCGGCGGTCTGTTGACGTTACTACTGGGTCAATCACCCAGCGGGGTGCGCTATTCGGCCTTCAACACGCTCGAGTCAGTTATCAGCACCTTGATTGCGCATCACAACGGCCGTCCCGGCATTACCGAGCGCACGCTGTGGGCCAAATTCGCCGAAGCCAAACGCCACCTCTGTGCCCAGTCATAGCGCTTCTGTTGCAGACACAAATTCTGCAACTGCAGTGATTTGCCATGCCCGCTCCCATCCAATACCCACTTCCCACCAAGCTCTACCGAGCGTCAAGGAGTGTCCATTATGTCTTTACAAACGGATCTACCGATAACCAACAAGGAGCACCGCATTTTGCGACGCTCGGATGTCGAGCAAAAGACGGGGCTTAAACGTGCCCATATTTACAATCTGATGAGTCAGGGAAAATTTCCGAGATCCGTGCGGCTCGGCGTCCGAGCCGTCGGCTGGGATGCCATGGAAGTTGATCAATGGATTGCCGATCGTTTAAAGGATCGCGGGTGAGGAGGAATATGAGCGTGGTAACAACCTTCCCCCTTCAAAATGAGGCTTACCCAATCGCTTCGGACACTCAACGGACGGAGCCGGGATCAGAGTCATTGAGCGATCCTGAGGTCGACACGCCTATGATCATCACCTTGGATCGCCTGAGGCCCTACGACCTTGATCCGCGGGTGACACGTAATCCTAGATACGACGAGATCAGAGAGTCGATTCGCCGTCGAGGGCTGGACGCTCCCCCGCCGATCACCCGACGTCCAGGCGAATCGTTCTATCGCATTCGTAACGGAGGCAATACACGTTTATCGATCCTGCGCGAGCTGTGGTCGGAAACGAAGAACGAGCAGTATTTTCACTTGACGTGTGTGTTTCGCCCTTGGCCAAAACGAGGCGAGATTATCGCATTGACCGGTCACTTGGCTGAAAATGAACTTCGCGGTGGGCTGACCTTTATTGAACGCGCCCTGGGCGTTGAGAAAGCCAGAGAACTTTACGAGTTGGAGTGTGGTTTTTCTCTGTCTCAATCAGAGTTATCCCGACGTCTGACCTCCGATGGTTACCCGATCCAACAGTCACATATCAGCCGCATGCATGATGCCGTCCAATACCTGCTGCCGGCGATTCCCAACGTGTTGTATGGAGGATTGGGGCGACACCAGGTTGAACGTCTGGCAGTGATGCGTCGATCCTGTGAAAGGATCTGGGAGCAGCATGCCAAAAGCATAGCTTCGGGTATCGATTTCCCGTCCCTGTTTCATGAAGCCCTGATGATGTTTGATTGCGCAGCCGCCGAGTTCTCCATAGCGCGAGTGCAGGATGAACTTATTGGTCAGATGGCCCTTTGGCTCGGCGTTGACTACGACACGCTGGCCTTGGCTTCGAATGAAGGGGAAAAACGTCAACAGGCACTGTCAAACCAGCCCCACAGCACTCCAACGCCAGATCAGTTCAAGATGCCAACACCTGCCCTTTCACTCAATCTACCTGGCGCACCAGCCAGTAAAACGTCCGGTAGCGAGAACAATACCTCAGACACCAAAAACAAAGATAAGGACGTCCCTGGGTCGCTTGCCAATGACCGCCTGCAGTCAATTCAGGAACTCGTGGCCAGACACGCCGGGGATGAGCCGAAACTGCAATCAGACGTCCTGCCGTTTTCACAGGGAAGCCTCTTCCCGATCTCGGATATCTGGAACATTGACCCCGGTCTGGACGAGCCTGAGCGTCTGCGGATTCACATCGGTCAGTTCGCTCGCGAGATTGCTCAGGATGCCTCTCAGGCTGATTTCATCACTGAAGTCGACGAAGGTATCGGGTTCCGTTGCAGCCTCGAAGCGGCACCTGACCATCAACCACCCTCTACCTTGCTAGCCCTGCTGGAAACGTTGACCACGAGCACACCTAAAACAGCCATCCCCATGGAAATTGGAGCCCTACTGCTGGGCTCTACCGAGCCGTGCTCCCACGCCAACCGATTAAGTGACGCCAGCCTGGTAAAGCTGTTCCGGTTGATTCGTTTGGCACGGCGCCTGATTGACCTCAAGTCAGATGTCGACCTAGACACTGTAATGCAATAACAGGAAGCCTCATGACGACACCTCATCCGCTAAACCAGGCCGTAATTGCGCAAGCACTGCATGATCTGCGTAATGGCCAACTTCGCCGTTGCAAAACCATGGGGTTTGCTGATGAAGATCTGGCAGCCCTCAAGGAGCCGGCGTTGATCAGCGTACTGCTCAATGCTCGTGTACCTTGGTGCACCATCCAGATCAATCGCCAAGTGCTACGCAGAATTCTCCATCAGGTGGAGGATGTGGAGCAGGAAATCGCCATGATCGACCGAATGCTTCGCCTGGGCGCCAGCACGGAGATGGTCAGCAAGTTCTATGGTCTCACTCACCAGGAAGTCGCTCTGCGCCGAGACATACTCGGGCTCCCCAAGCGCAAGGGGCGGCATCCGGTACTCAGTGAGGAGCAGGACACCTTGCTATGGGAACGCTGGTATCCGCAACTCAAGGCACGTGATATTGCAGTGGACGATGACATGGCCATGTTGGCGTTGACACTTGATCTGGCCGAAGAGCTCACATTTCCGGTTTCAGTCATTTGGGCTGCGTTGCACAACTGGATCGATCAAGGGTTGGTCTAGTGTCGTGAACCGCTCAGGCCCTGCTGCCCTCTCCTCGGTGCTGGATGCTGCATTGATGAACCTGCACGCCCAGAGCGAGCAATCGAACGGCGATGGATTCCTTTTCAGTGGTAACAGGCATGAAACCGTTCCAAGGTCTTTGTTGCTCGATACCCGCCTGACTCCGCTTGAACGTAACGCCTGGCAAGTCTTCCGACTCTTGCTGAACGATGATGGGGTAACCGCCTTTCCTACCTACGATCAACTGCGCCACTATCTTGCGTCAGTTCCATGCGGTGCTGTGGCCTCCCATGAAACCGTAGCAAAGACCCTGACCCTACTGCGTCTGACGCGCTGGCTGAGCCTGGCGCGTCGACGACGTGATTCCCGGACCGGGCGAGTGCTCGGCAACCTATACGTCCTTCATGACCGACCTCTGACTCCCTTTGAGGCCATGCAGATTGATCCGGAGTACATGAGTCTGGTCAGTCAAACCCTCAAGCACCCTAACAAGGGGATTCAAAGGGTCGGATTGGTTGTGCTCGAAGAGATCAGCAAGGATCCAAGTGTCCAGACCCAGTTGCTACCCAGCCACCTTCATGTGCTGGCGCTGCGTTTGCACGAGCAGCAAACCGGTGACAAAACAGTACCTCTATCCGAAGAGCGCCATTCACCCACTCTTCGGAACGGAAAATGCCTGTCTTCGAAATTCGAATCAGGTCTCAAAGCCTCTGGCGACAACGGTCTTCGGCATCCGAAGGCAGCGAGTACGTTAAGTACAAAAGCATTAAAAGAACTACGTACTGAAACGCACCTGCACGACGTCTGCGAACTGACATTTCCAGCCCGATTCGGCTCGCTGACGCCGGCTCAACAAGCAGGTGCCAAGGTCGCACTGCTGCAACTGAACCTCGAATTGCGACAGGCAGTGCTGGATGAGTGGTCGGCCCGCTGTCGAGATACCCATGTGCGTAATCCCGCCGGCTATCTGTTCGGCATCGTGCAGAAAGCGCTGCAAGGTCATTTCACCGCGTGGGCAGCCAAGAACAATGCGACTGGATCAAGCAGCCCGCAGAAAGATCCACAATCTGAAAACAAAGCGGATCGAGACCCGACCGTTGCTCATGCCTACCTTGATGAACTGAAAGGGTTACTACGTTCGCGCTGACTGCTGATCACTGAACCTACTATCCCCAGGGGATAGATGCCCAGGCAGTCAAGCCTTTCTAGAATCAGGCCCACTCCACCTGCGCTTTGTTCACTGACAGCCTTTCCCTATGCCTCAAAGCTGAGCACTCATTCCACTACCCATGAGTGCCCCACTATGGCGAGCGATCTACAACTGAACCTGGGTGCGTTACGCAGCAGCATACAACTGACTTTGCACACCCATCATGCTTCTCGCATCTGGCATGGTCGAGACTCATCCCAAGGACGGGCGACGATTATCGGCCTGAACGGCTTCATCTCTGTCATGAACAAAATGAAGCGCGGTGCAGAACAGGATGATCCTTACTCCGACGCATGGATGCTTCGGATCGAAGGCAAACTGAACGAGACCAAGGGAACACTCAATGTCCTGCGCGAACAGGTCGATCTGGTGCTCTCAGAAGTCCCAGCCGCCTTGAGTCTAGGAGAAAACCTCAACATCCAGCCCGTCAATCTTCCACTGTTCGTCAACGCCCAGCTCGGCTTTATGGCGGTGTACCTGTTAGCAGATTACGACGACCTGGCGCGGCGACTGATCCTGGCCCATCACACCGCCCTGATCGACCGTAACACCCTCGAACGCTGGCTCAACGAAGGGGCTCATGCCCTTCGTAGCCTGTTCAGCCTGGCCCAGCAATACAAGTACTCAGGGGTGCAGCGCGATGATTACGCAGCCAATAACGCCGCGGCACTTAAGGCCAGGGAACGGTTTGGTGACGTACCGCAAGATGTACTGGAGGGAACCCGTCGTTCACGTTTCGCTCCGCCCATGACGCGACGGTCAGCAATCCAGGATCCACAAGCAGATGAAAACGCCGCCGTCGATGCGGCTATCGACAGCAATGATGCAGCAGAAGATGACGATGCCTCTCCCGGATTCACTCCGACAGAAGAGGAGGAACGCTGATGAGCCTGCATTACTTTACTCCGCTGGATCAAAACAACTTTGAGCAACTGGCACACGCCGCCTACCTAAAAGGCCTTTTAAAGCCTTTTAAAGGTAAGGGGTGTCTGGAGCTCTGCGCCAGCCAATGCGTTGCGCTTCGCGACGAGCTAATCAGCCTGGCGCAAGAGCGAATACTCACACAGACCCGCCGCTATCCCTTCAATTTGCTTCCAGCCCAACTGGCCCCGCAAGCGACTGGTACAGGGACGACCTTTCTGCGCTGGCGTAACCCCGATCGCTCGTCCATGGGCGTAGCGCTCTGGGAACGGTGTATGGAAAGCGACGCCACACCCAACCTGCTGATCAACGACCTGTTTGCCCTGGAGCAGCATCGAATAGTACTGAACATGCAGATCAGCCTGAGCCATACCCTGGCCCGCCAAAGCAATGACTGCGCCAGCAAGTTGGCGCAGGCCGAAGCGGTCTATAAACGCTGCGTCACACGACGCGCCATTACCCAAGAGAGCACATCATGAGCACCCATTTTTTTGGTGAAGGCAACATCGGCTCCGCACCTGAGTATCGGGAGTTTGCGAGCCGTAATGATGAACCGCGGCGCTTGCTGCGGCTCAACGTGTATTTCGACAATCCGATACCGGTCAAAGATGGTTATGAAGACCGTGGAGGTTTCTGGGCACCTGTCGAAATCTGGCACCGCGATGTCGAACGTTGGAGCACCTTGTACCAGAAAGGTATGCGAGTGTTGGTGGAGGGACGCTGCGTGAAGGATGAATGGGAGGATGCCGATGAAAACACCCGGGTGACGTTCAAAATCGAAGCCCGTCGGGTAGGGATCCTGCCTTACCGAATCGACGCCGTGACGCTTGGCGGCAAACCGACCTCGACGGCTAGCGACGAGCATCACCCGTAACCATCACTCAAGTGAGCGGCTGACTCGACAGTCTGCCGCTCCATTGCGCCAGTGCAGATGCTTCAGTGCAGAACGTGTCCACTGACGTCCATCCTGTTCCAGCCTCGCGGCACAAAACGAATCTTCTGTGGCAAAAACCACTGACTGCCAACCACCCCATCGTGTCCGTGGATGCTCAATAGGCCACAGACTGAATCGCTTTGAAGCTCGCAGCCCCACAATCCCTGGGTCATCGTCAAGCGCATCTCAGTTCCTGTTCAAGGTCATGACATGCGACTTTTTCTTTGTGAAAAACCCTCCCAGGGCAAAGACATTGCCCGGGTACTGGGCGCCCTTCAGCGTGGTAACGGCTGCTACAACGGTTCAGGCATCTGTGTGACGTGGTGCATCGGGCATCTGGTTGAAGCAGTACCTCCCGAAGCCTATGACGAACGCTTCAAGCGCTGGTCGCTGGATCAACTGCCCATCATTCCGGTCAAGTGGCGTATGGACGTCAAGGCGGACACTGCTGCCCAATACAAGATCGTCAAACAGTTGCTGGCTAAGGCGAGCGAGCTGGTGATCGCAACCGATGCTGATCGAGAGGGCGAAATGATTGCCCGCGAGATACTGGACCTGTGCCACTACCAAGGTTCAATTCAGCGATTGTGGCTGTCGGCGCTCAACGAAGCGTCGATTCGTAAAGCGCTCGTCAGCTTGCGACCGGCAGATGAAACCGAGCGACTGTATTACTCCGCCCTCGCCCGTTCACGGGCTGACTGGCTGATCGGCATGAACATGAGCCGATTGTTCACGCTGCTCGGACGCCAAAGTGGCCACCAAGGGGTGCTGTCGGTGGGACGCGTGCAAACACCAACGTTACGGCTGGTGGTTGACCGCGATCGGGAGATCGAACGTTTTGTGTCGGTGCCCTACTGGGTCATCGACATTCGTCTGTCGCGCCTGGGACAGTCATTTTTGGCACAATGGGAGGCACCGCAAAATGCCACCGACGATGCTGGTCGCTGCATTCGACAGGCCGTGGCGCACCAGACACTTCAAAGCCTTCGGCAAGCTCAGGACGCGCAGGTGATCGAAGTGGAGACGCAGCGCATTCGAGAGGTACCGCCACTGCCCTTTGATCTGAGCACGCTCCAAGAGGTCTGCTCGAGGCGATTCGGACTCGGTGTGCAGGAGACGCTGGATATTGCGCAATCGCTGTATGAAACCCACAAGGCCACCACCTATCCCCGTTCTGATTCAGGTTATCTGCCCGAAAACATGTTGGCTGAGGCAGCGACGGTTTTGGACTCGTTGATTATTAGCGACCCGAGCGTGGAAGCACTGACTCGTTCAGTTGATCGACAGCAGCGCTCGCGCGCCTGGAACGACAATAAGGTCAGCGCGCACCATGGCATTATCCCGACGCTGGAGCCGTTTAGGATGGGAGCTCTGAATGAGAGCGAACGGACCGTTTACGAACTGATCCGTGCACATTACCTGGCCCAGTTTCTGCCCCACCACGAATACGACCGCACCTGTGTGCAGTTCACCTGTGGTGGACACACGCTTCAAACCAACGGTAAACACATCGTGGAGTCGGGCTGGCGTCGGGTGTTAGAAAGTGATCCTGCGACGAGTGAGGAGGAGTCAGCACAACGAAGCCAGATTCTGCCCCCATTGACCTCTGGCAGCTGTTGCAGTGTGCAACAAGTGGAGTTGAGGGCGCTCAAGACGCAGGCACCGAAAGCACTCACCCAGGGCGAACTGATCAAAGCCATGAAGGGAGTGGCCAAACTTGTCACTGACCCACGGCTGAAGCAGACACTCAAGGACACGACGGGTATCGGCACAGAAGCAACACGGGCCAACATCATCAGCGGGTTGTTGAGCCGAGGTTACCTGTACAAGAAGGGTCAATCCGTCCGGGCCTCTGAGGCAGCATCCACCTTGATCGATGCGGTTCCCTCCGCCATCGCAGACCCGGCAACCACCGCGATCTGGGAACAGGCCTTCGATATGATCGAGACCGGTCAAATGACTCTGGACAGTTTCATCGCCAAGCAAACGACCTGGATCACACAGTTGGTCGAGCATTATCGGACGACGACGCTGTCGATCCATACGCCTGGCGGCCCAACCTGTCCATTGTGCGGTGCATCAATGCGTCAACGTCACGGCAAGCATGGTGCGTTTTGGTCATGCACCCGGTATCCAGAGTGTAAAGGCGTGCTACCTGTTGTCGCCAAAACAGGTTCTGCGTCAAGCCACAGAAAGCCACGTCGTTCAAAGCCCAAAAGCTACTGAGCGACCTTGCCCAAGCACCTATCGCCTTCTGAAACAGTGTGCGCGTTTAATCCGATCATTTGATCGGCGACGTGAAGGAACGGTTCGTCACTGCTGCAATTGCTGCGCATCACTGTCTTTGAAAAGACCCATTTTGAAGGATCCCCTGAGCGCCTTTCAATCAAGGCGATCAGGAGACCCTTCAGGGTGGACGTAATCGGTGCCGGCACCCGCCGGTCAAACAACGGGTTCCTTTTGTACACGGATGTGTGCCTCACGATATCGATCCACGCCACGATAAAGGATCGGGGATGAATGCTGTCACGGCGTCTGGCAATGACGACCGCCACACGCCCGCGGCAGCCTACCGGTGGCTTCTCTGTTTTCAGCCGAAGGTCAGACCTTCGGCACCTCTGTCCCTTTCCCACTATCGCGCCGCGCCAGGCACTGCACTGCATTGCCCGGTGATTGAGGCGCACTGAAAAGGACATAGCCCATGAATCAACCCTCCATCCACCTGCAGTACGCCAGTGTCTGTAGCGGCATCGAAGCGGTCAGCGTCGCGTGGCGACCGCTTGGACTGACACCAGCCTGGTTTTCCGAGATCGAACCCTTTCCCTGTGCAGTACTGGCGCATCACTACCCTGAGGTTCCGAACCTGGGTGATATGACACAACTGGTTAGTCAGGTGCTCAATGAGAGCGTACCTGCTCCGCCCATTCTGATTGGGGGCACACCCTGCCAGGCCTTCAGCATCGCCGGCTTTCGTGCAGGGTTGGCGGATCCCAGAGGCATTCTCAGCCTCAAATACGTGGAGTTAGCCAATGCCATCGACCAAGTCCGAATCTGTCGAAACGAACCGCAATCCATCATTGTCTGGGAGAACGTTCCCGGTGTGCTCAGCGACAAAGGCAATGCCTTTGGCTGCTTTCTCGCAGCATTGGCTGGCGAAGAAAGGGAACTTCAGCCGCCAAGGAAGACGTGGTCGCACGCGGGTATTGTGTTTGGCCCCCAAAGAACAATCGCTTGGCGCGTACTGGATGCCCAATATTTCGGCGTGGCCCAACGACGCCGTCGTGTGTTCCTTGTCGCAAGTGCTCGAGCAGGGTTTGATCCCGCCGCGGTACTTTTTGAGTCCGAAAGCCCGCGCCGGGATATTGCGCCGCACCGAACGCAGGAAACGAATATTGCCTCGCCTTCTGGAGCTGGCACTCAAACGGACAATGGACTAGTGCGCGCCCATGCTTTCAACAACGCCTATGGCATGGCGAACGGCCAAGGGGGTGCTGAAGCCGCATTGGAGTGCTGCCCCACCCTGACTTGCAATCACGACGTTGCCATAGTCGTCTGCGCAACCGGGGATGAGGGCCAGTGCTTGAACACTGAATGCGTTGAGGCCAGTGACAATGAAGTAGAGCGGATCATTCCGATCCGTCACAGAGCCCGACGCCTGCTCCCCAATGAGTGCGAACGCTTGCAAGGTCTGCCCAGTGGTTATACCAGGATCCCTCGACGCCATTACGCGATCAGGCGCGTAAGCCGCAGCCGCCCGCTTGACTTGTGGGAAATCACGGAAAGCGGCTGGATGCTGATGGCCGCTGACGGGCCTCGTTACACGGCCATTGGCAACACCATGGCGGTGCCCTGCCTTGTCTGGCTTGGCAAACGACTCCTGGCAACGCTATCGGAATCAGGGCAAGCGCATGAAGGTATTGATCGCTGACAGGTAAGCGCACGAGGAACACTCTTTCGTTACGCATCACTGATCACGGATCAGTGCCTGCCCAGGCAGCCGAGGTCTTCAGGGCTGCGGCGTGATTGGCTCACGTTGACCATGCCAGTCCGCCCAGCATCGTTTCTGCGGACGTGCGCCCTGAAAGGCGTCGATGCCTGTCATTACATCGTGCAAGTCCCTTGGACCTTACTCAGATCATCAGGAGTTGTTCTCATGAAAAATTCAACCGTTTCTCAGCTTTCCTCACTGTCCCAGCACACGCCCATCATTCAACCGCCAATCAATTTCGACAGCACAGCGGCAGCCTTTCTCTTTGCCTGGAAACAAGGTGTTTCATTAGCCGGCCCCACCTACTTTGGTGACGGAACAAAAACCGGTTTCGACAAGAGCAATTGCAGGTGGGATCTACGTCCCAATCTGCTGATGATCAACAACGCCATTGATGTACTGAGCACCAATGAGCGGATATTCCTTGCAGCTCTGGTCAGCTTCTACGACACCGAAGAAGGCAGCGCTCTACTCAATAGGGTGGGGATCAGAGGTTTAGCCGACCTGGGTCTTCTAGACCTTGAGCGACGCGACGTCATCGCTTCACTGATCATGCACTATCACGGTTGGTAACCCAGCCATTTGTTCATGGGGACAAACCATAGGTTTTCCCTTTGGGTCATTTTTTCCAATCACCTATCGGGGGCAACAGTCCCCTTGGGGCGACGAGCCTCCACCTGCTTTCTCCAGCCTGGAGGCACGTCATGAGCAATGCGTTTTCCGAAGTGACTTACTTCGATCTTCATATCACTGGACTGGGTTATCTCAATCGCATACGCGAGGTGAAACTCAAGAAAGGCGAATCGTTTCTAGCTTGCGACATCGCAGCGCTCAATGGTCCTACCGACGGTCCGGAGTATCGGCGCTTCGATGTACGTGTCACAGGCGAAGAAGCAAAAGATCTGATTCGCCGGTGCGCTAAAGCCGTTGAGCTAGAGCGCAAAGTCCTGGTCGGTTTTCGCCTCGGAGATCCCTGGGTGGATACCTTCACTTACTCCAAAGGCATCAACAAGGGGCAATTGGGTGTCAGTTTCAAGGCCCGGCTACTCCTGTTGAACTGGATCAAGATCGATGGCGTTATGGTGCACAAACGTGAACCCGCCGCTGAAGATTCAATGCCCATAGGGGACACCCCGCCTGAGCCAGTGGCCGAAGCGGAACCCGCAGTTTGATTTCAGATCCGGCAACGGTTCTTGGTTTTTCCTCAATGTAGTAACTCATAGAAGACGTTCAGTCTTTCTACCCACCCTCGTGAGCCATGACTCCAGAGGGGGGTGTCATGGCTCATTTTTGAAAAGGAAACAGACCATGATTATTCTCAAGTTTGGTGATTCGGCCAAACCAATGTCCGAGCTCGGCGCTTTGGTTATAACACCGGGTGTCGACGCACTGATGAGATCGAAGCGATTAGATCCATTTCACTACTTCGGCCGTCACATGCTAGGCGACTGGGGGGACATCTGCGACGAAGATCGTCAGCTCAACGAAGAGGCGCTGATATCAGATTATCGACTGATGTCCGTCTACGACGTCGAACCTGGGCTGAAGCTGTGGATCATCACCGAAGCAGATCGCAGCGTGACCACCATTCTTCTGCCTGAAGAATACTGAAGCCTGCGGTCAGGCATTAGTAGAACTTCAAACATTGATCTCAACGGCCTCCTCGGGGGCCGTTTTTCTTTATGTGACATTGAATCGGGTGACTCCTCATTCCAGATTGTTCGCTGCCACCGAGACGCCCGCTTGAGATGTTCCTCGGATCACATCCAGGAACCCAGCGTATGCCATTGCCAAATGCTCGCCTTATCCCACTCATTTTGCTGAACAGCCTGACGCTTGCGGGCTGTCAAACCATTGAATTACTACCCACTGCGCCGGCGGTGGAGAAGGCTGCACCACGACCTTCAGAGCATTACATTCCCGTCCAACGCTACGGTCGCTACACCTTGGTTGAGCTGGCACCAGAAGCCGCGCAGCAGAACCTTTTGCTGCAAGTCATCGATATCGATCTTCCCTCTACCTGGTTCATCTCGGTCGGTGACGCTCTGAGCTATGTCCTGTTGCGATCGGGATATCGACTTTGTGACAGCACACCTGAAAACGCGATGCTGTTCGCACTCCCCCTTCCGGCAGCTCACCTGAAGCTGGGCCCTATGGTGCTGCGCGATGCTTTGCAGATGCTCGCCGGCCCTGCTTGGTCGTTACAGGCCAACGAACGTCTTCGCCAGATCTGTTTCATCCCGTCGGCTGGCAGCGTACCTGCCGGGATCTCTGCGATCGCTTCTGTCCCTCCGGAGGCAACCCCATGATTTATTCCACCATCTCCAACACAACACTTCGCACACGATTTCTACGCTGGACGCCTCCCCTACTGCTGTCGGTGGCCTGCTGCACGCTCATCTCTCATCAGATATCGCTATCGGAACTAACGCAGCGTCTTGTAGAGCAAGCTGACTCGACAGACCTTCAACACCTTGAAGATCGAGTCATGGGACTGGAGCTGTCCATCTTGAATGCACAGCAGTCTCCAAATGCTGTGACTCGTACTGAAATGACCGATCTGTCTGCAGCCCTCAACGGACGCATCACCGACATAGAGAAGGCAATGGCTGCCACCCACCAGCCTCAAACGGACTTGCAAGCGCTGCTACAGCGCGTACTGCAGCTCGAGTCTGGTCAGAAACAACTGATGCACTTGCCGGTCCCAAATAAACCCGCCCCCCTTCCCCGCAAACCGAAAAAACCTGCTGAGCCATCTTTCCAGATTCTCGGTTGGGAGCTGCGTGGCGGTGAACGTTTCCTGTCCATTGTCCCGGTGGGAACCCAGTCACTGGATCAAAGTCGGCTCATGCGGATTGGAGAGTCCTACGCGGGTTGGAGACTTGAGGGCTTTGACGAACAGTCCGCAGTGTTTGTTGCCGATGGCGTGACACATCGCCTGAATATTCGATAGGAGCGATCATGTCCCGTTTGCTATTGCTGCCCCCAATGCTCTTGTCGCTGTTCTCCGGTGCTCATGCGCAGGAGCCCAGTACAAAAATCTTGGTAGAAACCAACAGTAAACACCACTCAGATGATGCTTTTCCGATTGATAAAGCGTTGCTGGCTCAGCAGTGGGGTTTGCGGGAAGAAGAGCTCGATCGCTTTCGAACCCTGATGCAGGGCCCATTGGGCACCTACTCCCCAAACCTTGACCCTTTGAGCGCGTTAGGAATTGAGGCACGTACGGATATTGAGCGGCAGCGTTATGCACTGCTTCAAGTGGACGCTGAAGCAGCGCGCGTTGAGAAATTATTGGCCTACCAGCGAGCCTATGATCTGGCTTGGAAAGATCGGTACCCGGGGATGGCACTAGTCAACCTTCCCCCCATGAACAGTCCCTTGACGATCAAGGCGACCGAGAGAAAAGCGGTTTTCGTCCGATACGACTGCCCTGAATGTGAACATCGGGTTAAACAGTTGCAGACCTCAGGCTCAGCGTTCGATCTCTACGTTGTTGGCAGTCAACAAAACGACAAACGCATCCGCCAATGGGCCCAGAAAGTCGGCATCAATCCCATCAAAATCCGTGACGGATCCATCACAATCAATCACGACAATGGGCGCTGGGTATCAATCGGCGCTCGAGGCGAGTTGCCGGCAGTGATGCACGAGGTGAATGGCAAATGGCTGCGTCAGTAAACCCGCGCAGCATACTGCTGCGCCTTTTAAGTTATGCCACTCTTCTGAACGTTGCTCCCGAGTCTGTCGCCCAACCTGTTTTGGCTCCTCCACCGGCCTATGGTGTTGCAGCCAGGCAAGCCGGGGTTCCTTCGGATGTGCTGTTTGCCGTGGCGTTGCAAGAAAGCGGCGTTGCGTTGCGAGGTCGGCGTCTGCCTTGGCCCTGGACGCTGAATATCGCAGGAACCGCTCTGTACTTCGAAAAACAGGCTGACGCGTGCAGAGCACTGCAGCAGGCCTTGAAACACCACCCAGCTACACGGATTGACGCCGGCCTGACCCAAATCAACCTGGGCCATCAGAGGCGGTTCTACCGACACCCGTGTGAACTGCTACACCCTCATAGAAACCTTGCAATTGCAGCACTCATTTTGCGCGAACAATACCGCAACGGTGAAGACTGGTTGGCTGCTGCGGGTCGTTTCCACCGACCTGCTGGCGGTCCTTTGGCAGCGCGTTATCGACGCAGTGTCAGCAAGCATCTGAATCAGCTGGCTTGGACAGGGAGCTACCGGCCATGAAAACACGTTATGCATGGGTATGTGCTTTTTGGGCAATGAACTGCAACTGGTGCGCTGCTGAAGTGATCACACCCAAGCACGCAGAGGCACGCTACAGCGAAGACGACATGTTGCCGGTCCGTTCGAAGGCTTTGTCACCTGGCACTGTTCAACGCCGCGTCTTGGACGCCGTGGGGTTACCAGCGTTTTTCCTGATCGGCGAGGACGCTCGCTCACGGACGTGGTTGAAGCAGCGACTACCGCTGTTGAGGAAATTGAAAGCTGTAGGGCTGGTGGTCAACATCGAGTCCAAGGCGGCACTTTTGAACCTTCGTCAGGCCGCCCCGGGACTGACGCTCTCCCCAGTATCAGCAGATGACCTGGCCCAGCGCTTGAATCTTCGGCACTATCCTGTGCTGATCACAGCCAGCAGCATTGAGCAGTAGGGATGACGCAGTCCCATGCCGTTGAAACGCTACTGCGACCGGCCGTTGAACTGTACAGCGTTGCCGTGTGCGGTTCAGCGGCCGCTTTATGCCTCGCAGCCCCTTGGTCACTTGCGCTCACCCCATCCATTGGGACAGGCGCCGCGCTCGCTTGCACCGCCCTTGGTGCGGTTCGCCTGAAGCAGGCTTGCACTGTCTTGCGCTATCGCCGGCAAATGAGGCGCCTGCCGCGCTATGTGATGACCAGCCGTGAGATCCCTGTCAGTCATCAACGCTTGTTTGTCGGCAAGGGTTTTCGTTGGGATCAACGTCACACCCATAGGCTGATGCAGACCTACCGACCTGAGTTCCGAAAGTACATTGAGCCCTCTGTGCTGTACCAGTTGGCGCGCCGGTTAGAAGCACGACTGGAGTTTGCACCTCACCCGCTGAGCCAACTGCCTCGGCTCACTGGCATGGATCACCCGCTGAACCCTGTCAGACCATTACCTCCAGTGGGTGGATTGCCTAGGCTCCATGCTGTCGAGCCCCAAGAGGTCGATGTCACCCTGCCCTTGGGTGAACGCGTTGGCCATACCCTGGTATTAGGCACGACACGTGTCGGCAAGACCCGACTGGCCGAATTATTTATTACCCAGGACATTCGCCGTGGCGAGGTTTGCATCGTTTTTGACCCCAAGGGCGATGCCGAGCTACTCAAGCGCATGTACGTCGAAGCCAAGCGGGCGGGCCGTGACGGTGAGTTCTATGTATTTCACCTAGGGCAACCTTCGATCTCGGCCCGCTACAACGCGATCGGCCGGTTCGGGCGAATCACCGAAGTGGCCTCCCGAATTGCCGGACAACTGTCAGGCGAAGGCAACTCTGCGGCGTTCAGGGAATTTGCCTGGCGCTTCGTCAACATCATTGCCCGGGCATTGGTAGAACTGGGACAACGACCGGATTACCTGCTGATCCAGCGTCATGTCATCAACATCGATGCCCTGTTCATCGAATACGCCGCGTACTTCTTCGCCGAACACGAGCCCAAGGCTTGGGAAGTCATCGTGCAGATCGAGGCCAAACTCAACGAGAAAAACATTCCACGAAACATGATGGGGCGCGAGAAACGCGTAGTGGCGATTGAGCAATACCTGTCCCAGGCGCGGCTGTATGATCCTGTTCTCGATGGACTGCGCTCAGCCGTGCGCTATGACCGCACCTACTTCGACAAGATCGTAGCCTCGCTCCTGCCGCTGTTGGAAAAACTTACCACCGGAGACATTGCGCAACTGTTGGCACCGGACTACGTGGATCTGGAGGATCCGCGGCCGATCTTTGACTGGATGCAGGTCATCCGTAAACGGGCCGTGGTTTACGTCGGCCTCGATGCGTTGTCCGACTCTGAAGTCGCGTCTGCCGTCGGCAATTCGATGTTCTCTGATCTGGTGTCTGTTGCAGGCCACATCTACAAGTTTGGAGTTGATGACGGACTACCCGGGGCCTCGGCGGACAAGAAAATCCCCATCAATGTCCATGCCGACGAATTCAACGAACTGATGGGCGACGAGTTCATCCCGATGATCAACAAAGGTGGCGGCGCCGGCATCCAGGTGACGGCCTACACTCAGACCCTCAGCGACATCGAGGCGCGGATCGGCAATCGTGCCAAGGCTGGCCAAGTCATCGGCAACTTCAACAATCTGTTCATGCTACGAGTACGTGAAACCGCGACAGCTGAACTGCTCACCAAGCAATTGCCCAAGGTCGAGGTCTACACAACGTCGGTGATGAGCGCAGCCACTGACAGCTCAGACCCGCAGGGCAACACCGCCTTCACCTCCAACACTCAAGATCGGGTCACTACGACCAGCGTTCCGATGATTGAACCAGCGCACGTAGTGGCCTTGCCCAAAGGACAGGCCTTTGGGCTTATCGAGGGAGGTCAGCTTTGGAAAATTCGTATGCCCTTGCCCGCGCCGGATCCTGATGAAGTCATGCCCAAGGATCTGCAAACGATGGCCGGGTACATGCGCAAACGCTATGTCGCGGCGAATGACTGGTGGAGTCCGACAGCGAATCAGGATCAAGATGCGCCACTGCCCGCGGATCTTCTCGAAGAAGCCACACAGCATGAACCGAGAGATGAATGAGTGATTCAGCAGCCACGGCTCAACGTCAGCAGCAGCGACAACAAGGACTGTTGATTGGCCTGCTGACGCTGCCCTTTCGGTTTGTGGGCCTGCTATTTGGATCGCTGATGCTGAGCATTGTGATTGAGTGTGCAGGTATGTACTTCTTCTGGCCCGAGGAAAGCTGGCGGCATTCACAACAAATGTTCGAGTTTGAACTGGCCCAGCTGTCCAAGGACTTCAGCCGAAGCGCGCTGGTGCAGGAGCCCGGTCGTACCACCCAAGCACTCGTCCAGATGGCGCATGACGGGGTGTTGGTCAAAACCGGTATCGCCAAGTGGGTGCAGAACACATCGCAGAATGCCCGTGCAGCTCAATATGACAGTGCGCGAACCGCCCGATATTACGTCGGGACAATCTATACACATTTGGAGAACGGCTTGATCGCTGCGGCTTACACCGTGCTGGTGTTCGCTGTTCGACTGTTGGTGCTGTTTCTGACGCTGCCACTGTTCGTGATTGCAGCCTTCATCGGACTGGTGGATGGACTAGTGCGCAGGGACATTCGTCGTTTTGGTGCAGGCCGTGAGTCGGGCTACATCTACCATCGAGCCAAAGCCTGCGTGATGCCATTGATCACATGGCCTTGGGTTTTATATTTGGCATTACCGATCAGCGTGAATGCTGTTCTGATCCTGCTCCCCAGTGCGATTTTCTTGGGGCTAGCCCTTGCGATCACAGCAAGTAGCTTTAAGAAATATCTATAGCCCTCGGTAACGATCGTCCCATCTTCGAATCATCTTGCACAAATTCATCAATGATGGCGCGTAGTCGTACCTTCTAGCTCCCTGAGCAATTTCGCAATACGGGATCTACCAAAATCCGATTGATTGCAGTGTGGGATTTCACCCGCTTGCAGTATTGGGCCGTCTGATTGGACAGAACGAGCTCAACCATGATCAACAGCCTATCCCCGAGAACCTTACAGACTGCTTTATTGCTCTTCACTCTTCTGGGTGAAACCACAGCGGCAGCTAACGAGGTATCTGACGAACACATCCGGTTAGCAACGCTGCTGCGTGAGCTGAACGCAATTGATCGTCTTGCCATCCCAGGCGATACCCTGAGTGATCAAGGATCACCACGCTATCGCTTCAACTATGCCCGCTTGCGCGCTGACATCCACCGCGTGAGCAACGGAATCCAACACTACCTGACCCCCCAACGCGCAACGCCTCGCGACTCTATTCCCCTGCATGGTAGTTACCTCGATGAAACGGGACCTACCCGATGACTGCCGCACAGATTGCAGCTTTCCAGGCAAACGGTGGTTTTACCCCTTCGATCACAGCTTCCGCGCTGACCTGCGCTGTCTTTGCCACGATGTTGCTCTGGGGCACCTGGGCAATACGCACGGCTTATTCGGGCTGGGCTGAGCAACGCCTGAACCAACGACAGTTCCTGGGCGTGGTGATCCGCTTCACCGCGATGTACCTGGTACTGACATTTGTCCTCCTTTCATGAGCCAATGGAATTCCCTCCCATGAACTGGTATTCCCCGCACTTCAAACGACCCGCCATAGCCATTGCGACCTACGGTACAACGCTCCCCTCCCTCGCCTTGGCCAAAGGCAAGTTGCCAACCATGGAGGACCCTTCCCGCGGTGTCGGCAAAGGCATCATGGAGACGATGCAAAACTATGGATACGACATCGTCATGCTGGTGGCCTTGCTGGTAGTTGCCTCCATGTTTATTGGCGTCTGTTACCACGCTTACACCCGATACTCGGAGATTCATACGGGGCGTTCTACTTGGGGGCAGTTCGGTCTGAGCATTGCTGTAGGCGCTGTCATGTTGGTGGTCGGTATTTGGTTGCTGACCAAAGCCACCGGAATTCTGTGAGGACGACATCATGGAATCCATTTATCAGAATACGCCTGAGGGCACCGTCACCTTCCTTCCCCATCGCCTGAACCGACAGCCCATCGTCGTTCGAGGACTGACCGCTGATGAACTCTGGATATGTACAGGATTGTCAGCAAGCGCAGGACTCGCACTAGGGATTCCTGTGGCTTGGCTGGCAAGCAGTATTGCAGTGATACCCACCTCCATCGTGCTGTCGATTGCCGCAGGCCTGTTCATTGGTGGCGGCTTGTTACGACGTAAAAAACGTGGTCGCCCTGGGACATGGCTGCATCGACAGATCCAGTGGTGGTTGGCCAATCACTACCCTCGATTGGCCTGTCAGTTGGGCACGCATGAACTGATCACCCACTCCGGGCACTGGTCGACACGGCGAGGTGGCGCATGAGCCGGTTCAAAAACGAGGTACTGCACCTGCAATCCCACGTGAAGACGCTGCGTCTAATCTCCGCAGCCCTATTCATCATAGTTCTGGGGCTGGGTGCGGGTTGGTGGAGTGCACCACGTGATCTGACAATCCATGTGCCACCAGATTTGCGATCCGGCAGTACCCGCAAGTGGTGGGAAGTACCACCCGAGTCCGTTTACGCATTCACCTTCTACATATTCCAGCAACTCAACCGCTGGCCCGCCGATGGCGAGGAAGACTACAGCCGAAACCTGCAATCACTGAAGGCGTACCTCACGCCAGAATGTCGCTCATTTTTCCAACATGACTATGACCAACGGCGCCGATCAGGCGAGCTGCGAAAACGAGTGCGGGGCTTATACGAAATTCCCGGCCGCGGTTATGGGGATGATCCAGAAACGCGTGTGAAAGTGGTTTCGGATCGAGATTGGATTGTCACCCTGGACGTCAATGCAGACGAATACTACGGTGCCGAACAGATCAAACGCGCACTCGTTCGCTACCCCATCAAGGTGGTACGTCTGGACATCGACCCAGAACTCAATCCATTCGGCCTCGCACTGGACTGCTACGACGGCTCCCCCCAACGCATCGTAATGCCGACAACCTCCTCACCTGCCTCTCGGAATCAGGATCGTCCATTGGGAGATGCCTCATGAAGCCGTTGCTGATTTCTGTTTCCTTAGGACTCGCCCTCAACCTCTGTACTGCAACAAGCCAAGCCGTGGAAGTCATGCGCTGGGAACGTCTGCCATTGGCTGTTCCCTTGCTGGTTGGCCAGGAGCGCGTGGTGTTTGTCGAACGTAATGTACGTATTGGGGTACCAGCCTCGCTGGGTGACAGGTTGCGTGTGCAAAGTGCGGCGGGGACGGTTTACCTACGAGCCAATGAACCGATCGAGCCTACGCGCCTGCAACTACAAGACGCCGTTACTGGCGAGCTGATCCTGCTGGACATCGTCGCCGAACCTGCCCACAACGGACAGCCGCAGTTAGAACCCATCAGAATCGTTGAACAACCCACTGGGCAACAGCACAAGGTGGCAGATAGTCCAACATCTGCTGGGCAGTCCAAAGAGCAGTCGCAACGAACACCCGTGCCGGTGGTTCTGACACGCTACGCCGCTCAAAACCTGTACGCGCCGCTGCGCACGGTCGAACCTTTGCCTGGTGTTCGACGGGTCAACCTACCACCCGACTTTTCGCTCGACCTGCTGCTTCCGAGCCTGCCGATTGCCGCCAGGGCTCTTGCAGCGTGGCGTCTTGATGAATATTGGGTGACAGCCATCCAATTGACCAATCAAACCGTTTCGACTGTCGATCTGGATCCTCGTTTGTTACTGGGGGATTTTACGACAGCCACCTTCCAACATCACCACTTGGGCCCCAAAGGCACGTCGCTAGACACCACAGTGCTTTACCTGACAACCCGAGGACGCGGCCTTGCGCAGTCTTTGCTGCCGACCATCAGTCCTGTCGACGCAGCCCTCAACCTGCCCCGTGCCGAACCGGAGACAACCGTGGAGCAAAACCATGAAAAGTAATGGGCTGCTCAAATGGTTGATGATCCCGATGGTGCTACTGCTGTTGCTGGTTTTGGTGAAACTGCTGCCCAGCAACAGCGTCTCGCCATCCGGTCCGGTCGACAATGAAAACCAACTCACTGTCGAAGAGATGAAAGCCCTTGGCCTTGAGGGCGATACGCCGAGCGATACCGTTGCCACTTTGGTGGCGCAGGTCAGGCAATTGCGTGGCGAACTGAAGAAGTCGCTCAACGAAACAGATCAGCGTGGTGCAGGATCGGAACAGCTGCGCCAGTTTGAAGACACGCTCGAACAACGTATTCAGTTCGCCCTGGAGAAAGAACGTCAGCGCATGCAGGAAGAGCGTGTCGCTTCTAGCCGCGACGACCTAAATGCCCAAAGTCTGCTGCAGGATCTTCAACGACAATTGGATAGCCTGAACCAAAAGGACAACAACCTGGATCTGCCAGTGGGCTTGGGCCTACAGGAAGGTGATAGACAAGGTTTCCATGGCGGTATGCGCTGGATTGAACCAGATGATGCAAAACCTAAAGACGCTACCGGATCGTCTGCCGAACAGGAGCTCACCTTTCCGGCACGTTTTGGCCCTGCGCAAAAAACACTGGGCGATGTTGCAGAATCCATGGCAACCACCGCCTCCCGGGACTTGGGCGTCTCAGCGGTAAAACCGACTTACACGGTACCGCCGAATGCAACGCTGATGGGGTCAGTTGCCATGACAGCGCTCATCGGCCGAGTGCCCATCGATGGAACCGTCAATGATCCTTATCCATTCAAGATCCTGATCGGGGCCGACAACCTGACGGCCAATGGCATTGATCTGCCTGAGGTTGCTGGTGCGGTGGTCAGTGGCACTGCATCAGGGGACTGGACACTGTCTTGCGTCAGGGGGCAAATCCGCTCCGTTACCTTTGTCTTTCAGGACGGCACCATCCGAACCTTGCCGGGAGACAGTGGCAACGAATCCCGCAGCGACTCCCAAAACTCATCGAACAGTGGTGCCATTCAAGAAGGCCTGGGCTGGATCAGCGATCGGCACGGCATTCCCTGCGTCGCCGGCAAACGCCGAAGCAATGCTCAGCAATACCTCGGCTCCCAGGCATTGATCACCGCCGCCGGCGTCGGTGCGGCCTCTTTGATCAAGTCCGACGGTAGCACCGTCTATGCCGGCAACAACGGAAGTTCATTGGGCACTGTCGGCATCTCCGGAAGTGAAGCCATGAACCGACTACTCGCCAGTGGCGTGCAAGACATCTCGCAATGGGTCAACAAGCTCTATGGTCAAGCCTTTGCCGCCGTCTACGTCGAGCCCGGTGCCCAAGTTGCCGTGCACATCGAACAACCCCTCACCCTCGACTACGACGCCAAGGGGCGCAAGGTCGATCACACCCTTGGAGGTCGCCATGTCACCACGGATCTGGATTGAAACGATGACGGTCGCGCTGATCGCGGCCGCAATAACTGGCTGTGCGACGAACACCGAAGAACTGCTCAGCCATGACGGCAGCACGATGATGGATGTCTGGAACCAACAAACCAGCGGCACACAGAAT
Source organism: Pseudomonas sp. QTF5 (assembly GCF_000512695.2). Classification (GTDB taxonomy): domain Bacteria; phylum Pseudomonadota; class Gammaproteobacteria; order Pseudomonadales; family Pseudomonadaceae; genus Aquipseudomonas. The sequence continues at coordinate 20,885 of NZ_AZRW02000033.1, read as the reverse complement.
GGACAAGCCGCTCTACAACTGCTCGACGCACGGCAAGCGTTGAGACGACCTCTGACGGAACCGCTGGTCCCATCTTCGAAGACGTCTTACACCCGCACCGCTCAAAACGAAATTCAACGCCAATTTCATCGCCTGCCCAACCCGGATTTGGTGATGTACGTCTTTCCTCATCGGGCTGGGACAGAGGCAGTACCCGTGCCTGGCTACAGCACTGTCTTTTCGCTGCATCAGCGTGTGCAATACGCCATGCCGGGCGAACGTCTGGAGGACTATTAATGGCTTGGTTTTCTCAGTGGAAACGTGAGCAACAATCACAGGAACCCGCAGAACAGGATACCTGGGATCGATACACCGCCAGACTTGCCGAAAACGGTATCCCCGAGCCTTGTATGCAACACAGCAAACCGGCGACCGAAGCCGACGACCATGCGTTCTATGGCATCGCATCGTCCTTTGTGGATCGCCTGCCGTGGGTCGAATACCTACCACTGTCGCAGTGCATGCTGCTGGAGGACGGTGTGTCTGTCGCAGCCTTCTTCGAGCTGACACCACTGGGAACAGAGGGTCGAGAAAGTGCTTGGCTGCTACAAGCCCGCGACACCCTAGAGAACGTTTTGCAGGACAGTTTCGACGAACTCGACGACAACCCATGGGTAGTGCAGCTCTACGCCCAGGATGAAATCAACTGGGACGCTTACTTGCATACGCTGGGTCAATACCTCCAGCCGCGTGCTCGTGGCAGCGCCTTCAGCGAATTCTATCTGCGATTCTTTGCTCACCACCTCAATGCCATTGCCAAGCCCGGCGGACTTTTCGAAGACACTACCCTCACCCGCTTGCCCTGGCGAGGACAGAACCGACGTGTGCGCATGGTGGTGTACAGACGCGCGCTTAACTCTGCTTCGTCAAGACGAGGCCAGTCCGCAGAACAGGCCTTGGGGATTGTATGCGAGAGACTGACCGCGGGATTGACCAATGCCGGTATCAAGACTCAACGACTTGGTGCAGGTGACATCCATGACTGGCTACTGCGCTGGTTCAATCCCAACCCGACGCTACTCGGTTCCACAGCCGCTGATCGAGAGCGGTTCTACCGGTTGGCCGCTTACCCCGAAGAAACTGAAGCAGGCGAAATTGAACTGGCCAGCGGCACCGACTTCTCCCAGCGTCTGTTCTTCAGCCAACCGCGATCTGACGCAGCTCAAGGTGCTTGGTACTTCGACGGCATGCCCCACCGGGTCATGCTGATGGATCGGCTACGCAACGTTCCTCACACCGGCCACCTGACCGGCGAAACACGCAAAGGGGACGCGATCAACACCTACTTTGACCAGATGCCCGAAGACACCATGATGTGTCTGACGCTGGTTGCCACGCCTCAGGACGTTCTGGAGGCCCACCTCAACCACCTGAGTAAAAAGTCTGTTGGCGAAACTCTGGCCTCAGAGCAAACACGCCAGGATGTCCATCAAGCCCGATCAATTATTGGCAGCTCCCATAAGCTCTACCGTGGATCACTGGCTTTCTACCTGCGCGGTAAAAACATCGCGGAACTAGACGCACGCGGCATGCAATTGGCCAACGTGATGCTCAATGCAGGCTTGCAACCGGTACGTGAAGAGGATGAAGTTGCACCGCTCAATAGCTACCTGCGCTGGTTGCCTTGCGTCTTTGATCCTGCCAAGGACAAACGTCAGTGGTACAGCCAACTCATGTTCGCGCAACACGCAGCCAATCTGGCCCCGGTCTGGGGACGCTCTCAGGGCACGGGGCACCCGGGCATCACTTTCTTCAACCGAGGGGGTGGCACGCTCTCCTTCGATCCACTGAACCGACTCGATCGACAGATGAATGCACATCTGTTTTTGTTCGGCCCGACAGGCTCCGGAAAATCCGCAACCCTCAACAACATCCTGAACCAGATCACTGCCATCTACCGGCCGCGGTTGATCATCGTCGAGGCAGGTAACTCCTTCGGCCTGTTTGCCGAGTTTGCTAAACGCCTGGGCCTGACTGTGCACCACGTCAAGCTGTCGCCGGGTGCTGGCGTTAGCCTGGCACCCTTCGCAGATGCTCGCCGTTTGGTGGAAACACCCGATGAGATCGAGACCTTGGATGCCGATCGGCTTGACGAGTCCACGGCGCAGGTCGAGGGCGATGAACAGCGTGATGTCTTGGGCGAACTGGAGATCACCGCGCGTCTGATGATCACCGGCGGCGAAGACAAAGAAGAAGCACGCCTTACCCGAGCGGATCGCAGTCTGATTCGTCAGAGCATTCTGGATGCGGCACAACGCTGTGCCAGTGAACATCGAACGGTCCTGACACAGGATGTTCGTGATGCGCTGCGTGAACGAGGTACGGACAACGGCCTACCGGAGGGTCGCCGTACGCGCCTTCTGGAAATGGCCGAGGCGATGGATCTGTTCTGCCAGGGATTGGATGGAGAGTTGTTCAATCGTCCGGGTACTCCGTGGCCAGAAGCCGACATCACCATTGTCGATCTGGCCACCTTCGCTCGCGAAGGCTACAACGCTCAACTCTCGATCGCGTACTTGTCACTGCTCAACACCGTCAACAATATCGCTGAACGTGACCAGTTTCTGGGGCGTCCGATCATCAACGTCACCGATGAAGGACACATCATCACCAAGAACCCACTGCTCGCTCCCTATGTGGTCAAGATCACCAAGATGTGGCGAAAATTGGGAGCCTGGTTCTGGCTGGCCACCCAAAACCTCGATGATCTGCCCAAAGCCGCCGAACCGATGTTGAACATGATCGAGTGGTGGATCTGCCTGAGCATGCCACCGGACGAAGTGGAGAAGATCGCAAGATTCCGGGAACTCAGCCCTGCTCAGAAAGCCCTGATGATGTCGGCGCGTAAGGAATCTGGGAAGTACTGCGAGGGTGTCGTGCTTTCAAAATCGATGGAAGCGCTGTTCCGCGCCGTACCTCCAAGTCTTTACCTCGCCATGGCGATGACCGAGCCGGAGGAAAAAGCAGCGCGATTCAAGCTCATGCAGGAACTGGGCATCAGTGAGCTGGATGCGGCAATTCGTATGGCAGAAGACATAGACCGAGCTAGAGGAATAGAACCGTTGCGGTTTGAGAACAATGATTAGCCGTCTACGTTGTGACACACCATTTGAGTGCATGAGGAGCTCATGCACTCAAATTGGATCGACTGGCACAGCTACGATTGTTTATTTGAACATGATCCAACAAAGTGGGGATATCGCGTTACCGTTTAAATACCGACTCCGGCATGCATCTGCTCGACAATCAGCCGCAGAGCAAATTGTTGCTTGCTGATCCCGTCAGCGACATGCCCAGGTAGCCATGGTCTTAAAGGCTACGGCGCAGCTTTGCTGTGTTGATCAACGCGAATCGCTCAGCATCCATTGTGCGAACGGCTCCCGCTTAGGCGGGGTTGGATGCATCTATTTCCCAGCTCTCTGAGCTCAATCTCATCACCACTCCCTCGGGGTTCCTACCCCTCGGGACGGGAGCCTCTTTTCGTCACAGGAGTCTCCCATGACAACAATTTTCCCCACGCTTACCCCGTCAGCATCAAAAAACAGTTCAAGACACAGCGAGAACCTGATGATTCAGCAGGCCATTTCAATGCTGGAACAGCGCATGTTCAAGCGTGGCCCCTACCTTCAAAGGCCCAAAGATGTATGTGACTACTTGCGCCTCAAACTCGCGGGTGAAATTCAGGAGGTGTTCGCCGCGATTTTTCTCGATTCACGTCACCGAGTGGTGGCGTACGAACCGCTTTTCTACGGCTCCATTGAATCGGTGGCCGTCTACCCAAGAAGGATTCTACAGAGAGCTCTCGAATACAATTGTGCTGCGATCATCGTCGCTCACAATCACCCATCTGGAGATACCACCCCAAGTGAGTGTGATGTGGATATCACCAAGGTTTTGAATGACCTTCTCCCCAAGATGAATGTGCGCTTTTTGGACCATTTCATCATCGGTAAGGGCGAGCCCTACTCTTTCGCAGAAGCCGGTCTCATCTGAACGACTGGTATAGCTGCCGCTCTGTGCAATGTGCTTATAAGCGCCCCTTAAGGGCGCTTTTTTCTGCTCTTGAGCACATGCTCAATACGGGTACCTCTTGTATCTGATTTTGACGAGCTACTGGCACAGGCCACTGATTCACTGCGCACATCGTCTCGCGCAGGATTAAACCAATGAACCACCGCCATTCAAAGGCTATTTGTCTCATTACCATTGCCACAGCGATGGGAGCGCCGTTGTCGGCATTGGCCCTCAATACAGCTACGATCACATCCTCCAGCCTATCCCCCGACTGCCTAGCCTATCGCGTGGTCGGCATCTGTTACTGGCTTTACTGCACCAATTTTGGTTGCAAAGTCAAAACCTCCCCGAAGGTTCGTCACTACGTACCTGATGCTGTGGTGTCGAGCTACAGCAACACCGGAGAAAATCCCTGGTCTGAAGTCAGCGTCATGAGTTCGACCAATACTTCCGCTCGTGGTGGCGGCGATGGTAGCGCTGGCATCAGCCACGAAAATGACCTCGCTAAATTCAAAAACGCCGATGTCATCGGCCATCCCGGTGGCGCAGCATTCAGCCAATTCGCTGGCCAGTCCGGATACGCCTGTCCAGGTGCCGGCAAGATCCTCATGCCGTATTTTCTCAGCACACTGGACAGCATCGCCTGGCGCCACAACATCCCCGAGCGGTTATTCCCCGAAGCATTCACTCCAGGTGTGCGAGAAATTGGCAGTCGCACCAGTGCGAATCTGTGGGGAGCGGTATATCCCCGTGGTGGATTCCTTCATGGCGTCGACGACTACAAAAGCGCGGCAGTTGTTGCTCAAAGAGCCGGCGACATCGTCACCCGCCGCGGCCAGATCCATGTTTATCAACCACTACTGGGCACCAAACAGGATGGGTACTGGCCAGCAGGCCCTCTTAAGGAAAGCAATCCCAGCACTGGGAAATGGCAGGAACTAGCTCCCAATCAATCTCAAACCTGCGCCGTATTTCCAAACAACCTTCCCCACGTTCAATCCCCTCGAGGCGACTATGCCTGGGCCCTCTGGCGCCCCTATAGCTGCTGCAAACGCGAGGGACAAATCTTCCTTGGGAGTACAGATTTCGCAGGAGCAAACGAATGAAAGCTGCCCACCTGCACGTTTCTACTTTGCGTCGATTCACAAACACCAAACTCCTAATCACCGCTCTGCTTCTCTCGACCACCACCGCACATGCAGCACAAACCCAACTGAACAAGGACGGCATTAATCACAATGGTTCAGTGATCGGCGACGACGTGCTCTACAGCATCGGCGGAGGACGCGCTGTGTCCATGAGTGGTGCTGCTGCCATGGACAGCATTACGGTTGGTGCTGGCTGGGACACCAATCTGATCTGCGGCGACATGAGCCTGAACACTACGCTGCAAAACCAACTGAACGGCGCCACTAGCGGCTTCAAGTCAATCATGGGCAACGTGATCCAAAACGCTACCAGCGCTGTGGCCTCCCTCCCCGCACTGATCATCCAGCGAGCCGACCCTGGCCTGTACAACCTGCTCACCAATGGCATCTTGCAAGCCCGACTCGATTTCGATCGCTCCAAATCTACTTGTCGCGCCGTTGCGGAACGCATGGCGAATGTCGCAGGCGGTCAGCTTGCTTGGGGCGAGTTAGCTGAAGGCATGGCACTCAGTAATACCGTCAAAAATCACGACGCCGTTGCGGCCGTCGAACAGGCTGAGAAACATCGAGGTAACAACGGCGTGCCCTGGGTCGGCGGCAGCTCGGCCGGAGGCAAAAGCCAACCCTCAGTCAAAGTGGTTTCTGATGTCACCCGCGCTGGTTTCAATTTGCTAAATGGCCGCGACGTCGGCAACCGCTCCCCCATCCCTAAAGACAGCTGCGGCAACCGCCTGAGCTGCCAGACCTGGTCTTCTCCGCAAGAGGCCGAGGCTTGGGCAACTCGGGTGCTGGGCGAGCGCGAACACCAGACGTGCGACAACTGCACCAAAACTCAAACCAAACCTGGCGTGGGCCTCACACCGCTAATCCAGGAAGAGTACGACACCAAGCTACAGATCCTTGAAGCGCTGGTGAAAGGCAGCAAGCCAACCTCAGCTGAACACCTGATGGCGGCCAGCAGCCAATCGCTACCCATTACCCGCGGCGTGATCGAAGCACTGCGCGATGAACCCGATCAGGACTTGCTGGCAAGACGTCTCGCTTCCGAAGTGGCGCTCTCCAGCGTCCTGGAAAAAGCGCTCCTGTTGCAGCGCACCCTAATGACCGGGCGCAAGGAACCCAACGTCGCTGCCAATCAACTGGCTCAGCAAGCCATCAACACCGAAAGCGAAGCCCTGACTCAGGAAATCAACAGCCTAAAAACCGAACTTGAGCTTCGCCGCACGCTGACAGGTAACTCCCCAATGATGTTGATCCAGCGCCAAAACAACCGCGCAGCTGGCTCTCGTGGTGTCTATCAGGGAGATCCCGTACGCAATCGTCTGGACCTGATCCAGCAAGCAACACCCAAGGATCAGTAACCATGAAACAACCCCAAACCCATCAAATACCCAAAAGTCAGCTCATCCTCTGGGCGCTACTGATCACCCTAGCGATTGTCGTCATTGGCTTGCTGGGCCTTGAAGCGGCCCACGACATAAACAGCTGGAGTCATTGGGTGAAGTCTCAAGCTACCGCGCTACTGATCTGGCGCCTGGCGCTGTATGGCGCCACCGCTTATGGCTGGTGTCGGATGCGTCAGCGCCTAACCGCTGAAGGAATCTCCACACAGCAGCACGACCGCTTGTTGTATGCCGAAATCGCAGCCGTGGTGGCCATTGCCCTGCTCGAACTGCACATCATCCGCCCAAACTGACGACCACGGACGATCCCATGACCCTCTATACCAACGATTACCTGGAGTATTACCTGACCCTGGTCGGGTGGATCGTCAACAACGGCATCTGGGAGCTGCTGGTCGCCAGCGGCGTGTTCGCCTTGCCCTTCCTTGCCATCATTCTCCAAGAGTGGCTCAGGGCACGAAGCGAAGGCGCCGATGAGGGCAACAAGGGCGTGCTGTCCTCATTGCGCATCGAGAACCGAGTATGGGCCGCCATCGTAGTGATTATGTTTGCGGGCATCCCCTTCTTCCAGGTGGACTTGAGCACGATCGAGTTCGACAGCACTCGCTCCACACAATGCCAAGTGAGCATCGCGACACCACAGGACACCCGCTGGTCCAATACCTTCACCACCCTCAACAATCAAAGTGCCAAGGTGCCTGTGTGGTGGTTCTTCATGCACTCACTCTCCAAAGCCATCACCGGCGGGTCCATTGCGGCAATTCCGTGTGGGACAGATCTGCGGCAGATGCGTATGGACATTGATGCAACACGAATCGACGACCCGATATTGGCTCAGGAAGTGGCTGACTTCAGTCAAGACTGCTACGGCCCCGCACGCGCCCGAATGTTCATGAACCGTCCCAACTTGAGCGACGAACAAATGGACGACATCAACTGGATTGGGTCAAAGCAACTGCTCAATGTTAGTGGTTACTACGATAGGTATCACTCAAAAACACCTCGCAACCGTTGGCCCTTCAACGCAGCACGAGATGCTGGGTTAACTCAGGTTCCCGGTGGCGGTGGTTACCCAACGTGCCGGCAATGGTGGTCAGATGTCGGCGTAGGTTTGCGAGCAAGGCTTGTGCAGCAGATCGACCCTAGTCTGCTAACCCGCCTCAGCAACTGGGCGCGCTTCCTGAGCAAAACCGAGTCTGATGACGCCGTCATTCGCTCCGTCGTATCCCCTCGTCAACAGACACTGAACCAAGGTCAGGTCTACTCCAGTTACGGTGGTCAGATCGACATGTCAGCATCCAACATCACTGCACGCGCAGCCTCCGACCTGGGCCTTACAGCCGGTTCGCTGGGCTTTTTCCCCGCGATGGATGTCGTCCGCCAAGCCCTGCCCATGGTGCTGTCATTCCTGAAGATGGCGCTGACCATTTGCATCCCATTGATCCTGGTCATCGGCACCTATGAACTCAAGGCCTTGGTGACCATCAGCTGCGTGCAATTCGCACTCTTCTTCGTGGACTTCTGGTTTCAACTGGCTCGTTGGATCGACAGCACCATTCTCGAAGCCCTCTACGGCTGGAACTCACCGCACAGCAATTTCAACGTGCTCATGGGCCTGAACAACTCGTTCGGCGACATGCTGTTGAACTTCGTGATGGGGACCATGTTCATCGTGCTGCCTGCGTTCTGGGTAGCTAGTTTGTCGTGGGTTGGTATTAACGCCGGCAATGCAATCCGAGGTTTGGGAGACGCTACCATCGACGCAAAAGGGGCCGGACGTGCAGGAGTTTCGAAGGTGACAGGAGCGCTGAATCGATAAGCACTTTCACTCGTCATCTTCGAAAAGTCGCCCGTAGTCTATGCGTGTGCCGTTCTCATAGTACCCATACCCTTCAGGTCCATCGCGCCAACCTGGCGCCTCATCATCTGTCTCCAGAAGACCGCTCCCAGCAACGAATACCACGATGGCAATGAGAGTTATCCAAAACGTGACATACAGCAGAGTAATTATGACGACAGCCTGTAGGGCCCATACAAAAACTCTAGCTAGAGTGGGTGGAATACCTGCACGTCGCAGCCAGGAGAAAACTCTATCCAGAAACCCCAAATAGCCCTTCCAGCAGCGTCCAAGCCATTCGCCCAGTCGTACTGCCCTCGTGGTCCGATCCTTCTCAGTCATCTATCACCCGCTCCCTGTCCATGAAAGCCTTCCGTCCATAAAAAGGGGGTCAATAGCTCACCCATTGACCCTAGCGACAACACAACAAACTGTCGCAGTCTCAAAAAGGTAAACGGAAAAAGGGAATGGGCCAAGGGAATGGAGCACAAGGGGAAAGGCCCTACCCAAAAAGAAGAAAAGGCTCTCAAATCGATCAAGCCAACAGGACAAATCATGTTCTCGCTGTTTCATCGCAAGCAACGATCAACCCAAACTGAAAACTCTCCCGAGGAGCAATCCCCATCACAAGGTTTGACTGCTCCGCAGTCAGCCGAGGCGCTGCTGGCGGCGCCCCGCCGGCAAAAACTGCTTGATCACATCTGGCAGCGAACAGCCCTCTCCCGTCCGCAGTTCAACAAACTGTACCTCGATCCCATCAAGCGCTATGCGGAACTGGTACAGCTTCTCCCAGCATCTGAGAGTCACCACCACGCATACCCCGGAGGAATGCTGGACCACGGCCTTGAGGTCGTTGCCTATGCCCTAAAGCTCCGTCAGTCACACCTACTACCCTCCGGTGCCCAACCGGAAACACAGATTGCTCAAGCCGAGGCTTGGACTGCCGGTATCGCCTACGGCGCTCTCGCCCACGACCTAGGGAAAATCGGCGTTGATCTTCACGTCGAATATGCAGACAGCACGGTCTGGCATCCGTGGCATGGCCCACTCTCCCGCCCCTACCGCCTACGCTATCGAAAGGACAGACAATATCGTTTACACGGTGCAGCTGCAGGCATGCTCATCTGCCAGCTTCTGAATCGTGACATCCTAGATTGGCTCTGCACATTCCCTGAGCTCTGGGCTTCACTTCTCTACAATCTGGCGGGTCAGTACGAGCATGCTGGAGAGCTAGGCTCGCTCGTCATGCAAGCCGACCAAGCATCAGTAGCCCAAGCGCTCGGTGGCGATCCGGGCAAAGCCCTGACAGCGCCTAAACACGCCCTACAGAGAAAGCTGCTCGAAGGTTTACGTTACCTCCTCAGCGAAGAACTCAAGCTCAACCAACCTCAAGCCTCTGATGGCTGGCTCACCCATGACGCTCTATGGCTAGTCAGTAAGACTGTCTCGGATAAACTGCGCGCTCATTTGCTGTCCCAAGGCATCGACGGCATTCCAGAAAAAAACACCGCCGTCTTCAACGTCCTGCAAGAGCACGGAATCGCTCAGCCCAGCTCCGATGGCAAAGCCATCTGGAAAGCCACCGTCACCAGTGAGAACGGCTGGACGCACAGCTTCACCTTCCTGAAGTTGTCCCCTGCACTGATATGGGAGGCAGGAGCGCGACCGACAGCATTTAGCGGCAGCGTCATCGTAGACGATACCGACTTGCCAACCATCCCCATGGGAAAAACCGATACAGCCTCAGTCGCACCCTCAGCGGCTGGAAACAAAACAGGCCCAGTTCGTTCGACACCGCCCCCATCACCACCAGACTCTGTCGATTTGCTGATGGACCTGTTCGGTACTCCTCCTCCCAACCTGGAGCAACCTGCTGACATCGAGAACGTTGAGCTGCCCACCGTAGATATACCGTCACCACCAGATCCCTCTGGAGACCATTTTATGCAGTGGTTTACCCAAGGCGTTCAGACACACCGCATCATCATGAATGACACAAAAGCCCTCGTTCATAGCGTCAATGACACGCTCTACCTGGTCACACCCGGGATCTTTCAGCGCTACGGTCAGGAGCATCCACACCTGGCTCGAATCGCAAAACAGGAAAACCTGTCTGATTGGCAGTGGATACAGAAACGCTTCGAGCAGATGAAGCTACATCGCAAGCAAACCAACGGCCTCAATATCTGGACATGCGAAGTCACAGGACCACGCAAGACCCGTCGACTGAATGGCTACCTGCTTAAATCACACGGTGGCCTCATGAATGAATTGGCACTCAACAATCCCTACCTGAAGATAGTAACGTCGAGCAGCATTGAGGAGCGGCCACGTACTTCAGGAAACACTCGGTAACCGGATTGTTGATTGACAGGGAGCGGCTAAGAAAGCAACTTAGACGCATGTTTTGCTGACATGTTCAGCTACATGCCAAGCCGTCAGGATCTTCGAGACGGCACTGCGGATCACCGCAGGATCCAACCAATGACCGCATAGCTTCCGGTAGCGCGGTCAGTCGACTGAGTCGATGGAAGCTACTTTTTCTAACCCACGACGGGCCTTCCCGTCGTGGGGGGCCTTTATAATTTTTTTGGAGGCCTTATGAAAATGGAACTGGCTCTGTATACGGCGTTAATTTCGATCAATGTCCCTGAGCCGAAAGCCCATGCAGTCATCGAAGCATTGGAGTCAGACATGCAAACCCTTCTCGCCACCAAGAGCGATCTCATGACTCTTGAACATCGGCTAACAGCGGAGATTGCTCAAGTACGTTCGGAGATTGCACATCTTGATGTCAAACTGACTGTTCGCATGGGAGTGATGCTGTCTGCGGCAGTCGGCATTTTGATTGCTGCCATGAAATTTATTCACTAAAATTCTGCAAACGCTGAATTTAATCGGAACCACCTGTCCTACGACAGGTGGTTTTTTTCATGCCTGTTAGTTACTGGCAACTGAATTTGTAGCGCATCCCATTTTCTGAGGCAGTTGTCCTCGCTTCGATTTCAGCTCTGTCTGAATGTGCTGTGGCAGACCGCTCCACAATGTCAGCCTCGAGCGCTCTTCAATCTCATTCACAGTCACTTGAAAATCGCAAAAGTTGGCTGAGCGCGGGGTGCTTTGCTCCATGATGAAGGCAGCGTACAGCCCGTTGGCAGGCGTACTGCCGGTGAAGATGACCTTCCAATAGCCGCTTGGAATCGTATGGACTTTACTTGTGCCTGGGAGCGAACCAATGTTCTTTTCGTACAATGGGCCCGTGGCCACATAAACTGCATCGACATCTGGCGCCTTGCTTAGGTTGCGCTCCTGATCCTCTAGACGAGCCCATGCGCCTTGGTTCAGGTCAGTTTTCTGAGGTGTGATGTTGGTAAGGTAGTTCAGAGTCTGCCAATCAGTTACACCGCCCATAGAGGCGAGGTTAGCCTGATGACCCCTGTCTATTTTCAGGGCGATGCTGGCTCCGTTGTAGTCGACCGGATTTAGTGTTTCTCCTGCAGGCACGTCGGGGTCGGTTTTCCAGTTTCGAGAGCGGCCGCTGGCTGGCGTTTCCTTTGTGATTTTGTAGGCGACCCAGTTTGCGAATTTCGTTGAGCCATTGTTGTTCAGGGTGTAAGCCTGACGGTTGAGCGTCAAGGCACTGCCGCCGGAAGGACAACCTACTGAACAGTTATCGACTGCTGAAGGCTGTGCCAGTTGGATTTGCTGGGATCGACCAGAAACGCCAATCGACTGAGGTGTCGTACACGCCCCTATCAATGGAATGATAAAGAGCGAGACCAGTTTTACTTTCAGCATTCCTTGCATCGAAAATTTCTCCTAGAAAATGACACCCAAGCATAAAGGTCAATTTCTAGCGAAACCACGACCCCATCCCTTTAAAGCATGTATAAAAAATACAGCCTTCTTAAGAAGTTACGGCCGATTCCGGCCAGTCACAGCAATCGGCCCAGAGTGTGTAAAAAATTGCGGTTACCGTCTTGAAAACTGCAACTCGTATGCATGTACCAATTCCAATGAATCGACCCTAGTTTCGTAGACATCTCCAAGCCTTGATGCTTAGTTGTGTCTATAAACTGCCACCAGCGGCCATCCATCGGAAAAGCCGGCTTGCAGCAGGGCTGCCGGGCAAGTGTTGCTGGCAACGCGCCACGCCAGGCTTGGGCGCAGGAGGTTTTTTCATCCCCCGCACAGCCCCTTCACCGACCACCGGCATTGCAGAAAGGTCGGCCATGAGCCATATGAAAGCGTAGCGCCCGCAAATTCGACGGCGCCACGCCAACCGCTAGCAGAGAGACTTGCCATGCCACGTCTGGATGAACAGAAGGTCTATGACGAATTGGTCGGCCTCTGTTATGAATGCGTGCTGGACGACTCAGCCTGGCGGCCACTACTCGAACTACTGGTCGCGGCGAGCGGGCGACAACAGGGCTTGTTGCTGTTTGCGGATTACCGCAAGAACGGCACTCATGCCTCCACCGCCCTCAACCTGTGCGACCCTGCCGCGATCGACGTCTACAACCGCCACTACTGCAATCTGGATCCGGGCCTTGTCCTCATCCGCTCCCACAAAGTGGGTGACTGGTACAACGACCTCATAGATTTCGGTCTCGAACGCATCCGGCACGACCCTTATTATCAGGAGTTCTACCTTCCCTACGGGTTGCATAACCTCTCCTGCGTCAAGCTGGAGGAACAGACCGACTCGGGCATTTACCTGACCGTGCTCAACGAGGTTGGCGCGCCCTTGCCAACCGTCCAACAGAATGCCCTGCTGCAGCGGGTTAGCCCGCACCTGCTCAAGGCCGCCAAATTGTCCAACAAGGTCAACCACCTGGAATTAGAACTGACCACACGCGACCTGCTGCTGGACCACCACCCCACCCCGCTCTGGCTGCTGGACGGCGACGGTCATGTACTTTATTGCAACCAGGCGGCGGCGCGACACATGAGCCAGAGCGCTTTCCCGCTCTACGAGAACTTCGCCCGCCTGCACAGCACGAACCAGGACACCAGCCTGCAGGCGCTAATCCGCCGCGCCGCCGGCAAGGACGGCAAGCGACACGCCAGCTGGCTGCGCCTCAACCCCACTCAGCAGCAGGAGCTGCTGATCACGCCGGTCCCGGCCGAAGTGGCCTTCAACCGCCTCTTCCAAAAACCACTGGTGCTGCTGGCACTGCTGGAAAACCAGCCACAATCCCAGCTGCTGGCTGAGCTCTTCCAACTCACCCCGGCCGAGCAGCGCCTGGCCGAACTACTGGCTCAGGGACTCACCCCGGAAAACTGTGCGGCTCGTTTGAGTGTGTCCATCAACACCGTGCGCACGCAACTGCGCGCTCTGTTTCGCAAGACCGACACCGAGCGGCAGGCCGAGCTGGTCAGCCTCTTCGCTCGTCTGCAGCAGCGTTAAAAATAGGCTCACCAACCCGCCATCCCCCCAAGATAACTCGCCCCCCTGAGGGGGTATACCGTTCCACGAGTGGATGAACAGTAGCGCTACGACGAACTTGAGTGCGGGCTGGACGAAAGCAAATGGACTGCTGGCTCAGGGGCTGCCCCTGGAAAGCTGCGCCGCGCGCTTGAACGTCTCCATCAACACGGTTCGGACCCAGCTGCGTGCACTGTTTCGCAAAACCGGCACCACCCGCCAGGCGCAACTGATCAACCTTTTTACCCGGTTGATCGGGGGCCTGTTTGTCCTCCAACCCGCTGCACCCTTAGACATACAGCTGCACATCGCTCGCCGTCAGGTTCGTCACGCCAGTCAGGGTCACCACCGCGACGGCGTTGCCGTTGGCTGCGCCGTCGACATCGTAATAGAGCGTTTGGTCATCCTGGTTGAATACCAGATGCGCCCCTGCCACCTCGTTTTGAGCGCCGCTGACGTTGGCCAACGACTCGGCGACGATCTGGCCCTGCAGGTTGAACAGCCCGCTGTTGAGCGCCAGTACGTCCTGGCCCTGGGTGAAGTCACTTACGCTGTCGAGATTACCGGCGCCGGGGACGGTGGAGAAGCGGAAGAAGTCGTTGCCCATTCCGCCTGTGAGTATGTCATTGCCCGTGCCGCCGTCCAGCGTATCGTTACCCGCCTGAGCGTCGATGCTATCGTTGCCAGCAAGGCCGTTGAGCGAATCGCTGCCACCGGCACCGAAGATGGTGTCGTCGCCGTTGGTAGCGCCGAAACCGGGCAAGGCGTAGCGGCTGATCTCGGTACCGTCAGCGAAGTGGAATGTCTGCACACCACCCTCGTAGCCATTACTACCGGTGGCGAACTGGCTGGAAACGGTCAGCGTCCTGCCGTTGGCGAATGTGACGATCAGGTCGTTACCGCTGCGCGACAACTGCAGGCTAGCCGGATCGATGCCAGAGGCGAACTCGACCATATTCGTGTCGGCGACCGTCGAGTTGTCTTTGGCATCATTGATGCGAAGGGAGCCAGTCCCATCGCCGACGCGGTAGGTGTCACTACCCAAGCCGCCAGACAGGGATAAGGAGACCCAATAGTCGCTATTCATCGAGCGAGTATCGAGGGTGTCGTTCCCATTTCCACCATTCAGAGACCCAAAACGATTACCGCTGGCTGTCAGCAGGTCGTCGCCGTCGTCACCGTTAAGCGACACATAGCCGAGACCGGTGGCAATCAGCGCATCGTTGCCATCACCGCCGTAAGCATTTTCATAAGCAGACCATGAGCCGTCGCCGACATCGAGCGTGTCGATGCCAGCACGGCCATACAGGGTATCAACGCCGTTGCCGCCGTTGAGCGTGTCGTCGCCGTCGCCGCCGTCCAGTGTGTCGTCGCCATCGTTACCGTTGAGGATGTCGTTACCGCCGAGACCGTTGATTTCCTCATTACGGGCATCGCCGTTGAGTGTGTCGTTCCCTGCGGTACCGTTGAGGATTGGCAAGTGATCGTAGATAACCGTTCTGTCCCACGTTGTACCATCGGCGAAGTGGAACATCTGCACACCACCTTCGTAGCCGTTACTACCGGTGGCAAACTGGCTGGAAACGGCCAGAGTCCTGCCGTTGGCGAAGGTGACGATCAGGTCATTACCGCTGCGCGACAACTGCAGGCTAGCCGGATCGATGCCAGAGGAGAACTCGACCATATTCGTGTCGGCGACCGTCGAGTTGTCTTTGGCATCATTGATGCGAAGGGAGCCAGTCCCATCGCCGACGCGGTAGGTGTCACTACCCGAGCCGCCAGACAGGGATAAGGAGACCCAATAGTCGCTATTCATCGAGCGAGTATCGAGGGTGTCGTTCCCATTTCCACCATTCAGAGACCCAAAACGATTACCGCTGGCTGTCAGCAGGTCGTCGCCGTCGTCACCGTTAAGCGACACATAGCCGAGACCGGTGGCAATCAGCGCATCGTTGTCATCACCGCCGTAAGCATTTTCATAAGCAGACCATGAGCCGTTGCCGACATCGAGCGTATCGATGCCAGCACGGCCATACAGGGTATCAACGCCGTTGCCGCCGTTGAGCGTGTCGTCGCCGTCACCGCCGTCCAGTGTGTCGTCACCATCGTTGCCATTGAGGATGTCGTTACCGCCGAGACCGTTGATTTCCTCGTTACGGGCATCGCCGTTGAGTGTGTCGTTCCCTGCGGTCCCGTTGAGGATTGGCAAGTGATCGTGGATAACCGTTCTGTCCCACGTTGTACCATCGGCGAAGTGGAACATCTGCACACCACCTTCGTAGCCATTACTGCCGGTGCCGAACTGGTTGGAAACGGTCAGCGTCCTGCCGTTGGCGAATGTGACGATCAGGTCGTTACCGCTGCGCGACAACTGCAGGCTAGCCGGATCGATGCCAGAGGCGAACTCGACCATATTCGTGTCGGCGACCGTCGAGTTGTCTTTGGCATCATTGATGCGAAGGGAGCCAGTCCCATCGCCGACGCGGTAGGTGTCACTACCCGAGCCGCCAGACAGGGATAAGGAGACCCAATAGTCGCTATTCATCGAGCGAGTATCGAGGGTGTCGTTCCCATTTCCACCATTCAGAGACCCAAAACGATTACCGCTGGCTGTCAGCAGGTCGTCGCCGTCGTCACCGTTAAGCGACACATAGCCGAGACCGGTGGCAATCAGCGCATCGTTGCCATCACCGCCGTAAGCATTTTCATAAGCAGACCATGAGCCGTCGCCGACATTGAGCGTGTCGATGCCAGCACGGCCATACAGGGTGTCAACGCCGTTGCCGCCGTTGAGCGTGTCGTCGCCGTCACCGCCATCCAGTGTGTCGTCGCCATCCCCGCCTTCCAGCAGATCCGCCCCGCCGTAACCTCGCAGGCTGTCCGCACCGCCAAAGCCGCGCAGAATGTCGTTACTCTCAGTGCCGTCGAGGATGTTGTTGTTGCCGTCACCGTCGAACAGGTTGGTCGCAGATACCACCCAGAACGAGGCACCGCTCGCAACCGACTCCGCCGTGCCGCCTTGGTCGATGTAGCGGGTCTGTGCGCGCACCTGCTGGCCGAGCTGGTCGGCGGTCAGGGTGACGCTGTCATCACTGGCGCCGGCGATTTCAGTCCAGGTATTGCCGTCGGCTGATACCTGCCAGTGGTAGCCGATAATACCCAGACCGTCTGCGTCGGCGAGCGTATTGGTGGCGGTGAGGGTCTGACCGACGACCGTCGTGCCGCTGACGACCACGCTGCCGGTCGGCGCATCGTTGACCGGTGTGACGTCGATGCTGAGGGTCTTGGCGTTAAGCGCGAAGGCGAGGCCGTCGCCTACCGTGAAGCCGATGCTGGCGTAACTATCACCGTTGCCATCCGGCGCTGGCACGAACTGGAGTTTGCCGGCGTCGAGGTCGGCTCGGCTAAGTACCTGATTCAAGGCCACCGCCACCCAGGCGCTACCGTTGTGGTATTGCAGGTTGCCGGCACCCGGCAGGGCTGTAATCTTCACCGAGGCCAGCGGGTTGCCATCTGGATCGCTGTAGCTGCCGAAGTCGCTCGCATGCAGCACCAACGGTGTGTCTTCGGGGGTGATCACGCTGTCGTCGGTCGAGGTCGGCGGCGTATTGGTCATGCCCAGAATCGTGGCAGGCGACCAGATCGTACCATTCGCAAAGCGGATCTCGTCGACCTGCGCCGACCCGCCGAGGAAGTAGTCGAGCACGCTGATGCTGTCGTTGGCATTCAGTGTCAGCAGCAGGTTGTCGCCGACCCGGCTGGCGGTCACCTGCGCGGGCACGATGTTGGTGTCGAATGAGATGGCGTCGAGATCACCAGCGGCGACGCTGCGGTTGTCGACCGTATCTGCGCCTTCACCAAGAGCGAAGCCATAGATGTCGTTGCCGGCTCCGCCGATCAGCGTGTCGTTGTCGTAGCTACCAAAAAGGCGATCATCACCGTCTCCACCGTCGAGATAGTCGACTCCGTGTTGTCCACCGAGTACGTCGTTGCCATCCTCGCCGAAAAGAATGTCGTTACCAACTGAACCATTCAGCAGATCATTCCCCATTCCGGCATGGAGTTGATCGTCGCCTGATGCGCCGTTCAGGTAGTCGTGACCATCGCCGCTGCTGATACTGTCATTCTGGCTGGTGCCGAAGAAAAAGCCGGCGCGCTGTTGGATTTCCGTGCGGTTCCATTCGGTACCGTCGGCAAAGCGGAAGACTTGCACGCCAGAACCTTCTCCTGTGTCTTGCGGATAGGGCAGCCCCATGCTGCCAATGAACAGACGATGGCCATTGGCAAACTCAATTACGATGTTGCCAGACGGGTTGAAGCTGTCTGCTGGTCTAACAAAAAGAAGATCAGCGGGATTAATGCCAGCGGCAAACTGTATGGTGTTGATTTCACCGAGCGTATTACTGTCGCTGATCGTGATGTCACCACTGCCGTCGACTAGGTAAGTGTCGTTGCCGCTGCCGCCACTCAGATTGACATAGCCACCGGTGTTACTCAGGTTGCGGGCGTCCAGAATGTCATCGCCCGCCTCGCCAAACAGAAAACTGCCGCTCTGGCTATTGCCAGCCACCAAGGTGTCGTCGCCGGTATCACCCCAGAGGTAGTCGAGACCACCGCCACCTTGTAATAGGTCGTTGCCGTCCCCGCCATAGAGCGTGTCGTTGCCGGCACCACCATTGAGGTTATCGTTTCCACCGCCTCCGCTGAGTTGATTGTTGCCGCTGCTGCCGAGGATCAAGTTGTCGCCCGCATTCCCGGTTCCATTTAGGTTGGCCGAGCCGGTCAGGGTCAGGTTTTCAACATTTATGCCGAGCGTATAGCTGATCGAGGTCTGTACCGTGTCCGTACCTTCGCCGACAGCTTCGTTGACCTGGTCGCCGGCGCTGTCGACCACATACAGGTCGTCCCCCGTGCTGCCATACATCACGTCATCACCCACGCCGCCGTCGAGGGTGTCGTTACCTGCTTGGGCATAGATTTGATCGTTGCCGGCCAGCGCCTGAATAACGTCATCGCCATTACCACCGAAGAGCATATCGGGCCCATTGGTGGCAGCCACTTGTACGTTGGCGAGCAAGGTTGTCTTGTTCCAAAGGGTGCCATTAGCAAACTGGACCCGATCGATTTCGTAATCGGCGCCCAGATAAAAGTTTTTCAGGGTCAGGGTCTGTGAGGTCGCCAGCACCACCATCTGCAGGTCGTTGCCGGTGTGCACGAAGCTTACGTTGTTACTGTTAAGCCCCATTAGTTGCACGGTATCGACGTCGGCGCTGGCACCGCCACTGTTATCGATCACGTCGTTGCCATAGTTGGTGCCATAGAGGTAGGTGTCGTTGCCGCGGCGGCCAGCCAGAAAGTCATCACCGGCGCCACCATCGAGGAGGTTATTGCCGGTGTTGCCGGTCAGCTGGTTGGCCAACGCATTGCCGGTGCCATTGAGATTACTGCTGCCGGTGAGTTCGAGGTTTTCCAGGTTGGCGCCCAGGCTGTAATTCAGCGAAGCGCGGACGGTATCGTTACCGCCACCTGCCAGTTCGGAAACGCTATCGCCACTCTTATCGACGATGTAGGTATCGTCACCGCTACCGCCCGCCATGCTGTCGGCGCCAGCACCGCCGTCAAGCAGGTTATTACCGGTATTGCCGATCAGGGTGTTGGCCAGCGAGTTGCCGACGCCATTGATGTTGGCGCTGCCAGTCAGAGTCAGGCGCTCGACGTTGTTGCCCAAGGTGTAGTTGATACTGGCCTGGACCAGATCATCGCCGGCGTTGTTGGCCTCAACCACCACATCACCGGCGGCATCAACCACATAAGTGTCATTGCCCACGCCGCCTTCCATGCGGTCGTTGTCGCTGCCGCCGTCGAGCGTGTCATTACCGCCGTTGCCATACAGCGTATCGTCGCCACCCAGGCCGAGGAGACTGTCATCGGTGGGATTACCGTTGATCACGTCGGCGCCATCGGTCGGCACGACGGGCGGGTAATAGAGATTGGCCAGCATCACGCTGGCACTCCAACGGCTGCCGTCAGCGAACTGGATTCGGTCGATCGCGTGATCCGCATCGAGAAAGTTCTGGCTCACGGTGAGGGTCTCACCACTCGCCACAACGCTGAGCACCAGATCGTTGCCAATGCGGGTCAGGCGGATCTGGTTGGCATTGAGGTTGGTCAGCAGGAGGGTGTCGACGTCGTTGTTGACGCCACCGGAATTGTCGATCACATCGAAGCCATAGCCCAGGCCGAACCGATAGGTATCGCTGCCGCGTCCACCCACAAGCAGGTCATTGCCGGTGCCGCCGTCCAGCGTATCGTCACCACCGTTGCCGTAGAGTGTGTCGTTACCGCCTAGGCCATTGAGGGTGTCATTGCTAGCGCTACCCGTCAGGATATTGGCATTATCATTGCCATTTACAGTGGCCATGAGCAAACCCCTCTAGAGTTAATGGCATTTTGACGGTGTAAGTCTAATTCGCGGTAAATACCCAGCCATCATTCATTTGAATGACTCACTAAGCCTTTCGTCTGATGTCCCAACAGACCTGCAAATACCGCGCACAACTACCCCTCTCGCGCTGCGAATCAGTGGTGAATACATCGGAATGCAACACAGAGATGAAGCGAGGTGCAGCCGGTATTTAGGAAGAGCGCAAGATGGGCCTTGTCATACAAAAGACATCGTGATCGTCGCTCTCTCGCAGCGCCCGACGAGGCCATTCATGCACGCACAGCCGGCAATACTCGGAGCCGCGAGCTATTGCCATGAGCCTTCATTCAGTTGAGCAAGCGCGGGCATGCTCGGTGTCAGCCATACAAACGCATACCGCATGGTCAGTGACAGCCTGATCCCATCCGTTCGGCGTACAGGTATGAGCAAAGATGAACGCTGGTTGCGAAATGCCAAGACGCTGCGGGTGGAAGTTGAGGATGAGGTGATCCGTCCTTATGCCCATACGTCCCCCGGTGTCAGGATAGTTGTCGCCTCTCCGATTTTTCCTGAAAAAGCATATCGGGGGCGG
>NZ_AZRW02000032.1 GCF_000512695.2 Pseudomonas sp. QTF5 | reverse complement strand
ATGGCCGCGTGAGAACCGAAAATAATGTCCAAAATTACTGGACCAGTTCAGCTTGCTCGCGAATAGCGATCTCAACGCAAGCGTAAAAATCAGTTCTTGTGCAACTTACTCATCAACTCCGCCTCAGCCTGGGTCAACCCGCAAGACTGAGTCAGTTCATCGACGCTGGCCCCCATCCCCACCAGGCGCGCAGCCTGAGCGAATGAAAGGCTCGACGGATCACGCTGCTCCAACTGAGCCAGTTTGTCCGGCAACGGCGCGACGACCGCGCGCAGTTCATGCAGGTCTTCACCCATGTGTACGTTGCCGTTCTGATAGTCGTCGACGCGTTTGGCCAGGTCCTTGATGCGCTGATCGCGCAGCGCATCACCCTTGGCCTGTTGCGAGGCGATCTGCCGCTGACCGCGGATGTACGCCAGCAGCATCGCCAGCGTGCCTGCCCAGAAGAGGAACAGGACAATGACAGCTACCTCAAGAATCAATCAGATACTCTCCAGTTCCGACCATTCTTCTTCGCTCATCATCTTGTCCAGCTCGACCAGGATCAGCAGTTCGTTGTTCTTGTTGCACACGCCTTGAATGAACTTGGCGGACTCTTCGTTACCGACATTCGGCGCGGTCTCGATTTCCGACTGACGCAGGTAAACCACTTCCGCCACGCTGTCGACCATGATCCCGACCACTTGCTTGTCGGCTTCGATGATGACGATCCGGGTGTTGTCGCTGATTTCGGCATTCATCAGGCCGAAGCGCTGACGGGTGTCGATCACGGTGACCACGTTACCGCGCAGGTTGATGATGCCCAGCACGTAGCTCGGAGCACCCGGGACCGGGGCGATTTCGGTGTAGCGCAGGACTTCCTGAACGCGCATCACGTTGATGCCGTAGGTTTCATTGTCCAGTTTGAAGGTTACCCATTGCAGGATCGGATCTTCGGAACCCTTTGCAGCCGTCGCCTTATCATTCATACCCTGACCCCTTAAGAAACCGCCCTAGCGGTGTTGTTCTGTTATGTAGGTTTGTGGGCCGGCTTGCTGCCGCCCATGTGCTTTGCCCCACCGCTGGCGATCAGCTCGGCCAGTGCGGAAACGTCGAGCAAGGCACACATGTGTTCAATCACGGTGCCCGCCAGCCATGGCCGTTGACCCCGATGGCTGCGCCATTTGATTTCGTTCGGGTCCAGGCGCAATGAGCGGCTGACCTGATGCACCGCCAGCCCCCACTCGTAGCCCTGAACCGAAATAACGTATTGCAGGCCCTGGCGGAAATCATCGCGATAGCGGTCCGGCATGACCCAGCGCGCGGTGTCCAGCACTTTCAGGTTGCCGGCCTGGCTCGGCAGGATCCCGAGGAACCATTCCGGCTGACCGAACAACGGCGTCAGCTCGTGACCGGCCAGGGAATAAATCGACCCAAGGCACACTAGCGGCACCGCCAGGGTCAACCCGGCGACGTCGAACAACAGGCATTCGAACGGCTCGGCAGCCCATGCCGGACGACCGTCGGTTTCCACCGGTGGCGGCGTGTTGCTTGGTGGCAGATGAACTTCAACCACCGGCGGCACCAATGCTTGCAGCAGTGGTGCAATCGTCGACACGGGCGCCAGAATCGGTGCCGGCGCTTCGATCACGGCCACGGGTGCTTTCACCACTGGCGCAATGATGGGTGCAGCGGCCACGGCCGGTTTCTGTGCATCACGGGCCTGTTCTTCAAGCACGGCAGCCTGGAACTCATCCAGCGCAGCTTCAACCTCGACAACCTCGGGCAACGCCTCGACTTCTGGCGGCAACTCTTCGGTCGCGTCCTGCAGCAAGGCGTCCAGATAGGATTGAAGGGCCAGTTGCGGGCGCGATGTGATCTTCACCGGCCGATTCATACGCGCACCTTTGTAGGAGCGAGCGGTGCGGCGTTCCGACTTGCCCGCGAAGAACGATGATGCGATTTAACGGTTAAGACTGCGGCGCCTACTTCGCGGGCAAGCCTCGCTCCTACAGGAATGGGGTTCATTTCAGGCCACCTGCGGAACAAGTTGTGCCGCCAGCAGATGCTTGAGCAGTGCACGGTAAGCGAGAACGCCGCGGCTCTTGCCATCGAATTGCGAAGGCGTCAGCCCCGCCCGGCTCGCGTCACGCAAGCGGGTGTCGATCGGGATGTAGCCTTGCCAGATTTCTTCCGGGTACTTGTCGCGCAACACGCGAAGGGTGCCGAGGGATGCCTGGGTGCGGCGGTCGAACAGGGTCGGCACGATGCTGAACGGCAGCGCCTGTTTGCGCGAGCGATTGATCATCGCCAAGGTGTTGACCATGCGTTCCAGGCCTTTGACCGCCAAGTGCTCGGTCTGCACCGGGATCACCAGCTGCTGGCTCGCCGCCAAGGCATTGACCATCAGCACGCCGAGCAACGGCGGGCTGTCGATCACCGCGTAATCGAAGTCCTGCCACAACTGCGCCAGGCTCTTGGCGATCACCAGGCCCAAACCACTCTGGCCCGGCGACTGGCGCTCAAGGGTTGCCAGCGCGGTGCTCGATGGCAACAGGGAAATGCGTTCGTCACTGGTGGGCATCAGCAACTGACCGGGCAAGCCTTGCGGCACACTGCCCTTGTGCAGAAACAGGTCGTAGCTGCTGTGTTCCAGGCTGTCGGGGTCGTAACCGAAGTAGCTGGTCATAGAGCCATGGGGGTCGAGATCGACCACAACCACGCGCTTGCCCGCCTCGGCCAGTAAACCGGCTAAAGCGATGGAGGAAGTGGTTTTACCGACACCACCCTTTTGATTGGCGACTGCCCAGACTCTCATTCGGATTGTTCCTCCCGGTCGAAAAGGTCGACCGAGAAATAGCTCAGCGTATTAATGCGGGTGACGGAGAATTGACGGCACTCTCTCGTCCCGGCGACTTGACCGGGGTCGGTGCAGTTTGTGTGCCAGCCCGCTTCAACGCGGCATCCGGTTGTGCATTGGCCGTTCCGGTACCGGTGAGGCTGCGGCGTACATCGAGATTGCGTGAAACCACCAACACCACTCGACGGTTACGCGCCCGGCCTTCAGCGGTGGCGTTGTTGGCCACCGGCTGGAACTCGCCGTAACCCACCGACGCCAGACGACCGGGGTTCACACCCTGCATCGCCAGCATGCGCACTATGCTTGCCGAACGGGCCGAGGACAGCTCCCAGTTGGTCGGGTATTGCGCGGTGCGGATCGGTTGATCGTCGGTAAAGCCTTCGACGTGGATCGGGTTGTCGAACGGCCTCAGAATGGCGGCGACCTTGTCGATGATATTGAACGCGATGTCGCTGGGCATGGCATCGCCACTGCCGAACAACAGGCTGGAGTTGAGTTCGATCTCGACCCACAACTCATTGCCGCGCACGGTCATCTGATTGGAACTGATCAAGTCGCCGAACGCCGCGCTGATGTCATCGGCAATGCTTTTGAGCGGGTCGCTGGCACCGGCGATGCCGGCGTCAACCTGTTCGCTGTCCTTGACCAGCGGCTTGGCCGGGGTCACGGTCTTCGGTCGCTCTTCGCCAATGGGAATCGGCTTGAGGGCGCGGTCGGAATCGGTAAACACACCGATCAACGCCTCGGAAATGATCTTGTACTTGCCTTCGTTGATCGAAGAAATCGAGTACATCACCACGAAGAAAGCGAACAGCAACGTAATGAAGTCGGCGTAGGAAACGAGCCAGCGTTCGTGGTTTACGTGTTCTTCAGGTTGCCGACGACGAGCCATGATCCATTTCCCCCATCAATCCATGAAGCCCTGAAGCTTCAGCTCGATAGAGCGAGGGTTTTCACCTTCGGCGATCGACAGAATCCCTTCCAGCAACATCTCGCGATAACGCGACTGCCGCAACGCGATGGACTTGAGCTTGGCGGCAATCGGCAGCAGCATCAGGTTGGCACTGGCCACGCCATAGATGGTGGCGACGAAGGCGACGGCAATGCCGCTGCCCAACTGCGATGGATCGCCCAGGTTGCCCATGACGTGGATCAGGCCCATTACCGCACCGATGATGCCGATGGTCGGCGCATAGCCGCCCATGCTTTCAAAGACTTTGGCGGCCTCGATGTCGCGGCTTTCCTGGGTATAGAAATCCACTTCCAGAATGCTGCGAATCGCTTCCGGCTCAGCGCCGTCCACCAACAGTTGCAGACCTTTGCGTGAGTAGCTGTCGGGTTCGGCGTCGGCCACCCCTTCCAGACCGAGCAAACCTTCCTTGCGGGCGGTCAGGCTCCAGTTCACTACGCGATCGATGCCGCCGGCCAGGTCCACGCGCGGTGGAAACAGAATCCAGGCGAGAATCTGCATGGCGCGCTTGAAGGCGCTCATCGGCGATTGCAGCAGCGCGGCGCCGATGGTCCCGCCGAGCACGATCAACGCTGCCGGGCCGTTGGCCAGCGCGCCGAGGTGACCGCCTTCAAGGTAGTTGCCGCCAATGATGGCGACGAACGCCATGATGATCCCGATAAGGCTGAGTACATCCATCAGAGGCACGCCTCGACCAGATGCCGGCCGATATCGTCCAGGCTGTACACCGCGTCCGCGAGCTCGGCTTTGACGATCGCCATTGGCATGCCGTAAATCACGCAGCTGGCTTCATCCTGAGCCCAGATCGCACTGCCGCCCTGCTTGAGCAGACGCGCGCCTTCGCGACCGTCGGCGCCCATGCCCGTCAGTACCACCGCCAGAACTTTGTCGCCGTAGGATTTAGCCGCGGAACCGAAGGTTATGTCCACGCACGGCTTGTAGTTCAGACGTTCGTCGCCCGGCAGGATTTTCACCGCGCCACGGCCGTCGATCATCATCTGCTTACCACCCGGCGCCAACAGCGCCAGGCCCGGACGCAGGATGTCGCCATCCTCGGCTTCCTTGACGCTGATGCGGCACAGCTTGTCCAGACGCTCGGCGAAGGCCTTGGTGAAGGCTGCCGGCATGTGCTGGATCAACACGATCGGTGCCGGGAAGTTGGCCGGCAACTGGGTCAACACCCGTTGCAGGGCAACCGGGCCACCGGTGGAAGTGCCGATGGCGACCAGTTTGTAGGCTTTGCGTTTCGGTGCCGGAGACGACGGAGTGGCTGCATGGGTGCGAGCCGGAATCGGAATCGGTGTCGGACGAACAGGCGCGCTGCTGCCGTAGCTGCTGACGCTCGAAGGCGCAGGCGTCGGGGCTGGCGCAGCCACCGGGGCCGGGGCGCTGTAGGCGCTGACACGACGGTTACTGCGCGAGATGCTGAGAATCTTCTCGCACAGCAGTTGCTTGACCTTCTCCGGGTTACGCGAGATGTCTTCGAAATTCTTCGGCAGGAAATCCACCGCGCCGGCGTCCAGCGCGTCGAGGGTGACCCGCGCGCCTTCGTGAGTCAGCGAGGAGAACATCAACACCGGGGTCGGGCAGCGCTGCATGATGTGCCGCACCGCCGTGATGCCGTCCATCATCGGCATCTCGTAGTCCATGGTGATCACGTCTGGCTTGAGGGCCAGGGCCTGATCGATCGCCTCTTTGCCGTTGGTCGCCGTACCGACGACCTGGATATTCGAATCCGCTGAAAGAATTTCCGAGACGCGGCGGCGGAAAAACCCCGAATCGTCCACCACCAGGACTTTGACTGCCATAAACACTCCGTTAGACGGGGCGAGGCTCAGTCGCCCCGCTCCCCCAGAATCAAATACGCCGTGCGGCGTAACGCTTGAGCATGCTCGGCACATCGAGAATCAGCGCAATGCGGCCGTCACCGGTGATGGTGGCGCCGGACATGCCCGGGGTTCCCTGGAGCATTTTGCCCAATGGCTTGATGACCACTTCTTCCTGGCCCACCAGTTGATCGACGACGAAGCCGATCCGCTGAGTGCCCACCGAAAGGATCACTACATGGCCTTCGCGCTGCTCTTCGTGAGCGGCGGAGCTGACCAGCCAGCGCTTGAGGTAGAACAGAGGCAGCGCCTTGTCCCGCACGATCACCACTTCCTGGCCGTCCACCACGTTGGTGCGCGACAGGTCGAGGTGGAAGATCTCGTTGACGTTCACCAGCGGGAACGCGAACGCCTGGTTGCCGAGCATGACCATCAGCGTCGGCATGATCGCCAGGGTCAACGGGACCTTGATGACGATCTTCGAGCCTTTGCCCTTGGTCGAGTAGATATTGATGGTGCCGTTGAGCTGGGCGATCTTGGTTTTCACCACGTCCATGCCCACGCCGCGCCCGGAGACGTCGGAAATCTCGGTCTTGGTCGAGAACCCCGGAGCGAAGATCAGGTTGAAGCAATCCGACTCGCTGAGACGGTCCGCCGCATCCTTGTCCATCAGGCCTTTCTTCACGGCGATACCGCGCAGAACATCGGCGTCCATACCTTTGCCATCATCGGAGATGGACAGCAGGATGTGGTCGCCTTCCTGTTCCGCGGACAGGATCACCTTACCGCTGCGAGGCTTGCCCATCGCTTCGCGATCAGCCGGCTCCTCGATGCCGTGGTCGACCGAGTTGCGCACCAAGTGGACCAACGGGTCGGCCAGGGCCTCGACGAGGTTCTTGTCGAGGTCGGTTTCTTCGCCGACCAGTTCCAGGTTGATCTCTTTCTTGAGCTGGCGAGCCAGGTCACGAACCAGGCGCGGGAAGCGCCCGAAGACTTTCTTGATCGGTTGCATCCGGGTCTTCATGACCGCGGTTTGCAGGTCGGCCGTGACCACGTCGAGGTTCGACACGGCCTTGGACATGGCTTCATCGCCGCTGTTGAGACCCAGACGGACCAGGCGGTTACGCACCAGTACCAACTCGCCGACCATGTTCATGATTTCGTCGAGACGCGCGGTATCGACCCGCACGGTGGTCTCGGCTTCGCTGGCCGGCTTTTCTGGTGGTGGCGCAGACGGGGCACGGGCCGGGGTCGGTGCAGCAGCGGCGGCCGGTTTCGGCGCTTCGGCTTTTGGCTCGGGCGCCTTGGCCACAGGTTTCGCAGCCGGTGCTGGCGCCTTGGCGACAGGAACAGAAACCACTGCACCAGTGCCAACCTCGGTGAATTTGCCTTTGCCATGCAATTCGTCGAGCAGTGATTCGAACTCGTGGTCCGAGATCAGATCGCCGCCGGCCGCTTTAGCGGTTGGCGCAGCCGGCGCTGGTACGGCGGCAATCGCCGACTCCAGCGCATCGACGGCAAAGTTGCCCTTGCCGTGCAGCTGATCGAGCAGTGCTTCGAACTCGTCGTCGGTAATATCGGAGCTGTCGCCTGCCGCTTTTGGGGCAGCCGGTGCGGCGGGCGCAGCCACCGCATCGACGGCGAACTGGCCTTTGCCGTGCAATTGATCCAGCAACGACTCGAACTCGGCATCGGTGATTTCATCGCTGGCCGAGGCATCGCTGGTCGGCACTGGCGCAGCCGCTGGAGCCTCGGCTTGAGCCTTGACGGCGTTCAGCGAGTCCAGCAGTTGTTCAAATTCGTTATCCGTGATGTCGCCCGATTCTTCAGCGGCAAGTTCTTCCACCACCTCTGCGACCGGTGCCGATTCATCGGTGGTTTGCGGCTCGGCCAAACGGGCCAACGCTGCAAGCAACTCAGGCGTAGCAGCCGTGATCGGGCTGCGTTCGCGGACTTCGCTGAACATGCCGTTCACCGCGTCCAGTGCTTCGAGAACCACGTCCATCAGTTCCGAGTCGACGCGTCGTTCACCCTTGCGCAGGATGTCGAACACGTTCTCGGCGATGTGACAGCACTCCACCAGCTCGTTGAGCTGGAGGAAGCCGGCGCCCCCTTTTACAGTGTGAAAACCGCGAAAAATTGCATTGAGCAAATCCGCATCATCCGGTCGGCTTTCTAGCTCGACCAGCTGCTCGGACAGTTGCTCTAGAATCTCGCCGGCCTCAACCAGGAAATCCTGAAGGATCTCTTCATCGGCGCCGAAGCTCATTAAGGGGGTGCTCCTGAGGTCTAAAAACCTAAAAAACCTAAAATGCTAAAACTCTAAAATCCTAGGCTGGATAACAAATCGTCCACATCGTCCTGACCGGACACAACGTCTTCTCTTTTATCGGCATGAATCTGCGGACCTTCACCCTGAGAGAGATGTTTTTGCGGATCTTTTTCAGCCAGCATCGCTTCACGGTCATGTTCGATACCCGCAAAGCGGTCGACGTGACTGGCCATGAGCACGAGCTTGAGCAAATTGCTTTCAACTTCGGTGACCAATTGGGTCACGCGCTTGATCACCTGGCCGGTAAGGTCCTGGTAATCCTGGGCCAGCAGAATGTCGTTGAGGTTGCTCGACACGACGCGGTTGTCTTCGCTGCTGCGTGTGAGGAAACCGTCGACCCGCCGGGCCAGTTCGCGGAACTCTTCAGCCCCGACTTCGCGACGCATGAACCGCCCCCAATCCGTGCTCAGCGCCTGAGCTTCGTCGCTCAGGCTGTTGATCAGCGGCGTGGCGTTTTCCACCAGGTCCATGGTGCGGTTGGCCGCGGCCTCGGTCAGCTTGACCACATAACCCAGGCGCTCAGTGGCATCCGTGATCTGAGACACTTCCTCGGCTTGCGGCATGTGCGGGTCAATCTGGAAATTGACGATCGCGCTATGCAGCTCGCGGGTGAGCTTGCCCACTTCCTGGTACAGGCCGCGGTCACGGGTCTGGTTGAGCTCATGGATCAGTTGCACAGCGTCGCCGAACCTGCCTTTTTCAAGGCTATCGACCAGTTCGACCGCGTGTTTTTTCAGGGTCGACTCGAAATCGCCCTGTGAAGATTCGTTATGCTCCATAGCTCCCCCGTGGCGGACTGGCTTTGCACATCAACCGATGCGTTCGAAGATCTTTTCAATCTTGTCTTTCAACGCCTGAGCCGTGAATGGCTTGACCACATAACCGTTCACACCCGCTTGAGCGGCTTCGATGATTTGCTCGCGCTTGGCTTCGGCCGTGACCATCAACACCGGCAGGTGTTTGAGTTTTTCATCGGCACGCACGTGGCGCAGTAGATCAATACCGGTCATGCCGGGCATGTTCCAGTCCGTTACCAGAAAGTCGATGCTCCCGCTGTTGAGGACCGGAATCGCGGTAATCCCGTCATCCGCCTCGACCGTGTTGGTGAACCCAAGGTCACGCAACAGGTTTTTTATGATCCGCCGCATCGTCGAGAAGTCATCAACGATGAGGATTTTCATATTCTTGTCCAATTCGACCTCCAAGCAGTCTTAAAACGCGCGCAGCACCTGAACGCGCCGTTCAATCAATTCGGCGTAACACTCAACAGTTGTATGGATTACAACGGGCCGTGACTGATGCAGCAAAATGCCGTACCAACCTCGTTCGCAGTGTCCCCACACTGCCTGTCAGCGCGCTCGCCACTCCCCCAAACGCCCCCGCAATCGGGCCGCGCACTGGCTGTGTAACTGGCTGACCCGCGATTCGCTGACCCCCAGGACCTCACCGATTTCCTTGAGATTCAACTCTTCGTCGTAGTACAGCGCCAACACCAGTCGCTCACGCTCCGGCAAATTGGCAATCGCGTCCGCCAGCGCCGCCTGGAAGCGTTCATCTTCCAGATCGCGTGACGGCTCGAAATGAGCACTGGCGCCATCCTCATGCAGCCCTTCGTGCTCGCCGTCTTGCAACAGATCGTCGAAACTGAATAACCGGCTACCGAGGGTGTCGTTCAAAATCCCGTAATAATCGTCGAGACTCAATTGGAGTTCGGCCGCAACTTCATGATCTTTAGCGTCACGGCCGGTTTTAGCTTCAATCGAGCGAATCGCGTCGCTGACCATGCGGGTATTGCGGTGAACCGAACGTGGCGCCCAGTCCCCCTTGCGCACTTCATCGAGCATCGCGCCGCGGATTCGAATGCCCGCGTACGTCTCGAAACTCGCGCCTTTGCTGGCATCGTATTTGGTTGACACTTCAAGCAGGCCGATCATCCCGGCCTGGATCAGGTCTTCGACCTGGACACTGGCCGGCAAACGCGCCAGCAAGTGGTAGGCAATGCGTTTGACCAGTGGTGCGTAACGCTCGATCAGCTCGTACTGCGCATCACGTGCCGATTGCTTGTAGAGGTTGTAGCCACTGGCTGTCATAGGACGGGTCCTGCGGTCTGTTGCACGAGGCGCTCGACGAAAAACTCCAGATGCCCACGCGGGTTGGCCGGCAGCGGCCAGGTATCGACCTTCTGTGCAATGGCTTTGAACGCCAGGGCGCACTTGGACCGCGGGAAGGCTTCGTAGACGGCACGTTGCTTCTGCACAGCCTTGCGCACGCTTTCGTCGTAAGGCACCGCACCGACGTATTGCAAGGCGACGTCGAGGAAACGATCCGTGACCTTGGTCAATTTGGCGAACAGGTTGCGGCCTTCCTGCGGGCTCTGCGCCATGTTGGCCAGGACGCGGAAGCGATTCATGCCGTAGTCGCGATTCAGCAGTTTGATCAGCGCGTAGGCGTCGGTGATCGAGGTCGGCTCGTCGCACACCACCAGCAGTACTTCTTGCGCTGCGCGTACGAAACTGACCACCGAGTCACCAATGCCCGCAGCGGTGTCGATCACCAATACGTCAAGGTTGTCCCCGATGTCGCTGAAAGCCTGGATCAGGCCGGCATGCTGGGCCGGGCTCAGATGAACCATGCTCTGGGTGCCGGATGCGGCCGGGACGATGCGGATACCGCCGGGCCCTTGCAACAGCACGTCGCGCAGCTCACAGCGGCCTTCGATCACGTCGGCCAGGGTACGTTTGGGTGTCAGCCCCAACAGGACGTCGACGTTCGCCAGCCCCAGATCGGCATCCAGCAGCATGACGCGCCGGCCGAGCTCAGCTAGAGCCAGGGACAAGTTCACTGACACGTTAGTCTTCCCGACGCCACCTTTGCCGCCGGTCACCGCGATCACCTGTACGGGATGCATGCTGCCCATGTTATTTCTTTACCTTGTCTTGCATAGACGGAGGCCACATTACTGGCTGCGCGTTCACAAACGGAACAATGCATGGCAGACCATCGATGTAGGTACAAAAACTGTTCATTAATACCTCAGCCAACCTGCTTGGTCGGGCTGTGATAAATATCAGCGAACATGTCAGCCATGGCTTCTTCGCTGGGTTCTTCCTGCATTTGCACGCTAACGGCGCGACTGACCAACTGGTGACGACGCGGCAGATGCAAATCATCCGGGATCCGCGGGCCATCGGTCAGATACGCCACCGGCAACTCATGACTGATGGCCAGGCTCAACACCTCGCCCAAGCTTGCCGTTTCATCCAGTTTAGTCAGGATGCAGCCGGCAAGGCCGCAACGTTTGTAACTGTGATAAGCAGCGGTTAGAACCTGTTTCTGGCTGGTGGTTGCCAGGACCAGATAATTTTTTGATTTGATGCCGCGTCCGGCCAGGCTTTCGAGCTGCATGCGCAGTGCCGGATCGCTGGCCTGCAAGCCGGCGGTATCGATCAGCACCACGCGTTTGCGCAGCAAAGGCTCCATTGCCTGCACCAGCGATTGGCCCGGGTCGATGTGGGTGACCGACACGTTGAGAATGCGGCCCAGGGTCTTGAGCTGTTCCTGAGCACCGATGCGATAACTGTCCATGCTCACCAGCGCAATGTTCTGCGCGCCGTACTTGAGCACGTAACGGGCCGCGAGCTTGGCCAGCGTGGTGGTCTTGCCCATGCCGGCCGGGCCGACCATGGCAATCACACCACCCTCTTCCAATGGCTCGACTTCCGGGGTGGCGATCATCCGCGCCAGGTGCGCGAGCAACATGCGCCAGGCCTGACGGGGTTCTTCAATATCGGTAATCAGTGCCAGCAGATCGCGCGACAACGGGCCGGACAGGCCGATGCGTTGCAAGCGGCGCCAGAGGTTGGCCTGGGCCGGACGACTGCCTTGCAGCTGATTCCAGGCCAGCGAGCCGAGTTGAACTTCCATCAGTTCACGCAGGCTGTTGAGCTCGAAGCGCATCGAGTCGAATGCCCGAGGGTCGACGCCGGTGGCTGCGGCAGGCGCGGGTGTCGGGCGCCGGGGCTCGGCCAGCGTCGGTTCGATCAGCGGCTCGGCGGCGGTCAACGGCAGGCCGGCGAACAATTGGCGGTTGGTGGTTTTGTCGCTCTCGCCATCACCACGCAGGCTCAGTTCGGCCTGGGCGGTAGCGATCCGCGACTGGGTCTTGCGCAGCTCGTCCTCGAGTTCCATGTTCGGAACACGTGGAGCCAGCGCCGACAATTTGTAATCCAGGGCAGCCGTCAGCTCGACACCACCGGCGATCCGGCGATTGCCGATGATGGCGGCATCGGCGCCCAGCTCATCACGAACCAGTTTCATGGCCTGACGCATATCGGCGGCGAAAAAACGCTTAACTTGCATAAACCACTACCTCAGCCGTTGGGCCCTACTGTCGCAACGATGGTCACTTGCTTGTTGTCAGGAATTTCCTGATAGGCCAACACATGCAAACCCGGGACTGCCAGTCGGCCGAATCGCGAGAGCATCGCGCGAACCGGACCGGCCACCAGCAGAATCACCGGTTGACCTTGCATTTCCTGACGCTGCGCCGCTTCGATCAACGAACGTTGCAGTTTCTCCGCCATGCTTGGCTCCAGCAGAACGCCCTCTTCCGAGCCTTGTCCTGCCTTTTGAAGACTATTGAGCAATATTTGTTCCAACCTTGGTTCCAAGGTGATCACAGGCAGCTCCGACTCAGTGCCTACAATGCTTTGCACAATTGCACGGGATACGCCGACGCGCACCGCGGCCACCAAAGCGGCAGTATCTTGACTCTTGGCGGCGTTGTTCGCGATGGCTTCGGCGATGCTGCGGATGTCGCGTACCGGCACCTGTTCGGCCAGCAATGCCTGCAAGACTTTGAGCAGTTGCGACAGCGAAACCACCCCCGGCACCAACTCTTCAGCCAGTTTTGGTGAGCTTTTGGCCAGCAATTGCATGAGTTGCTGGACTTCTTCGTGGCCAATCAGCTCGCTGGAGTGCTTGTACAGAATCTGGTTCAAGTGGGTCGCCACTACCGTACTCGCATCGACCACGGTGTAACCCAGGGATTGCGCCTGGGCGCGCTGGCTGATTTCAATCCAGACCGCCTCCAGACCGAAAGCCGGATCTTTGGCGGTGATGCCGTTGAGCGTGCCGTAGACCTGCCCCGGGTTAATCGCCAACTCGCGGTCCGGGTAAATCTCGGCTTCGGCCAGAATCACGCCCATCAGAGTCAGACGGTAGGCGCTTGGCGCCAGGTCGAGGTTGTCCCGGATATGCACAGTCGGCATCAAGAAGCCCAGGTCCTGGGAGAGCTTTTTACGCACCCCCTTGATCCGTGCCAGTAACTGACCACCTTGGTTGCGATCCACCAGCGGAATCAGACGATAGCCGACTTCCAGGCCGATCATGTCGATCGGCGTCACGTCATCCCAGCCAAGCTCCTTGGTTTCCTGAGCCCGGGCCGGCGATGGCAGCAGCTCCTGCTGACGCTTGACCTCTTGCAGAGCATGAACCTTGACCGCGTTCTGCTTCTTCCAGAACAGGTACGCGCCACCGGCTGCCAGGGCTGCCATGCTCAAGAAAGAGAAGTGCGGCATGCCCGGCACCAGGCCCATCACCGTCATCAAACCAGCGGCCACCGCCAAGGCTTTGGGCGAGGCGAACATCTGACGATTGATCTGCTTGCCCATGTCTTCCGAGCCGGAAGCGCGGGTCACCATGATCGCGGCGGCGGTCGACAACAGCAGTGATGGCAATTGCGCCACCAAACCGTCACCGATGGTCAACAAGGCGTATACCCGACCGGCATCGCCGAAAGTCATTCCGTGCTGGAAGATACCGACCGCCATGCCGCCGATCAGGTTGATGAACAGAATCAACAGCCCGGCGATGGCGTCACCGCGTACGAACTTGCTGGCACCGTCCATGGAGCCGTAGAACTCGGCTTCCTGAGCGACTTCCTGACGGCGCAATTTCGCCTGGTTCTGGTCGATCAGACCGGCGTTCAAATCGGCATCGATCGCCATCTGTTTGCCCGGCATCGCGTCGAGGGTGAACCGCGCGCTCACCTCGGAAATCCGCCCGGCACCCTTGGTTACCACGACGAAGTTGATGATCATCAAAATCGCGAAAACCACGATACCGACCACGTAGTTACCGCCGATCACCACTTCACCGAAGGCCTGGATCACCTTACCGGCCGCCTCGTGGCCATCCTGACCGTGCAGCATCACCACTCGCGTCGACGCCACGTTCAGCGCCAGCCGCATGAGCGTCGCCACCAGCAGGATGGTCGGGAACACCGCGAAATCCAGTGGCCGCAAGGCGTAGACGCAAACCAGCAGCACAACGATCGACAGCGCGATGTTGAACGTGAAGAACACGTCCAGCAGGAACGGCGGTATCGGCAACATCATCATCGCCAACATGACCAGCAGCAACAGCGGCACGCCCAGATTGCCTCGACTGAGGTCTGCCATGTTAGTGCGGGCACTGTTGATTAACTGAGAGCGATCCACCGGTTTTCCCCGTTCCTTTAAAGCAAACTTTTGACGCCTGAAGCAGGCGCAGGGCGGCTATTGCAAGAAGCCTTCCAACTTTTGCAGAGTGGGGGATAGAGGTCTGTTTCGGGGATTTGTATTGCCTGAATCGACGCCTTCGCGGGCAAGCCTCTCTCCTACAGGCCCGTGTCGTTCGCATGACTCAAACCTGTAGGAGCGAGGCTTGCCCGCGAAGAGGCCAACACAACAATCAGGAATCGCGACGCAAATCCGGTGGAATCGGCAAATCATCCTGGAGCGGATCCGGGCGTTTGCCCTTGCCGGCGCGGTACTGGCGGATCTGGTAGACGTAGGCCAGCACCTGGGCAACCGCCAAATAAAGCCCGCCGGGAATTTCCTGCTCCAGCTCGGTGGAGTAGTAGATTGAACGCGCCAGCGCCGGCGATTCGAGCAGCAGCACATTGTTGGCCACGGCGATTTCACGAATCTTCAGGGCGAGGAAGTCGCTGCCCTTGGCCAACAGCACCGGCGCATTGCCCTTGTCCGGGTCGTACTTGAGGGCCACGGCGTAGTGGGTCGGGTTGGTAATGACCACGTCGGCCTCGGGGATTGCGGCCATCATCCGCCGCTGCGACATTTCGCGTTGCAACTGGCGAATGCGCTGTTTGACCTCTGGTTTACCTTCCTGATCCTTGTGCTCGTCGCGCACTTCCTGCTTGGTCATCAGCAGTTTCTTGTGGCTTTCCCACAGCTGCACCGGCACATCCACCGCGGCGATGATGATCAGCCCGCAGGCCATCCACAAGGTACTCCACCCGACCACTTGCAGGCTGTGGATGATCGCCATGTCGAGGGGTTCGTGGGCGATGCGCAGCAGATCGTCTATGTCCGATGACAAGACCGCCAATGCCACGAACAACACGATGAAGAACTTCGCCAGCGCCTTGAGCAACTCCACCAGCGCCTTGGCCGAGAACATCCGTTTCAGGCCCGCGCCGGGGTTCATGCGACTGAACTTGGGGGCCATGGAGCCGGCCGCGAACAGCCAGCCACCCAGGGAGATCGGACCGATCAGCGCAGCCAGCAGCATGGTGATCATCACCGGCTGAATCGCAACGAGGGCAATCTGCCCTGAGTGCAGCAGATAAGTGCCCATGGAGCGCTGATCCAGAATCACCTCTCGCGAGAGCGAGAAGTTCATGCGCATCAGTTCCATCAAGTCCTGAGCCAGCGCGCCGCCAAAAATCAGCAACCCACCAGCGCCGGCGAGCATGACCGCCAGGGTGTTGAGTTCCTTGGAGCGCGCAATTTCGCCCTTCTCGCGGGAGTCCTTTTTACGTTTCTCCGTGGGGTCTTCTGTTTTGTCCTGACCGCTTTCGCTCTCGGCCATGACTCAGCGCGCCCGTGCCAGTTCGCGTAACAACTGCAAGGCTTCGGCGGCCAGTGGTTGATACTGATTGAGAATGTCCGCCAGGCCGACCCAGACGATGAACAAGCCGAGTACCAGAGTCAGCGGGAAGCCGATGGAGAAGATGTTCAACTGCGGCGCTGCCCGGGTCATCACGCCAAACGCAATGTTGACCACCAACAACGCGGTGATTGCCGGCAACACCAGCAGCAGCGCCGCACCGAGCACCCAGCCGAGTTTGCCGGCGAGTTCCCAGAAATGATGGACCATCAACCCGCCACCGACCGGCAGCGTGGTGAAGCTTTCGGTGAGGACTTCGAATACCACCAGATGGCCGTTCATCGACAGGAACAGCAGGGTCACCAGCATGGTGAAAAACTGCCCGATCACCGCCACCGATACACCGTTCGTAGGATCGATCATCGAGGCGAAGCCCATGCCCATCTGGATCGCGACAATTTGTCCGGCGACCACGAAAGCCTGGAAAAACAGCTGCAAGGAAAAGCCCAATACCGCGCCAATGATGACTTGCTCAGCGATCAGCAGCAGCGCGCTCAGGTCGAGTGCGTTGACCGGCGGCATCGGCGGCAGGCCGGGAGCGATCACGAAGGTGATCGCCAGGGCGAAGTACAGACGGACGCGCGTGGGCACCAGCGTCGTGCCGAAAATCGGCATGACCATCAGCAACGAGCCGATGCGAAACAGCGGCAACATGAACGTCGCCACCCAGGTGCTGATCTGGGTATCGGTCAGCTGAAGCAGCGACATGGTTTAGCCGATGACCTGAGGAATGCTGTGGTACAGCTGGAGGATGTATTCCATGAAAGTCTGCACCAGCCACGGACCGGCAACGATCAGGGTCACCAGCATCACCAGCAGGCGCGGCAAGAAGCTCAGGGTCTGTTCGTTGATCTGGGTAGCCGCCTGAAACATTGCCACCAACAACCCCACCAGCAAGCTCGGAATCACCAGCACGGCGACCATCACGGTGGTCAGCCATAGCGCTTCGCGAAAGATGTCCACGGCAACTTCCGGCGTCATGGTGAAACACCGCCGAAGCTGCTCGCCAGGGTGCCAATGATCAACGCCCAGCCATCCACCAGCACGAACAGCATGATCTTGAACGGCAGGGAAATGATCAGTGGCGAGAGCATCATCATACCCATGGCCATCAGCACACTGGCCACAACCAGGTCGATGATCAGGAACGGGATGAAGATCATGAAGCCGATCTGGAACGCGGTTTTCAGCTCGGAGGTCACGAACGCCGGCACCAGAATCGTCAGCGGCGCCTGATCGGGCGAAGCAATGTCAGTGCGCTTGGACAAGCGCATGAACAGCTCCAGATCGCTGCTGCGAGTCTGGGCCAGCATGAAGTCCTTGATCGGCACCTGCGCCTTGGTCACGGCATCCTGCGCGGTGAGTTTCTCCGCCAGATACGGCTGCAAGGCATCCTGATTCACCCGATCGAACACCGGCGCCATGATGAACATGGTCAGGAACAGCGCCATGCCGGTAAGGATCTGGTTCGACGGTGTCTGTTGCAAGCCCAGGGCCTGACGCAGGATCGAGAAAACGATGATGATCCGGGTGAAACTGGTCATCAGCATGACGAACGCCGGGATGAAACTCAGCGCGGTCATGATCAGCAGGATTTGCAGGCTGACCGAGTATTCCTGAGCGCCTTCGGCGTTGGTGCCCAGGGTAATCGCCGGGATCGACAACGGATCGGCGGCGAACGCCAGCGGGGCGGCCAGCATCAGGGCCAGCGTCAAGACGATGCGTAGCGCACCCATTACTTCTTATCCTTCTGATCCTTGCCGAGCATCTTCAACAGATGCTGAGCAAACTCCGGGGTCGCTTTCTCGGTAGTGGCGGGCACCGGCACCGGCTCCTTGAGCACATGCAGCGCGGTGATGGTACCGGGGCTGAGACCGAGCAGGATCTGCTCGTTGCCGACCTGCACCAACATCAAACGATCGCGAGGACCCAGGGCGCGCGAACCGATCAGCTCGATCACCTGCCCCTTGCCAGCCGGCCCGGCCTGCTGGACCCGGCGCAACAGCCAGGCGAGGAAGAAGATCAGCCCCAGCACCAGCAGCAAGCCGAATACCAATTGCGTCAATTGCCCGGCCACACCGCTGCTGACGGCCGGTGCAGCAGCCGCTGTCGCAGCCGGTTCGGCCGCCAGTACGCTGAACGACAAGGCCAGCGCTAACCCAAGCCCCCCTCCCAGAACCTTTTTCACTCAGCGCAGCTTCTTGATGCGTTCGCTTGGGCTGATCACGTCGGTCAGGCGGATGCCGAACTTTTCGTTGACCACCACCACTTCACCGTGGGCGATGAGCGTGCCGTTGACCAGCACGTCCAGCGGCTCGCCGGCCAGACGATCGAGCTCGATCACCGAACCCTGGTTGAGTTGCAGCAAGTTGCGGATGTTGATGTCGGTGCTGCCGACTTCCATGGAAATCGACACCGGAATGTCGAGGATCACTTCCAGATTCGGACCATCCAGCGTCACCGGATCGTTGTTCTTCGGCACGCTGCCGAACTCTTCCATCGGCAGACGGTTGGACGGCGAACCGGCGGCGTCGGCGGCCAGCAAGGCATCGATATCGTCCTGACCGGCGTCACCGGTTTCTTGCAGTGCCGCAGCCCATTCATCGGCCAGTGCCTGGTCGTCCTGGGCGTTCATATCGTCATTCATCATTTGTCCTCGGCGGGCACCTGCTCAATCAAGAGCAGTCAATTAAAAGGGAGGGGAGCGCCGGTCAGCGGCGCTCGATCGGCTCGATCACTTGCAATGCGAGGTTGCCTTTGTGCGAACCCATCTTGACCTTGAAGGCCGGCACGCCGTTGGCGCGCATGATCATGTCTTCCGGCATTTCCACCGGGATAATGTCCCCCGGTTGCATGTGCAGGATGTCGCGCAGCTTCAACTGGCGGCGGGCAACCGTGGCACCGATCGGCACATCGACGTCCAGCACGTCCTGGCGCAAGGCGTTGACCCAGCGCTCGTCCTGGTCGTCGAGATCGGACTGAAAGCCGGCGTCGAGCATTTCGCGCACCGGCTCGATCATCGAGTACGGCATGGTCACGTGCAGGTCGCCGCCACCGCCATCGAGTTCGATGTGGAACGTCGACACCACAATGGCTTCGCTCGGGCCGACGATGTTGGCCATGGCCGGGTTCACTTCCGAGTTGATGTACTCGAAGTTCACTTCCATGATTGCCTGCCAGGCTTCTTTCAAATCGACGAAGGCCTGCTCCAGCACCATGCGCACCACACGCAGTTCGGTCGGGGTGAATTCACGCCCTTCGATCTTCGCGTGACGGCCGTCGCCGCCGAAGAAGTTGTCCACCAGTTTGAACACCAGTTTGGCGTCAAGGATGAACAGCGCAGTGCCGCGCAACGGTTTGATCTTGACCAGGTTGAGGCTGGTCGGCACATACAGCGAGTGCACGTATTCGCCGAACTTCATCACCTGCACACCACCGACGGCAACGTCCGCCGAGCGGCGCAGCATGTTGAACATGCTGATGCGGGTGTAGCGGGCGAAACGCTCGTTGATCATTTCCAGGGTCGGCATGCGTCCACGGACGATGCGATCCTGGCTGGTCAGGTCATAGCTTTTGACGCTGCCGGGTTCGGCGGCGGTATCGGTCTGTACCAGACCATCGTCGACGCCATGCAACAGCGCATCGATCTCATCCTGGGACAGCAGGTCCTGCACGGCCATGTCGTGTTCCTACTGCAGTACGAAATTAGTGAAAAGCAACTGTTCGATCACCACTTTGCCCAGCTCTTTCTGCGCCACTTCCTGGACGCTGGCCGTGGCTTTCTGGCGCAACATTTCCTGGCCGACAGGCGTGGCCAGCGTGGCGAAATCCTGACCGGAAAACAGCATCACCAGGTTATTGCGGATCACCGGCATGTGGACTTTGAGCGCTTCCAGATCGGCCTGATTGCGGCCCTGCAGGGTGATGCTCACCTGCATGTAGCGCTGACGGCCGTTCTGGGTGTAGTTGGCCACGAAGGCCGGCGCCATGGCCTCGAAGATCGCCGGCTGCTTGCCGACCACAGCGGTTTCAGCCGCAGCGGCAGGTTTGCTCTGGGCGCCGTGCATGAAGAACCAGGTCGCCCCCACGGACAAGCCGATCGCCAGCAGCAGGGCCACGACGATCACAATGATCAGCTTGATTTTGCCTTTGGTTGCGGGGTCTTTTACTACTGCTTCGCTCTTCGCCATGCCAATAATCCGTCACTATTCGGGTTTTCACAGTCGCACGGCAAGGCAAGAGCAAGTGTTATGCCATGTAGGAGCTGGCTTGCCTGCGAAGGCGGTGTGCCAGTCGATAGGTGTATTGGCTGACACACCGTTTTCGCTGGCAAGCCAGCTCCTACAGGGTTCTGCGTTTGATCAGGCGTAGTAGTCGACGGCGCTGGTGCCGATCACGCTGGTGGTGTTCGCGGTTACTTCAGCGACCGTCGCTGGAAGCTCTTCATCGACAGAATCGAGGCGACCGCTATTGGCATTGGCACGCCCACCCTGCCCCTGTTGAGCCTGTTCCTGACCCTGCCAGCCACGGGACTGATCGGAAACGTTGACATCAACCTGGCCCATGCCTTGCTGCGCGAACATGTCACGCAGGCGATGCATTTGCCCGTCGAGCGCTTCGCGAACGCTTGGGTGGGCGCTCATGAAGGTCACCTGGGTTTGTTGATCCGGAACCATGTTCACCCGAATATCGAGGCGCCCCAACTCGGCCGGTTGCAACTGAATGTCGGCCGCTTTGAGGTTGGCACTGGACAGGTACATGACCCGGTTGACCACCTCTTCGGTCCAACCGCTCTGATGCATGGCGATTGGCTGGTTCACCGGCAATGCATTGGCAGTCTTCGGCGTTGCCGCCTGTGTCAGTGCCGCCAGACGGTTGGCGAAATCATCGACACGGGTATCGCTGCTGGCGGATTTGAGATCCTTGAGGCCGTCATCGATCAGGCCACTGAAAGCCTTTTCGCCACCCTGACGGGTGCTGTCCTGATCGGCTTGCACATCTAGCATGGTCGCCATGCCCGCGGCAAAGTTTTGTGCCGAAGTTGGCTCGCCATCGACTTGAGCCGCGGTCGGTGCAGCTTTGGGCTGGGCCTGGCTTGCAGCCGAAACGTGCCCGCCCTGCTCCATGGCCATGCGCACGGCAGGCAACGCATCGAGAGGATCGGCTTCGGGATCGAAATCCGGGTCGATGGTCGCAACAGTCTGCGCCGTAGCTGCGGTAACGACGGCGGCGCCAGGCGCCTCAACGTGTGGTTGCACAGTGGTCACAACTGTTGGGGTTTCCGGCACCGGGGCTGGCACCACCGGCTGCATCACCAACGCAGGATCGAGAGTCGGATCGACAGGTGCGGTATCGGCCACCGGCGTCGACGTCTCAGCCGTATCCGGCGCGTCATCGCTGGCCGTCTTGTCGTCAGCCTGCGCCGGTTTATCGGCGGGCAAGGATTTGCCGCTATCGGCAACCGTCGGTTCCGGGGCGGCAGACTTGTCGTTGCTCACGTCTTTTTTGCCGGCACTGTCCGGCGCTTTGTCGCGCGCAGGTTTAACCGATCCGTCCACCACAGCCGAGGGCTTGTTTCGGGCTTGATTGGCGTAAACCTGAGCGAAGCTGGAGGCTTTGTCCCCGGACTCATCCGTCAGCGCCGGTGCATTGGCGGTCGCGGCTTGTTTCCTGGCCGTAGCGGAGGCCTGAAGAAGGATATTGGGGGTAACGGGCATAAAACGGTCTCCGCTGCACTGGGATCGTAGGTACAGTTGAGCAAGTTGACTGCAAGGGTCGAGCCAGCTTTATTCGCTGGCCGCTAAAAGCGTCGGATGGTTGCTTTATTCAGCAAGGGAGCGCTGGCGTTCCGCTTCGTAGAGTGGTCGGACAATGGCGAATTCGCCGTCAATTTCTCCGACCAGCGCTTCAATGCCTTCAAGGCTTTTCTGCTTGGCTCGCTGCTCCAACTCATGACACAACTCGGCCAGCCGGGTAGCGCCCATATTGCTGCAACTGCCTTTTAAGCTGTGCGCAGCCGCGCCCAACTGATCGGCATTATCAGCCTTTTGCAGCAGACTCAAACGCTCTTCGGAATCGGCGAGAAAGGTATCGAGCAATTCTGGATACCCGTCTTCCATAACTTCCTGCAACGCGCTCAGCACGTCGCGATCCAGATGTGTGTCAGCCACTTGTTCGCTCCTTGATCAAGAAGAAAATGCCTGGGATTAGGCCAGAGCCTCCCAGAAGAACTCCACGCGAGCACTGCGACCATTATCGGACCAGCTCGCATGATCGCTCAACTGGCGGATCAAGCTGACGCCACGTCCCGACAGACGGACATCATCATCGACAGGACGCTCCATCACCCGCGCCACATCGAAACCCTTGCCACTGTCTTCGACCCGGACCGTCAGGCAACCGCCCGCGCCTTTTGGCGTCACTTGAAAATGCACCCGCACAAAACCGTCCCGCAATTCGTCCAGGCGTGCATTGCGCTGCTGATAATAACGCGCAAAACCCGAAGCATCGCGTTTGAGACTCGAATCCAGGCCCAGCACGCCATGCTCCAGGGCGTTGGAATAAAGCTCTGCCAGCACACTGTAGAGTGCGCCACTCTGAGTCCGCAGGCCATGCACCTCAAGCAGCAATTGCAACAAGTACGGCAGCGGATTGAAGCGTTTGAGAGTGGCGGCGCGAAACTCGAAACTCACCGACCAGTCCAGCGGGCTGGACTGGCCGCTGTCGGAGTACACCGGCGCTGGCGGACTCAGTTGCGCAGCCTCCAGCAGGCTGACCTCGACCATGCTCACGTCATCGCGGGCCTCGCCGCGAAAATCCCGCAGGGCCTGTTCGATCTCTTCGAACAGCGCATCAGGTTGTCGATTGGCTGCAAACACCTGCTCCAATCGCTCTACGCCAAACAATTGTTCATTGGCATCGCAGGTATCGATCACCCCGTCGGACAACAGAAAGACCCGATCCCCGACGGCCATCGGGAACACCTCGGTGCGGTCATCGAAGGTTTGCGGACTCAGCACGCCCAGCGGCAAGTGCCGTGCCGTCAGTACTGTACGTTCGCCGCTAGCCATGCTGTGCAGGTAACCGTCCGGCATCCCGCCGTTCCAGACCTCCACCGATCCTCGCTGAAAGCTCAGGCACAGCAGGGTCGCACAGCAGAACATGTCCACCGGCAGGATACGTTTGAGCTTGGCGTTCATCTCGCGCAGGGTTTCGGACAAGCCGTAGCCCTTGGCCGTCATGCCGTAGAAAACTTCGGCCAACGGCATGGCACCCACAGCGGCCGGCAAACCATGGCCAGTGAAA
The DNA here is from genome assembly GCF_000512695.2 of Pseudomonas sp. QTF5. Taxonomy (GTDB): domain Bacteria; phylum Pseudomonadota; class Gammaproteobacteria; order Pseudomonadales; family Pseudomonadaceae; genus Aquipseudomonas. Next base: position 45,123 of record NZ_AZRW02000032.1, on the reverse strand, counting down.
TCGCCAAGCAGCACATGCATGTCGCCGGCCGGGTTGAACGCAGCCAGCAACAGATCGCCATTGAACAGTGCATAGGGCGATTGCAGATAACGGATGTTCGGTGCATTCAAACAACCGGAATGGGCGACCTTGTCGAACACGGCTTTGGCCACCCGTTGTTCGTTGAGCAGGTAGTCGTGGTGCCTGGCGATCAGGTCGCGCTGCTCCAGCACCGTGGCCTGCAAACGCCGCAAGCGGTCCATGGCCTTGATCTTCGCGGCGAGGATCACCTGGTTGTAAGGCTTTGCCAGAAAATCATCGCCCCCGGCCTCCAGACAACGGGCCAGGGCTTCGCTTTCGGTCAGCGACGTCAAAAAGATGATCGGCACCAGCGTTTCGCCGGCCAGCGCCTTGATCTGCTGCGCGGCCTCGAAACCGTCCATCACCGGCATCATGGCGTCCATTAGCACCAAGTGCGGTCGCTGCGAACGGAACACTTCGACCGCCTCGGCGCCGTCGCCAGCCGTCAGCACTTCATGGCCCTGGCGACGGACGATAGTCGACAGCAGCATGCGATCGGCCGCGCTGTCTTCGGCGATCAGGATCGTCAGCGGTTCGAGCGATTGCATGACGCTCAACTGATGTCGAACAACTTGTCGAAGTTGGAGATGGCGAGGATTTTCTTCACGTCGGTGCTGCTGTTGACGACGCGAATATCGGAACTGTCGCCACCGGCGTGATCACGCAGCAGAAGCAGCATGCCCAGCGCCGAGCTATCGAGATAAGTGGCTTTCTTCAGGTCCACCACAATGGACTCGGGCTTTTTGTTGAGTCGCTCGTAGGACTCGCGAAACTCCTGATGCCGACCGAAATCGAATCGTCCTTCGATCGAAATCGTCAGCTTCTTCCCATCCTGAGATACTTCTGTAACGACTGACATTTCACGGCTTCCTTGTCATTGGCGAACATACGTGTAGAAGGTTTAGCACCTGATGGGGGCTGGAGCAAGGCTGAACAATTGTAGGGTTTGTGAAATCGCCTTCGCGGGCTACCTGACTCAATACGGATCCTGACGCTGCAACCGCTGGGACAACTCATCCAGCAGCTTCTGCTCGCGCTTGTCCTCCAGTTGCTGCGCCTCATCCCTGTAGCGCTGAACCAGTTTGCGCAAACCTTCGACCCGGGCAAACGCCTGCTGCCAGGCCTCCCGGGACTTGTTCAAGTTGTTCTGATGCCAGTTCAGACTCTGACGCTGCTGGTCGATGGCCGTGCCCAGTTGCGCGAGAAATCCCTGATAACCCAGCAGCCACTGACCCGAAACGCCACTGCTGCCGCGCACGATCCATTGCTCTTGATAATCGAGACGAAAGGCTTCGAGGTCCGCGAGTTTGCTTTCCGCCAGACGAACCTGACCCTGGAAATGCCCCAGGCGCTGGACGGTGGTTTTCTCGGCCTTTTCAGCCATTTCCACCACAGGCGCCAGGCGTGCTGCGCGGCTCGAGGCCATGACCGGTTAACCGCCCGGCGCTGGCGCGAAGATCGAAGCGAGATGACCTTCGCTGGCGCCCATGTTGATGTTGTCGTTCAAGCCCTGGCGCAGGTACATGGTCATGGCCGGTTGCAGATGGATCGCAGTGTCGGTTTCCCGGTCACCGCCGGGCACATAGGCGCCGACGCTGATCAGGTCACGGCTCTGCTGATAACGCGACCAGTATTGCTTGAACATCTGCGCGTGATTCATGTGCTTGATGCCAACCACAGACGGCATCACCCGACTGATGGACGCTTCGATATCGATGGCCGGGTAATGCCCTTCCTCGGCCAGACGCCGGGACAGCACGATGTGCCCGTCGAGCACGCCCCGCGCCGAGTCGGCGATCGGGTCTTGCTGATCGTCGCCTTCGGACAATACCGTGTAGAACGCGGTGATCGAACCGCCGCCCTTTTCAGCATTACCGGCGCGCTCCACCAGTTTCGGCAACTTGGCGAACACCGACGGCGGATAACCCTTGGTCGCCGGCGGCTCGCCGATGGCCAAGGCGATTTCCCGCTGGGCCTGGGCGAAACGGGTCAGGGAATCCATGAGCAACAGGACATTCTTGCCCTTGTCGCGAAAATACTCGGCGATCCGCGTGCAGTACATGGCCGCGCGCAGACGCATCAGCGGCGCATCGTCCGCTGGCGACGCCACTACCACCGAACGCTTTAGCCCTTCTTCACCGAGGATGTGTTCGATGAATTCTTTAACTTCACGACCCCGCTCACCGATCAGCCCGACGACGATAATGTCGGCCTCGGTGAAGCGGGTCATCATGCCCAGCAGCACACTCTTGCCCACGCCCGTACCGGCAAACAACCCGAGCCGCTGACCGCGACCGACCGTCAACAAACCGTTGATGCAGCGAATACCGACATCCAGCGGCTGGCTGATCGGGTCACGTTTGAGCGGGTTAATGGTCGGGCCGTCCATCGGCACCCAGTCTTCAGCCTTCATCCCGCCCTTGCCATCCAGCGCACGACCGGCGCCATCGAGCACCCGCCCGAGCATGCTCATGCCCATCGGCAGGCGACCGTTATCGGCCAGGGGAACAACACGGGCACCGGGCGCGATGCCGGCGACGCTGCCGACCGGCATCAGAAAAACTTTGCTGCCAGAGAAGCCCATGACTTCGGCTTCGACCTGCACCGGGTGATAGCTGTCGTCGTTGATGACCATGCAGCGGCTGCCCATGGCGGCGCGCAAGCCTTCGGCTTCGAGGGTCAGGCCGACCATGCGCAGCAGGCGACCTTCGAGGATCGGTGCGCCGGCAAGTGTAATGGCCTCGGCGTAGCTCCCGAGGCGCTTGGCGAAGCTGGTGCGATCAAGGCGCATCAGGGGCGTCCAATTCCGGGGCGAGCGCTGGCTTTTCGTCGCTCGGCAATTCCAGGCTCAGGTCCGGCGCGGCCGGGTGCAGCGCCTGATCGTGCAGTTGGTCGAACAGCTTGACCATGACCTGAGTAACACGGGTTTCGATGGTCGCATCGATACGGCTGTGTTCGGTCTCGACCCGGCAACCGCCCGGCAACAAGGACTCGTCCTCGACGATGCGCCAGGTTTCTTCATGGCGCTCGCGCAGGGCTTTGACCTGTTCGAAATCTTGCGGGTTGATGTACAGCCGCACATTGCCCACACCCAGCGGCAAGAGCTTGAGCGCTTCACGCATGACGTGTTCGATCTGCGTCGAGTCGATGGCCAGTTCACGCTGAATCACTTGTTTGGTGATGTGCTGCACAAGGTCGACCAGCGACTTTTCGATCTGGGTGTCCTGCTCGGCAATGGGCTCGAACAGGTTGACCATCAGTTGTTCCAGACCAGCGATCTTGGCCGTCAGAGCCACCTCGGCTTCCTGACGGACCTTGAGCGTGGTGCTGTGGAAACCTTCTTTTTCGCCAACGGCGAAGCCTTCGTTGTAGGCCTCCTGGCGAATGCTCTCGAGCTCTTCGAGGGTCAGTGGCTGGACTTCTTCCAGCGGCACTTCTTCCATTTCCGGCGGTTCGGGCTCCGGCTCCGGCTCGGGTTCTGGCACAAACGGGTCGAAACTGGGCAGCGACCAGATGTCGAAACCACTGACATCCTTGGCCCGGATCAGGTCGGTGTTGGACTCATCATGTTTAGACGACATAGTGACCTTAGATCATCTCTTCGCCGCCCTTTCCGCCGAGAACGATTTCTCCGGCTTCGGCCATACGGCGGGCAATGGTGAGGATTTCTTTCTGCGCCGTTTCCACGTCGCTGACGCGCACCGGGCCTTTGGCCTCGAGGTCGTCGCGCAACAGTTCGGCCGCTCGTTTGGACATGTTCTTGAAGATCTTTTCCTTGACGCCTTCGTCTGAGCCTTTGAGGGCCAGCACCAGTACGTCCGAGGACACTTCGCGCAACAGCGCCTGAATGCCGCGGTCGTCGACATCGGACAGGTTGTTGAACACGAACATGAGGTCTTCGATCTGACCGGACAGGTCTTCGTCGACTTCGCGGATCGAATCCATCAGCTGACCTTCGATCGAGCTGTCGAGGAAGTTCATGATGTCGGCCGCGCGCTTGATGCCACCCAGGGTGGTGCGCGAGGCATTCGAGTTGCCGGAGAACTGCTTCTCGAGAATCTGGTTGAGTTCTTTCAGGGCTGCCGGCTGCACAGTATTCAACGAGGACACCCGCAGGATGATGTCCAGCCGGACCTTGTGGTCGAAGTTACCCAGCACTTCACCGGCCTGATCCGGGTCGAGGTACGCGACCACGATTGCCTGGATCTGCGGGTGCTCGTATCGGATCACGTCGGCAACAGCGCGCGGCTCCATCCACTTCAGGCTGTCGAGGCCACTGGTGTTGCCGCCCAGCAGGATCCGGTCGATCAGGCCATTGGCCTTGTCTTCGCCCAGGGCCTGGGTGAGCATTTTGCGCACGTAGTCATCGGAGCCGACGCCCAGGCTGGTCTGGTCGCCGACAATGTCGACGAACTCGCTCATCACCTGTTCGACCTGCTCGCGGTGCACGTTGCCCATCTGGGCCATCGCCACACCCACACGCTGGACCTCTTTGGGCCCCATGTGGCGCAGCACTTGCGCAGCATCGGTGGAACCGAGGGACAGCAGCAGAATCGCGGCTTTGTCAACCTTGGTCAGTTTGGCGGCAACGGCTCGGTTATCACTCATCTGCGTTAATCCACTCTTTCACGACCTGGGCCACGCGACCCGGATCTTCTGCCACCAGACTCTTGATTGCGTTCAACTGTGCGTCATAGCCTTCGCTCGGGCTCGGCAGCAGGATGCTGGTCGGGCCACCGAGGCTGACGCGATCGTTGGCCAGTTCGCCGTCCAGGCCGCCCATGCCACCGAGTTCCACGTCGCTGCCCAGACCTGCGAGTTGCTTGTCTTTGCCGCCACCGGTGATGTTGTTGAGCACCGGACGCAGCACGCCGAACACCAGCACCAGGATGAACAACACACCCAGCACTTGCTTGACGATGTCCCAGAACCACGGCTGGGAATAGAACGGAATCTCGGCAATCACTTCACCGCGCTCGGCGGAGAACGGCATGTTGATCACGCTGACGCTGTCGCCACGGCTGGCGTCGAAACCGACCGCGTCCTGTACCAGACGAGTGAAGCGCGCCAATTCATCGGCGCTCCATGGCGCACGAGTCGTTTCGCCGTTGGCCGCGTTGACCTTGACCTGATCATCCACCACCACCGACACCGACAGGCGATTCAAACGACCCTGCTGTTGTTTGGTGTGGCTGATGGAACGGTCGAGTTCGAAGTTCTTGGTGGATTGTTGACGCTTGTCCGCCGGGTACGGCGCCAGCATCGGCTGGCCGGTGGCCGGGTCCATGATTTGTTGGCCGTTGGCATCGAGCAATGGCTGACCTGGCTGCACCATGCCGGCCGACGCGGTGGCGCCACCGGTGGTTTGCGGCGCCGAGGCTGGCGATGGCGGCTGGTTGCTCAGGGCACCCGGCACACCTTGCGGGCCATTGCTGGCGGTACGTTGCTCGTTGACCGACTGCTCACTGCGCAACGCCGGCTGGTCCGGGTTGAACTGCTCGGAAGTCGACTCGACAGCGCTGAAATCCACGTCCGCCGAGACTTCGGCTTTATAGCGATCATTGCCCAACACCGGTTGCAGGATGTTGTGCACACGCTGGGTGAGCATGCTTTCCATGCGACGGCTGTAATCGAATTGCTTGCCAGCCATGGTCAGTTCTGAATTTTCCGCCTGATCCGACAGCAGGTTGCCCTTCTGGTCGACCACGGTGATCTGCGACTTGCTCAGTTCAGGAACACTGGTCGCCACCAGATTGATGATGGCGACGACTTGGCCCGGCTCCAGCGAGCGACCGGAATAGAGTTCAACCAGAACCGAAGCGCTTGGCTTGCGTTCGTCACGCACGAACACCGAGCTTTTCGGAATCGCCAGATGCACGCGGGCACCCTTGACGTTGTTCAGGCTGGAAATGGTCCGGGCCAGTTCGCCTTCGAGGCCACGACGATAGCGGGTCGCTTCCATGAACTGGCTAGTGCCCAGCCCCTGTTCCTTGTCGAGGATCTCAAAACCGATGTTGCCGTCGCTGGGAGTGACACCAGCGCCCGCGAGCTTGAGCCGCGCACGGGACAGATCATCGGCCTTGACCAGCAAGGCACCGGAGTTCGGCTCAACGGTATAGGGAATGTCGGCTGCGGCCAGGGTTTCCATGACCTGCTTGGCATCCATACCGGCAAGGCTGCCATACAGAGGCCGGTAGTCCGGCTGCTGGGACCACAACACCACGGCAAAACCAATCGCCACGCTCGCAGCCAGGCCCACCAACAGGCCCACCTGACGCAACATGGTCATCTCGGAGAGGTTTTCCAGGAAGGACAACCCGAACAGCGGCGGTTTGCCGTCTATTGGAGTGGCCTTGGCCGGAACATTATCGGCGATTGCTTCTGCCATGACTCAATCTCGTCCTTAAACCGGCATCTGCATGATGTCTTGGTATGCCTGAACCAGCTTGTTACGCACTTGGGTCAACGCCTGAAAAGACACGCTGGCCTTCTGTGAGGAAATCATCACATCCGTCAGGTCGACGCCGCTTTTACCGATCTCGAAGGCACTGGCCAACTGATTGGACGCCTGCTGGGTGTCGTTCACTTTATTGACGGCTTGACCGAGCATGTCGGAAAAACTGCTGCCACCCAACTCAGGGACTGCGGCCGTCGATTTCGGCGCAGACATCGCATCCATTTGCATGGAGCGCATGTCCAGCATCAACCGATTGAATTCAATACCTTGGCTCATGGTTTCTCTCTTTGACGAAGCTACGTCTTTGGCGACCCGCAATTTTTTGACACTCACTCGGCGGGTAGCGAGGTGTTAGCAACAAGGGTGCCAGCTCCGTGGCCGCTCTAAACAAAAGCCAATTCCGGGCTTTGCTCAACCGTGAACCACCGCAAAACAAATGTGGGAGCGGGCTTGCTCGCGAATACGGTTTTCCATTCAATAGAGATGCTGGCTGGTCTACCGCTTTCGCGAGCAAGCCCGCTCCCACATTTGGATCGGTGTTGTTTGCGTCAACTTTCAGGTGGCGAACAAGTACGCTTCCACGTCCATTCCGGCGTCGCGCATCTGCGCCAGCTTGTAGCGCAAGGTGCGCGGGCTGATGCCCAGTCGCTCGGCGGCTTCTTTGCGACGGCCGCGCTCGGAGCGCAAGGTGTCGATGATCATCTGGAATTCACGGCGCCGCAGGTCATCGCCGAGGGCGCCTGCCGATTCGGCTTCGACTTCCACTGCGCGCGCGGGCATCGCTACCAAAGTCGGCAACGGCGCACACGCCACAGGCCCGGCCAGGCAGAAATCCTGCGGCTGGATCAAACCGCCCTGCTGCAGAATCAAGGCACGCTGGATCGCGTTATCCAGCTCACGCACATTACCCGGCCACGGATAACCGATCAGGCATGCCTGCGCCTCAGACGACAGTCGCGCCGCGGTGTGCTTCATTTTATTGACGTGTTTGGCCAGCAGCCGCTCGGCCAGCGGCAGGATGTCGGCGGTGCGTTCGCGCAGTGGACGCCAGGCCAGCGGAAACACCGAAAGGCGATAATATAGGTCTTCACGAAAACGCCCCGCCGCCACTTCAGCGGCCAGGTCACGGTTGGTGGTGGCGACCACTCGGATGTCCAGCGTGATCGGCTTGCGCGCGCCGACTCGCTCGACTTCGCGCTCCTGCAAAACCCGCAGTAACTTGGCCTGTAGGCCTAGGGGCATTTCGGAGATTTCATCGAGCAGGATCGTCCCGCCATCGGCCTGCTCGAACTTGCCGGCCTGCGCCGCGATGGCGCCGGTGAACGAACCTTTTTCGTGACCGAACAAGGTGGCTTCGAGCATGTTGTCCGGGATCGCTGCACAGTTGATCGCAATGAACGGCTGACTGGCGCGATGGGAGTGCTGATGGATGTAACGCGCCAGCACTTCCTTGCCGGTCCCGGACTCACCGGAAATCAATACCGTGGAGTCACTGCGCGCCACCCGTGCGGCCAATTCCAGCAATTGCGCACTGGCCGGCTCGAACGCCACAGGCCCCTCATTCTCGGTCGCGCCAAGATTACCCAGTGCGTGACGCGTCACCAGATCGAGCAGGGCTTTGGGCTCGAATGGCTTGACCAGATAATCCGCTGCACCTTGACGCATGGCATCGACCGCTCGCTCGACAGCACCGTGAGCAGTCATCAGCAGCACCGGCAGCTGCGGCTGACGAGCCCGCAGCAATCCCAGCAACCGATGACCATCCATGCCCGGCATATTGACGTCACTGACCACTAAATTAAATGCTTCGCCACCGACCGCAGCCAACGCCTCTTCCGCCGAACCGACCGCTGTGTAATCGTGCCCGGCAAGCAACAGCGTATCGGCCAGTGCCTCCCGTAGCGCGCGGTCATCCTCGACCAGTAAAACCTTGATGGCCATGTCCTTCACTTCACTCCCGGAGCGCTGGGTTGCTCACCGGAAAAAAGCGGCAAGATCACCTGCGCGCAAGTGCCGCGACCCGGCCGCGAGCGCAACTGCAATTCTCCCTGATGAGCACGGGCCACCGCCTTGACCACAGTCAGGCCCAGACCGGTGCCGGTAGTTTTGGTGGTGAAAAATGGCTCGCCCAAACGCGCCAGTACCTTCGTGTCGATGCCACTGCCGCTGTCACTGACACACAAGCGCAGGTCGTTGCCACGGGTATACAGGTGAACTTTCAAGCGGACATCGCCGGCACTCGCCTGAATGGCGTTCTCGATCAGATTGAGGATCGCCCCGACCAGCGTGTCGCGATTGCACAACAACTCACCGGCATGACTGTCGCACTGCCAGCGAATCGGCAGGTCCTGAACCTGAGTCAGTGCGGCCGCTTGCAGCGACTGCATCAGCATCTTGGGGCTCACGCGGTCAGTCAACGGCAGCTCGCCGCGAGCGAACACCAGCATGTCGCGAACCTGGTGTTCCAGTTCATGCAAACGCTCTTTCAGGCGGCCGGCAAAACGCTGTTGCGTGGCGACCGGCAACTCCTGCTCAGTCAAATGACTGGCGTAGAGCAACGCAGCGGACAATGGCGTACGAATCTGATGAGCCAACGAAGCGACCATACGGCCGAGAGACGACAGGCGCTCATGACGAGCCAGTTGATCTTGCAGATGACGGGTTTCAGTCAGGTCGTTGAGCAGCACCAATTGACCGGGTTCGGCATCCAGTGAGCGCGTGGCGATCGATAGACGCCGACCGTCCTTGAGAGAGATTTCATGACCGTCGTCTTCACGCGGGGCAAAGCATCGAGCAATCACATGACGCCACAGCTCGCCTTCGAGGGGCAGGCCGAGCAGTTCACTCGCGGCGGGATTGGCTTCGCGCACGATGCCTTGGGCGTCGATAACGATGACGCCGCCAGGTAACAGATCCAGGAGATTTTGCAGGCGATTAGCCAGGCGTTCTTTTTCCGCCAGCTCCTGCATGCGCTGAGCACTGACCACCGCCAGCTCGCCCTTGAGCTCGGTGACCCGGGCTTCGAGCATGCTGTAGGAATCGGTCAGTTGGCTCGACATCTGGTTGAACAGTGCAAACGCCTGCTCAAGGCCAAGCCGGCTTGCCTGCTCTACGGACGACGGTTGCCCCAAAGCATCAGGGACAGGAGACATCTGGGCGGCTTGGGGCATCGTGCTCTCTCGCGTGGTTGACCGTCAGTTAAACGGAACGTTGCGAGGGATGTAGCAATACCCGTGCCTAAAAAAAACCGCCTATAAATGAAGGAGTTGAAAAACAGGCGTCAATCATCCGCCTGTTCATCACCCTCGCGACGACTCATGCCGTACTTGCGCATCTTCTCCACCAGCGTGGTACGACGAATACGCAGCCGTTCGGCCGCCCGCGCCACGATGCCATTGGCATCATCCAGCGCCTGCTGAATCAGCCCTTGTTCCAGACCACCGAGATAGTCCTTCAGGTCCAGGCCTTCCGGCGGCAACAGGGCACTGGCGGTGAAGTCCGGGGTATGACCGTTGATGGCCACCCGCTCTTCAAGATCGCTGCGCAGGCTGTCGACCAGTTGCTCGTCTTCGTCATCGACGTAGCGGAATTTCTTCGGCAACTCGACCACGCCGATCACCCCGTACGGATGCATGATCGCCATACGCTCCACCAGGTTGGCGAGCTCGCGAACGTTACCCGGCCAGCCATGACGGCACAGCGACATGATCGCCGCCGAGTTGAAACGGATCGAACCACGCTTCTCGTGCTCCATGCGCGAGATCAACTCGTTCATCAGCAGCGGAATGTCTTCGACACGTTCGCGCAATGGCGCCATCTCGATCGGGAACACGTTCAAGCGATAGTAGAGGTCTTCGCGGAAGGTGCCGATCTCGATCATGCTTTCGAGATTCTTGTGGGTCGCTGCAATGATCCGCACATCGACGCTTTGGGTCTTGTTGCTACCCACGCGCTCGAAGGTGCGCTCCTGCAAGACACGCAGTAGCTTGACCTGCATCGGCAGCGGCATGTCGCCGATTTCGTCGAGGAACAAGGTACCGCCGTTGGCCAGCTCGAATCGCCCGGCACGGCTAGTGATCGCGCCGGTGAAGGCGCCTTTCTCGTGGCCGAACAATTCGCTTTCCAGCAACTCGGCGGGAATTGCCCCGCAGTTGACCGGAACGAACGGCGCTTCACGGCGCTTGGAGTGGTAGTGCAGGTTACGCGCGACCACTTCCTTGCCGGTCCCGGACTCGCCGAGGATCAGCACGCTGGCGTCGGTATCGGCGACTTGCTGCATCATCTGACGGACGTGTTGAATCGCCCGGCTGGTGCCGACAAGGCTACGGAAAAGATTGGGTTCACGGTGACGACCGCGCTCGCGGGCCTGGTCATACATCTCGCGATAGACCTGGGCACGGTGCAACGAGTCGAGCAATTTGCTGTAGCTGGGTGGCATTTCGAGAGTCGAAAGCACTCGACGACGCTGGTCTTCCGGCAAGTCAATGGAAGAATTATCGCCCATTAACAAAACGGGAAGGAACTCATCCCAGGTAGAGAGTGTCTTTAACAGGCCCAAAAGTGCACCAGGAGCATTTACCGTCCCGATGAGGACACAGATTACTTCGCGACTTGATGACAAAGAGCCGACAGCCTGCTGCCAATCATGGCTGCCACAGGGTAAATTTTCTTCGCCGAGAAAATTTAAAATCACCGCCAAATCGCGGCGGCGGACGCTATCGTCATCAATCAGCAGAATTTTGGTTTCACGCCACATGCAATAGCAACTTCCCTAGTCAACTCAATGCCCAAAATAAGGGGCAAGTTAGACGTTTGCAGACACGTCGTGCCTGTAGACGCCTGAAATCTGGAACCAGCCACTAGTTAAGTCAAAAAACCGTGCACAGTCAAATTTATGGCGCACTATGTTTGGATTAACTGAGGATTAATTAACCAAACAGATGGTAAACCTTTGCCGCGCTCTGTGCTTGGTGGATCTGCGTCATCTCGTCGACTATCGCTTGCCGCTCACCCGTCGCCGCCTCCAGAAGCTGTTTATACACCCCCAGCAACTCCTCAAGGTTGTCGCGCAACGCGGCCTCGTCCACCGAAGCTTCACTCAAGACGTCTTCCATGCAGGAACGGCAAGCCAGGTCCAATTCACCAATGGCTTCCCAGTTGCGCTCGGCCAATGCACCGACCAGGGCATCCCGGGTTTGTTCGATTCGCTGCAAGACAAGACTCATGGTGAACTCCTTAAAACTGCGGACCCGGCGCGGCAATAGCATCCCAACCGTCTTTGACGGTGCGAAGCAGGTCGGCGACTTCGTCGAGAATCTTTGGATCGGTCCTGACGTTGGCTTCAGCCAGACGCTTCATCATGTAGGTATAGAGATTATCCAGCTCGCCTACAGATTCGGCCTGGTTTTCCAGGTCCAGACCTTCACGCAGACCACCAATGATGCCAATGGCCTTGCCGATCAGAACCCCTTTGTTCGGTATATCCTTACGCTCCATTGCGCCTTTGGCCTGGGCGATACGATCCAGGCCGCCTTCCATCAGCATCTGCACCAGACGATGGGGACTGGCTTCGGAAGTTTGCGCCTGAGCGCCAATCTTCTGGTATTGGCGAAGGGCTAACATTGGATTCATGTTGTACCTCATCAGAAATCTGTGGTTCGTATAACCAGTGTATCGACGACGCGTCAAAAAACTTTAGATTCAAAAACGAAAAAGCCCGGAGCGTGAAAACGCTGCCGGGCTTTTGGCACTCTGGGCTATGACCTATGAGTTGTTTTGCTGCGCGGTAATGGACTCGAACATGGACGTGATGTTGCTGGCAGTCGCCTTCAACTGACCCACCAAGGCATCCATGGCGTTGTACTTTTTGGTCAGTACAGCGGTCAGGGTTTCGATCCGGCGATCAAGCGCAGCCTGGTCATCCGACAGTTTTTTCGCTGTGAGGCTGAGGTTTTTGGAGCGCGTCGTGAGGATAGCCTCAACGGCAGCAGCACCGGTCCCGGTACCTTCGGTATAAGGCTTGATCGCATTATCCATGCGCTCAAGCAAACCGTTGTCGCCGGTAAACAGCGTCTGAACCTCACCGCCCAGGTTCTTGTCATTCATGGCCGCCGTGAACTTCGTGCTATCGAAATTCAAAGTGCCTGTCGTCTGATCCGTGGTGATACCCAACTGAGAGAGCACGGTGAGCTTGTCGCCAGCACCGACCTCAGACAACGGACCCCGTATGGCCGCCAGCACCGAACGTGGCAGGGCGTCGCCGGTCAGCGCCGCCGCCACAGTAAGATTGCCGTCAGCATCAGCCGTAGGCTTGGTCAGCGAGGTGACAGCCTTGGCAACAGCATTGTAGGCATCGACGAATTTCTGGATCGACGCCTTCAGACCATCGTTGTTGGATGCTACGGTCACGGTCGACTTGCCGGTGGTGAGCAAGCTCAAGCTCAGCCCGGAGATCGTACTGTCGAGGGTGTTGGTCTTGCTAGTCATCGCCAAACCATCGACAGTGAACACCGCATCCTGGGCCAGACCGCCGATGGCACCCGAAGAGGTGGCGGTCGGCGTGGCGTCCATTGCTACGGACCCATCGATTTCCAGACCGGCGATACCACTGGCAGAGATGTCGGAACCCGCTCCCGTGGTGGTGGAACCCAGCACCAGACGCGAGCCGAAACTGTCGGTCACGATGTTGGCGCTCAGGCCGCTGGACTGGTATTGGCTGTTGATCGAGTCCCGCACCGATTGCAGCGTGGCACCCGCATCCACAGTGACCGGGTAACTCTTGCCATTTTGGGTGATGGTCAGCGTGCCTGCCGGGATCGCGCTGGTTGTGCCACCGGCAAACGCAGCAGAGGCCACTTTCGAGGAGGTGGCCAGTTTTGTGACGTCGACAACGTAGTTACCGGCGACAGCCGTGTTACTGGATGTGGCGGTCAGAACGCCTGTGGCGGAGGACGTAGCGGCAAACCCAGTGAACTGTGGGCTGGTCGTACTGCCCAAGCCATCCATCGCAGTCTGAAAAGCCGCCAGTACCGATTTCATGGTGCCGATGCCGGAGATGCCCGCCGTGTTCTTCGTGGTCGCACGGTCGATCTGGCCTTGCTTGGCGGCTTTGTCAGCCTCGACCAAGGCTTTGACGATAGCAGTGGTATCAAGACCAGAACCTAAGCCGGTGCCCGGTAGGATTATACTTGCCATGTGGAACTCCCTTCAGTGTGTCGCCGGCCTTTTGACCACTACAACGCCCAAAAGAACATAACAACAAAATTCGTGCCAGCTGTCAGACTTTAGCGCTGAACAACAGGCTGCTTGCATCATTTAAACTATTGGCCAGTTTGAGGACTTCCTCGTTGGGGATTTGACGAATCACCTCACCGGAGTCACTGGCAATCACTTTGACCACTACTTTTCCTGAAGGCTCATCAATCGAGAACTCCAGGTTACGCTTGACCGACTGAACGAACTTTTCGATTTCCTGAACAGCCACTTTCAGTTTTTCCTGCTCGGTCTTGTCGCTTTTACCTTCTTCCTTGACGGCAACCACTGGCGCAGTTTCCGCTAGAGGCTTTTCTGCAGACTGATCGGCAACAGTCGTCGCCTGCTTGGCCGCAGGATAAGACAAGTTCAGCTTGACGCTCATATCCATGTCCATCACCTCTTAAAGTAAAAAGCGAGAGAGCGCGACAAGCGCACTCCCCCGCCAAAACTCATCAGCTATTACTGAAGCAGTTTCAGTACAGCGGATGGCAGTTGGTTGGCTTGGGCCAGAACTGCGGTGGACGCTTGTTGCAGAGTTTGTTGCTTGGTCAGCTGTGCAGTTTCAGAAGCGAAGTCGGTATCTTGTACGCGACCCAGTGCAGCAGCAGCGTTTTCGTTGATGTTCTGCAAGTTGGAGATGGTGCTGGTCAGACGGTTTTGTGCAGCACCGAGGTCGGCACGAGTGGAGTTGATGGTCGACAGAGCAGCATCGATCGCATCCAACGCAGCAGCGGTGCTGGCTTCTGCGGTGGCGCCATCGGTACCGGTGATGGCAATAGCGTCACTATCAACGGCCAGTGTTACGGCGTCGGTGCCGGCAGCCAGAGAGATGGTGATCTGGTTGGTCGCGCCAGTGTTGGAACCGACCTGGAAAGTCATGGTGCCGGCAGTGCCGTCGATCAGGTTCTTGCCGTTCAGGTTGGTCGATTGCGCGATACGAGTCAGCTCGTCCGACATCGAAGCGAATTCTTTGTTCAGAGCGACACGGTCAGCAGTACCGTTGGAGTCGTTTCGTGCTTGAACAGCCAGTTCACGCATACGCTGCAGAATGTTGGTCTGTTCCTGCATCGCGCCTTCAGCGGTCTGAGCGATCGAGATACCGTCGTTGGCGTTTTTGATCGCCATGGTCTGACCACGGATCTGCGAAGTCATACGGGTAGCGATCTGCAGGCCGGCGGCGTCGTCTTTGGCGCTGTTGATTTTCAGGCCGGAAGACAGGCGAGTCATCGAAGTCGACAGAGCATCAGAAGCCTTGTTCAGGTTTTTCTGTACGTTCAACGATGTAACGTTAGTGTTTACTGTTAAAGCCATGACGAATTCCTCGTTGGTTGGGTACTGCGGCTTCCGGCCCTGGCAACCGCCGGGTATGGCCTAGAGAACCTTCGTAATAGTTATCGTCGGGTTTGCAACTTGCTTGAGGAGATTTTCAAAAAAAATTGCCATCACGTTGCCATCCCCCGCAATTCAAGGGTTTGGCAACGTGAGAGCAGCGAAAAAAATGACGTCAGGGAAATGCCGGTGACGGGGTTGGCGAGAATTCGCCTGCACCGGCAGAAGAGAAATTGTTTAAATGGACAGACTGTCGCGCAGCAACTGGACCAATTCGTATTCCAGATAGTCCGCCAGCGCCAGCCAGTTCTGCGCCTCCTGGCACTCCAGCATCTGGCCGAGCAACAGCAGCCATTGCTGCTGAATAGCCTGCGGCAGCTGATCGAAGGACGGTTGTACGGCACCGATCAACTCGATCATCGCCAGCCCCGCTTCTACATCTCGCCCCAAACGGAACAAGGCGGCACATTGCTGTGAGTCGATGACAAAGGATTCAAGCCCGCTCATGACGCCAACTCCGGATGAAAAACCGTACCGGCGATCATCGCCCCTGCCCGACTGCTGTTATAGAAGCGCACCTGAGGATGCCCGGCGATAAAACGCTCCAGTTCACACAGATAACTGCGGAAATTGAGCTGGGTCTTAATGCGCTGCCTGTGACCATCGAGCACCCAGTGTTTGGCGGCTCCCAGTTGTGGCCCCAGGTCGCCATCGTTCCAGCCGGCATGGGTCTTGTCGTTGGGGAAGGCGAAGTCGGCACCGAACAGGGTGATCTGCGCCGCGCCCATCTTCACCGCCAGGTCCACCGCCGGATGAATCACGCTGCCGCCGACGTACAGCTCGCCCTTGGGCAATTGTCGACGCAGCTGTTGGTAGATCGGGCTGGCGGAGTAAGCGGTATAACGCGGCCCCTGCCAGTCTTCAAGCACCCGGGGATCGACCATGGGCATGTACGCCAGGATGATGTCGGCCGTGCCTTCAGGTGGCAGGTGCCGGGCCGAGATGCGCTGGTCGATGCTGACCACGATGTCGGGGCGAATGCCGTGATCGAGCAACGGTCGGTAGGCCGTATCGACGCAGATAAACAGCGGTCGCTCGACCTGATTGCGAATCGCGTTCAAGGCCTCGAAGTGCTGCTCAAGACTCGGCCCCGTGGCAATGACGAATACCTCCTGCCCTTTGTGCGAATCGAACAACTGCGCTACATCGCGATCGGCTTGCACCAGCTCCAGACTCGCCTGCAAACGCTCGACGATGTCCGGGGCCTGAGGGTCGAATTCACGGTTATTGAAAGTCAGGTGGGTTTCGCTGATCAGACGATCGCGAATCTTGGCATTGAAGTCATCGGCCAGCACCAGCTCTGACGGCAACGCGAAGAACGGCAGCTGTATTTCTTCCAGATCACCGGCATACAGCAGCTCGACTCGCGGATCGTTGAGCCACTGCTGCTGATCGAGCAGTTGCAGCACCAGCGCAAATACCGCGCCGTTGAGAATGTGCACATACAAACGTTCAAGCCCGTCGCACTGCAGCAACTCCATCTGCAGATCGCCAAGACCGGTGCCGTAGACATGCGCCACCGGACTGTCGATGGGCAGACTGTCGGCCTGAAGTTTCGCTTCACGGGTGCGGTCATGGCGACTGGTCAGCTGGATGCCATTGATGCTCAACGTCGAACCAAGGCCCTCGACCAGATCGGCCTGCAAAAGACCCGCTTCTTCAACCGGCAAGCGCGCCGACAGCAACGGCCAGCGGCGCTGTATGACCTCGGCGTTGCGCTCAAAGAACTCGCTCATGAAGCCTCGCTTTTCATTCGGGCAAAAAAATAGCGCTCAAGGTTACACCTTGAACGCTTTTTTTGTGCCTGGCTTTCGACTAAAAGAGCCGAGATTCAGGGGCGATAAATGATCGCCGAGCCCCAGGACAACCCTACCCCGAAACCACTCAGCGCCACGCGCTTCCACTTCGAGTCCAGCACGTGTTTTTCCAGCAGCAATGGAATGCTCGACGACACGGTATTGCCGGTCTCGACCATGTCCTTGATGAACTTCTCGGGCTCGCCCTCGAAGCGCCGCGCCACGGCGTCGACAATCGCTGCGCTGCCCTGGTGAATGCAGAAGGCGTCGATATCGTCAGCCGTCAGGCTCGAGTCTGCGAGCAGCTCATGCAAATGCGCCGGGACTTTCAGCAGCGCGAAGTTGAACACCTGACGGCCATTCATGAAGAACACCCCGTCGGAAACCTTCAGGTGTGGCGCGCCGGAACCGTCGGTACCGAACTTGGCTTTGCCCAACTGCCATGGCGCATCTTCGCCCATCCAGGTGGCTGTGGCGGCATCGCCGAAAAGCATGGTGGTGTTGCGGTCTTCCGGGTCGACGATCTTGGAGTACGGATCGGCGGTCACCAGCAAGCCATTCTTCAGGCCCGCGGCTTCCATGAAACCCTTGATGGCGTAGATGCCGTAGACGTAGCCGGAGCAGCCCAGGGAGATATCGAACGCGGCCACGGTCGTCGGCAGGCCCAGTTTGTCCTGAACAATCGCGGCGGTGTGCGGCAGGCCTTCTTCGTCACCGTTCTGGGTGACGACGATCAGCACATCAATGGCTTCACGCTTCAATTCGGGATTGTTGGCGAACAGCGCGTTGACTGCTTCGACACACAGATCCGAAGTTTCTTGCCCGGCATCTTTACGCGGCAGGAAAGCCGAACCGATCTTGCCCAGGATGAATTCTTCATCCTTTTCGAATTTTGCACCTTGTGCGTAATTGTCCACGCCGGCTACAGGAACGTAGCTCGCAATGCTCTTTATGCCAATCATTACGGCTTCCCAATAATAAACAGCCCAATACCACCGCTCGCAAGGATTCGAGGGGCGCCGACAAACAACGAATAACGTCGCCCTCAAGGGGGTGACAGCGGGAAGAATAAAAGGCCATCACTGGGCTAAACACAGTCCAGGCGCCATCTCCCCTTTTTATACAATACAGTGAAGATGCGCGTTATGACTCGCAGGTCACGCTATTTTGCCGAATCAGCCCCACAAGCGGCTATTCGACCAGCGACCAATCCAGCGGTGTTCCGCGCTTGATGGCCTGTCGGGTGCGGCGGCCCAGAAGGGTTTCAGCGTGTTTGGGGGCGAGCCCCAGGCCAGGACGGATGGCCCGCAGATTGGCGGTGCTAAAGGGTTCACCGGCGGCCATGTCCTGGGTGACATATAACGACCGGCGGTACACCAGAGACTTACGCTCGGCGTCGGTCACGCCGTAATGCACCTGGCCCATGGCCTGCCAGGCGCGTTCCGTTTCGATCACCAGGCTGGCGAGTTCGGCCGGTTCCAGGGAGAAACTGGCGTCCACCCCACCCGCGGCACGGTCGAGGGTGAAATGTTTTTCCACCACCGTCGCCCCCAACGCCACCGCGGCGACGGATACTCCAACGCCCATCGAATGATCGGACAAACCGACTTCACAGCCAAACAACTCACGCAGATGAGGGATTGTGCGCACATTACTGTTGGCTGGCGTCGCCGGGTAAGTGCTGGTGCATTTCAGCAACACCAGATCCTTGCAACCGGCCTCACGGGCGGCACGCACGGTTTCGTCGAGCTCGGCGATGCTGGCCATGCCGGTGGAGATGATCAGCGGCTTGCCGGTGGCAGCGACTCGCCGGATCAACGGCAGATCGGTGTTCTCGAAACTGGCGATCTTGTAGGCCGGCACGTCCAGGCTTTCGAGGAAGTCCACCGCGGTGTCATCGAACGGTGTGGAGAACGCCAACATGCCCAGTTCTTTGGCCCGGGCGAAAATCGGCGCGTGCCATTCCCACGGTGTATGAGCCTTCTCGTACAGCGCATACAGCGAAGAACCGGCCCACAGGCTGTTGGGGTCCTTGATGAAGAACTCGCCTTCGGACAGGTCCAGGGTCATGGTGTCGGCGGTATAGGTTTGCAGCTTCAAGGCATGCGCACCGGCCTTGGCCGCGGCTTCGACGATGTGCAGCGCCACGTCCAGCGACTGGTTATGGTTGCCACTCATCTCGGCAATGATGAACGGCGGCGCATCGGCACCGATCGAGCGATTGCCGATCTTGAAACTGGTCATGGGTGATCCTTTAAAACGCGTGTGAACGCACAAGCACTCTGAGTGAAACCTGCCTCGCGGAAAACTTTCAGCGACGCTTGGTTGGCCGGCAGCACCTGAGCGGTGATGGCTTCCAGTCGCGGCCAATGAGCGGTGACGAAGGCTTCGCCCCGCGCCAGCAGCGCCCTGCCCCAGCCCAGGCCAAATCGGCCTTCGAATAGATAAATCGAGACTTCGGCCCGAGCCTCGTCGAGGTCATAACGCAGCACACCGACCGGGCCGTCATCCGCCTCGGCGATCAACAGCAGCCGCCGCGGATTGCTCAGGCTCGCGGCCACCCAGGCCTGATGCCGTTGCCAGTCGATAACGTGCGTGTCCAGCGACCAACGCCGAACCGCCTCGGCATTGCGCCCGTCGAACAACAGTTGCGCATCGTCCTGAGAGGCCTGGCGAACTTGCAGCACTGCACCAGCGAGCGCCGCCGCCACCCGCAGCGCCCCACGGCCATCGACCAACTGCCGCGAACGTTCGGCCAGACTCTGACGAATCCCCTGATTGCCCACGACAAAACCGATGGCCTGGCGCAACTGCTCGACGCTGACCTGCTCGCGGTTGCCCAGGAACACATGAGCACCCGAGGTCGCCATTACCTCGCCGTTGGCCTGCTGATTATTCGAAACCGCAATGCAGATCGTCGGCAGCCCCATGGCCGCCCGCTCCCAACTGGTACCGCCACCGGCACCAATGAACAGATCGACCTCGGTCATCAGCCGGTAGAAGTCGCTGACAAAACTGTGCAGGCGCCAGTTCGGGCGGTAGTCCACCAGACCCTGCATCTGCTCCAAGGCCGGATTGTCGGCACCCGCCACGAAATCGACTTCCAACTCATGAAAGTCCGCCAGCGCCAACATCGCGTGATGGGTCTGCATGGCCGCGTCGAAACCGCCGAAATTCACCAGCACTCGCCTGGCCCGAGGTTTGATCTCGATCGCCGGGCAGCAGAACTCATCGCGCAGCAGGGCAAATCGTGGGCCGAGCAGGGTCTGGCAATCGGGCGTCAGCAGTGAAACGTAAGCCTGCGGCACGCCCGACAGATTTTGATTGAGCAGCAGATCGACGCTGTATTGCCGAGTGGCCAAATCGTCCACCGCCGCGATTCGCGCAGCCCAGCGACGCGCAGCGGTCTGCCAGTGATGATCGAGGCCATAGTGATCGACGATGATCCAGTCGAAAGCCGGATGACTTTCCAGTGCTTGCCCCAGCGCAGCGATGTCCGCTTGCCACGGCAGCATCGACTCGATGGCCTGCTCCGGGTCTTCATCGGGATAGCGCTCCGGGAGCGCGAAAGTCTCGAAATCCTCGGCCTGCAGACTGTCCAGCCGATGCCCCGGCAACACACGACACGCGAAAGCAACGTGCGCGCCCTGCTTGCGCAATACCCTGGCCAGGGTCAGGCAGCGGGCGATATGGCCACTGCCAATGGTCGGCGATGCATCAGCGCGGATCAGCACTCTCATTGCAGCTCACCACCGGCCTTCAACGCGGCATAAAGGTATTCGACACGCGTCCAGTCCTCGAGCGTGTCGATGTCCTGCACCAGATGCCGCGGCAGGATCACCGGCAGGCTCGCCGGCGAGAACAGCACATCGCCGCGCAACCAGGCCTCGCTACGCCCCCAGTAGAACTGGCCGGCATCTTGAAAAGCTTCGGGCAAGTCCTGGGAACGGGTCTCGCGAAATTCCGGGTAGAGCGAGGTCAAGGCGCCCTGCTCGTCGAGGGTCAAGGCCCGTTGTACCGGGAAGCCAAAACCGGCGACTGAAAACGCGAAAGACTTGTCCGGGTGCTGCACCAACAACTCATGCCCCTGACGCAGATAACGCGCCTGCAACAACGGCGCCGTCGCGTAGACGCAGCAGGCATAGTCGAACGGCGGCAACTGATTCAAGGCATGCACGATCACCGCTGCGGTCCCGGTGAAATCGTCGGCAAGCGCCGCGGGCCGCATGAACGGCACCTGAGCCCCATTGGCCCGCGCGACCTCGGCGATCTCTTCATCGTCGGTGCTGACGATCACCTGGTCGAACAGATTCGACTCCAGCGCCGAGCGAATCGAACGGACGATCATCGGCACGCCGTCGAACGGTTTGAGGTTCTTGCGCGGGATTCGCTTGCTGCCCCCGCGGGCCGGAATGATCGCAATGCAGCTCAAGAGTCACTACTCCTCAAGGACTAGCCGTCGCAATTGCTCGACCACATAATCCTGTTGTTCATCGCTCAGCAGAGGAAACAGCGGCAGGCTGATGGCCTCGGCGTAATAACGTTCGGCCTGGGGGAAATCCCCCTCGGCAAAACCCAGGTCGCGATAGTACGGCTGCAAGTGCAGCGGAATATAGTGCAGGTTCACACCCACCCCGGCCATTCGCAAGCCTTCGAATACTTGTCGATGGCTGAGGTTGATCCGCTCCGTCTGCAAGCGCACCACGTACAGATGCCACGCCGACTCGGCCTCGGGCTGCGCGCTGGGCAAGGTCAGCGGCAAGTACGCCAGCAACCGGTCATAACGCGCCGCCAGTTCACGCCGACGTTCGATGAAACCATCGAGCTTGTTCAGCTGCGACAGACCGAGGGCTGCTTGCAAGTCGGTGATTCGGTAATTGAAGCCCAGCTCCACTTGCTGGTAGTACCAGGGGCCGTGGCTGGGTTCGGTCATCTGCTCAGGGTCACGGGTCATGCCGTGGCTGCGCAGACGCTGCAAGCGCTCGGCCAGTTCCGGGCGATTGGTCAGCACCATGCCGCCTTCGGCGCTGGTGATGATCTTCACCGGATGGAAACTGAACACCGTCATCGCCGCGAATTCACCGCAACCCACCGGGCGCCCGGCATAGGACGCGCCGACCGCGTGGGAGGCATCCTCGATCACCGTGAAGCCATAGCGCTCGGCGAGTTCGGCGATCCTGCGCATATCGCAGCTCTGCCCGGAGAACGCCACCGCCACCAGCACTTTCGGCAGTGTGCCGTTGCGCTCGGCGATTTCAAGTTTCGACGCCAAGGTGTGGGCGTCGAGGTTCCAGGTCAGCGGATCGAGATCGACAAAATCGACCTCGGCACCGCAGTAGCGACCGCAGTTGGCCGAGGCCAGAAAGGTGTTCGGCGTGGTCCATAACCGATCACCCGGCCCGAGGCCGGCAGCGAGACAGGCAATGTGCAACGCCGCGGTGGCATTGCATACCGCCACCGCGAAATCGGCCTGGCAACGCTCGGCCATGGCCTGTTCGAAACGCTCGATGGTCGGCCCTTGCGTCAGCCAGTCGGACTGCAACACGGCAACCACCGCATCGATGTCCGCCTGATCGAGGCTTTGCCGACCGTAGGGAATCATGCCGACAGCTCCGCGTGCAGATCAGCGATCTGACCGACCGAAAGAAAATGCGGGTTAGTGTCGGAGCGGTACTCGAAATCTTCGCTCACCGGCCGGCCCTGCTCGCCCAGTTTGTCGACGGCAAAATCCACATCGACGCTGGTGAAACGAATCGACGGCTGAATGGTGTAGTGATCATCGAACTCCAGGGTCATGCGCGCATCGTCCAGCGGCACCATCAGTTCATGGAGTTTTTCCCCCGGCCGAATGCCGACGTTCTTGTGCGGCAAATGCTCAGCCATGCCCCGCGCCAGATCGACGATGCGAATCGACGGGATCTTCGGCACAAACACTTCACCGCCGTGCATGCGGGCGAAGCTGTCGAGCACAAACTTCACACCGTGATCGAGGGTGATCCAGAAACGCGTCATGCGCTCGTCGGTGATCGGCAGCTCTTTGGCGCCCTCGGCAATCAGTTTGCTGAAGAACGGCACCACCGACCCCCGCGAGCCCGCGACGTTGCCATAGCGCACCACGGCAAAGCGAGTCTGCTGTTCACCGGCGATATTGTTGGCGGCCACGAACAGTTTGTCCGACAGCAGTTTGGTCGCGCCGTACAGGTTGATCGGGCTGGCCGCCTTGTCGGTGGACAGCGCGACGACTTTTTTCACGCCGTTGTCGATGGCCGCGGCAATGATATTTTCCGCGCCGTTGACGTTGGTGCGGATGCATTCGGTCGGGTTGTACTCCGCCGCCGGCACTTGTTTCAAGGCTGCGGCATGCACCACGTAATCGATACCGCGCATGGCCTGACGCAAACGCTCGGCGTCGCGCACATCACCAATGAAGTAACGCATGCACGGTGCATTGAACGTCTGCTGCATTTCGTACTGCTTGAGCTCATCGCGGGAAAACACCACCACGCGCTTGGGCTGGTACTGCTCCAGCAACCGGCGGATGAAATTGCGCCCGAACGAGCCGGTGCCGCCGGAGATGAAAATCGATTTACCGTTGAACATGCCTTGAGTCCTTTTACCTGTCAGCCAGGCTTATGCGAGCAACTGCGCCCAGTTCACACCGGTCGGTTCGCTGAGAGTAAAGCCCTTGCCGGTCAAGGCCAGGTTCTGGTTATAGGCCGGGTCCTGTTCGAAGCGGGCCTGCCATTTGTCACGCAGGGCGGCACGAGCCTGAGTTGCTTCAGGCAGTACGCCCGGGTGCAGCAATTGCGCTTGTGGCGTCCAGACAACGAGGTAACCGGCGTCGGCGACTTTCAGGCACAGGTCGACATCGGCGAAGGCCTCGTCAAAATGCTCTTCGTCCAGGCCGCCGACCGCTTCATACAATTCCTTGCGAATCATCAGGCACGCACCGGACACCGCCGAGTAGTTCTGTTCCACTTGATGGCCATTCAGGTAGCCCTTGGCGTCCTTGCGCTCGTCGACAAAGACCGAGCCGATATCGCCATTCAAACCGAGGACCAACCCGGCCTGGGTGGTGACGCCTTGAGTGTTCACCAATTTGGCACCAACGATGCCGACTTCCGGACGTTGAGCCTGGTTGAGCATGGCGTCGAGCCAATTGGCATTGAACACCTGGGCTTCGGCCGACAGCAGCACCAGGTACTCGCCCTTGGCCTGCGCGCTTGCAACGTTGTACAACGCTGAATCGCTCAGGCGCTGGCCGGTGCGCAGCACACGAATGCGCTCGCCTTTGCCTTCCAGACTGCTCAGCCATTCGGCCAGTTCTGGCGATTGGCTGTGGTTGTCGACAATCAGCACTTCGTGGCGCTGATAGCGGGTGCGTTGCAATACGCTGACCAATGCACCTTGCAAGTGTTCCAGGTTGTCCTGACTCTGGAGGATGATCGACACCATCGGTCGCTGAGCGTGCTGATAGTCGATCTGCCAGGTCTGCGGCAGTGTCGAGCTGACCTGACCGCGATACCCACGATTAGCCAAGTGACGGGTCAAGACTTGACGTTCCTGAGCATTTTCTTCAGCAGCTGGCGCGTTGCAGATCAACAAGGGTTCGGCCAGGTGCGCCAGGCCAGCGAGGCCCCCATCTTCGATCAGACGCAGCAACAGATCGAACTCCAGAGCCTGGCTGTACTCGGTCGAGAAACCTTTGGCTTGAGCCAATACATCGCGATGGATCAGCCAGTGACGCGCCATTAGCGACGGCACCGTTTGCAGCAGATCGAGGTTAACCCCGGGACGGAATACATCCACCAGAGCACCGCTGGCCTGACGCTGAATTTCGTCCATCGCCACCGCACGCACACCCTCGGCGCCGATCAGCTCAAGGCTGGCGCGCAGCAAACCGCTTGGGGTGAACTGGTCACCGGCCTCGACCAGCAGCTGCCAGTCGGCCGTGGACTGGGCGACGATTTGATTGATGCGATCCACGTAGTTGGCGGTTGTGACTTTGACGAAGTGCACGGTGTCGCGCACGGACGTGGTCGCCGGTAAGTCGCCAGTGGTGAACACCACCACTTTGAAGGCCTTGCAGTGGCCGTTGACCAGACTGTCGAAGGTCGCCTGCAACTTGTACATATCCGCATCCAGGTCCAGCAGCAGAATGCCGAACTGCGGGCCGCCATTGTGACTGGCCAGATGTTGGGAGATCGCTGAAAGTTGAGCGGTATCGGGATTGCGCGCCTCGACCCAATCGAGCAAACGCCCGGACGGCATGTTCTGAAGCAATGTGCGGTCATCTTGTCCCGGGACCGAATCCAGACGCTCGGCCCATGCTTGAAGCTTGAGCTTCTCGTCCTGCTCCTCGGTGCCTTCGAGCGATTCAACCAGACGCTTGACCACCGACCGGTTGAACCGGTTAAGACTCAATGCCTCCCACAAACGGGCGCGGAGGGTGCGCTCGTTGTCGTTAGGCTGAACTCGCATCAGCTCGTGTTGCTTGAGCAGGATGCCTTCCAGTTCCTGCAATTGCAGGCGGCCGGCCGGCATGGCGTGCAACAGAAATTCGAATTCGGTCAGCAGGTCGAACATCGGTTTGTTGTAGAACGGCATTTCGACGAACTGCTGGGGGCCGAACGAGCGAACCGGCTCGCGCCCAGCCTCGACCCAGGCCGAACGGAAGATCAGGGTGGCTTTGAGCGAGCGACCTTCGAGCAGGCAGTCGGCCATGGCGGTAAAACTGTCCAGAGCAATCTGTTTGATCTGCGCCGGGTAGCTGTCACTGTCGCTGAACTGCGTCGGAATCGAGGCCAGGAATTGCGCAAACTGCTCACGGTCGGCGACGGTTTTCGCATCCTTGTACGTCAACACGGTCAACACGTTGGTGTTGTGGTCCGAACCGCCATAGTTCGCCTCACGCACAGCGTAGGGAATCGGCAGGATCCGCGCCTTGGCACACGCCAGCAGGTAGAACGTATGGCCGATTTCCTGCCACTCGAAACTGGTGCCGGCTGGCAACAGGCTGTACCACTGCTGCAGCAGGTCGGTGCGGGTCACCGCATAGAACGGCGGCAGGAACTGGCCCATGTAATCCATGACCCGACCTTCAGGCTGTTGCGAGTTGTAATCCTCTTGCACCCTTTGGTCGCGGCGGTAGTAGTTCACTTCAGTGGCACGGGCCAGGTACATCATCCCGTAGCCATGACACAGGCCGTAGTCAGGGTTGGCTTCAAGAAACTCCACCGACTCGGTCAGTGCGCGATGCAACAGAAAGTCGTCATCGGCGGCAAACACCATGTACGGCGTGGTGACCTGATTGACGCCGTAAGTGAGTTTTTCCTGGAGCCCCTTGTAGGTGTACTGCGGCAAGTGGCGATAGTCGACCGACGGGAAATCCCGGGCCATGTGTTCATCGCCCTGCGCGGACGAGTCCAGAACCAGAACCGTGCAGGGATAGCTGCTGTAGTACTGCAAAGTGCGCCGCAGGAACGCGTTCCGGTTGTGGGAAATCACCACAACCGTGAACCGCTCGTTCAGCGGCGCAACGTTGTTTTGAGCACTGTTTTGAACCTGCATCTTCCTATCCCCACAATCGGCCAATCGCCAAGAACCTGAAACCACTTTTGATTAACGAACGCGACGCAGGTAACCATCCGGCGCTACGGTGATCAGCAACTTGTTTTGCAGTTGCCGATCGATTTCGAAGTTCTTGTTTTCTTCCAGATACTTCCACACCGCGGTCTTCGGGTTGTCGCCCGGGCCCCATGGACGATCCGGGAAGAAATCGGCCGGCATGTCTTCGACCACGGTGTCCATGACCACGCAGTAACTGTCCACCGAAACCAGTGGAGCGTAGAGGCGCAGCTCTTCCAACACGTGATCGTGGGTGTGGTTGGAATCCAGCACCAGAATGACTTTCTTGCCTTCGGCAATGGCACGCACTTGCGCGGCAATCGCCGGATCGATGCTCGAACCTTCGATCATCGAAATGCGCTTGATCATCGGGTGGCTTTCGATGGCTGCGCGGTTGTGCGCACGAATGTCGAGGTCGATGCCCAGCACTTCTCCGTGGCCTTGCAGCTCCAGCAACGAGGCGTAGTAAATGATCGAGCCGCCGTGGGCGATGCCGCATTCGATCACCAGATCCGGTTTGACCTGCCAGATGATTTCCTGCATCGCCATCATGTCTTGCGGTAACTGGATGATCGGACGGCCCATCCACGAGAAGTGGTAGCTGTATTTGTGTTTGGCCGATTCGTTGAAGAAATCCCGGGCCAGACCGGTGAGCTTCTGGTTGTCACCCTGCTGGGCGATCTGTTCCTGGCATTCGGCTTCGAAGGCTTTATTGATGCTGTTGTCGGTCATTTTAGAATCTCAAAAGTCACTGGAACGAAGCACTGTCGACGGCGTGATAGACGTAGCGCCCACCGGTCATCCGCTCGATTTCTTCGAGGTAGTTGGAGTTCATCACAAACAGATTGGCGCCTTCGGGCAAGGCGTCCATGGCCTCTTGCGGAGAGGACACCCGCACACCGCTCAGGGGTAGATAGCGGCCCTGTTTGACCGGATTGATATCCACCACACGATCCACCGCCACCCCGGCTCGTTGCAGGAACAGCGAATAAATCACGCCTTTGGACGAGGCGCCCCAGATCGCTGAACCCTGCTCGGGTGCCGTCTGAATAATCTGCGCCGCACGGTCCAGGCTGGCGGTGAAATGTTCCGACAGCGTCAGCAACGACGGTGCCTCGGCCGGCGTACGGCGCAACGTCGACAGATCCGCAACGATGTACAGGTACTGACCACCGAAAAGGTGCCCCGCCTCGTGCACCGTTCCGAACATTGCGCGCAAATCCGCAAGGCGGAAGTAATTCACATGTTCGTAGAAAACATCGAACCAGGCGTTGTGCTCGACAATCCAGTCGAAGCATGGCACTTCGATGTAAATCTGCCCGCCATGGTTCGCACTGGCAATTTCAGCCAGGAAACTGACCGGATCGCTGATATGTTCCAGCACGTGCCGCAGGACGATCGCTTCGGCGGCCAGCCCCAGTTCCCGAGTGAAGGGGGCCTTGATCACTTCGGTATTGTCCCCTTCATAGGAAGGGTCGATCCCGGTGATGGCATAGCCGAGTCCCCGAAGCATCTCCAGGAAGTAGCCTTTGCCACAGCCGACTTCTATCAAGCTTTTACCCTTGAAATGATGCGCCAGGATCGCTTCGACATCATTCAAGTGCTGTTGAAATTGCACCGAATGGGCCTGTTCGCTTTGATAGTCGACGTCGTAGCTGAGTTTACTGGCGTCAAATGCCTGGTTGAAGATCAGCCCGTTCTGGCTGTCCTGCACCAGCACAATATCCGCGCTGCCCGAAGCTTGCGCTTGTTCGGCATTGGCGAAAGTGCGGTTCTGCAGAACCGGCAGCCCGATCGCTCGATAGAGTTCATGCTGCATGCTCTTCTCCCGTCAGTTGCGAAATCCGCTGGGCAACGCCCCAAAACGCCATGGGCTCATGGGCGGAGTAACCGTAGTGCCCAAGATTCAGGATGATGGAGGATTGACGCTGGCGCACACGCTGCTCAACCAGCGCCCGCACGGACACCGGTTGGCCGCTGCAACAGTTGATCACACCATCGACATCGCGCCGGGCAATGAGTGATGCGATCCGGGAAGCGGCCTGCCTGATTTCCAGGTAGTCGCGCAACTGGTCGCCCGTCGACATATTGAACTGCGTATCACCGGCGTCGATGGCCCGGTCGAGACTGGCTAACAGGCTGCTGGGATTCTGTCCCTCGCCATACAGATAGAACAGCCGTGCCCACTGCAATGTGAACGCACGCTCACGCTGCAAGGCTTCGAGGAACAGGCGCAACGTGTGCTTGGCCAAGCCATAAGGGGTGCAGGGCTGTGCGACCACCGTCTCACTTAACGGGCCACTTTGCAGCCCATACTCAAAACAGGTTCCAGTGACTAGCACCTGGCTGACACCGGCCTCGATCACCCGCTTGAGAAAGGCATAATCCAGTGGCAGGTTCCGCTCGAAATGGAACAGCGCCTGGTAGTTCGGCAGGCCGGTCCATGCCAGATGCGCAATGGCATCCATGCCATCGGCCAGGCTTTCCACGTCCAGATCCGGTGCGTGGATATCAGCGGCGACAAACTCCACTTCATCGAACCACGGCATGGCGTGCGCGGCTTCGATATTTCGAGCAACCGCACGAACCTTGAAGCCTTTAGCGAGCAAGGCGCTGATCAGATGCCTGCCGACAAAACCGGTGGCACCAGTGACCAGCACTGTCATGGCGTGCCCTGTCACAGCTCGACTCCGCTGAAGTCTTTGTCCAGCAGAGGATGGCATGCATCTTTGGCCGACAAGTTCTTGACGGGCAACGGCCAGGGTATCGACAACGCAGGGTCCATGACCGACAGACCCGCTTCATGATTCGGAGCGTAGTCCGCATCCGTCAGATAAAGCACTTCAGAGTCGTCGGACAGGGATTGAAACCCATGAGCAAAACCCGCCGGGATCAGCAAACTGCGCCCATCGTCGGCCCGCAGCTCTTCAGCGTGCCACTGCAAATAGGTAGGGGACTGCGGCCGTAGATCGACCACCACATCCCATACCGCACCACGTACGCAGGTAATCAGCTTGGACTCTGCATAGCCGGCTTTCTGATAATGCAGGCCACGCACACTGCCCTTTTCGACCGTACGCGAATGGTTGATCTGACGGATGGCAAACGGGCGGCCCTGCGACGTCAGACGGGTCTGGCAAAACAGCCGGGCAAACCGACCACGATCATCACAGAACAGTTTTTGCCGGATCAGATACAACCCCTCCAGCTCCAGGGCCTGGAGCGTGAAATCAGTCATGACCGTTCCCTGTAGAGATTCAATTGATTCAAGGTCATCGTGCGCATGTCGTCACCGTTCTGCCACGCCAGGTGCCAATCGAGGGTTTGGGACAGGCACTGCTGCAACGACCAGCGCGGTTGCCAGGCCAACAGTTGACGGGCGCGGCTGCTGTCCAGGCGCAACAGGCCGGCTTCGTGCAAATCACTCGGTTCGATGCGCAATCCACGCGCTTGCGGCCAGCGGTTGGCGAGCAATTCGACCACTTCGCCGACGCTGCACATGTCCGCTTCGCTCGGGCCAAAATTCCACGCACCGGCAAACTCCGGACCTTTTTCATAGAGGCCTGCGGCGAGTTGCAGGTAACCGGCCAGCGGCTCCAGGGCGTGTTGCCAGGGGCGCACGGCTTGCGGGTAGCGCAAGGTCACCGGCTCATCCGCCGACCAGGCCTTGAGTACATCGGGAATCAGCCGTTCAGGCGCGAAGTCGCCACCGCCCAGCACATTGCCGGCCCGCGCAGTGGCCAGGGCCAGGCCGTGCTCGGCATACTTTTCGGCGGGGAAAAACGACGCGGCATAAGACTGGGCCAGCAACTCGCAGCAAGCCTTGCTGCTGCTGTACGGATCGTGCCCACCGAGCGCTTCGTCCTCGCGGTAGGGCCACAGCCATTCCTTGTTGGCGTAGACCTTGTCGGTGGTCACCAGCACGCAGGCACGCACGCCACCGACCTGGCGGATCGCTTCAAGCAGATTGAGGGTGCCCATGACGTTGCTGGAGTAAGTCCCAAGCGGGTCGCGATAGCCTTCGCGCACCAGCGGCTGGGCCGCCAGGTGCAGGACGATTTGCGGCTGCGTCTCGGCGATCAGTTCCAGCAGGGCGCCGAGATCACGCAGGTCGCCACGTTGGTCATTGATGCCTTCGTGCACCCGCGCCAGCTCGAACAGGCTTGGCTCGGTGGACGGTTCGAGGGCAAAACCGCAGACCTCGGCGCCGAGGCTTTGCAGCCACAGCGTCAACCAGCTGCCCTTGAAACCGGTGTGGCCGGTCAGCAGAACGCGCTTGCCGTGCCAGAACTCCGGGCTCAGTCCCATTGCTTCCATGGGGCCTCCCCACTCTGCCACAGTGCTTCGAGGTGGTTTTTGTCGCGCAGGGTATCCATCGGCTGCCAGAAGCCCGAGTGCTCGAAGGCACGCAATTGCTCAATTCCGGCCAGACGCATCAGCGGCTCCGCCTCCCAACTGGTCGTATCACCCGCGATGTAGGGCAGTACCTCCGGTGATAGAACAAAAAACCCACCATTGATCCAGCCGCCATCGCCACGTGGCTTTTCCGTGAACCCCATTACCTGGTCGCCAATGCGTTGCAGGGCGCCATAACGACCTGGCGGTTGCACGGCGGTGACGGTGGCCAACTTGCCGTGGGCCTCATGGAAATCAAGCAGCGCACTGATGTCGACGTCGGAGACGCCATCGCCATAGGTGAAGCAAAAGGCTTTTTCGTCTTTCAGATAGGGCGCCGCCCGCAACAGACGGCCACCGGTCATGGTTTCCTCGCCGGTGTCGATGAGGGTGACGCTCCACGGCTCGCTGTAGTTCTGGTGAACCTCCATGCGGTTATTGCGCATGTCGAAGGTGACGTCAGAGGTGTGCAGGAAGTAGTTGGCGAAGAAGTCCTTGATCGCATAGCCCTTGTAGCCAAGGCAGATCACGAAGTCATGAATTCCGTGGGCGGAGTACTGTTTCATGATGTGCCAAAGAATTGGCTTGCCACCGATCTCGATCATCGGCTTGGGCTTGAGGTGCGACTCTTCGCTGATGCGCGTGCCCAGGCCACCCGCCAGAATTACTGCCTTCATCACTGTCCTCTTGCTCTTTGCACGGCGGGCAGCCCCCTCAAGGGTCGGCGAACCGTCAGATGCACATCATTTACCCGCAGCCACTGAGCCACTCACGCCCATTGGGGTGAGGGTTTTATGGCGATATAGGGAGGGCTTGCAGGAAGTGAGCCAATTGCGCAGGACAAAAAATCGCGCGACACCGACCTCGTAGGAGCCCGGCTTGCCTGCGAAGGCGTTTTCATCGGAGCTGCATGACGTGAGGCTGTTATCGCTGCATGGGTATCTACACATCTCTTGGGCTATAGAGATTTACTGCCGTGCCTTGGTGTTTTTGGAGTACATATCCGTTTTTGCGGTCACGGCCGCTGGCGGTTTCGCTTTTACAGCGAGTCACTTGGAAAAGCCCCAAGTAACCAAGGGCTCTTGCCCCGCCATTCGGTGCCTCGCCCAGGCTCGGCATGCCCTCACTCCGGCATTGCTCCGGGGGCCCGCCGCCATCGGCCATCCATGGCCGGGGGCGGCTACCGCGGCATCCTTGCCGCGGTGCCCCCTGCGCAATACCTGCGTTCGGCCTCTGGGAAAGGGGCAAGCAGATCAGGATCAAAAGCCAAAGCAACGGCAACGGCAACGGCAAGATCAACAGCTTCGCGAGCAAGCCCGCTCCCACACGGCTCGCACACAATGGATCGGCGTACGACTGCGCTTCTCACCACTCAACAGGCCGAGCGTTAGCTCGCCTGCAGCTGTTGATCTTGACGCACCGCCCCATCGAGAGGCCGAGTGGAGGTTCTGCGTAGTGGGCAACCCGGCATGGATGCCGGGTTAGCCGCGCACGGCCATGGATGGCCGATCGCGGCGGGCCCACGGAGCAGGACCGGAGCGAGGGCATGCCGAGCCTGGGCGAGGCACCGAACGAAAGGGGCAAGAGCCCTTGGTTACTTGGGGCTTTTCCAAGTGACCCGCCGTCAGGGCGGAACCCTAAGTGGCCGTTACCGCAGAAACGGATATGTACACCATCAAACTCGGAAAGTTGTGTAGATACCCATGGTTTTCGCTGGCAAGCCAACTCCTACAAGGAGCTGCCGAAGCCGGCGATTTTTTGATGTTTGGAAGGGAGTAACGGTCAGTCCGGCAACCAACCCCACAACCAATGATTGAGGTTGTCGCCGCGCAACATGAAATCCCGATGCACCGCCTCACGCAATTCATCGCCCATGCGATAACTCGCGTCCGGGTCGGCCAGGTGCATACGGATCGCTTGCAGCCATTCATCCGTGCTGTTGCTGTAGACCCTGGTGCACGGCAAGTGGCCGCGATAGGCCTCGGTGTCGGTACAGATCACCGGGTATCCGCAGGCGCCGTATTCCAGCAATCGCAGGTTGCTTTTGCAGTCGTTGAAGATGTGGAATTCCAGCGGAGCCAGTGCCAGATCGAGGTTCAGGCTCGCCAGTTTGAACGGGTAACTCTGCAAGCTGATGGTCGAGTGGAACTCGTGGATGTACGGACGCAATTCGTCCGGGCACATGCCGAAAAATACCCACTCGACTTCGTCCGCCAGCTCACGCACGACCTCGGCAATGATCTCCAGGTCCCCGGTGTGACTGGTGCCGCCGCCCCAGCCAACGCGTGGCTTGCTGGAGGTGCGACGACGACTGGTCAGCGTCGCCCACGGTTCCGGCGGCAGCATGTTCGGCACCACGCGAATGTCGTTATGCATGCTCGACAAGCTATCGGCCAACGGCTGGGTGGTGACTACCAATCGGTCGCACAGGCCGATGCCTGCGCGCAGCATCTGCTCGATGTCGATCGGTTTGTTGCGGGCGTGAGCGTTCTTCTTCGGCGCGCTAACGATATAGTCGTCGAGTTCGAAAATCCGCAGGGCGCTGGAATACTTTTTCATCCGCAGAATATCGCCAGCTGAGCCTTCGCTGTAACGTCCCTGCAGGACGATGGTGTCCGGGGACAAACGCTCGATCTCCACGATCGACGGCGACTCATGGGCCACCCGTGAGATCACTCGTCCGGCGGCTTCGAGCTCCGCCAGCGGCGCGATCACCCGATAGTGACCGACGGCAGTGCTGTTGACTGGAAGACCGAGAATCAACGGCAATGCACGGGTGCAGAACGGGTTCCAGTTGTTGCGCAGCGTTGGCTCCAGGCTGAAACTGGAAAACCCAAGACTCAGTGCCGGGCTGTAGGCCGGGTCTTTGGCGATCTTCGGCAGCCATTTGCGATAGAAGGCGTCCTGTTCACGCTCGCACACCCCCAGAGTCGACTCCTCGCCTTCCGGGGCCAGCACCACACTGGCGTATGGCGTCCAGACCACCAGATAGCCGTCCTGGTTCGCCCGCAGGCACAAATCGACATCGCCCAGACCCTGGGTAAACGTCATCTCATCGAGCTGCCCCAGACTGTCGAACACTTCCTTGCGAACCATCAGGCAGTGGTCACTGACCGCGCTCCAGTTCTGGGTCACATGCAACCGCTGCATATAGCCCCGAGAGTCGGCAGCCTCCCCGGCAAATGGCGAACCGACCGACTCCGTCAACCCGAGGATCAACCCGGCGCTGACGATCGAACCCTGCGGGCTGAGAATCCGGGCACCGACCACCCCCACTTCGGGACGCTGTGCGTGGTTGAGCAATTCGTCCAGCCAGTCGCTGTCGCAGATCACTGCCTGAGGACTGAGCAGCAGCAAGTATTCGCCATGAGCCAGGCTCGCGGCGAAGTTGCGGATTGCAGCGTCGTTGGCGTCACCGGCGTAACGCAACACCCGCAACATCGCGGCACCCAGCTGCGCCATGGCAGCCAACCAGTCGAGCATCGCCGGGTCGTCAGTGCCGCTGTCGACGATCAGGATTTCGTACTGGGTGTAAGCCGTGCGCTCGATCAAACCTTCGGTACAACGTTGCAAGGCGTACAGCGAATCGCCGGTCTGGATGATGATCGACACCAGCGGACGCGCCTCATGCCGGTAATCGATGCGATTGATCAGTGGCAATTCTTCGTGACGGACAGCATGCGCCACGCTGATACGGTCCAGATGCGCACCGACCATGCCAGCGTTGTTTTCGATGACTTCGGGTAATGACAGCCAGTCGGCAAAGGCCAGGCTCGACTCCACCTGAATCTCGGCGATGTGCTCGATGGTCTGCGGACCGACCTCTTCCACCAGACGCCACATCAGGTCATGGGGTGCCAGCTCGCCGTGAGCCGGGTCAAACCCGCCCAGCACCATGAAGCACTGACGTTCGAAGGCCAGGGCTCGGCCGACGTAGGGGTAGGCACGCATCAGATCAAGGTTGAAATCGGGCTTGAACACCGGGTCGATCGACTCGCCGTCGATCAAAGCACCTTCATCGCTATAAGCACAGAGAATGCCCGGCGACCCGGCGATGCGCTCCGCCAGAATCAGCAGCGCCGACTCACGCAAGGTGTCGCCGGCCCGCAACAGGTAAAACCAGTGAGCACCTTCCAGTTGCGGGACCACGGCATTGAGTTGTTGCGCCCAGTCCGACTGGAACGGCAACTGAACGATACGATCATCGGCATCACAGTGCGCATCGGACAACACCACCACTGCCTGAGGCGCATACAGCTGAGCACTGATGCTGTGCAATGTAGTTTTCAGCGCTGCGCTGTCGGCACCGCTGTCGATGACGATCGGCACGATCTGCGGGCGAAACGCCCAGCTGTCGATGCGCTGAGGCATGAACTGCTGTTCGACTTGCGAGAACCTGCGGATCGCCAGCCACTCGCGATAGAAGTCGGCGTAACTCTCGCTCTTCCCACCTACTCGACCATTGACCACCGTGCTGCGGTTGCCAAGGATGCGCGCTACACACAACTCTTCCCAGGCGTGGGGCTGATCAGTGACTTTGGCCAGTTCGATATAGCGAACCCAGCCTGATGCCGGCGCCGATTCGCCACTGCGTACCGCGAGCATCTGCGCCAGCCAGCTCCACTCGAGCGCCGCCGCCTTGAGCATCTCCGGGGTCCGGCTCAATCGCTCTGTATACAAACGCTCGGTGCTCAGCACGGTGTTGAGCGACACCAGGTTACCGCGGCGCATCAGGCATACGAACAAGGCGAAATCGAGCATGGCGACGAACCCCGAGCCTTCCTGGATCAATGTCGGCAACAGCTCCAGCACATCAGCGCGACGCATCAGGGCAGCGCTGAAATTGCCGAGGAAATTCTTTGGCGTGCCCTCGAAAATCGCCAGCATATCGTCGCCCTTGAGCAACGCATCGGTCGGACAAAAGCGGCAGTTGTCCACCCGCGACGGCAGCAGAAAATTGCCGGCATCGCTGAGCATGCGCAGGGCAAAAACCAGATTGACGTCGGAGTGATCGATCAACACCTGGGCCTGCAAGGCAACGCTGGGCGCAAACAGACGATCGTCATCGCACAGCACTTTGATGAACTCGCCCCGGGCTTCTTCGACGCAACGCAATACGTTCTTCTGCAATCCCAACCGCTGCGAGTTACGCAAGTAGCGAACCGGGTGAGCCGGCTCGACGAAACTCTCCACGATAGTGCGGATTTCATCATCGGGCGAATCGTCACAGATGACGATTTCGACATGCTCGTAGGTCTGGGTGAGCGCACTTTCCAATGCCTGACTGAAAAAGCGCGGGCTGAAGGCAGGGATAACGATGCTGACGAGGGGGCGTTGATTCACGGCGGGAAACTCTCGAGCGGCGGGCCTCTACCCTTTCAGGCAGAGGCCCCGGAACCGCTTAAAAAAAGACGGTTGGCTGCTCGGCAGGCGCAGGCTCAGACCTTGTTGAACAGGCCCAACTGAGCAATCTTGCTGAAGGCCAGTTGCGAGGCCTGCAACATGGTTTGTTGCAAGGTCAGACGGGTCATCACTTCCGCCGGATCAGAATCACGGATCGACGACTGGGTCTGAGCATTGGCCAGCTTCAAGCTCTGGTTGGTATCGCTTTGGGTTTCCAGGGCAGCACCGCGACCACCGACCGAACTCAAGGCGCTGGACAACTGATCGATGCCGCTGGCCAGGTTGGCAATGCCGGAAGCCAATGATGCCTGCAATTTCTGAGTGGCGATGGCATCACCGTTGGTTGGCGTATTCAGTGCGGTTTTCAACTGACTCACAGTGTCCAGAATGTTCTGGGTTTCATGAGTATTGACCGCGATGCTGAACTGATCGTCGGCAGCCGGGGTACCACTCACGGTGAAGCTCACACCCGATGCGGTGGCGACGCTGCCAACCATGGTCCCGGAAGACACCGGGCTGCTGTTGGCCGTCAAAGGCGCTGCGTACAGTTCAAAGTCAGTGGCGCTGGTGAACTTCAGGATCGCCGAACCGCTCGGAAAGCTGGCGTGGTAAGCCGCTGAATCAGTGATACTGCTGTCGGTGATCTGCGCCGTCGAAGTATTGCCTGGGCTGGCGGTTGCGGTGAAAGTGTCCGGTTTGGCCGCCAGAGTAAAGGTGTGGCCCGGCAACACGGTAGCCGCCGTGTCGCCGGCGCTCAGATTGATATTCAGAGTCAGTTCGACGCCACGGAAAGTCACGGCCTGACCGGACTTGCTGGCTGGATCGAACGCGCCGCCCTGACTGGCTTCGGCGGTCACGTCGTTACCGGACGAATCAGTGATCAGCAACTGCGTACCGCTGACAAAGTCTACGGTGTACGGCTCGCCGCTACGGAACTTGCTGTTGTAGGTGACGTTCGACGACACCTGGCCATCGGACAGGGTGACGCGGCCGTCATCCACGGCCGGCGCGGTCATGGTGACCTCGCTGCGGCTGGTGTTGATTGCCTTCTGGAACGCGTCCCAACCAGTGCTGTTGGTGGCCATCGACATGGTATCGCCGATCGCCAGGTCAAGCGTTACCTGATCACCGTTGTAGCTGTAGGTGCCATCGTTGTTGCGCGTGAACGGCACGGTGTCGCCCTTGGAGCCGGCGAAGATGTATTTGCCGTTCTCGTCCTTGCTGTTCATCAGGCTCAGCAATTGCTCTTCGATCTGCCCCAACTCCGAAGCGTTGGCCTGGCGGTCTTCGTCGGTATAACCGGCGTTGCCCGCGCCAACGGCCAGTTCCCTGGCGCGCTGCAGCACGCTGTTGATGTTGGTCATCACCGCTTCGGCGGTACCGAGGGTCGCTTTGATGGTATTGGTATTGGCCTCGTACTGATCGAGCATCGAAGCCTGCTGCCCCAATTGCAGCAAACGCGAAGCACCGACCGGATCGTCGGCAGCGGTTTTGATGCGAACCAGGCTGCTGGCCTCTTCGCTGCTCTTGACCACGTTGGCGAAATTCTTCTGATAGTTGGCAGCTGAGGACTCGTAAAACTGGGCGGTAGAAATGCGCATGGGCTACGACTCCTTAAAGACTGTTGATCAGTGTGCTGAAGATTTCCTGCGCAGCCTTGATGATCTGCGAAGACGCGGTGTAGTACTGCTGATATTTGACCAGGTTGCCGGTTTCCTCATCGAGGTCGACACCCGACAGCGAATCGCGAGCGGTCTTGGCGTTGGCCAGGATTGCTTCGGTGGCAGCGCTGTCGAGCTTGCCTTGCGCGGCTTTGGCGCCGACGCCCTCGACCAGCTTGCCGTAGGCGTCGGTCAGGGAAATGCCACTGCTGACCGAACCGGTATCCACGGTCTTCCGGGTCTGCAAGCCGGCCAGTACGGTGCCGTTGCGGTTGTCCAGAGTGCCCGGCTGGCTGAGCGTCACGTTGATCGCGGTGCCGTCACCTGGCGAACCGGCCACGGTCATATCGAACGATGCAGTACGCTGCACGATTGGCGGTCCTGGATCATTGATCGCGGCACCGCTGGCGTCGACCAGTGGAATGGTCAGGCTCAGTGTATTGTTCTGGCCAGGCACGATGGTGCCGTTGCTGAGTTCATTACCCTGGGCGTCGAGCAACTGGTAAGTCTGGGTGGTGCCACCGGTGGCACCGAACACCACTTTGACCGGAGTCGAAGTCTTCAGGCCGTTCTGAATGGCCAGGGTTGTGGCGGAATCGTAGATATCGAACTGCGTGGTCAGGGTCGGTTGACCGCTGGCCGGAATCGTCAATGTGCCGCTGCTGCCAGAAGCGATTGCCGCGCCCAACGGTGCTGCGATGGCCAGACGCAGGGGGTCGGTCATCTCAATTTCGATGTCGGTCGCTGCATTGCGGGTCGGCGTGATCTTGAAGGTGTCACCCGCCGCTGCGGTGCCACCGGAGAGCGTCATGGAGAAACCATCGATCACCGGCGGCGGCGTGGTCAGCGTACTGAACGCGCCCATGGCGGTGCCTTCAGGCAGACGCTGCAAGGTGTAGTCAGTGGCGCTGGTGAACGTGACTTTGTAATCGTTGAGGGTCAGCGCGCCGCTGTCCTCGATGGTCACGTCGAAATTGCCCGAGCCCGTGCTGTTGCCGACCGTGGCGATGCTGCGCTGGGCCATCTGCGTGGCACTGTTGATGCTGCTGAACAGGTTCGAACCGAAGTCACCGTTCTTGTCGATGCCTTGGGCCTGAATGGTGTTCATCTGATCGGCGACGACCAGCGCCACACGCCCCAGCTCGTTCATGGCCGGGTCCAGTACGGTGCTGCGATAGCGCAGCAAACCGCCCATCTCGCCACCGGTCATCACCGAGGTAATGTCGATGGTGCTCGAGCCGCGATTGAGCTGAACGGCCGAACGCGACGGGTCATTTTTGCTCGGCACCACTTCCAGCTTGCTGGCAGTGCTGCCCATGACCAGCGGCTGACCGCTGCCCAGGTAAATGTCGAGGTTACCGCCACGTTCGATCACTTGCGCGCCGGTGAAGGTCGACAATTGACGTACGGCGTCATTGCGCGCATCGAGCAAGTCGTTGGGCTGGCCGCCGGCGTTGGAAATTTCGGAGATCTTCTGGTTCAACTGGGCCACGGTGGTGGCCAGTTTGTTGACCTGATCAGCCATGTCCTCCAGGTTGCCGTTAATGTTGGCGTTCTGCGTCGTCAACTGGCTGGAGATCGAGTTGAACCGGTTGCTCAAGGCTTGCGCATCGCTGAGCAGCAGTTGGCGGGAAGCATCGTCGCCCGGCTTGGCGTTGACGTTCTGTACCGAGGCGAAGAACTTGGTCAAGGCGCCATTGAGGCCTGTGCCGCTGTCCGACAGCAACGCATCGAGCGGGCTGATCTGCCCGGCGTAGGCAGCCGAGTCGCTGTTGAGCGAGGTGGTCGTCTGCAGTTGCGCATCGAGGTAGCTGTTGTACACCCGACGCACATCGGCGAGGGTCGTACCGCTGCCAATGTAGAGATTGCCGAACGGATTCGAGGCCTTGCTGCCCTGCACGGTTTGCTGACGCGAGTAGCCGGCGGTGTCGGCGTTGGCAATGTTATTGCCGGTCACCATCAACGAGGTTTGGCTAGCGGATAAACCCGACATCCCGATATTGAGCAAACTCATGGTTCAAACCTTATACCTTGTGCCTATAAAGGCGTGGTGGAAGCGCCCGCCGCAGCGTAGTTTTGGTAACTCGTCATCTGCTTGGCTATCTGCGAAATCTTGCTTGCGTAATCCGGGTCGGTGGCATACCCGGCTTTTTGCAACTCGCGTACAAACTGTTCTGGGTTATCGGCCGACTTCAGCACATCTTGATAGCGATTATTGCTTTGCAGCAGCGTAACAAGGTCATGGAAGCTGTCTTTGTAAGAGGCGTAGGAACGGAACTCGGCCGTCTCCTTGACCATCTCGCCGTTTCTGAATTCG
Organism: Pseudomonas sp. QTF5; assembly: GCF_000512695.2. GTDB lineage: Bacteria > Pseudomonadota > Gammaproteobacteria > Pseudomonadales > Pseudomonadaceae > Aquipseudomonas. The sequence goes on along the minus strand of NZ_AZRW02000032.1, from coordinate 4,764 downwards.
CTGGTGATCGCCCTCGCCGAATCGCCCTTCCAGCTACTGCTGGCCTTGATACCGAACAGGTTGTGGCTGCTACTGCCATCCTGGGCGCGCATGACCGATTTGCCCCAACCGGTTTCCAACGCAGCCTGAGCTACCAGGTAACGCGGATCGACACCGATACGATCGGCGGCTTCTTTGGCCATCGGAAGCATGGTGTTGACGAATTCATCAGCGGAACTGAAGGCTTTCTTCGGCGGTGCCAGGGGTATTTGAGCCATGGCACGACCATAAATCTGCAGGCGCCCGCTGGCTGCTGTATCCGTTTGCGCAGTCAGCCAATCGCCGTTGTACAGGGGACCGGAACCGGTCTTGGTGCTCTGCGGCACCTGGATATTGTTCAACGCCACGGTGGCGGTCGCCGCCGTGGTCGATGTCGATACAGATGCAGAGGGCACCAGCCCGGCGAGCAAACGATCGGCCAGTTTCGGCGGCAGCGCCAGACGCCGCTGATTGATCAGCGCCATGTCATTGCGATGAGCGCCCTCGCCCGCGCTTGTCGGCGTCTTCACCGAGCGCGAAGCCCACAACGGGCGCTCACCATTGAGACGCGACAGCGGCCCGTTGGTGGCGACTGTGCCAGCGGCAATCGGCGTTTCCACAGCGGCTTTCGCGGCAGCTTGCTTGGCGGCAGACGCTGCCGCGGCCTCACCCGGTGCCATCGGTTTGTTCTTCGACATCTGGCGCATCAGCACGTCAGCCAGGCCAATACCGCCGCCTTCGCGAGACATGGAAACGGCCAACTGCTGGTCGTACATTTCCTGGTATTGCTTGGCTGCTGGCGTGTTGAGCGGGTTGTCCTGACCCAACGCTTCGGTGGCCGAGCGCATGGACTTGAGCATTTCACCGAGGAACAGCGATTCGAATTCCTGCGCCACTTTGCGCATGTTCGCATCGCTGTTCTTGTCGCCGACCTTGAGCTGGTTCAGACGGTTCAAGTCCGAGTAGGAACCCGAATCGCTGCTGCTGACTAGACCGCTTTTGCGCATATCCATGGTCGCCGTCCTCAGATCACGATCAGGTCGGCTTGCAACGCACCGGCCTGCTTCAGCGCTTCGAGAATCGCCATCAAGTCACCCGGCGCCGCGCCGACCTGGTTCACCGCTCGGACGATTTCGTCGAGGGTAGTGCCCGGGCCGAACTTGAACATCGGCTTGGCTTCTTGCTGAGCATTGACCCGCGAACGCGGCACGACCGCCGTCTGCCCGTTGGACAGAGGGCCGGGCTGGCTGACGATCGGGTCTTCGGTGATGGTTACGGTCAGGCTGCCGTGGGTCACGGCGGCCGGGGAAACCTTGACGTTCTGGCCGATCACGATGGTGCCGGTGCGCGAGTTGATGATGACTTTCGCCACCGCCTGACCCGGGTCGACTTCGAGGTTTTCGAGGATCGACAAATAGTCGACCCTCTGGCTCGGATCGAGTGGCGCAGTCACACGGATCGAACCACCGTCGATGGCCTGGGCGACGCCAGGGCCGAGCATGTTGTTGATCTTGTCGACGATACGCTTGGCGGTGGTGAAGTCCGAACGGTTGAGGTTCAGGGTCAGGCTGTTGCCCTGATTGAAACCGCTTGGCACTGCACGCTCGACCGATGCACCGCCAGGGATGCGACCGGCTGACGGAACGTTGACAGTGATCTTCGAACCGTCACGACCTTCAGCATCGAAACCGCCGACCACCAGGTTGCCCTGAGCGACGGCGTAGACGTTGCCATCGATACCTTTGAGCGGCGTCAGCAGCAAGGTGCCGCCACGCAGGCTCTTGGAGTTACCGATGGACGCCACAGTGATATCCACCTGCTGACCCGGCTTGGCGAACGCTGGCAAGTCGGCACTGATCGATACCGCCGCGACGTTCTTCAACTGCACATTGCCTGAACCTGCCGGCACCTTGATGCCGAACTGCGAAAGCATGTTGTTGAAGGTCTGCAGGGTGAACGGGGTCTGGGTCGTCTGGTCACCGGTGCCGTTAAGCCCGACCACCAGGCCGTAGCCGATCAATTGGTTGGAACGCACGCCGGAAATACTGGCGATGTCCTTCAGCCGCTCGGCTTGAGCGTCGAATGTCGCGGACAGCAACAGAGCGCCCACTATCAGGTGTTTGAAGTTCAACATGCTCACCAGAGAAGCCACCTAGAAAGGGAACAGCGGGCTGAGGAAGAAACGGTCGAACCAGCCTGGCTGACTCGCATCGGCAAACGCACCGGTGCCCGAATAGGTGATGCGTGCATCGGCGACGCGGGTCGACGACACGGTGTTGTCGGTGGCGATGTCATCGGCGCGAACGAGGCCGGCAATCCGCACCAGCTCATCACCGGTGTTGAGGGTCAGCCACTTCTCGCCGCGCACGGCGATGATGCCGTTGGGCAACACGTCGGCGACGGTCACGGTGATCGAACCGGTCAGGCTGTTGCTCTGGCCGGACTTGCTGTCGCCCTTGGTGGCGCGGTCACCTTCATAACCGACGTCCAGACTCAGACTACCGCTGCCCACTGGATCACTGGTGCTCAGGCCACCCCCGAAAAACGAGCTCAGACCGATGTCGGTCTTGCTGTTCTTGTCGATCTGCGAGTTGGCGTTCTTGCTCGCCTGGGTGCGCTCGTTCAGGGTGATGGTGATGATGTCACCGACCCGGAATGCCTTGCGGTCGCTGTACAGGTTCTGTTCGAAACCGGCCTGATAAATCGAGCCGTTATTGGCGGCAGCCGGCAGCGGCGTGCGCGGCAACACCGGGGCGTAGTAAGGGTCATTGGGCTTGGGCGGCGGAGCGACGCAGCCCGCGAGCACAACGGCCCCACTCAGTGCCAGAACAGATACAAAGCGATTCATGACCCTACCTCACGGTGTTGCAGGCGGCCTCATGACCGCCTCATAGACTTGATTACAGATTCTGCGTTACGAACGAGAGCATCTGGTCGGCGGTGGAGATCACCTTGGAGTTCATCTCGTAAGCGCGCTGAGTGGTGATCATGTTGACCATCTCTTCAACGGTGCTGACGTTGGACGTTTCCAGGGTGTTCTGCAGCGTGGTGCCGAAACCGGCGAGGCCCGGGGTGCCGACTTGCGGCGCGCCACTGGCAGCGGTTTCCAGGAACAGGTTATTGCCCACCGCTTGCAGACCGGCCGGGTTGATGAAGTCGGCGGTTTGCAGGTTGCCGATCACCTGGGAGGCCGGGTTGCCGGCAACGGTGATGGACACGGTGCCGTCACGGCCGACGGTGAAGGTCTGAGCGTCGTTCGGAATGACAATCGCCGGCTCCAGGGCGAAGCCGCTGGCGTTCACGATCTGGCCGTTGGAATCCAGGTGGAACGTACCGTCACGGGTGTAGGACGTGGTGCCGTCCGGCTGCAGAATCTGGAAGAAACCGCGACCGTCGATGGCCATGTCCAACGGCTGCTCGGTGGTTTGCAAGCTACCGGCGGTGAAGTTTTTCTGGGTGCCGACAATGCGCACACCTGTACCCACTTGCAGACCCGACGGCAACTCGCTGTCCTGGGTCGACTGGGCGCCTGGCTGGCGTTTGATCTGATACAGCAAGTCCTGGAACTCGGCGCGGTCACGTTTGAAACCCGTGGTCGATACGTTCGCCAGGTTGTTGGAAATGGTGGTGAGGTTGGTGTCCTGGGCGGACAGACCTGTTTTGGCAACCCATAGAGCCGGAAGCATTCGATTCTCCTCGTGCGCCTGTTTTACGGCGCGACGTTCTGATAATTAGCTGATCTGCAAGACCCGAGCCATGGCCTGGTCATCGTCTTTGGCGGTGTTCATCATCTTGATGTGTAGCTCGAACTGCTTGGCCAGCGCCAGCACCGAGGTCATTTCTTCCACGGCATTGACGTTGCTCGACTCCAGGAACCCGGACACCAGTTTGACGTTGGCATCGGCTTGCGCCGGCTTGCCGTCCTTGGTGTGGATCGAACCATCCAGACCTTTGGTCATGTTCTTGAAGTCCGGGTTGACCAGTTTGATGCGGTCGACTTCGGCCATCACCCGCGGGCCTTCGCCCATCGCGCGAATACTGATGGTGCCGTCTTCGCCGACTTCGACTTGCTGCTCGGGCGGCACGGCAATCGGCCCACCATTACCCATCACCGGCATACCGTTGCCGGCGCGCAGCACGCCCAGAGCATCAACGTTCAAGCTGCCGGTGCGCACGTAGCTTTCGCCGCCATCGGGGTTCTGCACGGCGATCCAGCCGTTGCCTTGCACCGCGACATCGAGGTCGCGACCGGTTTGCACCAGCGCACCCGGGGAGAAGTCGGTGGCAGGACGCTCACTCATGGCAAACGCACGCGCCGGAAAGCTGTCACCAAACACCGGCATCGAACGGGCCTGTTCCAGGTCCTTCTGAAAACCGTTGGTAGAGATGTTCGCCAGGTTGTTGGCATGAGCCTTCTGCGCCAGTGCATTCTGGCTGGCGCCGGTCATTGCCACATAAAGGTACTTGTCCACACTCTTTCCTCTGCATGCCGGACGTTTGCCGCCCACCGCTGTACTGCTGAGCCATAAGCAATTTGCAGACCAACTTTTTTCTGGCGGCGCCGGGCCCGGCAAACAAAGGACTTGAGGGGTTCAGAGGGGGATTGGGGGAATGTATCGAAGACGAAAAACCGGCGGTGTTATGCCGGTAAGTGGCAAAGGCTGGTCTGGAGTTGACAGAGCTACCGCCTTCGCGAGCAAGCCCGCTCCCACATCTATGGTTACCCCCTTTTCTGCAATACTGTTT
>NZ_AZRW02000031.1 GCF_000512695.2 Pseudomonas sp. QTF5 | reverse complement strand
AGATTAAATTCCGAAACCCCTATCTGCGTATGCAGGTAGGGGTTTTGTTTTGTCCGCAGGAAAGTGCGGTGGAAAATAAAGGGATAGCCCAACCGCTATGATGACGTGGTCAACCTCCTGCACCTGCCGGCAGAAGACCGCACACTGTTCGACAAGGCGATGAAGCAGGCTCGACACCCCTTCGTGCCAGTTACCTTGTTCTATGAACTCAGCGAAGAACAGATCGCGGTGCTGGCAGTCAACGAGTTCCGTTTGCCAGGAATCGATGTAGAGCCACAGTTCGTTCGCCACTACCCAATGGGCCCAATGGGCGCGCACTTTGCCCATTCGATCGATTACGTCGGCCGCATCAACGAGAAAGAATCCAAAGCCCTGGATACGGTGGAATATCGTGGCACCCAATCCTCATAAATACCGTAACTGGAACCACAGTGGCGATGGCTGGGTGGACATGGACGCGGCGATCATGCGCTCCAACGACACCTACTTCTACGATCTGGCGCATAAGCTGAGCATCGACCGTCTGCACGACTACATGGCGATGTTCGGCCTCGGCGAGAAGGTTTCGCTGGACATGTTCGAAGAGTCTCCGGGATTGATGCCATCCCAGGCCTGGAAACGCGCAACACGCCGTCAGCCGTGGTTCCCCGGCGAGACAGTGATCCTCGGCATCGGCCAGGGCTACATGCAGGTCTCGCCCCTGCAGCTGTGGCCCAAGCCACCGCGCTGATCGCCAACAAAGGTGTATGGAACCGATCGCATCTGGCCAAAACGGTGGATGGCGTAGCGGGAGCATCCGATGCCCAACATTTTGCTCAAGGACCCGCGTGACTGGGAGCAGGTCCCACGGCATGCAGATGGTGATGCACGATGCTCGCGGAATTGCCCGAGCGGCAGCGGCGGGGGCTCAGTATCGCATCGCCGGCAAGAGCTGGACTGCACAAGTGGTGGCGATCAAGCAGGGTGAGCGCTACAACCGGGTGAAACCCTGGAGCGCAACCGTGACAATGCGTTGTTCGTCGGTTTCGCCCCGGCCGAGCATCCGAAGATTGTCATCTCGGTCATGATCGAAAACGGCGAGGCGGGAGGTCGCGTCGCCGGTCCCGTGGTACGGCACATCATGGACGCCTGGCTGCTCGATCAGGACGGCCACCTGAAGCCGCAATACGCCGCACCGAGCAAAACGCCAGGCGACCCTCACGTCTAAGGATCCAGGTTTCATAGCGCTGGTTCACAAATATTCAGCATGTGCTGGCGGGTTAATCGATTGCTGCGAACATTACCTCGACCTCTGACCGACTTCTCCTGCATCTCAGTACTGATTTATTGCTCGCAGGGCGACATCCAGCGCGGAGCCTGTGGCACCACAGAGTCCTTTGTCGGCGGGTTTTGTATGATGCAAGGAGCCTCCAAGTATTGTCGCAAATCGCGACAACCAATGAGGCGACGAGCAACCTGTTACGGTCTTGAGACACCTGCTATTGAGGATTAGAATTTTCGGGCTAATAGGTGAATGAGGGATCATTTGCCCGGCCACACACCTTGCGTGAGGGAGGTAGCGATGTTCCTTTCAACCCTGGAAATTCAAAACATCATTGAACATAGTTTTTTGCCCGCTGTGTGCACTTGCAGCATGGAGGCGGACCAGTCCTTGACAATACGGGTCTGCGATTGCATGACCGGGAAAGTGGATCTGGTGGCCACCCATGTTCCGGTATGGACACTGGATAGCCCCCACGCGATCGCGTCGCTAGTGGCTGATATGCGGCAAGAAATCGAGGCTCACAAAGGCATTCACCCTCCGTTTTACCGTTGAACCTGCGTCACGCCGCGCGACGTTGGCGGTGCGGCGTGTATCCAGTAGGAGCGGGCTTGCCCGCGAAGAGGCCCTCAAGAACACCGCAGCATCAAGCCCCAGGTACCGGACAATTCAAATCCCCTTCCTGACACTTCAGGTAAGTCCTGAACGCCTCGACCCGCGCCTTTGTCAGCTCAGTGGTGCAGCTGCTATAGATCAGCGGATACACGCTGCCACCCGCCACCCCGGACGCCGAGAATTTGCACTCGGCATCGCGAAACGCAATCCATGAGCGCTGTGCACCGACCAACAGCTTTTTGGCATCGGGATTGTCCTTCAACCGCGTGGTGATCTGCTGATAAAGCGCATTCAGCTCCTTGTCGGCCGCCTTGTACTGCTGCGCTGCGCACTGATTCATCGTCCCCTGGTCGGTGGCGTTGTCGCAGTCGATGGCATGCGCAAGAGGAGTGAACAACAGCGGCGTCAACGCAAGGAGAAAACGTGGAAGCATGGTGGGCTCGTTGTGATGATGGAAAGTTGGGGGGCAGTGTAGCGGGGCGCCGCCAGCCAACAAATCAGGGCCTGACGTAACCCTTATGGTGTCTCCGGAAAACTATGCCTGCCATTCAGGACACTTCTCATTTGATTCATATTCAAGCCAGGGCACGTCATGGGCCGTCCAGATATGAGCCTGAGGTGTCATTTTCGGATCATCGTCGAGAGTCGCCACGCGAACGATTACATGGGGTTGGGCCAAGCGTTCCGCCATCAGATGCGATCCGCAGATCGAACAGAAATGCCGAAGCTTGCCCGGCGACGACTCGTAGGTGCTTAGCCGGTCCTGTCCTTTTAGCCAGCGAAAATGCTCACGCATGACCCCGGCCGTCGAGGCGAATGCCGCTGCGTGTGCCTTGCGACAGGTGTGGCAGTGGCAGTGACTGATGGGCATGTCGAGGCTATCAAGTTCGTATTCGATGGCTTTGCACAAGCAGCTGCCATGCAAATTATTCATGGGGCTTTTCCTGGTTGCGTGGCTGGGATGTCGGCAGCGGTGGCGGCCCGAAGCGTCGCTCTGGTGCAATTTCGCAGCCAGCGTCAGGGAATGACTTGAAGGCCATAATGGGTTCCGGGTTCCACCTCGCTGCAAACGTTAGCAGTTTCAGCCCGCTGACTCCCCCTTCAAACCAGAACTTATGGCTAAAACTGAGGCCGAATATTTCAGGTACGGGTGATTGCGGCACCCGTTTGATACAACTTTTAGGTTGGTCTTATGGTCTTTACAGGCCTACTGTTCAATACAGGAGGTGACTTATGAACCCAGCATCAGATCGCATCGAAAGGAAAATCCTGCTCAAGGTGCCGCGCTCGCAGGTCTGGCGTGTGCTGGCCAACGCCGAAGCCTTTGGGCAATGGTTCGGCGTGGCACTCGAAGGTAAGCGCTTTGTCGCCGGCGAGTGGACCCAGGGGCAGATTACTTATCCTGGTTATGAGCACTTGTTGTGGAATGTACTGGTGGAGCGGGTCGAGCCGGAGCGGGTGTTTTCGTTTCGCTGGCACCCGTATGCAGTCGAAGCCGATACCGATTACTCCCAGGAGCCCACCACGCTGGTGAAGTTCGAACTCCAGGATATGGACGAAGGCACGTTGTTGACGGTCGTCGAGTCCGGCTTTGATCACATCCCTCAGTCGCGCAGGCTCAAGGCGTTCCGCATGGATAGCCGGGGTTGGGATGAGCAGATGAGCAATATCGAAAAATTTCTGGTAGACACCAAGGAACACGAGCGTCAGTGAGGTTAATGGCTGCAGGCCATGAAACTCGTGGCTTCAGCGGATGATGACTGATTCGTCTAAGGGTTTTCGGAAGGGCGGCTATAGCGAATGTCTTACACGCGGTAGTAGCTATGTCGTCTATTGCAGATTGGATCCCAAGCGTAATCTAGCCCCATCAACTGAAGCACAGGAAGTGCTCCAGGGTCACGGATGATCGACCATAGCAAGGATCGCTGCCGACAGGGAGTCGATATGGTCTTGGGAAAAACCCGCTTCGGCGGGTTTTTTTTCGCCTGCGGAAAACTGCCGCTCGGTTTTTTGTAGCAGCTGCAGCTGCTACAAATGCAGGTTTCAGGCGTTGAATGGTCAATGGCTTACACGCAGCCAGTGGTATGTCGTCTTTTGATGCTTCACCGATGCGTCTAATCTGGATCCATCAACTGAAGCACAGGACGTGCTCAGGATCACGGATGATCGACCATACGCCAGGATGGCTGCCGACAGGATGTCGCAATGGTCTTGAGAAACCCGCTTAGGCGGGTTTTTTTTCGTCTTCAGAAAACTGAAAACCCGATCCCTTGTAGTAACTGCCGAAGGCTGCGTTCGGCAGCTGCTGCAGGTCTTTCACAGATAAGACCGATCCGGGCTGGCCTCGATCACTTTACCGGCCAAGGGCAGCCTGAGTGACTGGCTGCGGGGGGATAACTCCCGCAGCCATTTCTTTACTGGCGATCGAGTTTCGCCGCTGCACGTTCGGTGATTTTCGAGCGCAATTTCAATGACGCGGCAGCGCGTTTGCGGGCTTCATCCAGCACGCTGACCGGCGCTGTGTCGGGACTTCCCGAAGCAAATGGTGGTGCCGGGGCATATTCCAGCTGTAACTGCACCAATTGCGCCGTGTCCTTATCGAACAACTCAGCGGCCAGGGTCAGGGCAAAATCGATCCCCGCGGTGATCCCGCCACCGGTCAACAGGTTGCCGTCGCGCACCACCCGATCGTTCACCGGGATCGCTCCTAAAACCCCGAGTAATTCGTGATACGCCCAGTGAGTGGTGGCGCGTTTGCCCTTGAGCAACCCTGCCGCGCCAAGCACCAGTGCGCCGGTGCAGACCGAGGTGACATACCGCGCCATGGCGGCCTGTGCCTTGATGAAGGCCAGGGTTTCGTCATCCTCCATTAACGGCCCGACGCCGCTGCCGCCGGGAATGCAGATCACATCCAGTGGCGGGCAATCGTCGAAGGTGATGGTCGGTTTCAACACCAGCCCGGTACTCGCGGTGATCGGGACCAGGTCTTTCCAGATCAGATGCACCTTCACGTCCGGCAGCGAGGCCAGCACGTCATAAGGGCCGGTCAGGTCCAGTTGTTGAAGCTGTGGGAACAACAGAAAACCGATCTGCAACGTCATGGCGCTTTTTCTCCTGGTTAGGGTGGACGGCTTCACTGTAGGCTCGTAGGATCTGGCGCATACGCCAATAACCCCACGAATTACGCCAAACATGCCAAACAACCCGAAAACCATTCATGTGCTGGCCTTTGCCTACGTGCAACTGCTCGACGTCACCGGGCCGTTGCAGGTATTCGCCTCGGCCAACGACATTGCGCGCCAGCAAGGTTTGCCGCCGCCCTATGCGCCGTCGGTGATTGCCAGCGGTGGTGGGGTGGTGATGTCATCGGCGGGGTTGGCGTTGTTGGCTGAGCCGCTGCCGGATCGGGGCAGCGATACCTTGATCATTGCCGGTGGCTGGGGCGTTTACGCAGCGGCAAAAGACGAGTCGCAGGTGACATGGGTGCGTGAGCACGCGATGGAATGCCGGCGGGTGGCGTCGGTGTGCACCGGGGCTTTTTTGCTGGCGGCCAGCGGTTGGCTCGACGGTCGGCGGGTGGTGACGCACTGGACCCGTTGCGAACAATTGGCGCACCAGCATCCAAAACTACAGGTCGAACCTAACCCGATCTTCATCAACGACGGCCCGGTCTGGACCTCGGCCGGGGTTACCGCGGGCATCGACCTGGCCCTGGCGATGGTCGAAGAAGATCTAGGGCGAACCATGGCCCTGGAGGTCGCCCGGCAACTGGTGGTGTTTCTCAAGCGTCCGGGAGGCCAGTCGCAGTTCAGTGTGACCCTATCCCTGCAAAAGGAAGGCAACCGCTTTGACGAACTTCACGCCTGGATCAGCGAAAATCTCACCAAGGACCTCGGTATCCCGACCTTGGCCTTGCAGGCCGGCATGAGCGAGCGCAGCTTCGTTCGTCACTACCGCGCCGACACCGGCCAGACCCCGGCGCGGGCCATCGAGCTGATTCGAGTCGAGACCGCGCGAAGACTGCTCAGCGACACCGGTGTACCGATCAAACGGGTCGCGGTGCAATGCGGGTTTGGCAGTGAAGAAACCTTGCGCCGTAGTTTTTTGCGAGCCATGGGTGTGACGCCGCAAGCCTATCGCGAGCGCTTTTCCGTCAGCTCTCCAGCAGATCCAGTAATGCCTTGAGGGTCGCCTCGGGCGCTTCTTCGGCAATGTTATGCCCGACGCCCGCCAGCACCCGGCGTTCGTAAGGGCCGGTAAAACGTTTAGCGTCTTCATCGATCTCAAACGCGGGGCCCAATGACCGGGTCGCCGGCGGCGGGGCCGTGCGCTTCGTAGGCGAGATTGAGGCTGGGTGTCAGTGCATAGTGGATCAGCGCGTCATTGTTCATTGAGCGTTCCAGAATGGCTGTTTTGAGAGGGCTGATTCAAATCGACCCGGGGCCTTATCCTCAGGCTTCCACGTCTGCCACCTGATTGAAATACTTCGACCGATCCGGCGTAAACGTCACGACCATTTTTGTCCTGGAACAAGTCAACGCCCGCTCTGCACTCAGATCAATATCCAGATTTTCCCCACGCAACCCCTGCCATTCGGCAAGGTATTTGAGGGATCCGTATTTTTCGAGTTTCTTCAGGCTGCGGCTGACGCCACCTTTCCAGCCCAGCACCGGAAGTTCGCCGGTGAGGCATTGTTGGGCAAGGTCGGGGAAGCGGGCGGCGCGTTGGCGGCCGATTTCCCAGCATTTGATCAGGCCTTTGTCGTGGCCCTCCCACAATTCTTCCCGGTTCAGGCCTGATCGGAGTGGGGTGTCGATGCTGCGATGGATGCGCTGGGTCATTCTGGTTCCTTGAATTCGGGTTTTGTTGGACAGCTCCGCTGTGCCCGTTGAGCGTGGATGTTAGGGATGGATGTAGGCGCTGGCAACAAGGTATTTCTGGATGTAGGAATGAGTTACTGCGTGTTGATTGGGCAGGATTGTTTAGTAAATGTAGGTGTTCGGCCTACACGATCCTGTGGCGAGGGGGCTTGCTCCCGTTCGGCTGCGCAGCAGTCGTAACACCAGGAAACACGGTGTTTCTGGAGAAATAATGGTTGAGATTCAGGGGGGGGCGCTGCGCGCCCCAACGGGAGCAAGCTCCCTCGCCACAGGGGATAAGTAGTGTCAGGTAGAGCGGGTTTTTGTTTATTGCGGGCAAGCCTTTTTCCTACAAAAAAATGCGGTGAAAGCAGGCATTTCCGACGGGTTTTGGCGACAGTTAGTCTTGTGGTGGGGCTGATGGCCCTTTCGCGGGCAAGCCTCGCTCCCAGATCCAGCGTGAGTCTGTAGGAGCGAGGCTTGCCCGCGAAGCAGGCGACGCGGTCTCAAGGCTGCCAAAAGTTTTTCTCTCCACTCAACTTCCTGTTCAGAAAACTCGCCGCGCTGATCAGCGCCAGATGCGTCAGTGCTCGCCACGCATTTCCCAGATGCCGACGTCTTTTTGCTGCCAGGTTTCGCAGACCTGATCGACCACTTCCACGGTGTGTTTCCAGCCTCATGGGAAATCGCTTCACCGTGCTTGTTGACCAGATACACCGCGTCCATCAGCTCGCCGAAGATGTCGAGCTGGATTTGATCCCAGGCCTGATTACCGATGCGTACCGGCGTCGCGATGCCGTGGGCATCGATGGCGCTTTGTCGTTCGGAATGATCAGCCATTGCCGCAGAGCTCCGGGATCTGAGGGCCTAACTAGCTGACCGGTTTGGGCCGCAGAGAGTTCATTTGCCGGCAAACCGCCGTTCACACTCAACCAACAATTCGACGCTTTCCCCGGGGCAGATATTTGTGGCAAGTTGCAGGCCCTAGTTGAGGCCGGATCCCATGGCAAACCCCTACCGCGAGCTGTTCCACGCCCCAGGTGCACGCGCCTTTGTCCTGGCCGGCATGATCGCGCGCATGCCGATTTCCATGACCGGCATCGGCCTGATCACCATGCTCTCGCAATTGAAGGGCGGTTACGGCCTGGCCGGCTCCATCGCCGCGACCTTTGCCTTGGCCACGGCATTTTGTGCGCCGCAGGTCTCTCGGCTGGTGGACCGTTTTGGGCAAAGCCGGATCTTGCCGGTGTCGGCACTGGTCGGTGGCGGGGCGTTGTTGATGCTGTTGCTCTGTACCCGGTTGCAGGCGCCGCACTGGACGTTGTTTGCGTTTGCCGCGCTGGCCGGTTGCATGCCGAGCATGTCGGCGATGGTGCGGGCGCGTTGGACCGAGTTGTATCGCGGCCGTCCTGAGTTGCAAACCGCTTATGCGCTGGAATCGGTGCTGGACGAACTCTGCTTTATTGTCGGGCCGCCGCTGTCGGTGGGGTTGTGTGTGGTGGCGTTCCCGGAGGCGGGGCCATTGGCGGCGTTGCTGATGCTGGCGATCGGGGTCACGGCGTTTGTTCTGCAGCGCGGCACCGAGCCACCGGTGCATCCTCATGAAGAGCACCATCAGGGCTCGATCATCCGTTCGAGCGAGATCCAGTTGCTGATACTGTTGATGGTTGCCTTGGGCACCATCGTCGGTGTGGTGGATGTGGTCAGCGTCGCCTTCGCCGAGCAGCAGGGGCAACCGGCGGCGGCGAGCATTGTGCTCTCGGTGTATGCCATCGGTTCGTGCCTGGCCGGGTTGGCATTTGGCGCGTTGCGCTCGAAACTGCCACTGCCTCTACTGTTCCTCTACGGCGGGATGGCGACAGCGGTGACCACGTTGCCGTTGCTGTTGGCGGCCAATATTTTCGGGCTGTCGCTGGCGGTGTTCGTCGCCGGTCTGTTCTTTGCCCCGACCCTGATTGTGGCCATGGCGCTGGTGGAGCGCATCGTGCCGCCGGCCAAGCTCACCGAAGGCCTGACCTGGCTGGTCACCGGTTTGAGCATTGGCGTGGCGATCGGTGCGGCCAGTTCGGGCTGGCTGGTGGATGCGTTCGGTGCGCGCAGCGGGTTCTGGGTGGCGATTGCCGCCGGTGCCGTGGTGTTGGGTTCGGCGGTGCAGAGTTTCCGCCATTTGAAATGAAGATAGACGGTGGGAGCAACTGCCTTGATGGCTCCCACAGGGGTTATGTGTCGGGCACAATCGGGGCAATGCAGGGCTTGCTCCCACAAGCGATGTCGGGTTACCAGCCCCTTCCAGAGTTCACCCAGAAATTCACCGACAACGAAGTCGACACCGATTCCACTTGATGGAACCAGCCTTCGGGTAGAAACAGCAGGTCGCCGGCCTCCAGGGTCACCCGCAGAAATGTCACGTCCTGCGCGCCGGGAAAGCGTTGATAATCCGGCGCATCCGGATTGAAATCACAACCGTCCAGCCCACCCTGAGGCGCCGTGGACCAGGTTCCAAGGGCTTCTCGGTGATGAGGCGCGGCAAGGGTGAAGGTTTTCTGGCCCCAGACCTGAGCGAACAGATTATCGGTGTCATCGCGATGCAGCGGCGTAAGCGTGCCTTTGGGGCCGATCCAGATGCGTGGCGGGATGAACAGCGTTTGATCGAAGTAGGGCGGGTATTTGATCTGCTCCATCAATTGCGCTGGCAGGATATTGTTGCCCATGTACGCCGGAGGTTCGCCACCGGCGCTTTTGACCGCTGGGGTGTCCAGGGAAGCGATGAACGCGGCCATGGAGGTAGAGCGGAAATCCCGTTCCGTGGAGAAGGTTTTCTTCACGTAATCGCCGTGGCGGGTGATGCCTTGCAGTTCGGCAAAATGCACCAGCGACTCTTCGCGGCTGAGCTTGAACAAGGGCCAGTCTTGCAGGGCATCGCTGATCACCAGCGGAACACCGTGGGGCAGGTAACGAGTTTCGAACTCCAGCACCGACAACTCGCTGCGCGGCCGGCGCTCCACCAAGCGTTGGGTCGGCAGGCTCGCGGAGATCTTTTCGCTGAAACGCGGCGGGGTCGGGTAGCGCTTGTTCATGTCGACCTTTTCCACCACGCCGCCACCATGGCGGGAGTGATCGATGATCTGCGGCAGCATCGTCGCCAGGCCCATGTTGCCACCGACTTTCAAGCGGCCGCTGGCGAACAACTCCTCGACGTTGGCCGTGCCGCCCATGATCCCGAGAAAGTCTTTTTCCGCGACTTCGATGGTCACGTCGGGGCTGGCATGCAGGCCGGCTTCGGTGTTGGTGCTGGCCTTGACCTCGGACCAGTACGCCTGGTGCGGACCGAACACGAATTGAAAAACCCCGTCGATGCCGACGGCACCGGCATTGGCGAACAGTTTGCCCAGGATGGTCTGCAGGTCCACGGCTTTTGCCCCTTGTTGGTTTTGGTCTGAGCTGGTTTTGGTCTTAACAGGGGACGATAACCTGCAGCGGAAATTTAACCGGCGCTGACTAATTTGCGCCGCGTCTGGACCGTTCTCCCTTACAGACGACTTTCTGAGGTAAATGTGGTGACCGAGCTGACCCTGCTGTGCCTGCCGTATTCTGGCGCCAGCGCTATGGTCTACAGCCGCTGGCGGCGCAAGTTGCCGCAATGGCTGCAGTTGCAGCCGGTAGAGTTGCCGGGGCGTGGTGCACGGTTTGGCGAACCGCTGCACACCGATATGCGCACACTGACGATGCACCTGGCCGGGGAGCTGCGCTCGACGCTCAAGGCGCCCTACGCCTTGTTTGGTCATAGCCTGGGCGCCTTGCTGGCGTGCGAGATGGCCCACGCCTTTCGTGCGCTGGGCTGCCCGGAGCCGGTGGCCCTGTTTGCCTCGGGAACGGCGGCGCCAACGATGCGCGCCGACTACGACCGCGGCTTTGCCGAGCCGAAAACCGATGCGCAGTTGATCGAGCAGCTACGAACGCTCAATGGCACCAGCGAAGAGGTGCTGGCCAATGAAGAGCTGATGAGCCTGACACTGCCGATCCTGCGCGCGGACTTTCTGTTGTGCGGACGTTTTCAGCCGGTGCAGCGGCCATTGCTCAAATGCCCGGTGCACGTGCTGGGGGGCACGTCCGACAAGGCCACCACCGAGCAGTTGATCGGCTGGAGCAAGGAAACCCATGGCAGCTTTTCGGTGGACATGCTGGCCGGTGGACACTTCTTCATCCATGAGCACGAAGCCAAGGTGCTACGGGTGATCAAGGATCATCTGGATGTTCATCATCGGCGGCATGCCTTGGCGGCTGTCGGTTAACACGATGCTTCAGTTTGGTGATCTCTGTGGCGAGGGAGCTTGCTCCCGCTCGGCTGCGCAGCAGTCGTAAACCAGCGAATACGGTATTCCTGATACAGCGAGGTCGCAGATTTTAGGGTCGCTTCGCAACCCAGCGGGAGCAAGCTTCCTCGCCACAGGTCTGTGTCCGGCCGTCATTCCTTCGCTGCATCCCTGATTCCAGCCGCTTCGACCTCCCTTCCTGATACTTGTTCTCAAACGCTAATTTTTCCGGTCTGCATTCGTTTTAAAGGGACGACGTGCCTTTGTGCTTCCTGCCTACTGATCCGGATGCTAAGAAATGAATGCTGAAGACTCCTTGAAACTTGCTCGCCGGTTTATCGGGTTGCCCCTGGAAAAGCGCCAGATGTTCCTTGCGGCCTTGCACAAGGAGGGCGTGGACTTCGCCCGTTTTCCGATTCCGCTAGGGGTCGAGGCCGAGGACCGGCAAGCGCTGTCCTACGCTCAGCAGCGCATGTGGTTTCTCTGGCAGCTGGACCCGCACAGCGGCGCCTACAACTTGCCGGGCGCGGTGCGCCTGAGCGGGCGGTTGAACCTGCTGGCCCTGGAACAGGCGTTCGCCAGCCTGGTGGCGCGTCATGAAACCTTGCGCACGCTGTTCCAGCGTCAGGCCGACGAGACCCTGCAGCAAGTGCCAGCCAGTGCGCCGCTGGTGATCGAGCAGGTCGATTTCAGCGCGTTGCCGGCCCTTGAACGCGAGCAGGCCGTGGCCGAGGCCGCCCGGCAGCAATCGCTGCTGCCGTTCGACCTGGCGGTCGGGCCGCTGCTGCGGGTCAAGCTGCTCAAGCTCGCCGAGCAGGAGCACGTACTGCTGCTGACCCTGCACCATATCGTTTCTGATGGCTGGTCGATGAATGTGCTGATCGATGAGTTCATCCGCTGCTACGACGCCCACGATGCAGGCACGCAACCGCAGCTCGCGCCGTTACCGATTCAGTACAGCGACTATGCCTTGTGGCAACGCCGCTGGCTGGAAGCCGGCGAGCAGGCGCGGCAACTGGAGTACTGGCAAGCACAATTGGGCTTTGATCATCCGGTGCTGGAGTTGCCGACCGATCATCCGCGCCCGGCGATGCCCAGTTATCGCGGTACACGTTATGAGTTCGGGGTCGATGGTCAACTGGCCGAGCAATTGCGTGCCACCGCGCAGAAACACAACATCACCTTGTTCATGCTGTTGCTCGGCGCTTTCAACGCGTTGCTGCACCGTTACACCGGGCAGACCGACATTCGCGTCGGCGTGCCGATCGCCAACCGCAACCGCGGTGAAATCGAAGGCCTGATCGGCTTCTTCGTCAACACCCAAGTGCTGCGCACCCGGCTCGACGGCCAGACCCGCGTGGCGGATTTGCTCAGTGACATCAAGGAAACCGCCCTCGGCGCCCAGGCCCATCAGGACTTGCCGTTCGAGCGGTTGGTGGAAGCGTTGAAGCTGGAGCGCAGCCTCAGTCACACGCCGTTGTTCCAGGTGATGTACAACCACCAGCCACAGGTCGCGGACATATCCACGGTGACCACCGCGTCGGGCCTGGAGCTGGGCGTGATCGAATGGGAAGGGCGTACCACTCAGTTCGACCTGACCCTGGACACCTATGAAAAGGCCGGCAAACTGCACGCCGCGCTGACCTACGCCAATGACCTGTTCGACGCCGCGACGATCGCCCGCATGGCACGGCACTGGACCCATCTGCTGCACGGCATGGTCAGCGACAGCCAGCAGCGCATCAGCGATTTACCGTTGCTTGAAACGGCGGAATACCAGCGCATCGTCCATGACTGGAATCGCGCTGACCAAGGTTTCGCCGACAAGCTGTGCATCCATGAGCTGATCGCCAGGCAAGTCGCGGCCATGCCGGACGCGCTGGCGGTGACCTTCGCAGCAAAACAACTGACCTACGCCGAACTCGACGCTCAGGCCAACCGTCTGGCGCATAAATTGATCGGGTTGGGCGTGGGCCCGGAAGTGCGGGTCGGCGTGGCAATGCAGCGCTCCGACAGCCTGCTGGTGGCGTTGCTGGCGGTGCTCAAGGCCGGTGGCGCCTATGTGCCGCTGGACCCGGATTACCCGGCCGACCGCGTGGCCTACATGCTCAAAGACAGTCGCGCCTTGGTGCTGTTAACCGAACAGGCGTTGGCCGCGACGCTGCCCGTGACTGCGCAAACCCAGGTGCTGCTGATGGACGCCGCCGAGCCGTGGCTGGCCGCTTACCCGAGCAGCGCGCCGGTGACCCGCGTCACGCCGGATAATCTGGCTTACGTGATCTACACCTCCGGCTCCACCGGCAAACCCAAAGGCGTGGCCATCGCCCATCGCAATGTGCTGGCGCTGATCGACTGGTCGCAGTCGGTTTACAGCCGCGATGATATTCAGGGAGTGCTGGCGTCGACCTCGGTGTGTTTCGACCTGTCGGTGTGGGAGCTGTTTGTCACCCTGGCCAACGGCGGCTCGGTGATCATCGCGCGCAATGCCCTGGAGTTGCCGCAACTGCCGGCCCGGGATCAGGTGCGTTTGATCAACACCGTGCCGTCGGCGATCAATGCGTTGCAGCGCGACGGGCAGATCCCGCCGAGTGTGCGCATCATCAATCTGGCCGGTGAGCCGCTCAACCAGTCGCTGGTCGACACGCTTTATGGGCAACCGACCGTGGAGCATGTCTACGATCTTTACGGCCCATCGGAAGACACCACCTATTCCACTTGGACTCGCCGCCAGGCCGGTGGCACCGCCAACATCGGTCGGCCGCTCAAGCACACCGCCAGCTATTTGCTGGACGCCGATTTGCAACCGGTGCCTCAGGGCGTATCGGCCGAGCTGTACCTGGCCGGTGCCGGTATCACCCGCGGTTATCTGGGCCGGCCGGGCATGACGGCCGAGAAGTACCTGCCGAACCCGTTCGCCGGCCATGGCGAGCGCCTGTACCGCACCGGTGACCTGACCCGTTATCAGGTCGATGGTGCACTGCAATACGTCGGTCGCATCGACCATCAAGTCAAGATTCGCGGTTTTCGCATCGAACTCGGTGAGATCGAAGCGCGGCTGTTGCAGCAGGACGCGGTACGCGAACTGGCGGTGCTGGCTCAAGATGGCGCCGGCAGTCAGCAACTGGTCGCCTATATCGTGCCGACCGATGCCGCGGTGTTGGCGGACGATGCCGATGCTCAAGCGAGCCTGCGTGAAACCCTGAAAGCCGCCCTGCGCCAACATTTGCCGGACTACATGGTTCCGGCTTATCTGTTGTTCCTCGAACAATTGCCGTTGACGCCCAACGGCAAACTCGACCGAAAAGCCTTGCCCGCTGTCGACGGCACCCAGCAGCAACGCGAACACGTGGCGCCACGCACGGCGTTGGAAAAGTCGCTGGCAGCGATCTGGCAGGACGTCCTGGCCATCGACAACATCGGCCTGGAAGACAACTTCTTCGAGCTGGGCGGTGACTCCATTGTGTCGATGCAAGTGGTCAGCCGCGCGCGTCAGGCGGGCATCGTGTTGAGCCCCAAAGACCTGTTCCAGCACCAGACCATCCGCAGCCTGGCGCAAGTGGCCCGCAGCGGTGAGCAGAACCTGATCGATCAAGGTCCGGCCGTTGGTACGGTGGCCCTGGCGCCGGTGCAGCACTGGTTCTTCGAGCAAGCCATTGCGCAGCGTCAACACTGGAACCAGTCGCTGCTGCTGGTCCCACGCGAAACGCTGGACGCCGAGGCGCTGGAGCAAGCGTTGGCGCAGTTGCTCACGCATCACGACGGTTTGCGTCTGCGTTATGAAAGGACCGACATTGGTTGGCAGCAAGCCTATGGCGCAGCGTCCGTTGAGTCGGTGTTGTGGCAACGCTCGGCGCAATCCGTCGAAGAGTTGAATGTCTTGTGCGACGAAGCCCAGCGCAGTCTTGATCTGAGCAACGGCCCATTGCTGCGGGCGTTGTCGGTGGGCATGGCCGACGGCACTCAGCGGCTGCTGCTGGTCATTCACCACTTGGCGGTGGACGGTGTGTCGTGGCGGGTGTTGCTGGAGGATCTGCAACGGTTCTATCGCCAGGCTCGCGACGGCTCGACGCTGGCGGCGGTGGCAAAAACCAGTTCCTACCAACGCTGGGTGGCGCGTCTGCAAAGCCACCTGCCAACGTTCCAGAACAGTGTCGATTATTGGCAGGCACAACTGGGCGATGCGCCGCAAAACGACTTGCCGTGCGACCGCCCTGACGGTGCACTGCAAAACCGTTTCGAGCAGAAAGTAGAACTCATCTTCGACGCCGAACAAACCCGCAAACTGCTGCAACAGGCACCGGCGGCGTATCGCACGCAGGTTAACGATCTGCTGCTGACCGCGCTGGCGCGGGCCGTGTGTCGGTGGACCGGACAGGGCAGCACGCTGATCCAGCTCGAAGGGCACGGCCGCGAAGACCTGTTCGACGACATCGATTTGACCCGCACCGTCGGCTGGTTCACCAGCCTGTTCCCGATCAACCTGATCCCGGCCGGTGATCTCGGCGCATCGATCAAAACCGTCAAGGAGCAACTGCGCGCCGTGCCGGACAAAGGCCTGGGCTACGGTGTGCTGCGCTACCTGGCCGATCCGCAAACGAGCACGGTACTGGCGGCCCTGCCGCAGCCGCGCATCACCTTCAATTACCTGGGGCAGTTCGACCGTCAGTTCGACGAAGCGGCGCTGTTTGTGCCGTCCAGCGAAGGCAGCGGCGCCGCCCAGGATCCGTCGGCACCGTTGGCCAACTGGCTAACGGTCGAAGGTCAGGTGTACGGCGGTGAGTTGTCCTTGAGCTGGGGCTTCAGCCGCGAGATGTTCGACACGGCGACTATCCAATCGCTGGTTGATCAATACGCTGTCGAACTCAACGCGTTGATCGAGCATTGCTGCACCCTTGAGGCTCCACAAGCCACGCCGTCGGACTTCCCGCTGGCGCGCATCACCCAGGCACAACTCGATGCACTACCGGTGGCCGCCGGGCAACTCGACGACCTCTACCCGCTATCGCCGATGCAGCAGGGGCTGTTGTTCCACACCCTTTACGAGCAGGCGGCGGGCGAGTACATCAATCAGCTGCGGGTGGATGTGCAAGGCATCGACCCCGAGCGTTTCCGCGCGGCCTGGCAGGCCACTGTCGATGCTCAAGACATCCTGCGCACAGGTTTTGTCTGGCAGGGCGAACTGGAGCAACCGGTGCAGATCGTCCACAAACAGGTTCAATTACCGTTCACCGTGCTCGACTGGCGTGAACATGGCGATCGGGCTCACGCCCTGAGTGAGCGGGCCGATGCCGAACGCCAACAAGGCTTCGACCTGAGCCAGGCGCCGTTGCTGCGGCTGGTGCTGGTGCAAACCGCCGCCGAGAGTTGGCACCTGATTTACACCCATCACCACATCCTGATGGACGGCTGGAGCAATTCGCAGTTGCTCGGCGAAGTCTTGCAGCGTTACTGCGGCCGGGCGCCGGTGTCCTCTGTCGGGCGCTATCGCGATTACATCGGTTGGCTGCAACGTCAGGATGGGCAATTGAGCCAGGACTTCTGGCGCGAGCCGTTGGCCTCTTTGCAAGAGCCGACCCGACTGGCCCTGGTGGTGTCCGGCAACGAAACCCAGTGCGGACACGGCGATCACTTCCAGACTCTGGAGGTCGCTCGTACTCAAGGCCTTGAAGCTTTTGCCCGGCAACAGAAAGTCACCCTCAACACCTTGGTGCAAGCCGCGTGGCTGCTGTTGCTGCAACGCTACACCGGCCACGAAGCCGTGGCCTTCGGCGCAACCGTGGCCGGGCGCCCGGCAGACTTGCCCGGTATCGAGCAAGCTGTCGGCTTGTTCATCAATACCTTGCCGGTGATCGGCGCACCGCATCCGGATCAGAGCGTCGGCAACTGGTTGCAAGCGGTACAGGCGCAAAACCTCTGCCTGCGGGAATTCGAACACACGCCGCTGGCGGATATTCAACGCTGGGCAGGGCAGGGTGGCGAAGCGCTGTTCGACAATATTCTGGTGTTCGAGAACTACCCGATTGCCCAGGCGCTGCAACAGGGGGCGGAGCAAGGTGTGGTGTTCGGCGAAGTCGCCAACCTTGAACAAACCCATTATTCGTTGAGCGTGGCCGTGACGCTGGGCCAGACACTGGCGCTGCATTACAGCTTCGACCGGGCGCATTTTTCCACGTCGGCGATCGAGCGCATCAGTGCGCACCTGCTGCAACTGCTGGAGCAGTTCGCCGAGTCGGCCGAGCGCAACCTCGGTGAAATCGCCTTGGCCAGCGCCGCCGAACTCGCTCAGCAACAGGCCAATAACCAGCCGCAACCGTACCCGGTGAATATCGCCGTGCACCAACGCATCGCCGAACTCGCCGCCCAGCGCCCGGAGCGCACGGCGGTGATCTTCGCCGGTCAGCGTTTTAGTTATGGCGATATCGACCGACGCGCCAATCAGTTGGCCCACGCCCTGATCGCGCGGGGTGTCGGCCCGGAAAGCCGAGTTGGCGTGGCCTTGCCGCGCAGCGAAGGGGTGATCGTCGCATTGCTGGCGGTACTCAAGGCCGGCGGTGCCTACGTGCCGCTGGACACCAGCTACCCCCGAGAGCGCCTGGCTTATCTGATTAAGGATTCGGGGCTGGCGTTGTTGCTGACCGATTCTTCTGTCTCTGCGCAGTTGCCGGTGGATGATTCGGTCCCGGTGCTGGAGCTCGACCGTCTCGATCTGCGCAGCCAATCCCTCAGTGCGCCCAAGGTGCAGCTCGATCCGCAGAACCTCGCTTACGTCATCTACACCTCGGGCTCCACCGGTAACCCCAAAGGCGTGAGCGTCGCCCATGGCCCGCTGGCGATGCACTGCCAGGCCATCGGCGAACGCTATGAAATGCGGGACAGCGATTGCGAATTCCACTTCATGTCCTTCGCGTTCGATGGTGCCCACGAACGTTGGCTGACCAGCCTGACCCACGGTGCCTCGCTGCTGATTCGCGACGACAGCCTCTGGACCCCGGAACAGACCTACAACGCCATGCGCGAACACGGCGTGACGGTGGTGGCGTTCCCGCCGGTCTACCTGCAACAACTGGCCGAGCATGCCGAGCGTGAAGGCAACCCGCCGAAGGTGCGGATCTACTGCTTCGGCGGCGATGCCGTGCCCAACGCCAGTTTCGAGCGGGTCAAGCGCGCGCTCGATCCGGACTACATCATCAACGGCTATGGCCCGACCGAAACCGTGGTCACGCCGTTGATCTGGAAGGCCGGACGCGAGGTGCAGTGCGGCGCGGCCTATGCGCCGATCGGCAGTCGCATCGGTGATCGCAGCGCTTACGTGCTGGACGCCGACCTGAACCTGCTGCCCCAAGGCATGGCCGGTGAGTTGTACCTGGGCGGCACCGGCCTGGCCCGGGGTTACCTGAACCGTCCGGGGCTGACGGCGGAACGGTTTGTCGCCGATCCGTTCAGCGCTGTCGGTGGCCTGCTGTACCGCACCGGCGACCTGGTGCGTCAGCGTGTAGACGGCACTTTCGATTATCTGGATCGCATCGACAATCAGGTGAAAATTCGCGGTTTCCGTATCGAGTTGGGCGAAATCGAAGCGCGCCTGCAAGCCCAGGGCGGCGTGCGCGAAGCCGTGGTGGTCGCTCGCGAAGGCACCGCCGGCAGTGGCAAGCATTTGGTGGCCTATGTGGTGGCCGATGCGCTCAATGCCAAGCGTTCCGATTTCGCGCAAAGCCTGCGCGAGCAACTTAAAGTCGAGCTGCCGGCGCACATGGTCCCGGCTTATTTGCTGCAGCTTGAGCGCCTGCCGCTGACCCCCAATGGCAAACTCGACCGCAAGAACCTGCCTAAGCCCGAGGTCAGTCAGTTGCAGCAAGCCTATGTCGCCCCGCAAAGCTTGCTGGAGCAGCAACTGGCGACGATCTGGCAGGACGTGCTGAAACTCGATCAAGTCGGTTTGAGCGACAACTTCTTCGAACTGGGCGGCGATTCGATCATCTCGATTCAAGTGGTCAGCCGCGCCCGTCAGGCCGGTATCCGCTTCACCCCCAAAGACCTGTTCCAGCACCAGACCATTCAGGCGCTGACCACGGTGGCGCGTCTTGGTGAGCAGGCTCAGGTCATCGATCAAGGGCCGGTGACGGGCGAACTGGCGTTGTTGCCGGTGCAGCAGGTGTTCTTCGAACAGGGCATTCCCGAGCGTCAACACTGGAACCAGGCGGTGATGCTCAAGCCGACGCAAACCCTGAGTACCAACGTGTTGGAGCAGGCGTTGAGTGCGCTGGTTGTGCACCACGATGGCTTGCGCTTGAGCTTCGTCGAACAGGCGGAGGGTTGGCAGGCGCAGTACCGCGCGCTGGACAGCCAGACCGAGGCGATGGTCTGGGCGGTCGATGTCGCCGACGCCACGGCACTGGAAGCGGCGGCCAACGAAGCGCAACGCAGCCTGAACCTGCAACACGGACCGCTGCTGCGCGCGGTGCTGGCTAACCTCGATGACGGCACTCAGCGCCTGTTGCTGGTGATCCACCATTTGGTGGTAGACGGCGTGTCGTGGCGCATTCTGTTCGACGATCTGCAAACCGCCTACCGTCAACTGTTGACCGGCGAAACCCTGCAATTGCCAGCCAAAACCAGCGCCGCCAAGGTCTGGGCCGAGCACCTGCAAACCTACGCCCGCAGTGCTGATCTACGCGCCGAACTGGCCTGGTGGCAACAGCAGTTGCAAGGTGCCGAGGTGGCATTGCCGTCGGACAACCCCGAGGGCGGACAACAGAACAAGCACGCACTGACGGTGCGCACGCAACTGAACAAGGAACTGACCCGGCAACTGCTGCAAGACGCTCCGGCGGCCTATCGCACCCAGGTCAACGATTTGCTGTTGACCGCACTGGCCCGCGTCATGGTGCGCTGGACCGGCGCCGACAGCACATTGATCCAGCTTGAAGGTCATGGCCGTGAAGAGCTGTTCGACGGTGTTGACCTGACCCGCACGGTCGGCTGGTTCACCAGTCTGTACCCGGCGAAACTGACGCCGGTCGCTGACCTGGGCGGCTCGCTGAAACAGATCAAGGAACAGTTGCGAGCGATCCCGAACAAGGGCATCGGTTTTGGTGCGCTGGCCCATTTGGGCGACGACGCTGCACGTAAAACCCTCAGCCAATTGCCGGTTCCGTGCCTGACCTTCAACTACCTGGGCCAGTTCGACGGCAGCTTCACCGAAGCCGACGGCGCATTGTTCGTACCGTCCAGTGAAGCGGCCGGTGATGAACTGGACGCCCGTGCGCCATTGGCCAACCAATTGGCCCTCAACGGTCAGGTGTATGGCGGCGAACTGAGTCTGGGGTGGACCTTCAGCCGCGAACGGTTCAATGAGGCGACCATTCAAGGCCTGGCCGACGATTACGCACTGGAACTGCAAGCGCTGATCGCCCATTGCTGCCAGACCGGAAATCACGGCGTGACCCCGTCGGACTTCTCGCTGGCGGGCTTGAGCCAGGCACAACTGGACGGCTTGCCGCTGGCGCCGCAGTCGATCGAAGACCTGTATCCATTGTCGCCGATGCAGCAGGGCATGTTGTTCCATGCCGTGTACGAAGAAACCACCGGCGATTACATCAACCAGATACGCCTGGACGTCGAAGGGCTCGACCCCGAGCGTTTCCACCAGGCCTGGCAAGCGGCCGTGGATGCCCACGACATTCTGCGTACGCGATTCGTCTGGCAGGGCGAACTGGAAAACCCGATACAAGTGGTCAGCAAACACGCGCAGATGCCTTACAGCCTGCATGATTTGCGCGTGCATCCGCAGCGCGATCGGGCCTTGCAGGCGCTCGCCGACACGGAACGCCAAAACCTGGACCTGAGCGCGCCGACCTTGTTGCGGCTGGTGACTGCACGCATCGATGACAATCGTCATCACCTGATCTACACCAACCATCACATCCTGATGGATGGCTGGAGCAACTCGCAGTTGCTCGGTGAAGTGCTGCAGCGTTACAGCGGTCAGTTCAACACCAGTCACAGCGGGCGTTATCGCGATTACATCGCCTGGCTGCAACGCCAGGACATGGCAGCCAGTGAAGCGTTCTGGACCCCCGCGCTGCACGCACTGGACGAGCCGACGCGCCTCGCTCACACCGTCGCGCGGCCATCGGTGGCTGATAACGTCCTGGGCTACGGCGATCATTACCAAGTGCTGGATGTCGAACAGACCCGGCGTCTGGGCGAGTTTGCCCGGGCTTCGAAAGTCACCGTCAACACGCTGGTGCAGGCCGCCTGGTTGCTGCTGCTGCAACGCTACACCGGTAAAAATACCGTGGCCTTCGGCGCGACGGTCGCCGGTCGTCCGGCCGACTTGCCCGGTGTCGAGCAACAGATCGGCCTGTTCATCAACACCTTGCCGGTGATCGCAAGCCCTCGGGCCGAGCAATCGCTCAACAGCTGGTTGCAAGCGGTGCAGGCGCAAAACCTGGCATTGCGCGAGTTCGAACACACCGCGCTGTTCGATATTCAGCGCTGGGCCGGGCAGGGCGGTGAAGCGCTGTTCGACAACATTCTGGTGTTCGAGAACTACCCGATTGCCCAGGCTCTGGAGCAGGGCGCTCCGCCAGGACTGCGCTTTGGTCCGGTGGCAAGTCTCGAGCAGACCAACTACCCGCTGACCCTGCTGGTGAGCCTCGACACGCAATTGTCGGTGCACTTCAGTTTTCAACGCGCCAGTTTTGCGTCGGGGACTGTGGCGCAACTGGCGGCTCATTTGCAGCACCTGTTGAGCCAGATGGTCGACGCCGGTGAATGCTGTCTCGGTGAGTTGGCTCTTCTCGACGAAACCGAACAACAGCAAGTGCTGGTGGACTGGAACCGTAGCGCTGCCGAGTACCCGACCGACCGCTGCATCCATCAATTGATCGAAGCCCAGGCCCGGCGAACACCAGAGGCCACGGCACTGGTGTTCGCCGGGCAATCTCTGAGTTATGCCCAACTCAATCACCAGGCCAACCAACTGTCGCATCGACTGATCGAACTGGGTGTCGGCCCGGATCAATTGGTCGGTATCGCCATCGATCGCAGCCTGGAAATGCTGATCGGTCTGTTGGCGATTCTCAAGGCCGGCGGCGCCTACGTGCCGCTGGACCCGCAATACCCTGAAGACCGTCTGGTGCACATGATCGAAGACAGCGGTCTGCAACTGCTGCTGACCCAAGCGCATTTGCTCGGGCAACTGCCGATTCCGGCCGGTGTGCAGACCCTGTTGCTCGACCCGCAAGGTGAGCATGCTCGTGGTTACAGCGAAGCCGATCCGCAGGTATCGATCAGCGCTGAACACCTGGCGTATGCGATTTACACCTCCGGTTCCACCGGCAAGCCCAAAGGGGTGATGGTGCGCCATCAGGCGCTGGTGAATTTCGTGGTGAGCATGGTCAAGGAACCGGGCATCGATGCCCAGGACCGCATGCTGTCGCTGACCACGTTCTCGTTCGATATTTTCGGCCTGGAAATTTACGGGCCGCTGCTCAGCGGTGCCCGTGTGGTGCTGGTGGACAAGCAAGCCGCCCAGGATCCGCAAGCGCTGCTGGAGATGATCCGGCAGCAGGAAGTCACGGTGNTGCGCCATCAGGCGCTGGTGAATTTCGTGGTGAGCATGGTCAAGGAACCGGGCATCGATGCCCAGGACCGCATGCTGTCGCTGACCACGTTCTCGTTCGATATTTTCGGCCTGGAAATTTACGGGCCGCTGCTCAGCGGTGCCCGTGTGGTGCTGGTGGACAAGCAAGCCGCCCAGGATCCGCAAGCGCTGCTGGAGATGATCCGGCAGCAGGAAGTCACGGTGGTGCAGGCCACGCCGTCGACCTGGCGCATGTTGCTCGACCACGAACAGGCTCCCATCCTTCAGGGCTGTAAATTCCTCTGCGGCGGCGAAGCACTGGCCGATGACCTGGCCCAGCGCATGCTTGGCCTGGCGGGGCAGGTCTGGAACCTTTATGGCCCGACTGAAACCACCATCTGGTCGGCGGCCTGGCAGCTGACCCGCGAGCAGCGTCAGCCGTACCTCGGCAAACCGATTGCCAATACCACGCTGTACATTTTGGGCGACGATCTGGCGCCGAACCCGGTGGGTTCCATTGGCGAGCTGCTGATCGGTGGCGACGGCCTGGCCCGGGGTTATCACGACCGGGCGGTGATGACGGCCGAGCGTTTCCTGCCCGACCCGTTCGGCAACGGTGCGCGGCTGTATCGCACGGGCGACCTGGCGCGCCATCGTCACGACGGCGTGCTCGAATACATGGGACGCATCGACCATCAAGTGAAGATCCGCGGTTTCCGCATCGAACTGGGTGAGATCGAAGCGCGCCTGCTGGAGCAGCCAGCGGTCCGCGAAGTGGCGGTGCTGGCGCAAGAAGCCCTGGGCAGTCAGCAACTGGTGGCCTACGTGGTCGCGCCGCAACTGGACCTTACTGCCGCCGACGATCAGCAGTCTCTGCGCGATGAACTCAAGGCACGGCTCAGGGAATCCCTGCCGGAATTCATGGTCCCGGCGCACCTGTTGTTCCTCGCCAGCCTGCCGCTGACGCCCAACGGCAAACTCGACCGCAAGGCGTTGCCGACGGTGGAGACCAATCATTTGCAGGTGCGTTATGTCGCCCCGCAGAGCGAGCGGGAGCAGCAGGTCGCGGCGATCTGGCAGCACGTACTGCAAATCGAGCGCGTCGGCTTGCTGGATAACTTTTTCGAACTGGGCGGCCACTCGTTGTTGGCCGTCAATGTGGTTTCACGCCTGCAACTGGAACTGGGCCTGAAACTGACCCCACAACTGATTTTTCAACACCCCGTACTCACGAATTTCGTCAGCAGTCTGGCAACCGCAGGTGAGCAGGTCGATACGTTGAAACTGAGCAAGCTGGACGCCCTGCTTGACGAAATGGAGGAAGCTTGATGGATACCAATGTCGCTTTGAAGATCGCCCGGCGCTTCATTACTTTGCCGCTCGACAAGCGCAGGGTCTATCTGCAGAAGATGCTCGAGGAGGGTGTTTCGCCGGCGAACCTGCCGATTCCCGAAACACAGTCGCAGTTCGATCCGGTGCCGCTGTCCTTTGCTCAGGAACGCCAGTGGTTTCTCTGGCAGATGGACCCCGACAGCGCCGCCTATAACATTCCCAGCGCGATGCAGTTGCAGGGCGAGCTTGACGTGTCGGCGCTCGAGCGCGGTTTCAATACACTGATTGCGCGGCATCAAAGCCTGCGCACCACGTTCCAGCAGCAGGATGAGCGGGCGGTGCAGGTGATTCATCCGCACATGAGCCTGACCGTCGCCGTGCACGAACTGGATAAAACTCCCGGTGCCCTGTCGCCAGAGGCACAGATTCAGGCGTTCGTCGCCGAACAGACCGGGCAGCCTTTCGATCTGGTCAACGGTCCGCTATTGCGCGTCAGCCTCCTGTGCCTTGGCGCGCAGGAGCACGTGCTGACCCTGACCCAGCACCACATTGCCTCGGATGGCGCATCGATGCGGGTCATGGTCGATGAGCTGCTGCAACTGTATGGCGCTTACCGTCAGGGGCACGAACTCGCCTTGCCGCCATTGTCGATCCAGTACGCCGACTATGGCATCTGGCAACGGCACTGGATGGAAGCCGGCGAGCGTGAACGGCAACTGGACTACTGGCAGGCGCACTTGGGCAGCGAGCATCCGGTGCTGGAATTGCCCACCGATTATCCGCGTCCGGCGGTGCAGAGCCTGCGTGGTGCCCGTCATGAACTGGCGTTGCCGCAGGCACTGGGTGAGCGCCTGAAAGCCTTGGCCAAAAGCGAGAACGTCACGCTGTTCATGCTGCTGCTGGCGTCGTTCCAGACCTTGTTGCATCGCTACAGTGGCCAGGCCGACATTCGCGTCGGTGTGCCGACCGCTAACCGCAACCGGGTCGAGACCGAGCGGCTGATCGGCTTCTTCGTCAATACCCAGGTGCTCAAAACCGAGTTCGATTCTCAGGCCACGTTCAGCGCGTCGCTGGCGCAGGTCAAACAGGCCGCGATGGCTGCTCAGGCTCATCAGGATCTGCCCTTCGAGCAATTAGTCGAGGCCTTGCAGCCAGAGCGCAGCCTGAGTTACAGCCCGCTGTTCCAGGTGATGTACAACCACCAGAGCACCGGCGCCAGCCAAAGCCGGCAGGGCGCGGGCGAGTCAGCGTTGACGATCCGTCACTTGCATCAGGAGTCGCGCACCGCGCAATTCGACCTGACCCTGGAAACGTTCGACGGCCCCGAAGGCCTCGGCGCACAGCTGACCTACGCCATCGATCTGTTTGACGGCGCGACCATCGAGCGTCTGGCACGGCATTGGCAAAACCTGCTGGGCAGCATCGTTGCCGATCCGCAGCAGCGGGTGGGCGAACTGGCCCTGCTCGACGAGGCCGAACAACAGCAGGTATTGGTCGACTGGAACCGCAGCGCCGCCGAGTACCCGACCGACCGTTGCATCCATCAATTGATCGAAGCCCAGGCCTTGCGTACTCCGCAGGCCATCGCGCTGGTATTCGCCGGGCAATCTCTGACTTATGCACAACTCAATCGCCAGGCCAACCAACTGGCGCATCGACTGATCGAACTGGGCGTCGGCCCGGATCAATTGGTCGGTATCGCCATCGACCGCAGCCTGGAAATGCTGATCGGTCTGTTGGCGATTCTCAAGGCCGGCGGTGCCTACGTGCCGCTGGACCCGCAATACCCTGAAGACCGTCTGGCGCACATGATCGAAGACAGCGGTCTGCAACTGCTGCTGACCCAGGCGCATTTGCTCGGGCAACTGCCGATTCCGGCCGGTGTGCAGACCCTGTTGCTCGACCAGGGCGAGCACGCTCGCGGTTACAGCGAAGCCGATCCGCAGGTATCGATCAGCGCTGAAAACCTGGCGTATGCGATTTACACCTCCGGTTCCACCGGCAAGCCCAAAGGGGTGATGGTGCGTCATCAGGCGCTGGTGAATTTCGTGGTGAGCATGGTCAAGGAACCGGGCATCGATGCCCAGGACCGCATGCTGTCATTGACCACGTTCTCGTTCGATATTTTCGGCCTGGAAATTTACGGGCCGCTGCTCAGCGGTGCCCGTGTGGTGCTGGTGGATAAGCAAACCGCCCAGGATCCGCAAGCGCTGCTGGAGATGATCCGGCAACAGGAGGTCACGCTTGTGCAGGCCACGCCGTCGACCTGGCGCATGTTGCTCGACCACGAACAGGCTCCCATCCTTCAGGGCTGTAAATTCCTCTGCGGCGGCGAAGCACTGGCCGATGACCTGGCCCAGCGCATGCTTGGCCTGGCGGGGCAGGTCTGGAACCTTTATGGCCCGACCGAAACCACCATCTGGTCGGCGGCCTGGCAGCTGACCCGCGAGCAGCGCCAGCCGTACCTCGGCAAACCGATTGCCAATACCACGCTGTACATTTTGGGCGACGATCTGGCGCCGAACCCGGTGGGTTCCATTGGCGAGCTGCTGATCGGTGGCGACGGCCTGGCCCGGGGTTATCACGACCGGGCGGTGATGACGGCCGAGCGTTTCCTGCCCGACCCGTTCGGCAACGGTGCGCGGCTGTATCGCACGGGCGACCTGGCGCGCCATCGTCACGACGGCGTGCTCGAATACATGGGGCGCATCGACCATCAAGTGAAGATCCGCGGTTTCCGCATCGAACTGGGTGAAATCGAAGCGCGTCTGCTGGAACAACCGGCGGTCCGCGAAGTCGCGGTGCTGGCGCAGGAAGCCCTGGGCAGCCAGCAACTGGTGGCTTATGTCGTTGCGCCGCAACTGAACCTCGATGCCGCCGACGATCAAATGCGTCTGCGCGATGAACTCAAGGCGCGGCTCAAGGAATGCCTGCCGGAATTCATGGTCCCGGCGCATGTGCTGTTCCTCGCCAGCCTGCCGCTGACCCCCAATGGCAAGCTCAATCGCAAGGCGTTGCCGGCGGTGGATGCCAGCCAGTTGCAGGCGCGTTATGTCGCCCCGCAGAGCGAACGGCAGCAGCAAGTCGCCGCGATCTGGCAGGACGTGCTGAAGCTGGACCGCGTGGGCCTGACCGACAACTTCTTCGAGCTGGGCGGGCATTCCCTGTTGGTGACCCAAGTGGTGTCGCGGGTGCGTCGGGTGCTGGACATCCAGGTGCCGTTGCGCAGCCTGTTCGAGCACAGCACCTTGCAGGATTTCGTCCAGGCACTGGGCGCCGAACAAGGCGAGCAGCCACTGGCGATGACCAGAGTCGACCGGGATCAACCGCTGGCATTGTCCTTTGCCCAGGAGCGTCAATGGTTCCTGTGGAAAATGGACCCCGACAGCGCCGCCTACAACATTCCGACCGCGCTGCGGATGCGCGGCGAGTTGGACAAAAGCGCACTGCAACAAAGTTTCCAGGCGTTGGTGGAGCGCCACGAGAGCCTGCGCACGGCGTTCATCGAGGAAGACGGCCGGACCTGGCAGGTGATCCGCCCGCAAGGTCGTGTGAGCTTTGTCGAACAGCGTCTGGCAGCCAGCGATGAGGCGAGCATCAAGGCCTTCGTCGAACAAGAGACGCAACGCCCGTTCGATGTACTCGACGGCTCGCTGGTGCGTTTCGTCTTGCTGCAGGTCGGCGAGCAGGATCACGTGCTGGTGCTGACCCTGCACCACATCGTCTCCGACGCCTGGTCGTTGCAGGTGATGATCGATGATCTGATGGGCCTGTACTCGGCGATCAGCCAGGGCCGGCCAGCTGAACTGCCGGCGCTGCCAGTGCAGTACGCCGACTACGCGGTCTGGCAGCGTCAATGGATGGCCGCCGGCGAACGGGATCGGCAATTGGCCTACTGGACCGAAAAGCTGGGCAGCGAACAACCGCTGCTGGAGCTGCCACTGGATCATCCGCGTCCGGCGCAGCAAAGTTTCCGTGGGGCGCGTTTGCCGATCGCCCTCGACGAATCCCTGAGCAATGCCCTGAAGGCATTGGCCCGGCGCGAAAACGTCACGCTGTTCATGCTGTTGCTTGGTTCGTTCCAGACCTTGCTGCATCGCTACAGTGGTCAGGCCGATATCCGCGTCGGTGTACCGATTGCCAACCGCAACCGCTTGGAAACCGAGCGTCTGATCGGTTTCTTCGTCAATACCCAGGTGCTGCGCGCCGAGTTCGATGGCCCGCTGACGGGCGCTCAATTGCTGCAACAGGTGAAGCAGACGGCCATGGCGGCGCAGATGCATCAGGACTTGCCGTTCGAGCAACTGGTCGATGCCTTGCAACCGCAACGTAACCTGAGCCACAGCCCGCTGTTCCAGGCGATGTTCAACCACCGCAGTGAAGCGGCGTCAACGCTGGCCGAATCGTTGCCGGGCATCGATCTGCAAAACCTCAGTTGGGAGCACCGCACCGCGCAGTTCGACCTGACCCTGGACACCAGTGATAACCCACAAGGTCTGCACGCCTCGCTGACCTACGCCACCGATGTGTTCGAGCCATCGACCATCGAGCGCATGGGCCGGCACTGGCTGAATCTGTTGCGGGGCCTGGTCGAGGATATCAACCGACCGATCGGGCAATTGGCAGTGCTCGATGACCGGGAGCGGCAACTGACGGTCGTCGACTGGAACGCCACCGCTGTCGACTACCCGTTGAATCGCAGCGTGCATGCCCTGATCGAAGAGCAGGTCGGTCAAACCCCGGAGGCGTGTGCGCTGGTGTTTGCCGAACAACGCTTGAGCTACGCCGAACTCAATGGCCGAGCCAATCAACTGGCTCACGTGCTGATCGAGCAGGGCGTCGGCCCGGATGTGCTGGTGGGCATCGCGGTCGAGCGGTCCGTGGAAATGGTCGTGGGCCTGTTGGCGATTCTCAAGGCGGGCGGTGCCTATTTGCCGCTGGACCCGGAATACCCGCAGGAACGCCTGGCCTACATGTTTGAAGACAGCGGCATTCAGCTGTTGTTGACCCAGAGCCACTTGCTTGAGCAATTGTCGATCCCGGCCGGTATTCGCAGCCTGGTGCTGGATCAGGACGGCGATTGGCTGGAAGGGCACAGCGATTCCAACCCAGGCGTCGACCTTGAGGGTGAAAACCTCGCTTACGTGATCTACACCTCGGGCTCCACCGGCAAACCGAAAGGGGCGGGCAACCGTCATTCGGCGCTGGTCAATCGCCTGTGCTGGATGCAACAGGCCTATCGACTCGATGCCATGGACCGCGTGCTGCAAAAGACCCCGTTCAGTTTCGACGTCTCTGTCTGGGAGTTCTTCTGGCCGCTGTTGACCGGCTCGACACTGGTAGTGGCCGCGCCGGGTATTCATCGTGATCCGGCGCAGTTGATCGAACTGATCACCGCGCAACGCATCACCACGCTGCACTTCGTGCCGTCGATGTTGCAGGCCTTCCTGCAAGACCCTTCGGTGGGCGAGTGCACCAGCCTGACCCGGATCGTGTGCAGCGGTGAAGCCCTGCAAGTGGATGCGCAGCAGCAAGTGTTTGCCAAGATGCCCAACGCCGGGCTGTACAACCTCTACGGCCCGACCGAGGCGGCCATCGACGTCACGCACTGGACGTGCATCGAGGAAGGTCGCGATAGCGTGCCGATCGGCCAGCCGATTGCCAATCTGGGCACTTACATTCTCGATCACGAGTTGTCGCCGGTACCGGTGGGCGTGATCGGCGAGTTGTACCTGGGCGGCGAAGGCCTGGCCCGTGGTTATCACCGCCGTGCCGCGCTGACGGCCGAGCGCTTTGTCACCAGCGCCTTCGGTGACGGCCAGCGTCTGTACCGCACCGGCGACCTGGCACGTTACCGCGCCGACGGCGTGATCGAATACGCCGGACGCATGGACCATCAGGTGAAAATCCGTGGCTTGCGCATCGAATTGGGCGAGATCGAAGCGCGCCTGGCTGAACACGACGAAGTCCGTGAAACCGTGGTCATCGCCCAGGACGGCACGCTGTTGGTGGCGTATGTGGTGCCGGCCCGCGACGCACTGCTGCATGCCGATGATGACGTTTGCAACGCCGTGCAGCGCCGTCTCAAGGAACACTTGAGCCAGACCTTGCCGGACTACATGGTCCCGCAGCATTGGCTGTGGCTGGAAAAAATGCCGGTCAGCCCCAACGGCAAACTGGAACGCAAGGCGTTGCCAAAAGCCGACACGACCACCAGCAGCAAGGCTTACACCGCCCCGACCAGCGCCATCGAACAGGCGTTGGTGGAGATCTGGCAAAGCGTGCTCGGTCGGCCACAGGTGGGTATCAGCGACAACTTCTTCGAACTGGGCGGCGATTCGATCATCTCGATTCAGGTGGTCAGCCGAGCGCGTCAGGCGGGGATTCATTTCAGCCCCAAAGACCTGTTCCTGCACCAGAACGTACAAAGCCTCGCAGCGGTGGCGACCATCGGCGACAGCGGGTTGAGCATCGACCAGGGCCCGGTTACCGGCGACACGCCATTGCTGCCATTCCAGCAGTTGTTCTTTGAGCGTGAGATGGCCGAGCCGCACCACTGGAACCAGTCGGTGCTGCTCAAATCCGCCAAACCGTTGCACGCCCAACACCTGGAGCGTGCGTTGCAGGCACTGGTCGCGCATCACGACGCGTTGCGTCTGGCCTTCATCCGTCAGGGCGACCGCTGGACTGCGCAGCATCGTTCGCTGGCTGAGCAACAGGTGCTCTGGCAACAGTCGCCTTTGCTGTGGACCGCCGAGATCGCCGATCCGGCGGCGCTCGAGCAGTTGGGCGAGCAGGCCCAGCGCAGCCTCGAACTGGCGAGCGGCAATCTGCTGCGCGCCGTGCTGGCGAACATGGCCGATGGCAGCCAGCGTCTGTTGCTGGTGATCCACCACCTGGTCGTCGACGGCGTGTCCTGGCGCATTCTGCTCGAAGACCTGCAACAGGCCTACGAGCAGTTGCAGGCCGGCGAAGCGCTCAAATTGCAGGCCAAGACCAGCGCCACCCAGGCCTGGGCGCGGCGCTTGCAACAACATGCCGACAGTGCGGTGATGCAGGCTCAGCTGACGTTCTGGCAAGGGCAATTGCAGGATTCGCGCAATGACTTGCCTTGCGATCGACCACAGGGCGAGTTGCACAATCGTCACGCCTTGCACGTGCAGACCCGTCTGGACAAAGAGCAGACCCGCCAGCTGTTGCAGGAGGCGCCGGCGGCCTATCGCACACAGGTCAACGATCTGTTGCTGACGGCTCTGGCGCGAGTGATCGCTGACTGGACGGGCAACGCATCGACCCTGATCCAACTAGAGGGCCACGGCCGCGAGGTGCTGTTCGACGCGCTCGACTTGAGCCGCAGCGTGGGCTGGTTCACCAGTCTGTTTCCGGTCAAGGTGACACCGGCGTCCACGCCGCAGGATTCGATCAAGGCGATCAAAGAGCAACTACGGGCGATCCCCGATAAAGGCCTGGGCTTTGGCGCGCTGCGCTATCTGGGTAATGACAGCACCCGGCAGGCGCTGCAAGCCTTGCCTGTGCCGCGCATTACCTTCAACTACCTGGGCCAGTTCGATGCCGGGTTCGGCGACGAGGCGGCTGCACTGTTCACTCCGGCCAGTGAATCGGCGGGTGCCGAGCAAAGTCCGTTGGCGCCTCTGGACAATTGGCTGACCCTCAATGGTCGGGTGTATGGCGGCGAACTGAGTATCGGCTGGACGTTCAGCGGGCAGATGTTCGATCAGTCGACCATCGCGCAGTTGGCGGAGGCTTATGCCCGGGAGTTGGGTACGTTGATCGAGCACTGCTGTGAGACTCGGCATCAGGGGCTGACACCGTCGGACTTCCCGCTGGCCGGGTTGACGCAACTCCAGCTCGATTCGTTGCCCGTGACGGCACGCCAGGTCGAAGACATTTACCCGCTGTCACCGATGCAGCAAGGCATGTTGTTCCACACCCTCTACGAGCAGCAGGCCGGCGATTACATCAATCAGCTGTGCGTGGACGTCGAAGGTTTGCAGGTCGAGCGTTTCCGCGAGGCCTGGCAGGCGGCACTGGATGCCCACGATGTGCTGCGCAGCAGTTTTGTCTGGGACGGCGAATTGCAGCGACCACAGCAAGTGATCCACAAGCGCTTGCCGGTACCGTTCACCTTCCATGATTGGCGTGGGCAAAACGATCTGCCACAGGCGCTCGAAGCGCTGGCAAATGCACAACGGCAACAGGGTTTCGACCTGCACGAGGCGCCCTTGCTGCGGCTGGTGGTGGTACAAGTCGCCGCCGAGCGTTTTCAGCTGATTTACACCTGCCACCACATTCTGATGGATGGCTGGAGCAACTCGCAGCTGCTAGGCGAAGTGCTGCAACGCTACAGCGGTCAGGCACCGGTGATCGCGGCGGGTCGTTATCGGGATTACATCCAGTGGTTGGCGCAACAGGACACGCAGGTCGCCGAGCATTTCTGGAAGGGCCAACTGGCGAATTTCGACGCGCCGACCCGTCTGGCCGACGCGCTCGTTTACCGGGGCAACGACGCCATCGATACCCAGGGCGAGCATTTCCTGACCCTGGACGCCGCTGTCACCGATCACCTCAACACCTTTGCCCGGGGGCAGAAAGTCACCGTCAACACGCTGGTTCAGGCCGCCTGGCTGCTGTTGTTGCAGCGCTACACCGGGCAGGACACTGTCAGTTTCGGCGCCACGGTCTCTGGCCGTCCGGCGCAGCTGAGTGGGGTCGAGCAGCAGATCGGGCTGTTCATCAACACCTTGCCGGTCATCGCCAGCCCCCGTGCCGAACAACCGTTGGCGCAGTGGTTGCAGCAGGTGCAGGCACAGAATCTGTTGCTGCGTGAGCAGGAACATACGCCGCTGTTCGATATTCAGCGCTGGGCCGGGCAGGGCGGTGAAGCACTGTTCGACAACATCCTGGTGTTCGAGAACTACCCGATTTCCCAGGCGCTGGAGAAAGGCGCGCCGCAAGACCTGCGTTTCGGCGAGGTGGCCAGGCATGAACAAACCAACTACCCGTTGACGCTGGCGGTGAGCCTGGACAGCCGGTTGACGGTGCATTTCAGCTATCAGCACAGCCGTTTTGCCGCGGCTACCGTGGCGACACTGGCCGCGCAGTTGCAGCATCTGTTGATCCACATGAGCGCCAGCGCCGAGCGGTGTCTCGGTGAGTTGGAGTTGCTGGACCAAGCCGAACAGCAATTGGTACTGCGCGACTGGAACCGCACCGAAGCCAGTGGCATCGAGGGTCTGTGTATTCATCAAATGATCGACCGTCAAGCCGCCATCCAGCCGCAAGCGCTGGCCGTGACCTTCGGCAACCGGCAGCTGACTTACGCTGACATCGACGCGCGAGCCAATCGTCTGGCGCATAAGCTGATCGAATGCGGTGTCGGCCCGGAAGTCCGCGTTGGCGTGGCGATGCAGCGTTCCGACCACTTGCTGGTGGCGCTGCTCGCAGTGCTCAAGGCCGGTGGCGCCTACGTGCCGCTGGACCCGGATTATCCGGCCGATCGCGTGGCCTACATGCTTGAGGACAGCCGTGCTCTGGTGCTGCTGACCGAACAGGCGGTGGTGACGACGCTGTCCACAGGCGCCGATACTCAGGTACTGCTGCTCGATCAGCTCGACGCGCCACTGGCGGCTTATCCGCACCACGCGCCGGTGACGGCGGTGACCCCGGACAACCTGGCCTACGTGATCTACACCTCCGGCTCCACCGGCAAGCCCAAAGGCGTGGCCATTACCCACCGCAATGTGCTGGCGCTGATGGACTGGTCGCGGTCGGTGTACAGCCGCGACGACATTCAAGGGGTATTGGCCTCGACGTCGGTGTGCTTCGACCTGTCGGTGTGGGAGCTGTTTGTCACCCTGGCCAACGGCGGCTCGCTGATCATCGCCCGCAACGCTCTGGAACTGCCGCACT
The DNA here is from genome assembly GCF_000512695.2 of Pseudomonas sp. QTF5. Classification (GTDB taxonomy): domain Bacteria; phylum Pseudomonadota; class Gammaproteobacteria; order Pseudomonadales; family Pseudomonadaceae; genus Aquipseudomonas. Next base: position 37,848 of record NZ_AZRW02000031.1, on the reverse strand, counting down.
TGCCGGCACGCGACCAGGTGCGCCTGATCAACACCGTGCCGTCGGCCATTGCCGCCTTGCAGGATGCCGGGCAGATTCCATCGGGCGTGCGGATCATCAACCTGGCCGGTGAGCCATTGAAGCAGAGTCTGGTGGAGACGTTGTACCAACAGGCGAACATCGAACAGGTCTACGACCTGTATGGCCCGTCGGAAGACACCACTTACTCCACCTGGAGTCGCCGCGAATCCGGCGGCACGGCGAACATCGGCCGGCCGCTCAATGGCACCGCCAGCTACCTGCTGGGTGCGGATCTGCAACCGGCGCCGCTGGGTGCATCCGCCGAGTTGTACCTGGCCGGTGCGGGCATCACGCGTGGTTATCTGGGGCGGCCGGCGATGACCGCCGAGAAGTTCGTGCCGAACCCGTTTGCCAACAACGGCGAACGTTTGTACCGCACGGGCGACCTGACCCGTTATCAGGCCGACGGCACCTTGCAATACGTCGGTCGTATCGACCATCAAGTGAAAGTGCGTGGCTTCCGTATCGAGCTGGGTGAAATCGAAGCGCGTCTGCTTCTGGCGCCGACCGTGCGCCAGGCGTTGGTCGTGGCGCATCCGGGCGCGTCGGGCAAGCAATTGGTCGCCTACGTGGTGTTCGATGACCCGGCGCTGGCGCGTGGTGATGCCTCTGCGTTGGCCGTACTGCGCGAAGAACTCAAAGTACGACTTAAGGAAAGCCTGCCGGATTACATGGTGCCGACGCATGTGCTGTTCCTCGAAAACCTGCTACTGACGCCCAATGGCAAGATCGATCGCAAGGCGTTGCCGAGCATTGATGCCAGCGCATCGTCTCGGGACTTTATCGCCCCGGTCGGTGAACTCGAAGAACAGATTGCGACGGTCTGGCAGAACGTGCTGGAACTCGACCGGGTCGGTCGCGAGGCTCATTTCTTCGAGTTGGGCGGGCACTCCCTGCTAGCAACTCAGGCGGTTTCGCGCCTGCGCAAACTCACGGCACAGCCCCTGAGCCTGCGTGACCTGTTCAACCATCCGCGGCTCAAGGATCTGGCAGCCTGGATGGGCCAGCAACTGGACGCACCAACGACGGGTGCAGGCGCTGGTTCCGTGGTGCTCAAGGCCCATGGCGTCAAGCACAGCGCGCCGTTGTCGCTGGTGCAACGCCGCTTGTGGATCGCCGAACAACTGTCCGGCGGCGGCTCCGCCTATGGCATGCCGATGGCCCTGCGCCTGCGCGGCGAACTGTCGGTCGAGCGACTGTTGAGCAGCTTCGCCGAAGTGGTGCGCCGCCACGAAGTATTGCGCACCGCCTATACCCAGGATGACGAGGGCGATCCGATTGCGCTGATCGCCGATCATGTCGAGCTGGATTTTCCGCTGATCGATCTGTCCGGTCTGTCGCGCAGTGCTCAGGAAGAACAGGTAGCGCAAGCGGTGCTGGACAACGCACGCATACCGATCGACCTGGAACAGGCGCCGCTGTTGCGTGGGCGCATCCTGCATCTGGGACCGACCGAGCATGTGATGCTGTACGCCATGCACCACATCATTTCCGACGGTTGGTCGATGGGGGTTTTGATCAACGAATGGGTGCAGATTTATGACCGTGCCGAAGACGGCGACCTGACACCACTGCCGGCACTGGAGGTGCAATATTCCGACTTCGCGCTCTGGCAGCAGGCGCTCGAGCAGCAAGGGGTTCTTGGGCAACAGGCCGAGTACTGGAAAGACCGCCTCGCCGGTTACAGCGGGCAGTTGATTCTGCCACTGGATAACCCGCGCGGCCTGACGTCGTCCTTTGCGGGCGACGCGGTGCAGTTCCGGCTCACCAGTGGTTTGACGGGCGCACTGCGCAAGCTGTCCATGGACGCGGGCGTCACGTTGTACAGCACGCTGCTGGCATCGTTCCAGGTGCTGCTGCATCAGGTCAGTGGCGCCGCCGATGTGCTGGTCGGCGCTGATGTCGCCGGACGCGAGCAGCCGGAGCTTGAGCGGCTGATCGGTTTCTTCGTCAACGTTCTGCCGCTACGTTCGCGGTTCGAGGCCGGCGCGGCGTTCTCCAACTTCCTTGCACAGACCCAGGAAACCCTGCTCAGCGCCCTGGAGCATCAGGACCTGCCGTTTGACATGATCGTCGACGCCTCGGGCGTGCCGCGACACAAGGGCATGAACCCGTTGGTGCAGGTGTTGTTCGTGATGAACAACCTGCCGGGACGCGTGCAGGCCATGGGCGGTTTGAGCGTGGAAGCGCTGCCGGCGCTCGAGACCCATTCTAAATTCGACATGGCGTTGTTCGTTGACGATGAAGAAGGGCAATTGCTGGGTACTTGGCAATTCGCCACAACCTTGTTCGGACATGAGCACATTCAGTACCTGGTCAAGGCCTGGATAGCCCTGTTGGAACAGATCGTCGCTGATCAGGACATTCAATTGGGAGCTATCAGCATGCCAGTCGACAACCGCGCGGTGGCCGCCATGCCCGCCGCTGTTCCGGGACCCAAGGCCGACAAGCTCGGCAAGTTCCTCAAGCGTTCCCAGGCCCCGGTCGCCAAGGTCCGGCCTCTACCGGTGCGTGAATCCCTGCTGGCCGCGCCGCAGCGGTTTCCATTGCTGCTGGAGCCGAACGAGCCGCAGCTGGACGTGATCGAGTGGATCAACCACAACCGGCCACTGATCGAACAGAAACTGGCCGAGCACGCCGGCATTCTGTTCCGCGGCTTCGAACTGGACGGTATTCAGGGCTTTGAAGCCTTTGCCGAAGCGATCCAGCCGGGGCTCTATGGCCAGTATGGCGACCTGCCGAAGAAGGAGGGCGGCAAGAACACCTACCGCTCCACGCCGTACCCGGAACGCAAGATGATCCTGTTCCACAACGAGAGTTCTCATCAGGACCGCTGGCCGCGCAAGCAGATGTTCTATTGCGAGCAGGCAGCGCCCGTGGGCGGTGCGACACCGGTGGTCGATTGCCGGTTGATGTACGAAAAACTGCCGGCGGACCTGCGTGAAAAGTTCGAAGACAAGGGCTTGCTCTACGTGCGCACGTTCACCGACAAACTCGACGTGTCCTGGCAGCATTTCTTCAAGACCGAAGATCGCGCCGAGGTAGAGGCCCGCTGCCGGGCCGGTGGTATCGAATGGCGCTGGCTCGACAACGATGAGTTGCAAACCCGTACGCCGGGACCGGCGATCATCCGTCACCCGATTACCGGCGCAAAGTCGTTCTTCAATCAGGTGCAGCTGCACCACATCTATTGGCTGGAGCCGGATGTGCGTGAAGACCTGCTGTCGATGTTCGGCCTGGAACGCATGCCGCGTCATGTCTATTACGGTGATGGTTCGCCGATCGAAGACGAGGTGATGCAGCGCATCGGTGAGTTGTACGAGGAATGTGCGGTGCGTTTCGACTGGCAAAAAGGCGATGCGATCCTGCTGGACAACATGCTCGTGGCTCACGCCCGTGACCCGTTCGAAGGCCCGCGCAAAATCGTCGTGGCCATGGGCGACATGTTCGATCGCAGTGCCCTGGAAAACGCACAGACCGCCCAAGGCGCAATGAACACCGAGGAAACCGGAGCATGAACGAGGTATCGATGGACGCGCAGGACCTGGGTTACGCCTTGACCCCCGAGCAGCAAGGGTTGCTGGAGAAGCTGCCCAAGGCCCCGGTCTGCGGTGATGCGCTGCATTGGCTGGAAGTGGGCATTGCCGGTGCGCTTGACCCGCAGCGTCTGCAAACGGCGCTGGATGCGTTGTTGGCGCAGCAACCCATGCTGATCCCGCGTTTGGCCAAGGCGCCGGGCTTCCATGGTCTGCGCCAGTTCGCCGGAGGCGCCGGGCGCTTCCCGCTGACGGTGCAGACACGCCTGGAAACGGCGGCCGAAATCCACGCTCAACTCGCCGAATGGGCGGCACGCTCGTTTGTCGTCGGTGAGTCGGAGAACGTCCAGGCGATGCTCTATCGCCAGGCGGACAATCACTGGACCCTGGTGCTGGGCGTTGCCCGGCACTGCATCGATGAAAGCGGCTTGTGGCTGATTTATCAGCAACTGTTGCGGGCGTATGAGCAGGGTCTGACCCAGACCGATGATGAGACCGGGGAATTCACCCAGTACCTGGAATGGCGCAGTGAAGTGGTGCTCGACGAGGATGCGGCCAGTGCCCGGACTTACTGGCAGCAGCACCTGCAAGGCGCGGATGTCGACCTGTCCACCCCATGGCTGGGCTATCGGGCTGCAACCGCCCAGACTTCTTCCGCGGCAGCGCTGTTGACGAACACGCTTGAGCCCTCGCTGCACAACGCGCTGCAACAGTTGGCAGGCTCGCTGACGCAACCGCTGAGTGTGGTGATGCAAGCGGCCTGGTGGCTGCTGCTGGGGCGCCTGGGCGGGAACGAGCAGATGTTGGTCGGGGTGCGGCACGACAGTCGCGACGACTACGAGTATTTCGCCGACGCCGTGGGCGTTTTTGAGAAAACCCTGCCGCTGCATGTGTCGCTGACGGCGAGTACCTCGTTCAGCGCCTGGGTCAGTGAACTGGCGGCGGGCCTGGATGAGCACCGCACCTGGCAGGAATACTGGTCGCCGGAATTCGCACCCGCAGCGGCCAGACCGGCCTATGGTTTCGCGGTCTGGCGTGCACCGCAGCCCCAGACTTCAAGCACACTGCAGTGGACACCCGTCCAGCGTCCCGTTGCTCGGGAAACTCAATTTGAACTGATGCTACAAATCGAACCGGGCGAATCGGGCCGCCTGCATCTTCATTACGCCACGCAGCGTTATTCGCTGATGGCTGTCGAAGGGCTGATGACGCAGTTCAGCGTATTACTGGCGAGCATCGTGGCCAATCCTCAGGCCGAGCCGGGTCAGCTGGCATTGCCGGGAGCCGCCGAGCAACAACGCTTGCTGGCAATCAACCCGCCACCCCGGCCGCTGGTGGATGGCCGATACCTGCCGCAGCGCATTGCTGATCGGGCTCATGCCACACCGGACACCGTCGCGCTGACCGACGCGCAACAACACTTGAGCTACGGGCAATTGCAGGCGAACGTCGACGTGTTGGCCAAGGCCTTGAAAACCCGGGGCCTGGCCCGCGGTTCGATTGTCGCGTTGGCGTTGCCGCGCTCGGCCGATCTGGTGGTGACAATGCTGGCGGCCTGGCGGGTCGGGGCGGCTTATCTGCCGCTGGACCCGCAATGGCCGGTGGCGCGTCAGGTGTTGATGCTGGAACAGGCCGGGGCCGATTTGCTGCTGGTGGATGCCGCGCAAATCGATCAGTGGCACGGTCATTCGCTGAGCGTCTGCACCCTGAATCAATTGCGCCAATCGGCGGACCTGTCGGCACCGGCCATCGAACTCGATACACAGGGCAGCGATGCGGCCTATGTGCTGTTCACTTCAGGCTCCACCGGCGTGCCCAAAGGCGTGGTGATCGAGCATCGACAATTGCTCAATTACACCGCCAACGTCAGCCAGGCCTTGGGGCTTGATCAATGCAAACACGTTGGCTTCACCTCCACCGTCGCGGCGGACCTGGGTAACACCGCGCTGTTTGGCGCCTTGTTCAACGGTGCGACGCTGCATGTGGCCAGTGACGAACAGATGCAGGACAGCACCTTGTTCGCTGATTTCCTGAAACAACAGACGATCGATTGTCTGAAGATCGTTCCGTCGCACCTCGCCGCACTGCTCGACAGCGACCGCCCGCAACTGCCCTCTACGCTGATTCTCGGCGGCGAGCCGATCGCCCCTGCGCTGCTCGAGCGCATCGCTCGGTTACGCAGCGATTGCCGGGTGTTCAATCACTACGGCCCGACGGAGGCGACGGTCGGGGTGTTGGTCCATCCGCTGCTGCTGGGCACTGCTGCTGAAAACACGGGCGCTGAAAACGCTGCCGCCCTCAGCCAGGTACTGGGTAACAATCAGGTGTATGTCCTTGATGACCATCTGCAACTGGCCCCGGTCGGGATGTTGGGCGAACTGTACCTGGGCGGCGCGCAATTATGCCGTGGTTACATCAATGCCGAAGCCGATGCGCAGGCGTTCATTCAGAGCCCGTTCAATCCTCAGGAGCGTCTGTATCGCACCGGAGATCTGGCGCGCTATCGCCCGGATCTGGCGATTCAGTTGCACGGTCGGCGCGATCAGCAAATCAAGGTGCGTGGGTTCCGTATCGAACTGGCAGAGATCGAGGCCCAATTGCTGAGCCTGCCTCAGGTCGCTGAAGCGCTGGTGTTGCCAGGGTCTATGGCTGAGCAGGGGATGCAGGCATTCGTCGTGCCTCATCAGCCACCTTCGCCGGATTTGCTTGAGGTCGTTCGCAGCGAGCTGGCCCAGCGCCTGCCCGCCGTGATGCTGCCGCAGCGCGTGCAGTTCATCGAGCGTTTTCCACGGCTGGCCAATGGCAAGATCGACCGCAAGGCGTTGCAGCAACTCAGCGCAAGCCTGGTTGACGATGGGGGCCTGGCGCCACGCGATGCGCTCGAACAATTGCTCGCGGCACGCATGGCGCAACTGCTGGGCGTTGAGCGTTTGGGCATTGATCGGGATTTCTTTGCCGCCGGTGGTCATTCGTTGTTGGTGATCAAACTGGTGGCCGGTATTCGCAAGTTGTTGCAGTGCGAAATCCATCCCGGTGTGGTGTTTGATCATCCGACCGTGGCCGGTCTGGCATTGGCGTTGCGATCGCGGGAAAGCAGCCCCGGTCAACTGGAGAAACTGGCCCATGCGCGGTTGCGCCTGGACACCCTGAGCCCGGGAGAAAAGGCCTTGTTGACGGAAAAAGCCCGGCAACTGCAAATCGCCAAGGCTGCACAGAACAGCTGAGAACCCCGGAAATAGACAGGCCGACGCCCAAAGCGTCGGCTTTTTTTTAAATGTGTCGTTAATGATAAATAAACTCATTCCGGTTTATGCGTGGTGCTACGTCTTACTAAGGTATGCAGACAATTCGGGTCGGGCAGGGTAGCCCCAGGGTTCGGATTTGTAGGGCAGAACAAGATTTTGCCGTTGTCCAGACAGATGACCTGCGCCCGGGGAGGGGCCGGGTCGACCGCCCGCTGACGTGCTGCCCCTGAGGTGGCCGACAGAGCGGTTTACGTGTCCGGGCAGCGTCGGGTCCTCGGTGGCCCATCGGTCTTATCCACTTCTAACGAATAATAGAGAGCACGATGTCAGCAATTCATGAGTTGAAACCTCTGTTCAAGGCTTTGGTCGTTTCCCGATCGCTTCGCTCGCGTCACTCGCTGGCCGGTCTGGGCATGGTCTGTCTGATGCCGCTCAGCGCGCAGGTCTGCGCCGAAGAAATCGCCGTCAACATTGCCGCGCAGCCCTTGCCGCAGGCGTTGCAAGCGTTTGGCGAGCAAACCAACCGGCAGGTGATCTACAACGCCGCCGACATGGCTAACCTGCGCAGCAATCGCGTCAGCGGCAAACTGAGCGCCGAAGCGGCAATCGCCGAACTGCTCAAGGGCACCGGCGTGCGCTACAGCTTTGAAGGCAACACGTTGATGCTGGTGCGCGGTTCCGCCACTGAAGGCCTTGAGCTGGGCGCGACCACCGTCAATGCACAGCAGCTGGGTGCGACGACCGAAGGCAGCAACTCATACACCAGTAACGCCGTGACCATCGGCAAGGGTACCCACACCCTCAAGGAAATTCCCCAGTCGATCACCGTGATGACGCGTAAACAGATGGATGACCAGAACCTGGTCAATCTCAAGGACGCCGTCAACCAGACCACCGGCGTGGTCGGCCTGCAGGGCGTCGGCCAAGGCATGATTCTATCGTCGCGCGGTTTCCAGATCGACGACTGGCAGTACGACGGTGTGCCGATCCCGCGTAACACCTATTCGCTGGGCAACTGGGCGACCCAGGACCTGATCTTCTATGACCGCCTGGAAATCCTGCGCGGCGCCTCCGGCCTGCTGCAAGGCACCGGCAGCCCCGGTGGTGCCATCAACCTGGTGCGCAAGCGTGGCCAGAGCGCACCGACCGTGACCCTGACCGGCAAGGCCGGCTCTTGGGATCACTACGGTCTGCAAGTGGACGCCGGGGGCCCGCTGAACCAGGCCGGCAACATCCGAGGCCGCATCGTCGTCGACGAAGACCAGAGCAACTCGTTCATCGACCACGCGTGGAGCAAGACCCACTCGCTGTACGGCGCCCTGGACATCGACCTGCGCGAAGACACCACCCTGGGCTTCGCGGTCAGCCAATCCAACGGCGAATCGCGCGGCAACATCCGTGGCCTGCCACTCTACGCCGACGGGTCGATGCCGGACGTTTCGCGTTCGACCTACACCGGCGCGCGCTGGAACCGTTCCGAAATCGACGTCACCACCCTCTACGCCGATCTCGAGCACCGCTTCAACGACGATTGGGCCCTCAAGATCGGCACCGTGTACATGACCGAAGACAATCAGTCGAAAAACCAGCGAACCCAAAGTCCTGGCGGTCTCTTGCCGGATGGCAGTCGCGTGCAATATGCCGACTTCGTGACCGATTTCCAGTCCACGAAGGCCGGTCTGGACATGAATCTGACCGGCAAGTTCGAAGCCTTGTCGATGCAGCAGGAAGTCATGCTGGGCGTCAACTTCTCTCAGCTGGAGACGGATGATCGCTTCGCCCGTACCTTCAACAGCAGCAGCGACACCATCTTCGACCTCGACAATGACCGTCCGGACATCAGCTACGACAGTCTGCTTGCCGCGGGCGGCCAGGGCACCCTCAGCAAATACGATATCCGCCAGAAAGGCCTGTACGGCACCTGGCGCGTCAAGCCGGTTGACGATCTGACGCTGGTACTGGGTTCCCGGGTTAGCTGGTACGACTTCAGCTACAAGTCGAAAACCGAAAGACAAACCGGTATCACGCCCAACGAGCCAAGCACCGGAACTGAAACCGGAGTGGTCACGCCCTACGCCGGTATCGTCTATGACCTGAGCCGCGAATGGGCGGTATACGCCAGCTACACCGACGTGTTCCAGCCGCAAACCAACCGTGATTCCAACGGTACGGTACTCAAACCCATCGTCGGCACCAACTACGAAATCGGCCTCAAGGGTGAGTTGATGGACGGTCGGGTCAATACCTCCTTGGCCATCTTCCGTTACGACCAGGAAAACCGTGCCGTCAACGACATCGCCGGTGGTATGGAGTGTAATGGCTGGTACTGCTCGGCAGCCTCGGGGAAAGTTCGTAGCCAGGGTGTCGACGCGGAAATCAGTGGTGAAGTGACGGACAATCTGCAGCTATTTGCGGGCTATACCTACAACACCACCAAATACCTGGAAGACCCGACCAACGAAGGCAGCATCTATAGTACCTGGACGCCGAAACACATGCTGCGCGTGTGGGGCAACTACCAGTTCACCGGCGACTGGAGCCGTGTCAGCACCGGTCTGGGCTTCACCACCCAAAGCCACACGCTGGTTTACGATCTTAACAAAGATGTACCGGGTTACACCGTGTGGAATGCCCGCATCGGCTACCAGCTGACGCCGGAGATCGGTTTGGCGGTCAACGCCAACAACCTGTTCGACAAGACGTACATTTCGCCCGCTTACAACCAGCTCAATGGCAACAATAACTTTGGCGACCCGCGCAACCTGATGTTCAGCGTGACGTACAAACCGCAGTTCTGATTGCAAGCGACAACTAAGCCCGGCCCGCATTTTGCGGGCCTTTTTTTTGTTTGTCTGCGATTGGGTGGGCGCACACACACTTGTGGAAGCGGGCTTGCCCTAATGCCTGTCAGTTAAGCGCAACCCTGTAGGAGCGGGCTTGCTCGCGAAGACGGCGGCATAGTCAACATTGATGTCGCCTGATACACCGCTTTCGCGAGCAAGCCCGCTCCCACATTGAATTGCGCTTAACTGACTGGCATCAGGGCAAGCCACGCTCCCACAGGTTGATCTGCAGCTTATCTGACTGACATCAAAGGCCCGCCGGAATCTGCCGGCGGGTTGAGAAGGAACAGGGGGATCAGCAAGGGGCGGTGGTGGCCAGGAAGGCGTCGATCAGTGAGTCGATCAGTGCGTCATCAAAGATCATGCTGCGGTGCAACAACGGTGAATGGACCGAACATTTCAGTTCACCCGACGGGCTGTAACGCCGGATCAATGCCTCGCAGAACGCCAGTTCTTGCGCAGTCTTTTCCGGTACGGCCCACCAGCAACTGGGCCGGACCTGCACCGGTTTGAAGGTAAAGGCCTTGAAAGCCTCCAGCAGACGGTCATGCACCGAGAACGCCTGGGCATTCATCACTTCGTTCTTGACGCTTTGCACGATCGACAACAAATCGCCTTGGCCCGGTTCGACCAGGCTCGCTGCCCAGTCATGGAACTGCTTGACCGAGCTGCGTGGCGAGTCTTTCAAATACGCCGCCGTACGGTCTGTCAGGGTCGGGAACAACAGATCGAAATAGTGAATGGCATCGAGGATTTCTTCCGAGGCTTCGCTGCTCTGTTCAGCACTGGGCAAGCGTCGATAGCGGGGCAAGTCCTCGGGGTAGAGGTGTTCCGGGATGGTGCTGTCCACCAGGCCGAGAAAGGCCACCTGATGACCCAGGCCTTCCAGTGTGGCGGCGATATCCAGCGCAATCGCTCCCCCCAGCGACCAGCCCATCAAGTGGTAGGGGCCTTGAGGTTGTGTCTTGACGATTTCGTGGCTGTAATCGGCCACCATCTCGTCCCAGCTTTGGCTGCCATCGCTGAAACCGCGATGCATGACCCCACGAACCGAGGCATGGGCCTTGAGTTTCTTCGCCAGCGGCTGGTAACAGAACACGATTCCGCCGCTGGGGTGCAGACAGAACAAGGTCGGTGCGCTGGCCGGGGCCGCATTCAACTCGACCACGCACTGAGTCTGCTCCCGATGCTTGCGTGAAATAAACGCCGCCAGTTCGCCGATGCTCGGATGGGCCAGTAACTCTTGCAGACGCAGTTCGATGTTCAGACGGGTCTTGAGCGTGGAAATGAACTGAATGGCCAGAATTGAATGCCCACCCAATTCAAAGAAGTTGTCGGTCACTCCCACACGCTCGATGCCCAGCGATTGCTGCCAGAGCTGAGCGAGTGCCTCCTCCAGTGGGTTGCTCGGCGCAACGTAGGCTTGCTGCCACAGACTGACATCCGGCTCGGGCAGGGCCTTGCGGTCGAGCTTGCCGTTGGCGTTGAGCGGGAAGTGATCGATAAACAGCAGGTGGCCGGGCACCATGTAATCCGGCAACTGCGCCTTGAGGGCGTTCAGCAGCTGTTCGCGTAACTCGGTGCTGGCCGGTTCGCTGGCGATCACATAACCGACCAGTTGCAGGCCGCTCGGCCCCTCGTGGGTCAGGACCACGCAATCCTGCACGGCGGCCAGGCTCTGCAGGCGTGCCTGGATTTCCCCCAGTTCGATGCGGAAACCACGAATTTTTACCTGATGGTCGATGCGTCCGACGTACTCGATGCTGCCATCGACGCCGTAGCGCGCCAGATCGCCGGTGCGATACAGGCGCCCGCCCGGTAGCGGGTCGAACGGATCGGGGATGAAACGGGTGGCGGTCAGGTCGGTGCGTTTCAGATACCCACGTGCCAGGCCGGCGCGGCCGACATACAACTCACCGATGCAACATTTGGCCACCGGGTTGAGATGCGGGTCGAGCAGGTACCACGACAGGTCGACAATCGGCTGGCCGAGGGGGCTGGCTGCGTCCGAGTGCAGATCGTTCAGTGACAACGGCCGGTAGGTCACGTGCACGGTGGTTTCTGTAATGCCATACATGTTGATCAACTGCGGCGCGCGATCGCCGAAGCGCTCGAACCAGGGGCGCAGGCTTTGCACATCAATAGCTTCACCGCCAAAAACCACATAACGCAGGTGTTGCGTCAGCGACTGCCCGGGTTCGCAGGCGACCTGCATCAGCTGTTTGAAAGCCGAAGGCGTCTGGTTGAGCACGCTGACTTTTTCCTCGCAAAGCAGTGCGTAGACGTCCTGTGGCGAACGGCTGACCGCGTGCGGCACGATCACCAGCCGGCCGCCGTGCAACAGGGCGCCGAAAATTTCCCACACGGAGAAGTCGAACGCATACGAGTGAAACAGACTCCAGACATCGTCCTGGCTGAAGTTGAACCAATCGGCAGTCGCCTGAAACAACCGCATCACGTTGTGGTGCGGCAGCAGCGCGCCTTTGGGTTTGCCGGTCGAACCCGAGGTGTAAATCACATACGCCAGATTATCCGGGTGCACCGCCACTTCGGGATTGCGCTCATCCAGCGAGTGACTGGACGGTATCTGCTCGAGTAACAGGCAGCGAACCTCGGCGGGCAGCGGCAACTGTTCACGCAGATGCGCCTGCGTCAGCACCAGGGCGATGGCGCTGTCCTCGATCATGTAGGCCAGGCGTTCGGCCGGATAGGTCGGGTCCAGCGGCACATAGGCGCCCCCCGCCTTGAGGATCGCCAACACGCCGATGATCATGTCTGGCGTACGCTCGACGGCGATGCCCACCAGCACATCCGGACCGACGCCTTCGCTGATCAGTCGATAGGCCAACCGATTGGCCTGGCGATTGAGCTCGGCGTAGCTCATGTGCTGTTCGCCAAAACTCAGGGCGATGGCCTCGCCGGCTCTGCTGGCGTGGGCTTCGATCAAATGATGCAGGCAGTGTTCGTGTGGGAGTCGGGTGGGCTGACGATTCCAGTCGGCCAGGGTCTGTTGATGCTCGTCCGGGGCCAGCAGTTGCAGCTCGCCGAGGGCGCGCTCAGGGGCTTCGATAAGGCTCTGCAACAGGTTCTGCCAATGCCCGGCCATGCGTTCGATCGTCGCCGGGCTGTAGAGGTCGCGGCTGTACTCGAAGGTGGCGACAAGGCCTTGGTGCGAGTAGTCGATATCCAGTGAGAGATCGAATTTGGCCTGGTTTTCCCCTGAACCGAGAAACTCCAGCGCCAGCCCGCCCCAGTCCATCGCGGGTGGCTCGGCGGTGCCGGTGCGCCAGTTGAACAACACCTGAAACAAAGGATTGGACGTCTGGCCGCCCGGTCGTTGCAGTTGATCGAACATCAGCTCCAGCGGGTAATCGGCATGCTCGAGTGCCGCCAGGGATTGCCCCCGCAGGTCGTGCAAAAAATCCACGGCGGTGCGGGTCGAATCGATTCGCGCCCGGTACACCTGACTGCCGACGAAAAAGCCCACCAATTCCTGGGTTTCACCACGGTTGCGGTTGGCGTTGGGTACGCCGACGGTGAAGTCGTGCTGGTTGCTGTAGCGGCCTAGCAGCAATTGCCACGCGCCCAAGGCCACCACAAACGGTGTCAGCCCCTGGCGCTGGCAGAAGGCGTTGAGCATCTGCGACAGTGAGGTAGGAACACTCAATGACCAGCGCCCGGCGAGGTGTTGTTGACCAGCTGCGCGGGCAAAATCCTGGGGCAGTTCGAGCACGGGCAGCTCGCTGCCCAGGTACTGGCGCCAATAGTCGCCACTGCGGGCGCAAGCGGCACTGTCGAGGTATACACCGCGTTGCCAGGTGGCATGGTCGGCATATTGCATCGCCAGTGGCGGCAGTTGCGCGGTGTCGCCCAGGCGGGCCTGGCCGTAGGCGCGGGACAGGTCTTGCATGAGAATCGCATTGGACCAGGCATCGGAGACGATGTGGTGCATGTTCAGCAGCAACACATGCTCGCGGGTGTCGAGCTTGAGCAGCGTGGCTCGGATCAGCGGCGCTCGGCTCAGGTCGAATGGGCGCAGTGCCTGGTTCTGGATACGTTGCGCCAGCTCATCGGCGCGGGCCTGGCTGTCGAGCGCCGAGAGATCTTGCTTGTGCAGGGTCAGACGGGCGTGACGCTCAACGACCTGGAGGGGTACACCGTCGATTTCCTTGAACGCGCTACGCAAAATGTCGTGTCGATCAATGACCCGATCAAGTGCCATTTCCAGTGCCCGGGAATCCAGTTCGCCGGTCAGTCGCAAGGCGCGTGGCAGGTTGTAGGCCGAGCTGGTCGGTGCCAATTGTTGCTCCAGCCACAAGCGCTGCTGGGCAAACGACAGCGGCGCTCGATCCAGGCGGCTGCGGGGCGACAAGGCCTGTACATCGTCTGCGGCATCGGCCAGTAGCAGCGCCAGCAGATCATCATCAAGAAGTTCGTTCATGGGGTTCTCGCAAAAGGCGGCAATGCGTCGACCAGGGCTCAGGCCGTGGCGGCCGGGGCTTTTTCACTGATGACCTGACCCGCTTCCATGCGCACCAGTTGGTCGGCGACATCGAAGTAACGGTCGTCGTGGGAAATGACGATGATGGTCTTGCCCAGGTACTTCAGTTCCGGCAGCAGTTCGGTGTAGAAAATTCGCCGGAACACCGGATCCTGATCGGCTGCCCACTCGTCGAACACCAGCACTGGGCGTTCCTCCAGCCAGGCGTTCAACAGGGCCAGGCGCTTGCGCTGGCCGGTGGACAGATCGGTGGTGCTGAATGCGCCATCGCGGATGCTGACTTTGTGGGCGATTTCCAGGCGTTCCAGATAGCGGTTGGCGTCTTCGGGAACCTGCTGGTCGCCTTGCACCAGTTCATCGAACAGGTAGTAGTCGGCAAAAATCGTGGTGAACAACTGGCGATAATCGTCGCGATTGCTGGCCAGTACCGGCGCGCCGTTGAGGATGATTTCACCGCCCTGTGGCGCGTAGAGGCCCAGCAGCAACTTGATCAACGTGGTCTTGCCGCCGCCGTTCTCGCCGACGATGAAGACGATTTCGCCCTGGGCGATGGAGAGGTTGACCGGCCCGAGGGTGAAGGGTTTGCTGCCGTCCACCGCAGGGAACGCGTAATGCACGTCGCGCAGTTCGAGGTGTTCGACCACCGTTTTGGCGGTGTTCTTATCGCTGAGCAGCAAGTGCGGCTCGGGCGAGGAAAACTGTTCGGCAAGGTCGGCAATACGCTTGAAGGCGATGTTGGCGCGGCTGATGATCGGCAGGGTGATGACCAGATATTCCAGCGGGCCTTTCATGTACAGCAATACCAGCACGAAACCGCTGAGCACCGCTTTATCGGTGCCCAGCCAGAACGATTGCAGCGCCAGTGCCAGGCCGATCACCACGAAAAACAGCATCGAACCGAAGGTTTTGGCCACCACGAACGTGTTGATCGAACGGATGTGGGTATTGCAGATGTAGTCGGCGGTGCCTTCGATGCGCTGGCTGAACATGCGTTGGCGGCGCGGGCGATGGATGCGCAGTTCCTTGGCGCCGGCCGCGATCGCGCTGTAGTGTTTTTGCAGTTCGTCTTCGGCCTCGCGAGCGGCTTCGAAGCCCTTGATGCCCTTGGCCCTGGCCGCATATTGCACCACGGTGCCGATCACCAGCGCTACCAGCAACAGGGCGAACATCGGCAGTGACAGATACGCCAGGTAGCTCAGGCAGCCAAGGGTCACGGTGAAGGCAATGGCCAGCGGTGCAAAGGAGAAGGCGAAGCTGCTGACGGTGTTGACATCGTGGGTCAGGACCGGAATGAGCCGATGGCTGCGATACCGCTCGATCTGTTCGATCGGGGCCAACAGGACTTTCTCGCCCAGGGATTTACGTAGCGCGGCAATGATGTGCTGCCCGACATGATTGGTGCCGATATCCGACAGAATCGATGTCAGCAGGGCCAGCGCGCACAAGCCGACAAACATCATCAGCACACGGGTGGGTGGGCTGCCTTCTGCGTTCAGGGCATCGTTGATGGTCGCAAGCAGCGCGGTAATGCTGAGGCCACCCAGCATGCCGAGCATGATCGACAGCACCACGACGACCCGAAAAGGCTTGAGCAGGCTGAGGACTTCACTGATGGCTCCGCGGGAATTCGAGGTCATGGGGGGTTCCGCTTCAAGTGCCGTTAAGGGCAAAGGTTCAAGGGGTGAGCTGTTCGTGGGCGTGCATCACAGATCCCGCGCGACGCGAAAGCCGATCCAGTCGCCACGGGTGTCGGGGTAGGTGGCGTTACGGTTACCCGAACGCGAGAACACCGGTGCTTCACCCCAGTCATTGCCACGAATGCGCCGGGCCTTGCAGTCGCCGGTCAACCACGCGCTGCCATCGCTCGGTGCACCGACGTAGTTCTCGTTGTAGCAATCGGCGGTCCACTCATAGACGTTGCCGTGCATGTCGTACACGCCGAAGGCGTTGGCCGGGAAAGTGCCCGCCGTTGAGGTGAAGTTGTAACCATCGGCGGCGCCGTAGGTGTTGGCATGTTTGGCGATGCTGTATTCCTTGCCTTCATCGAACGGGAAGGGGAACGGGCCGCTGCTGCCCGCGCGTGCGGCATACTCACGCAGCGATTCGCTGACCAGTCGATAGTGCTTGCCGGTCTTCTTCGAGAGCCAGGTCACGTAGGCATTGACCTCGGGGAAGTCCATGCACACCGCCGGATGCCTGGCCGTGCGTTCATAGCGCGGCACGCCGGCCTTGCACTCGCGGCCCGGCCGGGTGTCGCCATCGGGCATGACGTAACCGGTGTCGCGCAAGTACGCGTCCCACTCGCCGGCCAGCACCTGAAAGCGGCTGATGGCCAGCGGTTTGGCGAAGGTCACCGGGTGCAACGGGCCTTCATCGGGCTCGCGGCCCACCTCATTGTCCGGGGTACCCATGGTGAAGGTCCCGGTGGGCAGCACGACCATCTCCGGGCAGTCCTTGCAGTCCTTGAAAATTTTCCCGGGCGGGGCAGATGCGGCGGCCTGAGCGATGCCCGGCATCAGGCTTGCAACCACGGCGGCGAAGGCCAGTGCGGGGAGCGTCTTCAAGGAAAAACTACGCAGCTCACTGTTCATCATTGCTCTCGATAAAAAGTTAAAAGGAATCAGGGGGCTAGTACCCGTCAGTTAAGGAGCGGAACCTGTGGGAGCGGGCTTGCTCGCGAAAGCGGTGTGTCAGGCGACATCAATGTTGACTGTGCCGCCGTCTTCGCGAGCAAGCCCGCTCCCACATTCATCATGGGGTTGGGATCAGAGCTGTGTGTCGAGCAGCGCCATGAAGCGGTCGACTTCGGCTTCAGTGTTGAGCAGCCCCGGCGCCGTGCGGATCACCGGGCCCACGTCGCGCTCCACGGCATCGGCGATCACCCGGTTTTGCATCAGCCAGGTGGCGATCTTGTCGCTGCTCTGACCCTTGACCCGGAAGAAGCTGAAGCCGGACGACAACTCGGGGCTCAGGGGCGTGACCAGTTCGATCCGAGGGTGCGCTTGCAGGCGTTTTTTCATGTAGCTGTTCAGGGCATGGATACGTGCCTGAACATCGGCCTTGCCCAATTGCAAATGCAGTTTGAAGGCTTCGTTCAGCGCCCAGCGGTACTCGAACGAGTGGTAGCCACCCGGCGTCATGGTGGTGGAGAACGCCGTGGCTTCGGAGAAGGTCGGGATGATCGGCGTGACGTATTTGACCTCTTCACTGCGGCTGCAAACGATGCCCGTACCGCGGGGGCCGAACATCCATTTGTGCGTGCCGGCGATGAAAAAATCGCAGTTCATGGCCGGGAAACTCAAATCCTCGACACCAAAACCATGCACGCCGTCGACCAGATAAATGATGCGGTCCTGCTCGCTGCGGTGGCGGTTGTGCTTGTCCACCAAGGCGCCGATTTGCGCGATCGGCAGTTTCACGCCGCTGCCGGAGTGCACCCAGGTCATGCCCAGTACACGGGTTTCGGGTTTGATGTTCTGGTCGATCGACGCAAGGATCTCGGCTTTGGAGGCCGCCTGCGGATCCTTGAACAGCCTGATCTTGCGCACCCGGGTGCCGTCCCGTTGGGTGCGCAGATTGAGGATCGTATGGGTCGCGTAATGCTCGTGGGCGGTGGTGAGGATTTCCTGGTCCGGGCGCACATGAACGCCGCCGTAAATCATCGCCAGGCCTTCGGTGGTGCTGCCGGTCAGCGCGATCTGTTTGGCATTGGCTTGCAGGTAACGAGCCGCCCAGACGCGCACCTCTTCTTCGCGCTGCTCGATGACACCCAGGTCCCAGTCCATGGCAAGCCCAGGGTTTTTATCGAGGGCGGCACGGTGCATCTCGATCGCTTCGCGTACCGGTTTGGGGTGCGAGGTGATCAGGAAGTTGGAGAAGTGCAGGTAATCCGGATCCTGGTCGAACAGCTGCCGCAGTTGCGCCCATTTGTCCCGCGGCAGCGAGGGCAGGGGCGTGGCGCTGGCGACGTTGTGCAGGCCGGCAGTCAGGGGCAGGCCGGCGGCGAAGATCCCGGCCTGTTTCAGAAAGGTGCGACGATCGCTCATGGTTTGCTCGTGCCTTGTTGTGAAATCAGCGCTGGCTTGGCGGCTTTCTGCACCTGGTCCCAGACCCGCAGGAAGTTGCCGCCCCAGAGCTTGGCAATGTCTGCTTCGGAGTAGCCGCGCGAGATCAGCTCCGCGGTGACATTGCGAATTTCACCGACGTTGTTCCAACCCTTGACCCCGCCACCTTCGTTGAAGTCGGAGCTGATGCCGACATGGTCGATGCCGATTTTTCGCACCGTGTAGTCGATGGCGTCACCGAGGTCCTTGAGGGTGGCCTTGGGTTCTTCTTCGAGAATCGCGTAGAGACGGCTGGCGTACTGGCCGAATTTTTTCTCGGACCAGGCGGCGATGACCGGATCACCCGGCATCAACGCCATGGCGAGGTTCGGCAGCGGTGCCAGGTCGAACTGTTGGCGCAGTTCGTTGAGTTTGTCCTGGGTGGTCTGGGTCAGCGGTCGCAGGTATTGGGAGAAACCGACCACCTGCACCACGCCGCCGCTGTTCTTGATCAGCTGCAGTTCCTTGTCGCTGAGGTTGCGCGGGATATCGACCATCGCCCGTGGCGCCGAGTGCGAAGCGACCATCGGCGTGCGGCTCAAATGCGCGACTTGCTCCAGGGCTTTGCTCGACATTTGCGACACGTCAATGATCACTCCCAGGTCATTCAAGCGATGCACCGCTTGCTTGCCCAGGTCCGAGAGGCCGTCGAGGGCGTCTGGCGAATCGTTGAAAAACGGCAAGGGACGCGAAGAGTCGGCCCAGTCGTTATTGCCGATGTAGCTGAAGCCGAACATGCGCATGCCGCGCGCCGTCCACAGGTCCAGCAGCTTCAGGTCATGGCCCAGCGGGTAGGCATTGAGCATGCTGATGAAAATCGCGAACTTGCCTTCACCGTGCAAACGACGGAAATCGTCGGGGGTGTAGGCAATGGCGACCTGATTGGGAAAGTCGCGGACCATGCCGGAAATAATCTTGTAGCGGATCTCCTGCTGGTTGCGTGCCTCTTCGACGAAACCGGCGGTGGGCCGGTGCGGCGCGTTGGCGCCATTCCACAGTTCGGGCCAGCCGAAAATCGTCAGGGCCGCGCCGGACAGGTGCCCACGGTTGGCCTTGACCAGGTCGAACTGGCCCTTGCCGTCCTTGTCGGCTTCGTTGCCTCGCGTGCCGAAGTTCTGCATCAGGCTGATGTGGCTGTCGAAGGAGAGCATGCGCTCGTGCAACTCGTCGGCCTGTTTCATCACCTTGAGCGGGTAACCGAGGTTGTCCTTGAACCCGTAATACCAGACCGCGAAGCCTGCGCTGGCGGTGATCGCCAGGGCCAGCGGCAGGCCGATGTAAAGAGCCTTTTTCGAACTTGGTTTTGTCATTGCCATCTCAGTCAGGTTCGCCGCCCCGGTGCGGGCGCAGGGGCCTTTGCTATCTGGGAGGAACGAGTGGCTGGCAGAAAAAATTAGGGCCTTGTGCGATGCCTCGTGGCGAGGGAGCTTGCTCCCGCTGGAGTGCGGAGCGGTCCAAAAACCTGCCACCGCGGTATGACTGAAAACCACGCTGACAGATTTTACGACTGCTTCGCAGCCGAGCGGGAGCAAGCTCCCTCGCCACAGGGGATTGTGTTTGGCACGCTTAAATTTCCCCACCCAACAAACGTTCTAGCTTGGATAAAGCCTGCTTCATGGCTGACACAGGTAGGGCAATGACGATTTCTCGACGATGGTTCATGGCAGGCCTGGCGCTGACCGGCGCTGCCGTGCCGGCGGCTTATTATGGGCATCGTGAGTGGACGAAGCCGGACCCGACGATCACCCCCGGCGAAGCGACCGTCGACCTGGCGGACACCGCGGGTCAGCAGTTGGCCGACTCGCTGCGAGGGATCTGGGATATCCGTTTCGAAGGTTCGCAAGCGGGTTTCGACGGTTTGTCGCAGAGCGGGCTGGAACTGTTTCTCGACATCGCCCAGCGCGGCCGCGGCCTGCGTGGTTGCCTCGATACGGCGCAGCAATTACGTGGCGAAGCCGAGCCGCGTTACCGGGTGATCGGCGATCTGGTTTCGCCCGACGCCAGTAAGCTGTACTGGCGCCTGGTCGATACACGATCGGCCAACGGCGCACCGGCCTATGAACTGGCGGTCACGCTCGATGAGGTCTGGGCTGATTTCGGCAATGCCGGTAGTGGCACGCTCAGCGGGCGGATTCTGCGTCTGGATCGCCCGCTCGGCTTGCCGGAACTGGACAATCGATTTGTCGCGCGTAAACGGCTGTTTCCCGAAGCCCGCGAGCGTGTCGGTCTGAATCCACCGTTACTGGCGTGGCTGGTTTCCCCCGAACACCGCTTGTTCCACCAGCTCTGGCATGCCACGCGGGACAAATGGCACAAACTCTCCGAAGACCAGCGCGGTGCCTTGCGTGGTATCGGTTGGCAACCGGGCCCGCGGGGCGAGGAGCGCGATGCCCGTGGGTCGCGCAAAGACCGTAATGGCTCGGGGGTGGATTTTTTCTTCATGCATCGGCACATGCTTGGCACTGCGCGCTCGATGCAGGACCTGCCGTCCTGGCCGAGCTTCCCGATGCCGCAGCCGGAACTTGAACGCGACCGCCAGGGTTTTGCCCGCTATTTCGACAATCACGATGGCACGGCGCTGCCGCCCACCTGGCTGGCCGCCGAAGACACCGAGTACACCCGGTGGGTCAGCGACATCAAGACGGCCGAGACCTATCACAGTAATTTCCAGGTTTGGGAATCGCGCTACAGCGATCCGCGTTATCTGTCGAAGCTGACCCTGGGGCAGTTCGGTTCCGAGATCGAGCTAGGCCTGCACGACTGGCTGCACATGCGCTGGGCCTCGGTGCCACGCGATCCCTCCAACGGTCAACCGGTGCCTTTTGCCCGGGATCCGGCGGACTTTTCCGCGCGTTGGTATGCGCCGGAAAACGACTTCCTCGGTGACCCGTTTTCCTCTCATGTGAACCCGGTGTTCTGGCACTTCCACGGCTGGATCGACGATCGTCTGGAAGACTGGTTCCGCGCCCATGAGCGTTTCCATCCGGGGGAAGTCAGTCGGCTTGAGGTCAATGGCGTGCCCTGGTTCGCCCCGGGGCGCTGGGTTGAAGTCGATGATCCGTGGCTCGGCCCGAGCACCCACGGTTGCAGCACCACGCCGGGATTACAGGTCGGCAAGTCGGTGGAAATGGACCCGGAAACCATGAAGCTGGCGCTGCGTATCACCTTTGGCACTGACGAAAAGAAACTCGCCAAGCTGTTCCGTCGCGTGCCGCAACGGCCGTGGTATGCGCGGAATCTGAAGGTCAAGCCGCTGAGGTCGTAAGCCAGGCACTTGTGGCGAGGGAGCTTGCTCCCGCTGGGTCGCGAAGCGGCCCTGAAACCTGCAATCACATAGTGTCAGGCACACCGAATGCACAGGTTTTGCGACTGCTGCGCAGTCGAGCGGGAGCAAGCTCTTATAGAACAAAATTTATCTCATTGATTTTAAAGATAAATTTATTTGCCGATTTATCGGCATGTTCTCTGCGCGACAGCGCAGCCTCATCGCAGGCTGGGCGGACTCCCTCGCCACAAAGACAGTGTTCGGTTCGAAGTTTTGGGTCACAGATAACCTCGATCAAAGCACCTGCCACCCCCCACCCAACGCCTTGTACAAGGCAATGCTCGCCTGCAACCTCGACAACCGCAGTTGCACATTCGAATCCTGCGCCGCATACAACGTGCGCTGTGTTTCCAGCACCGTCAGCAAATCCTCGGCTCCGGCCTGATAGCGACTTTGCGCAATGTTGAACGCGGTCTGCGCCTGGTTCAGTTCTTCGCGTTGCCACTCCCGCTGTTGCTCCAGGCCGCGAATGCTGTTGAGGGCTTTTTCGACGTCGGCAAACCCGTTGATGATCGCGCCTCGATAGGTTTCCAGGAGCTCTTGTTGACGGGCCGTGGCCTTGTCGCGCTCAGCGCCGAGGCGGCCGTTGTTGAAGATCGGTGCGACCAGCCCGGCGGTGAGGTTGTAGAACGGGTTGCGCAGAATATCGTTGGCCGTGTTGGCACCCGAGCCGATGTTGGCGCTCAGGGTCACGGCGGGTAGCATCGCGGCGCGAGCGACAGTGACGTTGGCCTGGGCGGCGGCCAACTGCGCTTCGGCCCGGGCGATGTCCGGGCGGCGGCTGAGCAGTTCGCTGGGCAGCCCGGCCCCGATGGCAGGCCACTGCAGTTGATCGAAGGACTCCTGGCTGGGCGGCAGTTGCTGGACCGGCCGGCCAAGGAGGGCGGCGAGGCTGATCAGGGCGTCCTCGGCTTGCTGTCGAATCAGCGGCAGTTGCCGTTGTTGCGCCGCCACCAGACTTTTCTGTTGCGCCAGTTCCAGTGCGGTGGCCGAACCCGAATCAAAACGGGTCTGCACCAGTTTCAGGACATTCTGTGCGTTGGCCAGGTTCAGCTCGGCAATGCGACTTTGTTCACCCAGCGCCAAGGTTTGCGCGTAGCTGTCGGCAACCCCGCTGAGCAAGGTCAACTCAACCGTAGCCTGATCGAACTCGCTGGCGCGCAGCCCGAACTGCGCACTGTTTCGGGACGCATGTTTGCCGCCCCAGAAGTCGATTTCGTAACTGGCGCTGAGGCTGGCGTCAAAGTAGTCCACGGCTTTGTCGCTGCTGCTGGCATCGAGTTGGCGGTAACCGTTGCCGCGCAGCAGTCTCTGGTGGTTGGCGTTCATGCCGGCCGTGACCTCTGGTAACTGCGAGCCGCCGGCAATCACCGTGTCGGCCTGAGCCTGGCGCACCCGGGCGATGGCGGCGGCCAGATCATAGCTGCCGACGCGGGCCTGTTCGATCAGGCGATCGAGCTGCGGGCTGCCAAACTGCGTCCACCATTGCCGATTCGCTTGGGAAGCGCTTTCGCGGTGTGGTGATTGCCAGGCCGGCGGGGGTTGAATGCCGCTGTCCGGGCGCGGAGCGGGGTGGCTGCAGGCGCCGAGTAACAGGCAAAGGGTCAACAGGCTCAGTTGCGGTTTCATAGATCGATCATTCACTGGTAAGGGCCGTGACCGGGTCGAGCCGGGCAGCTTTGCGGGCCGGCATGAAGCCGAAGACAACGCCGGTGATCAGTGCACAGGCGAACGCGCCGATGGCGGCCGCCAGGGAAAAAGCGACCGCGACTTCGCTGAGCACCAATACGCCACCGACGATCAGCGCCAGGGCGATGCCGGCGATCCCGCCGACCACCGAGAGCATCACCGCTTCGGTAAGGAACTGGCGCAGAATGTCGCGTTGACGGGCTCCGGTGGCCATACGGATACCGATCTCCCGGGTGCGTTCGCGCACGGTCATGAGCATGATGTTCATCACCCCGATACCGCCCACCAGCAGCGAAATCGCCGCAATCGAACCGAGCATCAGCGACAGCGTATTCTGCGTGCGGGCTTCGGCTTGAATCATCGCGGCATTGTTGGTGAGTTCGAAATCGTGTTTGCCGTTGTGCAGGCGCAGCATCAACTGCTCGATGGCTTTTTCGGTTTCTTTGACCTTGCGCGCATCGGCCGCGGCAATGGTCACGTATTCGGGGTTTTGGGTGCCGAACAGCCGGACACTGGCCGCCGAGTAGGGCACGGCGATCCGGTTGTCGCTGTCGGAGTCGCCGGAGCTGGCGCCTTTTTCCGCGAGCACGCCCACGACCTGAAAGGGCACGTTCTCGATCAGGATGTATTGGCCGATCGGGTTGGCGACATCCTTGAGCAGCTTGGTACGAACTTTATGGCCGATCACTGCGACCGCCGCCGCGTTGTGTTCATCGGCCTCGGTGAAGTAACTGCCCTGAACCACCGGCCAGTTGAAAATCGCTGGAAAATTGGTGTCATTGCCGCCGACATAACTCAGGTGGTCGAGGTTGCCGAAACGCACTCCGGCCTGCGCGCCATTGACCGGCATGATCCGCATGACCTGCGGCAGGCTGGCCAGCGCCGCGACGTCATCGAGGGTCACGATGCCCGGCGGAGTGCGCGGGTTGGGGGCGGAGCCGCTGAGGTAAATGATGTTCGAGCCGAATGCCCCCATCTGCGCCATCACCTGACGCTTGCTGCCTTCGCCGACGGCCAGCATCACCACCACCGAGGCGACGCCGATGATGATCCCCAACAGCGTCAGGGCGGTGCGGAAGCGATTGATCCACATCACCCGCCAGGCCGCGTGTATGGCATCGACCAGTTCGCCTTTCCAGGCGCCGGTGGCCTCGGCGCCTTCGGTCAGCCGCTTGCGTAAGTCCACCGCCTGCAGCGCACCGGGATTGGCTGAGGTCTGGGCGGCGGGGTTGTCGCGGGCGCTGTCGCTGATGATCAGGCCGTCACGAATTTCGATGACGCGTTTGGCCCGCGCCGCCACGTCGCGGTCGTGGGTGATGAGGATCACCACGTGGCCCTGGCTCGCCAGTTCGTCGAGCAGCGCCATGACCTCGGCGCCACTGTGGCTGTCGAGGGCGCCGGTGGGTTCGTCGGCGAGAATGATGTGGCCGCCGTTCATTAACGCGCGGGCGATGGACACCCGTTGCTGCTGGCCGCCGGAGAGCTGATGCGGACGGTTGCCGGTGCGCGACGCCAGGCCGAGACGATCGAGCAGGGCGGCGGCGCGGGCATGGCGCTCGGTCGCCGGAGTGCCGGCGTAGATCGCCGGCATCTCGACGTTTTCCTGGGCGGAGCCGGACGGAATCAGGTGGTAACCCTGAAACACGAAACCGAACGCTTCGCGGCGCAGCCAGGCCAGT
The DNA here is from genome assembly GCF_000512695.2 of Pseudomonas sp. QTF5. Classification (GTDB taxonomy): domain Bacteria; phylum Pseudomonadota; class Gammaproteobacteria; order Pseudomonadales; family Pseudomonadaceae; genus Aquipseudomonas. Next base: position 12,867 of record NZ_AZRW02000031.1, on the reverse strand, counting down.
TCATCGCTATCAAGTCGGGCGACGTTTTCACCGGCGAACAGATACTCGCCGGACGTCGGCCGGTCGAGGCAGCCGAGGATGTTCATCAGCGTCGATTTGCCGGAGCCGGAAGCGCCGACGATGGCCACGAATTCCCCGGCATGGATCGACAGGTCGATGCCGCGCAATACATGGACTTGCGGCGCGTCGCCGCCGCCGTAGGATTTACGAATGTCTTGCAGGTCGATCAGAGGCGTTTGCATTCAGCCTCCGCTGCCGTCGACGGGGCCGATCAACAGGTGATCGCCGTCGTCCAGTCCGTCGAGGATCTGTACTTTCAGGCGATCGCTGATGCCGGTGCGCACAGTGCGTTGCTCGATGTCGCCGTTTTGGGCGACGACTCGAGCCGATTGACTGTCCGCTTGCGGGCCGCCCTGCAAGGCCGCGACCGGCGCGGTAAGGACGTTTTTTGCCTGATTGGAAACGAAGAACACTTGGGTGGTCATTTCCGCCATCAGCGCGTTGTCGGCGTTGTCGACGTCCAGCAGCACCGTGTACAGCACCACGCGGGCAGTGCCGCTTTTATTGGAACTGGAGGGGCTGCCGCCGCCGCGGCTGGTCTGATCCAGCGGTTTGGGCGGTATCGGCAAGATCTGCCGGACCGTGCTGCTCCAGCGCCGATTGCCGCCACTGAGCGTGGTGAACCAGGCGGTCATTCCGGGTTTGACGTGTCCGATATCAGCCTCCGAGACCTCGGCCCAGACTGTCATGGGCGACAGTTTGGCGATGCGCAGGATCAGTGGCGTTTGCTGCTGGGCGTTGAGGGTCTGGCCTTCCCGGGCGTCGAGGGCGACGACCGTTCCGCTCATCGGTGCGTAAATGCGCGTATAGCCGAGTTCGGCCTGATCGCTGCGCAGGCTGGCCTGGGCCTGGCGGATCTGTGCCTCGAACATGTCGATGCGCGCCTGGGTTGTACGCAGTTCGGCCTGGGCCGTTTGCACATCTTCGTCGCGTGTGGCACCGCCGACGGCGAGGTTCTGTTGGCGTCGATATTTCTGCCGGGCCAGATCGTGTTGTGCCCGCTGCTCCTGAAGCTGCGCCTTGAGGTTGTCGATGGAAAAACGCCCGGCGTCGAGTTTGGCCTGCTGGGTGGAAGGGTCTATTTCCACCAGCAACTGGCCTTCCTTGATCACATCACCGACCTCCACATGAATCTTTTGAATCTGCCCCGAGGCCTGGGCGCCGACATCGACATACCGCCGCGGTTGCAGGGTCCCCAAGGCCGTGACGCTGCTTTCAATGTCGCCGCGAGCGACCTGGACCGTGGCGAACCGATCTCGACCGGGAGGCAGAACCTGCCAGGCCGCGACGGCGATAACGGGGATCAGACAAAGGGCTACAAGCAGGGCGCGTCGGGTGTGACGGGGACGTTTCATGCAGGGTTCCGGCCAATAGGAATCGGCCCGTCGTTCAGCTGACGCGCAAATCTGGCGACAGCCGAACGCTGTCGGAGGGCCGACAGACACGGGGAGCTGTCCTGTAAACGATGAAGGCGGCGGGGAATTTAAGCGTGGACATATCGAGTTACGAGCAAGGGTTACAGGTATAGGACAGCACTATTTATCAAGCAAATAGAAACAGCGCTTTAAATCTATATGAGAATTACTATAAATTACACGCTCGAAACTGCCACCATCGTGCCACTGCCTGCCTGGCGGTCGCGGATCTGGTTCAAGGATAGAAACCGCACCCGTTGCGGCCGGGAGTCATGTTGGAAAACTACTATCGCGAGCTGGTGTGTTTCCTGAACGCCAAGCTAGGCAACCGTCAGGTGGCCGAAGATGTGGTGCATGACGCTTATCTGCGGGTGCTGGAGCGTTCCAGTGACACGCCGATCGAACAACCCCGGGCGTTTCTCTATCGCACCGCGCTCAATCTGGTGATCGACGACCATCGCCGCAATGCCTTGCGTCAGGTCGAATCCCTGGACGTGCTCGACAGCGAAGAACGCTACTTCACGCCATCCCCCCACAACAGTATCGATCACGGTCAACGCCTGGACATGCTCCAGCGCGCACTGGCGGAGTTGCCACGGCTGTGTCGCGAGAGTTTTCTTCTGCGCAAGATCGACGGCTTGTCGCACCCGCAAATCGCCGAGCACCTGGGTATTTCCCGGGCGCTGGTGGAAAAGCACATCGTCAATGCCATGAAGCATTGCCGGGTGCGCATGCGCCAGTGGGACGCCCACTGATCGGCCTAGGCGCAATGCCAGCCAGTTAAGCCGCGGAACCTGTGGGAGCGGGCTTGCTCGCGAAAGCGGTGTGTCAGGCGACATCAATGTTTACTGTTCCGCCGTCTTCGCGAGCAAGCCCGCTCCCACAGGGATTTCGCTTAACTAACTGGCATTGCGCCTAAGGGGCGTTAAATTTTTTTTCATTGTCCTCGTTCCTATTCAACAGACGATCTGCTGCCGCCAAAGGCCGGTCAGGTCACCCAGGCTTTATCCCCGCTGCTCCGGGGTTCATCCAGAGGACACTGGAAATGACACAGGCAATTGCATCGCCCATCGTTCACGACCTGATCGGCGTCGGTTTCGGCCCTTCGAACCTGGCTCTGGCCATCGCCCTGCAAGAGCGCGGGCCGAGCCAGGGCGAGCTGGATGTGCTGTTTCTCGACAAGCAAGCGGACTACCGCTGGCACGGCAATACCCTGGTCACCCAGAGCGAACTGCAGATTTCCTTTCTCAAGGACCTGGTGACGCTGCGCAACCCGACCAGCCCGTATTCCTTCGTCAACTACCTCAAGCACCACGGTCGTCTGGTGGACTTCATCAACCTCGGCACCTTCTATCCGTGCCGCATGGAGTACAACGACTACCTGCGCTGGGTCGCCGGGCAATTTGCCGAGCAGAGCCGCTACGGCGAGGAAGTGCTGGCTATCGAGCCGGTGCTGCACCACCAGCAGGTTGAAGCGCTGCGGGTGATCTCGCGTGATACGCAAGGCCAGCAGCATGTGCGCACTACCCGTTCGGTAGTGGTCAGCGCCGGCGGTACACCGCGCATTCCCGAAGCGTTCAAGGCACTCAAGGATGACGGCCGGGTGTTCCACCACTCCCAGTACCTGGAGCGCATGGCCAAGCAGCCGTGCGTGAACAACCAACCGATGAGCATCGCGATCATCGGCGGCGGGCAGAGCGCGGCGGAAGCCTTCATCGACCTGAACGACAGCTTCCCGTCGGTGCAGGTGGACATGATCCTGCGCGGCTCGGCCCTGAAGCCGGCCGATGACAGCCCCTTCGTCAACGAAGTGTTCTCGCCTGAGTTCACCGACCTGGTGTTCCAGCAAGCCAGCAGCGAACGCGAGCGCCTGGTCAACGAGTACCACAACACCAACTATTCAGTGGTGGACATCGACCTGATCGAACGCATCTACGGCATCTTCTACCGGCAGAAAGTCTCGGGCATCGCGCGCCACGCGTTCCGTACTTTGACTACTATCGGAAAAGCCACCGCCACCGAGCGGGGTATCGAGCTGGCGGTGCGCAATAACGCCACCGGTGAAGTCACGGTTCGCCATTACGATGCCGTGGTGCTGGCCACCGGTTACGAGCGTCAGATGCACCGCAAACTGCTGGCGCCGCTGGAACAGTACCTGGGTGATTTCGAGGTCGATCGCAACTACAAACTGATCACCGACGAGCGCTGCAAGGCCGGCATCTATATGCAGGGCTTCTGCCAGGCCAGCCACGGCTTGAGCGACACCTTGCTGTCGATCCTGCCAATCCGCGCCGATGAAATTGCCGGTTCGTTGTATGACCATGGCAAGTCGCGTGGGCATGGTCGGTCGGTGATGGATTTATTGTTGGCCACGGCGAGCTGATATTGAGTCGCTCCTGAAAAGATCACAGCTGCCGCCACGCCTACTACAGGACCGTGTCCGAAAGGGGTACGGTATTTCAGAAAAGTCCTACAGAAAGCCTGGGAGGTCTTCCGTAGCCTTGCGCCCTCATTAATCTGACACCCTTCAGGGGGGCGCCATTGTCGAACAAGTCCTTACGCATCCTGATCGCTGACGAACAACACTTTAACCGGCTGAGAATCGAGCGCTGGTTCAACCAGCTCGGTTATTACCGGGTAGCGCCGGTGCAAAGCCTGGAAGAGTTGCTGACCCTGGTGGAGTACGGTCGCGAACCCTTCGATCTGTTGGTCATCGATGCCGCGCTGGCGGGTGGGGATCTGGACTTGGTGGGTTACTGCCTCGATAACCGGCAACTGGAGCGTGTGCTGATCTACGACGGCCAGCAGGCTTGGTTGCCACCGCTTCCGGCCGGGGGGCAGCAGAAGATTCAGATCAGTCACGTCTTGTTGCCTGACCTCGCATCAATTCAACGTTTGATGGCGTTCGTTGATCCGCAGGACCGTTCGTCGGAACTATCATTTCTGTCAGGTAGTTCAGTCCGGTTTTCCATGTAAGAGTCTATGCGCAGCTACTGCGTCTAATCCGGACCTTGCCCATGGGCAATGAGTGCTGATCGTCGTGTTTTTGCCTAGGGAGTTGCCATGAAGTCAGCGTTGGTTGTGGACGATCATCCGGTGATTCGCAGCGCAGTCAAAATCGTACTCAAGCTTGAGGGATACAAACACATCTACGAAGCCTCCAGCGGTAATGAAGTCTTGCCGATGATTCGCGAACACAAGCCTGAACTGGTGGTGCTGGATCTCAACATTCCGTCCCTCGACGGGCTGGATGTGCTGGCACGGATTAAGGCTGGCGAGGTGCGGTGTTGCATTGTGGTCTTCACGTCCCAGGAGCCGATGTTTTATCAGGATCGATGCATGCGAGCCGGTGCCTCGGCCTATGTCGCCAAGACTAACGATCTGCAGCATCTGCACAAAGCCGTGCACGCCGTGATGAGGGGATACACCTATTTCACGCAGCTGCCCTCGAGTTCAGTGTCATCGAGCATGTTGCAGCGCAGCGAAAAGCAGATGATCGACAATCTGTCGGACCGCGAATTGACGATCTTCCAGCATCTGGCACGGGGCGTGAGCAACAAGGACATCGCTGACACCATGCATTTGAGCCACAAGACCGTCAGTACCTACAAAACCCGTTTGATCGGAAAACTCAACGTGGAATCGTCGGTGCATCTGCGTGATCTTGCCCGACGCAATCATCTGATCTGAATGAACGCCCTCCGACCCTTGCGCTGCCTGAAAAGCTTGCTGTTGCTGGGACTTGGCCTATGGGTGTCGTATGGCAGTGCCCAGCCGCAAACCTTGACATTGCTGGGTCGTTCCTACGCGCAAGGGTCTACGGTCAAGCTGTCGGAGGCCGATTCACGCTGGCTGCAGCAAAAGGGCCGGTTGGTGCTTGCCGTCTCTGCCCCGGATTATCCCCCCTTCGACATCACTACCACGGGCCATGCGTTGGAGGGGGTTACGGCGGACTACGCCGGTTTGCTCAAACAGCTCTTGCAGGTGGAGATCGACGTTCAACGCTACGGGTCGCGAGAAGAGGCAGTCCAGGCGCTCAAACAAGGGACGGCTGACCTGCTGGGAACGGCTAATAGTTATGAGGCACAGGATCCGCTGCTACAGAAGTCCAGCGCCTATGCCGTAGATCAACCGGTACTGGTGACCCGCACCGATTCGCATCAAACGCTGACCCCGGCACTGGCCGGCAAGCGCCTGGCGATGCTGTATCACTACTTGCCCGAGCAATACGTGCAGCAGTTTTATCCCGAGGCACGGGTCGAGCTCTTTCCTTCGACGCTGGGGGCGGTGGGGGCCGTGGCGTTCGGTCAGGCGGATGTCTATCTGGGCGATGCGATCAGCGCCCATTACCTGATCAGCAAAAACTACCTGAACAACGTCCAGCTGGCTGATTTCTCTGCCATGGAGCCTGGCCGTTTTGCCTTTGCCATGGTCAGCGAAAATCGCCGGTTGCTGCGTATCGTCAACCAGGCGCTGACGGCGATCACGACCAATGAACAAATGAATATCTTGCGCCGCTGGGGAGGCGCAGGCGCCTCTATTTCGGGCACTCAGCCATTGCATTTCAGTGTGACCGAGCAGCATTGGCTCAAGCAGCATCCGCATTTGAGGGTAGCGATCAATGAAAATCTGATGCCGATTTCCTTCTTCGACAGCGAAGGCAGGTTTCGCGGTATTGGCGCTGATGTATTGGAGAAAATCAGCCTGCGCACAGGCTTGACGTTCGACATACGACCGACAAAGTCCGTCGCTGAAATGTTCGAGTGGATCAGGACCGGGCAGGTCGATCTGGTGGCAGGAATCAGCCCCAGCATCGAACGTGAAGCCGAGTTGCAGTTCACTCGCCCGTTTCTGACCAGCCCGAATGTACTGGTGACTCGCGCAGAGCCGGGCAGCCCCATGACGCTTGATGACATGGCCGGCAAAACACTGGCCGTCACTCAAGGCAACAGTGCCGGCGAATTCATCCGTCAGCATTTTCCGCAGATCCGGCTGGTCAATGCACCGTTGACGGCAGATGCGATGGAAATGGTCGCCCAGGGTAAGGCTGACGGCGGTATCAATTCGTTGATCGGCGCCCGCTACATGATTTCCCGGCTGTATCGCAGTCGTCTGCAAGTGACAAGCACCGTTGGCGTCGATCCCGCTCGCAGCACGCTGGCGACCGGTCGGGACGCCCCCGAGCTGCATTCGATACTGGACAAGGCGCTGCTCAGTATCGCCCCCGAAGAGATCGACGAGATGACTCAGTATTGGCGCAATGACCTGATGCTGGAGGAAAGCTACTGGCTGCGTCATCGCCAGCAAATTCTCCAGGCCTTCGTCGTGGCTGGCGCCTTGTTGCTGCTCGCCCTGGCCTGGATCGTCTGGCAGCGTCGGCAGATTCGTCAGCGTCAGCAGTGGCTCAAACAATTGCAGGACGCCAAGGACGCCGCCGACGATGCCAACCGGGCCAAGACCACGTTCCTGGCCACCATGAGCCATGAGATCCGCACGCCGATGAATGCACTGCTCGGCATGCTTGAACTGGCGCTGAAACGGGCAGACGAGGGCATTACCGACCGCGCGGCCATCGAGGTGGCGTCAAATGCCGGGCAGCAGTTACTGGCATTGATCGGCGACATTCTGGACATCGCCCGTATCGAGTCCGGGCATCTGTCGCTGTCGCCGGAGCGGGCCAATTTGCAGGCGCTGGTAGTGTCGGTGTGCCGGGTCTTTGAAGGCCTGGCACGGCAGAAGAATCTGCAGTGGCGGGTCGAACTGGACGAGCACAGCGACCGTGATGTGCTGATCGACCCCACGCGTTTCAAACAGGTGCTGTCCAATCTATTGAGCAATGCAATCAAGTTCACCCACGAAGGCGAGGTCAGTCTGAGCGTACGGATTGTGCCCGCGCCGCCTGACCGTCTCGTGGTCAGTGTGCGCATCGAGGACAGCGGCATCGGCATCAGCGCCTTTGACCAGCAACGACTGTTCAGCCCTTTCGTGCAGGCCGGGAACAGTCAGCAATCAGGCCGACAGGGTTCCGGTCTGGGGCTGGCGATCAGCCGCACGTTGTGCGAAATGATGGGGGGGCGTTTGCAGCTCGACAGCCTTCTGGGGTGTGGCACCCGGGTGGACATCAGCCTTGAACTGGTCGCATTGCACACGATGCCCGTCATTGAAATGTCGGAGAATGAATCACAGATAAAGATCCGCCCTCTGACGATTCTGGTGGTCGATGATTACCCGGCTAATCGGTTGTTGCTTTCGCGGCAACTGAGTTATTTGGGGCACCACGTTCGGGTCGCGGAGGATGGTCAGCAAGGTTTCAAGCAATGGCGTGAACACACCTTCGATCTGGTCATCACCGACTGCAACATGCCGGTGGTCAGCGGTTATGAACTGGCGGGTGCGATCCGCGATGAGGAACGGTTTGAAGTGGGGCAACCGACAGTGATTCTGGGCTTCACCGCCAATGCGCAACCCGAGGTGAAAACCCGTTGTATTGAAGCAGGTATGGACGATTGCCTGTTCAAACCGATTCGATTGGTCGACCTGAGTGCATGGTTGGCCACGAGATTTTCCAGCGAACCGGCAGGCGCGACCGAAGGGCTTTCCATGGTCGAAATCGATTTAAGCGGGCTGCAGCGATACACAGGGGCCGACTATGAACTGATCACCCAACTGTTGCACGACCTGGCCGTGACCAACCGCGATGATCGCGAACGCCTGCTGCAAGAACATGCCAGCGGCAATCACCACGGCTTGCAGGACCTGGCACATCGCATCAAGGGCGGGGCGCAGATGGTCCGGGCGCTGAGCCTGGTCGAGTGTTGCGAACAACTGGAGCGTGCATGTGGCAAGGGCGATGCCGCACTGATTGACGCAGCCGTCGATCAGTTGCATCAAGCCATGACGCGCCTGGACCACAGTCTTGAGCAGGGTTGAGGCCTGATCTCCCGTCTATCGCCTGCCTCAAGCGATGTCACTGTGACTGAACTCCTCCCCGAGAAAGTCGATCAAGGTCCGCACCGACGGCAACAATCCGCGTCGTGAGGGGAAGATCGCATGCACGATCCCGCACTTGGGTGTCCAGCCCGGAATCAGTTCCACCAGTCGTCCGGCGGCAATCTCATCACGCACCACTACGTTGGGCAGGTGGGCGATGCCGATGCCGGCGAGCACCGCGTGACGCAAGGCCAGCAAGTCGTCAGTAACCATTCGAGGCGTATGACGAATCAGCGCGCTGGCACCGTCGGCACGGAACAATTCCCACTGATATTCACGCTGCGCGCCACCCCAATGCACGCTTGGCAGACCGCTGAGATCAGCCGGCGTGGCCGGTGACGACAAACGCTGCGCAAACGCCGGACTGCCCACCAGGCATTGGGTGCTGTTGCCCAGCACCTTCATCACCATGTCGGTGTTTTCCAGCGGTGGAAAGCGCACTCGCAGCGCGATATCGAACCCTTCGTGGATCAGATCGACCCGGCGGTTGGTGCTTTCGATGAACAACTCCACCAACGGGTATTTGAGCATGTAGCGGGTCAGCATCGGCCCGACCCAGGAATTCAACAGCGCGGTCGGGCAACTGATGCGCACCAGGCCCTGGGGTTCGGAACGATTGCGTTCGATCAGCTCCGCAGCGCTTTCGGCTTCCACCCGCATGGCCAGGCAACGCTGGTAATAAGCCTGGCCGATTTCGGTCAACGAGCAATGCCGGCTGGTGCGGTGCAGCAGCCGCACGCCAAGGCGTTCTTCGAGCTCGGCAATGCGTCGGCTGAGCTTGGATTTGGGCATGTCCAGCGCGCGCCCGGCCGGGGCGAAACCGCGGTGTTCCACCACCTGAGTGAAGTAGTACAGGGTATTGAGGTCTTCCACCATCGTTCTCCAAATAGAACGCTAAGGCTGATTTTTGCAGTCTAGCGCAGTAAAGGTCGTGGTTTTAAGCTTTGTCCATCGCGTCACACAACAGATTTGGAGGAAAAGATGAAAAACATCATCGGTATCTACACCAGCCCACGAACCCATTGGGTCGGCGACGGTTTTCCGGTACGCACGCTGTTTTCCTACGACAACCTGGGCAAACACATCAGCCCGTTTCTGCTGCTGGATCACGCCGGTCCGACCGAATTCACCCCGACCACCGAGCGTCGTGGCGTTGGTCAGCATCCGCACCGTGGTTTCGAAACCGTGACTATTGTTTACAAGGGCGAAGTGGAACACCGCGACTCCACCGGCAGCGGCGGCAAGATCGGCCCCGGCGACGTGCAATGGATGACCGCGGCCTCGGGGATTCTTCATGAAGAGTTCCACTCCGAAGGTTTCGCCAAGAGCGGCGGCACCCTGGAAATGGTGCAGCTGTGGGTCAACCTGCCGGCCAGGGACAAGATGGCCGAGCCCGGTTACCAGACGATTCTCGACGGTGATATCCCGAGCCTCCCGCTCAAGAACAACGCTGGCAGTCTGCGCTTGATCGCCGGTGAATTCGACGGCCACAAAGGCCCGGCGCGGACTTTCACGCCGATCGACTTGTGGGACGTTCGCTTGAAGGCCGGCAAGTTGCTGACCCTGGATTTGCACGAAGGACGCAACACCGCACTGGTGGTGCTGCGCGGCACGGTTCAGGTCAACGGCCCGGAACTGGTGCGCGAAGGGCAGTTGGCGTTGTTCGAGCGCAATGGCAATCAGCTCAGCCTGCAAGCCAATAACGACGCTGTGGTGCTGCTGCTCAGCGGCGAGCCAATCGACGAACCGATTGTCGGCCATGGCCCATTCGTGATGAACAGCGAGCAGGAGATTCACCAGGCCTTTGCTGACTTCCAGTCCGGCCGCTTCGGTCGGATGCCCGGTTGAAATCAATGTTGTAACGCTGTGACGTGCCGGGCTTGCCTGACTACGCTTGCCTGGCCACGTTTAAACGAAAAAACAGAGTTCACTTACGCCGGCCCGTTCGGCATCGATAAAAAGCGAGGATTACTCCATGACTACTTCCTACAAACGTCTCGACAAAGATAACGCCGCCGTTCTGCTGGTGGATCATCAGGCGGGTCTGCTTTCTCTGGTGCGCGACATCGATCCGGATCGTTTCAAAAACAACGTGTTGGCCCTGGCCGACCTGGCCAAGTACTTCAAGCTGCCGACGATTCTGACCACCAGTTTCGAAACCGGCCCCAACGGTCCGCTGGTACCGGAACTCAAAGAGTTGTTCCCGGATGCGCCGTACATCGCGCGCCCAGGCCAGATCAATGCCTGGGATAACGAAGACTTCGTCAAGGCGATCAAAGCCACCGGCAAGAAACAACTGATCATCGCCGGTGTGGTGACCGAAGTCTGCGTGGCATTCCCGGCGCTGTCGGCCCTGGCCGAAGGCTTTGAGGTGTTCGTGGTGACCGATGCTTCCGGCACCTTCAACGAATTGACCCGTCAATCGGCGTGGGATCGCATGTCGTCCTCCGGTGCCCAGTTGATGACCTGGTTCGGCCTGGCCTGTGAACTGCATCGCGACTGGCGCAACGACGTGGAAGGTCTGGCGACCCTGTTCTCCAACCACATCCCGGACTACCGCAATCTGATGACCAGCTACAACACCCTGACCAACGCCAAGTAACCCGGCAACATCTATCTAATGTGGGAGCGGGCTTGCTCGCGAAGGCTGCTTAACATTCAACAATAACGTTGACTGTTACACCGTTTTCGCGAGCAAGCCCGCTTCCACATTGGTTTTGTGGTGTTTTGTCGATCGGAGGCTTCGCCAGCTCCTACAATCTGTGAGATCTTCGCGCCATTACCCTTGCTGGAGTTGCTTGATGCTGTCACTGCTCACCGATCACCCGTTGCTCAGCGCGCTGATTCTGATCCTGATCGATCTGGGGCTGTGGCGTTTGATCACCGCCAGCGGCAGCAACTGGAAACTGGCGGTGCGGCTGGTGATTTTTTCGCTGTTCAGCGTGCTGCTGTTCAACGAAGGCTTGAACCCCATGGAACCGGCGCCCTGGGCCGATAATGTGCCGTTGCACCTGGCGGCGACCGGTTTGCAAATTGGCTGGTGGCTGTTCGCCGCGCGCACCCTGACGGTATTGATCGGCGCGGTGATGATGCAACGGGTCGGGCACACCGGGCGTTTGCTGCAGGATCTGCTCGGCGCAGTGATTTTCCTGATCGCGGTCATCGCCGCCCTGGCGTACGTACTCGAATTGCCGGTCAAGGGCGTGCTGGCAACGTCCGGCGCGTTGGCGATCATCGTCGGCCTGGCCTTGCAAAGCACCCTTAGCGACGTGTTCTCCGGAATCGTCCTGAACACCACCAAACCCTATCAACTGGATGACTGGATCTCCATCGACGGCACCGAAGGCCGGGTCACCGATATCGACTGGCGTGCCACGCGCCTGCAAACCGCGCAAGGCAGCATGGCGGTAATTCCCAACTCCCTGGCGGCCAAAGCCAAGATCGTCAACTTCAGCCGGCCCAGTGACATTTTCGGGGTGTCGATCAGCTTGCAAGTCAGCCCCCATGCTCGTCCGCAAACGGTGATTGATGCACTGGAGCGGGCCATGCAAGGGTGCCGCTTCCTGTTGGCCAAACCGGCGCCGAGCGTGTCGTTGAAAAGCTCCGGCAGCACCGGCGTGGAATACGAAATCAGCGGCTTCGTGGTCTCCATGGATCAGAAGCGCATGGTGCGTAATCTGCTATTCGATCTGGCATTCCGGCATTTGCAGGCGTCCGGTGTCAGCCTGTTGTCGAGCGTCGAACCCAGCGCGCCTGCCATCCTGTCCCGGCCGCGAGCGCTGCTGGACAGCTCGAACATCTTCTCGACCCTGCGTCAGGAGGAGAAAGAAACCTTTAGCCAGAACATGAAGCTGCAAACCTTCCGCGCAGGCGAAATGATCCTGCCGGCGGGGGAGGTCAGCGATCATCTGTTCATCATCGAGTCTGGTGTGGTGTCAGTGGCGCTGAGTCGCGGTGGCAAAAAGTTCGAGGCCGGGCGCATGGGGCCGGGTGAGGTGATCGGCGAGGCCGGGATTCTTTCCGATGAATCGGCGCTCGCCGACTTTTCGGCCAAGACTTTTTGCACGCTTTATCGCATCGAGAAGGAATACCTCAAACCGTGCCTGGATGCTCGCCATGACATCAACGAAGCGATGAAGGCCTTGCTGGATTTCCGTATGCATACGGCTCAGACGCTGATTCAGGAAGTGCCTAAGGTGGTGGCGAAGAAGGGGTTTTTGCAGTGGTTGCGCAGTCGTAGCGGCTGATGTGTTGGCTGCCTGTTCCGGCCCCTTCGCGAGCAAGCCCGCTCCCACACTTGATTTTTGCCGGACACAAAACTTGTGTTCACTGAAGATCTAATAATGAAATGGCTACCCCCGCCGCCCTCTGCGATCGCCCACTAAGCTTTCGCAGGGGGCTC
>NZ_AZRW02000030.1 GCF_000512695.2 Pseudomonas sp. QTF5 | reverse complement strand
ATGGCCGCGTGAGAACCGAAAATAATGTCCAAAATTACTGGACCAGTTCAGCTTGCTCGCGAAAGCGGTCTGACATTCAACATTTGCGTTGAATGTCAGACCGCTTTCGCGAGCAAGCCCGCTCCCACAGTTGATCTTTGGTGGTTTCAGGATTTAAAGCAGGCGGCGCTGAGTTTGTCGAGGACGCGGTCGGCGTTCTCTTCAGCCTTGGCCAAGGTGGTTTTCCAGACCGCGACACAGGGCTGCAAATCGGGCTCTTCCTTGGCGCGGTCCAGCCACTGCCAGCTGTCGTGCCAATCACCCAGAGCGGACTGGGCCGCTTTCAGTCTGGGCAGCGCCGCTTCCGGCAAACGGTCCAGTTCGGGATAGGCTTCGATGCCATAGCGCACTCTCTTGATCAGCAGGCGCAAACGATGGCGGTCATGGGTCGGGTCATGCAGAGCCTTGTCGAGTTTCTTCCATTGTTTACCCAGACGTTTTTCGATGCGCTTGCGCAAGCCCTTGAGCAAGCCCTGACGCTGGGAAGCCCGCAGGAAACGCGGAAAGGCGTCGAGGATCATCAACATCTGCGCCACCTCCGGGCTCGCCGCCACGATGGGATAAGCCTCGGCCATCTGCGCCATACGCCGCTGCGCGGCCTCGGGTTGACCATGCTGGAGCAAGTACGCCGCCAGCACTTCGCGATCGCGCAACGGCGTGGTCAAGTCACCGACCCGGGATGCCGCCGCTTCCAGTTGCTCGACCCCGGGCAAACCGCGCAAGGGCCGCAGCAAGCTACGCAAACGGCGCACGGTGGTGCGTAGATCGTGCAGCGCTTCAGAGTCGGTGCGGGCACTCAAGCGTGCCTGACAGGCGAGCAGGCGAATGTCCAGGCTCAGAACACCAGCCACCAACCGATCGATCATGGTTTTCTCCGTAAACAACGGCAGGCTTCAAGCAGTAAGCCTGAAGCCGGCACGACGCACTGGTCGCCTGCTGCTTATAGACTGTAGCTGCTTCTATCGGCCCGCGCGGGACTCACGAATGTAGAAGCGCGCCTTCTCGGCCTTTTTGGTACAACCTTCGTATGCTTCGAATTGCTGCTGGGTCTTGGCACCGGTCAGCAACGACAGCGCCTTGGAGTAGCTGACGGTCCCGGCGAAGCCCTCGACCTTGGCCAGGTCCAGTTCACGCCAGGCGGCGTCGAGCTGGCTACCGCAGCTGTCACGGTAAGCGGTTTTACCGGCACAACCGGCGAGTGCCAGGGCAATCAATGGCACACAGATCCAGACTTTCATCACTCACACCTCAAAGATAGGTAAACATGCATGCACGTAAGACGGTCTGGCACGTGAAAAGTGCCTTGGGCCCGCATTGGAAACCCGCCGTGAAAATTACAGCGCCCGCGAGAATACCCATTCGCCCTCCCAGAGTGTCAAAAAACGACGCACTGGCCTCGCCGAGCGACCATAGCGATTGAAGCTTGCCCCTCGATAGGTGCATTGTTGAACCTTGTCAGAGAGGTCGATTCATGAAAAAGCGTGTCGCACTGGTGTTGGGCTCGGGTGGCGCCCGGGGCTACGCCCATATCGGCGTCATTGAAGAGATCGAACGGCGCGGCTACGACATCGCCTGCATCGCTGGTTGCTCCATGGGCGCGGTGGTCGGCGGGATCTATGCCGCCGGTAAACTCGACGATTATCGCGACTGGATCGAGAGCCTGGATTACCTCGACGTCTTGCGTCTGGTGGACGTCAGCTTTCGCCTGGGCGCAATTCGCGGGGAAAAAGTCTTCGGGCAGATCCGCAAGATCGTCGGCGAAATCAACATCGAAGACCTGCGCATCCCCTACACGGCCGTCGCCACGGACCTGACCAACCAGCAGGAAATCTGGTTCCAGGAAGGCTGCCTGCACCAGGCCATGCGCGCCTCCGCAGCGATCCCCAGCCTGTTCACGCCGGTGATGCAAGGCAATCGAATGCTGGTGGACGGCGGTATTCTCAACCCGTTGCCGATCGTGCCGGTGGTGTCGAGCCATTGCGACCTGATCATCGCGGTCAACCTCAACTCCACCAACCAGGGTCACTATCAACTGCCGGTGATCCAGCGCCCGGCCGCGTTCAAGACCCGCTTCGACAGTCTGATCAACTCGCTGGGCTCGAAATTGCCCTTCCGCCGCAAACAGGCCGAACAATTGCTGCTGCTGGAAAAGGAAGCATTGATGGCAGAAGCTGGGGAGATCAATCCCTGGATCGAATCCGCCAAGCCTGAAGGCCAGCAACCGGCGGCGGCCCCGGAAAGCAACGGCGCACCGAAGTCCGCCACCGGGTCGTTCATCATCGACAACGTCGGGCCGGCGTCCTTGCTGGACCTGATCAACCAGAGTTTCGAGGTGATGCAGACGTCATTGGCGCAGTACAAGATTGCAGGGTATCCGCCGGATATCTTGATCAACGTGCCCAAGCGGGTCTGCCGGTTTTTCGAGTTCTACAAGGCGCCGGAGTTGATCGCATTGGGGCGCGAGATTGCGCGGGATACGCTGGATCGGTATGAGAATGAGCGAAATGAAGATTGGCGGTGACTGATCCGGCGCCTTCGCGAGCAAGCCCGCTCCCACAGTGGATCTTCAGTGTTCACACAGTTTGTGCTCATCACCGAGCTAATGTGGGAGCGGGCTTGCTCGCGAAAGCGTCAGATCAATCAATACAGGACTAAAGACTACCCTCACTCAACAACCGATACCCCACCCCCGCCTCGGTGACGATGAACCGTGGCTGAGTCGGATCATCCGCCAGTTTCTGCCGAAGGTGCCCGACCACTATCCGCAGATAGTGGCTGTCCTCGGTGTGAGTCGGCCCCCAAATATCCTTGAGCAATTGCTGCTGGGTGATGACCCGCCCCGGATGCCGCGCCAGTTGCGCCAGTACCGCATATTCCTTGCGCGTCAGCGCCACTTCGGCGCCGTCCAATAGCACCCGGCGATAAGCCAGGTCCACGGTGAGCGGACCGAAACTGAGCGCCGCTTCCTGAGCTTCACCGGTCGGCGCCTGACGTAGCAACGCGCGCACTCGGGCCAGAAATTCCTGGATGCCGAACGGCTTGGTCACGTAGTCGTTGGCACCGCCATCCAGGGCTTGGACTTTCTGCCCTTCGCTGGCGCGCACCGAGAGCACCAGTACCGGCACCGTCGACCACTCGCGAAACTCGCGCAGCACCTGCTGACCGTCCATGTCCGGCAGGCCGAGGTCGAGCACCAGCAGGTCGGGTTTGTTCAATGCGGCCTCGGCCAGGCCTTCCGTGCCGGTGCCGGCCTCCAGCACTTTGTAGCCTTGGGAGGCGAGGCTGATGCGCAGGAATTTGCGGATCTGCGGTTCATCATCGATGACCAAAATGGTCGCGGTCTGGCTCATGAATTCACATCAACACAAAGAAGTGGCAAGAGAGTAGCGCAGACGAGATCAGGCTTCACTGTCCAATCCCGGTTGAGTCTGCAACGGCAAATGCAGCGTGATGCAGGTGCCGCGTCCTTCGATGCCATCGGCGACGCTGATCCGCCCGCCATGGGCACCGACCATGCCCTGACAGATCGCCAGCCCCAACCCGGTGCCCTGCCCGCCGCGATCGCCGCGAGCGGCGGTGTAGAACATGTCGAAAATCTTCGCCCGCTCCTCCTCCGGAATCCCCGGCCCTTCATCGCTCACCGAAAAAAACAGCTCGCTGTCAGTGGTCCCGGCACGCAATTCAAGACGCCCGCGAGGTGGTGAGAAACGCGCGGCGTTTTCCAGCACATTGACCAGTGCTTGTTCGATCAACGCGGCATGCACAAAGAGCAGCGGCAATTCGGCCGGCACTTCGGTAATGACCTGCAGCGACGCCAGCACCGCGCGCAGACGATTGAGCGAACTGCCGACGATGTCTCCCGGCGACACCCAATCCCGCGCCAACTTCAGGGCGCCGTGACCGAGACGAGTCATGTCCAGCAGGTTTTGGATGTAGCGATCCAGCCGTTCGGCTTCATCGCGGGTGCCTTCGAGCAGTTCGCGACGGTCCTCCAGGGGAATCGCCTCGCCAAGCGCCAACAGGCTGTCGATGCTGCCGCGCATGGAGGTCAGCGGCGTGCGTAAATCGTGGGACACCGAGGCCAGCAGTGCGCTGCGCAGTTGCTCGGTTTCACCATGCAAGCGCGCCGCTTCAAGGTCATCGGCCAGTTGCGCGCGGGCCAATGCTTGGGCCAGCGGTTGGCTCAGCGCGGTCAGCAAGCGCCGACGCTGGCCGCTCAGGGTCTGACCTTCTTTGGCACACACGCCGAGCAGAGCCAACGGTCCATCGTCCACCGACAACGGCCACCACCACCAGCGCCCGAACGGCAAGGTGCCGGTGCCTGCGCCGGCCGGTTGGTCGTGTTGCCAGGCCCAGTCGGCGGCGGCGCGCTCGGCTTCCGAGAACTCCAGCGGCCCGCCGGTTTCAACTTTCCAGCCGCTCTGACCATCGCGATTGAGCAGGCACAGTTTCAGGTCGGTCCAGCCGTTGAGGTGTTGCGCCGCAGCGCTGACCACGGCCTGACGGTCGGTGGCGGCGGTGAGTTTGCGCGACAGGTCGAGCAGTTCGCTGGTCTCTTCCTGGGTGTCGCGCAAGGCCTGCAATTGCCGCCTTTGCCGCGCCGCAAGGTTGCCGGTGAGGGCCGCCATCAGCAGAAAGAACAGCAAGGTCAACACGTCTTCTTCGCGCTGGATTCTGAAGGAGAAATTCGGCGGAATGAACAAAAAGTCATAGGTCAGAAACGACAGCACCGCGCAGGCCAATGCAGGGCCGAGGCTGCTGCGCACCGCCACCAGCAACACCGCTGCGAGGAACACCAGCGAGATGTTGGGCAGCGGCAAAACGCTCGACACCGCCCAGGCCAAGGCACTAGCGAGCACCGTCGCCACCAGCGCCAACGCGTAGTCGAACCAGACCAGCGACTGCGCCGAGCGTTGGCGCGGTTGATGCTGTTCGTGATCGCTGTCGAGCACGTTGATTTCCAGCCCGCGAGCATCGCGCAGTAAGCGAGACGCCAGACCGCCGCCGAACAACCGTCGACGCAAACGCTGGCGCGACTGGCCCACCAGCACCAGGCTGGCGCGTCGTTCAGCGGCGTGCTGGATCAACGTCTTCGCCACCTCACCGGCGCGCAGCAACACCACTTCACCACCGAGGCGTTCGGCCAGTTGCTGAGCGCTTTGCAGGCGCAGGCGCGATTGCTCGTCGCGCACACGGCCGTTGTCCACATGCACCAGGCTCCACGGCAAATGCCGTCGCTGGGCCACTCGACTGGCGTGGCGCACCAGACGCTCGGCCTGAGCATCGCCATCGACGCCCACCAACAAACGACCGCGCACGGCCGGTGCGGCCTGCCCCAACTGGCGATAACCCTGGGCCAGATCGTTATCGACCTGAGCGGCTGCGGTTTGCATCGCCAGTTCACGCAGGGCCGTGAGGTTGGTCTGGGTGAAGAACGCATCGATGGCCGCCCGTGCCTGCTCCGGCACGTAGACTTTGCCGTCGCGCAGACGCTCCAGCAACTCGCGCGGCGGCAGGTCGATCAGCAGCAGTTCGTAGGCTTCTTGCAACACCCAGTCCGGCAGGGTTTCGCGCACCTGTACGCCGGTGATGCCGCGCACCTGATCGTTGAGACTTTCCAGATGCTGGACGTTGACCGTGGTGAACACGTCGATGCCGGCGGCCAGCAATTCCTGGATGTCTTGCCAGCGTTTGGCGTGACGACTGCCGGGGGCATTGCTGTGGGCCAGTTCGTCCACCAATACCAGTTTCGGTTTCGCGGCAAGCAGGCCGTCGAGGTCCAATTCTTCGAGCATCACGCCGCGATATTCCGAGCGCACCAATGGCTGCTGCGGCAAGCCAGCCAGTAGCGCTTCGGTTTCGGCGCGACCGTGGGTCTCGACCACCCCGGCCATGACTTTCACGCCCTGGCGCAGTTGAGTGTGGGCGGCTTGCAGCATGGCGTAGGTCTTGCCCACCCCCGGGGCTGCGCCAAGGAATACCTTGAGCCGGCCACGGCCATCGCGGGGCAGGTCTGCTAACAGCGCGTCGGCGCGGCCGGAGTTGCTCATGCTTGGGGATCTCTTTTTTCAGATGTTGAAGTGGTGATTGTTCAGCCGCCTTCGCGAGCAAGCCCGCTCCCACAAGGGATCTTCAGCGTTCACAGATCTAATGTGGGAGCGGGCTTGCTCGCGAATGGCGCCACCACCGATCTACAGTTTTTCCAGCGCCATATTCAGCGCCAACACATTCACCACCGGCGGCCCAACCAACGGCTGCTCGATATGCGCACCCAGCAGTTGCTCAAGCGTAGACACCGGCAGATTGCGCGCCGCCGCGACACGCGCCAGTTGATAGGCAATCGCGGCCGGTGGCAAGTGCGGATCGAGGCCGCTGCCGGAGGTGGTCAGCAAGGCCAACGGCACCGGACCCTGGCCGGGTATCAGCAGTTTATTGGCCTCGTCGATAACCCGAGTGGCCAGCGCCGGATTGCTGGGAGAAAGGTTACTGGCGCTGCTCGACACGGTGGCAAAGGCACCGGCCGATGGCCGTGGGTGGAACCAAGCATCGCCGACGAAATCCTGGGCGATCAGCGAAGAGCCACGGACCTTGCCGTCGGCATCTCGCACCAGGCTGCCGTTGGCCTGGTCCGGGAAGGCGACTTGGGCCACGCCGGTGACCACCAATGGGTAGGCGACGCCGGTGATCAGGGTCATCAGCATCAGCAGGCTCAGGGCCGGACGTATCAGTGTGGACATTTCACAATCCTCGATTCGAAGAATATTCATCACTCGGAAGGCACACACATCACCTGTGGCGAGGGAGCTTGCTCCCGCTCGGCTGCGCAGCAGTCGTAAACCTGGTGAATGCGGTGTACCTGAATAAACACGGTGGCCTGAGGTGGGGCTGCTTCGCAGCCCAGCGGGAGCAAGCTCCCTCGCCACAAAAGCCCCTGCCTCAAGCAGCAACCGTCAAACCAGATGCAACGCCGTCAACAACATGTCGATCGCCTTGATCCCCACGAACGGCACCAGAATCCCGCCCAGCCCATAGATCAGCAGATTGCGCCGCAGCAACGCCGCCGCACTCACCGCCTGCACCCGCACACCGCGTAGCGCCAGCGGAATCAGCACCACAATGATCAGGGCGTTGAACACAATCGCCGACAGAATCGCGCTCTGGGGACTGCTCAAGTGCATGACGTTGAGCGCACCCAGTTGCGGGTAGATCGAGGCGAACAGCGCCGGCAGGATCGCGAAGTACTTGGCCACGTCGTTGGCGATGGAAAAGGTCGTCAGCGCTCCGCGGGTCACCAGCAATTCCTTGCCGATCTGCACCACGTCCAGCAGCTTGGTCGGGTCGCTGTCGAGATCGACCATGTTCGCCGCTTCCCGCGCCGCTTGTGTGCCGTCGTTCATCGCCATGCCGACGTCCGCCTGAGCCAGGGCCGGGGCGTCGTTGGCGCCGTCGCCGCACATGGCAACCAGCCGACCGTCGTTCTGCTCGTGACGAATGCGCGCCAGTTTTTTCTCCGGCGTGGCTTCGGCCAGCACGTCATCCACGCCGGCTTCGGCAGCAATCGCCGCAGCGGTCAGCGGGTTGTCGCCGGTGACCATGACCGTGCGAATCCCCAGTTTGCGCAGTTCGGCGAAACGCTCGCGGATGCCAGGCTTGACCACGTCCTTGAGGTGGATGACGCCGAGCAATTTGCCGTCGGCGCACACCAGCAAAGGCGTGCCGCCACTCTGAGCGATCTTGTCGATTTCCCGCGACAGAGGCGCTGCCAGATCGGCGCGTTTCAGGCCGACGAAGGTCAGCAGCGAATCCACCGCGCCTTTGCGATAGACCCGGCCCTGATAGTCGACACCAGACAGGCGGGTTTCAGCGCTGAACGGCACGGCGGTCAGTACCTCGGCGGACGGCTCGGGTTGCGGGTGAAGAGCGCGCAAGTACTCGACGATGGATTTGCCTTCAGCGGTGTCATCCGCAAGAGAGGCGAACAACGCGCCTTCGGCCAGCTCTTTGGCGGTGACGCCAGGCGCGGCATAGACCGCGGAGCAGCGACGGTTGCCGAAGGTGATGGTGCCGGTTTTGTCCAGCAGCAGGACGTGAACGTCCCCCGCCGCTTCCACGGCGCGTCCGGATTTGGCGATCACGTTCAGGCGCACCAGACGATCCATCCCGGCGATACCGATGGCCGACAACAAACCGCCGATGGTGGTCGGAATCAACGTGACCAATAACGCCACCAGAAACACCAGCGGCAGGCTGCCGTTGGCGAAGTGGGCGAACGGTTGCAGGGTCACCACCACCAACAGGAAGATCAGGGTCAGGCCGATCAGCAGGATATCCAACGCCACTTCGTTCGGGGTTTTCTGGCGTTTGGCGCCTTCGACCAGCGCGATCATGCGGTCAAGGGTCGACTCGCCGGGGTTGGCGGTGATGCGCACCAGCAGCCAGTCGGACACCAGTCGAGTGTTGCCGGTGACAGCCGAGCGGTCGCCACCGGACTCACGAATCACGGGCGCCGATTCACCGGTAATCGCTGCTTCGTTGACCGCCGCGATGCCTTCGATCACCTCGCCGTCACCGGGAATCATCTCCCCCGCTTCGACGCGCACCACATCATCCTTGCGCAGGCTGGTGGCCGGCACCACTTGAAAACTGCCATTGGCGTTTTTTCGCCGGGCACTCAAGCCTTCGCTGCCGGCCTTGAGGCTGTCGGCGCGAGCCTTGCCGCGACCTTCGGCCAGTGCTTCGGCGAAGTTGGCAAACAGCACGGTGAACCACAGCCACAACGCGATTTGCGCGGCGACAAAAGTCGGCACGGCGTTGTCGGGAATGAAGCACAGCACAGTGGTCAGAATCGCGGTCAGCTCTACTACCAGCATCACCGGTGCACGTTGCAATTGCCGTGGGTCGAGCTTGACGAACGCTTGCACCAGCGCCGGGCGCCAGAGGGCCGAGATCGCGGTTTTCGGTTGTTCCGGCGCCTTGACGACGGCGGCTTTAGTTGCGGGCATATTCATCATGGATTCCCCTTAGAAGCCCAGGCTCAGGTGTTCAGCAAT
Source organism: Pseudomonas sp. QTF5 (assembly GCF_000512695.2). GTDB lineage: Bacteria > Pseudomonadota > Gammaproteobacteria > Pseudomonadales > Pseudomonadaceae > Aquipseudomonas. The sequence goes on along the minus strand of NZ_AZRW02000030.1, from coordinate 63,562 downwards.
CGGGCCCAACGCCAAGGTCGGCAAGAAGGTCAAACCACCCACCAGCAAAATGGTCACGGTCAATAGCGTCACGAACAGCGGGCCGTGAGTCGGGAAACTGTTCTGGCCAATCGGTGCGGTTTTCTTCATCGCCAGGCTGCCAGCCAACGCCAGCACCGGGAGGATGTAACCGAAGCGCCCGATCAACATGCCCAGCCCCAACATCAGGTTGTGGAACGCTGTGTTCGCCCCAAATCCAGCAAACGCCGAACCGTTGTTGGCACTGGCGGAGGTGTAGGCATAAAGCAACTGACTGAAACCGTGAGCACCGGGGTTACTCACCGCCGCGACCGGGCCTGGCAGACTGGCGGCGATCGCGCCGAGCACCAGCACGCCGACTGGCATCACCAGCAAAGTCACCACCAGCAACTGAACTTCCCGGGCTTGCAGTTTCTTGCCGAGGTATTCCGGAGTACGGCCAATCATCAGCCCGGCGAGGAACACTGCGATCAGCACGTTGAGCAACATGCCGTAGAGCCCGGCTCCGACGCCGCCGAAGATCACTTCGCCGACCATCATGTTGATCATCGCGACCATGCCGCTCAGCGGGTTGAGGCTGTCGTGCATGCCATTGACCGAACCGTTCGACGCCGCGGTGGTGGTCACCGACCACAGCACCGTAGCGGTGGTACCAAAACGTGCTTCCTTGCCTTCCAGCGGCGCGGTCTGTTCAACGGCGACGTTGGCCAGGGTCGGATTGGGTTGGTATTCAGCCCACAGTGACGTCGCGCCACCGATCAAAAACAGCGCCAGCATGCAGGCGATGATCGCGCGGCTCTGACGCAGGTCTTTCACGTAATGGCCGAAGGTGAACACCAGCGCCACCGGAATCAGAATGATCGAGGAGACTTCGAACAGGTTGCTCCAGGCCGTCGGGTTTTCGAACGGATGCGCCGAGTTGACGCCGAAGAAGCCACCGCCGTTGGTGCCCAGTTGCTTGATCGCAATCTGGCTGGCGGCCGGGCCGAGCGGGATCACCTGATCGACGCCTTGCATCGTCACGGCATTCACGTAATGAGCGAAGGTTTGAGGCACGCCCTGCCAGACCAGAAACAGCGCCAGCAGCAGGCACAACGGCAACAGGCCGTAGAGGGTGGCGCGGGTCATGTCGACCCAGAAGTTGCCCAGGGTTTTGGTGGATTTTCGACCGATGCCGCGACACAGCGCAACCAACACAGCGAGGCCGGTGGCGGCGCTGACGAAGTTCTGCACGGTGAGGCCGACCATCTGACTCAGGTAGCTGAGGGTCGCTTCGCCGCTGTAGGACTGCCAGTTGGTATTGGTCATGAAGCTGACGGCGGTGTTGAACGCTTGCGTCCATTCCTGACCTGGCAGGTTTTGCGGATTCAGCGGCAAGTAATCCTGAAACAGCAGGATCGCAAACAGCAGCAAAAAACCCGCGAGGTTAAAGGCGAGCAAGGCCAGGGTGTATTTCTGCCAGCTCTGTTCGACCTGCGGATCAACGCCGGCCACTCGATAGCAACCACGCTCCACCGGCCCGAGAATCGGCGAAAGCCAGGTACGCTGCCCTTCCATCACCTTGTAGTAGAAGCGCCCCAGAAACGGTGCCGGGATCAGCACCACGGCGAAGAAGGCGAGGATCAGCCAATAGTCATAACTGTGCATAGCCGCTCCTAGTTCCGGTCCGCGCGCAACAGCGCAACCAACAGATAAATGAACAGCCCCACTGCCAATAGCAGTGACACCCCGTCCAGAACGCTCATGGAAATTCTCCCTGTTACGGCGTATTGCCGCGTGTGGAGGGATTGTCGGCAGGGAGGCTGTAAAGGCGCGAGATCGAGGGGTGGGGCCGGGAATAAAGAATGCGTAAAGAGTGGTCTTATGCTGCGGTTACAGCGGTGTTCGGGCGGGCCTCTTCGCGAGCAAGCCCGCTCCCACAGGGATCGACGTTGTGCGGGCAAACGTATTCCAAATGTGGGAGCGGGCTTGCTCGCGAAGACGGCAGAACAGACACCAACGCCCCCAACTGGCGCACAAAAAGCCCCCATCCCGCCGCGAACATCCCCGATACGACAGCTTTCAGCGCTTTACGACGCTCACCTGCAAAATGGCACGCGCACTGCACACGCCCTCCCCCGAGCATTCCAAACCGTTCGGGGAGCAACGCATGAACACACAACTCAAACCCACGCTGGGCACGCTGCACCTGTGGGGTATCGCGGTCGGGCTGGTGATTTCCGGTGAGTACTTCGGCTGGAGTTATGGCTGGGGCGTTGCCGGGACACTGGGTTTTCTGGTGACCTCTTTTATGGTCGCCACCATGTACACCTGCTTCATCTTCAGTTTCACCGAACTGACCACGGCGATTCCCCATGCCGGCGGCCCCTTTGCCTACAGCCGCCGCGCCTTTGGTGAAAAAGGTGGATTGATTGCCGGGCTGGCGACGCTGATCGAATTCGTCTTCGCCCCACCGGCGATTGCGTTGGCTATTGGTGCCTACCTGAACGTGCAGTTTCCGGCCCTCGATCCGAAACACGCCGCGGTCGGTGCCTACATCGTGTTTATGGGCCTGAACATCCTCGGCGTAAAACTCGCCGCGACCTTCGAACTGGTGGTCTGCGTATTGGCGGTCGCCGAATTGCTGGTGTTCATGGGCGTGGTCGCCCCGGCGTTCAGCTTCAGTAACTTCGCCCTCAACGGCTGGGCCGGTTCTGATGTGTTCGGTGCGCCAGCGATTGCCGGGATGTTCGCGGCCATTCCATTTGCCATCTGGTTCTTCCTGGCCATCGAAGGTGCAGCCATGGCTGCCGAAGAAGCCAAGGACCCGAAACGCACGATTCCCAAGGCCTACATCAGCGGCATCCTGACCCTGGTGCTGCTGGCCATGGGCGTGATGTTCTTTGCCGGCGGCGTCGGCGACTGGCGCACCCTGTCGAACATCAACGGTCCGCTGCCGCAAGCCATGAAAGCCGTGGTCGGCGAAAGCTCCGGCTGGTTGCATATGCTGGTGTGGATTGGCCTGTTCGGTCTGGTGGCGAGTTTTCACGGGATCATCCTCGGCTACTCGCGGCAGTTCTTCGCCCTCGCCCGGGCCGGTTACCTGCCGGCATCCCTGGCCAAACTGTCGCGCTTCCAGACCCCGCACCGGGCGATCATCGCCGGTGGCGTGATCGGCATCGCGGCGATCTACAGCGACGGTTTGATCAACCTCGGCGGCATGACGCTGACGGCAGCGATGATCACCATGGCGGTATTCGGCGCGATCGTGATGTACATCATGAGCATGCTCAGCCTGTTCAAACTGCGCAAAACCGAACCGAACCTGGAACGCACTTTCCGCGCGCCTTGCTATCCATTGGTGCCATTCATTGCACTGGTGCTGGCGGTGGTTTGCCTGGTGGCGATGGCCTGGTTCAACACCTTGATCGGGTTGATCTTCCTCGGCTTCATGGCAGTGGGTTTCGTGTACTTCATGCTGACGGCACAATTGCGTGCCGATGCGCCGGCGGATGCGATGTTGACCGGGCTCTAACTTCACACACCGCGCCTGCAAGGATGTACGGCGTCTACGGCATATCAGGCATAGAATGGAACCACTGCGAAAATTAATCGCTCAAAGTGGTATGCACGATCGGTCGGCGAAACCCGCCAATCGGCCTGCCCTCAAGGAGAGCCCTATGCCCTGGTATGCCTGGTTGATTCTGATCGTTGCCATCGGCTCGATCGTTGGCGGTTTGATGATGCTGCGCGACACTGCCAACAAGGTCGAACTGACCGAAGAGCAACGCAAACGCGTCGCCGAACGCAATGCAGAAGCGGATGCCAAGGATGCGCAGGACCGCTAGCACACAATTGTGGCGAGGGAGCTTGCTCCCGCTGGGGCGCGAAGCGGCCCTAAAACATCCAACCTCATTGCGTCTGTCACGCAACGGTTGTGAGTTTTAACGACTGCTTCGCAGCCGAACGGGGCGATGCGGCGTTCCGACAAGCCCCCTCGCCACAAAACCGTTTCTACTTTTCCCAATCGGCCTTGGCAATGTGCAAGCCATGCAGCCCTTTGTACGCAGCACGTTCTGGCTGGCTCCAGCCCTCAAGCAACGACTCCTCCAACCGATAAATCTCCACCCCCAGCGGGCGACACACACTCAGCGGATCCTGCGCATCCGGCCCCCACATGGCCAGTGACAAATCCCCACCCGGGCACGTCGACAACGCGCACAGCAAATCAATCTCGGCAAAGAACTCCAGGTAATCGCCCTTCTGCGCCGGACAAGCTTTCATGAAGTACATGTCGTCATGATTCAGGCCGGTGCACTGGAAAATGTTCAGCACATCATGCACGTCGAACTCGGTCAGACCATGCGGTAACACGGCGCGAGTCAAATTCGAGTGGCAGTGATGATGGAAATCCTCACCGGTGAGCATTTTGTTCACATACGGATCGCAGCGCGTCCCCAGCAAATCGTGCAAACGCCCGCCATGTTCGTCGATGCCGTACCCGGCCAGGCTATCATCGGTGATGGTCACCAGCGGTCGTAAGAAAGGCAGGTTCGACCAGAGCCTGTCATGGGTGCTGACATGCGCCCCTTGCAACTGTCGGGTTCGCGCAGCCCACAAGCGTTCGCGCGGGTCGTGAGCATTCCAGACATTGAAATCCCCGACTTGCGGGCCGACCGGGGTCGTGACCCTGAACACATGCCCGGCCGGCACATTCCAGGCGCGGCCGGTGCGGATCGGCACTTCGAACTGCTCGATCAGCGTACGCCCGGTCTTCTGGTCACGGATCTGTTCGTAAAAAGCTGTGTCCACCTGCAAGGCCGAGCCTTTGCTGACTTGATAGGCCGCCGGATAGTCTTTGTACATGGCACAAAATCCTCGATCAGTGATGGGAAGAAGGGGCAAGCATCTGCAACAGGAGGTGTTCGGAGTCGTCGAGATAAAGGCTCATGGCGTCCCCGGCCGCGCGTTTGTCGCCGTCGGCCAGCAAGTCATGTATCTGCCGGTCACGCGCCAGCCAGGGCGCCTGAAAACGTGACTCATCGGGAGCGGTGCAAAACACCAGACGCAGTTGCGACGAGCGGTGCAACGCCTCGCGAATTGTGTTTCGCGAGGCGTTGTAGGCCGACACCAGATCGTTTTCCACCAGCGCCATACCGGGCAGCAAACGACCGCCGATGATGTCAGCGCGTAACTCCAATGTGATGTGGTCGGCCAGGGACAGTCCGCTGCTCATACTCAATGCCTCGTGATTGTTCAACAATCGTCAGCGAATGAGTAATCACTATTCGTGCCATCCCGGCGAACTAGCCTTCCCAGCGTTTGAACAACACGCTAGCGTTCACGCCGCCAAACCCGAAGCCGTTGGACATCGCGTACTCAATCGTCATTGGCCGTGCCTGACCGTGAACGATGTCCACGCCTTGGGTAGCCGGATCCGGATTATCGAAGTTAAGCGTGGCCGGCACCACCTGATCGCGGAGTGCCAATAGGGTGAAGATCGCCTCGATCCCGCCAGCAGCGCCGAGCAAATGCCCGGTCGCGGACTTGGTCGCTGTCACGGCTATGTTGTTGTCCGAGCCGAACAACGACTTGATGGCCGCCAATTCCCCCAAATCCCCAACCGGGGTAGAAGTGGCGTGAGCGTTGAGATGCTGCACCTGCGCTGGCGAAATGCCCGCTTGGGCCAACGCCAGCGACATCGCCCGACGTGCACCGCTGCCATCTTCAGGCCCCGCAGTCAGGTGATAGGCATCAGCACTGGTGCCATAACCGACCAGCTCCGCCAGCGGCTGAGCACCGCGCGCCAGGGCATGTTCCAGGGATTCGATCACCAGAAGGCCCGAACCCTCGCCCATCACAAAGCCATCGCGACCACTGTCGAACGGTCGCGAAGAGCGCTCCGGCGTGTCGTTGTAACCGCTGGACAAGGCTCGAGCCGCCGCGAACCCGGCGAGACTGACACGATCGATCGCCGCCTCCGCCCCGCCACACACGGCAATGTCCGCCTCGCCACATCGAATCAGCCGCGCCGCGTCACCAATCGCCTGAACCCCGGCCGCACACGCCGTTACCGGAGCCCCCAAAGGGCCCTTGAAACCATGCTCGATTGACACATGGCCCGCGGCGAGGTTGACCAGAAACGAAGGAATGGTGAACGGCGACAAACGTCGCGGGCCACGGCTGTCGGTGGTGCGCACCGCATCGGCAATCGCGCCGAAACCACCCACGCCCGAGCCGATAATGGTGGCAGTGCGTTCCTGGGCGTTGGCGTCCTGCGGTTGCCAACCGGCCTGCTCCAGTGCCTGACGCGCTGCCTCCATGGCAAACATAATGAAACGATCCATCTTCTTCTGCTCTTTGGGCGGCGTCGCCCGATCCGGATCAAAACCCGCCTCGGGATCTTCCGCCAGGGACTGCACCGCGCCACCGACCTTGGTCGATAGGTCGGCAATCACATCGTCCGGCAACGCCCGCAACCCGGAGCGCCCGGCCAACAGACGCGCCCAAACCGTTTCGACGCCGCTACCCAACGGCGACACCAGGCCCATGCCCGTGACTACCACTCGACGATTACTCATAGCGCAAATACCTCAAGCCGATTCATGGCGCCTCACTTGTAACGCGTGGCGGCCGTGCTTCTGGACAGATTCGGCGCCATCGCATGACGCGCCGCCATAAAGGCCTCCCACTCGGAGGCATTCGGCAACGAAGGAATGGTGATCAACTCACCCTGATCCAGACCCGACAATGCCGCGTCAACCATCTCCCCCGCCTCCATGATCATGTCCGCCGGAATCTGGGACGCATCGATACCGGAGCGCTCCAAAATCTCGGTGCGTGTTACGCCCGGCAACACCGCTTGAACCTGGACGCCGGTGCCCGCAAGCTCCGCGTTCAACGACTGAGTCAGGCTCAACACGTAAGCTTTGCTTGCGCTGTACGTCGCATTGAACCGCTCCGGAAACAACGCCACCACGGAGGCGATGTTAATGATCGTCCCGCGACCCGCCTTGGAAAAACCGGCCGCCTCCGCCGAGGCCAACCGCGTCACTGTGGTGACGTTCAGTTGAATCAATCGCTCCAGCTGATCCATATTCGCATTGGCGAGCAAACCGTCCGCCGCGACACCGGCGTTGTTCAGCAACAGACTGATACTCGAATCGCTGCGCAGACGCTGCTCGAGTTTCAGCACATCATCCTTTAGCGTCAGATCCGCCTTCAGCACTTCCACCTGAACACCATGCGCGGCGCGCAACTTGCTCGCGGCGGCCTCCAGCCGTTCCAGATCACGGGCCACCAGCAACAAATCAAAACCACGCGCCGCCAACCGCTCCGCGTAAACCGCACCAATGCCGGAAGAAGCACCGGTGACGAGGGCCGTACCTTGGGTCTGGACAGAATTCATGACAATGCTCCATGGGGATGCTTGAGGAAGGCAAAGCGCCTGAATGTCAGAGCACTTCAGCAAATGATGAATTTATTATAGGCATAATTTAAGCGCCATATGATAGCCGTAATTTTTCACCCTCCGATGAAAGGCGTCACATCACCCTCTGCGGCAATAAGCAAAAAGGCCGGTCAATGACCGGCCTATTGGCATGGACTTACAAGCTTAGTTCACTTCCAGTTTCTCGCGATTCTTGTCCAGAATGGCTTTGCCGATCCCTTTCACTTCCAACAATTCGTCGACAGACGAAAATGGCCCATTACTCTCACGATACGCAACAATCGCCTTGGCCTTGGCCTCACCAATCCCGGACAACTCGCGCTGCAGAGTCGGCGCATCAGCCCCATTGAGATCGACCTTGGCAGTTTGAGCCTTGGCGGCAGCATCCAGCATCAAGGGTGCCTTGGCAGCCTGCGGCGCCGCTGTCGGTGCAGCAATGGCCGCAATAGAAGCGCTGGTGAGCAGGGCAAAAACCAGAGAGTAGAAATAGCCAGTACGCATAAATGAAGCTCCATGACATCGATTGAGAAAGCAGCTTTTCCGAAGCTGCCTCCTAAACTTAGGCGATGTGATGGAGCTGTCAAAAATGTGTCCGTTACAGGATGTGAAACAATCAGGGCTCGAGACGACGTTGCTGGTGGATCCAGTCGACAATTTCCCCATCAGGGGTGTAGCCGCTGACCGTTTCACGCAGGAGCTGGCGCACGCGGGAGTAATCATCCTGCTCGACAGCCAACAACAGCTCGGTCAAACGGCCCTTGAGCACGTCCCAGGGCAGGTGGTCTTCATTGGCGGTCATGATCATCGGATGCGGCGTCGCAGCAACGTTATCCCCGATCAGCAACTCTTCGTAGAGCTTCTCGCCCGGACGCAGGCCCGTGAACTCAATGGAAATGTCACCGTGCAGGTTCTTTTCCGAGCGGATGCTCAAACCGGACAGATGAATCATCTTCTCCGCCAGTTCGATGATCTTCACCGGTTCCCCCATGTCCAGCACGAACACATCACCGCCCTGCCCCATGGAACCGGCCTGGATCACCAGTTGCGCGGCTTCAGGGATAGTCATGAAATAACGGGTGATTTTCGGGTGCGTGACCGTCAGCGGACCACCGGACTTGATCTGGCTATGGAACAACGGAATCACCGAACCGGACGATCCCAACACATTGCCAAAACGCACCATGGTGAAACGGGTTTTATTGACCCGGGAAACATTGGCCTTGTCGCCAAACAGCACGGGGGCGATTTCACGACTGAGGGCCTGAAGGGTCAACTCCGCCAGACGCTTGGTGCTGCCCATGATGTTGGTCGGGCGTACGGCTTTATCGGTGGAGATCAGCACGAAGTTGGCCACACCCGACTGCAAGGCAGCCTGAGCGGTGTTCAACGTGCCGATGACATTGTTGAGCACGCCCTCAGCGATATTATGCTCGACCATTGGCACATGTTTATAAGCAGCCGCGTGATAGACAGTATCTACGCGCCAAGTCTTCATCACATCGAGCAGTTTGTGCGGGTGACGGATGGAACCGAGTATGGGCAACAACTTGACCGACACCGACTCACGGCAGCCGCGCTGCTCCAGTTCCGACAGGATGCTGTAAAGATTGAACTCACTGTGCTCAAACAGCAAAAGCGTGGTCGGGCCAAGCAAGAAGATCTGCCGGCACAGCTCCGAACCGATCGAACCGCCGGCGCCAGTCACCATCACTGTCTTGCCTTTGATACAACGTTCAAGCAAATCGGCCTGCGCTGGCACGGCGTCGCGGCCCAGCAAGTCCGCAATATCCACTTCCTGAATGTCCTCAACCTTGACCCGGCCGCTGGCCAGATCGGTGAAGTTCGGCACGCTTCGTACGTGAAGGGGATAAGCTTCCAGGAGATTGAGGATTTCCCGGCGTCGTGCGCGGGTGGATGACGGTAGGGCCAGGAGGATTTCCTGGGCGCCGGTGACATCGATCATCTGTTGAATGTGTTTGGGTTTGTAAACCTGGAGGCCAGAGATAGAGCGATCGGCGATGCTGGAGTCGTCGTCAATGAATGCCACGGGGCGCATCACCCGTCCCATGCGCAACGCAGCAACCAACTGATTGCCTGCCACGCCTGCGCCGTAGATTGCGACTTTGGTGACACCATCGTCGCGGCTGGTGAACGGCACGTGCTGGGCGGCGGTGAACCAGTCGCCCATGAAGTACTGGCGCATGCACAGGCGCAGGCCGCCGATGATGACGAGGCTTAGCCACCAGTAGTTGAAGATGATGGAACGCGGGACGACGGCTTGGTGGTTGCTGTACCAATAGACGACAACCGCGAGGATCAGCGATGACAGGCTAACCGCTTTGATAATTGCAATGAGCGCATCGTTACCGAAGTAACGCATAACGGCCCGATACATGCCAAAGCGTATGAAAAGCGGGATGGCAACCAGCGGCGCACAAACAAAAAGCCAGAAATGAACCCGTAGCGGGTTGTACATATCATCAATGCCAAGACGAACTATGAAGGCCAGCCAGAGCGCAATCCACACCAGAATGCAGTCAGTTGCCACTTGAAGCAGCCTTTTTTGCCGACGAGGCAGGCTCAGCAAAAAAACTCTAAAATTATCCATAAATATTCAGTCGTTTCCGACGACGCCCCCTCGCAAAATCCGATGCGTTATTGTACGTAATTGAAAATTCACAGCTACGGAAAATTTGATTGTCACGGCTTGAAACAATGAAGAGTTTTCAAGAATGGTTGCCATTTGCTGACCCGTCGATGCTTACCTGCATTAGTCTGACCAGGCACTGCCGATATCGTTGCGCAAGCACTTGTCCAGACAAAACTGCGATCCATGCCCCTCGCGCCGCAGTCGATGCCTGCCGGTTAAAAAGAATATAGTCGGATATCGCGAGGTCGAGGCAGTCTCTCTTCGGCACCCGCACACTCGCCGAAACCCTTGGCAAATGCTGCAAAGACGACAGGCAGAAGCCGGAGCGCCAATAAACAGAGGACTGGGCATTGAAAACGGCGATTACAGGGTGAAAAAGCATGGGCCAATACGATACCATGCGCGACACGGTTGAGACGTTGAGCTCACAGGCTTGGCCAAGCCGTTGAGCAGCATCCTCGTCCCTATCAAGGCGAAAAAACGCATGGATTGGCATAGTAAGCAACACTTTGGAGGCAGTTCCTAACCTTGCCCGACAAGTAATTGACATTCCCGCGCCGTCCAGATTCAACGTTTATCGGCCACCAGCACAAGAAGTCGAGTCAAACTACTGATGCAAAATTACTCAGCACATCCTATAGAAATGATAAGTAGCTTCTGGCGCAACAAACGCCTGATAATGCAGCTAAGTAAGCGCGAAGTGCTTGGCCGATACCGCGGTTCTACTTTGGGTTTGTCGTGGTCTTTCTTCAACCCTATATTGATGTTGATTATTTACACCTTTGTTTTTTCGGTAGTGTTCAAAGCCCGCTGGGGTGTATCAGAGACAGAAAGTAAAACCGACTTTGCAATTATTCTCTTTGTCGGGCTTTTCATTCATGGCCTGTTTGCCGAATGCATTAACAGATCCCCAGGACTGATAACGTCCAATGTCAGCTACGTCAAGAAGGTAGTGTTCCCCCTTGAGGTATTACCGTGGGTTGCCTTTACTTCGGCACTGTTCCATGCCGCCATCAGCCTGATCGTACTGTTGCTCGCCCAGCTCATCATTAATCACAGTATTCCGGTCACTGCACTGCTGCTGCCAATCGTCGTATTGCCGCTTTTTCTGGGCATTATGGGAATGAGTTGGCTGTTCGCCTCCTTGGGCGTTTACCTGCGAGACATCAGCCAGATAACGGTAATGTTTTCCACCGTCATGCTGTTCATGTCCGCTGTCTTCTTTCCGATAACCGCCCTGCCGGAAAAATATCAATTCTGGATTCGGATCAATCCATTGGCTTACATCATCGAACAAAGTCGCAATGTGCTGATATTCGGCGAGCTGCCAGACCTCAAGACCTGGATCGTTATGTTCATCATTGGCACCGTGGTTGCCTGGTGTGGCTTTGCCTGGTTTCAAAAAACACGCAAGGGGTTCGCCGATGTACTCTGAGTCTGCGATCAAGGTTGAAAACCTCAGCAAGTGCTATGAAGTCTATGACAAACCGCACAAACGACTTTTGCAAATGCTGTTCAGAGGAAAACGCAAATACTTTCACGAGTTCTGGGCCCTGAAAAGTGCCTCGTTCGAAGTAAAAGCGGGCGAAACCGTCGGTATTATTGGAAGCAATGGCTCCGGCAAGTCCACGCTTCTGCAAATGCTCTGCGGCACCTTGAACCCAAGCTCAGGTGAAATCAGCGTACGCGGCCGCGTCGCAGCGCTGCTGGAACTCGGCGCCGGTTTTAACCCGGAATTCACAGGTAAAGAAAACGTCTACCTGAATGCCGCGATTTTGGGTCTCACTCTCGAAGAAATCAATGCATCTTATGCGGCAATAGAAGAGTTCGCGGAAATTGGCGAGTTTATCAATCAGCCGGTTAAAACCTATTCATCGGGTATGTATGTTCGGCTCGCATTTTCCGTAGCCGTGCATACGAAGCCCAGTATCCTGGTGGTCGACGAAGCTCTGTCCGTCGGCGATGCACGGTTTCAGGCCAAATGCCTGGACCGTATCAAGCAGATGAAAGATTCCGGGGTCAGCATCCTTTTTGTGTCCCACGATGTGGCGGCTGTTCGCACACTATGTGATCGCGCATTGTGGCTGGACAAGGGGTGCGTCCGCGCACTGGGTGACGTGTTCCCCGTGACAGCCCAATACACCGAGCACCTGTTCAATCGCACGCCCGACAAAAGCGTCGAAGCAATCTCGATCGAGACAGTACCTCAGCCTCGAGAGGCGCAGCAGCCCATCAACCATTGGGGCTCGCATATTGGCATCATCGATTCTGCCGGGATTTATGACGCCGCGGGCGTGCGAAAGAATTTGTTCACTGACCACGAGAAGATGATTGTGAAAGTCAGATTTCACACCCATCAACTGAAGTCCACTGAAGGGCTATCGGTGTCGTTTTCCCTCAAGAACCTCTCGGGCAGCGACCTGATCGTTGGCAGTACCTGGAATGAAAGACTGACTTTTACCCAAGATAGTGGAGCCGGCCAAGAAGTGATTTTCGAGGTCGATAACTATTTGTGCTCGGGGGACTATCTGTTAGTGGCAGCGATCGAGAATAGAACTTCAGCGGCAATTCATTACTACGAATATCTGGAAGGTGCACAGTATTTCTCTTCATCCTTCATCAGTAATTCATCAGGGCAATTCATGCCCAGAATCTCGATTGCCATTGAAAATAATGCAGTGAGTAAAGGAGCACTTACACCATGAAAAAACCTACTGATAGCGCAATTGAACCTGGTGAAGTCAACTCCAAAACCTACTGGGATTATCGCTTCTCCAACGATTGGGAAGAAAATTTTGGCAGAGAACAGAGTATTTTCTTCAGTGATGTAGCGGCCAACAATATTCCGTCGTGGCTCATCACCTTGATCAGCACTCAGAATCTGACAATGTGCGACTGGGGTTGCGCCCAAGGCGATGGTACTCAGAATCTGGCAAAACGCCTGAATCTGCCAGGTCTTGTCGGTGTGGATTTTTCATCCGAGGCCATCGAAAAGGCAACAGCCGCCTATCCGCAATGCAAGTTCCTTTGCGATAACTTTCTGAGCGAAAGCTCCAGCGAAACCTGGGACGTACTGTTCTCGTCCAACACGCTTGAGCATTTCAACTCGCCTTGGGAAGTGCTGAGCCAGATTTCCTCGAAAGCGAAGCAATTCATTGTTCTTCTGCTTCCATTCAGAGAACAGGAACTGATCGACGAGCATTTTTATTCGTTCGATTTTGACAACGTGCCCGCTCATTTCGGTAGTTGGTCACTGACCCATAGCAGCATCGTCGACACTTCGAAAGACGAGCCCAATTACTGGCGCGGCGAGCAAATCCTTCTCGTCTACTCGAATCTGGATAATCAGCAGAGCGCAAAACTCTCGCTGAAAAACATTCACATCGAGACAAACAGCGCGCATTCGGAAGAACTGGCTATCCGGCTCGCAACCATGCAACAGCAAGTCGAAACACAATTAAATGAACTGGAAGAAGCCAGACAGGCGCTTGAGATCAACCAGGCAGAACTTGCCCGCAAAGAGGCAGCCCTGATTGCGAGCGAGGAAGCGAACCTGACCACAAATAAACAACTGCAGTTGGTAGAAACGCAGTACAGCACCGTGATCAATAGTCATTCGTGGAAAATCACCAAACCACTGAGACTGGCACTACGTATCGCTCGCCATGGAATTAAAGAAAGCGACAAACGCGCGCTGAAAAACAAGGCCCGAACCCTTTATCACAAACTGCCGTTACCGGACGCGATGAGAAAAGCCCTGCGCCGATCGTATTCGGCAGCCATTGAGGCGCCTATCTCCGCGGTAAAAGGACAACTGCTGAATGGCAGCCTGTTCGATCTGCCGGAGCTGCGACCCGCACCGCAGCAGAAGGGTCTTGCCGACTATATTTTTTGGGGTGTCATTGACTGGCACTTCCGCCACCAGCGACCACAGCAACTGGCTCAGGCGCTGGCGGGTGCCGGTCGCCGGGTGTTCTACATTTCGGTCAACCTGGTAGACGACCCGCGCTGCGGCTTCAACGTCGAACAACTCGATGCACACGGTCGCCTGTTCCAGATCAACCTCTATGTCAAAGGCGCGCCGGTGATCTACACCACCGCACCGGGCGTGGATATTGCTGAGCAACTCAAAGGCTCGATTGGCCAGGTGCTGGACTGGGCAAACACCAAACAAGTAGTGTCACTCATCCAGCATCCATTCTGGTATGAAACCTCGTCCATGCTTCCAGACAGCGAACTGGTTTACGACTGCATGGACCACCACGAAGGTTTCGGCAACGTATCCGAAGAGGTCCTGTCGATCGAACGAGCGCTGATGCGTAACGCCGACATCACCATTACCACGTCTACCTGGCTGGATGAAATCGTTGCACAACACACTGACAGCCGGGTTCTGATCAGGAACGCAGGTGAGTTCGACCACTTCGCCTTCAAACCGGCCAACGTGTATGTGGATCCTCTAAATCGCAAGATAATTGGCTATTACGGCGCTATCGCTGAATGGTTCGATCTGACACTTCTGGAAAACGTCGCCAAGGCCTTCCCGGAGCACTGCATTCTGATGATCGGTGCCGACACCGTGGGCGCCCGCACGCAGCTGGCACATCTAAGCAATGTAACCTTCACCGGCGAAATGCCTTATAGCGAACTGCCAAAGTACCTTCACGCGTTTGACGTTTGCCTGCTGCCTTTCCAGGTAATCCCATTGACGCTCGCAACTAACCCCGTCAAGGTTTATGAATATCTGAGCGCTGGCAAACCTGTCGTTTCTGTCGACCTGCCGGAAATCAAGCAATTCGAAAATCTGGTGCATGCCGCCCCGACGACCGATGCATTCATCAGCGCTATTAACGAAGAGCTGAATGCTGTCAACTCGACGGAGCGTATACAGGCACGCCAACAGTTCGCCAGAAACCAGACTTGGGGTCATCGCGCAGAACAAATGATCAAGCGGATCGAACTGGACCGCACAGTGCCTCGCGTCAGTGTCATCGTAGTAACGTATAACAACATTGAACTCACCAAGGCTTGCCTCGCCAGCCTGGACGAGCACTCCAACCATGAAAACCTGGAAATCATCGTCGTCGACAATGCGTCTGCCGATGGTACGCCGGATCTGTTGAGAGAATGGGTCACCCAGGCCCCGAACCGCGAAATCATTCTGAACGATGACAACACTGGATTTGCTGCCGGCAACAACCTCGGCCTTGCCAAGGCAACGGGCGAGTATCTGGTGCTGCTCAATAACGATACCTACGTCACTCCTGGCTGGATCCGCACGCTGTACCGTCATCTTCAGCGGAACAAGAATATCGGTATTATCGGCCCGGTGACTAACAACATTGGTAACGAAGCCAAGATCCAGATCAGCTACCAGAACATGGAAGAGATGCTTCTGGAGTCAGCCAAATACACCCACAGCCATATCGGGAAAGTGCAGAACATTCATACCGCAGCGTTTTTCTGTGTGATGTTTTCCCGCGAGATCTATGAAACTGTCGGCCCACTGGATGAAGCTTTTGGCCGAGGCTTTTTCGAAGACGATGATTACTGCAGAAGGGTCGAGCAACTCGGCCTGAGCATTGCCTGTGCCGAAGACGTGTTCATTCACCACCACCTGTCGGCGTCGTTCAATAAACTCAGAAGCGCTGACCGCCAGGCCCTCTTCGAGCAAAACAAAGCCACGTACGAAGCAAAATGGGGCACCTGGACACCTCATACCTACAAGAATGTTGAGAAATGAGTGAGTCAATTACTGTGCTTTCGTCTCTCGGGGCGGACTGGCTGATCTGGGCGGTATCGTCATCATTGTGACCATCCCCCTTACTTTCGTGCTGACCCGTTGGTTCCTGCGCCGCACGTAGGCCTTGTCACCACGCTAAATTTTTGCAAAGGAAATTCTGAATATGAAAATCATGTGCACTGTCGGCACACGGCCAGAAGCTATCAAAATGGCTCCGGTCATTCTGGCCTTGAAGCAACAACCCTGGGCAGAAGTTCGGGTTCTGGCGACCGCACAACATCGACACATGCTGGATCAGGTGATGACATTCTTCGGTATCGTGCCCGATATCGACCTGAACATCATGAAGCCTAACCAGACGCTGACCGAGTTGACCGCCCGGCTTTTGCTCGAACTGGATAAGGTGTTGCTTGAGGAGAAGCCCGACGTCGTTCTGGCTCAAGGTGACACGACAACAGTCTTCGCGATGGCCCTCGCCTGCTTCTACCGCCGTATACCATTTGGGCATGTGGAAGCCGGCCTGCGCACGTGGGATATGCAGAACCCCTTCCCGGAGGAGGCAAATCGCGTATTGGCCGGTCGACTGACCCGTTGGCATTTCGCTCCGACCGAAAGCTCGAAAGCCAACTTGCTACGCGAAGGCATCCCGGATCAGGACATTACCGTAACCGGCAACACCGTAATCGATGCATTGCTGATGACCGCCGCCAAGGACTTGACCCTGGGGATTGACCTGGACGACAGCAAACGCCTGATTCTGGTGACCTCTCACCGTAGAGAGAACTTCGGTGCACCATTCCGGGAGATTTGCCGGGCACTCAAGACGCTGGCAGAGAGCAACAGCGACGTGCAGATCCTTTATCCGGTGCACCCTAACCCGAACGTCAAGGACGTTGCATATGAGGTTTTGGGCAACACCCCGAACATTATTCTGTGCGAGCCACTCGATTACGCACCGTTCATTGCCGCCATGAAGAAGGCCTATCTAATCATCAGTGACTCTGGTGGCGTTCAGGAAGAAGCCCCGGCCCTGGGCATTCCGGTTCTGGTCCTGCGGGATGAAACGGAACGACCTGAAGCCGTGGACATGGGCGTCGTCAAGCTGGTAGGTCCTAATCACGACCCGATCCTGAAAGAAGCCCAAACCCTGCTGGATAACCCGGCTGCTTATAAAGCAATGGCCCGAGGTGTTTCTCCTTATGGTGATGGCAAGGGCGCAGAACGCATTGTGGCGGTGCTGAAAGAGTACTGCGTTTAATGCGTCTGGTTTATTTGTCACCTGTGCCGTGGGCAAGCTTTGCCCAACGGCCGCAAAAATTCGTTCGCTGGTTTCACCAGAAAACAGCGGGCGAAGTGTTGTGGCTTGATCCTTATCCAAGCCGTTTCCCACGCTTGAATGACTTCAAGAAAATTGGCGTCAGCGACAAAACCGAAAGCGATGATCTGGAACCCTGGTTAAGCGTATTGAAACCAAGGGCGTTACCTATCGAACCTTTACCGGCGTCCGGACTGATAAACGGACGACTTTATTGGTCCGAACTTCTAAAGACGGTGGAAGCATTCGCCCAGGATCAAGAAATTCTATTGGTCATCGGCAAACCAACAGCCCTTGCACTGCAAGTATTGAAGCTATTGAAAGGTCATCCATCGGTGTACGACGCCATGGATGACTTCCCGACGTTTTTTTCGGGAATATCGAAAGCGGCGATGGCTCGGCGAGAACGACAGATCGGCAGCAATACCACTGTCGTTCTCGCGTCCTCGACAAAACTGCGAAAAAAATGGGAGAGCCATAACCCAAACGTCAAGTTTGTGCCTAATGGACTCGACGTTGAGCTTTTGCCTCCCGCGAAGACCCAGTTTCACAGCAATCAAACAAAGATCTTCGGTTATCTGGGAACAGTGGGTGCCTGGTTCGATTGGCAATGGATGATTCATTTGGCCCAATCATGCCCCAACGACAGTGTTCATATCGTCGGCCCCGTGTTCAACCCTTGCAATGTGAAACTCCCCAGCAATCTGAAACTGTTTCCACCGTGCAGCCATAAAGATGCACTGCTGACAATGTTGTCGTTCGACGTCGCGGTCATCCCGTTCCTGAAGAATGAACTGACGTCATCCGTCGACCCGATAAAATATTACGAGTACCGGGCGCTGGGTTTACCCATCATCTCGACAGGTTTTGGTGAAATGGCCTACAGAGGTGAGCAGGAAGGGGTTTATCTGTGTGACAACGCAGAAGAAATGATCCCCGCGGTAGTCAAGGCGCTGGATTACACAACGACCAGCAGCTTCACTGACAGTTTCAAAGTAGAAAACAGTTGGGAATCCCGGTTTGACGCATCCGGCGTGATTTGTGTTTAGTCCGCTCAGCGACAACGGCTGGAGCGAACATCGGCTGTACTGTTTTACCCGGTAAACGAAGTCTGAAGGTTTCGCCTTAGACTTCCATTCAGTCAGGTACGGGGTCAATCAAAAATTCACAGGAGTTTAACGTGGCAGCACAACAAAAAATTGCAGTGGTTATCCCCTGCTTTAAAGTAAAAGCTCAAATATTGAATGTCATCTCAAATATTGGTCCTGAAGTTGATCGCATTTACGTTGTGGATGATTGCTGCCCACAAAACTCTGGCGCTTATGTTAAAGAGAATTGCAATGATGAGCGTGTAGTTGTGCTGTACAACCCTATAAATCTGGGTGTAGGCGGGGCAGTCATGAATGGCTATAGTTCCGCCATCCAAGACGATATATCAATCATTGTCAAAGTAGACGGTGACGGTCAGATGGACCCAAACCTGATCAAAAAGTTTGTCGCCCCTATTATAAATGGTGAAGCTGACTATACTAAAGGCAACCGTTTTTTTGACCTTGAAGAGATACATGCAATGCCAAAGATGCGCTTGTTTGGCAACGCGGTTTTATCATTCATGACCAAACTCTCTTCAGGCTATTGGGACCTATTCGATCCTACCAATGGCTTTACAGCGATCCATCGAGACGTCGCAAAGCATTTGCCATTCAGCAAGATAAGTAATCGTTATTTTTTTGAAACGGACATGCTTTTCAGACTTAATACCTTGCGAGCAGTCGTCATCGACATACCAATGGACGCAAAGTACGGCGATGAAGAAAGCAATCTGAAAATATCCAAGATCGTTGGCGAATTTCTACTTAAACATACAAGAAACCTGTCAAAACGGATTTTTTACAACTACTATCTTAGAAATATGTCACTCGCCTCGCTGGAGCTTCCCTTGGGACTTTTTATGTTGCTGACCGGAACTTTTTTCGGGATAAGTCATTGGATCACATCCATTGCATCAGGTGTACCTACTGCAGCAGGCACTGTAATGTTATCGGCACTCCCTATCATTCTCGGCACGCAACTAGTTCTAGCCTTTATCGGTCATGATATTTCATCGGTGCCCAAGCGACCATTTCACTTAAAAACGCAATTTCAGCGTTAATAAACTCAGGAACATCACGAATATGACTTACATAGTCGCCATGATTTGCGTTTTCGGCATCGCAGCTGGTCAGATTTTATTTAAAATGAGTGCATCATCACTTCATAAAACAGGCAGTTTCTTTGACATTACAACCGCCACTCTCATTTGTTCCGCATTCGCGCTTTACGGAATCACCACAATAGGCTGGATATGGGTATTGCAGAAATCCGACCTTGGACGAATCTACCCTCTAATGGCATTGGCGTTTGTTTTAGTACCTATCGGAAGTTATCTGTTCTTTCAAGAGAGATTCAATCCACAATATTTTGTCGGTGTCACTCTGATCATCGGCGGCATTATCGTCGCAGTAAAATCATGATACTCCCAACTCTTAAAAAGCCTTGGCAGTTTTCAGATGTCTAAAATTACATCACTTTCCTCACAATTAATCACTGGCGTGCTATTGATCTCCGCCTTAAGCATTCCCGCTTTGGTGGCACATTACTCGCCCACACTTCCTTTTTATTGGAACATACCACTACTTTTAGATGCCGCATGCTGGACACTTGGCGTACTTTTAATCTCTGCGCTCTTAAAATTCAAGAATTTTGGTTATTCGAACCTAGCCTTAGTAGCACTACTACTTTCATATTTTGCCGTAGGCATAGGTATCGCAAGTACACTGACAATCATTTACTTCATCATATCCTCTTACCTGCTCGGTAGACTGGCTCTACTATTGGTATCAACTGAAACACTGGCGGTAGCACTATTCGATCGTGCACTTCTTGTTGGGATTTGTCTCTACGTTTGCGTCTTCAGCGTATTAATCCATTTCCCGGTCAACCATCAGGTCATCTACCTCGCAATCCTAGGTATTCCTTTTCTATTTCTGAAGAAAAAAGACGCAAGAAGTTTACTACTGAGTGCGTTACGCGATACTGCCTCAACCACACTCGCCACGCTTCAGCAGATGTCCTTCCGAACGGTAGTTGCTCTGGTTTTATTCATCGGCTACGTTTCCAGATTTAGCTTTTTCCCCTCTATCGGATTTGACGATAACGTATTACATCTAAGGATGTGGACGGAACTGACTCAATACCATTTCTACAGTTTCGATATCGAACACCAGATCTGGTCTGTCGCTCCATTTGCCATCGACCTACTGCATTCGATCATTTCGCTGGCGTCAAACTCCGATGCGAGAGGGGCATTGAATATAGCAATGCTGGGGCTACTCCTCCGTGCAGTATGGATGATATCTTCCAGTTTTCTCGACAAACATTTCGACAAGACTCTCCTCCTGCTTCTGCTCTGCAGCACACCTATCCTCTCGACTCTCTTGACCTCGCTGCAAACTGAGTTACTTCTGGCACTGCTGGTGACCATGGGGGTAAAAGTACTGCTGGAAGAAAGCACAGGGGATGCCAGTACCAGATCGCTCTCCATTTTGGCTGCAGCATCATTATGCGCGGCAACCAAACTGCCCGGAATGGTTTTGGGTTTTATGCTACTAATAGCATACGTGCCATTATTTCTGCGTGAAAAAATACACTTTAAAGCTGACAACAGACATCATCAGCCTGCGCTTTATACACTATTGATACTTACACTAACTTTTACCGCAATTCAGTCATATATCTATTCTTGGTTCGCATCAGGCAACCCACTATTCCCTCTATATAACGAAATATTCAAATCACCGTATTTCGACATACGAAACTTTTCGGATCCGCTATATCAGAAAGGATTTTCAGTAAAGAGCTTCTGGTCGATTTTTTACAACACAAGCACTTACTATGAATCAAAAAATTTTGTTGCCGGCTTTCAATATCTATATCTGTTGCCAATCGGCCTGATCACACTGATTGCCAGCAAAAAAATAAACACGCAACTCAAATTGACCCTCATAGTACCTACACTGGGCTTTGGGCTTGTCATGTTTTCAGCCTCTCAGTATTGGCGTTATCTGTTCCCTATCGTGCCGCTTGCGAGCGTGATTGTAGGTTTTCTGCTTTATCGGCCCCGTAGTGTTTCCGACGGTTCGACGAATGCAACGTGGGTCATCAGAAGTGTTTTCATGTTTTTTATCGCAGCGAACATTTTCTTCTTTCCTGGCGTTACGTGGTTTTTTTCCCACCCCACACAGTTGTCCTATACAACACAAGGCAAGGCAACGATTACCGACATCGTCGCTCCTTCTAAGTCACTCACAACCTATCTTAGCAAAGATGCCAAAAACCCCACCGTGTTATATGATCCAAATGCAACGCTAGGAGCGACACTACTCGGAAAACCGATTTATACGAACTGGTACTCTCCGAAGCAGAGAGACGAATATGATCGAATCAAAACCAAGGCAGATATTGCTACCCTGTTTGAGCGCAATCACATTGAATATGTCGTCTGGGACTCTACCCTATCGGTTACTCTAGCAAATCGAAATGCAATGCTTGATTTTTTGACGCTGCACGGCCAGCCTATCTACCAAGTCGGCCCGCTCATCGCGTACAAAATTTCAACAGATGAGGTTAGCTACAAACCATTCTTTGATATGCGCACTCAGGCTCCCAATGCGACGCCCACGCATTCATTGATGGCTGATACCACTCCGAAAGTAATCGCAACAATATCGATCAGCAATGCGAGATCTGCAAAATATGACGTGACCTTCGAGTGCTCCGACTCAAGCGGTTCGTTTATTGCCCAAATCAACTGGAATGTGCCTCCCGTCTACTACAAGCTCATTCCGTGCGTGAAAGGTCGAGTAAACTTCACAGAAACCCTGCCTATTCCACAGGGTGCAACCAATGGCAATATTTATGTCACCGCCAGAGATCGAGAAAGTGTTGACGTAATAGATTTAAGTATTGGACTTAACTAAAAAAACGCCGCACCTATAAGGTGCGGCGCTTTTTTTTCTCAGTGAAATTCAGCTCTCATCACTATGCTCTATTACTCCTGCGGTGAATACATAGCATAGTGCAGCTAATGGCAGGTAAGCCAACAACAGGCCGGCAGCCCCAGGCATCCCCCCTTTAGCGACAATGATTGCTATAGGCGTCAGCCATAGCAAGTTAATAGCTACAACACACAGGGTAACAACCTTATGACTGGCGAAGCGACGCGATGCATACTGATATGCGTGGCTACGATGCGCCTGAGATACTTTATCGCCCCGAGCAAATCGTCTGATCAATGTCCATGTGGCGTCGACAATAAAAACCCCTAGCACTATCATCCAGCTCCAGAACAGCTCGGGCGCCGTCCAAGCCGCTTGTATCGCTAACGCGGCCAAAAGAAAACCGAGGAATCCACTTCCTGCATCCCCCATGAAAATTCGCGCAGGCGGAAAATTCCAGCATAGAAATCCAGCCACTGCGGCAGCTAATATCACTGGAGCCCAGACCAGTTCCATGTGGGCGCTGAACCAGTACGCCGCGCACATCCCCAAGCAGGCACAAATGGCTTCGGCACTGGCCAGACCGTCGATACCATCCATGAAGTTGTAAAGATTAAGCATCCAGACCAGGTAAACCAGAGCCAGGCCGTTGCCGATCCACCCCAAATCAACCGCAGTGCCAAAAAACGAAACAGCAGGCAACCCGTTCAACCAGAAGAGGGCCCACATGGCTGCGATAAAATGTCCTAACAATCGCCATCGAGCCGCAATATGTCCGTGATCATCTGCAAAGCCAATCACGGCCACCAGCAAACACGCGCCCAACACGCCGTAAAGGATGGCCGGGGCAAGCAGTCCAAGCCCGCCAAGGACCGGGAAAGCTAAAGCCAAAGATACGACGATGGCCACCCCTCCCCCCCGCGGTGTCGGAACACTGTGAGAACTGCGCTCATTGGGAATGTCCATCAAACTTCTGGCTAACGCATATCGACGCAAGATGAGCGTTAACCCCCAAGACACCACGAATACGACAAGTAACAACCACCAATAACTCATTTCGTCTGCTTTTCCAGAAAATGGCCAGCGGCCTGTCGCATGGCTTTATCCATGCTGATCGGGGGAGTCCAACCCAACAGCATTCGATTTTTACTGATATCGACCTGAAGCGAACCGCAGATACGTTCTGCGACGGACTGCCTGTTAAACATCAAGGCGGTGAACTTCAACAACCACATGGGCAATGGCAACAACCAGGTCTGCTTGTCCAAAGCAGTCGCCAGTCGCCGTAGTAATTGGGTCGTGGACAGATCTTCGCCATCGCTCACCAGAAATGTCTGGTTGGCAGCCTGCGGATGGTCAATACAGGTCACGACTAGATCCACCAGATTTCCTATCGACACCAGGCTACGCTGGTTATGGATGGCCCCCAATGGCAGCGGAATGCCCTTATTGAGCCAACTCAGCATGCTCTGGAAGTTGGCTTTCACCCCAGGGCCATAGACAAGCGGCGGGCGAACGATCACGATTTCCATACCGGTTTCCTGGCCCAGCCCCTTCAGCGCCTCCTCAGCCTCATATTTCGACAGACCATAGGGGTCGGTCGGGTGCACGGGGTCGTCCGCCTTGAAGGGCTCACCCAGAACAGTGCTTTCGCCATTGACCTTCACCGAACTGATAAAAATGAAACGCGTGACACCTGACTCAGCGGCAGAGCGGGCAAGCCTGAGCGTGCCTTCAACGTTGACCTTACGGTACTCGGCCAAGACATCTATAGCAGTCTCATTCATCACATGAACCCGAGCAGCCGCATGGATGACGACATCGACCTCACTCAGAGAGGGCAGCACCCCTCCATCAACAAGATTGAACGACTTGACCGGACATAGGCCATGTAACCGGGTGGTACCACGAACAGCGGCTATCGGGCTGAACTTTTTATCAATCAGCAGCCGGAAGACAAGTGCCTCGCCTACAAATCCGCTTGCCCCTGTAACCAGAACGCTTGGGACTCTCACTTGGCTTTGTTCCCTATTAATGCGGTCGTCCAGCAGATACAAAAGAAAAAAACTTTATCGCGCATCCGGCGCCGGCACCTCCAGGCATTCAAAGACAGTTTCATGAGTTGCCGACGGCCCAACTGCAACCAATCCTTCACGAAAGGCTCGCTGTCCTGCCCCACCAATTTGGTAATTAACTGAACCTGATTAAACCACCAACCGTCGTGAATCGTTTTGTAACGAGAAATCAATGGGCTCAAACCCTTGTTGGCACCTACCTGATTACGCTCATGCTGGCGATAGTCCATGGATGGCAACGGGTCGATATACCAGCGATAGCCATGACTGCGGGCAAAAGCGTAGCAATACCAGTCATGCAAAGTGACTTCCTGCAGATGCTGCCAATTTTCAAGCATCACCGCTTTCAAGGACTCTGCCAGCTTTTTGCTAAACACATAGGTACAACCCGGACCCGCCGCTTCGAACAGGTAGTCCCATTCAACCTGGGGTTGAGCCTTGTCTAACAAGTGGGTTCTGCCATCCGACCAAAAAGCCGTAACGTTGCTGGAGTAGGCATCGACTTGGCGAGTTTGAATGGCGTCGACTGCACGCTGCAGTTTGTCTTTGTGCCAAATGTCATCCTGGTCGGCAAAGGCAATAAAATCGAAGGAGCCGAAGTCGACATCACGAATCAATCGAAAGAAGTTACGCGAGGCCCCGCCGAATCTACCGGCGTCTGGTAGAACGACTACCTGGTGATGCTCTGCCGCATAAGCCGCGCACCAGGTTGCTGTACCGTCAGTGGAGGAGTCAATGCTGATGTGTACGGTAACGTCTACGTCAGACTGACCAAGGATCGAGGCCAGTTGCTCTTCGATCCAATGCATACCGTTGTAGGCAGCCAGTAAAACTGCAACCTTGGGAGATTTTACTGGCATGCCATTCCTGCTTGCATGATTTGAACACTGGAGAGAGATAGCTCTCGTGTTAGCGAGAAGGCGAGTCCAGCAGTTTCTGCAGGTACTGACCGTAGCCAGTCTTCTTCAGAGCGTCAGCTTGAGTACCCAGCTGCTCGGCACTAATCCAGCCATTGTGATAAGCAATCTCTTCCAGGCAAGCCACTTTCAGGCCCTGGCGCTGCTCAATGGTGTGCACGAAGTGACTCGCTTCCAGCAGCGAATCATGGGTACCGGTGTCCAGCCAGGCGAAGCCACGACCGAGCATTTCGACGTTGAGGGTCTTCTGCTCGAGATAGGCACGGTTAACGTCGGTAATTTCCAGCTCGCCACGTGGGGATGGCTTGATGTTCTTGGCGATCTCGACGACCTGATTGTCGTAGAAGTACAGGCCGGTCACCGCGTAGCTGGATTTCGGCTTCAGCGGCTTCTCTTCGATGCTAAGGGCACGGCCGGCAGCGTCGAATTCGACGACACCAAAACGCTCTGGATCCGATACGTGATAGCCGAATACGGTCGCACCATGCTCTTGAGTGCAGGCGGAACGCAGGTTCTCCGAGAAGTGCTGACCGTAGAAGATGTTGTCGCCGAGGATCAGGCAGCAAGGATCTTTGCCGATGAATTCTTCGCCAATGATGAAGGCTTGTGCCAGACCGTCTGGACTAGGCTGCTCAGCGTAAGTCAGCTTGATGCCGTATAGGCTGCCATCGCCCAGCAATTTGCGGAAGTTCGGCAGGTCTTCAGGGGTGGAGATAATCAGGATTTCGCGCATGCCGGCAAGCATCAGCACCGATAGCGGATAGAAGATCATCGGCTTGTCGTAGATCGGCAGCATCTGCTTGGACACGCCGAGGGTCAACGGGTGCAGACGAGTGCCCGAACCACCAGCGAGGATGATGCCTTTACGATTTGTCGTGGTCATTTATTCAGGACTTCCATAAGCATTCGGGTGACACCACTTTTCCAATCCGGCAAGTGTAGAGAAAAATTGTCGCGCAGCTTCTGCGTATTCAACCGTGAGTTCAGAGGACGACGCGCCGGTGTTGGGTAAGCAGTGGTGTCGATCGGATTGATCGCCGTAACGGCGAGTTCTTCGCCGTTGGCCTTGGCAAAACCGATCACATGGCTGGCATAGCCGTGCCAGGACACTTCGCCGCTGGCCGCCAAGTGATACAAGCCCGCCAGTTCAGGGCGCTGCAGGACTTGCTGAATGGCCAATGCCGTCACGTCGGCGATTAGGTCTGCACCGGTTGGGGCGCCGATCTGGTCGGCAATGACGCTCAGGGTGTCGCGGTCCTTGGCCAGGCGCAGCATGGTCTTGGCAAAATTATTGCCGCGAGCGCCATAGACCCAGCTAGTGCGGAAGATCAGGTGCTTGCAGCCCGAAGCGGTAATCGCCTGTTCGCCGGCCAGTTTGCTGGCGCCGTAGTGATTCACCGGGGCGACGGCATCTATCTCTTGCCATGGCTTCAGGCCTTCACCGCTGAATACGTAGTCCGTCGAATAGTGAATCAGCCAGGCACCCAGGGATGCAGCCTCTTCCGCCATGACCCCACTAGCCTGACCGTTCACACGGTCGGCCAGCTCAGTTTCGGACTCGGCCTTATCGACGGCGGTGTAGGCCGCAGCGTTGACGATGACGTCAGGCTTGACCTGGCGGATCGTCGCGCGCAGTGCGTCGAGGTTAGCCAAATCGCCGCTCAAACCATCGACCGGGTGACGGTCCAGGGCGATCAATTCGCCAAGCGGTGCAAGGGCGCGTTGCAGTTCCCAGCCCACTTGGCCGTTTTTTCCCAACAGAAGGATTTTCATGCTTTGTCCGTACGATCCGTGTAGTTCTGGTCGATCCATTGCTGGTAGCTGCCGCTCTTCACGTGAGCTACCCACTCAGTGTTGTTCAGGTACCACTCGACAGTCTTGCGGATACCGGTTTCAAAGGTTTCTTCCGGCGTCCAACCCAGCTCGCGCTGGATTTTGCTGGCGTCGATCGCGTAGCGCTGGTCGTGGCCCGGGCGATCCTGAACGTAGGTGATCAGGCTGGCATGTGGGCGATGAGCGGAGTCCGGACGCAGTTCGTCGAGCAGTGCGCACAGGGTATGCACCACTTCGATGTTTTGCTTCTCGTTGTGGCCGCCGATGTTGTAGGTCTCACCGATCACGCCTTCGGTCACGACTTTGTAAAGTGCGCGGGCGTGGTCTTCGACGTAGAGCCAATCGCGGACCTGATTGCCTTTGCCGTAAACCGGCAGCGGCTTGCCTTCCAGTGCGTTGAGGATGATCAGCGGGATCAACTTCTCAGGGAAGTGGCACGGGCCGTAGTTGTTCGAGCAGTTGGTGACCAGGGTTGGCAGGCCGTAAGTACGAGCCCAGGCGCGAACCAGGTGATCGGAGCTGGCCTTGCTGGCCGAGTACGGCGAGCTTGGCTGATACGGCGTGGTTTCGGTGAAGAGGTCTTCCGGACCTTCGAGGTCTCCGTAGACTTCGTCGGTGGAAATATGGTGGAAGCGGAAGTTGGCTTTGCGCGCATCATCCAGTGCCGCCCAATAGTGGCGTGCTGCTTCCAGCAAGGTGTAGGTGCCGATGATGTTGGTCTGGATGAATTCAGACGGACCGGAGATCGAGCGGTCAACGTGGGACTCTGCGGCCAGGTGCATGATGGCATCTGGTTGGTGTTCACGCAGGACACGGTCCACTTGATCACGGTCGCAGATGTCGACGCGCTCGAACACATAACGCGAGTTCTGGCTGACTTCAGCCAGCGATTCAAGGTTACCGGCATAAGTTAGTTTATCGACGTTAACGACAGAGTCGGTAGTGTTGGAGATGATATGACGAATGACTGCCGAGCCGATAAACCCGGCGCCGCCGGTTACTAGAATTTTCACGCGAAACCATACCCTTAAGTTGCTGACAGGGCCGCCAACCGCCGCACTGTCTAATCCATGAATGCAAAAGCCGTCAAATTCGCCGAGGTCTGAACCGTTTCGGGAATGCCCTATCGACCAAGCGCAGCATTTTACAGCTTAATGAAGGTTTTACTAATGGATATGGACAAGCTGTGCGCAAATCCGATGCGTGCAACGGGCTTGTCGCAATCAGACAAGGCGCTTGCGTGAGGCTCTGGACGTACGCCCCAGAAACCAGCCAAGAATCGGCCCGATCACCATTCCAATCAGCAGCGCAATCACCATGATCAGTGAAACTGGCAACTGTGGGCCTGCCCAGCCCAGAAACAACAGTGACACGCCTTGCTGGTTCTCAAGAACGAACGCCAGGATCGTTAGAACGAGAAACAGGACAAATACAGCGAGAAGTACGCGCTTGAGGTTATGCATCAGCGGTTCCTTGATGTGCAGCAGCTGTCAAAGCCCTTCCTCCTCATCCTCGTTCACACGATCACGCAGTTCTTTGCCTGGCTTGAAATGCGGAACGAACTTGCCGTCGAGGCTGACGGACTGACCGGTTTTAGGATTGCGACCAACGCGCGGCGCGCGATAGTGCAGAGAGAAGCTGCCAAACCCACGGATCTCGATTCGATCACCAGTGGCCAGACATTGGGACATTTGCTCAAGCATGGTCTTGATGGCCAGTTCCACATCCTTGGATGAGAGCAGCCCTTGATGGGTGACAATTCGTTCGATCAACTCCGACTTCGTCATATTTTTCCCTTCTTTTTCAAGCAGCTAGGAAAAGCGCTTCAAAGGTTTTAGCATGCCCGGAGAAATTTGAACAGCCCGAGTTTTGACATATCTTTCCCTGCAATGAGGTGCCCGATTTCAGAGCATCGGAACATTGCTCAAACCCAGCATTCATCTACAGATAACCAGCATTGTGCGCGTCAGATAACCCGCGGGATTGAAGCCGAAAGGGAACTCATCTTCCTCCTTAGCGTCATCGGACCTTACGACGACTTTATAGCCTGCGCCCTTGCATTCCCTGGCAGCTCGCTTGTGGCACTTTTCCCATCCGGAGCCCAATCCTGAACAATCGATTTCTATACCACTGACTCCGCGTACCGCATGAGTCTTGGCGCTAGTGGTACAACCTGCCAATGTCAGTACTGCTATCACGACAATGAGCTTGTTCATTCGCTTCCTTATGCCAGGCGCATTGCCCAGCGGTCGTTCACTTCAGCCTAAGCCTAGCCTTGAATAGACGATTGACCTGTATGAAGTTACAGACAGCTCATGTAGATCATTGGTTTCACGAAAGAAATAAGGCGGCGAACAAACCGCTTTTCGCAGGAGCCAGCGGTGGCGCCATCCCTACGCTTGGGATTCACCAAATCGCAGACACAAAAAAGGGCGACCGAAGTCGCCCTTTTTCTATGGTCTGACAGAACTTAGTTCTGTTTTTCCATTTGTGCACGCAACAGGTCGCCCAGAGTGGTAGGACCAGCAGCGATGCTATCCGAAGGCTTGTCTTTCAAGCTCTGGATGGCTTCTTTCTCGTCTTCAACGTCTTTCGACTTGATCGAGAGCTGGATTACACGGCTCTTGCGGTCAACGCTGATGATCTTGGCTTCTACTTCTTCGCCTTCTTTCAGAACGTTGCGCGCGTCTTCAACGCGGTCACGGCTGATTTCGGAGGCTTTCAGAGTCGCTTCGATATCGTCGGCCAGAGTGATGATGGCGCCTTTGGCGTCAACTTCTTTCACGATGCCTTTAACGATGGCGCCTTTGTCGTTCTCTTGAACGTACTCGGAGAACGGATCGCTTTCCAGTTGCTTGATACCCAGGGAGATGCGCTCGCGCTCTGGGTCAACCGACAGGATAACGGTGTCCAGCTCGTCGCCCTTCTTGAAGCGGCGAACGGCTTCTTCGCCCACTTCGTTCCAGGAGATGTCGGACAGGTGAACCAGACCGTCGATGCCGCCGTCCAGACCAATGAAGATACCGAAATCGGTGATCGACTTGATGGTGCCGGAGATTTTATCGCCCTTGTTGAACTGGCCAGAGAAGTCTTCCCATGGATTGGACTTGCACTGCTTGATGCCGAGGGAGATACGACGACGCTCTTCGTCGATGTCCAGAACCATGACTTCCACTTCGTCGCCGACTTGTACGACTTTCGAAGGGTGGATGTTCTTGTTGGTCCAGTCCATTTCGGAAACGTGTACCAGACCTTCAACGCCTTCTTCCAGCTCAGCGAAGCAGCCGTAGTCGGTCAGGTTGGTTACACGAGCGGTAACGCGAGTGCTTTCTGGGTAACGGGCTTTGATAGCAACCCATGGATCTTCGCCCAGTTGCTTCAGGCCCAGGGAAACACGATTGCGTTCGCGATCGTACTTCAGAACCTTGACATCGATCTCGTCGCCAACGTTGACGATTTCGGAAGGATGCTTGATGCGCTTCCAAGCCATGTCGGTAATGTGCAGCAGGCCATCGACGCCACCCAGATCGACGAATGCGCCGTAATCGGTGAGGTTCTTGACGATACCTTTGACTTGTTGGCCTTCCTGCAGGGATTCCAGCAGAGCTTCGCGCTCGGCGGAGTTCTCGGCTTCGAGGACGCTGCGACGGGAAACGACAACGTTGTTGCGTTTCTGGTCGAGTTTGATGACCTTGAATTCCAGCTCTTTGCCTTCCAGGTGCGTGGTATCGCGCACAGGACGGACGTCAACCAGGGAACCTGGCAGGAACGCACGGATGCCGTTAACGTCGACAGTGAAGCCGCCTTTAACCTTACCGTTGATAACGCCCTTGACCACTTCCTCGGCTGCGAAGGCAGCTTCCAGAACAATCCAGCATTCAGCGCGCTTGGCTTTTTCACGGGACAGCTTGGTTTCACCAAAGCCGTCTTCAACCGAATCCAGCGCTACGTGAACTTCGTCACCAACGTTGATGTTCAGTTCGCCAGCGTCGTTGTAGAACTGCTCAAGCGGGATGAGTGCTTCAGACTTCAGGCCAGCGTGAACGGTTACCCAGCGAGCCTGGTAATCGATATCAACGATAACACCGGTGATGATGGAGCCTGCCTGAAGGTTCAGGGTTTTTAGGCTTTCTTCAAAGAGTTCCGCAAAGCTTTCGCTCATTTTAATTCCTGAGTATAAGGGCGAAGAATACGCCCATCTCCACATCCCAGACGACGTGGGTTACGTTCATTTAAAGAAACACCGCAGGACTATGACTGGTCCCCTGAGGCGCTTCTTGGTCACCCGGCGATATCGCGGAGTGCGATCTCGCTCATGATGCGTTCCAGCACCTGATCGATGGATAATTCCGTGGAATCCAGCTGTATGGCGTCAGCCGCCGGTTTAAGCGGGGCTACCGCTCGCTGGGTGTCACGCTCATCGCGCGCACGTATCTCATCTAGCAGACTCGACAGACTAACACCATCGACTTTGCCCTTCAACTGCAAGTATCGACGGCGTGCACGCTCCTCGGCACTGGCAGTGAGGAATATCTTCAACGGCGCCCCGGGAAATACCACCGTGCCCA
The DNA here is from genome assembly GCF_000512695.2 of Pseudomonas sp. QTF5. Taxonomy (GTDB): domain Bacteria; phylum Pseudomonadota; class Gammaproteobacteria; order Pseudomonadales; family Pseudomonadaceae; genus Aquipseudomonas. Next base: position 31,978 of record NZ_AZRW02000030.1, on the reverse strand, counting down.
TGTCGCGGCCATCGGCCACCAGACCCGGCGGTTCCTGAAAGGCCCGCTGGCGCTGGAGCAGCGCATCGCGCACGGCGGGCAACGCAGCGACCTGCGAGGCACCCGAGCCGATACTTTCGGTACGAATGACGTCGCTGACTTCGTCACCTTCCAGAATAATGCGCTGCAGTTGACCGTCGGTCGCCGCGATGAATTGCACATCCAGATGAGCGGCGAGCTTTTTGAGCAACTCCTCATTCGTCAGGTCGACGCCATGGTTATGCGCCGCGAACGCCAGCAATCGATAAAGCGCACCGGAATCCAGCAGATTCCAGCCCAGGCGCTTGGCCAGCATGCCGGCGACAGTCCCCTTGCCAGAGCCGCTTGGCCCATCAATGGTGATGACCGGTGCGATGTTGTTCACGACTGAGCCTCTTGTGCAACACGGATACCGACCTGCGCGCACAGCGCAAGGAAGTTCGGGAACGAGGTCGCGACGTTGGCGCAATCATGGATGCGGATCGGTGCAGTGGCGCGCAAAGAAGCCACGCTGAAGGCCATGGCAATCCGGTGATCACCGTGACCGTGCACTTCGCCGCCGCCGATCTGGCCGCCATCAATGATGAGGCCGTCCGGGGTTGGTTCGCACTTGACGCCCAGCGCCAGCAGACCGTCCGCCATGACCTGGATCCGGTCCGACTCTTTCACGCGCAGCTCTTCGGCGCCGCGCAGCACGGTGCGCCCTTCGGCACATGCAGCGGCCACAAATAGCACCGGGAACTCGTCGATCGCCAGTGGAACCAGCGCCTCAGGGATCTCGATACCTTTGAGTTTAGCTGCCCGTACGCGCAGATCCGCTACCGGCTCGCCGCCAACTTCACGCTGGTTTTCCAGGGTGATGTCAGCGCCCATCAGGCGCAGGATGTCGATCACGCCAGTGCGGGTCGGGTTGATGCCGACGTGTTCAAGCACCAGCTCCGAACCTTCGGCAATCGACGCCGCCACCAGGAAGAATGCCGACGACGAAATATCGCCCGGCACTTCAATGTGGGTCGCGGTCAGCTTGTGGCCGGACTCCACCGACGCGGTCGCGCCGTTGACGGTCACCGGGTAGCCGAAGCCGCGCAACATGCGCTCGGTGTGGTCGCGAGTCGGTGCCGGCTCGGTGACGGTGGTCTTGCCTTCGGCATACAGGCCCGCCAGCAACAGGCAGGATTTAACCTGCGCGCTGGCCATTGGCATGGTGTAAGTCAGACCTTTGAGCTTGTTGCCGCCACGAATGGTCATCGGAGGACGACCTTCAGCAGCAGTCTCGATCACGGCGCCCATTTCGCGCAGCGGATTGGCCACGCGATTCATCGGGCGCTTGGACAGCGAAGCGTCGCCGGTCAGCGTGCTGTCGAAGCTCTGCGCAGCCAAAAGGCCAGACAGCAGACGCATCGAAGTGCCGGAGTTGCCCAGATAGATCGGGCCCGGCGCAGGCTTCAGGCCATGCAGGCCGACGCCGTGGATGGTCACACGACCGTGGTGCGGACCTTCGATGACGACGCCCATGTCACGGAAAGCTTGCAGGGTCGCCAGAGCGTCTTCGCCCTCGAGGAAACCTTCCACTTCGGTGACGCCTTCGGCCAAGGAGCCGAGCATGATCGAACGGTGGGAAATCGATTTGTCGCCCGGTACACGAATCCGCCCAGTCAGGCGGCCACCAGGTTGTGCCAGGAAAATCAGATCGTTGGAATTCATAGCGTCCACATAGGCCCGGCGGGCCAGGATTTTACTGAAATGCTCGCGGGCAACCCGGGCGCGCGTGAACACGCCCAACAATTGGTGCCCATCCCCTGCATCGACCGCGTCGCGCAAGGCGTCGAGGTCGCTGCGAAATGTATCGAGTGTGCGCAGGACAGCTTCGCGGTTGGCGAGGAAGATGTCGTGCCACATGACCGGGTCGCTACCGGCGATTCTTGTGAAATCGCGGAAACCGCCCGCAGCGTAACGGAAGATCTCAAGATTTTCATTGCGTTTGGCCAACGAATCGACCAAACCAAACGCCAGCAAGTGCGGCAAATGGCTGGTCGCCGCCAACACTTCGTCGTGACGCTCGACCTGCATGTGCTCGACGTCGGCGCCCAATTCACGCCACAACCGGTCGACCACCGCCAGCGCGGCCGGATCGGTTTGATCCAGCGGTGTCAGAATCACTTTATGGCGACGGAACAGCTCGGCATTGGAGGCTTCCACCCCGCTCTGCTCGGAACCGGCAATCGGATGCCCCGGCACGAAACGCGCCGGCATGCCGCCAAACGCCTCGGTCGCCGCGCGCACCACATTGCCCTTGGCGCTGCCGACGTCGGTCAGAATCGCCTGCCCCAGATCCATGCCCGCCAACAGTGCGAGCAACTTCTCCATGGCCAGGATCGGCACCGCCAACTGAATCACGTCAGCGCCCTGGCAAGCAGCCGCCAGGTCTTCTTCGCAGCGATCCACCACGCCCAACTCGACCGCCAGCTTGCGCGACTGCGGGTCGAGATCGACCCCGACCACTTCGCGGCACAGACCACTTTCACGCAAGCCTTTGGCAAATGAACCGCCGATCAAGCCCAGGCCGACCACCACCAGGCGACCGATCATAGGTTGCGCAGATTGCAGTGCAGTGACATCAACCACGAGCCATAACCTTGGTCAGCGCCTCGAGGAAGCGGCTGTTTTCAGCCGGCAAACCGATGGTGATACGCAGGTGATTCGGCATGCCGTAGTTGGCCACCGGACGCACGATCACGCCTTCGCGCAGCAACCCCTCGAACACCGGAGCCGCAACGCGCCCCAGATCGACACAGATGAAGTTGCCTTTGGATGGGATCCAGCTCAGCCCCAACTCACGGAAACCCGTTTGCAGCTGCTGCATGCCGGATTCGTTCAGACGACGGCTTTCGGCCAGGTATTCGACGTCTTGCAGCGCTGCACAAGCGGCGGCCAGTGCGAGGCTGTTGACGTTGAACGGCTGACGCACGCGATTGAGCACATCGGCGACGATGGCCGAGGACAAACCATAGCCGACCCGCAGCGATGCCAGACCATAGGCCTTGGAGAAGGTGCGCGAGACCAGCAGGTTCGGGTAGGCCGCCAGATAGTCCAGGCCATCGGGCAAGTCGCTGCCTTCGGCGTATTCGATGTAGGCTTCGTCCAGCACCACCAGCACATGAGCCGGTACGTCCTGCAGGAAATCATCCAGCGCTTGGGCGTCGAACCAGGTCCCGGTCGGGTTGTTCGGGTTGGCAATGAACACCACGCGGGTATCGGCATCGATCGCAGCCAGCATGGCCGACAGATCGTGGCCCCAGTCTTTGGCCGGGATCACTTTGGCCTGGGCGCCAACGGCCTGGGTCACGATCGGATAGACCGCAAACGCATGCGCGCTGAACACCGCGTTCAGGCCTGGCGCCAGATAGGCACGCGCCACCAGCTCCAGAATGTCATTGGAGCCGTTGCCCAGCGTCACCTGGTTCAGCTCGACGCGACACTGATCGGCGAGCAGGGTCTTGAGCGCAAAACCGTTGCCGTCCGGATAACGGGTCAGCTCGGTCAGCGCTTCGCGAATCGCTGCCAGCGCCTTCGGACTGGCGCCCAACGGGTTTTCGTTGCTCGCCAGTTTGACGATATTGGCCGGATCGAGGTTCAGCTCACGGGCCAGTTCGTCCACGGGCTTGCCCGGAACGTAAGGCGAAAGTTGTTGCACGCCCGGCTGTGCCAGAGCGAGGAAGTTGCCACTCATTTGCTACCGCCCTTAGAGAACTGCTTTCGGGTAGGAACCCAGCACTTTGAGTGCCACTGCTTCCTGACTGATCTTTTCCAGCACACCTTTGATCAGAGGATCGCGATGGTGGCCGACGAAGTCGATGAAGAACACGTAGGTCCATTTACCGCTGCGCGACGGACGGGTCTCGATGCGCGTCAGGTCGATGCCGTTATCGTGGAACGGCACCAGCAGTTCGTGGAGCGCACCGGGTTTGTTGCTCATGGAGACGATGATCGAGGTCTTGTCGTCGCCGGTCGGCGGTACTTCCTGGCTGCCGATCATCAGGAATCGCGTGGAGTTATCCGGGCGATCCTCGATTTTCTCGGCCAGACGGGTCAACCCGTACAGGCCTGCCGCCATGTCGCCGGCAATCGCCGCCGAGTTCCACTCACCCTTGACCCGCTTGGCCGCTTCGGCGTTGCTCGAAACCGCCACGCGCTCGACATTCGGGTAATGGGCGTCCAGCCACTTGCGGCACTGAGCCAGGGACTGGGCGTGGGAATAGATACGGCTGATGCTGTCGGTCTTGGTGTTTTCACCGACCAACAGATGATGGTGAATCCGCAGTTCGACTTCGCCGCAGATCACCATGTCGTGTTCGAGGAAGCTGTCGAGGGTGTGGTTGACCGCGCCCTCGGTGGAGTTTTCCACCGGGACCACGCCGAAGTTCACCGCACCGGCCGCCACTTCACGGAACACTTCATCGATCGCCGCCATCGGCTTGCTGATCACTGCGTGGCCGAAGTGCTTCATGGCCGCGGCCTGGGTGAATGTCCCCTCAGGGCCGAGGTAAGCCACTTTCAGCGGCTGCTCGAGGGCCAGGCACGAGGACATGATTTCGCGGAACAGCCGCGCCATCTCTTCGTTGCCCAGTGGCCCCTGGTTACGCTCCATCACACGCTTGAGCACCTGAGCTTCACGCTCAGGACGATAGAACACCGGCACTTCGCCTTCGGCCAGCGAGGCCATCTTTACTCGCGCAACTTCCTGGGCGCAGCGTGCGCGCTCACTGATCAGCTCCAGGACTTTTTCGTCCAGAGCATCGATGCGCAGGCGCAGTGCCTTGAGTTCTTGCTCAGACATTAACCGTGTTCCTTCTCGAACTCTGCCATGTACGAAACCAGTGCGTTGACCGCAACGATATCGACGGCGTTATAGATGGAGGCACGCATGCCGCCCACAGAACGGTGGCCCTTGAGGTTCAGCAGGCCGCGTTCGTCGGCACCCACCAGGAACGGCTTGTCGAGACGATCGTCGGCCAGACGGAACGGCACGTTCATCCACGAGCGGTCCGACTTGTTGATCGGGTTGCTGTACAAGCCGCTGGCGTCGATGAAATCGTACAGCGTGCGCTGTTTCACTTCATTGAGCTTGCCGATGGCTTCGACGCCGCCCTGCTCTTTCAGCCACTCGAACACCAGGCCGGACAAGTACCAGGCCAGGGTTGGCGGGGTGTTGTACATCGAGCCGTTATCGGCCGCAACCTTGTAGTTGAGCATGGTCGGGCAAATGGAACGGGCGTGACCCAGCAGGTCTTCGCGAACGATGTTCACGACGACGCCGCTCGGGCCGATGTTTTTCTGGGCGCCGGCGTAGATCATGCCGAAGCGCGAGACATCCACCGGACGCGAGAGAATGTCCGAGGACATGTCGGCGACCAGCGGTACATCACCGGTTTCCGGGATCCATTGGAATTCCAGGCCGCCAATGGTTTCGTTCGGTGCGTAATGAACGTAGGCCGCGTCTTTCGACAGGTTCCATTCATTCTGACCGGGAATCGCGAAATAGTCGTAAGGCTTGGCGGTGGCGGCAACGTTGACGTGGCCGTAGCGCGAAGCTTCTTCGATGGCTTTCTGCGACCAGATACCGGTGTCGATATAGTCGGCGGTACCACTTTCCGGCAACAGGTTCAGAGGAATCTGAGCAAATTGCTGGCTCGCGCCACCTTGCAGAAACAGCACTTTATAGTTCGAGGGGATATTCAGCAGATCACGCAGATCCTGCTCGGCCTTGGTGGCAATGGACACGAACTCATCGCTGCGATGGCTCATTTCCATGACCGACAGGCCCTTGCCGTGCCAATCAAGGAGTTCACCCTGGGCGCGCTTCAGGACAGCTTCGGGAAGCGCCGCAGGACCGGCACAGAAGTTATAGGCTCTCTTGCTCACATCCAATCTCGCTCTGATTTGGTGGTATCACGCAATAAATCATCAGCCGACACAGACCTCATGGGGGTGACAGCCTTTGTGGGAGCTGGCTTGCCTGCGATGGCATCACCACGGTCTACAAGATACACCGCGGTGCCTGCATCGCGGGCAAGCCCGGCTCCCACAAAAGCCCTTCCACACAAAAATCTTCTTAGGTGTCGAATTTTCAAAAGGGACAAACAACAAGGGGGCGAATCTTCATCCGCCCCCCTGCTTGCCCGCTTACTCTTGCGGCTCTTCGTCAGCGGCGGCGTCGAGTTGCTGGTCTTCGGCAACGTCGTCAATCACGACTTCACCGTCGAACACCGCACCCTCTTCACCGTCGAGCCCTTCGCCTTCCAGCTCTTCGCCTTCGACTTCCGACGGCTCTTGAACCCGCTCCAGGCCCACCAGCGTTTCATCGCTGGCCAGCTTGATCAGGGTCACGCCTTGGGTGTTACGACCCAGGCTGGAGACTTCGTCGACACGGGTTCGAACCAAAGTACCCTGGTCGGAAATCAGCATGATTTCTTCGCCGTCGAGCACCTGGACTGCGCCGACCAGACGGCCGTTGCGCTCGTTGCTGACCATGGCAATAACGCCCTGACCGCCACGCTTGTACTCAGGGAACTCGGTGATCGCGGTGCGCTTGCCGAAACCTCGCGCCGAAGCGGTGAGGATCTGGCTGCCTTCTTCCGGGATCAGCATGGAAATCAGCTTCTGACCTTCCGGCAGACGCATACCGCGAACACCGCGAGCGGTACGGCCCATGGCGCGAACGTCGGTTTCCTTGAAACGAGTGACCTTGCCACCGTCGGAGAACAGCATGACTTCGCGCTCGCCATCAGTAATAGCGGCAGAGATCAGCACGTCGCCTTCGTCCAGCTCCAGCGCGATCAGGCCGACGCTGCGTTGACGGCTGAAGGATTCCAGCGGGGTCTTCTTCACGGTGCCTTTAGCAGTGGCCATGAAGATGAAGTGACCTTCGGTGTATTCCTCGACCGGCAGCATGGTGGTGATGTATTCATCACTGTCCAGTGGCAGCAGGTTGACCAGCGGACGACCACGGGCCGCGCGGGACGCCTCAGGGATTTCGTAGGTTTTCAGCCAATACACTTTGCCTTTGCTGGAGAACAGCAGCAGCGTGGTGTGGCTGTTGGCGACCAGCAGGTGAGCGATGTAGTCCTCATCCTTGACGCCGGTGGCCGACTTGCCTTTACCGCCACGACGCTGAGCCTGGTACGCAGCCAATGGCTGGGTCTTGGCATAGCCACCGTGGGAAATGGTCACGACGCGCTCTTCTTCCGGGATCATGTCGCCCAGGGTCAGGTCGAGACGGGCATCGAGAATCTCGGTGCGACGCACATCGCCGTACTCGGCGCGGATCACTTCCAGCTCTTCGCGGATCACTTCCATCAGACGCACGGCGCTATTGAGGATGCGGATCAGCTCGCCGATCTGGTTGAGGATCTCTTGATACTCGGCCAGCAGCTTTTCGTGTTCCAGACCGGTCAGACGGTGCAGACGCAGTTCCAGAATGGCTTGCGCCTGCTCTGGCGACAGGAAGTACTTGCCGTCGCGCAGACCGTATTGCGGATCGAGGTTTTCCGGGCGGCACGAATCGGCGCCGGCACGTTCGACCATCGCAACCACGGCGGTAGATTCCCAAGGCGTGCTGATCAGCGCTTCCTTGGCTTCCGACGGGGTTGGCGAGGCCTTGATCAGGGCGATGACCGGGTCGATGTTCGACAGGGCAACCGCTTGACCTTCCAGAATGTGGCCACGTTCGCGCGCTTTGCGCAGCTCGAACACGGTACGACGGGTAACCACTTCGCGACGGTGACGAACGAAAGCTTCCAGCAGGTCCTTGAGGTTCAGGATCCGCGGACGGCCGTCGATCAGCGCGACGATGTTGATACCGAACACCGCTTGCAGCTGGGTCTGGGCGTAGAGGTTGTTGAGGATCACCTCAGGCACTTCACCGCGACGCAATTCGATCACGACGCGCATACCGTCCTTGTCGGACTCGTCGCGCAGCTCGGTGATGCCTTCAAGCTTCTTCTCTTTGACCAGCTCGGCGATCTTCTCGATCAGACGGGCCTTGTTCAGCTGGTAAGGGAGTTCGGTGATGACGATCTGCTGACGACCACCGACCTTGTCGATGTCTTCGATCATCGAGCGGGCACGCATGTAAATGCGCCCGCGACCGGTGCGGTAGGCTTCGATGATGCCGGCGCGACCGTTTATGATCGCGGCGGTCGGGAAGTCCGGGCCGGGGATGTATTGCATCAGCTCGTCGACAGTCAGCTCAGGGTTGTCGATGAGCGCCAGGCAACCGTCGATGACTTCACCGAGGTTGTGCGGCGGAATGTTGGTCGCCATGCCCACGGCGATACCGCTGGAGCCGTTGACCAGCAGGTTGGGAATACGGGTCGGCATGACCGCGGGGATCATTTCGGTGCCGTCGTAGTTCGGCACCCAGTCCACGGTTTCTTTGTGCAGGTCAGCCAGCAGCTCGTGCGCCAGCTTGGTCATGCGCACTTCGGTGTATCGCATGGCCGCGGCGTTGTCGCCGTCCACCGAACCGAAGTTGCCCTGACCGTCTACCAGCAGGTAACGCAGCGAGAATGGCTGCGCCATCCGGACGATGGTGTCGTACACCGCGGTGTCACCGTGCGGGTGATACTTACCGATCACGTCACCGACAACACGGGCAGATTTCTTGTACGGCTTGTTGAAGTCGTTGCCCAGCTCGCTCATCGCGAACAGCACACGCCGGTGCACGGGCTTCAAGCCATCGCGCGCATCCGGCAGTGCCCGCCCGACAATCACGCTCATCGCGTAGTCGAGGTAGGACTGCTTCAGCTCGTCTTCGATATTGACCGGGAGGATTTCTTTGGCCAGTTCGCCCATGAGAAGCCTGATTCCTTTTTCTGGTGAAACTTCGTCACATCCATATGGGACGAACGAAGCTCGCCGATGCAGACTGAGTGCCATGCACCGACTTACGACAAATCAACGAGTTATGCCATGGATCTGCGCAGTAAAGGCAGCCACATCAGGCTACCCTGGAAACCGCCGGATGTTATCACAAGAGCCGCCACGCACCTATCCCCCAGATGCGCATGGAGCATAGTTAGTTGACCGGTGACAGGCTTGAAAGGGACGAGAGGGGCTTAGAGCCGTGTTGAATGGAGAATCAGGGGCCTGATCAGCGATATTTGTTGACTGTCAGGGCCTCTTCGCGAGCAAGCCCGCTCCCACATTGGATCGGTGTCGCATACAAATTCTGCGACCGACTCGGCCCAATGTGGGAGCGGGCTTGCTCGCGAAGGCAATTTATCAGACGCCAAAGAGCCTTAATGCAACCGCTTACGGCACATCAACTGCGCCATTTTCGCCGTGTCCGGCCGTTCGACGATGCCTTTTTCGGTAACGATCGCGTCGATCAAATCCGCAGGCGTCACGTCGAACACCGGGTTGAACGCATCGACATCCGCCGCCACCCGCTTGCCGCCGACTTCCAGCAACTCGCGGCCGTCGCGCTCTTCGATGGGAATCTCGTCGCCGCTGGCCAGATTCATGTCGATGGTCGAACTCGGCGCCACCACCATGAAGCGCACGCCATGGTGCATGGCGTTGACCGCCAGTTGGTAGGTGCCGATCTTGTTCGCCACATCACCATTGGCGGTGATGCGGTCGGCACCGACGATCACCCAAGTCACGCCTTTGGTTTTCATAATGTGCGCGGCGGCGGAGTCAGCATTGAGGGTCACGGGAATGCCTTCATTGGCCAATTCCCATGCGGTCAATCGCGAACCTTGCAGCCATGGCCGGGTTTCATCGGCATAGACGCGTTCGACCATACCTTCGATGAAAGCCCCGCGAATCACCCCCAGCGCCGTGCCGAAGCCGCCGGTGGCCAGTGCGCCGGTGTTGCAGTGCGTGAGGATCGCCTGGGCGTTGCCCTGATGCTTGCGGATCAGGTCGACACCCAGTTGGGCCATGGTCAGATTGGCTTCGCGATCACTTTCATGGATGGCGATGGCTTCGGCTTCCAGCGCCGCCAGAGGGTCTGCATCTTCCTTGAGGCGGTCCAGGCGGTCACGCATGCGACTCAAGGCCCAGAACAGATTCACCGCCGTTGGACGGGAATCAGCCAGCAACGCGTAATCCTCTTCCCACGCTGCCTGCCAGTCACCACCCTCGGCAATTCGGGTGCGGGCTGCCAGCACCATGGCATAAGCGGCACTGATACCGATGGCCGGGGCGCCGCGCACCACCATCGAGCGAATGGCCTCAGCCACACCCGCAGCGCTGGTGTAGGCGATCCAGGTTTCCTCGAACGGCAAAATACGCTGATCCAGCAGGTACAGTGCGCCATCACGCCAATCGATGGCCTTCACCTTCTCCGCAGCCAACAGTCGATCGCGCATCCACTTACCCCGCACTCATGAACAAAAGCCGCCGATTATAGCGATCCCCCCGCGAAGACGCTCGGGTATACTTCGCCATCCTTTACAAAAGCCGGAACCGATTCTCGATGCCGACCCCCACCGCTACGCTCGACCTATTATTGCTGCCAACCTGGCTGGTACCCGTCGAACCGGCTGGCGTGGTCCTTAAAGAGCATGCCCTGGGCATCCGCGACGGTCGTATCGTATTTATCGGCCCGCGCGCAGCAGCCTTGAAGCTTAACGCAACCGAAGTCCGCGAATTGCCGGACATGTTGCTCAGCCCCGGCCTGATCAATGCCCACGGGCATGCGGCAATGACGCTGTTCCGCGGTCTGGCCGACGATCTGCCGCTGATGACCTGGCTGGAAAACCACATCTGGCCCGCTGAAGCCAAATGGGTAGACGAGGCTTTCGTACGCGACGGCACTGATTTGGCCATCGCCGAGCAGATCAAAAGCGGCATCACCTGTTTCTCCGACATGTATTTCTTGCCGAAGGTCGCCTGCGAACGCGTACATAACAGCGGCATTCGCGCCCAAATCGCCATTCCGATCCTCGATTTCCCGATTCCTGGCGCCGCCACGGCAGATGACGCCATTCGTCAGGGCGTCGAATTATTCGGTGATCTCAAGCATCACGAGCGGATCAAAATCACCTTCGGCCCCCATGCACCCTACACCGTGGGTGACGAAACCCTGGAAAAAATCCGGGTTATCGCTGAAGAACTGGACGCCTCGATTCATATGCACGTCCATGAAACCGCTTTCGAAGTGCAGCAGTCGGTCGAGCAAAGCGGCGAACGCCCGTTGGCCCGCCTCGGCCGCCTGGGCCTGCTCGGGCCGCGCCTCCAGGCCGTTCACATGACCCAGATCAGCGATGAAGACCTGGCGCTGCTGGTAGAAAGTAACACCCATGTGATTCATTGCCCGGAGTCGAACCTGAAGCTGGCCAGCGGATTCTGCCCGGTGGAGCACTTATGGCAGGCCGGGGTCAATGTGGCGGTCGGCACCGATGGCGCGGCCAGCAATAATGACCTCGACCTGCTCGGCGAAACCCGCACTGCTGCGTTGCTGGCCAAGGCTGTTGCCGGCTCCGCTACCGCGCTGGACGCCCATCGCGCCCTGCGCATGGCCACGCTCAACGGCGCCCGCGCGCTGGGAATCGAAGCTGAGACGGGTTCGCTGGAAGTCGGCAAAGCGGCGGACATCGTTGCGTTCGACCTGTCGGGCCTGGCACAGCAACCGGTCTATGACCCGGTTTCGCAACTGATCTATGCCTCCGGCCGCGATTGCGTGAAACACCTTTGGGTCGCTGGCAAGCAACTGCTCGACGACCGCCGCCTGACCCGTCTGGATGAAGCGCAACTGTGCGCTACCGCCAGGGCCTGGGGCCAGCGCATCAGCGGCCATACCGAATCGTAAGCACCGAATTGTAAGCACCCTGGACCGAAACCGGGGCAACAGGATTTTTCAAGTTTTAGAGGACTGACACCATGAGCAACGTCGACTACGCCGAAATCGCCAAATTCGAAGCCCTGGCCCATCGCTGGTGGGACCGCGAAAGCGAGTTCAAACCGCTGCACGACATCAACCCGTTGCGGGTCAACTGGATCGATGAGCGTGTCAATCTGGCTGGCAAGAAGGTCCTCGACGTCGGTTGCGGCGGCGGCATCCTCAGCGAAGCCATGGCTCAACGCGGCGCGACCGTGACGGGCATCGACATGGGCGAAGCGCCGCTGGCGGTTGCTCAGTTGCATCAGCTGGAATCCGGCGTGAGCGTCGAATACCGGCAGATCACCGCCGAAGCCTTGGCCGAGGAAATGCCCGAGCAGTTCGACGTAGTTACTTGCCTGGAAATGCTTGAACACGTACCAGATCCGTCGTCGGTGATCCGCGCCTGTTTCAAAATGGTCAAACCGGGCGGCCAGGTGTTCTTCTCCACCATCAACCGCAACCCGAAGGCCTATCTGTTCGCCATCGTCGGCGCCGAATACATCATGAAGCTGCTACCGCGCGGCACCCACGACTTCAAGAAATTCATCCGTCCTTCGGAGCTTGGCGCCTGGAGCCGCATGGCCGGTTTGACCGTCAAGGACATCATCGGCCTGACCTACAATCCACTGACCAAGCACTACAAACTGGCGGCCGACGTGGACGTCAACTACATGATCCAGACCCTGCGCGAGGAGTAAGCCGATGCGTATCAGAGCAGTCCTTTTCGACATGGATGGCACCCTGCTCGACACCGCGCCGGATTTCATCGCCATCTGCCAGGCGATGCGCGCTGACCGTGGTTTGTCGCCGATGAACGACAAACACATCCGTGACGAGATCTCCGGTGGCGCCAAAGCGATGGTCGCGGTGACTTTCTCGATGGACCCGGAGTCGCCGGGTTTCGAGGAGCTGCGTCTGGAGTTTCTGGAGCGCTACGTCAAAGGTTGCGCGGTTCACAGCAAGCTCTTCGACGGCATGGGCGAATTGCTGGCCGACATCGAGAAGGCCAACCTGATCTGGGGCGTCGTCACCAACAAACCGCTGCGCTTCGCCGAGCCGATCATGCAGCAGCTGGGGCTGGCCGAGCGTTCAGCGCTGCTGATCTGCCCGGACCATGTGAAGAACAGCAAACCGGATCCGGAGCCGTTGATCCTGGCGTGCAAGATGCTCGACCTGGACCCGGCCAGCGTGCTGTTTGTGGGTGATGACCTGCGGGATATCGAGTCCGGCCGCGATGCGGGCACCAAAACGGCTGCCGTGACCTATGGCTATATTCATCCGGACGATAACCCGCGGCATTGGGGCGCGGATGTAGTGGTCGATCATCCGCTGGAGTTGCGTCAGGTGCTTGATAGCGCCCTTTGTGGCTGCTGAGAACCGGTTTCAAGCTTCGGGTATGTGGCGTGAATGCTGACGCCTTCGCGGGCAAGCCCGCTCCCACAGGGTTCTGGTGGCGAATACAAATTGTGTAAACACCCTCGACTCTTGTGGGAGCGGGCTTGCCCGCGATTGGCCGCGCCGCGATCTGTCTTCTGTTTTTGTGAGGTTTTTTATGTTTGATTATTCCGCCCACCCCGAATTGCTCAAGGACCGGGTCATCCTGGTCACCGGCGCTGGCCGTGGCATCGGTGCTGCCGCCGCAAAAACCTACGCGGCCCACGGCGCCACCGTGCTGTTGCTGGGCAAGACCGAAGCCAACCTGACTCAGGTCTACGATGAAATCGAAGCAGCCGGGCATCCAATGCCGGTGGTGATCCCGTTCAATCTGGAAACCGCCCTGCCCCATCAATACGATGAACTGGCGGCCATGATCGAGACCGAGTTCGGCCACCTCGACGGTTTGCTGCACAATGCATCCATCATCGGTCCCCGGACCCCGATCGAGCAGTTGTCCGGCGAGAACTTCATGCGCGTCATGCACGTCAACGTCAACGCCATGTTCATGCTCACCAGTACCCTGCTGCCGCTGCTCAAGCTGTCTCAGGACGCCTCGGTGGTGTTCACCTCCAGCAGCGTCGGTCGCAAGGGTCGTGCGTACTGGGGCGCTTACGGTGTTTCCAAGTTCGCTACCGAAGGCCTGATGCAAACCCTGGCCGACGAAGTGGACACAGTGGCACCGGTACGCTCCAACAGCATCAACCCCGGCGCCACCCGCACCAGCATGCGCGCTCAGGCCTACCCCGGTGAAAACCCGCTGAACAACCCGACACCCGAGGAGATCATGCCGGTCTACCTTTACCTGATGGGGCCGGACAGTACCGGCATCAACGGTCAGGCGTTCAACGCTCAGTAACGCCCGTGCGTCGCTTTTGTGCCGCGACAGATTCCCGTCGCGGCGTTCAAAACCGTAGTAACTACCTCTGTTTCAAGTCAAACAAATGTCACCGCACCCACTGACACCCCTCGTGAAACCCTCCACCTTTTTGATTTAGAACACTTTTTTATCCGACTGAACCGAATGGCACGACTTTCGCTCTAATTTTGTTCAGACACGCCGTGTGAAAGCAGACGAGGCGGAGCTTGAGCCGGGAGGTTACTAATCTTCGGCAAAGCGGACTAAACTCGTGCCAAATGTCCTACGGGACTGATGGACCAGTATGACGCGCAGCCCAAAGCCGCTCTCACCCAGCCTGTAAGACAGCCTTACTGCTTAGGGGCTCACGCCATATGAAATCACCTTCCCAGACCAACGCAATTGACTTCGACAATGCCAAATTGCAACGCCTGGGCTTTGGTCAGCAGCCTCCCCTCCTGGAGCGACCCGCCAGTCTTGCGCAGTTGCGCCAGGAGCTGGGCCTGCAACTGCAAACCAGTCTTGAGCCGCAACGCATTCTCGGGCTTTTCTTCCGCGAAATTCAGCACCTTGTGCCGCTGGATGCCTTGAGTTATGAGCATCAGCCCAGTGACTTGCGCCTGCTATTCGGCGCGCGGGGTCATCATTCAATCAGCTACAGCCTCAGCCATGAAGGTGAGCAATTGGGTGAGCTGGTGTTTCGTCGCAATCAACGCTTCAGCGAACAGGAACAGGGCAATTTGGAGTCATTATTGTCCACCCTGCTCTTCCCCATGCGAAATGCCCTGCTCTACCGAGCGGCGACCCAAAGTGCATTGCGTGATCCGCTGACCGACACGGGCAACCGCATCGCTATGGATCAGACGCTGCATCGGGAAATCGAGATGTCGCGGCGACACTCGCAGCCTCTTTCACTGCTGATGCTGGACATCGATCACTTCAAACGCATCAACGACACTTACGGGCACAGTGCCGGCGATGACGTGCTGAAAGCCGTCGCAGCCTCGATCAAAAATCAGTTGCGCAACGTCGACATGGTGTTCCGGTTTGGTGGCGAAGAATTCCTGATTCTGCTTTCCAACACCAGCCGCGAGGCCGCGGCCATGGTCGGTGAAAGGCTGAGGTTTGCGGCGCAAGCCCAGGACTATGTGGCCGAGGGCAAGATGATCGAGCTGACGGTCAGCATCGGTTGCTCGACGCTGTTGCCCGGCGAATCTGCTGAGAGTCTGCTGCGACGGGCCGACAGTGCCCTGTATGTGGCCAAGCGCGAGGGGCGTAATCGCCTGGCGATGGCGGGCTGATATTTCAGCAACGCTGCATAACCCATGTGGGAGCGGGCTTGCTCGCGAAGGCGGCTTAACATTCAACAGAGATGCTGAATGTCAGACCGCTTTCGCGAGCAAGCCCGCTCCCACATTTGGTTTGTGTTGCTTTCAGAGGATCAGCTTTCGGCCAACGCCATCCGCTCACGGGCTACCGGGGCTTTCCCTGCCAGCTCCAACTGCATGCAACGTTCCAGGAACAGATACATGTAGTCGTAACTCTTGCAGACAGCCTGGCGCAATTCCACTTGCAGCGCTTTGCTCGGGTTCATGCCTGCCAGGGTGCAGATGATTTCCAGCGCTTCCCACGGGTGGGCATCGTCATACTGGGCGTGCATCTTCAACCACTTCATGGCCCGCTTGCGATCCTCCTCGGGGAATGAAGCCGCGTAGACACCATTGGAGCAAACCAGGGCCGACCACTCTCCGGTCGCCCCTTCGATGGCGTAGTTGGTGGCGGCAATGGCCACGATCAGCGAATCCGACGAACTGGTGTGCCAGCACCAGTGGCTCAAGGCGTGAAGCTCAGGGGCCACCAGTTGGGCTTGCAGATCTTCCAGGCTGATACCGTGAGCACGGCTCCAATGCACCCAGTAATCGGCATGGTTCAATTCGACGCGAATGTTGCGCATCAGCCAGCGACGCGCCATGTCTTCGCCAGGGGAACGCGCAAAACGGGTCTTTGTCAGGTTCTGTGCCATGTATAACGCGAACTGTTCGACCACCGGCCAGCCACCAATAAGGTACTGACGCATGGTTTTTGCGCTGAGTTTGTTATCTCGCATGCGTTGATACAGTTCGTGTCCGACTACCCGGCGCTTGCTCTCGCTGCAATCCTGGATCAGTTGCTGAGCCCAGGCGGGATAACTTGCAGCTTCCATGAGTGGTCCGGTTCTGTTGAATGTGTCGATCACTGTCGCGCTCCTTTTGATTGTGATTTTTAGATCGGCAAGAGTTTCAACGGAACGTGCCTGGCGCCTTGAACAATAAAGGTCGGGGCCGGGCAGGACGACTTTGCAGACTATCCAGGGTAAACAGATGCGGGCGTTCAATCACATACCCTTGAGCGTAATCCACCCCGATCTCCAGCAATGCCTGCTCGATCTGAGGTGTTTCAACGAACTCGGCAATCGTGCGCTTACCCATGACATGACCGATGTGATTGATCACTTCGACCATAGCGCGGTTAATCGGGTCGTCCAGCATATCCTTTACGAAACTTCCGTCGATCTTCAGGAAGTCTACAGGTAAATGTTTCAAGTAAGCGAATGAGGACATACCGGCGCAAAAGTCATCTAGCGAAAAATGACAACCTAAACCTTTGAGTTCATTGATAAATCTAATCGCACTGCGCAAATTTGAAATGGCGCTGGTTTCTGTGATTTCAAAACAAATCATTTCAGGCGGAATCGAGTATGCAACAAATTGTTCACGGAGGAAGTCCAGAAACGCCTCATCTCCGATAGTAATACCTGACAGATTTATCGCACACATGGCCAACGGCCCTTCGCGCTCTTGCTCGATGCATTGGGCAATGACCTTGAAAACGTTCTCCACCACCCAACGGTCAATCGACGTCATCAAACCGTAACGCTCGGCGGCCGGAATGAAACTGTCCGGCAAGATCATGCGCCCCGCTTCGTCATGCAGGCGCAGCAGGATTTCGATATGCCCGCGGCCCTGCTCGCCCGCGCCAAGGGGTGCGATTTCCTGCGCGTACAGACAGAAGCGGTCTTCTTCCAACGCCACGTGCAGGCGCTGCACCCAGGCCATTTCGCCAAAGCGCAGGGACAGCTCCGAGTCGTCGGCGTGATAGACCTGAACCCGGTTTCGGCCCTTTTCCTTGGCCATATAGCAGGCCATGTCAGCGGCACGCAGCGAAGCTTCAAGGGTGGCCGGGCTCTGGGCCACATGCATCAGACCGATACTCACGGTGGTCACGAACGGCCGGCCTTTCCAGACAAAGTGCAGGTTCTGCACGTTCTGGCGCAGGCCTTCGGCGATTTTCTCGGCCGCTTCCGGCGCACAGTTTTCCAACAGAATGCCGAACTCGTCGCCACCCAAGCGCGCCAAGGTGTCACCTTCGCGCAGACCTGATTGCAACAACGCACAGATATGCCGCAACAGTTCGTCGCCCGCCGCATGACCGCAGGTGTCGTTGACCAGTTTGAATTGATCCAGATCGAGAAACATCAAGGTGTGACGCCCCGCTTGGCGCGTCAGGTTATGCAGGGCCTGTTCGAGGCGATATTCGAACTCGCGGCGGTTGGCCAGTCCGGTCAGGGCGTCATGAGTCGCCTGCCAGGACAGCGTGGCGATGTATTGCCGCTCCTGGGTCATGTCATGCAGCACCAGCACGGTGCCACTGACCTTGCCCGCGTTGCGGATCGGCGCGCCGACCAGAGTGACCGAAACCGTGCTGCCATCCAGGCGCTGGATCAGTTTGGAATGCTCGCTGCCACCGCTGAGCTGACCGTTCAAAATGTGCTCGATCAAGGTAAAACCGTCAGCCTGAGCGTTCTCGTCCAGCAGATTGAACAGCGCTGCCAACGGCAACCCCACCGCCTGTTCGGCCTTCCAGTGAGTCAAGGCCTCGGCAGCCGGATTCATGTAGGCGATCGCGCCCTCGACGTCCGTGGTGATCACCCCGTCGCCAATCGATTGCAGAGTGATCTGCGCCCGGTCTTTCTCCAACTGCAAGGCATCGGCGAAGGCATGACGCTGCTTGAGCAGTTTGTGGGTACGCAACAGGGCCAACACAATCAAACCCAGCGCGGTGGCGAGGTTCGTCACCAACAGCAGCCGGAGAATCAACCGCGAGCCTTCACCCAAGGCATCGCTGAACGCTTTGGCGGCAGGCGTCACGCCATCGTTGATGGCAAAAATCTGGTCTTTCCAGCGTTTGACATCGGCATCGGTGACTTGGCTATCGGAAAAGCGCTGATGCATCTCGCGCGCGACATCATCGAGTCGCACCAGGTACGCATCACCGACTGCCCAGAGTTCGATGGCTTTTTCAAGGTAACTGAAGTGCCGGAAATTGAGGTACAGCCAAATCAGGCTGGAAACGTCGTCCGGGTGATTGCCGCCCTTGAGGATCGCGATTCGCGCCGCCTCGATATTCGGTGGCTGATGATCCAGCGCCAGACGCAACTCATGGCCACCCTGAGGTACCGCAATCGCATTCTGATATTTGAGAAAAATCGTTTCGTCGCGACTGTCGGCGTAGAGATTGAGGTAATAGATGGCGTCTTTCTGGCCCTTGGACCACAGGCTTTCACCGCCGACGTAGCCGCGAACCGCCGAAAGAACGTAAAGGCTGACGCCCCCCAACAGTGCCTGAAATAACACGACGGCGATAAAAGGCCAGACGATGCCCAACAACCGAGGGGTTCCGAGAGTCCTTTTTTGCTTCATGGGGTTCCTTGCATGAGCACTGCCTGATCGTCCTTCTTTATCAGGCCATCCTCTCTAGACTAGGAGGCGTTCCCGGTTCCGGCAAGCGGCGGATCGGCCACAGTGCGTCCCGGCATATATATGTACAGCCACAGCAGATATGAAGATCGATTTACTGGGTACTTCAGGTTTTCCCTCCGTACGGGAACTCGTTCATAAGGAGTACGACATGACATCGACAGCTTTAACTGCACCCGACACAGCCGCCAACGCAGAGCTTCGCGCCAGACAAACGCTGGGACTTGATGACGGCCCGGATATCGACGCATTGATTCCCCAACCTACCGCCCGGGACCGAAAACAGTTCAAGGCCTTGGTACTCACGACACCTGCCCTTGCGCAATCCACGACCATCGACCTGTACAAGGCAAAAGGCATCAATGCCCAAATCGTCGACACTGTAAAAAACTTCATGACCGGCAAGTCCTCGTTGATCCGTCACCTGAGCGGTGATGTATTGCGTCTCGCGTCTCCCGAGGAAGTGCGCGCGACGCCCTCGGTATTCCTCCTGCGGATACTGAACTCCACCGAAACGCTCGATCTGGCAGAACGACTGTTCAAAAAGCTCAAGTGGTACGGTGTACTGCCCGGCGAACAGACGCCGGCCGCCGTACGCCATCAATTGGTTTGCAAAGCTATATGCCTTTACCTTCAAGCGCCATCGGCCGACGAGCCGCAAGAGCTCGCCGGCTTCCGCTGGCAAGACCCGTCAAACTGGGGAAAAAGTTATCAGACCCTGCGCAGCGATTTCGAACAACACTTGCTGCACACCCGGCGTGTCATCACGACCAAGGAGGCGATATTACTGGCGCACGTATTCCAGACCCGGCTTTCAAAGGATTTCGCCGTACGCGATATCCCATCCGAACTTCGTTACAAGAGTTCAGTGGTGTGGGTGAACTTCATGCACGGAGTGCTGCTGGCCGATGAGCTCGGCTTGAATCGATCGCAACCATTGTCCTTTCAACAGCTCGTAGACCTGCCGCTGGAGCACAGCGTCGGCGCCTCGCCCGAACAACTTGAGACCATTGCGCGACTGCGGTTGAGTCCTGCTCTGGAATGGGCGGTCTGCATGGGTGTCGTAAAGTCGCGCACGGCATCGGACTACGACAAGGAAGATATCGAGCGGGCGATGACGGCACTGGAAAGCCAAAACAAAAGCCTCAGCAAAGCCGTGATGGCGCTGGATATACCACCCCCTGAAAGAATGAAGATGGCCAAACAGCTGAAAGACGATCTGTTTGGTGCTGATACGTTCGAATCGGATGGGCGCAGGTTCTTGCCTGAGGTGCGACCAAGCGCTTTGGGGTTCAAAGACATGCCGACCTTGAAGCTGTCAGGACACAGGTTTCTGGACCTCTATGCAGACGGTCAATTCGATGACGGACAAACATGGTCTATCACCAACTCCGATGGCAAAACGCGAACCAACCAAACGTTCAGGATCGATGACAAGCGAAATTACCATGCCATGGGAAAGGACCACCATGGTGTTTCCAGACCGATCTTTTTCGGGCGACCCCTCAAGCTATCTGGCAAGACGTTGCCGGACATCAACGCGCAGTTTGAAACCGGCTTCAGGAACTATCTCACCACCATCAGAGCAGCCTATCAGGCTCTGATCGTCAGTCTACTGGCCTCATTGCCACTGGCTGACCGGCGGGCGCTGGAACAAGGTGCCGTTCAGGTGCTGAGCCTGCGCTCACGAGATGGGAGGTACGGACGATCAGAAAATAAGCGAGCAAGAAAGGGTTTCGTTTTAAAGGTGACCCACCAGAATGAAATCACCTACTACGAACTCATTCCGAGTGCCGGCGTCATTCGTCTACGAACCGGATTGAGGTCTTCGATAATCGCAGGGGAAAACGTCGAATTTCCATTGCATGCCTCAATCCCCGGACAAACCTATGATCCTGAGCGCAATCTCAGCACTTCGCTCCTGCTCGACTGGACCGCTCATTCAAAAGGCAATGAGCCCGCGAAACGGGCATCCTGCATTGGATTTCTCGATGTGGTGGGACATATGCCGGCAGTTGTACTACCCGACTCAACCGCGATCGGCGGTGAAGTAACCGCGCTGACATCCCGACTGAATACCGTGGCCCACTACATTGCATCGAACTTTCTCTACGTCGATGAACAGCAGTTGCGTGACCAGGCTCGCGGGATGACGCAATTCGACATAATGAGAGCTGAAGGTGAGCAACGGCGGGAAACATTCGTAGCGTTTGTCAAAGGATTCGTACCTTTCTGGGGCAGCATTGAAGATCTTATGTCGGGCGGTACCACGAACAAAATCCTCGGAGGGGTCGGACTCTTGGTTGATCTGGCCTCGTTCCTCTGCCCTATCGGAAAATTCATATCGGGTTCGGTGCGTTTGATCAGGCTTGCAGCAGGAGCATCACGCATGGCCGCCAAAGCCAGCCTGCCGTCTTTTTCAACGTTGGCCGGCAAACTTCTGACTACTTCGCTGAGAAACCTCAACCCGCTTGACGGCATTCCGTCGCTGTTGAAAACGATGGGAAGCGGCGCCAGGAATGGGCTGCTCGCAGCTGGCCGCATAAGTCTTGGCAGCATCAAGAAACTGACAGGACAGGCCGACAGCTACCGCCTGGTCCACAACATGCCCCAGGCAATCGATCCCGGGCGCTGGAGACCGCTGGCAAACGGTGATCAACTGGCGACAATCAATGGGGTTGATGATGTACTCATGCGCAATACCGGCCCGACGGGTTTGAAACGATTTCATCTCGTCGACCCGGTGACATCCTTGCCTTATGGCCCACGTCTGCACAATAACCACCGAAACCTTGTGCAGGGCCGCTCAACCTTCAAGACCCTGCCTCCGACCGAATCCCACGTGCTGGCAGAACTTCCGGAACACGCCCATATCCGTGAAGTACTTGAGGTCGATGGGCGAACCACGCTGTTTGTTGATGATGTCCCCTATCGTCTGGACGGCAACCAACTGCGCCGCGCCGACCTGATCGATGATCAGGCGATGCTCAGATCCTTGCCTTGTCGGGTACGGCGTAGCCCGGGTGCCGATGTATGCGCGACCAAATTCGTCACCCGTGATCCGGCACCGACGCCGGCCATTGGCAGTTTCGACGAAAACAAAGGCTGGGCGCCGTGGTTCGGAGACAGTATCTATACGCCGGCCACTGCGGATCGGGCGATGTTACTTAAAACCTTGAAGAAAAAAAGTCGGCTCCCGGCTACGGTGGAGTTCCAAAAAGGAATTTATGGGAGGATCAAAGTGAGTCTTCCCTACGGGAACCAGAATCAATTTGATACCTTTCAGGCTGGTGCCACCATCATCCCGGCGATAGATGATTCGAAGCGCTATGTGTTCACCCGGCTGGACGCTGGATCTTTTTACGTCGCCGAACTGGCACAAGGTCAAAGCATAAGAGACACGCTGAATTTCAAGAAAGCTTCCACATTGCCGGAAGATCTCAAAGCAGAATTGCTGACTGTCTACACCGGATCGTTGAATGCCAACAATGTGGCAAGGATTCACGGTACGGAAGCGGTGGAACGTGCGTTGAAAACAATGCAAGAAATTGCCATTCCGATTGGCGGCCATGTAAATCCACCCGATACGCTCAAGCTGCTCAAGGTCGATACCAGTCCGGGGGAGGCGGTCCTGTTTGATCACTCAACTCGAATGATTGTCACCCGACTGCCAGACGGTGCGAAAAACTGGTCACGCAGCAAGGAGGCACCGGAAGTGTTCCGCCAGAGGACGATAGAAATATTCGATACGTTGTTCCTTGAACCGACTATCAAACCGAGGAATGTGGACAGCGCCCTACGGATCGACAGCACGATGAAAAAGCTCCAGAACCTGGTCCCTCGAAGCCAGCGCACTCGCAACCCGAGAAACATCGCGTACGCCGAAGTAACCACCGCGGGGGGAATGCGGGAAGTTTATGTCAGCGTTTCAGGAGCGCAGGGGACGACTGGGAGTTTGCCATTGTTCAAACAAAACCTGGGGGCAGATCATGTGAAGGTCGGAGAAACGACGTACTTCAATATTGATCTCAATCAGCCACACCCCGGCACTTCTCTGAACGTGACACCCGAGGGCAAACTTCTGGCCGTGCCACACACCATAAAAGACATCGACACCTATACACCGACATTGACCAGCGCACCGACCTCACTGGACAGCGAGAGCAAGTTGATCGGTGTAATCCGCGAGAAATACCCCACCCCCCAATCGATCAAATCAGTCGACGTCGCCACCACCATGCCACCTTGCAACTCGTGCTCGGTAGTAATGAAGGAATTCGGTTTCGACGGAGGGGAAAACGCCCTTAACGTCCTGTGGCACTGACCTAATGCTGCTGCAAATGCCCATAAAGCCTGGCGTACAAACCCCCATCAGCAATCAATTGCTGATGGTCGCCATCCTCGGCAACTTGCCCACCATCGAACACCAGCACCCGGTCGGCCTGCTTCACGGCCGACAACCGGTGCGCAATGATCAGCGTGGTGCGGTTGCTCAAGAACCGCGCCAGTGCCTGGTGCAGGTTGTATTCGGTGGCCGCGTCCAGGGCGGACGTGGCCTCGTCGAGGATGACCACTTTGGGTTCAGCCAACACCATCCGCGCAATCGCCAAACGTTGACGCTGACCACCGGATAGCCGCACACCGGAGCGCCCGACAATACTGTCCAGTCCATTGGGCAATTCACGCACCGTGTTGTGCAGTTGAGCAATTTCCAATGCCTGCCAGCAGGCTTCGTCGCTGCGTTCGCGGCCCATGGTCAGGTTGGCGCGCACGGTGTCGTTGAACAGTGCTGGATGCTGCAAGACCACGGCGACATTTTCACGCACGGTTTCCAGGCCGATCTCTTGCTGAGTCGAACCACCGAAACGGATGGTGCCGGCCAGCGGCGTGTACAAACCCAGCAGCAACTGCACCAGCGTGCTTTTGCCACCGCCGCTGGCGCCGACAATCGCGACTTTTTCACCGGGGGCAATCGACAGGTTCATTTGGTTTAACACCAACTCGTCGCCGTAGCCGAAACTCAATCCCTGAACTTCGATGCCCACCGTGTCGCGCCCCTGGAACGGATCGACACTGCCGGTGTATTGCGGCTCATCGGCGCGGGCCAGCAATTCGTTGATTCGCGACAGTGCACCGCCGGCGGCGTAAAAGGCGTACTGCAGGTTGAGCAGTTGTTCCACCGGACCGATCATGAACCACAGGTAGCTGAACACGGCCAGCATCTGGCCGATGGACAGGTCGGAAAACAGCACAGTGAGCATGGCCGCGGCACGGAAAATATCGATGCCGAACTGGAACAGCAAGCCGCTGGCGCGGTTCGATGCATCGGTTTTCCACTGCGAGTTCACTGCGTAATCGCGCACTTCCCGGGCTCGCTGACCCAACCGCCCGAGGAAAAAGCCCTGGCGATTACCAGCGCGCACTTCCTGGATCGCATCCAGGGTTTCGGTCAAGGCCTGGGTGAAGCGCGAGGTGCTGTCGTTCTCGAGTTTCTTCAGGTGTTTGACCCGTTTGCCCAACTGCACCGTGGCATAGATCACCAGCGGATTGAACAGCAGGATCAGCAGCGCGAGTTTCCAGTGCATCCACATCAGGATGGAGGCGGTGCCCACCAGCGTCAGCATGGCCACGAGGAAACGACTGAGGGTTTCGCCGACGAATTTGTCCAGCGTGTCGAGGTCGGTGACCAGGTGCGTGGTCACCGTGCCGCTGCCCAGGCTTTCGTATTCGCCCAGCGAGATACATTTGAGCCGTTCGATCAGCCGCACCCGAATCCGGTACACGATGTCCTTGGCCAGCGCCGCAAACAATTTCGCCTGCACCACGTTGAACAACAACGCGGCGCAACGCAGCGCCAGGGTCACCAACAACATCAGACCAATGTAACCCGCGGCTTTCTGCCAGACGTCGGGCAGCGCGTGGTTCATGATTTTCAACGCGGCGTCGCCGTGGCCCAGCAGTACTTCGTCCACCAGCAACGGCAACAGCAAGGGGATCGGCACGCTGCACAGCGTTGCCAACACGGCGACGCCGTTGGCGATCCACAGGGATTTTTTATGGTGAAGGGCCAGGCGACGGATTTCCGCCCAGCTCAGACGGTCGACACGTGCAGGGGCTGGAACAGCGTCGGGCAGGTCATGCACAGGCAGCGCGCTCCAGCCAGCGGCCGAGCAACGGTGACAACACACTAAGAGGTTGATAGCCATTGGTCAGCAACGCCAATTGACCATCACGCTCTGCCAGCAAGGTTGGGAAACCGGCAATGCCCAGGTCCTGCACCCAGGTGAAATCGGCAGCGGTCGCGGCGTGCATATCGGCACGGTCGAACGCGGCGGCGAATTCGATGCGCGGCACACCGGCTTGCTCTGCCAGCTCCACCAACACGCTGGCGTGGGTGACGTCGCGACCTTCGGCGTAGAACGCATGCTGGATCAACCCGAGCAGTTTCCACGCGCAATCCGGCGCCAGGCTGCGCGCCGTCACCAGCGCCCGACACGCAGGCTCGGTGTCGTAGACAAACCCGTCGGGCAGCGCGCCTTCAAACTTGAACGGTTGGCCGGTAGCCTCGTGGACCGCCTGCCAGTGCTCAAGGATGTAGCGCCGGGTGGTCGGCTCCAGCGCTGAGCCGCTGCCGGTGCGCAAACCGCCGACGACCAAATGCACGTCCACCCCCGCTGCCTGCGCCTGCTCGACCAGCGCGTTGGCCACTGGCGCAAAACCCCAGCACCAGGAACACATCGGGTCCATCACATAGAGCAGGCGACGTGCAGACATGGTTCAAGCCTCGGAAGGAGTTTGCTTGTAGTTATAACCAATCGGGTGCGGCAGGTTGCGCGCCTTGGCCAGTTCGATCTGCTTCTGCCGGTCGATAGCACTGCGACGGGTTTTCTCGCTCAGCTTATCCCAGCAATGCGGGCAACTGATGCCGGCCACGTAATGCTCGGATGCGCGGTCTTCCACGCTGATGGGCGTACGACAGGCATGACATTGATCGTAGTCGCCTTCGCTGAGGTCGTGGCGCACGGTCACACGGTTATCGAACACGAAGCAGTCGCCCTGCCATTTGGTTTCTTCCTGCGGCACCTCTTCGAGGTACTTCAGAATGCCGCCCTTGAGGTGATAGACCTCATCGAAACCCTGGCTGAGCATGTAGCTCGAAGCCTTTTCGCAGCGAATGCCGCCGGTGCAGAACATCGCGACTTTCTTGTGCACGGCCGGGTCGAAATTGGCTTTGATGTAGTCGGGGAATTCTCGAAAACTGGTGGTCTTCGGATCGATAGCGCCTTCGAAGGTGCCGATCGAGACTTCATAGTCGTTGCGGGTGTCGATCAACAGCACTTCAGGATCGCTGATCAGTGCATTCCAGTTTTCTGGATCGACGTAGGTGCCGACCTTTTTGTTCGGGTCTACACCGTCGACGCCGAGGGTGACGATTTCTTTCTTGAGTTTGACTTTGGTGCGGTAGAACGGCTGCTCATCGCAGTACGACTCTTTGTGGTCGATGTCGTCCATGCGGGGGTCGTTCTTGAGCCAGGCCATCAGCCCGTCAATGCCTTCGCGACTGCCGGACACGGTGCCGTTGATGCCTTCTTCGGCGATCAGCAGCGTGCCTTTGATGCCGTTGTCGACCATTGCTTGCAGCAGCGGCTCGCGCAGGGCGACGTAATCTTCCAGGGTGACGAACTTATACAGTGCCGCCACGACAATCTGTTGTGTCATGGGTAATTCTCCAGGTGGCTACCCTCGTAAAGGGTGAACCGGATGCGAAAAAAAACGCGCCGGGTGAGCGGCGCGTTGCGGATTCTAGCAAAAACGGTGTGATTTTAGGACTGCGAGGTGCCTTTGTGGCGAGGGAGCTTGCTCCCGCTCGGCTGCGAAGCAGTCGTAATGCTGGCGACTGCACTCTTTCAGACAGAGCGCTGTTGCAGGTTTTGGGACTGCTTCGCAGTNTAAATTTATTTGCCGATTTATCGGCATGTTCTCTGCGCGACAGCGCAGCCTCATCGCAGGCTGGGCGGACTCCCTCGCCACAACAGCCCTTCAGCCTTCAGCTCTTCAGCCCGTCACATTAATGTTTGCTGCCGCCAGCACAGGTCGGCGAAGCCGGAGCCGCGTCGATCTGTGCCCATTCTTGCGGCGTGTAGGTATGCAGCGCCAACGCATGGAACTCGCCCATCAGTTCGCCCAAAGTGCCATACACCTTCTGGTGACGCTTGACGCGATTGAGGCCTTCGAACTGCTGGCTGACCACTACCGCCTTGAAGTGAGTCTGTAACCCACGGCTGTGCATGTGGCTTTCATCCAGCACTTGCAGGTGCTCGGGCTGTAACAGCCCCAGCGTCGATTCGATGCGTTGTTGCATGGTCATCCCGAACTCCGCTTAAGGCTTTTTCTTGGCAGGAGCGGCGCCTTTAGGCTCAAGCTCGGCCGTCATGTCAGCCAGCAGTTTGTTGACCACAGGCACCGCGCTTTCCAGCTTGGCTTGGGTCATCTGGGCCGATTGCTGAGTCAGCTGCGGCATTTTTTCCAGGACTTTCTTGCCCAGTGGCGACTGGTAGAACGCAACCAGATCCTTGAGCTCGGATTCGCTGAAATTGGTGGTGTAAAGCTTGACCATGTCCGGCTTCAGCTTGTTCCAGCCAATGGCTGCGTCCAGAGCGGCGTTGGCCTTGGCCTGGTAGGTTTCCAGCAGGGCTTTTTTCGATTCAGGGGCTTTGGTCTGTTCAAAGCGCTGAGCGAACATTTGCTGCACTTGCATGTACACCGGAGTGCCCAGTTTGTCAGCGTGCGCCAGGGTCAGGAAAGCTTCGGCACTGGCGTTGTGGCTGGCGGTATCGGCAAAAACCTGGCCGCTGGCGCAAACCAGTGCAACCGCGGTACAGATGGCACGAAGACGAGTCATCGAGTTTCCTTTTCTAGCAGGCGAGGCAAAACCTCAAGGGCGACCATTCTGCACCTAAAAAAGTGTGTCACTCAACCCCAAGCCTTTTCGCACCTGATTTAGAGGGGTTGAACGGTCAAATTCCAGACTGATGGAACCACGACCGGCGATCACGGCCTAAACTGCGCTATCAGACCGACAGGAGTGTGCATGATGAGCCGTATCGAAACCGACAGCCTGGGCCAGGTAGAAGTCCCGGATGACGCTTACTGGGGCGCTCAGACGCAACGCTCGCTGATCAACTTCGCCATCGGCAACGAGCGCATGCCGCTGGCGGTGCTGCATGCCCTGGCCCTGATCAAGAAAGCCGCGGCGCGCGTCAACGATCGCAATGGCGACCTGCCCGCCGACATCGCCCGGCTTATCGAACAGGCCGCCGACGAAGTGCTCGACGGCGACCATGACGATCAGTTCCCGCTGGTGGTCTGGCAGACCGGCAGCGGTACCCAGAGCAACATGAACGTCAACGAAGTGATCGCCGGTCGCGCCAACGAACTGGCCGGCAATCCGCGCGGCGGCAAGACGCCGGTGCATCCCAACGATCACGTCAACCGTTCCCAGAGTTCCAACGATTGCTTTCCCACGGCCATGCACATAGCAACGGTTCAGGCGGTGCAGCAGCATTTGCTGCCGGCGATCAGCGAGTTGTCTGGCGGGTTGGCGGAGTTGTCCGCGCGGCACATGAAACTGGTCAAGACCGGTCGTACCCATATGATGGACGCCACGCCGATGACTTTCGGCCAGGAACTCTCGGCGTTCATCGCGCAACTGGATTACGCCGAGCGGGCGATCCGCAGCGCGCTGCCGGCCGTCTGTGAGCTGGCTCAGGGCGGCACCGCAGTCGGCACCGGATTGAACTCGCCCCACGGTTTTGGCGAAGCGATCGCTGCTGAACTGGCCGCCCTCTCCGGCCTGCCGTTCGTTACGGCCCCCAATAAATTTGCGGCTCTTGCCGGCCACGAGCCGTTGGTCACCCTCTCCGGCGCACTGAAAACCCTTGCCGTAACCCTGATGAAAATCGCCAACGACCTGCGCCTGCTGGGCTCCGGGCCGCGAGCGGGGTTTGCCGAAGTGAAACTGCCGGCCAATGAGCCGGGCAGCTCGATCATGCCCGGCAAGGTCAACCCGACTCAGTGCGAAGCCCTGTCAATGCTGGCCTGTCAGGTATTGGGCAATGACGTTGCCATCGGTTTTGCCGCCAGTCAGGGCCACCTGCAATTGAACGTGTTCAAACCGGTGATCATCCATAACCTGCTGCAATCGATCCGCTTGCTGGGCGATGGCTGCAGCAACTTCCAGCAGCATTGCATCGCCGGGCTGGAGCCGGATGCCGAGAAAATGGCTGAGCATCTGGAACGAGGTTTGATGCTGGTGACGGCGCTGAATCCGCATATTGGCTACGACAAGTCGGCGGAGATTGCCAAGAAGGCTTACAGCGAAGGACTGACCTTGCGTGAGGCGGCGTTGCAGCTGGGGTATCTGACGGATGAAGAGTTCGAGGCGTGGGTGAGGCCAGAGGATATGCTGGAGGCTGGTAAGCAGGGGTGAATCTGAAAGTGATTTAGTGCCTGACAGTCAGTCTTCGCGAGCAAGCCCGCTCCCACATTTGATCGCATTCTTACAGTAAGAACTCGGTTAAATGTGGGAGCGGGCTTGCTCGCGAAGAACGATAACGCGGTCTAACTGGCTGCCATCCGCACCTTCCGGGCCCTGAGCCCCGCCATCAACGACGGCCCCAACGCCACCAGCGCCGACCCAAATACCACCAACACCGCCCCGCCATAACCCAGGCCATTGATCTGCTCGGCATGCACATACTCCGGCCATAACCAAGCGGCCATGGCTACGGCGGCAAAGGTCACCAGCGGCGTGATCGCCAGCGTCGCACTGACCCGCGAGGCTTCCCAATGGGCCAGGGCTTCGGCAAAGGCGCCATAAGCGATCAGCGTGTTCAAACAGCACGCCAGCAGCAACCAGCCTTGCAGCGGGCTCAGTTGCAGCGCCTCCAGCGGATGCACCCATGGCGTCAGCAACAGCGCGCAGAACAGGTAAATCACCATCATCACCTGCAACGAATTCCACACCGTGAGCAACTGCTTCTGGCCCAAGGCATAGAAGGTCCAGACCGTGGACGCCAACAGCACCATCAGCACACCAGCGGTGTAATCGGTCAGGGAGGTGAGCAGTTCACTCAAGCGCTGATTGAAAAACAGTGCGAAGCCGATCAGCAGCACCAACAGGCCAATCCCCTGCCCCACGCTGAACCGTTCCTTGAACACGAACAGACTGGCGATCAGCAACATGATCGGGCCCATTTGCACCACCAGCTGCGCGGTGCCGGGGCTGAGCAAATTCAGCCCCATCAGGTACAGCACGTAGTTGCCCACCAGTCCGAGTACCGCCATCAGCACCAGCCACCCACCGCGCGGGCCGAGGACTTTGCGACTCGGCAGGCGTTTCGTCGCCGCCAGATAAATGAACAAGCAACCGCCGGACACCAGCAGGCGAAACCAGGTCACCGTCACCGGGTCCATCACCAGCAGCACTTGCTTGAGCTTGATCGGCAGGATTCCCCACAGCAACGCGGTCAGCAAGGCCAGGCACAGACCATAAACCCAGCGACCCGATGAAATATGCATGCTGACCCCGAAGCCGATTGGCGAAAACGGCCATTCTAGGCTCAGACCGGGGCGCGACACAGGGACAGTTGCCAACGGGCCGCGAATGAAACTGTGCAGGCGCACCATAAAGTTGACGATATGCCGTCGATCAGGTGGCCAGGCGTGGCAAGTGGTTCATGCATAAGCTCATTGAAACCGTCATCCGCAGGAGATCGCCCATGTACGGCATGCGCGCCCAAGACAACGCCCCCGCCACCCACTTTCGTTGTGACCGGTTGTGTCGTGTGAATGGAGAGCTGTATTTCACCACGCGGGAACACACGCTGGAGGGTCCGTTTGAAGACCGGGAGACAGCGGTGCGTGAGATTCACGCGTATATCGAGCGGATGCAGTTTTTGTGTATGAGCCGGTAAACCGCGGCGTCTGCATTCGCGAGCAAGCCCGCTCCAACATTTAACCGTGTCCAACGTTGGAATTCGGTAAATGTGGGAGCGGGCTTGCTCGCGAAAGCGGCTGATCAGGCAACAAAATACTTAGGGCTTAACTGTTCAGGCCTGAGATAAATCCCAACGAGTAAGCGAGATAAATCCGGTCCATTCCGGGATAGGCTGGCACAAATTGGGACACCCTGTGCAATAGAGTTGCAGCCAACGCAACAGAAAACGCCCCGTTCAGTCATCAACTGACGGGGCAAACATATCGACCTGACGACGCGCTAT
This sequence comes from Pseudomonas sp. QTF5, assembly GCF_000512695.2. Classification (GTDB taxonomy): domain Bacteria; phylum Pseudomonadota; class Gammaproteobacteria; order Pseudomonadales; family Pseudomonadaceae; genus Aquipseudomonas. Next base: position 700 of record NZ_AZRW02000030.1, on the reverse strand, counting down.
CTCATCCTTTCGGACCGCCTTCACGATCTTATAGATCCACTGAAGCGACACCCCCCACTTACGCGCCAGGTCGCTCTGGTTGGTACCGTTGAATTCCTCGTAAATCTGACGATCCCTGCGACTCAACTTGCCCGCCAGCCCCATTGGAAAATAGACATTCTGCCCACCCCAATGCGCCGCCATACGGTCGGCGACCTCCTGGGCCACATGACGGGCAGCCGCTTCCTCCATCGACACCAACTCCTTGAGTGCCGCCGCCACATGCTCAGTCAGATCAATCAGCAGTTCCGGCCCCTTGCTTCGGAAGTCACTCATTCATCCACCACCGCAGCATCAAGGGCCAGGCTCATTTATCCTGCTCCTTCACCAGCGACAACCAGGCAACATCTACGCCGCGAACCTCCACGCTATTGCAGGTAAATTTCCCCGAAGGTACATAGCGGATTCCCTGAAGCTGATTCCCAAACCGGCGCATAAAGAGCCCAACACTGTCCGGCTCAATAAAAATCCTGTTATCCAGAAACACAAACTGCTGAATCGCGATACCGACCTCACGCATCTCCCGAGTCAACTCATTAATAGCCGAAAGCCTCGCCAGAAATGCTTCAGTCAAAATGCTCAACGGCTCAACCAGCGGTGCGGATTCCATGACCATCCGGACACCCATTCCGCCAACATCCGGACATTGATTCCACGCTGA
>NZ_AZRW02000003.1 GCF_000512695.2 Pseudomonas sp. QTF5 | reverse complement strand
ACCCGAACTGGCGACGTTGGTGGAATCTGCGCCGAGCGGCGAATGGAGCTATGAGATCAAATTCGACGGCTACCGGGTCATGGCGCGCATCGACCACGACGAGGTCAAACTCTTCACTCGCAATGGTCACGACTGGACCCACAAATTACCCGGACAAGCCGAGGCACTGGCAGCGCTGGGCCTGGAGTCGGCCTGGCTCGACGGCGAAATGGTGGTGGTCAACGAACAGGGCGTTCCGGATTTTCAGGCGCTGCAAAACGCGTTCGATTCCGGCCGAAGTGGCAGCATCGTTTATTACCTGTTCGACTTGCCCTACCTCAACGGTGTGGACCTGCGCGAAGTACCCGTCGAGGAGCGCAGGGCGGCGCTGGCGACCGTGCTCAAGCCCAATGACAACCCGCTGTTGCGATTCTCCGACGCCTTCGGCGAATCCCCGGAGGCCTTGCTCAACAGTGCCTGCGAAATGCAGATGGAAGGGCTGATCGGCAAGCGCCTGGGATCGCCTTATGTGTCCCGGCGCACCAGTGACTGGATCAAACTCAAGTGTAAGCATCGGCAGGAATTCGTCGTGGTCGGCTTCACCGACCCCAAAGGTGCACGCAGTGCCTTTGGCGCGTTGTTGCTGGGATTGCACGACCGCGACAGCGGTGAATTGCGCTATGCCGGCAAGGTTGGCACCGGGTTCAACGAGGCGACTCTCAAGCGCATTTATGAGCAATTGAAACCGCTGCAGACGAAAAAGCCATCGGTGGTCAATCCGCCTAGCGGTTTTGAAGCCAAGGGCGTGCATTGGCTCAAACCCACACTGCTGGCGGAAGTGGCCTTCGCCGAAATGACCAAGGACGGCTCGGTGCGCCACGCCGTGTTCCATGGTTTGCGCGATGACAAGCCTGCCGAAGAAATCACCGAGGAGGTGCCGAAAACCGTGAACACTTCAGCCTCGAAAACATCAGCCTCGAAAACCGCCGCAGCAGAATCCGCGGCGAAGAAGAAATCCGTCGCCGAGAAACCTGACGCCGCCGAGCCAAAAACCGCCCAGTCGACTGTCGCGCCGTCGCAGATAGGGCTGGCCAGCGGCAAGGTGCGCATCACGCACCCGGACCGGGTGATCGACGCCAGCAGCGGCACCACCAAGATGCAACTGGCGGAATACTACGCCAGCGCTGCCGAATGGATTCTGCCGCAACTCAAGGACCGGCCGGTGGCGCTGGTGCGCGCGCCGGACGGCATCGCCGGTGAACTGTTCTTTCAGAAGAACGCCGAACGCCTGGCCATTCCGGGGATTGTTACCCTGGACAAGGAACTGACAGGCCAACCGGTGATGATCATCAACAACGCCAAAGCGCTGATCGGCGCGGTGCAGATGAGCACGGTGGAACTGCACACCTGGAATGCCACGTCAGTCGATCTGGATAAACCCGACCGTTTTGTCCTCGATCTCGACCCGGATCCGGCGCTACCCTGGAAAAGTATGATCGAAGCGACTCAGCTAACCCTCACGGTGCTGGATGAACTGGGGCTCAAGGCGTTTCTCAAAACCAGCGGCGGCAAGGGGATTCACCTGGTGGTACCGCTGACCCGCAAACACGGCTGGGACGAGGTCAAGGACTTCAGCCACGCGATCGTCAGCCACATGGCCAAATTACTGCCGGATCGCTTTTCTGCGGTGTCCGGCCCGAAAAACCGCGTCGGGCGTATCTTCATCGATTACCTGCGCAACGGTCTGGGCGCCACCACTATTTGCGCCTACGCCGTGCGCACTCGCGAAGGTCTGCCGGTGTCGGTGCCGATCTTTCGGGAAGAGGTTGCCGAGCTCAAGGGCGGCAATCAATGGAACGTGCACAACGTGCATGAACGCCTGGCCGAAACCGGTGACGAACCCTGGGCCGACCTGAAGAAAACCCGACAGACGATTACTGCCGAAATGCGGCGGCGGGTCGGGATGAAAAAGTAGTGAATCAGAAGGAAGGCGGCGAGGGCACTCGCCGCCTCGTCGACTATTGCTTGCCGAGTGCGGTAGCCAGCAGCGGCGCCGCCTGTTCATCGGTCAATGCGGCGTGGACTTCCATGCTCATGAGGTCGCTCCATTCCAGCACCCACTTCTGAATCGACACCGGATCATCGGCTTCTGCAATGCCAAAACCACTCGAGCCACCGACGGCGTGCCAGCGCCCCAGCATCTTGACGCCTGCAGGTGGCGCGCCACCGGTCTTGAGAAAGCGTTCGATCGCGCTATTACGATGTTGCGGACTGATGGACCAACTGACGATGAATAACATCTGCCACCTCCTGCTACGGATTGGCACCTTTATCTTCGCGCACCTGGCTGGCGCCGGGGCCACGGTCACGCCTGTGTTTCCAACTCCATCCTGGCTGGCCTGAAAACCTTTCTCCCATGAAAAGGCATAGCAGCGGCCCGCGTTTTGCGTACGACCGCTGATCCTCTTTCAGGGCATTTGAAACGAACATATCGGGATAACAGTGCAAACCATCAGGCATCACGCAACAAGTCGTTGGCATTGAGCAGCTCGTAGGCAATCTCCGGGCGCTTCTCCAACCCGCGTCGAATCGCCGCCGGAATCGACTGACGGGTTTTGCGACACAGGCCCGGCAGTTCGCCGAGGGTGATGTTGATGCCGCGCATGGTGCGCACTTCATTGAAGCCCGGGACGATCTCCACGCGCAGACCCAACTGCTCGTACATCCTGCGTTGCAGACGCTCCAGATCGCCGAGGCTCTGGAGGTTCTCCAGGCGCTCGACCAAGCGCTTTTCCTCCGACCGGGTCAGGCTCAGGATGCGCAAATCCGCGCCGGGGGTTTCCAGCAATGGCTCACGCTCGCAGATGCAAGCTCCGGGCGGGCAGGGTTGGCGGATCGGAAGAGAGGTCGTCATGGGGTTCAATCATAGAGCGCTATGATCGGGTTTGCCCATGGGGTTGTTGTGCCGTTGAGCACGATGTCTATATCCCGGGCTTGCTGGCCTCGGCTGGGTTTATCGCGGATCTGGTAGCTTTCTGGCCGTACTCTACCGGTCGCTTCTTCGACGAGCATTGGTAAGTCGAATGTAAACGCTACTCAGCACTAAAGTGACTTGTGATGGTCAATAAATCCCGCAACGACCATCAGCAGTCGTACTGCTCGGAACCGACCGGATCCGCATCGGCATTTTGATCAAGGACAGTGAAAGCATGCTTGCCGCAATTTAATCAGCAACCGCCTCCACCTGGTTCCGTGAATCGGGACTCGTCGTACGTTTACCCCTCAATCCTATTCGAAGATTTAAAGCATGCACCTACGCAAAATTGCAGTTGGGCTGTCGGCCCTTGTTTTGCTCTCGACCGGGGCAGAAGCCCGCAGTCTGCTGGATCTCCTCAAACCGCCCACCCAGCATCAGGAACAAGTATCCCGCTCCGGCTCGGTCAGCCAGAGCGCGGCCCTGGGCCTCTATTCAAACATACAGAAACAGGCATCGTTTGACGGCTGCGCAGAGCTGTTCCCGGCTGCGAAACCCATCAACATGGCCACTGTGCCTGCAACAATGAAACCCCTGGCCCTGTGTTCCGACAACTTTGCGGTGCTGTACTCGCAAACCAGCAAGACGCCATTGGTAGTGGTCGAACGCCTTAATGCCGCCCAGCTGCAGGATGCCAAAGGCGAGGAGCGCACCAACCAGTTTTACCCGGACCCACGCATCCCCAAGAGTGGGCGGGCAGAAGTTGAGCGACTACCGTAGCCAACATCCGGCTGTGGACCGCGGCCATCAATCCCCGGCAGCCGATGCACCGAACCCCAATGCAATGGCCCAATCCTTTGCACTGTCGAACATGGTGCCGCAAGACCCAACCAATAACCGGAAGATCTGGAGTAAGGTCGAGTCCGATGTCAGGAAATTTGCCAAGCGAGCCGATGGTAATGTTTTTGTCTTTACCGGCCCGCTCTTTGACTCAGGCCACACCACCATCGGCGACAACAAGGTCTGGGTGCCGACCCGCCTGTTCAAGCTGGTTTACGACGCGTCGTCCAAGCGTGCCTGGGCCTACGTACTACCCAACGCTGAAACTCGCATCGAGAGACCGATGGACTATGACGCTTTCGTGAAGAGTACCGGGCTCAAATTGCTTGGAAATCTACCGGTCACCGGTTCCGTAGGGCGCTCTTGATGGCTTGATGAATCGCACCCCAAAGGCTGGATGCAACCGATGGGGTGTTTCATCCAGGCCCAATATTTTAAGCTGATATCATTCAAGCGCTTACAAACCGAGTAGAAAAATATGAATCGTCGTAAAAAAATAAAGCAGTTATTAAAGGCTCACGCCAAAAAGGCTAGTGCCAAATTGGCACCGCCAAGCAAGTCCAAATACATTAGTAAAGCTGACCGATTGAAGCTGGCTGCTGAATCCAGTCACGACTCAATCATTTCTTCTGAGAGCTGATCTATGTAGCTCATGGCACGCCTCACCCAGAAGCGAACGCGCGACATCCAGCACAGCATTCCACAGGTCGGCGCTCGCCTTGTCCTGATCGAGCTGAGATGAAATGACTGCGGCGGTCGAGGAAGCCTGAGCGCTGTCTTATGCAGATGGCCAAGTAAGTGGCTCCAGCCGCTTATCGCTCACCTCCTGAATTTTATTCCCGCGTATGGGCTGACGAGAGCCTATCTCGTCTCCCGGTTGTGTGCCTTTCATCGTTTCCGGAGAAAGGCCGTTGAGCTCTACCAGACGAGTGTTGATGTCTTTACGAGTTTGCTTCCAGTCTTGCATGGGATTCTCACAGGGATATGGAGGGTGGTGATTACAGTGATGTTTAAAACTCGCAAACAAGCTGCCATCCAGTTGGTAGGCGAACGACGTATTCATGCTGATTGTTACTATCAACACAATCGAAGAAAGGGTGCGGCCTCGTCTTTGGCAACAGAACGCGGCCAATACCGCGTCGCCGACAGGCGACAATGCTGCAGCGGCCAAGTCTGCTAGCCTTGAGGGCTTTGGCGGCTGTAGAAGGGCTGATAATGCAGATGTTTAAAATCGAGGCGAACGGATTGATTCAGCTCCGTGAGGCTCTGAGTCAAGCAGCATTGCCCTTTGATGATGTAAGCGACCCGGGTCGGCAGTTTTTCCGTTTTGAGATGGACGGAAAATGGATCGCGTACGGTGGTCTGGAGGGGGCTGGTCAAGACATGCTGCTTCGCTCACTGGTCGTTTGTGAGTTGTATCGCGGGAAAGGGCTGGGCAAAGCTGTGCTGTCTGAGCTGGAACGATATGCTGCTTCCCAGGGTGCGCTTCGGTTGCACTTGCTAACTCAAAGCGCTACTGGATTTTTTACAACCAATGGGTATGAAATTTTCGATAGGGATGAAGCGCCGCTCGCTATTCGTCAAACCGCCCAGTTCAAGCATTTGTGTCCTGCGTCGGCAGCCTATCTACGAAAGTCGTTAGGCACCGCGGTGGTTTCGGAGTAGTCCGTTCAGGGAAATGAATCCGTCCCCTTTGCCCCAGCGTCAAACCAAGGTTTCGGCGAGAGCGGGGCCTCTGTGTGTTCCGAATGGAATTGCGCGCAAAGGTGCAGTACCTTGTATTTGTAGCATCCTCGCGTCGCAGTCCTGTCCAGGTTGAGAGGTGGCCTTCATGAACAACATCATCTACATCGTTGGGGTAATTGTGATCGTCGTGGTTATCTTGTCGTTCCTCGGGTTCGCATAGCTTCGAAGACCCACTGAACGATTGCCGGGCGCCGAAAGCAGTCAAGCCTTGACCCAGCGTTGACGGCTCCAACTGCTCAATGTATCGACGGCGAATACCAGTAACAGCATGGCCAGAATTACCGTGCTGGCTTGCGCTTCCTGGAACAGGCTGAGGCTGACATAGAGCATTTGGCCCAAACCACCTGCGCCGACGAAGCCGAGCACACTGGCCATGCGGATATTGTTTTCCCAGCGGTACAGGACGTAGGCCAGTAGCTGCGGCAACAGGTTGGGCAGTGTGCCGTAACAGAAAGCCCATACGGGGTTGCCGCCCTGCAGGCGAATGGCTTCGGCGGGTTCTGGTGGGGTGTTTTCCAGCGCTTCGGCGAACAACCGACCAAGTACGCCGGTGGTGTGCAGGGCTAATGCCAGGGTACCGGCATTGGGGCCGAGACCGGCGGCAAGGACCATCAACGCGGCCCACACCAGTTCCGGCACCGCGCGCAAGGCGTTGAGCACCAGGCGCGATGCGCTCTGCAATGGCCAGCCGAAGCGCCCGGCCGCGGGCAATGCCAATAGCAGACCGAGTACCGCCGCGAGCAGGGTGCCAAGGGCGGACATGGCAATGGTTTCCAGGGCGCCGTGGCCGATGGCTTGCAGATGGCCGGGGCTCAGGTCCGGGCTGAGAAAGCGCTGCGCATAAGCGCCCATCTGCTTCAAATTGCCGGTGCCGCCCAGCTCACCGAGGTCGATGCCCAGGTAGCTGAACGAGGCGATCACCGCGGCGCCGATGCAGAGCAGCAGTGCCAGATTGATCAGGCGATTCATGTCAGCCTCCAGCGTAGCAGTCGGCTGAGTTGATCGGCGAGCAGCACCAGTACGAGAAACGTCAGTAACAAACTGGCCACTTCACCGCCGGCGAACATGCGCAACGACAGATCCATTTGCTGGCCCAGACCGCCGGCACCGACAAAGCCCATCACCACCGAGGCGCGGATTGCGCATTCCCAGCGGTACACCGTGTACGAGAGCAGTTCCGCAGCGACATTGGGCAGGATCCCGTAGAAAAAGGCTGCGAGCCGACCGCTGCCCGATTGCAGTAGCGCGTGGGCCGGACGCTGGTCGACCGACTCGAAAATTTCCGCGTAGACCTTGCCCAGCATGCCGCTGTAGGTAATGGCAATGGCCAGTACCCCGGCAGTCGGACCGAGGCCGACGGCGCGCACGAACAGCAGGGCCCAGACGATTTCCGGCACGCTGCGCAGGAAGATCAGTAAACCACGTACAGGCCAACGCAGCAGCTGACCCCAATAGCTCGGATGGCCGGCGCGAGAGGCAGCAGACAGCGACAGAGCACGGCTGGCCAACAGGCTGGCGGGGACTGCCAACAGCAACGCCAGGGCCATACCGGCCGTGGCGATGGCCAAGGTCTGCAGGGTGGCTTGCAACAACAGCTCAATGAACTCTTCGCCATGGGCCGGTGGCCAGAAGGCTGATACAAACCGGCCCATCTCGCTCTGACTGTCACTCGCCACCAGCACGCTGAGGTCCAACTCGCTGAAGTGGATGCCCGGCCACAGCAAGGCAAGGGCCAGCAAGGTGAACAGCAGGCGGGGCCGGGTGGCGGGATCTCGGGTATCACGGGTCAGCATCGGGGAATCTGCACACTCAAGGGCGCCGGAGCAATCGGTGGGGATTGCAGTTGTTCGTTGGCGTAGAGCTTGTCGAGCAACTCTCCGTCGACTTCGCTGGCCGCAAGGTCGAACAGGATCTGTCCATCACGCAAGCCGATGATGCGCGAAAAGTGCGCCAGGGCCAGCTCCACCGCATGCAGGCTGGCGACCAGGGTGACGTTGTGCTGCCGGGCATGGCGACAGAGCACCGAGAGCGTGTGCTGGGCCAACACCGGGTCCATGGCCGATACCGGCTCATCGGCCAGCAACACCTCGGGTGCTTGATATAACACGCGGGCAATGCCCACGCGCTGTAGCTGCCCACCGGACAGTTGCTGGCATTGCGCGAACAACTTGTCACTCAGGTCCAGCCGGGCCAATGCCGCGCGTGCGCCCGGAATATCCAGTGGATGCACCAGGTTCAACAGGCTCTTGCCCAAACCCCACTGACCCAGCTTTCCGGCCAGAACCGCGGTGACCACACGCTGGCGCGGTGGCAGGGGAGGCGACTGATGGATCAGGCCGATGCGCGCGCGCAGACGCTGGCGCTGACGGGCAGAAAGCTGCCAGGCTCGCTCGCCGAGCACTTGCAGCTCGCCGCTACCCGGTCGCAGGGCGGTGGCCAGTAGATTGAGCAGGCTCGACTTACCCGCGCCGGACGGGCCGATGATAGCGACCTGTTCGCTTGCACCGATGTGCAAGTCCACGCCACGCAGCGCTTGAACGCCGTTGGCGTGGGTAAGGCTGACCTGGGTCAGACGCAATGTCATTTGAGCAGTTCGGCGGCGAGGGCGGCTTCCTCGATGCCCTTATAGTTCTCAGGTTTGGTTTCGATGAACTGGCTGGCGGCCTGCAGATCCAGAATTTCCTTGTCCGCAGGCTTCGCCGGATCGAGAGCCAGGAAGGCTGCCTTAATCTTGGCCGCCAGCGCTGGGTCGAGGGTTCCGCGCACCGTCCAGTTGTAGTCGAAGTAGGCCGGAGTGGTCGCAAACACTCTGACTTTGGTGGTGTCGACCTTGCCGGCAGCGACCAGTTTTTCCCACACGCTGGCGTTCAGTACCCCGGCGTCCACTTTGCCGGCCTGGACCCAGGCGACAGTGGCGTCATGGGCGCCGGAGTAGCCCACGCGACTAAAGTAAGTTTCAGGCTTGATGCCGTCCTTGAGCATAAAGTAGCGCGGCATAAGACTGCCCGACGTGGAGGACACCGAGCCGAATGCAAAGGTCTTGCCCTTGAGATCGGCGAGGGACTTGACGGCAGGGTCGGCGGTGATGAATTTGCTGGTGAATTGGGCGTCCTGTTCGCGCTGTACCAGCGGAATGGCATTGCCGGTTTTCAGGCGTGCCTGCACGAACGTGAAGCCGCCCAGCCAGGCCAGGTCGATGCGGTCGGTGGCCAGCGCCTCGACCACGGCCGGATAGTCGCTTACGGGCACGAACTCGACCTTCATGCCCAACTGTTGTTCCAGATAGGCGCCAAGCGGCTTGAACTTGCGGAGCAGTTCGGTAGGGGCTTCATCGGGAATCGCGCTGACTTTCAGGGTGTCGGCGGCCTGCGCCAACAGGGTGCAAAATGACAGAGTCAAGCAGGCAGTCATTGCCAGGGTGCGCTTGAGCATGGAAGATCTCCGGTGTATTAACGAAAGAATGTCGAGGCGCCTGACACAAGCCGATGCTGCTGGCGCTTTGTGAGGGTAGACGAAAGGAGCGATATTGACCGGTTTTGGCCCAATTGCAATCTGTTGCATCGACCGGTTGAATCCAAAACTCAAAGCGGTCAAATATCGGAGCGCATAACCCCGTTTGTGAGATCACCCTCGGCCAGCATCTGCATCATGATGTCTCTCGCCCCTCCGGCATTTTGCTAATTACCGTCCGCCACTTTACGTTCTATCTCCGCTACTTTTCGCCGGAGTTCTTCAGCCTCCCGCTCCTGGTTTCGCGCTTCATCTAAACTTTCGGCGTCACTGTCGCTGTCCTCAAGCTCTCTTTCGACCACATCGACGGGTTTGCCCGACGTATCGGCAGGCGGGACGTTCGAGGTCGTTTCTGATTCGTCGTCATTAACATCATCATTGTTCATTTCGCTCACCTCCATTGGCCTACACATTAGATACAGCGGTATGGAGGGAGTTCGGGTTTTCAAGTATTTGTGGCTGGGCCCGGATCACCGGCCACAATACGATTTTCGTCGATGATAAAGACCCGCTTCGTCACGGCTTTCAACTAGCCTGATCGGTCGCATAATGGTGCTAGGGATTTTTGAGCTTCTGCAGGTAGCATGACGCTTTATTAGCGCACCAAATGACAGGTTGGTTAACGTAGCCGAGTGGGTCGAACATTGATCGAACGACGTCAATTCAGCGGAGGCATGAAAGGAAAAAACCTCCGCTATCTGAATGAAAACACTGGCGAGCCTGCTCGAATGACTCGGGCAGGCTTTTTGCTGCTCGAGCATTTCTCGCTGCCCGCGTTCACGCAAGCACTGGACACGATTGTCACCGCGAATCTTCTGCGCCCCGGGTTGTTCTCTTCCCGAACGTTCGGCTTGAATGAGGGGGAGGTCATCAGCGACCTGGGCCTGGTCATTCGGCCGGATGCACGCATCGATTCTTCAGCGATTCACAACCTGGACCTGCTGGTCATTTGCGGCGGCTACAGGACAGAACTGAAGGCGACGGATGAGTTCATCAGCCTGTTGCGAGCGGCGGCAGATCAGGGCGTCAGTCTGGCGGGGTTGTGGAACGGTGCATGGTTCCTGGGCAGCGCAGGCTTGCTCGATGGATACCGTTGCGCCATTCACCCCGAACATCGTCCCGCACTCGCGGAAATCTCCAAGGCGACGCATGTCACCAGTGAGCCCTATGTCATCGATCGAGACCGGCTCACCGCTTCCAGCCCCTCTGGGGCATTTCATATGGCGTTGGACTGGATCAAAGAACTACACGATAAAGCCCTGGTCGAGGGTATCGAGGACATTCTTGCTTTCGAAGAGTCTCGCTATAGGCGCATCAAACCGGCTGAAAATATTTGTGTGAGCGCGCCGTTGCGAGAGGTGGTCAAGCTGATGGATGCCAACCTCGAAGAGCCTTTGGAGCTGGAGCAGCTGGCGGTCTACGCGGGTCGTTCCCGGCGACAACTCGAGCGCTTGTTCAAGGAACAGCTCGGGACAACCCCGCAGCGATATTACATGGAGCTGCGCATCACTGAAGCGCGTCGACTTCTCCAGCACACAGAGCTGTCACAGGTAGACGTGTTGGTTGCCTGTGGCTTTGTGTCGCCCAGTCATTTCAGCAAGTGCTATAGCTCGTACTTCGGCTACAGGCCTTCCAAGGAAAAACGGCTCGTTAAATAATCACTGCTTTTTTGCGTACCGGTGAGGATCTCCCTGAATGAGTGATGCCCGGTGGTGGACACTCGTTGGAGCAGGGCCACCGGACATGTCCGCAGACTCAGCCCTTGGCCGCCATCGCGGTGACTTCCACGCGCATCCCTTCGACCGCCAGGGACGCCACGCCAACGGCGGCGCGAACCGGCCACGGCTTGGCGAAGAAGCGCTTGTAGACTTCGTTGAAAGCGGCGCGGTCGGCCATGTCGGTGAGGTAAATGGTCAGATGCAGAACCCGATCCATCGAACTGCCGGCTAGCTCCAACGCTACCTTGAGCGCTTGCAGGGTGCATTCACTCTGCAGGGCGATATCGCCCAGCTCCAGACTGCCATCGGCGCGGGTAGGGATTTGAGTGGAGACCAACAGGCCGCCGAAACCGGCGACGTCGGAGGAGATGGATTCCGGGTCTGGGTCGGGGAGAAAGGTGATGTCGTGGTTTGCCATGGGGGATCTCTTGCTTGAGGTGGTGAAGGGCGGTGTATGGGCCGGCTGTCAGTTTACAACGCGAGAGCACTTCAAGCGTCAGCTAACGAGTGAGGCGGCTGGCTCAGGCGGGGATCGCCCAACGTACGGCGATGTCCTGCGCCAGCATCGCGGGATTGCGGGCGGCGGCGTTGGCTGGTTTCGCGGTGGCGCCGATGACGGTCAGTCAATTGGGGCAGGGACTGGCGGCTCTGGGTGCGGAGCAAGGGTTGCCGGATTTGCCGGATGCGCAGTTTCGGTTGTTTACCTCTGCTCAAGCGGATCAGGCGATCGTGGCAGCGCTCTCTCAGCTCATTGTTATTGCTCCACGCGAAGGGCTTGAGCGTCTGGGTCGATTACTGAGGCATTGCTCAACCGCGACGCACGTTTCGAACGCAAGCTCCTACAATCAAGTAAGCAGCTCCCCATAGCGGATCGGCGTGCGGCTAAGCGGTCGTGAGATAGACTGATCAGCGGGCATCGGACGGTGGGGGTGGCAGGTGGCGCGCTTCAGATGGATTCGCTGATCACGGCGGCGGCCCGTGCGCTCGCGGCGGGTGATCCCCTCGGCGCGCTGAACCGCATCGCCTTGCGCGACGATGCGCCAGCCCTCGCGCTTCGCGGCATCGCGATGGCGCAGTTGGGCGACCTTGTGCGCGCGAAGGCACTGGTACGCAGTGCCGCACGTGCCTTCGGGCCGAAGGAGGCTCTGGCCCGCGCGCGATGTGTCCTCGCCGAGGCCGAGATCGCGCTCGCCTCGCGGGATCTGACTTGGCCGACCAAGGCACTCGATGCCGCTCGGGCGACGCTTCAGGCGCACGGCGATTGGGTCAACGCCGCCCATGCGCGGTACCTCGAGATCCGCCGCTTGCTGCTGATCGGGCACCTCGACGAGGCCGAACACCGGCTCGCCGAACTCGATCCGACGCCGTTACCTCCCGCATCGAGGGCGATCTACGAACTGGTCGTGGCGGGGACCGCGATGCGCCGCCTGCAAACAAAGAGGGCGCGCGCTGCACTTGAACGTGCCGAGCGGGCCGCACAACGCGCCGGTATCCCCGCGTTGACGGCAGAGATCGAAAGCGCTTCCCGCATCCTCGACACACCGGCGGCGCGGCTGATTGTCGGTGGCCAGGAACGGCCGCTGCTGCTCGATGAAATTGAAGCGTTATTGGCATCCCCCATGCTGGTCGTGGACGCGTGCCGGTATGTCGTGCGCGACGCTGGCTCGGCGGTTTCACTCGCCCGGCGTCCGGTGTTGTTCGCGCTCGCCCGGGCGCTGGGCGAAGCGTGGCCCGCCGACGTGCCGAGGGAGACACTGATTGCGCGAGCCTTTCGGATGAAAGTCGCGGATGACTCCCATCGCGCGCGGTTGCGCGTCGAACTCGGGCGGTTGCGCGGGGCGCTGCACCTGATCGCCGATGTAGTCGCAACCTCGCGAGGGTTTGCGCTGGTGCCGCACGTTGCGCGTGACGTCGTGGTGCTGGCGCGGCCTGTCGAAGAGCCGCATGCGACGCTGCTCGCCTTCCTCGCTGACGGCGAGTCGTGGTCGAGTTCGGCCTTGGCGTTGGCGCTTGGTGCCAGTCAGCGCACCGTGCAACGAGCCCTCGACACACTGGTGACTGCCGGCAAAGTGCAGTCATTCGGTCATGGCCGGGCACGTCGCTGGATGACCCCGCAGGTTCCGGGATTCGCGACGGTATTGTTACTCACGGGATTGCTGCCGGCTGACTAGCATCGACTTCACCACCCTAGTGAACGAGGAGCAAGACATGAAACATTCAACGGCCGAAATCATCCGCGAATACGGACCCTTTCCAGGCGTCGACAGCGTGCACGGCGTCACCCATGACGGCCAGCAGGTCTGGTTTGCCTCCGGCGCCAAACTCAACGCTCTCGATCCGGCGAGCGGCAAGACGCTGCGCTCGATCGATGTCGCCGCCCATGCCGGCACAGCCTTCGACGGCCAGCACCTGTTTCAGATCGCCGAGGATCGCATCCAGAAAATCGACCCACAGACCGGGCGTGTGCTCTCCACCATCCCCGCGCCCGGCGGCGGTGGCGACTCGGGGCTGGCATGGGCCGAAGGGACGCTCTGGGTCGGTGAATATCGCGAGCGCAAAATTCATCAGGTCGACCCCCAGACCGGGGCAGTGCTGCGCACCCTTGAGTCCAACCGCTTTGTCACCGGGGTGACCTGGGTTGAGGGTGATCTGTGGCACGGCACGTGGGAAGGTGACGAGAGCGAGTTGCGGCGAGTCGATCCGGACACGGGCGAAGTTTTGGAGAGCGTCCGGATGCCGGCTGGCGTCGGGGTCTCGGGACTTGAGTTCGATGGCCACGACCGGTTTTTCTGTGGCGGCGGCAACAGCGGGAAGGTGAGGGCAGTGCGCCGGCCTGAATAAGCCTTTGCGGCGCAAGTCCGGGTCGTACTACACCCGTGCGCTGGTGTCCTACGACCTCGGCGTTCTATGAAATCGTGGAATGGAGAGGTGGGCAGTACCTGGGAAAAGACACGGCGAAGGCTTTTGTCGCTGCACAAAATGACCCATGGGACTCTCAGGTCGACACGGCGCTGGCAGTGGCAGGTGCGTTCTTCACGTCATTGGTTGTCTGGTTCCGGCGACGGTTGTTTCATCGAAACGCTCAATTAAATGCCCTCAAAAAAATTCATGAAATTTATAGAGTGTTTTAATTGAATGATGTCGATAAGCCGCTAATGTAAAGTTGATGTAACACTTGGAGTGTACGTGCAGTAGTTGTTTTGCCGACGAATAGCGTTGAACTTATTTGATCTTGAATAGTATCACTGTCATTGCAGTGTGCCTGCAATTTGTCAGGTGTTTTTATCTGATAACAAGACGCATTAAGGCGCAGTTGAATTGCGCTGTATATTCATACAAATCAGTTTTTTATCTGTCGTAATTTAGGAATAAGCTATTGAATTTAAATAATTTTATTTTGGTTATTTGCTTAGTGTTTAATGGTATTAATAATTGCGAGTCATTATGTTGGGTGGCAATATTTTGGCGATGGCGGTGTCAAAAAATAACTCTATAATTAGTCGGGCATTTTTCTGACGGGGTGCTAGTGTTGGTAATCTTGTGTTGGATCACACTTGGTTGCTTCTTAGGGGGAGTGCATCATGTCGACTCCAAATCCTCGTATTGCAGTTTTCGGTCATAAGGTTTCCAGTTCTAATATTCCGGAGATTGAACACTTTTCGGATCTAAGCAGTTTGTTGGCTGCACCCATATTCGATGTTCTATTGCTTGATATGCCAGCGGCTTATGCCGGGCGAGTGTTGCGCAAATTGCGCTCGACTCCAGCGTATCGCTACCAGCTCGTTTATTGCTGTCGAGACCAGGACAGCTGGTGTGAAGCGCTGGGCGATGGCGCATGCCCTGCCGAAACAAGCGAAATAAAAATGTTGTGGGAGATTTGGCGAGAACGCTTCAACCTGTTCCGGCAGGGTTCTGCGCCCGAGCGGTTTGAAAGTCGGGTGCTGTCTTGGCTGTGGTTGCGTGCCGACGCCCATGTGTTTGCCCTGCGCGACCCCGAAGTCCCCCAGCATTATCGCTATCCGCTGCTTGAAGCACTGGCGGATGCCGAGCAGGTCAACCCGTTTGTCTGGCTCAGTCTGATGGTGCAGCACGACTGGCTGGAAGAGGGCGTGCTGGTCGATCGGGTACGTCTGTGTTCGGACTGTGGTTCGGGGCGCCTCAATTACATTGATGTGTGCGCCGAATGTCAGGCGATGGACATTTCCCGGCAACCTTCATTGCACTGCTTCACCTGTGGTCACGTGGGTCATCAGGAGTCGTTTCTCAAGGATGGCCTGTTGCTGTGCCCCAACTGCCTGAACCGTTTGCGGCACATCGGCAGTGACTACGACCGCCCATTGGAAAACTACCGCTGCCGCTCATGCCAGGCGTTTTTTGTCGACGCCGATGTGCAGGCGCGCTGCCTGGATTGCGGCTTGTCACACGCGCCCGACAAGTTACGCATACGTGAAGTTCGAGACTTTCGTTTGGCGGAAGCGGGGCGCTTCCGTTGTCGCCAGGACTTCAACGATCGATCGATCAACCATTTCGGCCGCCTCAATTTATTGGGCGGCAAGGATTTCTATGAGCTTTTGACCTGGCAGCTGCAGGTGGTGCGTCGTTACCAGCAGCCGGCGTTCTCACTGATCGGCCTGCGCTTCGTCAATCTGGCCGGTACGCTGGCGCGTCTTGGCGAGCACCGCGGGCATGCCTTCATCGATAGCCTGACGGATCGGCTGAAAGAATCCGTCAGGGAAACCGATCGCTGCTCGCGAAGCACCGAAGAGTTCTTCTGGATCATGCTGCCGCACACGGATGGCAAAGGGCTGGAGTTTGTCACCCAGCGTTTGGGCCGGGTCGCCGAGTTGTTTTCCGCTCCGGAGGTCAGTGACATTTCCCTGCGCGTCGTCAGTTTCACGGCCCCCGGGGATTTGCTCGAAAAAGAAGACGGTGAGCTGCTGCTGGCCCGTCTTGCCAGTGAGTTGATTTAAGCCATGAGCCCGTTGATGGAGCAACTCTACAGCATGCTCAGTGCAATCATGGGGACGGACGGTTTGAGCCGGTTGTTCTACATGCTCTTTCCGTTGTTTCTGGTGTTTGAATTGCCGCTGACGATCATGGTGCTGCTCGGCGTATTGCGCTGGTTTGCCCGTCGGCGCACCAGCGTGCCGAAGACCAGTCTCTATCGGCCCAAAGTCTCTTGCATCATCACCTGCTACAGCGAAGGGATGGATGTCCAGACCACGCTGTTGAGCCTGTGCGAGCAGACGTACCCCGGTCACATCGAGATGATTCCGGTAGTGGACGGAGCCACAGTGAATCACCCGACGCTCAGCGCCGTTCGCCGTTTTAATGTGGACCCGCTGTTATACCCCAGGCGCCATTTACGCCCGATCGCCAAATGGCAAAGGGGCGGACGGGTGTCGTCATTGAACGCCGGCCTGTCCCACGCCAGCGGTGAAATCGTCATGGCGCTCGACGGCGATACGTCCTTCGACAACAACATGGTCAGCGCCATCGTGCGCAATTTCGAAGACCCTTCGGTGCCTGCGGTCGCCGGCAGCCTGCGGGTGCGCAATGTCTGGGGCTCCTGGGTCACAGCGATGCAGGCGCTGGAATACGTGTTGTCGATTCATATGTCGAAAATCGGTCTGGCTGAATGGAACCTGGTGAATAACGTCTCGGGTGCCTTTGGCGCTTTCCGTCGCAGTTTCCTGGTGAAAATCGGCGGCTGGAACACCCACACCGCGGAAGATCTGGACCTGACGCTGCGCATCAAAAGCTACTTCAAACGACATGGAGATTTGAGGATTCCGTTCGAGCCGGAAGCTATAGGGCACACCGATGCACCGGCAACCCTCAGTCAGTTTCTGATGCAGCGTTTGCGCTGGGACGGCGATCTGTTTTTTCTGTACGTCAGAAAGCACAACCACAACATCAACCCGGATTTACTGGGCTGGCGAACCTTCCTGATGATCCTGGTCAGTGGCTTCTTTTTTCAGTTGGTGCTGCCGTTCATCATCTTCATCTACACCTTGCTGGCCTTATTCATTCTGCCGGGCAAGACGTTGTTGTTTCTGTTTGCGCTGATCTACCTGCTGTACCTGTTGATCACCATGCTGATGTTCGGCGCCATGTTGTCGATGGTGTCCGACCGACCTCGACAGGACGTGACCCTGGGGTTGTTGGTGCCTGTCTTCCCTCTGTTCATGCTACTCATGCGGTGCTGGAGCGCAGTGGCCATGCTCAACGAGATGTTTCGTCGTGGCCATGAAGAAACCTCGATGGCGCCGTGGTGGGTTCTTAAACGAGCCACGAGGTTTTGATATGCGATCGGTACTTCTAGCCTTGACGCTGTCGCTGCCCCCTGCGGCGCTCGTCGCACAACCGCTGGTCCTTCAGGATTTGATCGACAAGCAGCAATCGGATCCCATGTTTCGCGCCGACGAAGCCGACCTGCGGCAACCGCGCTTCTTGCTGGCGTCCACATCAGCGGCAGCGCCGAAGGCAGGGGCAGGGGCGGGGACGAGCTCAGGCAAATGGTCCCAGGCCAGTTATGTCTGGGACAGCGAAGCGTTGCTCGATCCTGATCGGCGTGAGGCGGAGCTACAGGCGTTGCGCAAGGCCGGGATGGACAAGATTTACCTCGGCCTCAAGGGCGCACAGGTCAATGACCTGGTCACCACCCGTCGACGGCTGGAGCAACTGCTTCAGGACGCGGCCCGAGAAGATCTGCAAGTGAGTCTGTTACTCGGCGATTCGAGCTGGATCGAACCGACGGACCGCCACCAGCTCAGCGATTTATTGAAGAAGTTGAAGGGGCTTGCATTCAGCAGCCTGCATCTGGACCTCGAGGTCGAACAACTGGGCATGCCAGTCCCGGATCAGCGCCTGAAAAACTGGCTCGATACCTTGCGCATGGCGTCCAGCGAGAGCCCATGGCCGGTGGAAATATCCAGCCATCATCGCTGGTTCGCTGAACCGAAGCCTGGGCAAACCTGTGTGCCGTGTGCGCTTCCCGACGCCGGTGTGCGTCAGGTCAGCCTGATGATCTACACCCGCAACCCGAAAAACAGCGCACGCATGACGGAGCAGATCGCCCAGCGCTGGCCGGCGCTGCAGTTTCGTTTGGCCCAAAGCACAGAGCCCGAATTGCCAGCCACGGAAAGCTGGGCTGGCGCATCGACTGAACAGTTGAAACATCAGGCCAGCGCCTGGCGCGAACAATTGCAACCACGGGGGGTTGCCGGTATCGACTGGCAGGCCTGGCGAGACTTCCCCAAACGGTGAGCCGTCATGAAAATTCGTTTCGATAGTCGCAAAGAATTGAACCCCACCCAGGAACAGGGCTTGAGCGTGCTGTACGCACCGAGCAAGCGCATGGCCTTTCGCGCACGCTGGTATTTGATTCTGTTGCTGGTTGCCAGCCCCTTGATCTGGCTCGGTGGAAAGCTGGCGTACAACATGCTGATGATCGACGCACCGGCGCAATTGCGCCTGCCGATTTACGAGGTGCGCGCGCGCGACGCCGGCCGGGTCGATCAGCTGTTTGCAAAGGCCGGTGAGCAAGTCCAGGCCGATCAGATGCTGGTCACTCTGGACAACCCGGAATGGCGGGCCCGACTGGCGCAACTGGCCGCCATGCCGACCAAGGCGACGGGCACAGGCAAAGGCACTGCCCAATTGGGCGGCCGCGAGCGTCAGTTGCTCAAGACCCGAATCGGCAGGGCGGAACAAAAGATCGTGGAACTGGAGTATCTGGCTGACCGCGGCGCGGCCGCTCGCGGTGAGGTGCTGGCAGCGCAGTCGGAGCTCGACGGGTTTCGAGCGGACTTGTTGGCCTTCGAGCGCCGCGAGCAACTGGCGCGTCAGGCGCCCCCAGGGCTTGAGCGCGAGATCGTTCAGCAGAACGCCGAACAGCAATGGTTGAAGACACGTCTCGCCGCGTTGTCGATCAAGGCGGGGCAGAGCGGCCGGATAGCGGAGGTGTTGGTGACCCCGGGCGAAAACGTCGGCGCCGGCACACTGTTGATGCGCCTGGAGCGGCTGGAGGATCCGTTGCTATGGATTTATCTGGAACCGCTCAACATCAGTTACGCCGCGATTGGTCAGCCGTTGCGCGTGCGCATGCCGGACGGCCAGTGGCTGGCGGCTCACGTGGTTCAGGCAGTAGACAGCGCCGGGCGCACGCCGACGGTGCTGCGCGGCCCGTTTGCCGCCAGTGAGATGGGCTTGCAGGTCGCCGCCCGGTTTGATGACCCGCTGCCGTCGCGCTGGCGAATCGATCAACTGCCGTTGAATGTTCGCTTCCCCACCGATTGGCAAGAGATGTTCAGTGCCGGCCGGGCGTTGATGGAAAAAGTCGAGGAGTTCGTCGCGATGGATCGACCTACAACCACTACTCCAGAGTGAATTTGCCATGTCTGCTGATCGAATTCTTGTGACGGGTGGCGCGGGCTTCATTGGTTCGCACCTGGTCGAGGCCTTGCTTGAAAACGGCTATGGCGTTCGGGTACTGGATGATCTTTCAACCGGCAAACTGGCGAATCTGCCGGTGGATCGTGCGCATTTGAGCCTGATAGTCGGGGATGTCGCGGACGCGCCGACAGTGGAGCGTGCCCTGAAAGATTGCAGCGCGGTGGTGCATCTGGCCGCGGTCGCCTCGGTTCAAGCCTCGGTCGAAGACCCGGTCGCCACCCATCAAAGCAACTTCATCGGGACGCTGAACATCTGCGAAGCCATGCGCCAGGCTGGCCTGAGAAGGGTCGTGTTCGCCTCCAGCGCCGCCATCTATGGCAACAACGGCGAGGGCACGGCCATCACCGAAGACACGCCCAAAGCCCCGTTGACGCCCTATGCCGCGGACAAACTGGCCAGTGAGCATTTCTTTGATTTTTACCGCCGCCAGCATGGTCTGGAGCCAGTGATACTGCGCTTCTTCAACATTTACGGACCGCGCCAGGACCCTTCATCGCCTTACTCCGGGGTCATCAGTATCTTCAGCGAAAGAGCCCAGAAACACCTGCCCGTCACCGTGTACGGGGACGGCGAACAGACCCGGGATTTCGTCTACGTGGAGGACCTTGTAAAGGTGCTGGTACAGGCAGTGAAAGAATCGGGGCCGAGCGGCGAACCGGTCAATGTCGGTTTCAACCGCTCCACCAGCATCAACGAGTTGGCGGCCACATTGAGCACGCTGCTGGGTCGGCCTCTGGCGTTGAATTACGCAGCCCCGCGCTCCGGCGATATCCGCCATTCCCGGGCCGATAACCAGCGTTTGCTCGAGCGTTTTCGGTGCACGGAGCCGACCTGTTTTGCCGATGGTTTGGGTCAATTGCTCAGAAGTCTGGAGAGCGGCGACCGCTGAGCACCCGGGGCGTATTACCGGATGGAACTGTTGCAGCAGGCGCACCGTCAATCGAGGACAGGGCCACCAGACCTGATTGTGTGAGAAGTAGAAGCACTGGAGGCAATGCCAGTCAGTTAAGCCGCGCAACCTGTGGGAGCGGGCTTGCTCGCGAAGACGGCGATACAGTCAACATTGATGTTGCCTGACACACCGCATTCGCGAGCAAGCCCGCTCCCACAGGGGATTTCGCTTAACTGACTGGCATTAAGCGCTGGAGGCCTTAATTCTTCGACCCCATGACGGAGGGCCTCTCCATGAGGATCGCTCAGATCGCGCCGCTTACCGAACGTTGTCCGCCCCGTTTGTACGGTGGCACTGAGCGGATCGTGTCTTACCTGACCGAAGAACTGGTGCGCCAGGGACACGATGTCACGCTCTTCGCCAGCGGCGATTCGCAAACCTCGGCACGTCTGGAGTCAGGCGCGCACCAGGCCCTGCGGTTCGATCCACGCATCAAGGACGGGGCGCCTCATCACATCCTGATGCTCGATCAAGTCCTGCGGCAGGCGGATCAATTTGACGTGATGCATTTTCATGTCGATATCTTCCATTTTCCGTTGATTCGACACTTGGCCGGGCGCAGCGTGACCACGCTTCACGGGCGTCTGGACATTGCGGACTACCAATCCTTTTACCCTCACTTTCCCGAGGTACCGCTGGTCTCGGTGTCCAAGGCGCAACGCAGCCCGGTGAAGGGTGACGTCAATTGGGTGGGCAATGTCTATCACGGTATTCCGGGCGATCTGCTGGCCTTCAACCCCGAACCGACTGGCGACTATCTGGTGTTTCTGGGGCGTATTTCTCCTGAAAAGCGCCCGGACCGGGCCATCGAGATTGCTTCGAAGGCCGGGCTGCCATTGAAGATCGCGGCCAAGGTCGACAAGGCTGATCAGGTTTATTGGGAAGAAGTCATCGCACCGATGATCGCGTCCCATCCGAATGTCGAATTTCTCGGCGAGATCGATGAGTCCCAAAAGGCGGACTTGCTGGGCAATGCCCGCGCCTTGATCTTTCCCATCGACTGGCCCGAGCCGTTCGGTCTGGTCATGATCGAAGCCATGGCCTGCGGCACGCCAGTGATTGCCTTTGGTCAGGGCTCGGTGCCGGAAGTGATCGACGAGGGCGTGTCCGGTTACATCGTCGATGGCGTCGCAGGGGCGGTGGCGGCGGTGCAGCGGTTGGCAGAGCTGGATCGGCGAAGGGTGCGGGCCAGGTTCGACGAACGGTTCACGGTCGAGCGCATGACCAATCACTATCTGGAGTTGTATCGCCATCTGACGGCGGGCAACAGCTATGGCCATCCCACCACGCCCTTCGATATTCCGGCCACTGCATCGCTGCAAGAGTTGCGGTTGCGCAACCTGAAAAACAACGACACCTTCGCGGTGTTCGATCCCAATGGCGACGTGCTGTTTGCGGACGACAGCCCGCAAGGGATTTTCCATACCGATACCCGACACCTGTCCGGGCTCTATCTGACGCTTAACGGCGCGCGGCCGCTGTTGCTCAGTTCTACGCTGCGTGACGATAACGCGATGCTCACGTGCGACCTGACCAACCCGGATCTATTCGACGCCCATGGTGAAAAAATCCTGCACCACGATTTGATCCATTTGCGTCGCTCACGGTTCTTGTGGAAGGGTTCCTGCTATGAACGCCTGACCCTGCGCAATTTCGACGATTCGCCCCAGCATCTGCAATTGAGAATCCAGTTCGCGGCCGACTTCAAAGACCTGTTCGAAGTTCGCGGCGCCCGGCGCCCGCAACGCGGAGAGGGGCACCGGGCAGAGATTACCGATGAAGAGGTGGTGCTTTCCTACACCGGCCTGGACCACAAACGGCGCATGACCCGCCTGCGTTTCGCCCCGGTGCCGGCCAGCCTGACCTGCGATTCGGCGTTGTTCGAGGTCCGTCTGGCCCCGGGGGAAAGCCAGTCGCTGTTCATGGACATCAATTGCGGCGTGCAAAACCCGCCGTTTACGGTGCGCCACGGGTTCTTTATTTCATTGCGCGATGCCCGGCGCGAGTTACGCACATTCTCTTCGCGGGCAGCCTCTGTGGTGAGCTCCCACGATGTGTTCAACGAGGCGGTCAGCCGCAGCGTTTCCGACCTCTACATGCTCATGACCAAAACACCCGAGGGGCTGTACCCCTACGCCGGCATTCCATGGTTTAGCACCGTTTTCGGACGAGATGCGCTGATCACGGCATGGGAGATGCTGTGGTTCGATCCTGGTATTGCCAAAGGCGTGCTCGGGCATCTGGCCGCCAATCAGGCAACCATCGTCGACGCCCACGCCGATTCCGAGCCCGGTAAAATCCTGCACGAAATAAGATTGGGAGAAATGGCCGAATTGGGCGAGGTGCCGTTCCGACGCTACTACGGCAGCATCGATTCCACGCCGCTATTCGTCATGCTGGCCGCCGCGTACCTGGAGCGCACCAATGATTTGGGCACAGTGCGTCAGCTCTGGCCGAATATTGAGGCGGCGCTGACCTGGATCGAGGAATACGGCGACCGCGATGGCGACGGTTTTGTCGAGTATGGCCGGCAGTCCGCCGAGGGGCTGATTAACCAGGGCTGGAAGGACAGCTACGATTCGGTTTTCCATGCCGATGGGCAACTGGCCGTGGGCCCGATTGCGATTGTCGAAGTTCAAGCCTATGTGTATGGCGCCTGGACCGGTGCCGCCAAAATCGCCCGTCGGCTGGGTGATCCGGAGCGGGCACAACGCCTGAAATACAAGGCTCAACGCTTGCGCGAAGAGTTCGATAACCGCTTCTTCGACGAAGAACTGGGCACTTATGTATTAGCCCTGGACGGCAACAAGAAGCCCTGTCGAATCCGGACCTCCAATGCCGGCCATGCCCTGTTCGCGGGCATCGCTTATCCGGAACGGGCGGCATCGGTCGTCAGCACGCTGATGGACCGCTCATCCTTTTCCGGCTGGGGCGTGCGCACCGTCGCATCTTCCCAGGCTCGCTATAACCCGATGAGTTATCACAACGGCTCCGTCTGGCCCCACGACAATGCGCTGATCGCCGCCGGCTTCGCCCGCTACGGTTACCGCCGGGACGCGGCGCGGATTTTCGAAGGCCTGTTCGCCGCGTCGACCTATATCGATCTGCGGCGCTTGCCCGAACTGTTCTGCGGCTTTGCCCGGCAACGTACCCAAGGGCCGACGTTCTATCCAGTCGCCTGCATGCCCCAGGCCTGGGCCGCCGCTGCGCCGTTGTCGATGATTCAGTCGTGCCTGGGGATGAGCTTCAGGCCGAGGAAACTCAACATCCTGTTCGACGAACCGGTGCTCCCGGCGTTTTTGGACACCATCGCCTTGAGGCGTTTGGCAGTGGGTGCTGAATGTGTGGACTTGATGCTCAGGCGTTCGGGGGAAAACGTCATGATCGAAGTTCTCAATCGCCAAGGCCCGGTGCGGATCCTGAGTACCAGTTAGCAAGATGGGCGCCAGCGTGTCAGAAGGTGAACGCTTGCGCCGACGGACGCTGAGTCATTTCAGTCTCCAGCAGATGCTCGACCAGCACATCATTCAAAAAGCGGAACTGATCGTTGAACCCGACCACTTCGTTACTGAAGTGGTTGGCCGCTGCCGGCATCAGCAAGGCCTCGAAATGCTTGTCGAACACCAGTGCGACTGCTTTGCGAGACACGACCTGTTGCGAATAGTAGTTGCTGCCGAACACCGGAAAACTCACGGCGAGGCTGATGGCATAAATCATGATTTCGGCTCCTCGGTTTGACCGATATCCAGCACGAAGCGGGAAAACAAGGTCAGGGTGACGGCCGTCAGGGCCAGGCAGGTCAAGAGATGGATCAACATGATTTCGCCCCTCCGGTGCGAGGTTTGATTGGAGAATGAGATTAATCCTGCACTTGACGGTTTTTTTGCGGAAGGCATTCGTGGCGATGGTGAATATTGATGTGAATGATGGTGGTGATCTTCGGTGGTTTTGAGGGCCTATTCGCGAGCAAGCCCGCTCCCACACTGAATCACTGTCGGACACAAGATTTGTGTACGCAGGAGATCCAATGTGGGAGCGGGCTTGCTCGCGAAGGCGTCCTTGAGGGCACCATACACCCATCTGACGGACGGAGCCCGTCCCCGACCTATACTCAAATCAGCATGCTCTTTTACGTCGAACACTCCGTTCGGCGAAGACTGTAGGACACCGCGATCTTGAACCTGCGTTCGCTGATCGTCGCTGTGTTGGTGATATTGGCGGGATGCGTCACGCCCACGCCTGCCCCGGTAATCGTGGTCCCGGTGGTGGTGTCCCAGAGCACCTGGCAGCAGATGGACCGGGAGATTTTCGCCGCTTCACAACAGGCCACCGAACAGGCCAGGGTCTACGCCCGCGGGTCCATGGAGCACTGGCGCACGCGGGTTTATCAGCAAACCGAAGAAGTCTTCATCCCTTGGTTCAGCAGCTACTGGACCCAGGAATGGCTGTCGATGAAAGTCAGCTGGTACGCCATCAATGCCGGGGACGAGCAGGATGCGACGACCAAACGCCTGGCGGCCTATCTGCTGGAGCAATATCACCAACGCGTATTGAAACCGGTGGCGGTGGAGATCGATCCCGACGCGATCCTCGGCCAGGCGGCAGAGTTTTATGTGCAATTGATGGGTCAGCAACTCGAGGTTATTTCCAAACGTCATGGCGTGCCCATGGCGCAGCTCAACAGTCGTATCCAGAAAATTCCGGCTATTTCACTGGGTCCACCGTCCGCCCGTGACGCTTCGCTGTATCAGGTGGTGCATGCCGAACTGAGCAAGTTGCCAGCCTACCTGGCGCTGATCGAGAAGATCCACACGGCGGGCGGCGAGAAAGGCATCGCCTCGACAGACGCCGGTATGGCGCCGGTGGCCAAGCGTGCCAGCCGACGAATACAAGCCGAAATGGCCCCCCGAGGGGCGGCCAGTGCAGTGGCGGCAGTGGCAGGGAAGGCGGCCGGGGCATTGATTTCCGTTGGGGTGGCGGGGGTGCGCGCGATTATTCAGGCCAACGATCGGCCTGACAGCGAGGCACTGATCCGCAGCAGCCTGGGCAACTCGTTCGACAAGGCATGGGTGAAGCTGGTGGATAACCCCGCCACCGGTGTGATGGCCGGAACGCTGTACATGGCCAGGCAGATCGAGGGCAGCCTGGAGGAGACCGTCGAGCCGTCGGTCGGTCTGGATACAGGAACTGTCGATTTTAGCCACGCTGATTCGACTACTCAGCAGATCAACCCATAACCCGAGGAGAACGATCATGGCTTACGTCGATGGCTTCGTCGCAGCAGTACCCACCGCCAACCGCGAAAAATTCAAGCAACACGCGCAATCCGCTGCCGCAATCTTCAAGGAAAGCGGCGCACTCAGCCTCGCCGAATGCTGGGGAGACGACGTGCCCGATGGCAAAGTGACCTCATTTCCCATGGCGGTAAAACTCAAGGAAGACGAAACCGTGGTGTTTTCCTGGATCGTCTGGCCCGACAAGGCCACCCGTGACGCCGGTATGGCGAAACTCATGAGCGATCCGCGGATGCAACCCGACGTCAATCCAATGCCGTTTGACGGTCAGCGCATGATTTTTGGCGGTTTCGAAATGATCGTGAAAGCCTGACGGGAGCCGCAGGATCACTCCGGCGTCGGGGCGGTCCTGCAACTCTTGCGGTTACGAATCTCGCTGTCCGAGGGCCGCTCCTTGATGAACTCGAAGCGCGGCTCGCCTTCGTTGTAGTGAACCAGCCAACCCCATTCCAGCTCGGACTCATCCTGGCCGGGTTTCGGTGGCACGGCCCACCATGGCTCTTTGCTGATGATCTGACGCATGGCGCCCTCCCGTCGATTCGGTTGCTTCAACTATAACGCGCATGCCGACAGGTGCCAGAAATGCACTTGCTGGCGTGGTATCCCTTTGTAAAATCAAAGGGTCCCCGAAGCCTTGAGGTGGCAGACATGAGCGATGAAACCCGTGAGCCGTTCAAGCGGCTGTTCTTCGCCCTGAACTGTGCCCCCGAGCAACGCCGGGCCATCGCCCAATGGCGCAACGCGCTGGAACTCAATGTCGGACGCCCGGTGCCGGTGGAAAACTTTCATCTGACGCTGCTGTTTCTCGGCACGGTGGGAATGGCGCAGATAGCAGGCGTCTGCGAGGCCGCCGCCAATGTGCGGTTGCCCGGCGTGCCGTTGACGGTTGTGCTTGATCGTCTGGAAGTCTGGCGTCGCTCCGGGGTTTTGTTGCTGGCACCGGCGCAGGCAGCACCGGAGTTGTTGCGGTTGGTGTATGCGCTGGAGCAGGCCATGTTGCCGTTCGGCTTCGAGGATACCCGTCGGGAATTTCGCCCGCATTTAACCCTGATGCGCGACTACCGGGCGCCGGTCCCCGAAACCGCTACGCCGCCAGAGTTTTTCCTGCGTGCCGACCGCTTCACCTTGTTCGAATCCCATAAAGGCCGGTACCGGGCGCTGGCCGAATGGCCGTTGGTTTATGCATAAAAAAGGCGCCCGAGAGCGCCTGAAATTCACCTTGACCGAGGAAGCCAGGTGAAGCCGTTTTTCTTCAGAGCAGATACCTGTGGGAGCGGGCTTGCTCGCGAAAGCGGTGGGTCAGTCACCAATGATGTTGAATGTGATGGCCCCTTCGCGAGCAAGCCCGCTCCCACATTTTGGTCCGTGGTGTTCAGATATTTTGTGTTCGATTTTGAATCACTTACCGAGCTTCACCCGGGTCCAGCCCCGGGTCATCACCCGCTGAATACCGATCGGCATATCTGGAATGGCATACAACGTCGCCATCACCGCTTGCGGCGGGTAGGACCCTGGGTCGTTTCGAATCGCTTCATCCACCAGTGGCGTGGCCGCCGCGTTGGCATTGCTGTAGCCGACACTGTTGGTGACTTCGGCGATGATGTCCGGGCGCATCAGGAAGTTCATGAACAGGTAGGCGTTGTCGACGTTGGCCGCGTCCCGTGGGATGGCGACCATGTCGTAAAAGCTTCCGGCGCCTTCTTTCGGGATGCTGTATTCGATCTTCACCTTGTCACCGGCTTCCTTGGCACGGGCCTTGGCTTGCAGCACATCGCCGGAGTAACCGACGGCGACGCAGATATTGCCGTTGGCCAGGTCGGAGATGTACTTCGACGAATGGAAATAAGCCACCGACGGGCGAATCTTCATGAACAGCGCTTCGGCTTCGGCGATCTGCGCCTTGTCCTGGGAGTTCACCGGGTAGCCCAGATAGTGCAGGGCGGCGGGGAGCATTTCTGTCGGCGAATCGAGGAAACTGATGCCGCAGGCTTTGAGCTTCGCGGCGTTTTCCGGTTTGAACAGCAAATCCCAGGAGTTCACCGGCGCATCAGTGCCCAGCACTTCCTTGACCTTGGCCGGGTTGTAACCGATGCCGATCGAACCCCACATGTACGGGAAAGCGTGGCCATTATCAGGATCGCTGGCAGAGGCGTTTTTCAGCAGCACCGGGTTGAGGTTTTTCCAGTTCGACAGCTTCGATTTATCCAGCGGCTGATACACGCCGGCCTTGATCTGCTTGGCCAGGAAGCTGTTGGACGGCACCACAATGTCGTAGCCGGATTTACCGGCCAGCAAGCGTGCCTCAAGGGTTTCATTACTGTCGAACACATCGTAGGTCACGCGGATGCCGGTCTCGTCTTCGAACTTCTTGACGGTGTCCGGGGCGATGTAATCCGACCAATTGTAGACGCGCAATACCTTGTCATTGGCCTGGGCACCGGTAGCCATCGCGCCCAATAAGGACAGTGTCAGCAGAGTCCTGCCAAACATTTTCATCGGTACAACTCCATTTTCTTTTTATAGAACACAAAACCGATTGTAGGAGCGAGGCTTGCCCGCGAAGAACGATGACGCGTAATACCTGAAAAATCGCGGTGCGGTCTTCGCGGGCAAGCCTCGCTCCTACAGGTTCTTCGTCTTGACTTACCAAGCCACTAAGCCGTCGCTTCGACTCGCTGGTTTTTCGGTTGCTGCCAGGACTCGCTGGCGGTCTGGTCCATTGCTTCCTGGATCGCCCGTTTGCGCGTGGCTTCGGCCTTGCGGCTGAAGTACCAGACCATGAACGTGACGATCGACACCGCCAGCAGAATCAGACTGGCCACGGCATTGATCTCAGGCTTCACGCCCAGACGCACCGCCGAGAACACTTCCATCGGCAACGTCGTCGAGCCCGGGCCAGAGACGAAACTCGCCAACACCAGATCATCCAGCGACAGAGCAAACGACATCATGCCGCCCGCCGCCAGCGACGGCGCGATCATCGGAATGGTGATCAGAAAGAACACCTTGAACGGACGCGCACCCAAGTCCATGGCCGCTTCTTCGATCGACAGGTCCAGCTCACGCAAACGCGCCGACACCACCACCGCCACATACGCTGCGCAGAACGTGGTGTGAGCGATCCAGATCGTCACCAAACCACGTTCCTGCGGCCAGCCGATCAACTGCGCCATGGCCACGAACAGCAGCAACAGCGACAGACCGGTGATCACTTCCGGCATCACCAGCGGCGCCGTCACCAGACCACCAAACAGTGTACGACCCTTGAAACGCGTCACACGGGTGAGCACGAAAGCGGCGAGGGTGCCCAACGCCACGGCGGCAATCGCCGTGTAGCAGGCGATTTCCAGCGAGCGCACCACCGAGCCCATCAGTTGCGAGTTGTCGAGCAGGCCGACGTACCACTTCACCGACCAACCGCCCCACACCGTCACCAGTTTCGAGGCGTTGAACGAGTAGATCACCAGAATCAGCATCGGCAAGTAGATAAACGACAGGCCGAAAATCAACATGAACTTTGAAAATCCGAAGCGTTTCATCCCCGTCCCTCCATCTCTTTAGCCTGGCTGCGGTTGAACAGCAGAATCGGCACAATCAGAATCGCCAGCATCACCACCGCCAGGGCGGATGCCACCGGCCAGTCGCGGTTGTTGAAGAACTCTTGCCACAGCACGCGGCCGATCATCAGGGTTTCCGGGCCACCCAACAGCTCCGGAATCACGAACTCACCGACCACGGGAATGAACACCAGCATGCAACCGGCGATGATCCCGTTCTTGGCCAGCGGCACAGTGATTTTCCAGAAACTGTTGAAGGTGCTCGAGCCCAGGTCCGACGCTGCTTCCAGCAGGCTTTGATCGTGCTTGACCAGGTTGGCGTACAGCGGCAACACCATGAACGGCAGGTAGGCATAGACCACGCCGATATACACTGCGGTGTTGGTATTGAGGATCTCGATCGGCTGCGACGTCAGCCCGGTCCACATCAGGAACGCGTTGAGCAAACCGTTGTTGCTGAGGATGCCCATCCACGCATAGACGCGGATCAGGATCGCGGTCCAGGTCGGCATCATGATCAACAGCAGCAGAACGTTCTGCGTTTCCTTGTTGGCCTTGGTGATCGCGTAGGCCATCGGGAAGCCGATCACCAGGCACATCAGCGTGCTTAAAAACGCGACCTTCAACGAGCCGAAGTAGGCCGAGATGTACAACTCATCTTCGGTCAGCAGCGAGTAGTTGCCGATGTTCAGCAGCAGCTGAAACTTCTGCTCGGCGAAGGTGTAAATCTCGGAGTAGGGCGGAATGGCCAGGGCCGCTTCCGAGAAGCTGATCTTCATCACCAGGAAGAACGGCAACAGGAAAAACAGGCACAGCCACAGAAACGGAATGCCGATGACCAGTTTGCGGCCACTGGGCACCAGGCGCAGGAACTGCTGATTGAAGGTTCTCATGAGCGCAGTACCACGCCGCTGTCGTCTTCCCACCACACGTAGACTTGATCGTCCCAGGTCGGGCGCGCGCCACGGCGTTCGGCGTTG
Source organism: Pseudomonas sp. QTF5 (assembly GCF_000512695.2). GTDB lineage: Bacteria > Pseudomonadota > Gammaproteobacteria > Pseudomonadales > Pseudomonadaceae > Aquipseudomonas. The sequence continues at coordinate 226,659 of NZ_AZRW02000003.1, read as the reverse complement.
GCCATGAACGACTGCACGATCTTGCCGCCGGGCAGTTCCACGTAAAACACCGAGTGGCCGCCGAGGTAAGCGATGTCATGCACCTTGCCCTCGGACCAGTTGTAGCGGGTCTCGGGCTTGAGGGTGCTGACCAGCATTTTTTCCGGGCGGATGGCGTAGGTGATCGACTTGTCCTGCACCGACGTACTCACGCCGTGGCCGACGTAGATCTTCTGTTGCAGATCCGGGCTGTGAATGATCGCGTGACCTTCCAGATCCTCGACCACGGTGCCGTCGAAGGCGTTCACGTTGCCGATGAATTCGCAGACCATGCGGCTGACCGGCGCTTCGTAGATATCGACCGGGCTGCCGATCTGGGCGATCCAACCCAAGTGCATGATCGCGATGCGTTCGGCCATGGTCATGGCTTCTTCCTGATCGTGGGTCACCATCACGCAGGTCACGCCGACGCGCTCGATGATTTCCACCAGCTCCAGTTGCATCTGCGAACGCAGCTTTTTATCCAGTGCGCCCATCGGTTCGTCGAGCAACAGCAGCTTCGGACGCTTGGCCAACGAACGCGCCAGTGCCACACGCTGACGCTGGCCGCCGGACAACTGATGGGGTTTGCGTTTGGCGTATTGGGTCATGTGCACCAGCCGCAGCATCTCTTCGACACGGGCGTCGATTTCGCTGGCGGGCAAACGGTCCTGCTTGAGGCCGAAGGCGATGTTCTGCGCCACCGTCATGTGCGGGAACAGCGCGTAGGACTGGAACATCATGTTGATCGGCCGTTCGTACGGCGGCATGTCGGTGATGTCGACACCGTCGAGCAGAATCCGCCCTTCGGTAGGGCGTTCGAAGCCGGCGAGCATGCGCAGCAGCGTCGATTTACCCGAGCCGGAACCGCCGAGCAGGGCGAAGATTTCCCCTTGATGGATCTCCAGGGACACATCGTCCACGGCGGTGGTTTCGTCGAATTTCTTGGTGACGCGGTCGACTTTCACCAACACCTTTTTCGGTGCCTGGTGACCTTCAAGAGCCTTCCTGTAGATGCTGGAGGCGTTTGCCATATGAAACTCCCAACAGGTTTCAGTCGTCGGGCCAACGCGGCCTGACTTAAGAGTGGATTGCAACCCGGGCCGGACGATGCCATTGAATTCAACGGCGGCCCCCTGTGGGAGCGGGCTTGCTCGCGAAAGCGGTGTGTCAGGCAACACTGATGTCGACTGACACTCCCTCTTCGCGAGCAAGCCCGCTCCCACAAGGGGATTTGCGTTTGGCTCACTGGCATTACCCATACCGAACGGGCTTATTCGGCACCGCCATCCTGGCTGCCTGGTCGTACTTGTTGTTATTGCAGTTCATCTATTACGTGAGCGACCGGCGCGCAAAGGCACGCCCGCCAGACTCACGGGGGCAGTTAAATCGTTGAATGCTTTTTGAAGTCAGCGCGTATTACGCAACGCCGCCCGTTGCCGGCACGCTTCGCCAAACGCCTGGAAAATACTCAAATAGGGGGGATTCGAAAGCACCTGCCATTCCGGGTGCCATTGCACGCCAACGGCGAAGGCCTTGCTGTGCTCGACCGAAATCGCCTCGATCAAACCATCCGGTGCGACAGCTTCAGCGCGAAGGCCAGGAGCGAGCCGGTCGATGCCCTGACTGTGAATCGAGTTCACCTGGAACACCTGCGGCAAATCCAGCGCTTCGAACACGCCACCCCGCTGCACATTCACCGCATGAGCAGGCGCGTATTGCACGGCCAGCTCCGGGTGATCCGTTTCGCGATGATCGAGGTAGCCGGGCAGTTCGTGCACCTTCTGATGCAGGCTGCCGCCGAACGCCACGTTCATTTCCTGAAAACCCCGGCAGATGCCGAGCACCGGAACACCGGCGGCAATGGCAGCGCGCAATAAGGGCAGGGTGGTGGCGTCCCGTTGCGGATCGTGATCCGTGCCGGGGGCACTGGCCGGGCCTTGATAGTGGAAGGGTTCCACATTCGATGGCGAGCCGGTCAGCAACAGACCGTCGAGCTGCGCGAGCAGGTCATCGATTTCGGTCAGATCGCCTAAGGAAGGAATGACCACTGGCAACCCCAAAGCCGCGACGCTGACAGCACGCAAATACTTGTCGCCGCTGACGTGGTAGGGGTGCAGGCCAATCTGTTTGATGCACGCAGTAACGCCGATCAATGGCTTGAATGCCATTTTTATCACCTCGAAGTTTCACCCTTGAACGAGCTTTTCCGGAGCTTAGCCTTGTTGATTTTAATTAACAACTCTCATGTAAAAAATTCTAAACGCCGGGCGTCCGATCTTCAGGATTTACGCGGTGCGCAAGACGAATCTGGCACTCTCGACCCCAAAAAAGGCCAGAAAATATAGGTTAAAAGGCCGGGTGTTCGCTATTGACTTCACTTTGCCTTTCGGATTGACTGGGCTCGTGAAAGGGTAGTGAACATAATAATTAACAGCTAATAGGTGCATCATGTCGGTCCCTCTGCGTGCCGTTCAACTCAACGAAGCAAACGCATTCCTTAAGAAATATCCTGAGGTTTTGTACGTCGACCTTCTGATTGCGGATATGAACGGTGTGGTGCGCGGCAAGCGCATCGAACGCACCAGTCTTCATAAGGTTTACGAAAAAGGCATTAACCTCCCGGCGTCACTGTTTGCTCTGGACATCAATGGCTCTACGGTGGAAAGCACCGGCCTGGGTCTGGACATCGGCGACTCGGATCGAATCTGCTTCCCCATCCCTAATACCCTGAGCATCGAACCCTGGCAGAAGCGCCCGACCGCGCAGCTGTTAATGACCATGCACGAACTCGAAGGCCAGCCGTTCTTCGCTGACCCGCGCGAAGTGTTGCGTCAAGTGGTGAGCAAGTTCGATGACATGGGCTTGACCATTTGCGCAGCCTTCGAACTCGAGTTCTATCTGATCGACCAGGACAACGTGAACGGTCGTCCGCAGTCGCCACGCTCGCCGGTTTCCGGCAAACGTCCGCACTCGACTCAGGTGTATCTGATCGACGATCTGGACGAATACGTCGACTGCCTGCAAGACATCCTCGAAGGCGCGAAAGAGCAGGGCATCCCCGCTGACGCCATCGTCAAGGAAAGCGCCCCGGCGCAATTCGAAGTGAACCTGCACCACGTCTCCGACCCTATAAAGGCCTGCGACTACGCGGTGTTGCTCAAGCGTCTGGTGAAGAACATCGCCTACGACCACGAGATGGACACCACCTTCATGGCCAAGCCGTATCCGGGCCAGGCGGGTAATGGTTTGCACGTGCACATTTCGATTCTCGACAAAGAAGGCAACAACATCTTTGCCAGCGAGGATCCCGAGCAGAACGCCGCACTGCGTCACGCGATCGGCGGTGTGCTCGAGACCCTGCCGGCGCAGATGGCGTTCCTCTGCCCGAACGTCAACTCGTACCGTCGTTTCGGTGCGCAGTTCTACGTCCCGAACTCGCCAAGCTGGGGCATCGACAACCGCACCGTGGCGGTGCGTGTGCCCACCGGTTCGGCAGATGCCGTGCGCATAGAACACCGAGTCGCGGGCGCCGATGCCAACCCGTACCTGCTGATGGCGTCGGTGCTGGCCGGTATTCACCACGGTCTGACCAACGAAATCGAACCGGGCGCGCCGGTGGAAGGCAACAGCTACGAGCAGAACGAGCAAAGTCTGCCGAACAACCTGCGCGATGCACTGCGCGAGCTGGACGACAGCGAAGTCATGGCGCGCTACATCGACCCGCTGTACATCGACGTGTTCGTGGCGTGCAAGGAAAGCGAGCTGGCCGAGTTCGAGAACTCCATTTCGGACCTTGAGTACAACTGGTACTTGCATACGGTTTGATGGGCTAAAAACCGTCAGTCAAGGATGAAAGGTGGGTGTACACAGAGCATGTGTACACCGCCCACCCTGTGGGAGCGGGCTTGCTCGCGAAGAGGCCATCACATTCAACATTGATGGCGACTGACCCACCGCTTTCGCGAGCAAGCCCGCTCCCACAGGGGATTGCGGTGTTCTGATACTTAACTGGTTGGCATCAATCCAACGATCAACTATTCCTCTGCGTAGAGTCACAACCATGACAAACACTCGCAGCGACTGGGAGCAACGCTTCCAGTCCCTCACACTAGAAGGCCGCGCATTCATCGACGGCCAATACTGCCCGGCACTCAGCGGCGATACCTTCGAATGCATCAGCCCGGTCGATGGTCGCTTCCTGGCGAACATCGCCAGCACCGACGAAGCCGACGCCAATGCCGCCGTGCAGGTTGCACGCCGTACATTCGAATCCGGCATCTGGGCCAAACTGCCCCCGGCCGAGCGCAAGCGCATCCTGATTCGATTCGCTGATCTGATTCTGCAAAACCGGGAAGAACTGGCGCTGCTGGAAACCCTCGACATGGGCAAACCGATCAGCGACTCCATGAGCATCGACATCCCAGCGACCGCCAACGCGATCCGCTGGAGCGCCGAGGCCATCGACAAAATCTACGACGAAGTCGCCGCCACGCCACACGACCAACTCGGCCTCATCACCCGCGAACCGACAGGCGTGGTCGCTGCTATCGTGCCGTGGAATTTCCCGTTGATCATGGCCAGCTGGAAGTTCGCCCCGGCGCTCGCGGCAGGCAACTCGTTCATCCTCAAGCCTTCGGAAAAGTCACCGCTGACGGCCATTCGCATCGCACAACTGGCCCTCGACGCTGGCATCCCCAAAGGCGTGTTCAACGTCCTGCCAGGCTTCGGTCACACCGTCGGCAAAGCGCTGGCGTTGCACATGGATGTCGACGTGCTGGCCTTCACCGGCTCCACCGCGATTGCCAAGCAACTGCTGATCTACGCCGGGCAAAGCAACATGAAACGCGTCTGGCTGGAGGCGGGCGGCAAGAGCCCGAACGTGGTGTTCGCCGATGCGCCGGACTTGCGCGCAGCGGCTCAGGCAGCGGCCAGCGCGATTGCCTTCAACCAGGGCGAAGTCTGCACCGCCGGCTCGCGCTTGCTGGTGGAGCGTTCGATTCGCGAGCAATTCATTCCATTGCTGGTGGAAGCGCTGCAAGCTTGGAAACCGGGCCATTCCCTCGATCCTGAAACCACCGTCGGCGCGGTCGTCGACCAGCGCCAACTGGAGAATGTGCTGCGCTACATCCAGATCGGCAAAGACCAAGGCGCGCAACTGATTGCCGGCGGCAATCGTACCCTCGCAGACACCGGTGGCCTGTACGTGGAACCGGCGATTTTCGACGGCGTAACCAACGCCATGACCATCGCCCGGGAAGAAATCTTCGGCCCGGTGCTATCGCTGATCACTTTCGACACCGCTGAAGAAGCCCTGCAGATCGCCAACGACAGCATCTTCGGTCTGGCGGCCGGCGTGTGGACCAGCAACCTCAGCAAGGCCCACACCTTCGCTCGCGGCTTGCGCGCCGGCAGCGTCTGGGTCAACCAGTACGACGGCGGCGACATGACCGCGCCGTTCGGCGGGTTCAAGCAGTCGGGTAACGGTCGGGATAAATCGCTGCACGCGTTCGACAAATACACCGAACTCAAAGCGACCTGGATCAAGCTCTAACACTTTTACAGCGGCGGTCGCCGGCACCTGTTGGCGGCCCTCGGAGAAACGTATGAAACAAACCCATGTAAACAGCTACTACGCCGCGACCCGCAACCAGATCGGTGATTACCCGGTTCTTGAAGAATTGGTGGAATGCGACGTTTGCGTAATCGGCGCCGGCTACACCGGTCTGTCCTCGGCGCTGTTCCTCAGCGAAGCGGGCTATAGCGTCACCTTGCTGGAAGCCGCGAAAGTCGGCTTCGGCGCCAGCGGTCGCAACGGCGGTCAACTGGTCAATTCCTACAGCCGCGACGTCGATGTGATCGAAGAACGCTACGGCGACAAAACCGCCGAAGTGCTTGGCAGCATGATCTTCGAAGGCGCCGACATCATCCGTTCGCGCATCAAGGAATACGACATCAAATGCGACTACCGCCCCGGCGGCATCTTCGCAGCGCTGAACAAAAAACAACTCAACGGCCTGGCCGAGCAGAAGCGCAGCTGGGAGCGCTACGGCAACAAAAACCTGAGAATGCTCGACGCCGCTGACATCAAGCGCGAAGTCGGTTGCGACAACTACGTCGGCGGGCTGCTCGACATGCAAGGCGGCCACATCCACCCGCTGAACCTGGCCCTCGGCGAAGCCGCCGCGATCATCAGCCTGGGCGGCAAAATCTACGAACAATCAGCCGCCGTGGAAATTACCTACGGCGAACCGATCACCGTGCGCACCGCCAAAGGCGTGGTGCGGGCCAAGTACCTGCTGATCGCCGGCAACGCCTACCTGCCTCAAGACCTCGACAATCGCGTCACGCGCAAAAGCATGCCCTGCGGTTCGCAAATCGCCGTCACCGAACCGCTGTCCGAAAATGTCGCCCGCAGCCTGATCACCAACAACTACTGCGTCGAAGACTGCAATTACCTGCTCGACTACTACCGCCTCACCGCCGATAACCGCCTGCTGTACGGCGGCGGCGTGGTCTACGGCGCTCGCGAGCCGGACGACATCGAACAACTGATCAAACCAAAAATCCTCAAGACTTTCCCGCAACTCAAGGACGTGAAAATCGACTACCGCTGGACCGGTAACTTCCTGCTGACCATGTCCCGCATGCCGCAATTCGGCCGCATCGAGAAAAACGCCTACTACATGCAAGGCTACAGCGGCCACGGGGTCACCTGCTCACACCTGGCCGGCAAACTCATCTCGGAAATGATCCGCGGCGACGCCGAACGCTTCGACGCCTTCGCCTCCCTGCCGCACATGCCCATGCTCGGCGGCCGCACCTTCCAGGCCCCACTCACCGCCATGGGCGCCGCGTATTACGCACTACGCGACCGTTTCGGCATCTAAGCCAGACACAACTCCTGTAGGAGCCTTGCTCGCGAAGACGGCCGCACAGTCAACATTGCAGTCGACTGACACACCGCCATCTCGAGCAGACTCGCTCCCACAAGGAAATTGGCGACATACACAAATTTTGCGAACAACACCGACCACTGTGGGAGCGGGCTTGCCCGCGAAGAGGGCGGCACAGTCAACATCGATGTAGCCCGGAACACCGCCATCGCGGGCAAGCCCGCTCCCACAGGTTTCGTACATGGGCGGACGACTATCATTCACCTATTTGATTTATCTGCCATTTATCGAACCTGCTGAGCAACACCAACAAACGTGATTTAATACCCGCCTTTCACGGTTCCGGGACGGGAAACGGCGTAATCCGCGGCCACCAGTCGCCCGCCACCCACCCCCATTACCCCTTAAGTATTCTTCGCATAAGGCTGTCATGGACACGGGCTCACGACTCAAATTAGTACGCGAAAGCTACAAACTGTCCCAGCGCGAGCTGGCCCGGCGTAGCGGCGTCACCAATGCCACCATTTCCCTGATCGAACAGAATCGCGTCAGTCCCTCCGTCAGCTCCCTGAAAAAACTGCTCGAAGGTATTCCCATGTCCTTGGCGGACTTCTTCACCTTCGACCAACCGCCTCGCGAGCATCAATACGTGTTCCGCGCCAATGAACAGCCGGATCTCGGGCGTCATGGGCTGCGGTTGTTGCTGATTGGCGCTTCGGTGCCGAGTCGGCAGATGCGGCTTTTGCGCGAGCAGTACGCGCCCGGGGCGAGTTCGGGGGAAGAGCCGATTGTGCATGCTGAGGGGGAGGAGTGTGGGCTTGTAACCCGTGGCACGGTTGAGCTGACTGTTGATGGTCAGATTAGTGTGCTGAATGCCGGGGATGGGTATTACTTTCCGACGACGCTACCGCATCGGTTTCGGAATATTGGGCAGGACGAAGCCGAAATCATCAGCGCCAACACCCCGGCTAACTTCTGATGATGAAACAGGTGCATTGACCGTTCGGCTCAAAGCAGGCCTAAGCGGAACGCCTCTCAAGAATGACCAGGAAACATGCTGGGCCAGAAGCGGCTGAGCGCTCGACGCCCGTTGGGATGTATGATAATTGTTGGTTGTACGTACCAGATGTGAGTCGGAGTCAGATATGTCTCGTAAGAAAGAGAAGCTACCCAAGACTGAGGCGCAAATTGTCGCCCAAGAGTCCGCAATACCTTCGATTGCAGCCAAGGCATTTAGAGATGCCTACAACGTTGCGCTGTCGAAAGGTGAAGCCGTGCTTGTGGTTCGCGAAGGTAATTTGGTGAAAGTATCTAGCGCTGGGACTGTGGTCCTTCGCTCAGTCGAGACCTACGGGACGATCAAGGCTGGTACTCGACTGAAGGTCAAGAAGCATCGGCAGGGGGAATTCGTCCCTAAGCTACAAGCTTGAGTACACCTAGAGTCAGGATTTTCGCCGGACCTAATGGCAGCGGAAAGAGTACTTTCAATTCAAAAGTCCCAGCTCACTTGCTTGTCAATTACGTCAATCCTGATGCAATCGAGTTAGGTATTCGTGAGTCAGGTGCGTTCGATTTTGCACAGTTCAATCTCCAGGCATATACGGGTCGCGCGATTCCTTTTTTTCGTGCCAGCGGGCTCCTTGCTAAATATCCTGAATCCTTGACCAAGCTCGATGATTTGATCATTGAGGATGAGCGGCTTGTGTTTCCGTCACGGCAGATCGATTCGTACATTGCCTCAGTGCTTTCCGACTTCATCCGTGTATCGCTGATCCAGGAGCTTGCGAGCTTCACTTTTGAAACCGTAATGTCGGATGTCAGCAAGATAGAGTTGCTTCAGCAAGCTCGGTTGGCCGGCTATCGGGTATATGTGTACTACGTAGCTACCGCAGATGCTGAAATCAATGTGGCTCGGGTTGCATATCGTGCCTCAATAGGTGGGCACGACGTTCCGCCGGACAAGATTCGATCGCGTTATGAGCGATCTCTGGACAACTTGTCCGATGCTATTTTGGTGTCTAATCGGGCATACATCTTCGACAACTCTCAAGACGGCGATTCCAGCTTTGCCCAGATTGCCGAAATTACTGAGGGAGAAGACATAGATATTGTGTCGGATTCCCAGCCAGCTTGGTTCAAGCAGTACGTGCTAGACAAGCTCACCTAGCTTTTCGGCTGGATCTCAAAGGTCATAGATCTATTTTGACAAATAGATCTATGACCTTTTTTTGTTGAGTATTACTTTCCGACGACGCTGCCGCATCGGTTCCGAAATATTGGGCAGGACGAGGCCGAAATCATCAGCGCCAACACCCCTGCTAACTTCTGATATCTAAAGAAAACATTAAGCCTGTAGCAGTCGATAGCAGCCGTCTATGGCGAGAAGAGTAACCTTTGGGCTGGCACGGTAGCAGTCGATTAGCCGTAGCGCTTTCTCATCAACACTACTGAACAAGGCACGGTCCTTGAATCCAGGAACTTTTACAGGTTGCGGCTCTATTCCAAGCAATCCATCGAAAGCCAGCTCGGCGACATCGCGTCCTTTGCCAAGTAATGTCTCAAGGACGGTCACACCCAGCACCCAACCATGAGTCTAGCCACAAAAAAGCACTGCTTAATTTTGTTCTATGGCACTCGTATCGAGCCCCTCGACCACAAACCAGCCCACAATATTCCTGATTGCCACGATTGACAGTCCTAACGACTTGTAGGAATTTAGCCGCCCGCAGGTAAGGAATATCTGCTGACAGCCAAGAAATGGCCGTTATTCACCACACAAGGGATTGTCTATGCAAGGTTCAAACACCGTTGCTCAACAGGTGTGCGGTCAGCTGATGCACGAGCATCAGAACACTCCACACATGAATATTGCCCGGCAAATCCTCGAATGCCTGTTTCGCCGTCGTAGCCTTGCCCCAGGGCAGGATCACGAACTTTCGTTGCAGGTGCTGGAACCCCATCTAACCAAGGTCATGCAAGCGGTCGAGAGCGGTCGCAAGATTGAAATGGTCTTGCCAGCCTTTCCCGGCAAGTCGCCCAGCCGCAAGAAAACCCTCAGCCATCTGCCTGATCTTGCTGAACATCATGCGATCGACGAGTTACATCGCCTGTGCAAGGAGATCCAGGAGATCTACGCACCGGGGGCGCTGATTCATATCTGCTCCGATGGCTATGTGTTCTCTGACCTGGTGCATGTTCCCGATGCAGACGTCAAAGCCTACACCGACGCTATCCAGGACTACGCCGAACAGCACTATCCCGGCACGTTCGCCCATTTCGATCTCAGGGATGCCTATCCTCCGCTTGATTGTCTGGACGCCATGCGTGAGGAGATGATGATCGAGCACGGCCAGTCATTGGTCTTGTTGCAGCAGCGCTTCAAGGATGATCCGCACATGATGTTGATGTACTGCGGTATCCATCGCTTCCTGTCCGAGGATTACTCGGGGCTCAAAGTATTCGCCGGCATGAGTCTCAATGCGGTGAAGAAAATCGCCAAGCCTGCCTCGCAGCGGGTGATCCAGCGCAGTGAAGCCTGGAGTGCGCTGTTACAGGCGCGTTACCCGCATTGCCTGCGCCTGTCGATTCACCCGCAACTGGCGGTGTCGACGAAGATCGGTATCCGGTTGGTGCCAACCAGTGACCTGTGGCGTACGCCCTGGCATTCGGTGGCTATCAAGCGACGGGGTGTGGTCACCCTCGAAAAACGCAGCAATGTCGATGAGCGCTACCACCGCTTGGTGTTCCGCAAGGGGCGTCCTTGTCACTACGCCAGTGCTCAATGATGGCGTCTCGGTTGCGGGTCGAAGCCGTACTCTTCGATTTGGATGGGACCTTGGTCGACACCTTGCCTGACATCACCTGGTGCCTGAACCAAGTGTTGCTCGAACACGGTTGCCCGGCGCAGACAGCGCAAACAGTGCGGGGTTATGTCGGCGGCGGGGTCACAGCGATGATCGAGCAGGTTGCCACGCGGTTTGGCATTGCCGATGCGGTCGCTATGCACCAGCGCTATGTGGCGCTTTATCAAAACAACCTTGTTCAATTTTCCCGGCCATTCAGCGGCGTATTGGAATTGCTCGAAGGCTGTCGCCAGTTGGAAGTGCCGCTAGCTATCGTCACCAACAAGGCTGACGAAATGGCCCTGCAAGTAGCCGATGCGCTGCTTCCACAAAATACCTTCGGGACGATTCTGGGGCATCGCGCGGGCAGGGCGCTCAAGCCTCAGCCGGATGTGGCATGGGAAGCCGCCCGGCGATTGTCGGTTGATCCGCAACGCTGTTTGTTCGTCGGTGACACCGAGATCGATCTGAAGACCGCCCGTGCTGCAGGCATGTACTCGGCGGCGGTCACCTGGGGGTATGGCCTGACCCCTGCATTGCAGGCCCAGGCCCCGAACTTCTGCTGCGAACAGCCGGCCGGGTTGCTGCGCATTCTGCAGCAAGTCTGCGGTACAGCGCATGCGTTCACCGAGCATGGCGACACCGTTAAATCCTATTGATACACACACTCTCAAGGAAGTTGTTCTATGGAACATAGAGACGCATGGATCGCTGCCGTCAGCGATTTGCTCGCGGGTTATCTGCTCAAAGGCACGGATGATTGTTTCGACACACAAGGCAGAGCGCATCTCGCGCTACGCCTGGGGCATTGCTTCGATCAGAGCCTGCCGGTACGTCTGGTACTGCCAGGCTTTCCCTGCAAATCGCCAAATGCCATTGACCAGACATTCGGCGTGCTGCCGGATTACGGCGAGGTCATCGCCATCGAGCGCCTCGACCAACTCGGCCAAGCCATCGCCGCGTTGCACGCACCAGGTTGTGTGGTGTCGATCCTCAGCGACGGAACGACCTTCAATGACATCGTCGGGGTGGCCGACGAGGTTCGCGAGACCTACAACCGGGCTTTGCGTGAACTGTGCACCACCCATACGATCCAGTGGGTCAGCATGGAAGACCTGTTCCCACAGGCCCAAAGTGCCGAGTCGGTTCGCGCCAGCCTGATCAAGCAGGCCCGTCTGCCCTGGAAAAACCTTGGGGATCTGATCGAGCAGAGCCGTGATGATGAATCCCTCAGCCAGGCCCATGACCACCTCTGCAGTCACCTCTATAACGACCTGCGTCTGTGCCGTGAAGACGGGCAGAGCGAGGACGAGTACCTGCAGCAAATCAACTTCAAAGCCTACCAAATGATGTATCGCGGGCAGGCCTTGAATGCGGCAGTGGATCGTTTCTTCGGCGATGACATTCGATTGTCGGTTCATCAATACAGCAATGCCGGGCCCAAATTCACCTTTGGATTGGCCGAAGGGCTGACCCGTGTCGACAGCCCCTGGCACGCCGTACCGGTGTGCAACCTCGACGGTAGCCAAACCCTTCGCGCCCGCGCCCAGGTCGATCTGGACCACCATGTGCTGGTCACCTATGAAGGGCGGCCATGGCTCTACCATCAAACAGAAAACCCGCAGGCCAAAGGCTTCGAATACGAACTGCAAAAACTTCCACTCTTCGGCCTGGTGGTTCGAGACCCGTTGGGGCTGGGTTTCGAACAACTGTCCACGGGCCTGCTGGAGGCACTGGTGGAAACCTTTGGTTTCGTCTGCCTCAAGGGCTGTCGCTTCGACGACCAAGACAGTTTTGCTCGCAGCTGCGAACGCTTCGGCACGCTATACGAATGGGCCTTCGGCGCCGTGCACGTGGTCAAACCCGCGGACAAACCCCAAGGCGTGGTGCACTCGCTGGAGAAAACGCCGTTGCACTGGGACCTGAACATGCTGCCTGACAGCGATGCACAGGTTCAACGCAACCCGAAATTCTGCGCCAGCAAATTCATGCTGTATTGCAAGACAGCGCCGCAGCCGGGCGAGGGCCAGACCACCATCGTCGACAGCCGAAACGTACTGCGCAAAGTCGGGCAGCAAGTCGCCCGACAATGGCAGGGCGTAAACATCACCTACTACACCAAAATGACCTACTTCGGTGGCTCACCGCGCATGTACAGCCTGGTGGATCATCACCCCCGCAGCGGCGAACTCATCCTGCGTTACCAAGAGGGCACCGACTCGACACTGCAGACCCTGAGTCAGGCTGTGCAGGACCATGATGAGCAGGCTCAGCAGGCGTTGCTGGAACAGGTCAATGCGCTGGTTTATGACCAGGATTGCTTGATTGCTCATCAATGGAGTGAGGGGGATCTGGTGTTGATCGACAACTATCGGACGCTGCATGGAAGGCTGCCGATGTCGGCGGGTTCTTCGTCGCGGGAGTTGTGGCGGGTGCAGGTTTACTGATTGCTGTTGTCAGAGTCGGAGCAAGAAGCAGAAAAACCGCAGTAATGCGGTTTTTCTACGACTGAAATTAAGTCACTACCCCTTGGGCGTATCAAACCCACGCTGCTCAATCACCCGAAACACATCGCTCACATCCTGAACCATGATCCGCGCGATGTTGGTGACGGTGTTGATGTCGTGCTCGGCGTAGTCCGGCAGGCTGGTGCAGGCCATGAGGTTGAGGTATTTGAGGACGGCGCTGAGGCGTTCGCTGAGGCAGTTGTGGAGTTCGCGCAGTGGGGCGTCGGCATCGATGAGGAGGACGGGGTGGTCGGTGGCGAGGTGGGACATGGGGGAATAGTGGCGAAGCGGTTTGTTGGTACTCATAAGTAAATCTTCCTCGAATCTGTAAGAAGAGCTACTCCCGTTCGCTGCGAAACGAATGGGTGGTAGCTATGTGCGGGTTCGCAGACCGAGGATACGAGGAACCCGGCAGACCCGAAGGTCTCCCACACACAGCCACCATAAAACGGAGTACGGGCGCGTTTGTGCGACCGTTGCTGGTTATGGGGTGCAAGGTTACTACACGTATCGTCAGGGCTGCGAAACCCTATCGCTGAATTCGCTCAGCGACAGACCCACTCTAGGCAGCAATTTTGGTAGTCGCAACCGGGGTGTAGGACCACACGCGGTCACTGTGGCGAGGGGGCTTGCCCCCGTTCGGTGGCGCAGCCGCCGCAAAACCGGGCGTTGCGGTGTGTCTGAGGAAACGGCTAGCAGGGTTTGGGGCTGCTTCGCTGCCCAGCGGGAGCAAGCTCCCTCGCCACAACGGGCAAATTCCTACATATTTTGCAGACTTCAAAATCCTGGCCGCGTCGTTACGGCATTTAACCCGAGGAGAATCCCATGAGTCAGACACTGGAACGCGCCATTGCCATCGCCGCCGCAGCGCATGAAGGGCAAGTGGACAAGGGTGGCGCGCCTTATATCCTGCATCCGCTGAAAGTCATGCTGCGGGTGAACACTCTGGAAGAGCGAATCGTCGCGGTGTTGCATGATGTGGTCGAGGACTGCGGCATCAGCTTCGACGATCTGCGTAACGAAGGCTTCAGCGAAACGGTGCTGATGGCGATTGCGTCGGTGACCAAGGTGCCGGGCGAGTCCTATGAGGCGTTCGTCGAGCGCGCGGCGCAGAACCCGATCGGGCGGGTGGTGAAACTGGCGGATCTGGAAGAGAACAGCGACTTGTCGCGGATTGCCCAGCCGTCCTGGGAGGATTTGGAGCGCGTTGAGAAGTATCGGCGGGCGATTGGGGTGTTGCGGTCGTAGTGAGTGTTGGCACCGTGTTGCAGGCGCGAGTGCCGGAGGGTGTTCCAGCCAGAAACGACAAAGCCCCGCATCATCAGGGCTTTGTTCTTTGAAATTGCGCAGTTCGCAGATCGTTACCGCACGCCGTCCGGCGTTATTGTCTGGCCTGCGGTGAGTGCGGGGTCTGTGCAATGTGCTTCGGTCCCGCCAAGGCCCATGCGATCAGCCCGAATAGCGGCACAAACACGATCACCACCATCCACACCAGTTTGTTGCTCGATTTACCTTCGGCTTTACGCACCCTGTTGATCGCCCACAACTCAATCAGTACAAGTACTGCTGCGAGCCCGATCCAGATTGTTTCGATTTGCATTCGTCACCTCCTGATAGTCATTCAGTTAGGCGAACGGGTGGGGGCGGGGTTCATTAAATTTGGGGTGGCTTGGGAGCGCAATTGCACTCCACTTGACCACCCGTTTGCATTCGACCCGACCAGTCATTTGCATTCGTTCTGACCACCGATTGCATCGGATTTCACCAGCACGCTTTGTAACCATGATCGGCAGAGAACGGCCAGGAGCTGCTGGGGGGCGTAGCAATGACGAAAGAGCAACTATGCTAAGTCTGATGCCGGAATTGATCGAGCAGATCGGGCCTTCCGTCCATACGTCGTGGCAAAACAATGGGAATGGGATCGATCCGCTTGTGTTGAATTGGCCGTTGCTGCATCTCAAGGCAGGTCTGCCGGAGGAGGTCTGAAGTTGCGAATCGCTTTTCTGGTGAACCGGGACGTGGAGAGCAATCTCACTCTCAATTTCCTGTTGCCCGAGATTCACGAGAGCACAGTGGGAATATTCCTCTCGGAGAGAGTGGGATCGGGTAGGAAGGTGCCACGCATGCTCGGACAACTGGCATTGATCGAGCAGGACTTCTTCAATGCCTTGGCCCCTGGGTTAATCGGATCGAGCGACCAGGTCAGCAGCGGGCATCGATTCGGTTTTGCAGAACTGCAGCAACGCTTTGGGGTTCCTGTGCGGGTATTGCCCAGCTTGAGGGATCCTGCGGGCCTGCAAATGCTGCAGGATGCGGGAGCGGATCTGTTCATCTCAATCCGCTTTGGTCAAATCCTGAAGAATGAAGCGTTGGCAATTCCGCCACGCGGCGTCCTCAATCTTCACTCTGGCCTCTTGCCTCAATATCGAGGTGTTCTCGCGACCTTCCGGGCGCTGCTGAACGGGGACCCGGAGATCGGTTGTACTCTCCATTGGATCGACAGTCCCGGCATTGATGTCGGTCGCATCATTGAGACTGCGCGTGTGGCAGTCGAAAAGGAGCGCTCCTTGCTGTGGCACATCCTTTCACTTTATCAACCAGGCGCGCGTCTCATCATGAACGCAATCAGGCGCTTGGAGCGCGATGAGCCCATGACGGGGACGTCTCAAGATCCATCTGCCGGGGCCTACTACTCCTTTCCCGGCGAGGATGACCTGATGCAGTTCACGACACAGGGGTGGCGGCTCTTCGATCGCGAGGACGTTTGGGATCTTTTCGAATCGTACGGATTTCCGTTGCGGATAAGCGCTCCTTGAGAGCTGAACGGCGGCAAGGCTTACTGAGGCCTTGTTGCTGGAGCATTGAAAAGCTCAAAACGACGCCGCAAAAGGTTGGCGTCGCTCAACGTCTGTGTTGGGTCGTTCTCTGCCGGTCATGTCCACGAATCGTGCTGGTCAAATCCGATGCAAATGACTGGTCAGGTCGAATGAGGGAAATGCCCTGTATGGGACATTTCACGGGTGGTGCATATGACAATGGTGTTCGAAACTGATGCTCGTGAAATACCGGGACAGACCACAATTTTTCCATTCAACGATTTTTGAAATTGTGGACTGTCCCGGTGTTTCGATACTCCTTTGTTTGCCTGTCGCTCAAGCCTGAACTGGAGTGCAAAGCTCCACCAGCGTGCCATCCGGGCAGCGAACGTAGGAGATGGTTTGCCCCCAGGGTTTGATGAGCGGGGCGGCTATTTCGGTGGCGCCGGCGTTCAGCGCTTTGGCGTGGGCGGCGGCGACGTCGTCGGTCACTAGACCAACTTCCATACCCAATGGTTTGACAGAGGCGTGGGCCGAGATGTGACCCGTACTGAAGTTCATCGCCGCGAGTTCGTCGGCGGCGAAGGCCAGAGCAGTGTCCCCTGTTTCGAGTTCGCCGTAGGTGTTGGATTCGTGGAGGAATCGGGTGGTGATTCCGAACGCTGTTTCAAAGAATTGCAGTGAGGTGGGGACGTCCGGGACGTAGATGATCAGGTAGCCGAATTTCATGTGCGAACATTCCTTGTCGTGCCATTGGGCTGGCAAATCTAGCAGAAGTTGGAGGCAACTCGCTTGACTGATTCAAACAGAAAAACCCGCAACTCAGTGCGGGTTTTTTACGTTTGGACGGTGCGCGTTATCCCTTACACACCGGTAGCCGGTTTTCCCGTCTACGCGGCGGATTTGCTGTCTTAGTAGCGCAATACTGATTTATCGACTGAACTGCTGCTCAGGTTTCAGGAGGAAATCAGATGGCACGGCTCATTCTTGGTCATACCACCGAAACGTCGATCAAAGTCTGGGTACGCGCCAGCGAGCGTTGGCCGGTGGCCTTTGTTGATGTAGTGGATTGCGACAACAATGCGACAGGCCCCACCAAGATACTCGATGCCCAGCCGATGGAGTTCTATACGGGCGTTTTAGAGTGGAAAAAGCTCAATCCCGATACGCCGTATACCGTGAAGGTGGCCTTCGGCAAGACCCGCGGTGCGGCACCCGATGAGCGAGTTCGTGATGCCTATACCGAAGGGCGTTTTCGCACCTTTCCCGCGGTAGAGCTGACCGGATCATTCTCTTTCGTGCTCGGCTCCTGCAATCTGCACTCGCTCGGGATACTGGAGAGACCCGACCGTGCCTGGGTCGAGATTTCTCGTGTGGCCAAAAACAATGACGCACGCTTCATGATTCATTGTGGCGACCAGATTTACTCGGACATTCCGCGCCAGCCTTCCATCGATGTGCAGTTCTTTCGTGACAAGTATCTGGATGCCTGGGAGGACTGTGTGCCCGCGCGCCGGACGCTGACAGAGTTGTCGCATTACATGATTCTTGACGACCATGAACTGATCAACAACTTCGACACGGCCACCGGTTCGTCCACGCAAGCGTTGGCGAATGCCGCCATCAAGGCGTATTGGGAGTTTCAGCATTCGCACAACCCTTCGAGCCGTCATGTCGAGCATCATTACCACTACGAGTTCAACTACGGCGCGGTGAAGTTCTTCGTCATGGACACCCGTTACTACCGCAGCACGGCGCAAAGGCGTTTGCTCGATGAGGTCCAGGAAGACGATCTGTTGCGCTGGCTGTCGCGTTACCGTGACGACCTGAAGTTCGTTGTCACCAGCGTGCCGTTCGTGGGGGTGGTGAAAAACTCCGAAGGTGACAAATGGTCGGACCCTGCTTTCGAGGAGCAGCGAAGCCGCATCCTTGAGCATGTCCTTGAAACAAACGTGTCACGCCTGACCTTCCTGACGGGCGATATGCACACCTCTTATCACGCCACGCTGGAGGTTTCGCGCGGCGAGAAAAGCACGGTGATCAATGAGTTGATGTCCAGCCCCATAAACCAGTACACCCCCAACATAAGGCCTGAGCAGATCTACAACATGAACCACTCGCACACCCTGCCTAATGGAATTTCCACGCTGTCGAGTGTCGATCCGGATTCCTTTTACGGTAATCACTCCAATGTCATGGTGATCGATGTCGATATGACGTCAGCCAGGCAGACGGTGGGCTATAAGATTTTTCGCACAACAAAAACGGGTGCGGGGCCGAGTGGGAAATTTCACCCGTAGAGGGAAAGAAGAGAGCCATTGTGGTGAGGGCGCGCGCCATTAGAATTGTTCAATCCTCCCACTGTTCCCTTGGAAAAGAATCGGTCTAAAAAGCCCGACCCAGGCCTCGAATGATTTGCTATTCTGAAGCTGTAGGTGAAGACGCAGACTGATGCGCAAAGGGATAGCGAGGAAGCGTGGGGCGCGCTCCCAAGGGTACACGGTTAGAAAGATCTCCGCGCTGAGATCCAGCCCTTATGCCGTGTGAGGCAGAACAGCCCAAAGCAACAATTACTGTTCTGTGAGAGGCCCGATAAACCTTGTAAGCCAGAGACCAGCGCTGGCCACCTACATCGATTTCCAAAGCCCGCCTTGTGCGGGCTTTTTCGTATTCGCGGGTAGCCAGTTTGTTCTACACGGCGCGTGCTTTTGCGGATGACGCCCATGCGACTGGTTCATCGCGCTCTGCCTCTCTGACGTGAGCCGCAAAGCCAGTCCGATTCGAAGCAATCTCGGCGCGCAACGTGAGTTGCGGGATGTCATACGCCCCTGCATTTTGCGGTCGGAAAGGAATCGGCGCGATCTTCCAGAGGTCATCAAGCCGTTGGCCAAGCGCGTCGCAGGTCGTGGAAAATCTCGCTTCATCCATGCGGCTGGTCCGATAGATCACGAACGGTGGCAGCACGTCGAAGCCGGGGTAAAACAGGACGCCATGCTGAATCGGGAATAGCAGATCATCGATGGGCCCATTGATGCCCCGGGGGCTGTAATGAGATTCCCATCCACCCGCTGTGACGATCAGCATCGCCCGTTTGCCCGCCAGCGTGCCTTCCCCATAGCGGTCGCCCCAGCGCGCATCGGAGTGTTCCCCTACGCCATAGGCAAACCCATAGGCGTAGACACGTTCCACCCAGCCTTTGAGGATCGCCGGCATTGAGAACCACCACAGCGGAAATTGCAGAATTAGGGTATCGGCCCAGAGCAGTTTTTCCTGTTCGAGGGCGATGTCCTGGCTTTGCCGGCCTTCTTCGAAGGCACGCTTGGAGTCCAGCGAAGGATCGAACCGCGAGTCGGTTGGCCGGCCGGGACTGTCATCGGCATCCAGCGAGGCCTTCCAGTCCATCGCGTATAGATCGGAGACCTGCACCTGGTGGCCGGTAGCCTCCAAGCGTTTGACGGCAAAGTCTTTGAGCGAGCCGTTCAATGATTTGGGTTCGGGATGGGCATAAACGAGTAGAACATTCATGGCTGAGTCTCCAACGTCAGGAGCCAGCAGAATCGGATGTTGCCCGGTATATTGGAAATGAATAACCAATATGCCAGGTATTACCATGAATAATCTGCGACGCCTGGACATCAACTTGCTGCTGACCCTTGATGTCTTGCTTTCGGAACACAACGTGACCCGTGCGGCGCAACGCCTGAATTTGTCTCAACCTTCGGTGAGTGTTCATCTCGCCAAGTTGCGGGACATTTTCGGTGATCCACTGTTGCTGCCAGGGCCTCGGGGCATGCGGCCCACGGCCAGGGCCGATGAGTTGCGCGAGCCGTTGCGCCAGGCACTGGAAGCCCTGGAGCGCGCCGTGTCGCCCGCCAGTCCTTTCAACCCCGCCGAGGCCCGGCAGACGTGGAATGTCATGGCATCCGACTATGGTGAGTCGACCATCGTTTTGCCTGCGTTGGCCGGGCTGCGTTTGGCAGCACCGGGCACGCGTCTGGCGGTGTTTGATCTGGTTCCGTCACAGATCGCCAGACAAGCGGAGCAGGGGGCAATCGACCTGGCTTTCCACACCAGCGAGGACGCTCCCCTCGGCTTGCGGCGTCGAGCGTTGTTTACCGAGCGGTATGTGTTGGTGGGGCGTGCTGGCCATCCGCAGTTGAAAAAGCGACCGACACTTGAGCAGTTCTGTGAACTCGATCAGGTGATCGTGTCGCCGGATGGCGGGGGCTTCCAGGGTGTTACCGACAAGGCGCTTACGCAGATGGGCATGACGCGTCGGGTGGTGCTGTCGGTCCCCCATTTCCTGTTTGTCCGGTCGGTGGTTGAGAGCACTGACATGGTGGCGATGCTGCCGTCGCGGCTGGTTCGCGATGCGCGTGCGCTGGAAGTGGTTGAGCCTCCGCATGAAGTCCCGGGTTACGAGATGTCGATGCTCTGGCCCGAACGCGCTCATCGCGACCCTGCGCATCAATGGTTGCGCGAGTTCATCGTGAAAGCGTTGTGATTAACGTCAGTTAAATGCAATCCAATGTGGGAGCGGGCTTGCTCGCGAAAGCGGTGTGTCAGTCGACATCAATGCTGGATGTGCCGCCGCCTTCGCGAGCAAGCCCGCTCCCACAGGTTCTGCGCTTGGCATGAGTTCTCTTCTTCTGCTGCCGGTTGTGTTCATCCCGCTGTTTGGCTAATCTCGCACAAACAAGCAAAAACAGGCATAACCATGCAAGCTGAGCACTCCAGCGCCGAACTCCCGCAGCTGCGCCGTCAAAAAATCCTGCTGATCCTCGAACGCGACGGCAAGGTCGTGGCCTCCGAACTGAGCCAGCATTTCGCTGTGTCCGAAGACACCATTCGCCGGGATCTGTCGGAGCTGGCCAGCGCAGGGCTGGTGCAACGGGTACACGGCGGGGCGCTGCCGCGGCCCAAGGACACGGGCAAGGATTACTTCACCCGGGTCGGCGAAACCGATGAAGTGAAAACCCGGCTGGCCCAACTCGCCGCACGCCGGGTCAAAAACGGCCAGATCGTGATTTTCGATTCCGGCAGCACCACGCTGCAGATCGCGCGCTCGCTGCCCGCTGACATCTGCATCACGGCCATCACCGCGTCGCCGATGATCGCGATCACCCTGGCTGAATACAAAGGCATCACGGTGATCGTCGCCGGTGGTCAGCTCAATCCCGCGACGATGTCTTCCGGCGGCCATGAAACCCTGCGGTTGATCGAAGGCATCAAGGCCGATCTGGTGTTCACCGGGGTTTGCGCCATTCATCCGGAAGTCGGCATCAGCTCGCTGCATTTCGATGAGGTGCCGGTGAAGCAGGCGATGCTCGCCAGCGCTTCCCACGTGATTGCCGTCACCACTGCGGACAAACTGGGCGCGGTGGAACCCTTCGTTGTGGCGCCTTGCAACCGCGTGCATACGCTGATCACCGAACGTCACGTGGCCTCGGGCAATGTCGAGGATTATCAAAAATTGGGGATCGAGGTGGTGCAGATAGACGCTTGAACGTCATCGCGCTCGGCGCTGCATGGTTTACGCTGATAGCTACGACGGGAGGAATGCAGTCATGACTGAGCGCCACATGATCCACTCGGAAACGCTATCGAACGGATGCACGATTGAGGTTAAGGCCGAGATATTGAGAGACGGTTCGCTGAAGATGTTCATGGGCGTCTATTGGCCCGACGGCTCGGCCGTCGTCGAGGACAAACACCCGTCGCCGCATCTGCTGGACATGGAGGCTGCGATGGAGTGGGTCATCGAAAAAGCGAAAACCATCGGGAACAGCCAAAGGACGCTGTAAGGCCAGGCGCTGAATGAATCATTGATCGGTTGGAAGGTCGTATTGATGGGTTTGAACGCACGGCAATTGAATTCGCCGCCAGCGTCACCTCATCCCCGCAGCCCTGACCTTTTAGGACGTTCAAATGAAGCGCATCGCGATAATGACCCTGACCATTGCAAGTACTCTCCTGCTGGGAGGTTGCTATCCTCACTGGGAAGATGGAGACAGGTACGATCGGGATCATGATCACCGTCGTGAATACCGTCGCGACCATGATCGGGGCTATGATCGAGACTATGATCGCCGTGACGACCGCGATTACGAGCGCCGTCGTTATCGCGACCGGGACCGCGATGATGACGACCGGGACGACGATTGACACCTATCCATCAGACTTCAGAGCGGTGGTTGGCACTGCTCTGATCGGCTGTTGGTCATGCGAGGTATCACCATGCGAACCCTGACCGAATCCATCGCTCGTACCTTTAGCCAATGGCTGATCGCGGCGGGTATCGGCCTGACCGTCATGGCGTTCAATGCCCAGGCACAAACCTCATCTCAGGCCACTCAGGAAATAAACGGCTTGCTGGACTTTATCGAGCACAGCGAATGCCGGTTTGTGCGCAACGGCAGCGAATACCTCGGCCCTCAGGCCCGGGCGCATCTGCAGAAGAAGCTGGAGTACCTTGAAGAACACGACAAGGTAAACAGCGCAGAAGACTTCATTGAGCTGGCGGCCACCCAGAGCAGCAAGAGTGGCCTCGCCTATGAAGTGCGCTGTCCGGTAGGCGTACAACCCGCCGGCCTCTGGCTGAAGACTGAGCTACAGAGGCAACGGCAAGGTCATTGATTTAGCGCAGCAGATGCACCGCCAACCCAATCAGCCCGCAACCCAGCAGTACCTCGATCACCCCCCGCTTGAAGCGGAACAAGGCAATGGCCGCTGCAATGGCGATCAGCGCCGAAGGCCAGTCGAGTTGGCCGCTGAAGCCGTTGGGCCACAGCACGTGGTAGCCGAAGAAACACGCCAGATTAAGAATCACGCCGACCACCGCCGCGGTAATCGCGGTCAGCGGCGCGGTGAGCCTGAGTTCGTTGTGCGTCGACTCCACCAACGGGCCGCCGGCGAGGATGAACAGAAACGAAGGCAGGAAGGTGAACCAGGTCACCAGCGTGGCAGCGAGGGCGCCAGCCAGGAACACATGATCGGGGCCGAACACCTGCTGAACATAGGCGCCGATAAAGCCGACGAAAGCCACCACCATGATCAGCGGCCCGGGAGTCGTTTCGCCGAGCGCCAGGCCATCGATCATCTGCGTAGGTGTCAGCCAGCCATAGTGACCGACAGCGCCCTGATACACATAAGGCAGCACGGCATACGCGCCGCCGAATGTCAGCAATGCCGCTTTGGTAAAGAACCAGGCCATCTGGGTGAGGGTGCCTTCCCAGCCGAACAGTGCGGTGAGAATGCCCATCGGCAACACCCACAAGGCCGCACCCACCAGCAACAGGCGCAGCAATCTAAAGCTACTAAAACGGGCGTGTTCGGGAGTCGGAGTGTCGTCGTCGATCAAGGCCGGGCCGAAGGATTTTTTCGCAGCGCTGTGGCCCCCGGTGCGGAACCTTTCAGGCGCCAGACGTCCGCCGAAATAACCGATGATCGCGGCGCCCAGCACAATCAACGGGAAGGGTACATTGAACACGAAGATCGCCGTGAATGACGCCGCGGCGATCCCCCACAGCCAGTTGTTCTTCAATGCCCGCGAGCCGATCCGGTGAGCCGCCTGCACCACAATGGCGGTCACGGCCGGCTTGATCCCATAAAAAAGCCCGGCCACCACCGGTACTTCGCCAAAGGCGATGTACACCCAGGACAACACGATCAGGATGAACAGCGAAGGCAGCACAAACAGCGCGCCGGCAATCACGCCGCCCCACGTCCGGTGCATCAGCCAACCGATGTAGGTCGCCAGCTGCTGAGCTTCAGGCCCAGGCAGCAACATGCAGTAGTTGAGGGCATGTAGAAAACGCCGTTCCGAGATCCAGCGCCGGCGCTCCACCAACTCCTGGTGCATGATCGAGATCTGTCCGGCCGGCCCGCCGAAACTGATGAAGCCGAGCTTCAGCCAGAACAGGAACGCTTCCCGCAGACTGATGGCCTCAGGTTTCGACAGGTCCTGTTCGACGGTCGAGGAGGGGGCTTTATTCAAATGACGATTCCTTTTTCAACGGGCGATTCAGGCCTTCAAGGCGTACCAAACATCGCCGTCCAATAGATGCCCGCATCACTCTTCGGGTCCACTGCATAGGCCGCACCCAGCTCGCGAAATTGTGGGTTCATCAGGTTGGCGCAATGTCCCGGGCTGGCCAGCCAGCCATCGACCACCTTGCGCACGGTGTCTTGCCCGGCGGCGATGTTTTCACCGACCTGCTGACCGGCGTAACCCGCCAGTTCAGCCCGATCACCCGGTGTGCGGCCGTCGCGGTCCTTGTGATCGAAATAGTTATTGTTGGCCATGGCCCGGCTGTGGGTCTCGGCCGCGGAGCCCAGGGTGGCGTTCCAGGCGAGAGGCGTCGTGGCGGTAAAGGCTTGAGTGCCGCACAGGCGCGTCTGAGCGCGTGCACTGTTCATCGCTTCAAGCAGTTTCTGTCCCTCCGCCTGCCAATCACCCAAACGCCCGGTCAACAGCGGACGCGCCAGCACGATGCGCCATTCACGGCCATCGCGGCTGACGCCGATGTCGACGAATTGCGGGTCCAGCACCACTTGGCAGAAGCTCTCCTGAATCGCCTTCATGGCAGACGGCGCATCACGCGGGCCGGACAAGCTGATCGCCTGCACATTGACCATCGGATAAGCCCCGCGGGCCAAAGCCTGCTGCAAGTCGCCGATGCTGTTGGCGGACAGGACCAGACGCGGATCGCTCGCCAGCGGCGGTAACTCCGAAGACGCCTGGCCGCCGCAGCGCTGCGCCTGGCTGCGGTAAACGTTGATCGACTCGACCAGCTGCGTTTCTTCGACCGCCGACGCGGCGACGCTGAACACCAGCCCGAATGACAACACGGCAAGATGCAAAATGGATGACAGGCTGCGCATGAAAATCTCCCTTGGACGGACTGCGTTCATGATGCGCGATTTCACCCCTGCGAATGCAATGCCTTTTCGCCTCGACATGCAGATTATTGTCAGGCGGCTGGAAAGACTTGCGACGACTACAATCACAGCAGGTCAGCGCTACAACATCGCCGTTTCATTGCTCAAGTCAGTGTCATCGGAAGGATCGATCATGCGATTAAAATGGGTAGTCACCTGCTTCGCAATCATCCTTCTAGGCGGCCAGGTGTTGGCGACTGAGCAGGAGCAAAAACAGGAAGTGGCCGAAGACAAGGCGCAGGTCCTGGAACAGAAAGCCGCCGAGAAGGACAGCGAACTTCCGGTGCCCAAGTCCGAAGCCATTACCACCTCCGAAGTGCAGGCAGTCGATCCGGCGGGCGCCGCGCCGCTGGACGACGCCATTACTTGCCTTGCACGCAGTATCTATTGGGAAGCCAAAGGTGTGGCACCTGCCAATATGGAAGCCGTCGCCAGCGTGGTCATGAACCGGCTCGGCCATGGTGGGTTTCCCGATACGGTGTGCGCCGTGGTCAAGCAAGGTTCTGAAACGGGCTCCTGCCAGTTTTCGTGGTGGTGCGACGGACGTGCGGATCAGGTAAAGGAAGACGACGAATATGCCCTCGCCAAGGAAATCGCGCGCAAGGCACTCAACAAGCAACTCACGGACCGCACTCATGGTGCTTTGTATTTCCACGACAGAACGGTAAAGCCCGCCTGGGCGAAGAAATACATCAGGACGGCCGAGACCGGGAAGTTTCTGTTTTATAAACCTCGTGGCGGGACGGCGCAGTAGGTGTGCATCGCTGGATGGTCGTTGGGGGGAGGGTGCTGCCGGTAGAATTTTACGGTTTTTTTACGTTGGTTACTCTTCCCCGCAATGATACTGGCCGCGTTTTTCTGATCATCGATACGCCTGCAATTCTTCCTGATGCCAGTCAGTTAAGCGAAATCCATGTGGGAGCGGGCTTGCTCGCGAAGACGGTGGCACAGTCAACATTGATGTCGCCTGACACACCGCTTTCGCGAGCAAGCCCGCTCCCACAGGTTTCGCTCCTTAACTGACTGGCATTGCAATCCTTCCTCCTTATCGAGAAGCGCCCCGTGAGCGAAACAGCGATCCCTGCCCATGAAGAATCCCATTCCAGAACCTCGGGAGTGGGGTTGCTCGTCGCCGCGGTGGGCGTAGTTTATGGGGATATCGGCACCAGCCCTCTTTACACCCTCAAAGAAGTGTTCGCCGGTCACTACGGAGTCCAGGCTAATCACGACGGTGTGCTGGGCATTCTGTCGTTGATCTTCTGGTCACTGATCTGGGTCGTCTCGATCAAGTACGTGCTGTTTATCCTTCGCGCCGACAACCAGGGCGAGGGTGGGATCATGGCCTTGACGGCACTGGCGCGTCGGGCCGCCGCGCCGTATCCCAAAATGAGCAGGGTCCTGGTGTTGCTTGGCTTGTTTGGCGCGGCACTTTTTTACGGGGACAGCATGATCACCCCAGCCATTTCGGTGCTCTCCGCGGTTGAAGGGCTACAACTTGCGTTCGATGGCATCGAGCATTGGGTGGTGCCGCTGTCCGTGGTCGTCCTGGTAGCACTGTTCCTGATACAGAAACATGGCACGGCGCGTATCGGCATCCTGTTCGGCCCGGTCATGGTGCTGTGGTTTGTGGTGTTGGGCGCACTTGGCATTTACGGCATCTTGCAACGGCCGGAAGTTCTGCAAGCGCTGAATCCTGCGTGGGCGGTGCAATTTTTTGTGGTTCATCCGGGCATCGGTGTCGCCATTCTGGGCGCCGTTGTGTTGGCATTGACCGGTGCTGAAGCACTGTATGCCGACATGGGCCATTTTGGCCGCAAACCCATTGCTCGTGCCTGGTTCATCCTGGTGCTCCCCGGCCTGGTACTCAACTACTTTGGTCAAGGCGCGCTGATCCTCGGGAACCCGGAGGCGGTACGTAATCCGTTCTATCTATTGGCACCTGACTGGGCGCTGCTGCCGATGGTCGCGCTCTCGACACTGGCCACCATCATCGCCTCTCAGGCCGTGATTTCCGGCGCGTTCTCACTGACTCGCCAGGCCATTCAGCTGGGTTACGTGCCGCGTATGTTCATTCAGCACACCTCCAGTCAGGAGCAGGGGCAGATTTACATCGGCATGGTGAACTGGGCGCTGATGGTCGGCGTCGTGTTGCTGGTCATCGGCTTTGAATCGTCCAGTGCGCTGGCGGCGGCTTATGGCGTGGCGGTGACGGGGACCATGTTGATTACCACCATTCTGTCCTCGGCCGTTGTATTGCTGCTGTGGAAAACACCTCGTTGGCTGGCTATTCCGATGCTGCTGGGTTTTCTCATGGTGGACAGCCTGTACTTCGCCGCCAACGCACCGAAGATCTTCCAGGGCGGTGCGTTCCCGGTGATTGCGGGTATTGCCCTGTTCATTTTGATGACCACCTGGAAACGGGGCCGAAAGATCATTGTCGAGCGACTGGACGAAACCTCGCTGCCGCTGCCGTTGTTCATCAGCAGCATCGGCTCGCAACCGCCCCATCGTGTGCAGGGGACCGCGGTATTTCTGACAGCCAGGGCTGATGCGGTCCCTCACGCCCTGTTGCATAACCTGTTGCACAACCAGGTGCTGCACGAGCAGGTGGTGTTGCTCACCGTGGTGTCTGAAGACAGCCCGCGTGTGGCTGCGGATCGACGATTCGAGGTCGAGGCTTATGGTGAAGGGTTCTTTCGGGTGAGTCTGCACTTTGGTTTTATCGAGGAGCCTGACGTACCTCTGGCGTTGAGCCTTTGCCATTTGAAAGAGTTGGATTTCAGTCCAATGCGCACCACGTATTTTCTCAGCCGGGAGACTGTCATCCCGATCAAGCGTATCGGGATGGCCCGTTGGCGCGAAACCCTGTTCGCGTTTTTGCTGAAGAACGCCAACAGCAACCTCAAATACTTCAAGTTGCCGCTCAATCGCGTGATAGAGCTGGGCACGCAGGTTGAGATGTAGAACAGGGCTGGTGAGTCAAGCGCACATCCATGTGGGAGCGGGCTTGCTCGCGAAGAGGGCGTGTCAGTCGACATCATCGTTGCCTGACACACCGCTTTCGCGAGCAAGCCCGCTCCCACAGGTTTTGCACCAAACCTTTAACCTTGAAGCGCTTCCATCAGCACTTGCACCAACTGTCCACCTTGAGGCGTAGCCCAGCTACCGGCGAGTTCTGCAATCAGCTGGTTGGTAGTGGTCAGCGTCACGCCGCCTTTACTGGAGCAGATCCTTGCCCGCCGAGTTCGCTTCCCGCGTCAAACGCCTGGGGATCGTCAACGCGA
Source organism: Pseudomonas sp. QTF5 (assembly GCF_000512695.2). Taxonomy (GTDB): domain Bacteria; phylum Pseudomonadota; class Gammaproteobacteria; order Pseudomonadales; family Pseudomonadaceae; genus Aquipseudomonas. The sequence continues at coordinate 198,356 of NZ_AZRW02000003.1, read as the reverse complement.
TGGACGATGATTCTCCTGGCGGTAAGGTTGGGGCATGCATGGGAATGGCGGTTTTCTCAGGCGCTTTGAGCCGGGCTCATGGCTGGGTAATCGATATACCCCTGAGCGCCCGGTGCGTAGAACGTGTCTTTGTCCGGCACATTAAGCTCGGCGCCTGTGCGAAAACGCTCGGGCAGGTCTGGGTTGGCGAGGAATGCGTTGCCAAACACCACCGCGTCGGCCTGGCCCTTAGTGAGCAGGGATTGGGCGGCGTTTTGGTCGAGCCCGCCACCGATCAGGTAGCTGCCATCGAACAGCGGGCGCAACAAGGCGTGGTAGTCGACGCTGGCGCCGAACAGGGCAACTGCAGATAGGCGAGATTCAACCCGCGCAATTGCTCGACCAGCCAGGTGTAGGTTTCTTGCGGGTTGGCATCGACGATGTCGTTGAAGTTCATTTCAGGGGAGAGCTTGATGCCGACACGATCGCTGCCAATTTCCGTCGCCATGGCATTCAACACTTCCAGTACAAAGCGAGCACGGTTTTCAACCGATCCACCGTACTCATCCGTGCGCTGATTGCTGCTCGTCGAGAGGAACTGTTCAGGCAGATACCCCGAAGCGGCATGCAGCTCGACACCGTCGAAGCCGGCCTCAATGGCCAAGCGTGCGGCCTGACGGTAGCCCTCGATGACCGCGGCAATCTCGACCACGCTCAGCGCATGTGGGGTGACGAAGTCCTGAAGGCCTGAGGCTGTCCAGGTCTGGCCGGTGGGTTTGATCGCGGAGGGGGCCTGTGGCAGGGAGCCGTCAGGCAACAGCGAGGGGTGCGATATGCGTCCGCAGTGCATCAGCTGCATGAAGATCCGTCCGCCGCGAGCATGTACGGCTTCGGACACCTGCTTCCAAGCGGCCACTTGCTCAGCGGTTTCGATACCGGGAGTACGCACATAACCCTTGCCCAAGGCCACAGGGAACACCCCTTCAGAGATGATCAACCCAGCACCGGCGCGCTGCGCGTAGTAGGTCGGTACCAGTTCGGTAGGCACCCCGGAATCATCAGAACGCGAGCGAGTCATCGGGGCCATGACCATGCGGTTGGACAGTGTAAGGCGCCCGATCTGGACTTGAGAAAAAAGCGAATGCATTGCGGTACTCCTCGGTAAATGATGTGGCTATCATTGATCAATCCGAATCCGGGATAAACCGGGTAAAACTGAATTGACTGATCCACTGATGGAGCAATGACATTGGAGTTTCTCAACGACATGGCGTTGTTCGTCGAAGTCGTGAAGGCGCGCAGTTTCCGTCGGGCGGCGGAGGCGATGGGGATGCCGAACTCGACGCTGTCGCGCCGGATAAGTGGCCTCGAGAAGGAAATCGGGCTAAGGCTTTTGCATCGCACCACGCGCAAAATCGAGCTGACCGAGGCGGGGCAGTTGTACTTCGATCGCTGCAAACGCATCGTCGACGAAGCCCGGCTTGCGCACGAGCAGCTCGGCGAAATGCTTGCCCGACCCAGCGGTGTACTCCGGGCCTCGCTCCCGGTGGATTTCGCCAATATCTACCTGGCACCGCTGATCGCGGAGTTTGCCCGGTTGTATCCCGGCATCAATTTCGAGATTGATCTGACCCCGCGTCAGGTCGATCTGGTGAGTGAGCCGGTTGATGTGGTCATTCGCATGGGCGAGCCCGCGAGTTCGAACTTGATCGCCCGTAAGCTCGCCAGTTTGCGCCGCGGCCTGTATGCCTCACCCCGTTATCTCCAACTGTACGGTGATCCGATTCATCCCTCGGACCTGACTAGGCACGAATGCTTGCGTATGCGCGGCACGCGCGCTGACCGCTGGATACTCTCCAGTAGTGAAGGGGAAGGGGAAATGGAGGTGGAGGTTGGCGGTCGATTCGAACTCAACAGCGTGGGAATGATTCGACGTCTGGCGACGCTGGATCTGGGTATCGCGTTATTGGGGGAAGGTATCGTTGCGCAAGACCTCGCCGATGGCACACTGCGCAGAGTCTTGCCGCAGTGGCAGGCTTCACCCATCTCGGTTTACGCCCTTACCGAGACGCGGCTGTTGCCAGCTAAAACCCAGCGGTTTATCGAGTTTCTGCGTGAGCGGCTTCAGGATGCGTAGTCGGTGGATGAGTGGTTTTGACCTCGCCCTTGCCCCCGTTTTTCTAAAAAAGGATTGCTAATGTTCATTGGAAGACTCGCCCGGCTGACTGGCTGTACACCGAAAGCCATTCGACTTTATGAACAGATGGGATTGATCCCGGAGCCCGACCGCCATGGTCGATATCGCGTCTATACCGCGCATCACCTCCGACTCGTACACCTTATCCGCCGAGCACAGGTTGCCGGATTCAAGCTCGCCGAGATGACTCCCTTGATCGCGGCCAAGAACAAACTGAATGCCTTTCCCTTGGCGCTGGCGAACGAGGCTATCGACCTCAAACGTCAACAAATCAACGAAAAAATAGCTGAATTTCGGGCCTTGGACATTCACCTTGGCGAACTCAAAAGCGAGATCAATTCGCTTTTTGAATCTGGCGCAGCGGCAACGTTTCATAGGGAAGAATCGAGCGCTTGCTCAGATAGATAAAAGCCGACTGCAGGGCGGTTTCTGGTGATCGAGGATTAAAGCCCAATTCGGTTCTGGCCTTTAATATGCTGTAGTTCTGTTGAACGTCGTGGAACATCCTGACCTGGCTGAGCAACATCCGGGCAGGTTGGCCAGTTAGCCGTGCCCAAACCTCCTGCGCCCAGGCCACAGTGAGCAGAAGCCACTTGGGGGCTGCCGGGGGAGTACGATAGCCGGGTGAAACTACGTTCGCTGCATCAATGACTTCGGTGAGTGAAGAGGACTGCTCATTCGCCAGAATATAGCGCTGCCCCGGCCTGCCTTTTTCTGCTGCTTGAATCATTCCTTGGGCGACATCCCGGACATCGACAAAATTGAAATGAAACCCCGGGTCCAGAGGTACTTGCCGCTGTCTGACCGAATCAAGAAACCTCATGGTATCCGTCAGGTTCGCGGCATTAGGACCGATCATTGCCGAGGGTAAAACCGAGACCATCCAGAGGTTCAAGGCTTGAGCTGTGCGCCACGCCATTTTTTCCGACAATATCTTGGATTTGTAATAGGCATTTTCGTCCTCGTCATTCCATTGATTTTCATCGAGTGCATGTCCATTCTGGCCGATTGCCGCAACGGAACTGACATAAACCACGCGTTTGACCCCGGCTTTTGACGCGGCCTGCAAAACGCTGCGAGTGCCCCCTACATTAGGTTCGATAATCTCGGCTTGCGGATTTCTCGCCCAGTGCTTGAACACGGCTGCGACCTGGAACAACACGTCAACCCCTCGCAATGCCTCAAGCATGGCCGATTCGTCCAACAGTTCGGTATAGACCATTTCGCAATCCAGCCCATCGAAAGAGGCAGTATTGTCCATGTTGCGAACGCCGGCCCGGACTCGGTAACCCTGATCGAGCAACGCTCTGACCAAGGTGTTTCCCAAGTGCCCATTCGCCCCTGTAACCAGACATAACTGACGCATTGAAATCACCCCTCACTGGACCAGTACCCTTTTTCCTGGAGGGCAACGATAAACTCTGTCCCAAAGGGCAGAGTCAAGGCTGCGTGGCAGAAGCGGACTTCAGTTATCCTTCTCCCCAGTGAGCAATTTTCGAGGCACTGACGATGACCCGCTTACAGGTTGTAAAAATCGATTTAAGCAGGGTGACGAGTTCTGGCGAACTCCATTCGACCTTGAGCGATGCGCTCGGCTTTCCCGGCTGGTACGGCTGTAATTGGGATGCTTTCTGGGACGCAATAACAGGGCTTGTCCAAATGCCCACGCAACTGAAAATCTCAGGGTGGGACACTTTGTCCAGACGTTTACCGGATGATGCGAGGCTCATGCAAGAATGCCTTGCGGCCATGAAAATGGAGTACCCGGAACTCGCATCAGAGGTGGAGTTCGACGCTGGAAGTCCCGACCCTATCGCGTAATGCAGTGCAACGAGAATCGATACAAAAACCCATTTTGAGATAAGTGATGTCCTTGAGCCCAAAATCCAGTCACCCATCAGCAGCCGGCGGTAACAGCATGATTGAGGTCACCGAGGTTTCCATTGCCCAACTGCGTGCTGCGCTCGAATCGGGCCAGACAACGGCAGTTGAGCTGGTCCAGGCCTATCTCGCCAGGATCGATGCCTACGACGGACCCGACACGCCCACCGCCCTCAACGCGGTGGTGGTTCGCAACCCCGATGCGCTCAAGGAAGCGCAAGCGTCCGATGCCCGTCGGGCCAAGGGCGAGACGCTGGGGCCGCTCGACGGCATTCCCTATACGGCCAAGGACAGTTATCTGGTGAAGGGGCTCACCGCAGCCTCTGGAAGTCCCGCCTTCGCGAACCTGATTGCTTATCGCGATGCGTTCACCATCGAACGGCTTCGTGCCGCTGGCGCAATTTGCCTGGGCAAAACCAATATGCCGCCCATGGCTAACGGCGGCATGCAGCGCGGGGTCTACGGCCGTGCCGAGAGCCCGTACAACGCTGACTATCTCACCGCACCCTTCGCCTCGGGCTCATCGAACGGCGCCGGTACTGCAACCGCCGCCAGTTTCGCGGCCTTCGGCCTTGCCGAAGAAACCTGGTCGAGCGGCCGGGGGCCTGCCTCGAACAATGGTTTGTGTGCTTATACGCCTTCGCGCGGCGTGATTTCGGTGCGCGGGAACTGGCCGTTGACGCCGACCATGGACGTTGTCGTGCCGTTTGCCAGAACCATGGCAGACCTGCTCGAAGTGCTCGACGTAGTAGTGGCGGAGGATCCCGACACACGAGGCGATCTGTGGCGGATGCAACCCTGGGTGCCCATTCCGAGTGTCGCCTCGGTGCGTCCCGCTTCCTATGGGTCGCTTGCCGCGAATACCGATGCCCTCGCCGGAAAACGCTTCGGCGTTCCTCGTATGTACATCAACGCGGATGCCGATGCAGGCACGAGCGATGCGCCTGGCATCGGTGGCCCGACGGGCCAGCGAATCAACACCCGCCCCTCGGTGATCGGGCTCTGGAAAGAGGCTCGCAAGGCACTCGAAGCCTTTGGTGCCGAAGTGATCGAGGTCGATTTCCCGCTGGTCTCCAATTGCGAAGGCGATCGTCCTGGTGCACCGACCGTGTTTAACCGCGGCCTGGTTTCCAAAGAGTTCCTTCACCATGAGTTGTGGGATCTGACGGCCTGGGCGTTCGACGATTTTCTGCGGGCCAACGGCGATCCAAAACTCAATCGCCTGGTCGATGTGAACGGACCGCTGATTTTTCCGCACGATCCGGGGACGCTGCCCAACCGGGAGGGCGATCTTGCCGCTGGCATGGATGAGTATGTACGAATGGCCGAACGCGGCATCACCCCTTGGGACCAGATCACCACGGTGCCTGACGGACTACGCGGCCTTGAACAGACGCGCCGAATCGACCTTGAGGACTGGATGGATCGGTTGGGGCTCGACGCGGTGATCTTCCCGACGGTGGCCGACGTTGGGCCGGCGAATGCCGATGTCGATCCAAAGTCTGCGGATATCGCCTGGAGTAACGGTGTCTGGGTCGCCAACGGCAACCTCGCCATTCGCCACTTGGGTGTTCCCACGGTCACAGTGCCGATGGGCATCATGCCGGACATCGGCATGCCCGTCGGGCTGACCTTTGCCGGTCGAGCCTATGACGATTCGACACTGCTTCGCTTGGCTTCGGCGTTTGAGTCGACGGGGACGAAGCGATTGATCCCGCCTCGAACCCCACCATTGTCCGGTGGCCAAAAATAGAAAGGGCGGGATTGGGGCTCAGAATCTCGCCCCGACCCGGCCCAAGGTGCTGGACCTTCCTGGTGAAAAGGAATTGCAGTTGAACGAACAGACATTGTCCATGCGCCTGGAGCGCGTGGCGGCGCATGTGCCAACTGGTGCGTGCCTGGCCGATATCGGCTCGGATCACGGCTACCTGCCGGTGGCGTTGATGCGCCGTGGCGCCATCGCGGCGGCGGTGGCCGGCGAAGTGGCATTGACGCCGTTTCGCTCGGCCGAACGCACCGTGCGCGAGAACGGCCTGGCTCAGCGGATCACCGTGCGCCTGGCCAGTGGCCTGGCGGCGATCGAGCCGGGAGACGGGATCACAGCGATCAGCATCTGCGGCATGGGCGGCGAGACGATCCGCGACATCCTCGACAGCGGCAAGGCGCGTCTGAGCGGCCAGGAGCGCCTGATCCTGCAGCCCAACGGCGGCGAGCAACCACTGCGTCAATGGCTGATGAAAAATGACTACCGCATCCTGTGCGAGGAAGTGCTGCGGGAAAACCGTTTCGACTACGAAATCATCGTCGCCGAGCGCGCCGGGCCGGTGATGTACACCGCCGAGGAGCTGTACTTCGGCCCGCTGCAGATGCAGGCACGCAGCCCGGCGTTCCTGATCAAATGGCAGCGCATGCTGCACCAGAAGCACAAGACTTTGGCCAACTTCGCCCGGGCGCGGCAGGCCGTGCCCGAGGAGAAGGTGCAAGACATCGCCCGGCAGGCCCGGTGGATCACCGAGCTGCTGGCTTGAGCCCGGTTCTGGGTTTGGACGAAAAGTAACCCGTCGAGCCGTTCACAGCGTGATGGCAGTAATCGAGATTGCGAGTAGTAGGTGCCCGGCTTTCATGCTGAACTTCCTTGAGTAGTAGTCGAGAAATGACTTGTAAAAAACCACAGCGCCAAAGCTGTCGCACTGATCAAGGCGCCCAGCAGGCTGACTGCCATCCAGCCCCAGAGCGCATAAACCTGGGTCGCGGCTGCCGCCCCCAGCGCGCTACCGACCGAGTAGAAGCACATGTATGCGCCGACCATGCGACTTTGGGCATCGGGTCGTGCAGCAAAAATGAGGCTCTGGTTGGTGACGTGTACCGCTTGCACCGCGAAGTCGAGCAAAACCACGCCGCAAACCAGCGCGATCAGGGACGTCTCGGCAAAAGTGATGAGCAACCAGGAAAGCGTCAGGAGTCCCAGCGAGATGCCGGTAACTCGTTGTCCGAAACCTTGATCGGCCCAGCGACCGGCTCTTCTGGCAGCAAGGGCTCCGGCGACGCCGGCCAAGCCAAACATGCCGATGGCCGTGTGTGAAAGCGTCAGCGGCGGAGCGCTCAACGGCAGCACCATAGCTGTCCATAGCACGGAAAAAGCGGCAAAGATCAGTAAGGCCAGCAGGCCCCTGATCCGCAAAACCGGTTCGGTCATGAACAGCTTGAACAGCGACCGGATGAGCGCTTGGTAGGTGTATTGATTGCGTGGTGACACTGCGGCAGGAACCACTTTCCAGAACACCGCCGCGACGGTCAGCATCAATGCTGAGGAAACGAAATAAACGGCGCGCCAGCCCGCTAGATCTGCGATCAGCCCAGAGGTAAACCGTGCCAGCAGAATACCCAGGACAATGCCGCTGGTTACTGTCCCCACTGCCTGCCCACGTTGTGATGGCGTTGCCAGCACGGCGGCATAGGCTACAAGCACCTGAGCGACCACTGCCAGTAAGCCCGTCATGATCATGGCTCCCAGCAGGGCCAGCCATTGCTGCGATGCGCCAACGGCCGCCAGCGCAATCGCAGACAGCACCACTTGAGTGATAGTCAGCCGTTTGCGGTTCACCCTATCGCCCAGCGGCACGATGAATAGCAACCCCAGCGCGTATCCCACCTGAGTGGCCGTCACCACGACCCCGATCAATCCTGAGGCGACGCCCAGGCTCTGCGCCATTGAGGCCAGCAAGGGTTGGGCAAAGTAAACATTGGCGACTGCAAGTGCGCAGGTGACGGAAAACAATAACGTGAGCGACGGAGAAAGTCCCGCAGACCGGTCGGTGCTGCTGTTTTCTCCGGTATCCGTATGCGGCAATCCCGAAGGCTGCCTGGAGAAACCTTGGGTGGATGAGTCGGCCTCTGCTGTCATGCACGCCTCCATGGCGTTAAACTGGTTTCAATTAAAAACTGGTCTCAATTGTTGCCGAACAAGGTTTCAAATTGCAACCACCTTGATCCAGATTGATCGATAGATTTGGCAATCCTTATCCAGGAGGTAAATACGATGGTCGAAGGTGCTTCATCGCAAAGCAGCGATTGCCCGGTAGCAAGAACACTGGAGGCAATTGGGGACCGCTGGTCGCTCATGATCATCCGCGACGCATTTGACGACATTCGCCGATTCAGCGAATTTCAAAAGAGCTTGGGCGTGGCCAAAAATATTCTGGCATCGCGCCTGAAAACCTTGGTTGAGGTCGGTGTATTCGATGTTCAACCGGCGTCAGATGGAAGCGCCTACAAGGAGTACGTGCTTACGAACAAAGGACGGGAGATCTTTCCGGTTGTGGTCAGTATGAGGCAGTGGGGCGAACGTTTCCTGTTCGAGCCGGGAGAGACGCGTTCTGTGCTGTTGGACAACGAGTCCAGACAGGCGCTAATGCCGATTGATGTTCGCTCCTCAAGCGGTCAAAAACTTGGACCGTCTGACTGCCACAGAGTGAGAGTTGTTGCCGACAAGTCGTGAATCGACAGCAGGCTTATCTCAAGGCCAGTTATCCCAGGCAACGCAGCCGGCCCGATGCGCTCGCCTATCGGTCCAGCAGAGGTGCCAACAGTGCACACATGCTGCGCCAGGCCTCAAACTACTCGCTCCTCAACTTGTCCAACCGCTAACCCTTCAAAGCCGCTTCGATCGCAGCGATGTCGATCTTTTTCATCCCCATCATGGCGTCGAACGCGCGTTTGGCCGCTGTTCGATCAGGATCGGTTATTGCGGCTGTCAGCACGCGGGGTGTGATCTGCCATGACAGCCCCCACTTGTCCTTGCACCAGCCGCATGCACTTTCCTGGCCGCCGTTTCCGACAATCGCGTTCCACAAGCGGTCCGTTTCGGCTTGGTCGTCGGTCGCAACCTGGAACGAGAAAGCTTCGTTGTGCTTGAACGCCGAGCCCCCGTTCAGTCCGAGACAAGGGATGCCCATCACCGTGAACTCGACCGTCAAGACATCGCCCTGTTTGCCCGCCGGATAGTCACCAGGCGCGCGAAGGACAGCTCCCACAGCGCTGTCCGGAAACGTCTCGGCGTAGAACTTCGCAGCGTCCAGCGCGGTGCCGTCGTACCAGAGACAAATCGTGTTCTTGCTGATCATCTTGGTTCTCCAGAATTGGGATTGATACGTGCATTCTAGCAGCGCAGGCAACCGGACTATTTTGGCAGCTTGCGTACCTCTGGGACGGCGCGCATGCATGATCGATTCCCACGGCGCCGATCGAGTGGAACTGTTCCACAAATGGGATATCGCTAATTGTCAGGGCCAGCGCAAATCTGTTCGCTAAACGGACTCAAGGGCAGGCGCAACACCGTCTAATCTGAGTAGGACACGAGCACAAACTTGCCTCACGCCTCTTTCTACAGGGGAAACGGGATGACCGAAAAAACAGCGCGCCGATGCTCGTCATGGATCCTGTCCTCCCTGCTAGCCATAAACCTGGCGCTGACAGCGGGATGCGCAGGCAACGCTGCCACGGCCCGCTATTCGGCCTCAAACATAGGCTCAAGCTGCTATGCAAAAGCGCTACCCACTACCGGTGAGGGCGGCCTGGCTTGGGGGGATACCTTGAACATGGCTCGCGAAAAATCCCTGGCTAATTGCATACGCTATGCCGGCCGATCCGGTGGCACGCCGAATACCTGCCACGTGGTGTTGGCGGAGTGCAAAAACTAGAAAACGGCGCCGGCGGTGGAGATCTCGGTCGATATTGTCAGGTAAGAATAGGCTCTGACCCAACATCTAACACGGGCCTGACATGCGGCCCAACCGGAAACGACGCCGACAGAAGGACAGATCGACCCAGTCTTGAGCCGATCTATCAATGCCGGTTAGAAATGCCAGTTCTCAGCATGAACGACACGACAGAATGGGCCCGCCAGGGTTGCATTGTGATGAGCGACGATATTTTCGGCCTTCAACGCTGGGGTGTCGGTGCAGGTATGACCATCGGCGATCAGCACTGCATCGAACCCAAGATCTCGTGCGGCGCGGCAGGTGCTGTCGACACAATACTGGGTCTTCATTCCGGCAATGACCACGCCTGGAGATCCACAAGCTTTTAGCCGATCGGCCAGGTCAGTCATGGCGAAAGCGTTGGGGCGGCTTTTTTCGAAGACCACTTCGTCGCCTTGTAGCAGGAGTTCCTGCACCAGTTGCGTCAACGGGCTTCCAGATTCGATAGGCGAGCCAGGCGGACCTACGTGGCGAGCAAGAAAAACGGGCGCGCCTGCTTTCCGGGCTTTGCTCAACAGGCTATTCAAAGTGTTTAGCAACGCTTCGCCAGCCCATGGTTTATCCGGGCCATGAAACAATCCAACCTGCATATCGAGAATCAACAGTGCGTACATAGTGCTTTTCCTTGCGTTTGGACCAGCGACACAAGGGCAAAAGAAAAGGCCCTATCCATCACTGGCGGGCCTTTTGAAGTTCGTGCGTTATTGGCTCACGACACCTCTCACGACCCGCCTTGGGCGGTCGTGGTAGTGGTGGTCGAGGCAATGCGTGGCTGATTCATAGGGCTGACAGTATCTGCACGGTACCTGGTTGGCAAGAGGCGCATCCATGCGCCAAACGACCAGTTTTAGCGCTTGATCAGGGAAATCTTGGTTCCTTCGATGCTGATCCCGGCCATTAACCCCTGCTGGTCGAAAATGAACGCGTAGGCATCGTCCTTCACTGTCGTGCTGGACATATTCTTCGCCACCCCTTCATCAACCACTACAACGGTGGGTCCTACGCCGACTTCCCAACCCTTGGTTTGACGTATGTAGTCCACGGCTTTGTCGGTCATCAGGAAAACCGCATAGCCATACGACTGGGCACCTGCTTGCAGCCCCCAGGACCCGGTTACGGAGTTGTAATAATTCTCTATTTTCTTGTCCTTCAACAACACGCCTTCGCCATAGCTGCCGCCAAACACAAGGCCCGCCTTGATGATTTTCGGGAAGACAAGAATCGCTTTGGCGTTTTTCGAAATGCTTTCAGCAAATGGCGTGGACTTGTAGAGTGTTTGCAACGCTTGCCGAGAGTCGACATCCAGATCCTCGGCGGTTGCCGCACTAGCAGTGTTCAAGAAGCTGGCCGATGCCAGTGTCGCAAGGACAATCGATAGGAAGAACCGCATTGACTGAGTCATGTTAGTACTCCGATACGGGAGCATTGGATGTGAGCAGCCGTCAGCACCTGCTCTCGGCAGAAATCCGAGCCTGCTGACATTATCCAGCGCACCCTAAAGTGTGTGAACTACTGGCTTCGCCATTGAATGAAACAGGCCAGAGGCCTTTGATCATTGGCGATGTCATCACTTGCTTTGACCGCTGTGTAAGGGCCAGGTTCGTCGTCAGAGACTGCGATGGCCGAGAGCAGATACTGTTAGTCCGTTTCCGGAAGAGAGCGAGCTTGGGGGCGCTGGTTTTTCAACCTGATCCCAACGCCAAGGGCGATGGTTCTACCTGAATGGGGTCGGCGTATGCCGACTCCAGGTCTCGTTCCGGGATTTCCCAGATGATCAATGTTGGCGGTGTTTCCTTGAAGGCCGGGTTGTTGATGTAGCTGTTTGCGGCGCCGGAGAAAGCGCCCCCATCTTTTGCGAAATTACCCACCGGAGCCCCCAGCGCCTGTTGCAGGAACCCTGCGAAGTTCGAGTTGCGCGAAAATGAGGTTCCGATCAGAGCGGTGTTGGGTAAGTCGGTAACGCCAAAGAGGTCTCCGTCATTGTCAGGGCTGTCGGCCGACATGTCGGGAATTTCGTGGATGCTGGTCTGGGCGATCCATTCGGGTGTGGGTTGCCATTCAAGCGGCAGCCAGTCGATGCCCGCCAGGTGCACCAGATCGCCGGGCCGTATTGCGAGCGGGGCGTGACTTTCGTTGAACGATCGGCGTGGTGTTGCGGTGATGCCCAGGGTTTTCAGGTGCTGCGCGATAGCTTCGGCCGCAGCCTTGGCGCCGGATTCACTCCAGTGCGTATCGGTACGCAAATAGGCTTGGGGACCTAGTGGCGCCAGTGCACCGGTCAGGTCCAGATTCGCCAGCCTGGCCACATTCAGCTTCGCCGTCCAGGACTGGATGCGTCCTTCGAAAGACGCCGGGCGATGCAGTGAGCAACGTTGTGCAGAAGCGATGCGGCTCTTGTCTGGAACGATGACCACCAGCAAGCTGATGTGTCGTTGAGAGAGCCGTTCTTTCAGATCGATCACGGCCTGGAGCTTGGCATCGGCATTACGTTGCGCTTGATGGTTGACCTTTAGCTCATCGGCCAGAAACAACCAGTCAGTGCATCCTGAACGAACCCTGGGCCCCGTGTCGTTGAGCAGAAGCCAACTCGCACCGCGTTCCAGTTTGGCGAACATGGTGGGGAAGGCGGCTTTCGACAGCTCCTTGGCGATTTTATGGGTGATAGCTCCGTCAAGAATCTGCGTCGCCGATAATTTCGGTGGCAGCGGCTCTAGTTGCCCTGACCCGATCAGCCAGCCAGAGGACAGCAGCCCGGCGAACAGGAATATCAGCAGCGATGCGCCTGCCAATGGACTGGTGCGTGCGACCGGATCGACAGGTTGAGCAAGCGTAATGGTGTGCTCTGGCGTCTTCATCAGAATTGAAAGTACAGAAAGGGTACGGTTTCGCGACTGGCGGTCAGCGCGAACGACAGCATGAAACCGACAATGGGCCAAAGGGCGGCGGGGTAGAGCGCTATGCCGATCCGGTGTTTTTCAGCGTAAGGGCGTAGCAGCGGTGCGACGATACCTAGCACACCCAACAAGCCCGCGAGGCCATGTACCGGGCGCAAGGTCGCGGACAGTTCTTCACTGAGGGCGATGCCCTGCAGCCCGAACTGTCCGGCATACAGGCTCAGTGCACTGTGAAAGTCGGGGGCGCGGAACAGTGTCCATGCCAGGCAGACAAACAGCAGTGTCAGCCCATGGGAAAGCACGGGCGGTACAGGGGGCAGGGAGGAGCGGTTCCAGGCACGATCAACACACAACGCAATGCCATGGGCGCAGCCCCACAGTAGATAATTCCAATTGTCGCCACCGTGCCAGAGGCCGGCGATGGCCATGATCAGGAACAGGTTGCGATAGGTTTTCCAGGGGCCATTGCGATTGCCACCCAGTGGGATATACAGATAGTCACGCAACCAACTGGACAATGACATGTGCCAGCGGCGCCAGAAATCCTGGATGCTGTTGGCCAGATAAGGGTGGTTGAAGTTCTCCGGAAAGTGGAAGCCCAGCATCAGTCCCAGACCAATGGCCATGGAGCTGTAGCCGGCGAAGTCAAAGAACAGTTGCAGGGAGTAGGCCAGGCAGCCCAGCCAGGCGTCAGAAAAACTGGGGTTCTGCACACTGAACGCCACGTCGACCACGGGCGACAGGGTGTCGGCCACCAGGACCTTCATACACATCCCGAGCATGAACCGGCGTGCACCCAGCGAAAAATTTTGCAGGTTGAAGGAACGCCGATGCAACTCGCGCCGGACCCAGTCATAGCGAATGATAGGGCCGGCGACCGAATGGCCGAACATCGAAATATAGGTCGCGTAATGGACGAAGCTGCGCTCGACTGGCACGGTGCGACGATGCACATCCACCAGGTAGGAAATCGCCTGCAGCACGACAAACGACAATCCGGCCGGCATGATGACCCGCTGCCAGGACAGGGGCGCGGCTCCGGACCAGACCATCACTTCGCTCAATGTGCCGACGACATTGTTGGCGTACTTGTACCAGCAGAGCATTGCTGTGTTGAGCACGATCAGGGCCACAAGTATTCGCACACGGCCCTTGCTCTCCTGTCGCCAGGCATCAATCAATAAGCCACCCACCCATGCCGTGATCGTCAGCATCACATGCACAGCGAGGAATCGTGGGCTCAACCAGCCATAAAACAGCCAACTGCCGATCAGCAGCGTGACATTACGCCAGGCGGCCGGGGACAAGGCATAGGCGAACAGGAACAGCGGCAGGAACAACGTCAGAAATTCGAGAGAGGCAAAAACCATGGGGTGACGCCATCCGATTAATGGGCCAGGACGTCAGTCGCGAGCAACAGGTACGGGCCATTTGCGCCAGGCAACAGCACGACGCTGTAGCGCTCGCCGGCCTTGAGTTGACCGAGATCAAGCGGTGCACCTACATCGGTTTGAGCGCAGACCAACTGAACCGAAAGGCTGACCGGGTTAATCGCGCGGCGTTGCACACTGGCGCTGGCCACATCCTTGAACAATTCAGCATTCACCCGCGCAGCGCGCAACCCGGCCCGGGGGCAAGCGGCATCGGCGTTGATAAACGCCAATGAGGCTCTCAAGCTATTGAAATCCTCAGGCTGCTCGCGGATGACGACAGGGCGCATGCCCTCAGCGCTGTCCGGCAATGCAATCACGGTCGCGAATTCCCCGGCCAGAACCTGGATGTCCAGCGGCTGGCTTTTGCCGCCGCGTTCCAGGGAGCCCCTGATCGGCTTGCTGGCAGGTACCGATAGATAGTCGGACACAGCATTGCGGCCTTCGAGCCGCAGATTTGCCCGAGAATTCTCGGCCAGTATTTGCAACGGTTGGTCGGCGGCATTGATGAAGCGCAGGAACGCCGAGTCCTGGTCCGGCCCCGTCGGGTACAGAGCAATGTCAGCGCCCTGGGCCTGCAGGCTCAACAACAAGGACAGGGCAGCGGCCAGCTTTGTTCGAGTCATTTTCCGGCTCCTTGGCTGGCGAGGCTGGCGGCGGGTAGTTTGGCCAATGCAGTGCCGATTGCGGTGCCCCAGGATTGATAGCCGGCAACGGTGAAGTGCTGCCCATCGGTGGTCATCCATTGCCCGGGTTTGGAGAACGCCAGCGAATCGATGTAGGTGCAAGGCGCAACGTTGGCGGCCAGAAACTGGGACATCAATTGGGTGCGGGCGTCATTTTTCTGGTACATGCCACCCGCTTTGCCCCAGGCTGGACCTACCCAGGCACAACGCGTGCCGGTGGCAGCGATAGCCTTGGCCAGGCCGGTGACGCTTTGCCAGGCCCAGGCTTTTGGAAACACCGGTTTGTCATAGGACGCCATGGTGTCACCGATGACCAATACCACGAGGTCAGGTTTGTCGGCCGCGATCAGGTCCTGGATCGGTGTGGTACTCGCCTCGCGGCCCTTGATCACTATTTTGTCGTTGCCTTTGCGCTCGGCACCGCAGTCGACCTTCTTGCTGATCAGCCAGTCGGACGCGCTGGCACCACAGGCGCCAATGGAGTGAACGAGCGCGCCTTGACGAGTCAGGTTGTCGTGCAGTGGCTCCAGCAAATGGTCCGCAAGGCTCATATGGCTTTCGCCAAGAACAAGCAGGGTGAGGCCGGCAAGGGCAGAAGTGGGCATCGAAAGCTCCAGAATGATCAGTTGGAATAAGGTGAGGTGTAGGGGCTGACCGGCAGGTTCATGGGGCCGCTGATGTCCTCGAAAAGGTAGCGCAACGACAAGGCGCCGCTGAGTTGCTGGTAGTCGCGGGCGTTGTCCAGGCCCAGGTTGGCGCCCAGCAGGATGTTCGAACCCAACCTGTATTCAGCCGCCGCGGCAACGCTGTAGCCGATCCCGGTTTTGTTTTGCCCTTCGTAGCGCAGGCCCGAGGCCGCTTGCATGGCTTTGTCGTTGGGGAAATAGTCGGCGCTGTCCTGCTCGAAATGCTGCACGCCGACCGAGCCCTTGACTTGATACGTCAAGCGCCCGGTGCGTTGTGCCCAGGTCACCGGAATGCCCAGGGCGAAGAACGTCTGCGGGCTGAAATAGCCGCCATGGCCGTAGGTGAAAAAGTCCTGATTGTTGGCGTAGCTCATGCCGGTCATGCTCAGGCCGACGGTCAATTTGCTATCCGTTTCATTTTGCAGGTACCAGTAGACGCCGCTGCCCAGTTCACTGCGGTTGTTGGACTGGACATGGTTGCCCAGCAGTTGGTGCCAGGAGGCGTAGCCATAGGCGCCGACTTCGTTGTCGTCATAGCTCAACTGAGCACGCCCGCCGTTGGCGCTCACGCCGCCCCAGGACTGCCCGCTGCGTTTGTCGGTGGTGCCGGCAAACGAGGTGACGCTGTCAGTCACCGGGCGCCGGGAAATGCTCACGCCGTAACGGACATTAGAGGTGTCGCTTACCGGGCGATCAATGCTGATGCCGCCAGTGGCGGTGGTGTATTTGAAGCCGAGCGGGGTGGTGCCGAGATCGGCTTTGAGCCCATCCGCGGGCCGTTGAATGGCGACGGAAAGGCCGACACCCTCGGCTTTTTGCGATCCGACGCCGTCGCTCCGCGCACCGCTACCGAAACGCTGAAGTGCCTCGCCGCTGGCACTGCCGGCGTTCAACGAGACCGGCGTCACGCGCAGGGCGACGCGGCTTTCATCTAGCGGGATATTGATTTCCAGCGGTGTTTCAATATCGGTCAGTTTGCTCAACCCCGACTCACTGTCGTTGCTGCGAATGCTCACGCCCTGGGTGACGTAGGCACTGCGCTCCTGAAGGATTTTATTCAGCGCCAGTTGCGCGGGGCTGATGTCCTCGCTCACCAGTGCTGCGCGCGGCAGCTGCGCCTCGAATGCATTGCTCGCCTGCTGCGGCCTTGGCGGGGCGTCGATGCCAAACGGGGTCTGAGACCTCACGCTGCCCGGCATCTCCTGAACCGGTGGCGGGATCGCTGCCAGCAAGGTGTCGCGACTGACCTCGCTACGTGGACCCGACACCCCGGCAAAAGGGTTGGGTGCCATCGTCGAACCGGCCAGTTGGTCGCCCTGGCTTCTGCGTTTCTCGCTCTGTTCAATGGCCACCGCTTTGCGCAGCAGATCGGTCGCCGTGCCGGTCTTGCCCATATTCTGATAGAGGCGGGCGGCCTCTGTCAGCGTTTGAGGGTTGCCGGATTCAGTCTTGAGCAGCTGTTGCAGTGCCTGTTCGGCAAAGGCAGTGTCATGTGCCAACACCGCCGCGTCGGCGGCACCCAACAGCAGTTGCGGATCGTTTGGCTGACGTTGTAACAGCGGTTTGTAGAGTTCGAGGGCTTTTGCCGTGTCGCCGTTGGCCGAGTACATCCGCGCCAGCGCCGCGACGGCAGCGCTGTCACCGGGACGTTGCGCCAGTGCGGGTGCCAGCGTGTCATAAGCGCTGGCCAGATTGCCTCGTTCACGCAGCTGGTCAGCCTGGCGGATGCGATAGAGATAGAGCAGGTCGTCGAAACGCTTGCGGGCCGGCGCGTTCAAGGGCCTGTTCTGAAGGTCGCGCAGAATCTCGTTGACCTGTGCGTCTTCTCCGGTTTTAAGCAGGACAGCGGCGTATTGCAGGATGAAGTCCGCCGAGGGCGCCGTGGTGTTTTGCAACTGGCCGCGCATGAGGGTCAGTGCACGGGTCGGCTCGCCGATGTCGACATAGGCTGAGGCCAGGCTCGCCGTGCGGTCCGGACTGTTGTTGGTCATCGGCTGAATACGGTCGAGCAAGGTCAGGGCTTCCTGGCGCTGTCCGCGCTTGCCCAAGTCGATCGCCTGGCTGAGTTGCAGGTTGAGGCTGACATCAGCGGCCAGCGCGTCCATGTCCGGGGTGCGTTGGTCGGGGCGCAAGCGTCCCAACGTTGTCTGGGCGGCTTTCCAGTCACCCATCTGAACCGACAGCAAGGCGCTGACGTAAAGCGCCTCGGCATTGTCGGGGTGGGCCTGGAGCATGGCGTTGATCAGGTCCCGAGCCTTTTGCGGTTCGCCCATCGCCAGGTTCAGGCGGGCCAGGGCGAAACGTGTCCAGACGTTGTCCGGTTCGTAGCGCAGCGCGTCTTGCAAGGCGTTGCGTGCAGCGGGCAGGTCGTTGCGTTGTTCGGCGAGGGCGGCCAGTTGCGTCGCGCGCAAGGCTTGCAGGCGTGCGGACTGGCCGATCTTTGCCTGTCCGCTGGCGGGCAGGCTGTTGATCAGTTGCAGGGCTTCATCGTTCTTGCCGCTCTTGAGCAGCACATTGACCAGCCCTTCCTGTGCTTGAGGGTCGTCGCGGCGCTGATTCAAAATCTGCCGATAGTTGCGCTGAGCATCATCGAACTGGCCCGCGCTGGCCTGAATATCCGCCAGGGCGAGGCGAGCGTCGACCCCGTTTGGATTGAGCCGCAGCGCCTGGTTGACCAAGACCTGTGCCTGGGCTGTCTGGCCTTTGGCCTGGGCGTCGCGGGCCTGCTGTAACGCAGACCAGTAGCGCACTTCGTTCAGCGCAACTTCCCAGTGGCTGCCGTCGCGTTGCCGCGTGGCCTGACCCAGAAGCTTTTCCGCTTCGGCCAGTCGGTGTTGCTGCTGGCGAACAACCCCAAGGCCTCCCAGCGCGTCAGCATCATCGGGCCGGGTTTTCAAGCGAGCTTGAAAAGCCTGTTCGGCGGTGGCCTGATCGCCTTCTTTGAGCGCCTTCAGGCCGCGCGCGACTTCGGCAGGCGGTTGCCATTCGTTGCTGGCCGTTGTTGCCACCTGTTGCTTGCCCTTGTTCATCTGCGCCCGGATTTCCGCGTCATCCGGATGCGTCTTGAGGTACGCCTCGAACAACGGCACTTGTGCCGGATTGGGTGGACCGATCCAGGTCAGCGCCAGGCGCCAGCTTTCGTCGGCATCACCGGCAATGTCGGTACGCTGGGTCAGCGCGGCCAGGGCGCGGATGCCCTCGGCACGGCTGTCTTCACGGCGGACCAGATGCTTGGCGTAAAACAGCGCGACGATCGAGTCGTTGGGCATCTCACGTTGCAGGCGCTGAAATCCGCTGCGTGCTTCAGCCCAGTCAGCCTGATTGAAGGCAAGGTTGTTGTAATACTCGCGGCCGATCGTACCTTGAGGTGGACGGCCATCGAACAGCGAGCGAAACACTGCAGTCGCCTTGTCACGCTCACCGGCATCGACGAGGCGCCGAGCCTCTTCCAGACGCTGCTGGTTCTGCGATTGGGCCACGCTGATGTCCTGCGCCAATTGCAGTGCCTGGCGGGGCACTGGCTGGAGCGCCTGCAGGCGGGCGAGGTATTGCTGCGCCTGTTGTGGCTTGCCCTGCTGCACACCGATCAGGCCCAGGCCATACAGCGCATCGATCTGCGTGGGGTCCAGCTGCAGGACTTTGAGCCAGACTTCCGTCGCGCGTTGAGGGTTTTTGTGCGACTGCCAGTACTGTCCCTGCCCGATGAGTAATGTCTGAGGCGTCGGGCTTTGCGCGTGGACAGCCGTGGCTGTCAACGCGCTCATCACGGCGATGGTTAGCGTGCGGTGATGCGCGTGCATGCGGTCTCCCAGGAGAGTTTCAGTGTTCCGTCTTCCCGGAATCGATAATGTTTATCTGCCCAGCCGAACGCGAACAGGCTGAGCATGAAGTTGTAGTAGCGAGGCGGGCCTGCACTGGCATCGGGTCTGGCCAGGGCCTCGCGCAAGTCTTGTTCGGCGCGCTGGCGCAGTACGAGGGCGACGTCGGATTGGCCCTTGGCATGAAAGTAAGGAATCAGTGCCGCGCTGAATCCGAAAGGGCTCTGACCCTGAACACTGCCTTGCAGAACCTGAACGGTTTCCGGCGGCCGACCGGTCGCGGCAGTGAGGCGGGCCATGCCATCGAGCTGTTTCAACAGGGGCGCCGCCAGCGGTTCCCTGACGTCGCTCATGCCCAGCCAGAGGTAGACGCGAACGGCGTCGTAACTCCCCGTCTCACCCTTGATCGGGTCCATGACGAAGCCCCCGGATCGGGTTGAAGTGCCCTGATAACCGACCCAGTCAGCCACGAAGCCGTGGGGGCTTGATTGGCTGATCATCGTCGCAGTGTTATGGGCAATGGCTGGCCAGGGGCCGGAAGGTGCCTCCTTGGCCAACCGCCGCAACACGGGAAGTGGCAGGTAACTGGGGTTCAGCCGCCAGAGAGGACCGGGCTGGATGAAACCCTCAGGCCCGGGCAGTAGCATGGGGCCCAGCCCGGGCAGATCAACGACCAGCTGCGCTTCGATGGTTGCCATGAGCCGCAGAGCGTCCTGGCGATAGTCCGGCCGATGCCACAGGCGTGCGGCTTCGAGCAGGGCGTAGGCGAACCACAGGTCGGCGTCGGAGGCGGAGTGGCTGTCTTGCAAGCGCCATTGACCATCCTCGCCTTGCCCCCATAACCAGCCCGGCAAGCGTGTGCCAATGGCGGATCCGGCGAGGTTTGCGGCGGTCCAGCGCCACACTTTGTCGAAGCGTTGCGGGTCATTGCCGATAAGGGCGAAGAGCATGCCGTAGGACTGACCTTCCGACGTACTGTGGTTGTTCTCCAGGCTGGACTCCAGCACTCGGCCATCGGGCTGGACGAAGCGCGATGCATAGGCGTGCCACAGCGGCCATGCCGGCTCCCCGCAAGGTTGGCGGGCCGCCATCGCGGGCGTCACCAGCGCCAGTGCCAGCAAAACGCTCAACCCGCGCAGGCACTGACGAAGTGACCTGTCCCGACAGTCCATGGCCGACGGCGGCATGCGCGGCTTACTGCCCAAGACGACGTTTGGCCCGCATGCGCAGGGACAGGTAGGCCAACGAGGTCAGCAACAGGACCCCGATCAGCGTGACCAGTGCGAGTGCCAATCCGTGTTGCGAGAGGTACCACTGTACAAAGCGCCACGGACCTAAACGTCCGACGTAGTAATCCTGTTCGGCGACCAGCGACTCAACGTGCTTGCCCTTGATCGCCACCAGACTGCCTTGCAGTGTGTGGGCGTTTGCGTCGCTGCTAAGCAAGGCATCAGTCACCTCGGCGAGACCACTGGGCCGCGCGCTGGCGATGAACACCACGCTGCGTCCGCTCTTGAGCGGTGATTCGAATCCGGTCAGATAAGAACTGCCGTCCTCAGCGGAGAACCTGAGGCTGTTACGCGCCTTGCGCAGATTGCTTTGCGTATCCGGGCTGACCCAGTTGCGTACGCGCAAGGGCAGGTCCGACAGCTCGACGTATTGCTCATCGCCTTCAGTCCTGGCCGGCAGCAGGCTCTGCCATTGCTTGAGCAGCGGTTGGTTATTGCCTGAGGCGAGAACCAGCAAATCCCGGTCACGTTGCTCGGCCAACTGGTCGGCATGGACCACTCTCAGGCCGGTGGCCGGGTAGCCGGTGGAATCGCCAAAGCGACCGAGCAGGGCCAGGTAGGCGCTGAGGTCGGCCGGGCCCGGGTCATTGGGCAGGATCACTGATGTTTCAGAAAGATCGGCCATGCGCGTGAACGGAAAACCACTGTCCTTGAACACACCGAGATTGGGCATGGCCATAAAGTGGTCGTAATGGCTGACATCCAGCGTTGAGTCCGGGTCAATCGCACCGCGCATGTTGTCGATGATGATGTCGCGGCAGTCGCCTTGCTTGATGTAGTCATACATAAAACGAAATTGCAGCCGCGATTGCAGGGCTACCGAGTTGAGCGGCAACAGCATGCGCGATGTGCGGGCCAGGCTGTCGTCGGTTTTGAGCATCGCCAGCAGGCTGTCGCTGTTGCCGAGCTTCTCGATGGAAGGCAACTCGATCGACTTGATGAACGTGTCGTTGAAGCTGACCAGCAACGAGGAGTTGGTAGCAACCGGTTGGGGCGTATAGCGGTACTTCAAATCCAGTTGCGCGCCGGGCTCACGCCAGTTGAACAGGTCCGGTGGCAAACGCAGGGCCACCGTCATTTGCCCAGGGTTGTAACCCGACACGTTGAGCTCGGCAGCTTTGGCCAGTTCACCCAGGCGTACCGGGCGATCAGAGGGCAACCAGTTGGGCGCATCATAGGGTTGGCGTGGCTTGATCGCGTCGATGCGATCAATCGCCACACTTTGCCCCGAAAAGGCCGAGCCGCCGAGTGCCAGCGCAGTGGCGGCGATTTTCA
This sequence comes from Pseudomonas sp. QTF5, assembly GCF_000512695.2. Classification (GTDB taxonomy): domain Bacteria; phylum Pseudomonadota; class Gammaproteobacteria; order Pseudomonadales; family Pseudomonadaceae; genus Aquipseudomonas. The sequence goes on along the minus strand of NZ_AZRW02000003.1, from coordinate 176,462 downwards.
GATCGGCGCCATCACGCCCGGAAACGATCAGCAGCTTGCCTTGAGGGTCAGTCGGGTTACTCACCATCGTCAATCGCGGGCCGGTGACCTCTTTGATCTTGAGACCACTCAACGTCGCTGCTTCGCTGTTGCTGACAAACACCACGGCGTTGCCGGTGGTCGGCAGGTGGGTGAGATTGACCGGAAAAGTCGCGCCACGGTAGCTGGCCAGGGCGCCGAACCAGGAAGACAGAATACCGGCGGCCTCCAGCTCGGAGGTGTCAGGGCGTGAGATGAACACGAAGGGCAGCTTCAAGGGCAAGGCGTCTCGTGGATCGAACAAGGGCAGCGGCAACGCGGAAAGATCGTTGGGCTGTGGCACCGAGGACACCTGGAGGCTCAACTGGCTGGCGTTATCGATCCTGGCCCACAGACTGGAGTGCAACGGGTCTTCGCATTGCATCGTGTAGTGACCGATGAACTGCAGGCTGAGCCGGTTGAACTCGGTAATCATCTGCGGCGGGATCTGCACGGTCCGGGTCTGCAACCCGCCGGCGTCTTCCTTGGGCAGGGGCAGGCTGGCGGCCACTTGATCGTTAATCAATACGTTGATTTGCGAAAGGTCGGCCAGCAGTGCCGGTGAGTAGCTGTACTGAAGCGTGACCTGCGCTGCCGTCACGACTTCATCGGCACGCACATCGAAGTTCACACTGTCCGTTGCCTCCACACCTTTGAGGCTCATCGAATAGTTCTTTCCCAGTTCCTTGAGCGTGCGCGTGTAGCTGTTGGTCGGCGCATCGGTCAGCGGCGGCGGTGCGATCGTCGCCGTTGTGGCACTGGGTTGGGCGGCAACACTCAAGGCCACAGCACTCCCGCCCAATAGTGTGCAGGCGATAAACAGGAGTGAGCGGCGAGGCGTAGAGGTCTGGCGAGAGGAGCAGTTCAAGATCGGTGTATTTCCGCGATAGGGTCGATAGATGATGGCGTGTTCGAACGTTTGCGCAGCAGCGCCTGACCCTCTTTAAGGGTGGCCATGAACAAGCGGAGAATGGCGCGCAGGCCGATGTGGCTGACGTCCCTCAGAGCCGACATAGGGGCGTCGGGGCGACCGTTACCCCACGTGCTGGCCCAGGTATCGGCGCGTGAAAACGTGAGTCGCACCAGTTCACTCTGCAGACGCAGGGGCATGGCATCGAATTGCACGCCGGCCACATTGCCGTGGCTGAATATCGCCGTTGCAGGAAAGAGGCTGGAGGGCGGCGTGCGCAGAATGCTGAGTTGCAGCGTCTCCTGGGGGCAGAGTTGAATATCGCCTGGCAGGTTGAGACCTACACCGTTCTGCGAGAAATTCTGGGTGGTGCAATCGAACCACGTGCCATCTTGACGGTAGGCGCGCACGGGCAGATCGGCGGGGACCCTGGGTTCGACGCGTACCTGGGAGGACTCAGTGGCAACCGCGACCGCGGTGCTGACGATGATGATGTTGTAGAGGGTCCAGGCCAGGTTGATCAATAAGGTAGCGACCTCGGCCGAATCACTCCCGATCAGTTTCACCGAGCCGATCACCAGGCCGAGCATGTTCAACGTCAGCAACACGATGTAGGGGCGCGCGAGCTTCCAGTCGAAATAATCGTTTTTGATGGTGCCGCCCTTATCGGTCACGTTGAACGTGCCCAGTGACGGTTTGATCAGGGCGAGCAGCACGGGCCGCATGATGTACCAGGCCAAAACCGACTCATAGACTTCGTTCCAGAACGAATGACGAAATCGCCCCTGGATGCTGGAGTTGGTCAGGCTGGAATGGAAAATATGGGGCAGGACATAGACCATCACCATCAACGCCGAAGCGTGGAATATCTGCGCGTCGAAAATCAGGTAGGCCAAGGGCGCGGTCAAGAACACCAGGCGAGGCAGGCTGTAGAAAAAATGCATCATGGCGTTGAGGTAACAGATGCGCTGGCCCAGATTCAGGCCTTTGCCAAGCAGCGGGTTGTCGGTGCGAAAAATCTGCGCCATGCCCCGCGCCCAACGTACGCGCTGACGGATGTGGCGAGAAAGGTTTTCCGTGGCGAGGCCGGCTGCTTGTGGAATGGCAAGGTAGGCCGTATTGAAGCCCCGGCGATTGAGCTTGAGCGCGGTGTGCGCATCCTCTGTCACGGTTTCGGTGGCGATGCCGCCGACTTCCAGCAGATGAGTGCGCCGCATGACGGCGCAGGAGCCGCAGAAGAATGTTGCGTTCCAAAGGTCGTTGCCGTCCTGCACCAGGCCGTAGAACAACTCACCTTCGTTGGGGACCGAGCGAAACGTATCGAGGTTTTTTTCGAATGGGTCAGGTGAGTAGAAAAAATGCGGGGTTTGCAGCAACGCCAGGTTTGGATCCTTGAAAAACCAGCCCATGGTGACTTGCAAAAAGGAGCGGGTGGGGACGTGGTCTGCGTCAAATACGGCAATGAACTCGCCATCGGTCACTTTCAGCGCCTCATTGAGGTTGCCGGCCTTGGCATGCTGATTGTTGTCGCGGGTGATGTAGTTGACACCAATCTGTTCGCAGAAAATCCGGAACTCTTCCCGACGTCCGTCATCGAGTACATGCACACGCAACTTGGCTTCGGGCCAGTCGATGGCTTGGGAGGCGAGCACCACCAGTTTCACGATGCTCAATGATTCGTTGTAAGTGGGTATAAAGATGTCGACCGTTGGCCATTGATCGGGCGCCTGCTGCAAAATCTGTGGCTTGCGGTGCAGCGGCCAGGCCGTCTGGACATAGCCGAATACCAGGACGAGCAAGGCATACAGCTCGGCCAGGACCAACCCGTAGCCAAATACGGCATCCTGCCACCTGTCGAAATCCAGCGTGTCGGACAGGCGCCAGTACATATAACGTAACGATGCGATCAACGAGAGGGTGATCAGGGTCAGGATCGCCAGTCGCCCGGCTTGTTTGCGGACGATCAGGCTCACGGTGAAACACGCGGCGGCAAACGCTGCCTGGGAATACAGATCAAGCGGTGCGGTAAGGATGCCCAGCGCCAACAATGCCGCAATCAGCCCGGCGGTGATTTTCAGGGCTTGGCGACAGCGCTCGGGCCATCGGTTGAAGCGAGCCTGGAACGTATCCAGTAGCCCTTGCAACCGCCAGGTCTGTGGGGAGGGGGCATTGAGCTGGGCGGTCATGGCGCGAGGTGCTCGTCGGTAGCGTCCGGGAGAAGCAAGGCGCGAACCGCGCACGCGAGCGAACGGATGTCCTGACAGCCAATGGAATCCGGTGCGTGCTGCAGAGGATCCCGGCTGTAGGCCAGCGATTCGTTGAGTTGGTGATCGAGTCGTATCGTCCTGATCAGATCACTGCCGAGCCGGCGCTGGAACAGCAGACTCATGTCCCGGCTGAACGAACGCGAACCATCCTGTTGGTTAAGCACATACCTGTGACGTTGTGCACGTCTTCGAGTGGTTTCCAGCCACTGCGCCATGGTGTCCAGCGCCAGATAGGAGGCGGCGTCGGCAACGGTGATGACGAGCACCAGATCAGCGGCATCCAATGCCTGTTGCGAATAGACGTTTGCGCCTGAAGGGGTGTCCAGGATCACAGTGTCGTTTTCACCGAGATTCATCGACACCAGGCGCTGGTTCAGCCAGTCGGTATCGTCAAGCATCTGCTGCTTGAGCGGTCTGCGATCATTGATGTTGCCCGTGCCAAAGGGCAGGAGCTCGCTGTCGCCATAGCCAGGCTGACAATGGGCGTTCCAGTCGGCATCGGGCTGTTTCAGCTGGATCAGTCCAGGCCCCTGTTTAAGGGTGCCCAAGTGACTGGACAGGGCGTTCTGAGGGTCCAGATCAATCGCGATGGTTCGCCCGCCAAGGCGCCCGAGAGCCTTGGCCAGCCCGGCCGCGACAGTGCTTTTACCCACGCCGCCGTTGGCCGAAACGATAGCGATAACCTTTGCCTTGGTCTGCTTGCGCGGCGTTGGCAGACCGTCTCGACGAATCTGGTTCAGTTCGCGCAACAGTTCGCTCAATCGCTGGTGGTCACCCGTTACGGGAGCAGCCGCTGACTCGCTCGGCAAGGGGGCTGTTTTCGGTGAAGGCAGCGAGATGACAACGTTTTTTGCACGTTTCACCGGCGGGCCGATCAGTAATAAGGGGGGGGCGGGCTCGTCAAGTAGAAGCACGGCGGTAGTTGCTTGAGGCAGCGCTTCGCTTGAATCTTGCTCAGCGATCGATGTGACAGGTGGGGTCAGGTTATCTTTGAAATCTTTATAGTTGGGTTGTATTTCCTGGTAACTACCTGCGGCTTCGCCAAAACTTGCAAAAAGCCTAGTGACGTCATCTACATAGTTCATGCGTTATACCGAGAATTAAATAACTCAGGAATACAGAGTTTATTAACCTGACAAGGTCGGTTCTTTGTTGGATGATGGCAATGTGGCGCCATCATCTGGCGTCTGTGTCTGAGTGTCAATGGTTGTTATAAAAAGTCAGTGATGGTTGTTGGTGGCCCTTCTTTGAAGTGTTTGAGGCACGTTGGTCAACAAGGTTGAACGCCATAAGCCTCGGGCTAGAGGCTGCGCTGGCGGGCATGAGTTGAACGCTCGGGCGTTTTTTATGTCGGCGAATTGGCGAGTGCGCCATGTTAAAAGAGTTCTCCTGATGGCGTCATTGAAGTGTGTAATAACAGTCGGAAAGTGTTATGCAGTTTAAATGATTGGCGTGTATCTACTTATTAGGCAGGCTGTCAATGAAGTCAGGGTTGCTGCTGGTTTAAACAGTGGCGGGTCGGAAGGTCGATACTGTTTTGGTTATTTTTAATCGCGGTTCGATTTATAAGTTTTTTAACCAGGCTATGGATGAGGAACTGTTGCGAGAACCTGTTCACGATGCTTTCCGCCGACATCAACCTATTTAGCAAGTCAGGGGAGCTTTCATTTATCGTCTGTATCTGGTTGGCGCTGTCAATGCTGGTGCGTGTCATACAGAGGGTCGCGCGCTGCGTCTGATTCTCTACTGGAATAATCAAACACGCTCCCGGATCCAGTTCAGGACAACTCAGCGAATTGGGCTTTCTGCTCTTTCGATATGCAGTCAGTGAGGGCACAATGCGCATCCTTTTTTTGGCTAGCCTTGCCGGAGGCCTCGAAATGATCAAGACGCCGTACTACCTCATCGACAAACAAAAGCTGCTGGCGAACATGCAGAAGATCGCTTATGTGCGCGAACAGTCCGGGGCGAAGGCCCTGCTGGCACTCAAGTGCTTCGCCACCTGGTCGGTGTTCGACCTGATGCAGCAATACATGGACGGCACCACGTCGTCTTCGCTCTATGAGCTCAAGCTCGGTCGCCAGAAGTTCGCTGGCGAGACCCACGCCTACAGCGTGGCCTGGGCCGACGACGAGATCGAGGAGATGCTCGACAACTGCGACAAGATCATCTTCAACTCCATCGGTCAGTTGCAGCGCTACACTGAGGCTTCAGCAGGCAAGGTGCGCGGTCTGCGGGTCAATCCGCAGGTGAGCAGCTCGGATTACCTGCTAGCCGATCCGGCGCGGCCGTTCAGCCGTCTGGGCGAGTGGGATCCGGTGAAGATAGAGCAGGTCATCGAGCAGATCTCGGGCTTCATGTTCCACAACAACTGCGAGAACGCCGACTTCGGCCTGTTCGACCAGATGCTGTGCACCATCGAAGAGCGGTTCGGCCATCTGCTGCACAAGGTCGAGTGGGTCAGCCTGGGCGGCGGCATTCACTTCACCGGTGAAGGCTACGCGATCGACGCGTTCTGCGCGCGGCTCAAGGCCTTTTCGCAAAAATACAGCGTGCAGGTCTACCTGGAGCCGGGCGAAGCCGCCATCACCCAGAGCGCGTCGCTGGAAGTCACCGTGCTCGACACCCTCTACAACGGCAAGCACCTGGCCGTAGTGGACAGCTCCATCGAGGCGCACATGCTCGATCTGCTGATCTATCGCCTGAATGCCAAGCTGGCGCCCAGCGAAGGCGAACACACCTACATGGTGTGCGGCAAATCCTGCCTGGCCGGCGATATTTTCGGTGAGTATCAATTCGATCGTCCCTTGGCGATCGGCGATCGGCTGTCGTTCATCGACGCAGCGGGTTACACCATGGTCAAGAAGAACTGGTTCAACGGCCTGAAAATGCCGTCCATCGTAGTGAAACAACTCGACGGTAGTGTTGAGGTGGTTCGTGAGTTTGGTTACAACGACTACATGTCCAGCCTTTCGTAAGCTGGCAGAAAAGGAGAGAGAGAAAAATTGAAGAAGAACGTGCTTATCATTGGTGCAGGAGGTGTCGCCAAGGTGGTGGCCCACAAGTGCGCGCAGCACAACGATGAACTCGGTCGTATTGCTATCGCGTCGCGCAACATCTCCAAATGCCAGGCCATCATCGACAGCGTCAAGGCCAAGGGCAGCCTCAAGCAGCCCGCCGACATCAAGGCCTTCTCGCTGAATGCTCTGGACGTCGAGGCGACCAAGGCGCTGATCCGTGAAACCGGATCGCAGATCGTCATCAACGTTGGTTCCGCCTTCCTCAACATGTCGGTACTGCGTGCCTGTATCGATACCGGTGCGGCCTACCTGGACACCGCCATTCACGAAGAACCGGGCAAAGTCTGCGAGACGCCGCCCTGGTACGGCAACTACGAGTGGAAGCACCTCGAGGAGTGCAAAGAGAAGAACATCACCGCCATCCTCGGTGTGGGCTTCGACCCGGGTGTGGTCAACGCCTATGCAGCGCTGGCGCAGCAACAGTATTTCGACCGTATTGACTCGATCGACATCCTCGACGTCAATGCCGGTTCCCATGGCAAGTATTTCGCCACCAATTTCGACCCGGAAATCAACTTCCGCGAATTCACCGGACAAGTGTGGAGCTGGCAGAACAGTCAGTGGACCAGCAACACGATGTTCGAAGTCAAACGCACCGACGACCTGCCGGTCGTAGGGGCGCAGAATCTGTACCTGACCGGCCACGATGAAGTGCACTCCCTGTCGAAGAACCTCGGCGTGCCCAACGTGCGTTTCTGGATGAGCTTTGGCGAGCACTACATCAATGTGTTCACCGTACTCAAGAACCTTGGCCTGCTCTCCGAGCAACCGGTCAAAACCGCTGAAGGCCTGGAAGTCGTTCCGCTGAAAGTGGTCAAGGCCGTGCTCCCTGATCCGAGCTCGCTGGCACCTGGCTACACCGGCAAGACCTGCATCGGCGACCTGGTAAAAGGCACCAAGGATGGCCAGCCGCGCGAAGTGTTCATCTACAACGTGGCCGACCACGAGGAAGCCTACGCAGAAACCGACAGCCAGGGCATTTCCTATACCGCTGGCGTGCCACCGGTGGCGGCAGCCCTGCTGGTCGCGCGCGGCGAGTGGGATGTGCGGCGCATGGCCAACGTCGAGGAACTGCCGGCCGAGCCGTTCCTCAAGGCGCTGGATGTGATGGGCCTGCCGACCCGCATCAAGGATGAGAATGGAGACCGTCCCTGGAGCTGAAACGCCTGAGGCGCGCAAAATACAGGTGAATCTTGTATTGCGCTCCAAACGCAAAAACGCCGCTCTTTGAGCGGCGTTTTGGTTTGTGCCGAGCAGGCTGTGAGGCAATAACCTCACGGCCTGACGTTAAATCAGAATACTGGCCGCTAGACGGGTTCTACGTGCGTGAAGGACTATCAGGCCCGCCAAATCCCATGATTGCTTTGGTTTCCAAGTACTCTTCAAAGCCGTAGACACCGTACTCACGACCATTACCAGAGCGCTTGTAGCCACCGAACGGAGCCATTGGATTCCAGGCGGGGTAATTCAGATGCACTTGTCCCGCGCGGATACGAGAGGCAACTGCACGTGCAAGATCAAGGTTCTGAGCCTGAACATGGGCGCCCAGCCCGTAGACCGTATCATTGGCGATAGCAACCGCCTCATCGATCGTTTCATACGGGATGATGCACAGCACCGGACCAAAAATTTCTTCTTGAGCGATGCGCATGGCCGAATCCACCTCCGAAAAAATAGTCGGTCGGGTGTAGAAGCCTATTTCATAACCCGCTACACGTCCTGGTCCGCCACATACGAGTTTTGCGCCTTCACTCAGGCCGGCTTCGATCATTGCTTGCACGCGATTGAACTGGGCCTCGTTGGCAATGGGGCCGAGTACCGTATCCTCCGATTGCGGATCACCCACGATGATCGCATTGGCGGTTGCGGCCGCCAGCGATTCGACCTCCGCCAGCCGATCTTTTGGAACGATCATTCTTGTCGGGGCGCTGCACGATTGACCGACGTTGCGAAACGCAGACATCACGCCCAGCGGGACGGCTTTGGCGAAATCGGCGTCGGGAAGCATTAGATTCGGCGACTTGCCTCCGAGCTCTTGCGTGACGCGCTTCACTGTATGGGCGGCCGCCTGTGCGACCAGCGCGCCCGCGCGGTTTGAGCCGGTAATCGAAATCATATCGATATCAGGGTGCGCCGCCATGGCTGCGCCGACCTCGGAACCACTTCCATTCACAAGGTTGAACACGCCCGGTGGAACGCCTGCGTCATGCACCAGTTGGGCAAAAAGAAGGGCGCTCATAGGCGACAGTTCGCTGGGTTTCAGGACCACTGTGCATCCGGCCGCAATAGCCGGGGCGACTTTCGCAGTGATTTGATAAAGCGGCCAGTTCCACGGAGTGATGAGGCCGCAGACGCCTATTGGTTCGCGTTCAATCGCCGTGTCGCCTTCAACCGTTTGGAAACGATAGGTGGACAGAAGATCACGTGCGACCCGAACGTGTTCGGCCGCCAGAGGCACTTGCATTGCCCGTGCGGAACCGATGGCTGCGCCCATTTCGAAAGAGATCGCCTGCGCGAGCACTTCTTTTCGTTCAAGGATGAGGTCATAGATCTTTCCAAGGAAAAGCGCGCGCGATGCTGCCGAGGTGGCAGACCAACCAGCAAATGCTGCACGAGCTGCAGCGACTGCCCGATCAACATCCTCGGCGGACCCTTGTGCGACGTGCGCAACAACCTCTTCAGTTGCCGGATTGACCACCGGCAAACTGGCCGGGACTGCCGGGGAAGACCAACAGCCATTGATATAAAACGTGTGAGACGTTTGCGGATCAACGCTGTAGCTATTCGAAGATTGTGTTGTCATCCAACTAGCTCCTTAGAGCGGTAATAGGCACTGCGAGCAGCAGAGGGTGGTCATCAATAAGCTAACAAAGCGGCCCAGACAAAATGTGCCGTTCTTTAAGTTTGCAAGGGATAATCTGCTGTATCTGCCAGGCTAACTTTGCATCAACGTAACTTCACCCTTGCGGCCGGGTCAGTGCCCATGGCTTCGGCATCGGCCCTGGTGCTGGCCACTTAATCGCCGACATTGTCAGCGACAGCGATCCCTTGGTTGATCCTCGTCTCTATCACCCGGACCGATTCCAGTCTTCGGCGTGGGGCAAGGTCGCGGAATTCTGAGGAAAGGCCGCGTCACTCCCTCGTAAAAACAATAAACGGGCGCGTTCCTCAGGGGGATGCGCCCGTTCTCGTTGCGCAGGTAGATTCTGCCGCATGTTGGGTTCCGGGAGTTCGCCGGCGCGCTATAACGGCCCACAAAGCTCAGAAAAAGGAGGGCAGCGCCCGAGTCTGGAGCATCCCGCACAGTCTGCTGAGCAAGCCCTGCAAAACGGTGGTTTGTGCCACGCAACCTATACTTTTAACGATTTATGCAGGGTCTCTTGGTGTTGTAATAATTTCGTGATGCAGCGTTACCCCCGATGCTTCTCGAACGGAGTAACTGCTTGCCCCGTCATGACCTCAACCATCATTCAGGACTGCACTCATGAGCTTTCTTCGACCCAAGTTTATTACCTTTGACTGCTACGGCACGTTGACCAACTTCCAAATGGGAAACATGACGCGCGAGCTGTTCGCCGATCGTGTCCCTGCCGGGCAAATGGATCAGTTCGTCAAGGACTTCTCCGCCTATCGTCTGGATCAGGTGATGGGTGACTGGCGGCCGTATGATGAGATTATCAAGACCTCTCTGGCGCGGGTCTGCAAACGTTGGGGCATCGAGTACAAAGGCGAAGGCCAACTCTATTACGACGCCGTACCGACGTGGGGCCCACATGCCGACGTACCGGCCGGCCTGGCGAAAATCGCCGACAAGATTCCGCTGGTAATTTTCTCCAACGCGATGGACGAGCAGATCATGTCCAACGTCGACAAGCTCGGCGCGCCTTTCCATAAAGTCTTCACCGCTCAGCAAGCTCAGGCCTACAAGCCACGCCTTGCCGCCTTCGAGTTCATGCTCGACAACCTCGGCTGCGGGCCGGAGGACGTTCTGCATGTGTCCTCGAGCTTCCGTTATGACCTGATGTCGGCCCACGACATGAAGATCAAGCACAAAGCCTTCGTTGCCCGTGGTCATGAACAACCGGCGAATGCGGTCTATGGCTACCACCAGATCCCGGATATCGGCGGGTTGGCCGGGTTGGTCGGTCTCTGAGTCTCACGGCACTCTTCAAGGCAAAAGGGGTTAGACATGGGCAGTGAGTCCTATTGGCTCGATACCGCACCGGTATTCACCGGTGCCCAGCTCGGCGGGTTGCCCGGGCAGGTCGATGTGGCCATCGTCGGTGGTGGTCTCACCGGCCTGGCGGCGGCCCGGGCCCTGGCCTTGAAGGGGGCCAGTGTGGTGGTGCTGGAAGCGGGGCGGGTGATTGGCGAGGCTTCGGGGCGCAATGGCGGTCAGTGCAACACCGGCGTTGCCCAGGATTACGCGGCGCTCAGCGCCAGCCTCGGCGCTGATAAAGCGCGAGCCTATTACCTGGCCTATGAAAGCGCCGTGCAGAGCGTCGTCTCGCTGGTGGAGCAGGAGCAGATTGCCTGCGACCTCAAGCGCGATGGCAAACTCAAGCTGGCCGCCAAACCGATGCATTACGAAGGCCTGGCGCGCACCTGCGAATTGATTCGGCGTGAGGTCGATGCCGAAGTCGAATTGCTGTCTGCGCAAGAGACCCGTGCTGAAGTCAACTCGGCCGAATTCCATGGAGGCTTGCTGCAGCGCAACGGCGTGCAGATGCACGTCGGGCGCTTCGGTGTCGGTCTGGCCGAAGCGGCAGCACGTCACGGCGCGTTGATCTTTCAAGGCGTGTCGGTGACGGACTGGAAAGCCCGTGCCGGCGGCTATCAGGTCAACACCACCAAGGGCTCGCTGCATGCCAAACAGGTTCTGCTGGCCACCGGCACATGTCAGCAGGGCGGATTGGGCTGGTATCGGCGGCGGATCGTGCCGGTGGGCAGTTTCGTGATCGCCACCGAGGTGCTACCGCAGGCCCTGATCGACAGCTTGCTACCGGCACGGCGTTCCTATGTCACCAGCCGCATGATTGGTAACTACTTCCGCCTGACGCCGGACAACCGCTTGCTGTTTGGCGGTCGTGCGCGGTTTGCCATGTCTGACAGCGTTTCCGACGCCAAGAGCGGCAAAGTGTTGCAAGCGGCAATGGTGCAGATGTTTCCGCAACTGGCTAGCGTGAAGATCGACTATTGCTGGGGTGGATTGGTGGACATGACCTCTGATCGGTTGCCCCGGGCCGGCCAGCATGGAGGCGTTTATTACTCCATGGGTTACAGCGGTCATGGGGTACAGATGTCGGTGCACATGGGGCAGGTCATGGCCGAGGTCATGGCCGGCAAGGTCGAGGCCAACCCCTGGCGTGAACTCGACTGGCCGGCGATTCCCGGACATTTCGGCAAGCCCTGGTTCCTGCCCTTGGTCGGTGCGTATTACCGCCTGCAGGACTACCTACACTGAGTTCATGTGGTTGCTTCTCATTTTTACGTTTCATCACGCTGCGCTTAATCGCCAGCACTTGAGCCTTATCATTTGCGAAAGGTAGGACTGACATGACTGACGATAAAAAGAATATCGACTCCCGGTTGATCACAGGTGAAGAAAGTCTGCGTGTTTTTGAAGGGCTCAATCGCGGCATGTCACGCCGCAATGCATTGCAAATGTTGGGGTTGGCAGGGGTGGCCGTCGCGGGCGCCGGCAGCCTGTTCGGCGCCGCCGGCAAGCTGTTTGCCGATGATGAAACGGCAAGCCCTGGAAAAGGCAAACCCGGCGGTCGTATCCGTGTCGCAGGCTCGTCCAGTTCCACCGCCGACACCCTGGACCCGGCCAAAGGTTCATCGTCCACCGACTACGTGCGCCATTACATGTTCTACAACGGCCTGACGCGTTTCGACAGCCATATGGTGCCGCAACTGGAGTTGGCCGAGCGTATCGACACCACTGACGCCACGCTCTGGGTAATCACCCTGCGCAAGGAAGTGGTCTTCCACAACGGCAAGCCTCTGACCGCCGCCGACGTGGTGTTTTCCCTGTTGCGGCACAAGGATCCAATCACCGGTTCCAAGGTCCTGCCGCTGGCGTCGCAGTTCGCCGAAGTCAAGGCCAACGGCACCCATGAAGTGCAGATACAGTTGAGCGGCCCCAATGCTGAACTGCCATCGGTTCTTGCCATCTCTCACATGTTGATCGTTCCCGAGGGGACGAGCGATTTCAGCCAGGGCATCGGAACCGGCCCGTTCAAGGCCAAGGAGTTCAAGCCCGGGGTGCGTTCGATTGGTGTGCGCAATACCAATTACTGGAAACCCGGCTTGCCGTATCTGGATGAGATCGAATTTATCGCCATTGCCGATGAGCCATCACGGATCAACGCCCTGTTGTCGGGCGACGTACACATCGTCAACGAGGTAAACCCGCGCTCAACGATTCGTATCAAGGCCAGCACCAAGCATCGGGTCGTGGACTCGCCGTCGGGTAACTACACCGACCTGATCATCCGTCAGGACCAACTGCCGGGCAAAAGCCCGGAATTCACCGAGGCCATGAAATTGCTGCTGGATCGGGAACAGATCAAGTCGGCGATATTCCGGGGCTACGCCAGGGTCGGCAACGACCACCCGATCGCACCCGGTGCACGCTTCTTCAACGCCGATTTGCCACAACGTGCCTACGACCCGGAAAAAGCCAAGTTCCTGCTCAAAAAGGCCGGGATGGAAAGCATCACCATGCCGCTGATGTGCTCGCCGGCCGCGACCGGTTCGGTGGACATCGCTGTGCTGCTGCAGCAGTCAGCCAAACAGGCCGGGCTGAAGCTCGACGTCAACCGCCTGCCGAGCGATGGCTACTGGTCCAACCATTGGGCGAAGCACCCGCTGAGTTTCGGCAACATCAACCCGCGGCCGAATGCCGACATGCTTTTCTCGCAGTTCTTCCAGTCGACAGCACCCTGGAACGAGTCCGGCTGGAAAAACGATCAGTTCGACCAGCTGCTGGTACAAGCCCGAGGCGAAACCGACGAGGCCAAGCGCGGCAAGATGTACGCCGACATGCAAGCCCTGGTGCATGAGCACAGCGGTATCGGTGTGCCGGTGTTCATCAGCAACATCGATGGCTCCGATCAGCGAGTCAAAGGCTACGGCACCAACCCTCTGGGCGGTTTCATGGGTTACATGTTTGCCGAGCAGATCTGGCTGGACGCTTGATGAAAGTCGGGTTTTTGCTGCAGCTACATTGCATGAGGATTGGGTGATGAATAGCAACACACTGTGGTTGATCGGCCGGCGCGTGGGCGCGGCGATCGTGACCTTGTTGATTGTGTCTATGGTGGTTTTCGCCATCACGGCGGTGCTGCCGGGGGACGCGGCGCAACAGTCTCTGGGGCAGTTCGCCACGCCGGAACAAGTGGCAGCCTTGCGCCTGAAAATGGGGCTGGATCAGCCCGGTGTGTTGCGTTACCTGCACTGGTTGATGAGCCTGCTTAGCGGTGACATGGGGTTGTCAGTGTCCAACGCCATGCCGGTCAGTGACTTGATGGCCGGGCGTTTGCCCAACACCCTGATGCTGGCGGCCGCCACGGCGTTGGTGTCAGTGCCGGTGGCGTTGATTCTGGGCATTGGTTCGGCCATGGGCCGGGGCGGGCGCATCGACAGCTTCCTCAGCTTTTTCACCTTGACCATGGTGGCGGTACCGGAGTTTCTGGTCGCGACCCTGGCGGTACTGATTTTCGCGGTGAACCTGGGCTGGTTGTCGGCGCTGTCCTACGCCAGTGACATCACTTCACCCTGGCAATTCATGCGTACTTACGCGTTGCCGGTGATGACGTTGTGCTGCGTGATTGTCGCGCAAATGGCGCGCATGACCCGGGCAGCGGTGATCGATCAGCTCGACAGCCCTTACGTGGAAATGGCCCGGCTCAAAGGTGTCAGCAAGATTCGGATCGTCCTGCGCCATGCCTTGCCCAATGCCATCGGCCCGATCGCCAATGCCATCGCCCTGAGCCTGTCCTACCTGTTGGGCGGCGTGGTGATCGTTGAAACGATCTTCAACTATCCCGGCATCGCCAGCCTGATGGTCGATGCCGTGACCAATCGCGACATGGCCTTGGTTCAAGCCTGCACCATGTTGTTTTGTACGGCGTATTTGACGTTGGTGCTGATTGCCGACCTGTGCGCGATTCTTTCCAATCCGAGGCTGAGAAACCAATGAACAATCTCATTGTGAAATCGCCGGCTACTACCAAATTGGCGCTGGGCAAGGTTTCCCACGGATCGTCCTGGCTCGGCCTGATCGGCGCTGCGATGTGTGTGATCTGGGTGCTGGTGGCCATCTTCGGCCCATGGCTGGCACCGCATCCGGTGGGGCAAGTGGTCTCTGATAATGTCTTCGACAACCTGAGCGCTGCTTACCCGTTCGGCACCGATTACCTGGGCCGCGACATGCTCAGCCGGATCCTCGTCGGCGCACGCTTCACCGTCGGCCTGGCGTTGATTGCCGCTGTGTTGGCCAGCAGTCTGGGGACCAGTTGTGCATTGTTGTCGGTGGTGTCACCGAAGTGGCTGGATGAACTGATCAGTCGACTGATGGACGCTTTCATTTCGATCCCCAGCAAGATGCTGGCGCTGATCATGGTCTCGGCCTTCGGCTCCTCGGTCACCTTGCTGATCTGCACGGCGGTATTGAGCTTCACCCCGGGCGCGTTCCGTATCGCCCGCAGCATGGCGGTGAATATCGAAGCCCTGGAATACGTGCAAGTGGCCCGTACTCGCGGCGAGCGTCGGCTGTACATCGCCTGCGTGGAAATCCTGCCGAACATGCTCAACCCGGTGCTGACGGACCTGGGCTTGCGCTTCGGTTTCATCGTGCTCCTGCTCAGCGGCATGAGCTTTCTGGGCCTGGGTGTGCAGCCGCCGGATGCCGACCTCGGCTCGCTGGTGCGCGAGAACATCGGCGGCCTTAATCAGGGCGCGCCAGCCATCGTGATTCCGGCCCTGGCCATTGGCACCCTGACCATCGGTGTGAATCTGTTTATCGACCGGCTGTCGTCGCGACGTAGTCGACGTTCGGGAGGCCATTGAAATGAGCGAATTAATTCGAGTTCAGGACCTGCGAGTGGTCGCCTGTGGCGAGCTCGGTGAGGTGGAAATCGTCAAGGGCGTGAGCTTCTCCCTGGAAAAAGGTGAGGTATTGGCGTTGATCGGTGAGTCTGGCTCCGGCAAGACCACCATCGCCCTGGCGTTGCTCGGTTATGCCCGCCGTGGGTGTCGGCTGGCGGGCGGCGTGGTGCAAATCGGCGAACACGATATGCTGGCGTTGAGCGAAAGCGAGCTGCAAGGCTTGCGCGGCAACCGTGTGTCGTACATCGCTCAGAGCGCCGCAGCGGCGTTCAACCCGGCGAAAAAGCTTATCGACCAAGTGGTGGAGGGCGCATTGATTCATGGTCTGGGCAGCCGGGCTGTGCTTGAGGCCAAAGCCATCGAGTTGTTCCGCGATCTGGCTCTGCCTGATCCCGATCACATTGGTCAGCGCTACCCCCATCAAGTCTCCGGCGGACAACTGCAACGGGTGATGGCGGCCATGGCGCTGATCAGCGATCCGCTGCTGGTGGTGCTCGACGAACCGACGACGGCACTTGATGTGACGACCCAGATCGATGTGCTGCGCGCCTTCAAACGGGTGGTGCGCGAACGCGGCGCGACGGCGGTCTACGTTTCCCATGACCTGGCCGTGGTCGCGCAAATGGCTGACCAGATCGTGGTGCTCAATGGCGGCGAGATC
Organism: Pseudomonas sp. QTF5; assembly: GCF_000512695.2. GTDB lineage: Bacteria > Pseudomonadota > Gammaproteobacteria > Pseudomonadales > Pseudomonadaceae > Aquipseudomonas. The sequence continues at coordinate 160,373 of NZ_AZRW02000003.1, read as the reverse complement.
TTCGAACAGAGCGCCACGGCGCCCTTGCTCCAAGGTCCGGCCCACGAATACACCCGCAGTTTGTTGGCAGCGGCGCGGCCGGACACGACGATTCGTCCGCCTTGCGGCATCGCCGAAGAGACGCCATTGCTGACCATTCAGGGCCTGACCGCCGGTTACGGCAACAAGAACGCGCAAGGCATGCCGGCCATTCGCGTGCTGGAAGAGATCGACCTGACGGTTCGCAGAGGCCAGGCCATCGGGGTGATCGGTGAGTCGGGCTCTGGCAAGTCGACACTGGCGCGGGTCGTGGCCGGATTATTGGAGCCGGCCCTTGGCGGACTGACCTTCGATGGCCAGCCCTTGGGGGGCAGCCTGTCGTCGCGCACCGACGAGCAGTTCCGACGCATTCAAATGGTCTTCCAGAACGCCGACACCGCACTCAATCCGATGCACAGCGTCAGCACGATTCTGAGTCGTCCGCTGAAGATGTATTTCGGTCTCAAGGGCGCCGCACTGCGTCAGCGTATCGACGAGTTGCTGGATCTCGTTCGTTTGCCGCGCGCGATGGCTGAGCGTCGTCCGAACGAACTGTCCGGCGGGCAAAAACAACGGGTCAATCTGGCCCGGGCCCTGGCCGCCAAGCCGGATCTGATTCTGTGCGACGAGGTAACGTCGGCACTGGATACCGTGGTGGGCGCGGCGATTCTCGAACTGCTACGCGATCTGCGTCAGGAGCTGGGCGTTTCCTATCTGTTCATCAGCCATGACATCTCCACCGTGCGAGCGCTATGCGACGACATTGTGGTGATGTACAGCGGCCACAAGATTCAGTCCGGCACTCGCCAGTCGTATGCTGAGGCGCCGTTCCATCCTTATACCGACCTGTTGATCCATTCGGTGCCGGAGTTGCGCCAGGGCTGGTTGGAAGGCTGCGGAACAACGACCTGCGGCACGCTGCCGCCCATTGGTGCAAAAGCCAATGCGCCTGGGCTGTGCACGTTCCTCAATCGTTGCCCGGTGAGGGTTGATGGCCTGTGCAATTGCGTCCCGCCGGACCGTCACTTGATTGTTGGCGGCAGTGAAGTCCTTTGTCATCACGACAGTGCCGAGTTGCTGAAAACCCAGAAGGATTCCAACAGCATGACCGTGGGAGCTTATGCATGAACGGGCGTTTCGTCAGACTGGCCGAACAGGGCCGGTCCATCGTCAAACTGAAGGTAGACGGCATGCCCATCGAGGCGTTGCAGGGCGATACGCTGATGGTCGCCTTGCTGACTCAGGGCTCAGCGTTGCGCCAATCGGAGTTCGATTCTGGCCGCCGCGCCGGTTTCTGCCTGATGGGCGCTTGCCAGGACTGTTGGGTCTGGGCCCGCAGCGGCGAGCGTCTACGCGCCTGTTCCGTTGAGGTCCGTGAAGGACTGGATATTGTCACCACACAACCGGAGGCGATATGGCCACTGCGCGGCTGAGCACTCACCGAGTCGTTATCGTCGGCGCCGGGCCGGCCGGCATACGTTGTGCCGAAACCCTGGTCGCCGCTGGATTCAAGCCCATCCTGATCGACGAGAATCGCCGGGATGGCGGGCAGATCTACCGTCGCCAACCCGAAGGCTTTACCCGCGATTACGCCATGCTGTATGGCACCGAAGCCGCCAAGGCCAACGACCTGCACCAGAGCTTCGACCGCTTGCGCGGGCAGATCGATTATCGTCCGGACACACTGGTGTGGAACCTGACGCCGGGGCAACTGTGCTGCGTCAGCCAGGGCAAGCACTCGACGGTGGATTACGACGCCCTGATCCTGTGCACCGGCGCCACTGACCGCTTGATGCCAATCGAAGGCTGGCAATTGGCGGGCACTTACAGCCTCGGCGGGGCGCAGATAGCGCTCAAGTCCCAAGCGGTGTCGATCGGCCACCGCGTGGTGTTCATGGGCAGCGGGCCGTTGCTGTATCTGGTCGCCAGTCAGTATGTGAAAGCCGGGGCCAAGGTCGCGGCGGTGCTCGACACTTCGCCGTTGAGCAAGCGAATTGGCGCGTTGCCGAAACTGCTGGCGCGCCCCGGATTGCTGTTCACCGGGATGAAACTGCTGGCGCAGCTCTATCGAGCGAAGATCCCGGTGCATCTGGGCATTTCTCCGCTTCAAGTGCTGGGCGATGCGGCTAATGGTGTCAGTGGCGTACGCGTGCACACGGCGCGCGGTGAGACCTTGACGGTGGATTGTGATGCCGTTGCGCTGGGTTATCACCTGCGTCCGGAAACCCAATTGGCCGACCTGGCCGGTTGCCGTATGCGCTTCGATGACGCGTCGAGCCAATGGTGGCTGGCCACGGATGAAGACGGCCGGACCTCGGTCAGCAGTGTCTATGCCGCCGGCGACGGTTCGAAAATTCGCGGTGCCGATGCCGCCGAGCACGCCGGGAGACTGGTGGCCATGGCGCTGCTGGAGGATCTGCAGCAACCGGTGAACATCGGGTTGCGCGACGAACAACGGCACGCGTTGGCGGTAATGGATCAGTTTCGTCTCGGCCTGGCCCAGGCGTTTCCGTGGCCTTCTGCCCAGGCCAAAGCGCTGCCGGACGAAGCGATCGTCTGCCGTTGCGAAATGATCACGGCCGGCGAGTTGCGCCGTACTGTCAGTGAGAAGGGTGCCTGTGAAGTTAACCGGGCCAAGGCTTTCAGCCGGGTTGGCATGGGCCGCTGTCAGGGGCGTTATTGCTCCCAGGCCGGGGCTGAGGTGATTGCTGCCGCCGCGGACGTCAGCGTGCAACAGGTCGGTCGGCAGCGCGGACAGGCGCCGGTCAAACCCCTTTCGATGCTCACCGAGGAGGTGTCGCCATGACAGTACAAAAAGCTGATGTCGTGATTGTCGGCGGCGGCCTGATGGGCTCGGCGGCGGCGTTCTTCCTGCGTCAGCGCGGGCAGTCGGTGATTCTGCTGGAACGCGATCAGATCGGTCAGTACGCCAGCGGCGTGAACTTCGGCAATGTTCGTCGTCAGGGGCGTTATCTCGGGCAGCTTGAGTTGGCCAATCGCTCGTATGGGTTATGGAAACGTTTGCCGGAGCTGATCGACGATGACCTCGAATTCATCGCCAGCGGGCATATGCGGGTGTGTTACCGCGAAGACGAGATCGCCGAGCTGCAAGCCTACGCAGATGCCCCTGAGGCGGAGCAGCTGGACTTGAAGATCTTTCGTGGCGACGAGTTGCACAAGCGTTTTGCGTTTCTCGGCCCGGACGTGAAGGGCGGCTCCTACGCTCCCCACGATGGTCACGCCAACCCGCGTCTGGCGGCCCCGGCGTTTGCCCGGGCGGCACGACGCCTCGGCGCGCGGATCGAAGAGCGCACTGAAGTGGCCGAGGTGCAGAAGGTCGGCGGCGAGTTCAGCATCAGCACCACCGACGGCCGCCAGTTCAGTGCCGAACGCCTGCTGATTACGGCCGGCGCCTGGGGCCAGAAGCTATCGGCGCAGTTCGGCGAGCCGGTGCCGCTGGACACCCACGGCCCGCAAATGGCCGTGACCGAACCAGTGCCTTACGCCTTGCCGACGGTGATCGGCGTTTACACCAAAATTCCCGAGGAAGTGATCTATTTCCGCCAGATCCCCCGCGGCAACATCATCATTGGCGGCGGCTATCGCAGTGAACCAGACATGCTCAACCGCCGGGCCTATGTCGAGCCGCGCAGCATTCTCAATCAGATGGATCAGATGCGTCGCCTGCTGCCGGGTGTCGGCAACCTGAACATCATTCGGGTATGGAGTGGCATCGAAGGTTACCTGCCTGATTCTTTGCCGATCATGGGGCCGAGCGGCACCGTTGATGGTTTGTTCTATGCGTTCGGTTTCAGCGGTCATGGCTTCCAGCTTGGGCCGGGGGTGGGCGATGTGATGGCGGAACTGATCAGCACCGGCAGCACCAGCACTTCGATTTCGCCGTTCTCCATCAACCGGTTCGCTTCTTCAGTCGAGCAACGGAGCAAGGTCTCATGAAACCCCGCGTACTGGACATTCTCAAACGGTTGATGGCTTTCGACACCGTCTCTTCGGAGTCGAATGTGGCCTTGAACGAGTACGTGCGCGATCTGCTGCTGACCAAGCGCATCGAGTCCTTGATCGTCAAGGATGAAAGCGGAAAAAAAGCCAACCTGTTCGCCAGTACCGGTCCACGGGAAGTGCCGGGGATTTTGCTGTCCGGGCACACCGATGTGGTACCGGCAGCGGGGCAGGCCTGGACCTTTCCGGCGTTTCAGGCGACGGTGCAGGACGGGCGGATTTACGGGCGTGGCAGTTGCGATATGAAGGGCTTTATCGCGCTGGCCATCGACGCCATGCTCGATGCCGCTGACCATTCCTTGAACCGGCCATTGCAACTGGCGCTGTCCCATGATGAAGAGATCGGCTGCGTTGGCGTGCGGCGTTTGCTCGACGTGCTGCACCTGGCGCCGGTGCGGCCGTTTTTGTGCGTGATCGGTGAGCCGACCAATATGCAGTTCGTGCTCGGGCACAAGGGCAAGGGTTCTTACCGCACTTACTGTCGCGGCCTGGAAGCGCATTCCTCGCTGGCGCCGCGTTCGGTCAACGCGATTCACGTGGCCTGCGATTTCATCGCGGCACTGCGTCAGAGCCAGCAGCAACTGCAAGAGCAGGGCGCTCAGGATACCGATTACGACGTGCCTTACAGCACCGTGCATGTCGGGCAGATTGTCGGCGGCAAGGCGCTGAACATAGTGCCGAATCTGTGCACTCTGGATTTCGAAGTGCGTAACTTGCCGGCGGACGATCTGGATCAGTTTCTGGGGCAGATGCGCGAACGGGCCGAAGTGATCGTGCGTGAAGCGAAAAAGCTGTCCAGCGTGGCGGATATCGAAATTGAAACCCTGAACGTCTATCCCGGCCTCGATACCCACCCGAGTGTTGAAGCGGTGCGCTTTCTGAAAAACTTCGCAGCGCCGGATACCGGCACCGCCAAGGTCTCCTTCGGCACCGAGGGCGGGTTGTTCAAACAGCGCCTGGATGTGCCGGTGGTGGTCTGCGGCCCGGGCTCGATAGAGCAGGCGCACAAGCCTGACGAGTTCATTGAGATCAGCCAGATGGAAGCCGGCGAGCACTTCCTGCAAGGGTTGTTGGGCTCGATGCGGCTTTAGAGTTCTGTTTGCTTCCCGATTTTGATCGGTGTACATATCCGTTTCTGTGGTCACGGCGGCGATTGGTTCCGCCAGCGGCCGTTACCGCAGAAATGGATATGTACTCCAAAAACACCAGACCCCCGACAGTGAATCGACCGAGTGCCGCCGAGCCTTGGCCCCTGCGAACTGAATGGCATCGTCAAGCACTGCATCGACTGACGACAATATCCATCACCCACCAACAGTAGAGCCTGCCGTTGAATACCGATTTTCAGCATTCGAAGGCTGCTGGGGCGGCGCTTTCAGCATCCTCGTCCGGGACGACCCAATAGACTGAAGGCTGTCTCGGAACAGGACTCGACACCATGCTCAAGAATCGCCTGAAAGACCCCAGCCTGCTGGTAGAACTCGCTTACATCGACGGTCAGTGGATCAGCGCCGACAACGCCGACACCCTGGACGTCATCGACCCGGCCAGCTGCCAGTCGCTCGCCCGCGTACCCGCAATGCAAGGCAGCGAAACCCGACGCGCCATCGAATCCGCCGACCGCGCCTGGCCGGCATGGCGCGCACGCCCGGCGGCAGAACGGGCGGCGCTGCTGGAGCGCTGGTATCAGGCCATGATCGACAACCTCGACGACCTGGCGCTGATCATGACCTGCGAACAGGGCAAACCGCTGAATGAAGCCAAGGGCGAAATTCGCTACGGTGCCGGCTTCGTCAAATGGTTCGCCGAAGAAGCCCGACGGGTCTACGGCGAAACCATCCCGGCCCCCGGCGGCGACCGTCGCTTGCTCACGCTCAAACAGCCGGTCGGGGTCTGCGCCGCGATCACCCCGTGGAACTTCCCCAATGCGATGATCACCCGCAAGTGCGCGCCGGCCCTGGCTGCCGGCTGTACGATCATTGTCAAACCCTCGGACCTGACCCCGCTGTCGGCCCTGGCTCTGGCCGTACTCGCCGAGCGGGTCGGCATTCCGGCAGGGGTGTTCAACGTCGTCACCGGCATGCCCGCCGGCATCGGCGAAGAGCTGACCGGCAACCCGACGGTGCGCAAAATCTCCTTCACCGGTTCCACCGCTGTCGGTCGCCTGCTGATGCGCCAGAGTGCTGAACACATCAAGCGCTTGAGCCTGGAACTGGGCGGTAACGCGCCGTTCATTGTGTTCGACGACGCTGATCTGGAACAGGCAGTGGCTGGCATCATGCTCAGCAAGTTTCGCAACGCCGGACAAACATGCGTTTGCGCCAACCGGATTCTGGTGCAGGACGGGATTTACGAGCGCTTCGCCCAGCGCCTGGTGGAGGAGGTGGGCAAGCTCAAGGTCGGCAACGGCCTGGACGCCGACGTCAGCATCGGCCCGCTGATCAATGCGGCGGCGGTGAGCAAGGTCGCCCGGCACATCGACGATGCCCTGAGTCAGGGAGCCCGTCTGCTCTGTGGCGGAATCCCTGAGGGCGACAGCCAGTTCGTCCAGCCAACGGTGCTCGGTGAGGCTCATGCCGGGATGTTGCTGGCTAACGAAGAAACCTTCGGTCCGGTCGCACCGCTGATGCGTTTTACCACTGAGGAAGAGGCGCTGGCCCTGGCCAATGCCACGCCTTATGGCTTGGGTGCCTATTTCTTCACCCAGGACTTGCGCCGTTCATGGCGGTTCGGCGAGGCGCTGGAGTTCGGCATGATCGGCCTCAACACCGGGCTCATTTCCATGGAAGTCGCCCCGTTCGGTGGTATCAAGCAATCGGGTCTGGGCCGTGAAGGCAGCAAATATGGCCTGGATGAATACCTTGAAGTCAAAGCCTTCCACATCGGCGGGCTGTGATCCGGTCATCGTTTGAACAGACATTGAGGAGCCACGATTGATGAGCAAACCATTCAGAATCGCCGCGATTGCCGGCGATGGTATTGGCAAGGAAGTTTTGCCGGAAGGGCTGCGGGTACTGGAGCAGGCCGCGAAGAAGTGGCAACTGGATTTGAGCATTGAGGTGCTCGACTGGGCGCATTGCGATTACTACCTGGAACACGGGCAGATGATGCCCGCCGACTGGTTCGAACAACTCAAGGGCTTCGACGCGATTTACTTTGGCGCCGTCGGCTGGCCGGACAAAGTGCCGGATCATATTTCCCTGTGGGGTTCGTTGCTCAAGTTTCGCCGTGACTTCGACCAATACGTGAATATCCGTCCGGTTCGGCTGTTTCCCGGTGTGCCGTGTCCGCTGGCCGGGCGCGAGGCCGGGGACATCGATTTCGTGGTGATCCGGGAAAATACCGAAGGCGAGTATTCGTCGGTCGGTGGCAAGATGTTCGAAGGCACCGAGCATGAATTCGTGCTGCAAGAGTCGGTATTCACACGGCGCGGCGTGGACCGGATTCTCAAGTTCGCCTTCGACCTGGCCCAGACCCGGCCGCGCAAGCGCCTGACGGCGGCGACCAAGTCCAACGGGATTTCCATCAGTATGCCGTACTGGGACGAGCGCACTGCATTGATGGCTGCGAAGTACCCGGACGTCACTTGGGACAAGCAACACATTGACATTCTGTGCGCGCGTTTCGTGCTGCAACCGGACCGTTTCGATGTGGTGGTGGCGTCGAATCTGTTCGGCGACATTCTGTCCGACCTGGGGCCTGCCTGCGCCGGTACCATCGGCATCGCTCCTTCGGCCAACCTCGACCCGGAGCGACGCTTCCCCTCGCTGTTTGAACCGGTGCATGGCTCAGCGCCAGATATCTATGGGCAGAACATCGCGAATCCAATCGCGATGATTTGGTCCGGTGCCTTGATGCTCGACTTCCTCGGCAACGGTGATGAACGTTATCGCGCGGCCCACGACGGAATTCTGCAGGCGATCGAACAGGTCATCGCCCAGGGGCCGATCACTCCCGATCTGGGCGGGCAGGGCTCGACCCAGGATGTCGGTAGGGCAATCGCCGCGTTGCTTTGAGCCGAGGCAACAACTGCTCAGCAGGAAGCTTTATTCATTCTTGTGTCTCACCCTTTTAGCCCGTCCACACTGCGGGCTTTTTTTTGCCTATCGCCCTCGTGTTTAACCTGCCTTTGCTGTTGCGAAGGGGGTAACGAAGGAGGGGGCGCGGAATGTGAGGGACGTCTTGAATGCGGATGTTGCTGATGGTTTTACTGGAGTGCGCACTGCACGCAAGGAGGGGGCTAGTTCGCCCATAGACGGGTCATGTTCGAACGCCGGTTACCCGTCATACAGCTGTGCGAAAGGGGATGAGACCAAGCTTTACACCGATATTCTGCAGACCACCTTTACGAATCCTCGAACGTGCGTGCCTGGACGTCAATGGGCTGGCCCTCGGGCTTCCCAGTGATTGGCTTATCGTCGCCCATGGATTTGCGGAACCCCCTGATCGTGTCGCCGATATCCGCCCCCAAACCTTTCAGACGCCTGGTTCCGAACAGCATGACCACGATCAACAGGATGATCAGAAGTTTTCCGGTACTGAAGCCACCTAATCCCATTGTCTGTACTCCGCAGTCATTGATCGGTTTGGTGGTGGGGGCCGGCGGAGGAAAATCCGTCTGCCGGCGCTAACGCGGTTCGAGTTATTTGACGACGTAAAACTTGCGCACATAAACGCTGCTCTTCCAGGCGCAGGGGGCGCCTCGGGGTACGAACACCGTGTCGCCGGTGTTGACCGTCAGATCGGTCCCGTCCGCCACCTGGAGGGTGATGTTGCCTTCGATCAGGTGCATCAGTTCATGCAGCAGGTGCGGCCTCGCCCCACGGGTATAGGGAGTCGAGTCCCAAACGCCGATACGCAGATTGGTCGGTTCTTCGACAAACAAATTGTTCGAGCGACATTGCGGTGCCGGGCTTAGCAGAATTTCTGCACCCGGTGCCGCCGAGGGAGAGAGCAAGGTTAGCGGGGGGAGCGCCGTGAGCCCGGGATGGCGCTCTTCAATGAGCTGGGTGTCCGCGCAGAATGCCCAGAGAGAGTCGGGTTGCGCCTCGATCTGCAGCGACGTGCCGCGGGCGATCACCGCGCTGTCACCGGGATTTAGTTGGAGCGTGCAATCCTGGCTCTGCAGGGTGACACGTCCCGCGTGAACCACGATCGTTTCGCTGTAGGGATAGTCATCGACGCTGAATTGTCCGCTCGCCTGGACCACGCCAGCAGCAATGTCCTGCGGCCCGTTATAAGCAATGAGCCTGTCGAAAGGGTCGTTGATCCCCAACGAACCGGAGGTGAATTTTGTTGAAGCGGGACTGCCGTCGGCGTGTGCCAACAGCACTGCAGTGGGCTCGAGCATGAAGGTGTTTCTCCAGGAAAATGCATCGTATAGCGTTGGATGTAACGGTGCGGTTTGTCAGCCGATGGCTTGAGTCACCAGAGCAAACTGGTGCGCTGCGCCGATAGCCTGCGGTGGGGTACCGCGAGCCATTTGTGCGACGGTGTCGACGTGCTTCAGCCCGGCCTCTTCCAGCCAAGGGGCCAGACCGCTGTCGGACGGTATATCCATGCGCACGAAGGCGTCCGGCACTTGGGCCAGCAACACCGCGATCAAATGCTTGGCTTGCTGTGGATTTTCTCCGATGACCGGGCCGATATAGCGACCACGGCCGAATGGGCGCAGCAGAGCGAAAGCGCGCAGCTGACCATCGCGCTCGATACCGACCGAGTGTTCGACACTATCGAACAGATCATTGAGCACGGCGTGCCTGTCCAGGCCGCTGCCGGCGTTGGCCAGTTCAATCTGGTCGCTCCGATCGGCTTCGGTCAGCGGGCGGCAGCGCTCACCGGCTGCCAGGTCATTGGGTGCAGGAACCCGCGCGTGCCCCTGATGTTGTTGAATATGTCCAAACTCAATGAACCCCTGGCTGGCATAAAGCGGGGCGCCGGCCAGCGTCGCATTGAGCACGGCGGTACGCGATCCGCAAGCCTCAAGTGCCAGCTCCATCAGCTTGCGACCTATACCCTGGCCCTGGTACTCATCACTGACGATCACCAGGCCGATAGTGGCGTAATTTCCCTGCGCACAGGTGAACGCGGTACCGATCAGGCGGCCTGCGTCTTCTACGACAAAACCCTGCGCGATGCGCTGCAACATGGCCCAGTCTTCCAGGCGGTGGGGCCACTTCAACTGCACGGACAAGGCATGGGCCGACGCCACATCGGCCGAGGTCATGGGGCGATAGATATAGGCCGGGCGTTGCGAAATGGACATGTCAGGTCTCCATTGACAGGAAGCGTAATCGGTCGGATTTCTCCGCGCAAAGTATTGGTATCTCACCTGCGGCGAGGCCTGACAAGAGGCTCCAATTGATTCGGCAGATTCCGTCAGCGACGGCTCTGCAGACCACATTTACTGCTCAAATGAGAATCAGGATCGGCAGCAAATACCGGGTCGGTTTTAAGGATGCAGATCAAAGCGAAGCGCACTGCTGATGGTTCATTGCTGAAAAAAAGCGCCTATTCGGGTAATGCAATATGTAGGAGCCAGGCTTGCCGGCGAAGGCGTCCTTAAAAGCGCCTTCGCCGGCAAGCCTCAATGCCAGTCAGTTAAGCGCAGTTCCTGTAGGAGCGGGCTTGCTCGCGAAAGCGGTATATCAGGCGACATCAATGTTGACTGTTCCGCCGTCTTCGCGAGCAAGCTCGCTCCTACAGGGTTCCGTGTCTTAACTGATTGGCATTGCGGCAAGCCTTGCTCCTACTGCATTACCCGGATGGGCGCCTCAAGGCTATGGGAGCGAGGAGGAGGCCTTTAAAAGCCGGCTGGCCCACGAGCAAAACCGGCCGGGAACAACTATTACAGAATGCTCAGCGGGTATTCGATGATCAGGCGGACCTCGTCGATATCGCTGTCGAACGAGGTGGATCGGTGGGTGGGCCGATTTGCCCACGGCGCGCGAGATTGCTAGCGAGTTCGATAACTGCGGGTTAGTAACTTCGCTCGTGATCAATCTGGCCAAGCATTGATTCACCGCGTTGATGCCGACGAATATTCTCCAGCAACACGCTAAACGCGCTTTCTGGTTGGGTCATCGCAGCGATATGCGGTGTCAGCAATATCTGCGGATGGTGCCAGAAGGGATGATCCGGCGCCGCCGGTTCCTGTTCCAGAACGTCGAGCACCGCCGCGCTAACCTGGCCGCTGGCCAGAGCCTCAAGCAGATCCTCTTCTACCAGGTGCCCACCGCGGCCCATGTTGACCAAGGCAGCACCTTTGGGCAGGTACTGGAACAATTCTCGGTTGAGAATTCCTCTGGTCTGCTCGGTCAATGGCAGGACGCAAAGCACGATGTCGCACTGGCCGAGGAAGGCCGGAAGTTGCTCGGCACCGGCAAAGCAGTCCACCCCGGCGATGCGATGCTCGCTGCGTGCCCATCCCGACAAAGCGAAACCAAAGGTCTGCAAGGTCGCCAGGATCTGTTGCGCCTGCGTGCCGAGGCCCATGACGCCTACCCGACGTTTGGCGGCCGGTTGCAGCAGATGAGCCTGCCAGCACCGGGCCATTTGTTGCTGGCGATAACGGAGCATATCCCGGTGCAGGCTCAGCACCGCAAAACTGGCGTATTCGCACATGCCCCGGGTGATGCCCGGGTCGAGTAGACGTACCACCGGCAGGGTCGCTGGCAAGCGATCAAGGTCAAGCTGATCGACCCCGGCCGACAAGGCGAACAGTACTTGCAGGTTGGGCAGCAAGGTGTCGAGATCGTCCGGCGCCTGCCAGGCCGCCAGGTAGCGAATATCCTTCGGATCGCCGATGTCCGGCCAGGCACGCCATTCGATATCTGGCGCGTGCTCGGCGAACAGACGCTTCCATTGTTCGCCGCGCACCGGGTCAGCTTTATAGAGCAGGGCCATGGGTAACTTCTCGCATGAAATAGTGAACATCAAGCATGCCCGAGTGGCAGAGCAGGATATGTCGAAAGACTTTGCGTAAACGCATGACGCTGCGTTGTGGGCGGCACATATCGGCAGATTCATCGGGGCTGGCCGCAATGCCAGTCAGTTAAGCGAATAAACCGCTTTTCTTGTAGGAGCCAGGCTTGCCGACGAAGGCGCTCTTAAGGACGCCTTCGCCGGCAAGTCGGATCGCCGCACCGCTGGCTCCTACAGGTTCCGATTTACCCTTAACTGACTGGTATGGTGGCTGGCCGCCGCTGAAGGATTCTGCTGTTTGCCGGGGTGAAAACAGTCGATCCCGATTTCTCAGGGGCCAAGTTCGGCTTAGACAATTGCGTCGAAAGCTTAACCTGTGAACCACATCGCAGCCGCTTTCCGGTTGCCAGGCCCACTGTGAGAGATGCCAATGAACAGTAAAGTCGAAGAAACCCCGAGTTTGCTCCGTCAACGCGATCAATTCGTGCCACGGGGTTTGGTCACCGCACACCCGCTGGTTATCGATCGGGCCCAGGGTTCCGAGGTGTGGGACGTGGATGGGACGCGTTACCTGGACTTCGTCGGCGGGATCGGCGTGTTGAACATTGGCCACAATCATCCGAAGGTGGTCGCGGCGGTGCAAGCTCAATTGCAAAAGGTCAGCCATGCGTGCTTCCAGGTGGTGGCCTACAAACCCTATCTCGACCTGGTACAGCGTTTGTGCGAATTGGTCGGTGGTCGCGAAGCCTATAAGGCGGCGCTGTTTACCTCCGGCGCAGAGGCTGTGGAGAACGCGGTGAAGATCGCTCGCGCGCACACCAATCGCCCAGCGGTCATCTCCTTTCGTGGCGGTTTCCATGGACGTACTTTGCTGGGCACGACTTTGACCGGCATGAGCCAACCCTACAAGCAGAACTTCGGGCCTTTCGCTCCGGAGGTGTTCCATACGCCATACCCTAATGCCTATCGCGGTTTCACCAGCGAGATGGCGCTGCAAGCCCTGAACGAATTGCTGGCGACCCAAGTTCCTGCGGACCGGGTAGCGGCGATCATCATCGAACCGGTGCAGGGCGATGGTGGCTTCCTCTCCGCGCCGCCGGAGTTCCTCCAGGCACTGCGGGCTCTGACCGAGCAACACGGCATTGTGCTCATTCTCGATGAAATTCAGACCGGCTTCGGTCGCACCGGCAAATGGTTCGGTTTCCAGCACGCAGGCATTCAGCCGGATCTGGTCACCGTGGCCAAGAGCCTGGCCGGTGGTTTGCCGATATCGGGCGTGGTGGGTCGTGCGCATATCATGGACGCGCCATTACCCGGTGGTCTCGGCGGTACTTACGGCGGTAACGCCCTGGCTTGCGCGGCGGCGCTGGCGGTGATCGAAACTTACGAACAAGAGCAGTTGCTCGCGCGCGGTGAAGTATTGGGCGAACGCTTGCGTCAGGGCCTGCTGCGCTTGCAGGCACGTCACCCTCGGATTGGTGACGTACGCGGCACCGGCTTCATGTTGGCGATCGAACTGATCAAAGACGATGAGGCCCGCAGCCCCGATGCCGAACTCACCCAGCAACTGATCGATCAGGCCCGGATTGGTGGGCTGTTGGTGATCAAATGCGGCGTACACCGGAATGTGCTGCGCTTCCTTGCGCCTCTGGTGACCGACGACGATCAGATCGACGAAGCGCTGGCGATTCTTGAGGCGGCATTGCTACGCGTATTGAATTAATCTGAGGCTTCGGTTGGCGCAACGTAGCACTGCGCCAACCGGGGCATTTGGAACGCATGGATTGATGAAATGCATCATGGGAGGCAACACACCATGTACCTGACTGATTATCGTGCACTGCTGATCGATTGCGATGAAGTTCTGGTCGATCGGGATTCCGGTATCTGGACGGCCCTGCAACCGTTGCTCGAAAACCATCCGGGCGTGCTGGGCAGGGAAGAGGTATTGGCTGAGTTTGACGAGGCGGTGCGCACGCTCTATCCACGTTTTTCCGAGCTGGGTTTCAGTGGCTTATTGTGCTTCGCCCATCGTCAGTTGGCAGCGCATTTCGGGCTCAAGGCCAGTTGGGAGGAGGGCATGAGTTTCGCCCGATCGGTGGGCAACTGGTCGCTGTTCGAGGATGCGCCCGGTGCCATGTTGTATCTGCGCAAATTCTATCGGCTGCTGGTGTGCTGCGATCGTGATGCCGAGGATCGCGAACAGCTTTGTGAGCGTTTGGGGATTACGCCCGAAGACTTGCTTTCCCGAGTCAGCAAGCCACTGGAGGACAGCGTCTGGTTGCAGGACAATAACCTGCAAGCCAAAGATATCCTGCAGGTCTCCAGACCTCCTGCCGAGCCGCCAAAATCGGCTGGTTTGTGCCTGATTTGTCGTGGCCATGGCAACGATACCCAGCAATGCCCTGCGGATTTTTGCATTAATAGCATGGCCGACCTGGTCGCTCAGCATCAGCAATCCTTACACCGGTGATTTTGCTATAACCTCTGTACATCCGAACGGCATCAAGAGGTACGCGATGGAAGGTTTGATCAAACTAGACCGCATTGATATCAGTATCCTGGTTGAGCTGCAAAAAGACGGTCGAATGACTAACGTCAGCCTGGCCGATGCGGTGGGTCTGTCGTCCAGCCCTTGCTTGCAACGGGTCAAGCGGCTTGAGTCGGCCGGCTATATTTCCGGCTACAGAGCCCATCTCAATCTTGCCAAGATCACCGACTCGGTCACGGTATTTACCGAGATCACGCTCAGCGACCACAAGCGGGAAGACTTCGCCAAGTTCGAGTCCAATATCCGTTTGGTCGAGGAGGTGCTCGAGTGTCACTTGATCAGCGGCGGTTACGATTACCTGGTGCGCTTCATGACCTGCAGCATCCAGCATTATCAGGAAGTGATGGAAGGTCTGCTGGACAAGAACATCGGTATCTCCAAGTACTTCAGTTATATCGTCATCAAATCGCCGGTCCTGAAAGATGGGGTTCCGCTGCGTAGACTATTGCGTCACTGATACCACTTTGATCACACGCGTTAATTTCTGCTTATCGCTTCATGTGTGCGTTTTGGCGTCAGCAACCGCTCGATGGCGCCACTCACCATGTTTTCCATCAGATTGTCGCGCTCTTGTTCATCCAGCGAATAATGCGTCAGCCAACAGGGCGCGCTGTTGAGCAAGGCAGCAATGGCATGACCGATGGCCGACAGGCTCTGTTCACTGAGTCGGGGGCGGACGCCTAGCATCAGCAGCAACTTGCGTTCGTACTGCTCGCGCAGTTGCCGGACCCGTTCCTGCTGCTCTTCATTCAGGCAGCCGCTGTCGCGCTCCACCAGACGAAAATGCCAGGGCATCTCCCGATGCAGATTCAGGTGCGCGCGGATCAATTGGTTGAGTCTGTCGCGTTTTGCCGGGGCCGTTTGTTCGATGCGCCCCAGGGTGGCCAGCAGCTCTTCGTAGAACTCCTCGATCAGGTCAAGCAGCATGTGCTGCTTGCTGGGGTAATGGTGATACAGCGAGCCCGGGGCGAGCCCCAGGCAGGTCGCGAGCTCACGCATGCCGACCTGACCGAAACCCTTGCTGGCAAAGAGCTCCAGCACCTTGTCCCGGTATTCGGCGAAGCGCGAGCAACGCTCAGGCGTAGGCATGGAAGCCGCGCCCCGTTTTGCGTCCCAGGTAACCGGCGGCGACCATTTCCTTGAGCAGTGGAGCGGGGCGGTATTTGCTGTCGTTGAAGCCGTCGTAGAAGGTTTCAAGGATTGCCAGCACGGTGTCCAGGCCGATCAGGTCCGCCAACGCCAGCGGGCCGATCGGCTGGTTGCAGCCCAGGCGCATGCCGGCGTCGATGTCTTCGGCGCTGGCCAGGCCTTCCTGAAACACCAGGATCGCTTCATTGATCATCGGCACCAGAATCCGGTTGACCACGAAACCCGGACGGTTGCCGGCAGTGATGGCGGTTTTGCCGAGTGTGGTCGCCATGTCCAGCGCCAAGGCGTGGGTGGCATCGCTGGTTTGCAGGCCACGAATCACTTCGATCAGGCCCATTACCGGCACCGGGTTGAAAAAGTGCAGACCGATGAAGCGCTCAGGCTGACTGACGCTGGCAGCCAGTTGGGTAATGGACAGCGACGACGTGTTGGAGGCGATCACGCATTCAGTGCTGACCTGCGCGGCGATTTGTTGCAGCACGCGCAGTTTCAGGTCGAGGTTTTCGGTGGCGGCCTCGATCACCAGTTGCACGTTTTGCAGGCTGCTGTAATCGGTACTGGTGCGAATCTTGTCGAGGGCAGCGAGCTTTTGCTCGTGCGTCAGCGTGTTTTTGGCGACCTGTCGATCGAGGTTTTTATCGACGGTCGCGATTGCCTTTTGCAAGGCACTCTCGGAGATGTCGATCAAGGTCACGTTGAAGCCGGCCAGTGCGCAGACTTGCGCGATGCCATTGCCCATAGTGCCGGCGCCGATGACGCCAATGTTCTGCAGATTCATGTTCATGTCCTTGTGATCAAACCCGTTCGAACAACACGGCGATGCCTTGGCCGCCGCCGATGCACATGGTCGCCAGGGCATAACGGCCTTGGCAGCGATGCAGCTCGTGAATGGCTTTGGTGGCGATGATCGCGCCAGTGGCGCCCACTGGATGGCCCAGCGAGATGCCCGAACCGTTAGGGTTGACCTTCTGTGGATCGAAGCCCAGCTCTTGCGCTACGGCACAGGCCTGGGCGGCGAAGGCTTCGTTGGACTCGATCACATCAAGGTCGGCAACGGTCAGACCGGCGCGCTTGAGCACCAGGCGGGTGGCGGGAATCGGTCCCAGCCCCATCATTGAAGGTTCAACGCCTGCGTGGGCATAACCCACCAGTCGGGCCATGGGCTTGAGGCCTTGTTCCTGAACAGTTTGGCCCGTGGCCATGATCAGTGCGCCGGCACCATCATTGAGGCCGGACGCGTTGCCGGCGGTGACGCTACCGTCCTTTTTGAAGGCGGGTTTCATGCGGCTCAATTGCTCGGCGTTGACCTCAGCCCGTACATGCTCATCCGTCGCAAACGAAACCGTCCCTTTGCGGGTCGCTACTTCGATCGGCACGATCTGCCCGGAAAAACGCCCTTCGGCAATCGCTCGGGCAGCACGCTGCTGGCTGAGAAGTGCCAATTCATCCTGGGTCTGACGCGTGATGCCATAGTGCTCGGCGATATTTTCAGCGGTGATACCCATGTGGAAACCGGCAAACGGGTCTTGCAGTGCCCCAAGCATGTAGTCGACGGCCTGCATGTCGCCCATTCGTGCGCCCCAGCGCGCCTGCGGCAACAAGTACGCGCCTCGGCTCATGGACTCGACGCCACCTGCCAGCGCAGCGCCCGCATCCCCCAGCATCAAACTTTGCGCGGCACTGACAATCGCCTGCAAACCCGAACCGCAAAGGCGGTTGACGTTGAAGGCAGGAGTCTCTTTCGTCAGGCCGGCATTCATCGCTACGACCCGGGAGATGTAGGCGTCGCGCGCCTCGGTCGGGATTACATGTCCCATCACCGCATGGCCGATGTGTTCGGGCGCCAGGCCTGATCGTTCGATAGCGGCGCGGCAAACGTCGGTCGCCAACTGAATAGGCGGCACATCCTTGAGTGAACCGCCAAAGCTGCCGATGGCAGAACGGACGGCGCTCACTACAAAAATATCGGAATGGTTCATGTTGGCTCTCTGAATAGGTCTTTTTTGTTGGGCACGAGTCTAGAATCAGCAGCGCCACTGGCCTATGCCAAAACTGTTCAAGGGTGATGGCGTTTTTTGCCATGTTCAGATGTGACGAGAGAGGCATTCAAATGCGGGAAACGGATTCGGTGGCGGTTTACTTCATGTACCCCATGATCCATGCATTGCGTGAGGAACCGCAGCGTCTGCGGTCAGTACTTGAACAGGTGGGCATTGATCCGGCGCTGATGGACCAGCCGACGGCACGGGTGCCGGCCACGGCTTTCGCCGCGTTGTGGCTGGTGCAGATTCGGGAGTTGAACGACGAATTTTTCCAGTTGGACTCCCATGGTATGCCGCCGGGCAGTTTTGCCTTGATCTGTCGGGCATTGATTCAGGAGCCGACGCTGGAAAAAGCCATGCGTCAGTGTTTGGCCAATTTCGCCCTGTTCCTGCGTGATTTTCGCGGCACGTTGAGTGTGCGTGGCAAGCGTGCGGTCATCAGCTTGCAGACCTGTTCGCAGAACAGCGAGGTCAGCCGGTTGGGCGAAGAAACGTTTCTGGTGTTGATGATCAGTCTGCTGTGCTGGCTGGGCGGGCGGCGCATTCCGATCGATCGGGCAGACTTTCGTCATCAGCGTTTGTCGCTGCGTGATGATGCCTTGCTCTGGGGGCCCAACCTGACCTTTGGCAGCGAACGCACCGAAATCGAGTTCGCCAGTGACTACCTGCGGCTGCCGGTGATTCAAGACCTTGCTTCGCTGAAAGTATTTTTACGCACCGCACCGCAATGGCTGGTGATTCGCTTCCGCAACCAGCACGGGCTGGCGTCGCAGGTTCATCAGCGCCTGCGCCACAGCCATTACGGCGAATGGCCGACCTTGCAGGCCTTCGCCTTGGAACAGCACCTGAGCCCCAGCACCTTTCGCCGCAAACTGGGACGTGAAGGCTGTTCGTATCAGGAAATCAAAGATGAAGTGCGGCGCGCGGTGGCGTTTGAACGGTTGCGCCAGAGCAAGGCGAGCATCAGCGATATTGCTGAACAGTTGGGCTTCCAGGAGCCGAGTGCGTTTCATCGCGCGTTCAAGAAGTGGACGGGGGAGAGCCCGGGGCGGTATCGGGCGCGGTTTCAGGAATGAGCCCTGCTCGTTGGGTCACGGCAAGGCTTTATCAGCCCCGCAAAAGTCTTGGTCTCGACCCCCACCATCACAAACAAAATCAATAAACGCTCGCAACTTCGGCGTCAGGTAGCGGCTCGACGGCCATACCACCTGGATGTCCAGTGTGCGCAGCATTTGATCGGGCAGTATCGACACCAGCTCGCCGGTCGCCAGTGACTTGCGCACCGCAAACTCGGGGACGCAGGCGATGCCCAGGCCTTGGCGGGCCATGTGAATCAGCATTTCAAGATTATTGCAGACTATCGTGGCCGGTACTTTCAACTCGGTGCCTTCGGCAAGCCCTGGCAGTGGCCATTTTTCCAGTTTGCCCGTGGAGGGCAGTTTGTAATGCAGGCAGTGGTGTTTCTGCAGTTGCTCGACATTCTGCGGGTAGCCGTGGCTCGCAAAGTAACTGGGGGCGCCGACAAGGTAGAAGCTGAAGCTGTCGAGTTTCCTGGCCATTAACCGGGAGTCGTGCAACTGGCCGGTGCGCACCACGGCGTCGAAACCTTCCTCGACCACGTCCACCAGCCGATCGGTGAAGTCCAGTTCCAGCTGGATTTGTGGATAGCGCTGCATGAATCGTGAGAGCTGCATGAACAGGACGTTGCCCAGCAACGGCAGGCTGATGCGCAATTTACCTCGTGGTGTCTCGCTGGAGCTGGAGAGTTCCTGCTCGGCGGCTTCCAGTTCGTTGAGCACCCGGCGGCAGCGCTCCAGAAACAACGAGCCTTCGCTGGTCAGGTTGATGCTGCGGGTATTGCGATGGAACAGGCGTGCGCCGAGTTTCTCTTCCATACGCGCGATGCTCTTGCCCACCGCCGAGGCGGAGATCCCCAACAAGCGGCCGGCCCCAACAAAACTGCGGCTTTCGGCGACCTGCACAAACACCGTGATGCCATTGAGCTTATCCAACACTCACTCCTTTGATTGCGGACAAAAAGGTCCGTGGACCTCGGAATTGTAGCCTCTGTTTCCCGACAACGGCCCCCTCTACCATCGAGATATCGACTCATTCATCCAGCTATTCAGGTCCGCCGATGTCATTCAACGAACCGCTTCGCCCATTACAGTCGCTACGCCCATTTGAACCCGTCCAGCTGGCTTCTCGCATCGACGCGGTGCTGGAGCAGACCCTGCACGATCAGCGCCTGGTGGGCGCGGTGGTGCTGGTGGCTCATCGCGGCAAGCTCATTTACCAGCGCGCGGCCGGGTTGGCCGACCGTGAGGCGCAGTTGCCGATGCGCGAGGATGCTCTGTTTCGGCTGTCTTCGGTATCCAAGCCAATCGTTTCGGTGGCGGCACTGGTGCTGATTGGCCAGGGCAAACTCAACCTGGATGACGACATCAGCCGCTGGTTGCCTTATTTCAAACCAACCCTGAGCGACGGCCAGCCAGCGACGATCACGGTGCGTCAATTGCTGAGCCATACCGCTGGCTTCACCTATGGTTTTCTGGAAAGCGATCAAGGTGGCCCTTATCGCGATGCCGGTGTCTCCGATGGCATGGAGCGCAGCAACCTGACACTGGAAGAAAACCTGCGTCGCCTCAGTCACGCCCCTTTGCTGTACCCGCCTGGCAGTTCGTGGGGCTACTCGATTGCGACCGATGTGCTGGGCGGCGTGATTGCTGCTGTCACCGGCACCTCGCTGGCCGCTGCAATCGACGCACTGATTGCCAAGCCGCTGGGCTTGCGCGATGTCGGTTTCGGCGTGTCCGATGCCAGCCGCCTGAGCCCGGCGTACCTGAACGATCAGCCGCAGCCGCGGCGCATGAAAGAACGGGAAGTGGTTGCGGTTTTCGAAGGCACCGCCGGCATCAAGCTGGAGCCGAGCCGGGCCCTCGACCCACAGGCTTTCAACTCTGGTGGCTCGGGCTTGATCGGCAGCGCCGGTGAGTTCCTCCAGTTGCTCGAAACCCTGCGCAAGGGCGGGGCGCCGTTGTTGCCTGAAGCGCTGGTCGATGAAATGACCACCAACCAGACCGGCGATCTGGAACTGGCCAACTGGCCCGGTCGCGGCTTCGGTCTGGGCTTCACCGTGCTCAAGGACCCGGCCGCCGCCCGGACGGTCGAGTCGGTCGGCAGTTGGCGATTGGGCGGTGCCTATGGACACTCCTGGTTCGTCGACCCGGCCGAGCAATTGACGGTCGTCGCCTTCACCAACACAGCCTTCGAAGGCATGTTCGGCCAGTTCACGGTTGACCTTTGTAATGCCGTTTATGGGGCGATTAACAGTGATCGCCGCGAAGTCGTGGTCACGCCGGAGTCGGACTCATGAAAATGCTCCATCCGATCTACTTTCTCGCACTGGGCCTGTTTGGCGTTTACACCATTGAGTTCGGCGTAGTCGGAATTCTTCCGGTGATTATCGAGCGCTTCGCGATCAGTGCGTCCCAGGCTGGCCTGCTGGTGGGGCTGTTCGCGCTGATCATTGCGGTCTTCGGCCCGATCATGGTGTTGCTGCTGTCGCGCTTCAATCGCAAGAAGGTCCTGACGATTGCGTTGTTCATTTTTGCCGGCACCAGTGTGCTGTCGGCCTACGCACCCAACTTTGAATCGCTGATGGTGCTGCGCATCATCCCCGCGCTATTTCACCCCGTGTACTTTTCCCTGGCCTTTATCGCGGCCATTTCGCTGTACCCACCGCAGGAGTCAACCCGTGCAGCCGCCAAGGCCTTTGTCGGCACCAGTATGGGCATGGTGTTGGGGGTGCCGTTGACGACGCTGATCGCGGCGCAGTTTTCCTATGAAGCCTCGTTTCTGTTCTGCGCCGTGGTCAACTGCATCGCCGGCCTTGGGATCATCGCCCGGCTGCCGGACGCGCCCGACAAAACCCGCATTTCCTATAAAGAGCAGTTGGCTATTTTGCGCAAGTTCCCGCTCTGGCTGAACATCACCGCCTCGACCCTGATTTTTGCCGCGATGTTTTCCGTCTACAGCTACTCGGCCGAGTACCTGGCCAAGGAAGCGGGCATGCGCGCGCAAATGATCAGCATCCTGCTGGTGATCTTCGGTATTGGCGGCGTCGCGGGCAATTTGTATGCCGGCAAGCTGATCGGGCGAAACAGGGTTCGGACAACCATCCTGCACCCGATCCTGCTGGCCGGTGCCTATGGGCTGTTGTACCTGTTCGCCGGCCCGTCACTGATGACCATGCTGGTTATCGTGGTGATCTGGGGCGCGATCCATACCAGCGGGCTGATTGTCACGCAGATATGGCTGACCTCGGAAGCTCCGGAAGCACCCGAATTCGCCACCGGTATTTATATCTCGTTCATCAACCTGGGCGTGACCATCGGGTCGACTACAGGTGGGTGGTTCCTGGCACGCATGGGCTTGCAGGGCACCCTGTGCAGTGGTTTGTTATTTGCCGCGCTGGCCGTGTTGGTGATCGTGGTCAAAGTGCTGTTTTTCAGTGCCGAACCGCGCAAGGGAGTAGCGATCGCCGCAGATTGAGTTGAATTCGTCGTGCGGCTGCTTAGGCGAGCGCATGCGACTGGCTTTGCATCTCTCGTTCAAGAAAATCGATGAACGCGCGCACCTTTGCATTTAAAGCCGATCGCTCGGTGACACAGGCATAGATGTGCATCGGTTCAGGTTCTGCGCAAGCTGCATTGCGACTGCCCGGCTCGAACAATGGCAGTAGTCGGCCGCTGTCGATCAATGGCTGAGCGACGAAGCTGGCGAGGCGTGCGATCCCTCCGCCGTTTACAGCAATCTGCGCGATCGTATCAATGTCATCGCAGATGAAGCCCGGATTGACTTTGGCTTCGAAACGGCTGCCATTGAGTACAAAGGTCCAGGGCAGAAAACGACCATCAGTTGGATAGCGAAAGACAAGGCAAGTGTGTTGCTTCAGCTCCTCAGGTGTTGTCGGCATGCCCGCACGGTCGAGATACGCGGGTGATGCGCAGAACACGAAAGGGCGCGAGGCGATACGCCGGGCAATGAGCTGATCGTTCAGCTGCGCTTCAATGCGGATGCTGACGTCGACGCCCTCCAGCCGATGATCGACGCTGCGATCCGTACTGATCAGTTCGATGTTGATGCGCGGGTAGGCGTCCTTGAATGCCGGCATTAATGGCGCGAGTACATGCCGACCAAATGCCGCGGTGGTGGCGATGCAAAGCGGCCCATGCGGCCTGGTTTCGACAGTGGCAGCTTGCGAGGCGAGATCAATATCACCCGGAATGTGGCGCACCTTCTCGAAATAGCGAGTGCCGCTTTCGGTGAGCGCCATGCTCCGGGTCGTACGAGAGAGCAGGCGCACGCCCAAGTGGGCTTCGAGCCGCGTGATGCTCTGGCTGACCGCCGCGGCGCTCATGCCTTGGGCACGGGCCGCCGCCGCGATGCTGCCGTTTTCTACCACACGGATATAGGTATTGATCAAACCAAGAATATCCATCGGGTCCCCGTGCTCGATTCGTTGATTTGTCTTAAGAATGATTCAAGCGTAACGCGTCTACCGGCGTGTTCGGCAGCTTGCTAGGTTAGCCGCTCTCGCCACTCAAGATCGACAAGGCTCAAATCGATGACCGATAGAACAGCTAGAAATACTGCACGTTTTCGCTTGCCTAAATACGCGACGCCTTACGTCTTTGCGCTTTACATGGCCACTATCATGGCGTTTCTCATGTGTCTCGTCATCACCATCGCTGAATTCGGAATAGGTGAACATTACATGGAAAATGTGATGAATGCGTACCAGGTGGCAATGCCTTCGGCATTCATCTGCGTGCTCGTCGTGCGTCCGCTCGTTGCCCGACTTGTGGCGTGGACCGTGCAAGCCCACCTGTAAACGGCTGGCACCCGTAAGTCAGCGAGCGCTACGCACTGCGATGGATTCGTCGCAGTGCGTCACTTGACCCCCTTCGGCCAATTGTTTCCCGCAGTCGTTCGGCATGATCTAAGCTCCAAAAGATGGTTTTTTCGAGCAGGGGTTTCCATGCGAAGCACACCTGAAAACAGTCTGAAAAATGCGTTGAAAGCCTGTAGAGACAGCTTTATTTCTGTTGGCTTTTTCAGCTTTTTCATCAACGCGCTCATGCTCGTGCCTACCTTCTATATGCTTCAGGTGTATGGGCGAGTGATGGCCAGCGGAAGCCTGACAACCCTGGCAATGCTGACGCTGATCATGACCGGGCTGATCATCACGCTCGGCTCCCTGGAATGGATCCGTTCGCGCATCATGGTTCGGGTCAGTACCCGACTGGATGTGTTGCTGAGTCGCCAGGTCTATAAGGCCAGTTTCAAACGGGCTCTGGACAGTGGTGGCATGGATGCTTCGGCCCAGTCGCTCAACGACTTGACGGGCTTGAGACAATTTCTCTCCGGTAACGGTTTGTTCGCCTTTTTCGATGCGCCCTGGTTGCCGATCTATATCGCTGTGATGTTCATGTTTCATCCCTGGTTTGGCTGGGTAGCGACGGGCAGTGCGCTGTTGTTGTTATTGCTCGCGTTTATCAATGAGAGGCTGACGGGGCCGGCACTGGCCCAGGCTAACAAGGAACATATCGGCGCGACGCTCTACACCACAAAAAATCTGCGCAACGCTGAAGTCATCGAGTCCATGGGTATGCTTGAAACCCTTATGGACCGTTGGGGGCATCGTCAAAGAAACGTCCTGTTGCTGCAGGCCCAGGCGAGCGACAGAGGTGCCATAGTCAGCACGCTTTCCAAGACCTTCCGGATCCTGGTGCAATCACTGATCCTTGGCCTGGGGGCGTACCTGGCCGTGGACCATCAAGTGGGGGCAGGCCTGGTGTTTGCCGGGGCCGTGCTGCTAGGGCGCGCATTGGCCCCTATCGATCTGATCATCGGCAGTTGGAGGGGCTTTATTGCGGCCCGCTCGCAATACCGCCGTCTCAACGACATCCTCGACAAACAACAGGCTCAACCCGAGCGTATGTCATTGCCTGCGCCTCAGGGGCACGTGCAGGTGGAGAATTTGGTCGTTGCGGCGCCTGGTTCGAGAACCCCGATCATCAACAACATAAGTTTCAGCGTACCTGCCGGCTGCATTGTCGGCATCATCGGTCCCAGTGCCGCGGGCAAGTCGACCCTGGCCAGGGCACTGATGGGGGTATGGGCGCCGCTGCATGGTGTGGTCCGGCTCGATGGCGCGGACATCAGCGCGTGGGACAAAGATGAACTTGGGCCGTATATAGGTTACTTGCCCCAGGACATTGAACTGTTCGAAGGCAGTGTCAGCGAGAACATTGCCCGCTTCGCCGAGGTCGACTCGGCGCAAGTCATTCTGGCTGCCAGGACCGCTGGCGTTCACGAAATGATTTTGCAGTTGCCCGATGGCTACGACACCGTCATTGGCAGCGAGGGCCTCACGCTGTCGGGAGGGCAGCGCCAGCGCATCGGACTGGCCCGTGCCCTGTATGGCAGCCCGCGACTGATTATTCTCGACGAGCCCAATTCCAATCTTGACGAAGTCGGTGATCGCGCCCTGGTGGCAGCTATCCAGCAGATCAAGCAGAGCGGCGCGACCCTGTTTGTCATTACCCACCGCACCAACATCGTGTCGCAACTTGACCGGCTCATGGTGATGAGTGCAGGGGTTATCAGTCTCTACGGGCCGCGTGAGCAGGTGCTCGCCGAACTCAACGCGCAGAGACAGCAGGCACAAAAGCACGCCATGTCAGCAGGCGCCAGCATGGCTTCGGTCAAAACCAGCAAGGGCGATGCCGATGAACCCTACGATGCCCAGTCGTCAAATTGAAAGCTTCGCCGGCCTGCCGACATCTGATCGTAAAGCACGCCGCCTGGGCATTGGTATTGTAGGGTTGACCTTCGGCCTGTTCGGCACCTGGGCGGTGCTCGCGCCCCTCGACGGTGCCGCTTACGCGCCGGGGGTGGTCACCGTGCAGGCTTACCGCAAAACGGTGCAGCATCCTGAAGGGGGCATCGTCAAAGCGGTATTGGTCCATGACGGTGACATCGTCAAGCGTGGTGATCCGCTGATCATTCTTGATGATGCCCAGTTGCGCTTCGAATACGAGATGGCCCGAGGCCAGCTGGTCGCGACCAGAGCCATGGAGGCAAGACTCAGAGCCGAGCGCGACACACAGTCGGCGATCAGCTTTGGGGAGATAGCCGATCCCGCCAGTCTGCGAGGAGTGGAAGCGCGCCAGGGCGAGACCCAGGTATTCAACGCCCGGCAGGGCTCGCGGCTGGGCCAGATCTCGGTGTTGCGTGAGCGCATTGGCCAGTTGAATCAACAGATCAAGGGACTGGAATCGATGATTGCTGCCAAGGTTCATCTGGAGAAATCCTACAGCGGTGAAATCGTTGAATTGACCGACCTGCTCAAGCAAGGGTTCGTTGACAAACAACGTCTGCTCGAGCAGGAACGCAAGCTGGGGATGCTCAGGTCGGAGGTGGCTGATCACCGTTCCGCTATTAACAAGACTCGTCTGCAGATCAACGAAACACAGCTGCAGATTCTGCAAATCGACAAGGATTTCAGTACCGAGGTGGTCAAGGAGCTGGCCGAGGTTCAGACCAGGATGTACGACTTGCAAGAGAAAACGTCGTCCCTGGAAGACCGGCTCAGTCGTATCGTCATCCGCGCACCCGAGGCGGGCATGGTGATTGGCATGACAGTGCACACCATTGGTGGTGTCGTGAGCCCGGCGACGCCGCTGCTGGATATCGTTCCATCGGTTTCCGAGCTGGTCATAGAGGCCCAGGTGGCGCCGGTGGATATTGATCGTATCGCCATCGGCAAGCGTGCCGATATCCGTTTCGGCGCGTTCAATAGCTCGACCACTCCCGTGATCGAAGGCGAGGTCAGCAGCGTATCGGCTGACCGGCTGGTCAACGAAAAGGCCGGGACTGCCTATTACCTGGCGCGGGTGCGGGTAACCGAGGAGGGCGCGCGCACCTTGGGTGAGCGCAAGTTGTTGCCGGGGATGCCGGCGGACGTATTGATCATCACCGGGGAACGCACGCTGTTTCAGTACTTGATACAGCCGGCCCGCGATGCCATCTCTCAATCGATGATCGAGGAATGACCATGAGCGCGTCGGCAGTTCTGCTGGGCGGTGCGTTCATGCTTGCAGCGGGTACCGCCCTGGCGCAAACCACTGCGGCAACGCCGACCGGGGTCAGCGCCTCGACGTTTTCCACCGACCTCATGCAGTTGTATCGTGAGTCACGGCTGGAAGATCCGCGGGTATTGGCCTCCTATGCGCAAGCCCAGGCGGGTAAGGAACATCAGCGCGAGGCTATGGGTGCGCTGTTCCCGCAGGTATCGCTCAACGCCGGGACGAATCGGATTCATCAGGAGAGCGACCTGGTGGAGCGCAGTTACGATAGCGAAAACTACAGCCTGGTGCTGCGTCAGTACCTCTACAACAAGACCGCGTGGGAGAACTACCAAAAATTCAAAAGCCTGGCCAAGCAGTCCGAATCCCAAGCGCTGGATGCCCAGGCCGAGGCCACAGTGGACTTGGCGCAGCGTTACTTCGCCGCGTTGGCGGCCGAAGATGAACTGGAGTTGGTGAGGGCGGAGCGTCGAACCACGCAAAAGAGTCTGGACCGAGTCAATGCGTTGTACGAAAAGCAGCTGGCATTGGTGACTGATCAACTCGACCTCAAGGCTCGGGTAGATTTGCTGGCGGCGCAGGAACTGGATGCCCAGAACCAGGCCAGTATCAGTCGCGAGGCGCTGGCAGAGATCGTCGGCCGGCCGGTGAAGGAGAAGCTCAACCGGATTCGCGATGACGTGCAACTGCGGGTTTCAGCGCAGAGCCTGGAAACCTGGGTCCGCGACGGTATAGCGCTAAACCCGGCGCTCAAGGCCAACGAGAGCGGTGTCGAAGCCGCGGGCGCAGCGTTGCGTAGCGGCAAGGGCGGGCACTATCCGACCCTGAGTCTTACGCTGAGCGCGCAGCAGACCAACGAGGGCTACAACAATACCCTGGCGCCGCGCACCGACAGCTATGTCGCCGGTATTGGCGTTCAGGTGCCGCTGTACAGCGGTGGCTCGACCTCGGCGCGGGTCCGTGGGCTCTACCAGGATCAGATTACCGCCGAGCAGGAACTGGAAGCGATCCGGCGCCGGGTGGTCAAGGAGATCACCAGCGCTTACCTGACCGCCAATTCGAGCGGAGAAAAAATCAGTGCGAGCCGAAATGCCCTGGCCTCGGCACAGCTGTCCAGAGTGGCGGCAGAGAAAGCGCTCGATTACGGCATGGTCAATGCCGTCGATGTACTGACCAGCGTACGCAACGAATTCCGGGCTCGTCGTGACCTGCTCAAGACGCAATACGAGTTCGTCACCAATGTCCTCACGCTCAATCGCTGGGCGGGAAAGCTGCCTGCCGAAAGTGTCGAAAGCGTTAATGGCTGGTTGAGCTCCGGCAGCTCCAGCCAAAACTTCACATCCCCCTGATCCTGTCGCAATACCGACTGTGTATCCCCATCCTCACTGGACGCCAATTTGAGCCATGACCTCGGCGAGGCAAGTTTTGCCGACAAATTGACGTCAGAGTTTATTCTGTGCGTGCCTTCACGCCACTCGTCGGTTAATTGACGATTTTGATCGGAATCAGGTTTGGTCGCAGCTCTCCCGCGGCGAGCCTAACACCTTGATTTTCTAGGGGAGGGGGGTCCTTGGCAACGTCAGTCGGGCTACTCGCAGGAGGCTTGAGTCGACGACTGGCGGATGGGCGTGCTGGCAGTGTGCTGGTCTGGCCTAGACTCAGTTGAACAGATCGAGGGAGCACATCAATCATGCGCAAGCTGTTGATGATTATTCCTATTTATGTTGCCTCGATGGCTTTGCCCGGCTTTTGGAAACGTCGCAACTCCTGCCGGTGAAGCCAGTGGAAGTGTCCTCCTGGGATGAATAGCCGGGTGGGCACCGTAAGGCCTGTCGGCGCTCGCATCTGTCCTTCGATCACGGTGGTCAGGTGAGGCAGCTGCTGATCCATGAAGGCCAAGGGAGGGAGGTCAGAGTTAATTATTCAAGGGAGTCAGGAACGTATGACGACCCACAGAAAACCAATAAGCGTGATGCTGATCGATTGTCGTCCCCTCGTTCTCATGGGCCTTCAAGATTTGATCAATGCCAGGAAGCCTCAGATGGAAGTGAGCGGCCAGGCCACCACCTATACCAATGCGCTGGATCTTGCCGATCAGTTGCGTCCCAATGTGATTTTTTTCAGTTTCTTTCCAGATGCGCTGAACCCGCTGGAGGTCGTTGCGGGACTCACCCGCAGCGCCGAAATGAAAGTGCTGGTGCTCAAGGGCCTGTACGAATCCGTCCCCGTTGCCCAGGCAATAGAGGCGGGCGCACGCGGCATCGTGCTGGCGGAAGACCCGACGGAATCGATCATCCAGGCCATCATCACGGTCCATCACCGCGACACCGGAAAGGATAGAGCCTGGGCCGGTGGGCTTTCCGGCTATTCCGCGACCGGGCATATACACTTGAAATGCAATCTGGAGCAGGCGAAACAGGCGCGGCTGACGCTGCGCGAGAGGGAACTGATTCGCGCCATTGTGGGGGATCCATCCGCCAAATACATGAGCATCGCCGGGCGGCTGGGCATCAGTGAACACACCGTGCATAACCACCTCAGCAACATTTATCAAAAGCTTAATCTGATCAACCGCATCGATTTGTTGATGTATGCGCTGAAGCACGGGCTCACCAACAACGAAAAACCACCCGAGTCCTCGTGGGTGGAAATGGATTTGGTTTCCCGTCAAAAAAAGACGTTCTGACACCCTCCGATTGGAACTGCAAAAGGATGCGAGGGTGGCTTTCGCCACCCTCGCATCCTTTTGCGTGCGTTTCTCAGACGCCGCCGATAACAATGTCGCTACTCAGAAGATCAACCCCGACCAAGGTGATGGTCGTGACGTCTCCGCCCGTTTCGGCAACCGTCACGATGCTGTCTGTGCCGCTGTTGTCGATCTGGAAAACGGCGCTCTGGTCGCCGTTGAGTACCAGGGTGTCTCGCAGTGTGTCCGCGTCGAAGCCGGTGATCTGGTACAGGTTCTCATCGAATGACAAGTCGACGTTGAAGGCATCACGCTCACCGCCCGTACCCACCAGCGTGTAGTCGAAGGCGCCGGCCAAGTCATTGGCGAACAGGTTGGCGTCAAACGTACTTGATGCCGAGTCCCCATCCCTGTCCGTCACCGTCGCGTTGAACGTCAGCTGAATATCGCTGGCCAGGCTCTCGGTCTCCTGAATGAACTGGATCACCGGGATCTTGATGTCGCCTCGGCCCATCGTGAGCTGAACCGCGTCGATCAGCGCCGTGCCTTCCTGCTCAATGAGGAAGGACACCTGTCCACGGGGCTCTGGAGTCAGGGTATTCACCTCGATGAGGTCCGAAGTCGAGCCGTCCTCGTAGTAGATCCTGTAGTACAGGTCCTCGGTCGCTGTGTTGTAACCCGCTACAGAGTTGTCGATGAAGACCTTCATCGCCGTCACCAGGCTCTCCGGATTGAC
Organism: Pseudomonas sp. QTF5; assembly: GCF_000512695.2. Taxonomy (GTDB): domain Bacteria; phylum Pseudomonadota; class Gammaproteobacteria; order Pseudomonadales; family Pseudomonadaceae; genus Aquipseudomonas. The sequence goes on along the minus strand of NZ_AZRW02000003.1, from coordinate 130,093 downwards.
GACGAAACTTTCATCGGTAGCGCCGATTGCCACCAGGTTGTCTCCCTGGAGGACGTTATTGGCGACGCCGATGCCGGACGTGCTGACGTTCATGGCCCTCGGGTCGATGTACGAGGGCAGGGGGTTGGTCTGTAGCTGGGCTTCGGTGGGGTCGGGTGCTCCAAGCCCGATACCGGTCAGGATGTCCGAAGTCGACGCAAGCGCCTTCGCGGAAAAGAACACAACCTCCTCGGATGGCGAAGGAATAGTCGGGTCATTCGTTTTCGGAATTAACAATGTGCGCACAGGGTCCGGACCGCCGGCAGCGAGCGAGCCATCGGCAGTGCTGAGCACGACCGTCGAACCGAAGCCCTGCACCAGATCCAGTGCATAGCTGCCATCGTCAAAGGCGGTCAGCGTGTAGTCGATGGTGGTATCCGCTGTAGCGACGTTGTTGTCGAAATCGCCGGTCAATGTCCCTTCGAATTGGTACGCGCCATTGCCGTCCGGTGAGAGCAGCAGCTCGGTGAGGGTGGCGGTGCCGGTAGTGGTCGTGTTGTCTGGCCTGACGAGGGTGAACGCGCTGTTCACCGAAATATCCAGACCGGCCGCGCTCAGCCCGTCGGCGCCGGCCGAATTACTCCAGAAGCCAGTTTGCGGCAGGACACTACCGGTTCCGATCAGGTTGCCAAAGGCGAGTGCCGGGCCGTCATCTTCGAAGATGATCTTGGAGCCGATTTCGGCGGTCGTAACAGCAGTTTGGAGCAGTGTGAAAGCACCGATATCAAAATCGGCGTGAGTATTGCCCCTGGCGTCGAGGGCCGCCCCGTTCTCGACGAGCACGCGGTTATGATCCTCCGTTGTGGTGTATTCAATCCGGTAGCCGGCTTTAACGCCGGTGATGGTTGCAACCCCGTCAGCATCAAAACTGATGGTAATAGCGGGATCATCCTCCGGTCCGTCTGAATTCTCGATCACCAGCCCGGTGCTGATGTTGATAACGCGAACACTGGTGATCTCAACCAGCGAATCATTTGTATAGCCGTCGATGAAATTCACGCCAGGTTCAGCAGCGGTGGTGAATGCGCTGATTTTTACGACGGCACTCTTGCCGCTTTGCAACTGCACGACGTCGAAACTGGCCTTATTCGCATTGACGACGTCGGTAAAGTCGATGTTGGCTTCAATATCTGCTTCGGTCTGATCCAGGTTGGGAATGGTCACATCCTGCCTGGCACCGGTGACGAACGAATAACGAATTCCCTCCTGTTCCGTAATCATCTGGCTGTTGGTGCCGAAGGTGGTCGGGCCACCTGCCTGGCTGGTGTTGATCGTATCGCCAGTGTTTATATTGACGCCAGTTGACTGGTTTGCGGGGTCCTTGCCGGTGGCGATGATGGTGGGTTCCGTGATCCGCAAAACACCACCGACGTCGACAACTGTCGGGTCCGGCGTCGTGAACATCAGAAAGAGGTTCTGACCGGAGGGCGCATTGGCCAGACTGAATTCCAGGTCCTGACTGGTTCCGACGAATACCTTATCCAGCAGATTGAGTGAATCATCGGGGTTCGTATCATCTGGATGCTGGAGCGGTTGGTACTCCACGGTCCAGATCTTGCCACCGGTGACCGGCGATCCGGTTTCTTCGATATAGGCAGCGAACACGATCGCGCCATCTGCGGCCCCGGCGCGGCCCAGAAGGATGTTGTTGTTCGTATCTGTATAGAGAAGGATGCTGGTGCCATCGAGGGTGAACAGTCCGCTGTCCACGCCATCGAGCGGTGCGCCAGCGCTGTCGACGAAGCTGATATCGGTAATGGTTGCTCCATCGGTGACAGTGAAGGCATCGCTGCCCGTGTCGCCCACGGCACCGGTATAGCCACTCAAGGCCGCACCCGTTGCGGTACCTGCCGCAAGTGCGGTCAAACGGGTAGAGAAGTCCGAGGGCAGGGACGTCACCAGAATGTCGTTGTCGTCAGCGTCTCCTGCAGGGGTTGGCGTGGCGGTGGCGTTCTGCAACCCGGCAGTCTCGTCCAGTGAAACGTCCACGCCGGTGATTCCAATAGCCATGATTTTTCTCCCGAGCAATTGCGGTCATCGAGGCCTGACCGTTGACCATAGTTCACAACTATGAGCATGCGCCGGGGGTTGCGCATCGGCCGATACTCCCAAGCGGGATGGGAGTTTCAGACTACTTGGATGGGGGAACAGCACGAGGGCGTGAAGGAACGGTGCCGCCTATTCCGTTTGTGAATGAGGACATGCCGCAAGGCTCGTCTGGCCTTGGCTCAGGGACCGCAGTGGCCCAATAAAAAAACGGCCTGACCCCTTGTGGGAGCCAAGCCGTCCTGTCTCACGCGTGTACTCTTCTTAGCGGATCAAAGCACCAAATCTGTCGGTGCCAAGTTAGTTACTCCCACCAGTTCGACCACGACAGGATTTTCGATATCAATCGTCTGGACATCGGTGAAATCGCTATCTCTATCGACGACCTTGAAATCCAGCGTTAGATCAAGGGTAGCGGGTGTAGTCGTGGTGGTGGAGAAACCAGCATCGATGATCTTCAGCGGATTCGTACTCGTATCCTCCGCAATCGTGTTTCCAGGCCCGACGAGACCACTGACCGGCTGTGCGGAAGTGCTGCTTGCGCCATCGGCACCGACATCGCGATTCAGATTTATCGCGCTGCCCGTAAGGCCAGCATCATTCGAAAGAATCTGAATACCCTTGATGAGCCAGTTATCACCGGTCTGAATGTTGAAGTCATTACTTTCAACAATCAATAGAGCATCATTATTGTCCAGGAACGGGTCGTTCGGATCGGCTGGGTCGTTGAGGATAAGGGCCTCGTACTTGGTTCCAACAAGATCGGTGTTGACCGTATCGTTCTCGTACACATCGAATTGATCGACGTAGATGGCACGTGTTGTAGTGATGGAGGGATCATTTGCATCAGCAAGACTGACTATCAGCAAAAGATCATCGCTTTCAGTCTCGTATCCATCGAACTTGATAAAGAAATCGGTCGCGAAACTAAAATTGTTCGCGTCCAGATCTCCTTTCGGATCAGTCTTGAAGAAATTGATGTTGGCCGCCTCACCTGCCTGGATCGTATTTCCGGAGACGCCCAGAGCAGTGCTGGACAAGGTTACAGCGGCCAGCGTGCCGCTCACAAGTTCACCCGCCGCCACAACAGTATTGCCGCCGGCACTAAGTGGTGCCTCGAAGCCCGTGATCTGGATGAAGAAATCTTCACCAAGCTTCCCTGTGGCCACAGGTGACGGGCCACTGGAAGGGCTCGTACCATCCACGTCATACGTTTCGTATCCAGTGCCTTCGCCCAGCGTGACGTCTTGCGTCGTTTGCAGCGCATCCATCTCGAAGGTATAGGTGTCATTGGCTTTGTCAAACACCAGTGTGCCTTCCACCAGTTCAGGCGCGGTGCCAGCATTCCGATCGTGATCGTATTTGAACGACACGTTAAACGTGGCAGCGTCGAGATTCTCTGAATCCCAGGTGACCGTTGGATCAACGATCGCAACATCGTTCGCCGAACCAGAGAGGGCGAGTTGGGCAAAATCACTGTCCGCTGCCGAAGAGTAGGTTGGCCCGCGCTTGTCCGCACCTATCGAGTAGGCGAAGTCACCCGAAAAGGTCCATGACGTCGCACCCAAATCGGGATCGGCATCCTGCACAGGGGCTGTCCCTATAACGGGTGTATCGTCGTCGACGGTGATGACCAGTCTATCGGCCGCGGCCGTCACCGTGTCGCCGTCCTTGTCGGTGGCTTGCAGCAGCGTGCCCAGGTTGAGGGTGATGTCGTTCTCGTCGTTGCCAGCCGTATGATCCAGCTGCTTGAGCAGCGTGAAGCTGTACGCTCCCGCTGCGGTGAGGCTGAAGGTGAACACGTCGGTCGCGCCGGCCTTGGCGGTGAGCGTGTTGCCTGCGACGCTGTACACCAGCGCCACCCCGGCCGAGCTCAGCGCCTGCAAGCCGCTGGTGTTACTCGACAAGGCATAGCTCAGCGGCGTGTCGGCGCCGGACTGGAAGATCCCAGTCACGCTGCCGCTGGCTGTGGTCGCCACGCCAGCCACGTCGCCCACACCACCGGCAATGCCATTGTCCAGGCCGTCCTCGTCGACGGTTCCCGTCACGGCGGTCCCGGTTGCCGTCGGCGTGTCGTCGTCGACGGTGATGACCAGTTTTTCGGCCGCAGCCGTCACCGTGTCACCGTCCTTGTCGGTGGCTCGCAGTAGCGAGCCCAGGTTGATGGTGATGTCGTTCTCGTCGTTGCCTGCCGCGTGATCCAGCGGCTTGAGCAACGTGAAGGTGTAGGCACCCGCTGCGGTGAGGCTGAAGGTGAACACGTCGATTGCGCCGGCCTTGGCGGTGAGCGTGTCGCCCGCGACGCTGTACACCAGCGCCACCCCGCCCGAGTTCAGCGCTGGCAAGCCGCTGGTGTCACTCGACAAGGCATAGCTCAGCGGCGTATCGGCGCCAGACTGGAAGATGCCGGTCACGCTGCCGCTGGCTGTGGTCGCCTCGCCAGCCACGTCGCCCGTACCGCCGGCAATGCCATTGGCCAGGCCGTCCTCGTCGACGATTCCTGTCACGGCGGTGCCGGTCGCGGTCGGCGTATCGTCGTCGACGGTGATGACCAACTTCTCGGCCGCGGCCGTCACCGTGTCACCGTCCTTGTCGGTGGCTTGCAGCAGCGAGCCCAGGTTGATGGTGATGTCGTTCTCGTTGTTGCCTGCCGCGTGATCCAGCGGCTTGAGCAGCGTGAAGGTGTAGGCACCCGCTGCGGTGAGGCTGAAGGTGAACACGTCGATTGCGCCGGCCTTGGCGGTGAGCGTGTTGCCCGCGACACTGTACACCAGCGCCACCCCGCCCGAACTCAGCGCCGGCAAGCCGCTGGTGTCACTCGACAAGGCAAAGGTCAGCGGCGTGTCGACACCGGACTGGAAGATGCCGGTCACGCTGCCGCTGGCCGTGGTCGCCTCGCCAGCCACGTCGCCGGTACCACCGGCAATGCCATTGGCCAGGCCGTCCTCGTCGACGGTTCCCGCCACGGCGGTCCCGGTCGCCGCCGGCCCGTCGTCTTCGAAGATCATCTGGGAACCGATTTCGGCTTTCGTAATAGAGGCTTGGAACAGGTGGAGGCCATCGATATCAAAATCGGCGTGCTCATTGCCCCTGGCGTTGAGGGCCGCCCCGTTCTCGATGAGCACGCGGTTGTGATCCAACGTTGTGGTGTATTCGATCACGTAGCCGGCTTTAATGCCGGTGATGGTTGCAACCCCACTAGTAAAGGTGATGCCAATGGCCGGATCATTCTCCGGTCCGGCTGAATTCTCGAGCACCGTCCCGGCGCTGTTGAGGACGCGAACACTGACGATGTCAACCTTCGTATCATTCGCATAGCCGTCGATGAATTGCGTGCCAGATTCAACAGCGGTGGTGAATGCGCTGATTTTTACGACAGCGCTCTTGCCGCTTTGCAACTGCACGACGTCGAAACTGACCGTCTTCACATTGACCACGCCGGTGTAGTCGATGTTGGATTCAAGATCGGCTTCGTTCTGATCCAGGTTGGGAATGGTCACATCCTGCCTGGCACCCGTGACGAACGAAAAACGGATACCTTCCTGTTCCGTAATCATCTGGTTGTTGGTGCCGAAGGTGGTCGGCCCACCCGCCTGACTGGTATTGATCGTGTCGCCAGTCGTTATATTGATGTCGTCGGCCGTGCTGTTGGGGTCAAGCCCGGACTGATTCGCCGGTAACTTGCCGGTGGCAATGACGGCGGGATCCGTGATCCGCACGACACCATTGACCGTTTCAGTTGCCGGGGTCGCTGTCGTGAACATCAGGAAGAGGTTCTGACCGGAGGGCGCCTTATCGAGACTGAATTCCAGGTTCTGACTGGCTCCGATGAAAACCAAACCCGTCAGATCGACCGGGTCATCGGGGTTCGTCGTACCTGGATGCTTGAGCGGTTGATACTCCACGGTCCAGATCTTGCCGCCCGTGACCGGCGATCCGGTTTCTTCGATATAGGCCGCGAACACGATTGCGCCGGTTGCGCCCCCGACTCGGCCCAGAACGATGTTGTTGTTCACCGTATCCGTATAGAGAAAGATGCTGGTGCCATCGAGGGTATCCAGTCCACTGTCCACGTTGTTGAGCGGTGCGCCATTGCTGTCGACGAAGCTGACATCGGTAGCGCTTGTTGCGCCGCTGATGGTGAACGCATTGCTGCCCGTATTGCCCACGACACCGGTATAGCCACTCAAGGCCGCATCCATTGCGGTACCTGCCCCAAGGACGGTCAAACGGGAAGAGAAGGCCGAGGGCAGGGGTAGCGCCGTGTCGTTGTCGTTAGCGTTTTCCGGAGCGCTTGGCGTGGCGGTGGCGTTCTGCAACCCGGCCGTTTCGTCCAGCGTAACGTCCACACCGGTCGCCGTGACGCTCAGAGAGTTGGTTGTTAGCAATGCATTTTGTTCGTCAATAGTCATGACTTTTTCCCCGGGCAGATGCGGTCATCGAGGCCTGACCGCTGACCTTTGGCCGCACTATGGCGAAACGCCAGAAATTGCGCATTGCCCGATACTCCTGAGCGGGCTGGGAGTTTCAGACTACTAGGGAGGAGGAGACGGGATGAGGAGGACGCGAAGGAATGGCGTGCATATTTCGATTGTGAATTGTGCAGGCCTGAGATAAATCCAAAAAACGCATCGCCGCGCGGCCTACATGATTTTAAGCGGACGGCAGGTGCGGCCGCGCCGCGACACAATCACTCAGCCCTTTAAAGGACCTTCGGAGGACCCGTAGGAGCCAGGCTTGCCGGCGAAGGCGTCCTTGAGTTCGCCTTCGCCGGCAAGCCTGGCTCCTACGAAAAGCGGTTTACTTCCGCAGAATTTCGATGGGCGGTTCGATCAGTTGTAGCTTGAGCGCACCCGAGGCTGGCACGAAGCGCGGGCCAGTGCTTTCAGGTGTTGCCCGAAGCCTCCAGGTGCGCTGCACCTGCGCCAGTTTGGCGACGCCTGATGCCACGGACCAGCGCCGACAGACCTTCTCCAACTTGAGCGGGTAAAGGGTGAGTTGGTCGCCTTTGAAGTGCATACGCAGGAAGCATTTGTGGTCGGCGATGCACTGGGAGGAAAAAACCGCCTCGCTGTGTAGCCCCCAGAAGGTGTTGCCCATCACCATCCAGGCACCGAACAGCAGGCCTCCAAAACTGCCGCCGAGCACCAGCGTCTCCGCCAGGAACAACAAGACTTGGTGCAGGTTTTCCACCTCCAATTGCAAGTAGTGGATGTTGACACGGCCCATGAGCCACAGCAGTCCGATCGCCAGTCCCAGATGAAGTACCCCGTGAACAGCGCCAATGGCATAGGCGAGCTTTCGGGTGCGCTTGACCCCGGCGGCTGAGAACACTGCGCAACCCAGCACAATGAGCACAGCGAACATCACCGACGAGGGACTGTGTGATATGACCAGAAGCAGGTGTCGCCAAACTTCGCTAATGTTGGAAACAGACGCTTGGAGGTCAGACAACACGTCCATCAGGCTGCGGTTGCCTCGTGCCGGGTGGGGCACCGTGCTGGCGCTTTGTACCATCCAGTCGAACAGCAGGTACAAGAGGGCCAGCATGCCGCAGAACGAGAGATTGCGGGTAGGTAGCCGCCATGCCCGATTACGCAGTTGTTCGGAGGTCTGTTTGTCCGGGTAGACCGCAGCCAGCTCGTAATGCTGCCGGGTTCCGCCAACGTTGATCGGCTTGGGCGGATCGGGAAGCTGATGGGTGGCATTCAAGAAGGCGCCACCGCCTCCGCAGGTGATGCGTTGCGGCGCCTGAGTGCCAGCTTGTGGCTGGTAGCGCGCGTAATGGTGCGAGTCTCCGGCCAAGACCACCGCCAGGTGATCACCCAAGAGTTCCTCGATCTCGCGCAGGCTGCGAAAGCGCGGCGTCTGAGTTTCGATCGAGGGCAAGGCCTTGCTCTCCTCGCGTGCCAGCCGTTCGGCTTCGTCCACCCAACTTGGTTCGGGCGTGCAGAGGATCACGCGGTCGCCTGGCTGCAGTTTGGTGCGCATCTCTTCGAAGTATTGCTTCTGCTGCCGGTCGATCATGGACTCCAACTGCAAATCCAGACCCCAGATCCACCAGCCATTGGGCAGCTGTAGCACGTAGTAACTGGTGCGCTGGCGGGTTTCCCAGCCTCCGATGGGTTTCTGCTCGCAAAACAGTTGGGAGAAACCGCGCAGACCGTCATACCAATCGTGGTTGCCAGGCGTTGCCAGCAGCCACGGTGCATCAGGTTGCAGCACGGGCTGTTCCTGGTCATCAGGGCGCACCTTGGGCACCGGTGCGGGAAAGGCGGCGCGGAAAGGATCCAGGAAGCGGGTGCGGTAGCCGGATTGGGCCGGTGTGGGATAGACCTGATCGCCGCCGAGCAACAGCACGTGGCCGCGGGGCAACTTGAGTTGGTGCTCGGGCAACTCGGCATCATGGCTGACGCACAGGGCCATCGAATAGGTGGAGTCCCAGCCGTCACCGGTATCAGCCAGATAATCGATCCACACGTCACCGTCGCCAGCCACCTGGATGGGCGGGTTCGAGCCCCGAGGGTTGAGCACGGCCAGCATTTCGCGCGGGTCGGCGAAAGCACCCATTGTGGTGGCGACAGCCGTTTGTAAGCCCGTGCGCATCAGCTGAAACGGACCTAGCCAGTTGACCATCGGCTCCTGGGTGTACAGCTCGATGCGGCTATTGAGCGTGGGAGATGGGGTGGAACGGGTCATGGCGAGGGGCGAAGAGTGCGGCGTACGCACCTCTGCGGCGCGAAACTCAATCGAATGCTCCTTCATCATTCAGCCTCCATTGCTGTAACGAATTCAGGTACCGCAAAAGGGTGATCTTTTGTCGGTCGATTCAGAATAGGTCAGTTATGCGATGGTCGCCGATTCATTGCCTGAAGGAGAGGCTGTCTTGAACAGTTCCCGAAAACGTTGTCTCTACCGGCCCGATGAGAAAGACAGGTCCCACGCCATCCCATTGAACCGTTACGGTTCCACCATCACATTCAACCTCAACACAAGGGTCTAACAAGCCACGACGAATTCCGTTAACAGCGGCGCCACAAGAGCAGGATCCGGAACCTAGGGGAATACCACCGCCGCGCTCCCAAATGCGCAATCGAATGTGCTTGCGGTTAATGATCTGGACAAAATGCACGTTCGTCTTGAGGGGGAATAGAGGGTTGGTTTCAATGGTCGGTCCGATGGTCGCTATATCAACGGCTGTCAGGTCATCGACAAAATAAGTGCAGTGCGGATTGCCCATGCTGGTAGCGGCTGGACCACCCGCCAGTGGCAAAACAGCGGTATCCAGTTCCAGAGCCAGGGGGATTTGCGACCAGCCGAAAAGTGGCTTCCCCATGCTGACAGATATCGCGCCGGTCGAGGTTCGTTCACACACGAGTAGACCACGGTTGGTTCGCAGCACTATCGACCTGGTATTCGATTCGCGCATCAGCCTGTCCGCGGCACCCCGCGTTGCGCTGCCACAAACATCCAGTGTGGAGCCATCCGCATTCCAAAACATCAAGCGCGCAGCGGCATCATCGCAATCGAGCATCACCGCGAGTTGATTGAAGCCGATTCCTCTGTGCCGATCACCCAGTTGCCGAGCCATGGCACTGGTGATTGGATTGGCCGAGTTTCGCGAGTCCACAATGACGAAATCATCGCCATTGGCGTGCATTTTATGAAAACTTAGCGGCATAAATTGATCTCACTGAATTCCAGAGCCGCGACGCACTCGATGTAGCAGCAGCCTCGCAGGCTCGGCAGCTGCTACGGATAGCATTACGTCTTAACTGACTGACGGACCCGCCAGCATACCGGGTCCGGAAGGGAGGATCAGAGTTTCGGCAACTGCCCAATGCGCCCGAACATTTCGGTCACGATCTGCAAGTCCAGCAGGAACTGGTCGACGGTCTTGAACTCATCGTCGTTATGGCCGGTGTACTTGAGCTCTGGCCTGGCCAGGCCGAACTGCACGCCATTGGGCAACTCATGGACGGAAGTGGCGCCGGCAGAGGTGCCGAACTTGTGTTCCATGCCAAGGTTTTCGCTGGACACAGCCAGCAGGGCCTTGACCCATTCACCCTCTGGGTTGCGGTGCATTGGCTCGGCGATCGAGTAGTCAAAGGAAGCCGCAATGTGGGTCTTCTTGCTCCAGGCGCCAAGTTTTTCGGCGATTTCGGTCTTGAGCACTTCCGGGGATTTGCCCTTCGGCACGCGCAGGTTCACCGCGAGCTTGAAGGCTTTTTCATCCATCCCGACATAGGTCAGGGATGCGGTCAGCGGTCCCATGAAGGCATCGGAAAAACCGACCCCCAATTTGCCACCCAGGTAGTCCAGCCCCCAGTTGTCGGCGGCGTAGCGGGCGGCATCGGTAATGTGGTTGTGCTTGAGCGCGACCTTCCCGTCGAGGCTGTTGATGAAGTCCAGCATCCTGGCCACCGGGTTGACGCCTGACTCTGGCTCGGAGGAGTGGGCGGAAACGCCGGTGACCGTCAGCATGACGTCGTTGCCGACGACCTTGGCAGTCACCTCGAAGTTGCCGCCATTGCGCTTGGCATAATCAGTACCGGCTTTCTGCAGGCTGGCGGCCAATTCGGCGGGCTTGTCGCTCATCAGGGTGGCGACGGAAGTCGATGGAATCTGGTTGGTGGCCAGGCCGCCGGTCATTGCAGTGATTTCGGCGCCTTTGCCCTCTGCCTTACGCCGGGAAAAGTTCGCCATGACGGTGCCGTAGCCTTTCTCTGCAATCACTACCGGGTAGCCGCCATCCAGCGCCAGGTTGTAGTTGGGTGTCGGGTTGTGTTCGAAGTAATAGGGGATGGCGTCGCCGGTGGTTTCTTCGGTGGTGTCTACCAGCAGCTTGAAATTCCTCGCCAGCGGCAACTTCTCTTCCTTGATGATCTTCATGGCGTAGAGCGCCACCACGATGCCGTTCTTGTCATCCTCGGTGCCCCGGCCATACAGGCGGTCGCCGACCAGGGTGACCTTGAATGGATCGAGGCGGGTGCCGTCTTTCAGGACCCAGTTTTCTGGCGTCACGGGCACCACATCGGCATGCGCGTGAATGCCTACGACTTCGTCGCCGTTGCCTGCGAGGGAAATTTCATAAACGCGGTTGTCGATATTGCGAAAGTTCAGATTGAAAGCCTGGGCAAGGCCCTTGAGCTTGTCGGCGATCTTGATGAATTCGGGATTGTCGTGCTGAGCAACGCCTTCCACGCGGAAAGTCGGGATTGCCACCAATTCGCGCAGGGTCTCGGTGGCAGCACTGCCGTATTTCACCCGTGCATAGAGGCCAAGCAGACGATGGATCTCGTTCTGCTGTTCAGGGGAAAGGGTCTTGTTGCTCTGGAAGGCACTGATTGCCGGGCCGAGGTCGTTGGTGTTGGCAAGGTCGCTCTTGGCCAGCCGTCCCAGGAACTGTCTGAAATCGGTTACCGATGCGTCACTGAAGGTCTTGAGGATGGTCGCGCTCTGTTGCGGGGTGATATTGGCGTGGGCTAACGTGGTGAACGACGAAAGGCTGGCCAGTATCAGGGTTGTCGCGGTCAGGTGCTTGAGTGATAAATCCATTGTCGGGGCATTCCTTTGCAGGCAGTTTGTGAGAAATATCTGGTCGATGAGTCAGAAACTTTTCCAAACTAACACCACGAGGGAGTGGCACGGGAGTACCGGAAGTGGAATCTGTCGCACAAAAATGCAAAAACGACGCAGAAACGAAAAAAACCGGGAAGGTTCCCCAATGCTGTTCATTTAAGAAAGTCTTGAGTCAGTGAGAAACCTGTGGCGAGGGAGCTTGCTCCCGCTTGAGTGCGTAGCACTCACAAAAATCGATGATTGTTATCAGATTCTTGGGGCCGCTACGCAGCCCAACGCGAGCAAGCTCGCTCGCCACAAAGGTAGGCATGACTGAAGGTTCCTGGGGCTTTCACATGTCCAGAGGCACCTACCAACGCAACTCGAAGGCATTTTTCGCGCCCGGCTGGATGCTGCTGCCCCAGCATGCGCATTCGCGAGAAAGGGTGTCGTGCAACAATTGAAGGTCATCCCCTTCGGCGCGACAGATGCGAAAGCGACAGAGGCGGGTGGGTATCAGGTCCAGCGACTGCAGGTGCCCGCTCGGGGCCAACGAGGCAAAGTACAGAAGCCCCAGGTCGCCGCGAAAGGCTGTGTGGCCCTCGATGCCTTCGTAATCGTTCAGCAGATCACCGCAGCCATAAAGAATCAGGCGTTCGCGGTACACCTCAATGCCCTTGACGTGGTGCGAGGAATGCCCATGCACCACGTCAACTCCGGCCTCGTCGATTAAGGCATGGGCGAACTGGACCTGCTCACGCGGGATATCGAACCCCCAGTTGCCACCCCAATGAATGGAGGTGACCACCAGATCCCCCGGTTTTTTGCTCTCGAGAATCCGTTCGGCCACAGGGCGCAGGCTTTGCATCGACAGATCTTCCAACCGCGCGACACCCGCGCGCTTGTCCGTGGCGGCCCAGTCCAGCGGAATGCCGCTGTCGGGTGCGCCGAGGCCAAACACCAGCACGCGCCGCCCGCCAGGCTGTGGCAGCACCGCGGGCGCTTCGGCGGATTGCCGGTTGTGCCCGGCGCCGGCGCTGCACATACCGTTGCTCGACAAGGTATCCAGTGTATCGGCCAGGCCGGCTGCCCCCCAATCCAGCACATGGTTGTTGGCCAGCACGCAGCAGTCGATGCCGGCTGCGCTGATGGCCGGGAAGTTCTCCGGACTCATTCGGTAATTGATGCCCTTTGGCTCCGGTCGTCCGCGACGGGACACCGCCGTTTCCAGATTGATGATGCGTGCGTGTGGCTGGCGAAGTTCAAGCTCATCCAGCGCTGCGCCCCAGACATAGGTGAAATCGACGGGGAGGGGAATCGGGCCATTGAGTCTTTCTGCCAGCCGGACGTAAACGCCGGCATTCTTGACGTAGCCTTCGTAAAGCCGCGGATCGCCAGGATGCGGCAGTACTGAGTCGATGCCGCGGGCGGTCATGACATCGCCGGCGAGAAACAGCTTCAGTGTATCGGTAACAGCTGCCATGGCACCCTCCAGGATCAAGAGTAAGCATCTGTTTTAAAACAAATATATTTTTGTTTTGGCCTTCCCAGGCGAAGCGAAAGTTGATAAATTCCCGCCCGTTCTTGCAGAGGCCCTTACAGGGCTTGTACCGCAAGGACAAATCAGAAAGAGAGTGCCGAGCACTCGCAGCAACAGATACAGGGGCGTCGCCAAGCGGTAAGGCAGCAGGTTTTGATCCTGCCATGCGTTGGTTCGAATCCAGCCGCCCCTGCCATTTTCCTTATACTCATCCAAGTATGGCTCCGCCGGCAGGTATTGCGGGAGTCCCGGATGATTGTCTTTACAGAAAACGCCAACGCCAACGCCGATCCGGCCTGGCGTTTTTTTATGTCTGCAAATCCCTCCTGGTGACGCCTTTAACATTCAGCCGCCTTGCGAACGCGGCGTCCTAGCGCCGCGCTCGCAAGTCACTCAGTGGGGCGCGCGAGGGATGGTCTTGAGCAGGTCTTCAGGGCTGATGTGGCCGACGACTTGCTGCACCACGCTGCCCGGTTGCGGCAGATCAAGGATGTGCCCCTTCATCTTGCCGATCACGTGCATCTCGCAAGGCTTGCAGTCGAACTTCAGCGTCAGCACTTCGTCACCGTGCACCAGTTGCATCGGCGCGACCTTGGTGCGCACGCCGGTGACGCCTTTGGCCTGCTTGGGGCAGAGGTTGAAGGAGAAACGCAGGCAGTGCTTGGTGATCATCACCGGCACCTCGCCGGTCTCCTCGTGAGCCTCATAGGCCGCGTCGATCAGCTTGACGCCGTGACGGTGATAGAAGTCGCGGGCTTTTTGGTTGTAGACGTTGGCCAGGAACGACAGGTGCGACTCCGGGTACACCGGTGGCGGATTGGTCTCGGCCTTGCGACCACCACGAGGGTGGGCTTTGATGCGGACCGCGGTCAGCGCTTCGATGACTTCGCGGCGCAAGGCCTTGAGCTGCGAGTTCGGGATGAAATACGCCTGCGGTGCATCCAGCTCGATAGCCGTGGCGTGGTACTGAGTGGTGCCCAGTTGGCCGAGCAGGTCGTGCAGTTGCTCCAGGGCCTGTTCCGGTTTGTTGGCCAGGCCGAAGGGACCGTCCAGGGTGACACTGACGCTGACACCTTCCTCGCTGGTGGCGGTCAGCTCCAGGCGATCCTCACGCAGGCGAGCGACCCAGGCAAGACCCACCCGGCGCTCGGCGGAGGTCTTGAGCAGGGCCTGCTGCCAGTTGTGGTCGAGGTTGCGGCTCAGCGGGTGATTCGGTCGCAGCTGGTGCAACCCCTTCGGCATCTCATTGGGCTCAACACGATAGCGGTAGCGCTTTTCCCCGTCCTCTTCGAACTCGCCCTTCGGCTCGGCGATGTTGGTGCGCCAGCCCACTACTTCGCGCTTGACCAGCACATTGAGGCCGTCGCCGTTGGACAGCGGTTCGTGGGTGACCACCAGCAGATCGCGCTTGCCGACTTTCTCCACCACGCCCACCGGCAGGCCGGTGAAGGTTGGGGTGTCGAAGGCGCCGATATCGATCTTGCGGTCGCTGACGAAGTAGTCGGTGCTGCCGCGGTGGAAGGTCTTTTCCGGATCGGGCAGGAAGAAGTGCGCGGTGCGGCCGCTGGACGCGCGCGCCAGGTCCGGGCGGTCTTCGAGGACCTCGTCCAGGCGCTGGCGATAGTAGGCGGTGATGTTCTTCACATAGCCCATGTCTTTGTAGCGACCCTCGATCTTGAACGAGCGCACGCCGGCTTCGACCAGAGCGCGGATGTTGGCGCTCTGGTTGTTGTCCTTCATCGACAGCAAGTGTTTTTCGTAAGCGATTACACCGCCTTTTTCGTCCTTGAGGGTGTACGGCAGGCGGCAAGCCTGGGAGCAGTCGCCACGGTTGGCGCTACGGCCGGTCTGCGCGTGGGAGATGTTGCACTGGCCGGAGAACGCCACGCACAGTGCACCGTGGATGAAGAACTCGATCGCCGCATCGGTTTCGTCGGCGATGGCGCGGATTTCTTTGAGGTTCAGCTCGCGGGCCAGTACCAATTGGGAGAAGCCGGCCTGGTCGAGGAACTTCGCCCGCGCCAGTGTACGGATGTCGGTCTGGGTGCTGGCGTGCAGCTCGATCGGCGGGATGTCCAACTCCATCACGCCCAGATCCTGGACGATCAGCGCATCGACGCCGGCGTCGTACAACTGATGGATCAGCTTGCGCGCCGGCTCCAGCTCGTTGTCGTGCAGGATCGTGTTGATGGTGGTGAACACCCGGGCGTGGTAGCGACGGGCGAATTCCACCAATTGGGCGATATCGCTCACCTCGTTACAGGCGTTGTGGCGGGCGCCGAAGCTCGGGCCCCCGATGTACACGGCATCGGCGCCATGCAGGATGGCCTCGCGGGCGATGGCCACGTCGCGGGCGGGGCTGAGCAGTTCCAGATGATGTTTGGGCAAGGACATATTTTTTTAGTCGGGCTTGTCACGGTCGAAGTGCGCATTGTAGCGGCGAAACGTTTGACCGGCACCCGTATGCTGCCCGATGGCGAGCGGGGCCGCCGGATGAAGCTGTGGTTAGCCTCTGCCAGGCATGTCGATGTCATGTTGATGCACCCGTCGATACAGCGTTGCCCGGGAGATGCCCAAAGCCTTGGCCGCGGCGGTGGGTTTCCAGCGATGACGCACGAGGGCATCGATGAGTGCCTGGCGTTCCGGACTGGCGCAGCGTTCCACGGTGTCAGCTGAAGCCGGATCACTGCGTCGATGGCCGAGCAGTTGCTCAGGCAAGTCACTCAACAGAATCAAATGGGTCTCGCACACCGCGCAGGCGTAACGCAGCACGTGCCGCAGTTCGCGCACATTTCCCGGCCAGCGATAGCCGAGCAGGCATTCCAGTGCGGCGCTTCCCAGTTGCACCGCTATCCCACAGGCCAACGATTCTTCTTCGAGTATCCGGTTGATCAAGGCCAGTCGATCGCTGCGCTCGCGCAACGGCGGCAACTGGAATCGCGCGCCTCTGAGGCGAAAGTACAGGTCCTCGCGAAACTCGCCAGAGGTCACCCGTGCTTCCAGATCGCGGTGGCTCGCGCAGACGACCTGAATGTCTATCGCTTTGCTGCGTGACGCTCCCAGGGGCGCCACTTCGCCCTCGGCTAAAACCCGCAACAGACGGGTTTGCAGAGGCAGAGGCATATCGCCGATTTCATCGAGAAACAGGGTGCCGCCATCGGCCTGTTCCAGCAGACCTTGCATGCCTTTGCTCGAAGCACCGGTGAAGGCGCCGGGCACATAACCGAACAGCTCGCTTTCGATCAGGTTTTCGGGAATCGCTGCGCAGTTCACCGCGATAAAAGGCCGCTCACGGCGCAGACTGGCCTGGTGCAACTGGCGGGCGAAGACTTCCTTGCCAGAACCGGTTTCGCCCTGGATCAGCACCGGTAAATTGCGGTCTTTGACTCGCACCGCAAGGCGCAGGCTTTCTTCCAGTCGCGGGTCGAGTTCGGCGGGTGACAGTACCCGGCGCGCAGGGTTGCGTTTCACCCTCCGTGGCGCGCTGAGTCGTCCATGCAAGGCATGGCGGGCACCCTGGCCGTGAAGCAGGCAAAGCGATTCGTCCCTGGCCCGATGCAATGACTGCTGATCGAACACGTGGTCGATGTGTTCCGGCAGCTGACCAAAGCTTTGCAACAGCCACTGTCGCGCCGCGGGGTTCAGCGCCTGCAGTCGTCCGTCATCGTCCCAGGCGAGCAGGTAATCGGGTTGGCTGTCGACGTAGCCCGGGCTGTTGTGGGCCCGCAGCACCCAGTAGCCCTGGGCACTGCTCATGAAAAACGCCTGTTCTATTTCCCGCGCGCTCTGCACCACCATCTGCCGGATCAGGTGTTGCGAACGGCGGTCGTCCGGAGAGCGCACCGCGGACACATCAAGCACCCCGAGCAGTTCGCCCCGAGGGTCGAAGACTGGAGCGGCAGAGCAGGTGAGTCCGATAAAAGCGGCGCGAAAGTGATCTCGCTTATGCACCGTGACCGGTGTCCGTGCGGTCAGCACCGCGGCCACGCCACAGGTGCCTTCCTCGCCTTCTGACCAGCAGGTGCCCAGGTACAGGCCGGCTTTGCGGCAGTCATTACGGATAGAGGTTTCCACGCGGTAGTCGATGGTCTGGCCCTGAGCATCGGTGAGCAACACGCAGTAGTCGGCATCGCGCACGCGACCGTGGAGGCGGGCGACTTCTTCGCTGGCAATGCGCAGGAACAGTTCGGAGCGTTCTTGACACTCCTGCAGCACGTTCTGCGAAAGGATCCGTGGCCCTTGTAATGAGCCGGGGTCCAGGTGGTGTTGCTCCATGGAACGGCGCCAGGAGTCCAATATCAAGTCCGACACAGGCAGTTGCGGCAGGTGCGCTGCGTTCTTCAAAACACGGCTGACGCAATCCACGTGCGCCTTCGAGGGTGCGGAAAGCATTTAAGGTCTCCGGTTCGATCTTCTTTTTAGTTGTGCGGCTATTAAGCGCCGTTCATGGACGGTCGACAAGCGTCGGTTCACGCACGGCGAAGGTGAGACGCAACGTCTCAAGGTCTCACCACAAACCCGTGCTGGCTGATATGGGACGTCTCAATCGAGCGTGATCCCAACCCTCATTGACTCAGGTCAAGGCCGCTCTGGAACAGGCATCCTGGCGCTTTTTTGCGAATCTGGCACTGGCCTTGCTCTAGCCCTTGCAACCAGTGCGACTGGCAACCCGATAATAAAAAGAGGTGCCCTGTGTTTTCCTGCCGAGGCCTTTTCCCTGTTCTACCTGTGGTGCTGGCATGAGTCCCTTGCCATTGACCGTCGGCATCATTGCCAACCCGGCGTCCGGCCGGGACGTACGGCGCCTGACGGCGAATGCCGGGCTGTTTTCCAGCACCGACAAAGTCTCGGTGATCCAGCGGCTGCTGGCAGCTTTTGGTGCCACCGGTGTCGAGCGGGTGCTGATGCCCACCGACATGACCGGCATCGCCGCTGCGGTGCTGAAGAACAGTCATGGCCGCCAGGCGCGTGACAGCCACTGGCCAACCCTGGAGTTCCTCGACCTTACCTTGCGCCAGAGCGTGGCGGACACTCGCCAAGCCGCGCGCTGGATGGCTGAACGCGGTGTGTCGTTGATCGCCGTACTCGGCGGTGACGGCACCCACAAAGCGGTGGCCGCAGAAGTCGGCGACATTCCACTGCTGACCCTGTCGACGGGGACCAACAATGCCTTCCCGGAACTGCGTGAAGCCACCAGTGCCGGGTTGGCCGGCGGGCTATTCGCCAGCGGGCGGATTCCCCCCGAAATCGCTTTGCGCCGCAACAAACGCCTGCTGGTGCGGATTCCGAGCCGCGACCTGTGCGAAGTGGCATTGGTGGACGTGGCCGTGTCCTCGCTGCCCTTTATCGGCGCCCGTGCAATTAGCCGTGGGATCGATCTGGCGGAGGTATTTGTAACCTTTGCCGAACCTCAGTCCATTGGCATTTCGGCGCTCTGTGGCTTGTGGTTTCCGGTATCGCGCCAAGCCCCCAATGGCGCCTGGATGCGCCTTGATCCGCAATCTTGCGAAGCCTTGCTGGTGCCACTGGCGCCCGGGCTGTTGCAAGGCTGCGGCGTGCTCGCCGCCGCTAGCCTTGAACCCGGCGTTGCCCATCGTCTGTGCCTGAGCAGCGGCACCCTGGCCCTGGATGGCGAGCGGGAAATCGAATTCAACGCCCATGACTTACCCACCGTTACCCTCGATGCCAGCGGTCCGCTGAGCATCGATGTCAATGCGGCGCTGGCCTATGCAGCGCAAGAGCGGCTGCTGGCCATCGGCCGTGAACATCCGCAACACCCTCTGAACCTTGAGTCTCAAGACACCCTGGAGAATAAAAATGTCGACACAGCTGACCGCTGATCAATTGCTGCATGCCTATCGGGTGATGCGCACCATCCGCGTCTTTGAAGAACGCTTGCACGTGGAATTCGCCACCGGCGAGATTCCCGGTTTCGTCCATCTTTATGCCGGTGAAGAGGCCTCGGCCGCCGGTGTCATGGCTCACTTGGGGGATGATGATTGCATCGCTTCCAACCACCGTGGCCACGGTCATTGCATCGCCAAGGGCGTTGATGTGTACGGGATGATGGCCGAGATCTACGGCAAGAAAACCGGGGTCTGTCAGGGCAAGGGCGGCTCCATGCACATTGCCGATTTCGAGAAGGGCATGCTCGGCGCCAACGGCATTGTCGGAGCCGGCGCACCGTTGGTTGTGGGCGCGGCTCTGGCCGCCCGGCTCAAAGGTACGGACAGCGTCGCGGTGGTGTTCTTCGGCGACGGCGGCTCCAATGAAGGTGCGGTGTTCGAAGCGATGAACATGGCTTCGGTGTGGAACCTGCCGTGCCTGTTCATTGCCGAGAACAATGGTTATGCCGAGGCCACGGCCTCCAACTGGTCTGTGGCGTGCGATCACATCGCCGACCGCGCGGCCGGCTTCGGCATGCCTGGGGTCACCGTCGACGGCTTCGACTTTTTCGCCGTTCACGAAGCCGCCGGTGCCGCGGTGGAGCGGGCCCGCGCCGGTGAAGGACCGTCGCTGATCGAGGTCAAGCTGACCCGCTACTACGGTCACTTCGAGGGCGACGCCCAGACCTATCGGGCACCGGACGAGGTCAAGTATTTCCGCGAGCACAACGACTGCCTGATGCAGTTTCGCGAACGCACCACCCGAACCGGTTTGATCGATGCCAGCCAGTTGAACCAGATCGATAGCGAAGTGGACCTGCTGATCGAAGATGCCGTGCGCAAGGCCAAGTCCGACCCCAAGCCGAGCGCGGCCGACCTGCTCACCGACGTCTACGTTTCCTATCCCTGAACGCCCCCTATAACAAGAATCGAGACCTTCATCATGGCGAGAAAAATCAGTTATCAGCAGGCAATCAACGAAGCCCTGGCGCAGGAAATGCGCCGCGACCCCAGCGTGTTCATCATGGGCGAAGACGTCGCCGGCGGTGCCGGTGCTCCCGGTGAAAACGACGCCTGGGGCGGAGTGCTGGGCGTGACCAAGGGCCTCTATCACCAATTCCCCGGGCGCGTATTGGACACGCCGCTGTCGGAGCTGGGTTACGTCGGTGCCGCCGTAGGCGCAGCGACCTGCGGCGTACGTCCTGTGTGTGAATTAATGTTTGTCGACTTCGCCGGTTGCTGCCTGGACCAGATCCTCAATCAGGCGGCCAAGTTTCGCTACATGTTCGGTGGTAAGGCCTCCACCCCGTTGGTGATTCGTACCATGGTCGGCGCGGGCCTGCGGGCAGCCGCCCAACACTCGCAAATGCTCACATCGCTGTGGACCCACATCCCCGGGCTGAAAGTCGTCTGCCCGTCGTCACCTTATGACGCCAAGGGGCTGTTGATCCAGGCTATCCGCGACAACGATCCGGTGATCTTCTGTGAACACAAACTGCTCTACAGCATGCAGGGCGAGGTACCGGAAGAGCTCTATACCATCCCGTTCGGTGAAGCCAACTTCCTGCGCGATGGCAAGGACGTGACCCTGGTCTCCTATGGACGCACGGTCAATACGGCGATGGACGCAGCCCGCAGCCTGGCAGGGCGTGGCATTGACTGCGAGGTCATCGACCTGCGCACCACCAGCCCGCTGGACGAGGACAGTATTCTCGAAAGCGTGGAAAAGACCGGGCGTCTGGTGGTGATCGACGAAGCCAACCCGCGCTGTTCCATGGCCACCGACATCTCGGCCCTGGTGGCGCAAAAAGCGTTCGCCTCGCTCAAGGCGCCCATCGAGATGGTGACTGCGCCGCACACGCCGGTGCCATTCTCCGACGCCCTGGAAGACCTCTATATCCCTGACGCGGCGAAAATCGAAAACGCCGTGCTCAAGTTGATCGAGTGGAGCAAGCGTTCATGAGCCAGATCCATACCCTGACCATGCCCAAGTGGGGCTTGTCCATGACCGAAGGCCGGGTCGATGTCTGGCTCAAGGAGGAGGGCCAGGCGATCGCCAAGGGCGATGAGGTGCTCGACGTAGAAACCGACAAAATTTCCAGCAGCGTCGAGGCGCCGTTTTCCGGTGTGCTGCGTCGGCAGATCGCGCGCCAGGATGAAACCCTTGCGGTCGGTGCGTTGCTCGGCATCGTGGTCGACGGCGAAGCCAGTGAGGCCGAAATCGATGCGGTGATCGAGCAGTTCCAGGCCGCATTTGTGCCAGGTGACGGAGCCGAGGAAGACAGCGGGCCGAAGCCGCAAAAGGTCGAACTGGACGGGCGACTGATCCGTTACTTCGAGCGCGGCGAAGGCGGGGTACCGTTGGTGCTGGTGCACGGGTTTGGTGGTGACCTGAACAATTGGATGTTCAATCATGAAGCATTGGCTGCCGAACGCCGGGTGATTGCTCTGGATCTGCCGGGTCATGGCGAGTCGACCAAACAGCTGCAGCACGGAAATCTGGATGAGCTGAGCGGAGTGCTATTGGCTCTGCTTGATCATCTGAATGTTCCCGTGGCGCATCTGGTGGGGCATTCCATGGGCGGTGCGGTGTCGCTGAACACCGCGCGTCTGGCACCCCATCGGGTGCGCTCCCTGAGCTTGATCGGCAGCGCCGGTCTGGGCGCGGAAATCAATGGCGATTACCTGCAAGGCTTTGTCGAGGCGGCCAGCCGCAATGCCCTCAAACCACAGCTGGTGCAGCTGTTCTCTGACCCCGAACTGGTCAATCGGCAGATGCTCGAAGACATGCTCAAGTACAAGCGCCTTGAAGGGGTGGACGCGGCCCTGCGCCAGCTGGTTTCGGGGTTGTTCAAAGAAGGACGGCAACAGTTCGATCTGCGCGGCGTGGTGCAAGAAGGCCGGCAGCCGGTGTTGCTCATCTGGGGCAGTGACGACGCGATCATTCCTGCGACCCACAGCGTTGGCCTGCCTGCTCAGGTCGAAATCCTGCCGGGCCAGGCGCACATGGTGCAGATGGAAGCGGCCGAGCAGGTCAATCGGCTGATTCTGGACTTTGTGCAACAACACTAATGCCTTCCTTGGCGGCCATTCGCTGGTCGCCAAGGCCAACGATTTCAAGGAGATAACAACATGAGCCTTTCAATTAATCCGGCCCGCAGCATGCGTGCCGCTGTCTGGCATGGCCGTCACGATATCCGTGTCGAAGACGTTCCGTTGCCCGTGTCGCCACCCGCGGGCTGGGTCCAGATTCGCGTGCAATGGTGCGGTATTTGCGGCTCCGACCTGCATGAATACGTGGCCGGGCCAGTGTTCATCCCGGTGGATGCGCCGCACCCGCTGACCGGAATCAAAGGACAGTGCATTCTCGGTCATGAGTTCTGTGGCGAAATCGTCGAAATCGGAGCCGGTGTTCAAGGGTTCAGTGTTGGCGAGCCGGTGGCAGCGGATGCCTGTCAGCACTGTGGTACTTGTTATTACTGCACCCATGGGTTGTACAACATTTGCGAAAACCTGGCCTTCACCGGGCTGATGAACAATGGTGCGTTCGCCGAGTTCGTCAACGTGCCGGCCAATCTGCTTTACAAGTTGCCGGCCAACTTTCCCGCCGAAGCCGGGGCGCTGATCGAGCCGCTGGCAGTGGGCATGCACGCGGTGAAAAAGGCCGGGAGTCTGCTGGGAAAAAATGTGGTGGTGGTTGGCGCGGGAACCATCGGTCTGTGCACCATCATGTGTGCCAAGGCTGCTGGTGCGGCCCAGGTCATTGCCCTGGAAATGTCAGGGGCGCGCAAGGCGAAGGCTCTGGAGGTAGGGGCGAGCCATGTGCTAGACCCCAATGAATGTGACGCTCTGGCCGAGGTGCGGCGGCTGACCGGCGGACTTGGGGCGGATGTCAGCTTCGAATGCATTGGCAATAAACACACGGCCAAGCTCGCTATCGACCTCATCCGCAAGGCCGGCACGTGTGTGCTGGTGGGCATTTTCGAGGAACCCAGCCAGTTCAATTTCTTCGAGCTGGTTGCCACCGAAAAACAGGTGCTGGGTGCGCTCGCCTACAACGGTGAGTTCGCCGATGTGATTGCCTTTATTGCCGATGGCCGGCTGGACATCACACCGCTGGTAACCGGGCGTATTCAGCTGGAACAGATCGTCGGGCAGGGCTTTGAGGAATTGGTCAACAACAAGGAGCACAACGTGAAAATCATCGTGTCACCCACACGACTCTGAAGCACTTGCAAGAGCGCGATTGACGATGGGCCAGCGTCAATAAAAAACGCGAACCCTTGCCATTGNTCGCCTGACACACCGCTTTCGCGAGCAAGCCCGCTCCCACATTGAATTGCGCTTAACTGACTGGCATTAGTTAGGGCTTGCCCGCGAAGACGGAGGCGCAGTCAATATTAATGTCGCCAGATATACCGCTTTCGCGAGCAAGCTCGCTCCTACAGGGGGTCGCGTCGTTCACGGCACCTGTAAGAGCGAGACTTGCTCGAGAAGACGGCGAGTTCGCCGAGCGGACTTTGCCGCACAGCCTTCAGCGAGTGGTGAACACCGATTTGAATTCTTGCGGCCACCGTGGGTGCAACGCGCTGTAGGCCAGCGCATAAGTCAGCGTGCCGATACCGATGCTGCCGGCCAGGTGCAGATAGCCTCGCAAACCCAGGTGCGCAGAAACAAACACCACGGCGGCGGCCATGATGAGCGAGGCGATCACGCTGCGATAATTGGATTCGATGAACGATCGCCAGCCGTAACCTATTGCCGTGTTCAGCCCACGGATCTGCAGAGGTGTGATGATCACCATCCGTACCAGCAAAGCCAGGGCCGCGGCCATGCCTGCATAGAGGTGACCCAGGCTGTAAACCAGTGCCAGCGCCAGCACGGTGGTTGCCACTTCAGCCTTGACGGTCAGGTGGGTACGATTGACCGCCACCAGGGCCGTCGTGGCATACATGGCGGTGTTGCCGATGGCCGTGGTGCAGGCAAGCACTTGCAACAGGGGAATGGCTTCTGCCCATTTGGCGCCGAATATCAACAGGATGATGTCCTCGGCCGTTAACGCGATGCCCAGGAACAAGGGCGTGAGCAGGAAACCACTGATTGCCGTCGAGTCGCTGATCATTGCGATCAACCGCGCCATATCGGTGCTGCGCCGGGCGAACACTGGCAATGCATAACTCATCAGGCCGTTATAGATCGCCGTGCGGGGCAGGTCGATGATGCGCATCGCCATATTGAACATGCCGACGGCATGGGTGCCTGCCGTGATGCCAAGTACCACAATGACGCCGCGCTGCAGCGTTTGCCAACTCATCACATTGATGGCTACCGGCGCTCCGGCCGTCAACAGTTCGCGCAGAAAGGGGCCGTCAATGTAAAAGGCAATCCGGCGGCGGTTTCCGCGCATCAATACGACGATGGAAACGAACTCCATGATCAGCGCCTGGGCGACCACGGCCCATGCGCCAAATCCCCAGAGCGCGACGACGATCCCTCCCAGGCCACCGGCCACTTTACCCAGTAGCGTGCGCGAGGCCAGCATCTTGAAGTTGCTGGTGCGGCGCATTTCCACGACATAGACCCGCGCCATCATCGTGAAGAGGATTTTCACTGAGGCGGCAGCGATCATCCATCGGAGCATCGTGGACGTCGTATACAACATCGCGGCAAACGTTATGACGACAATGGAGGCCACGCTGACCAGCACCGCGAACCAGAAGGCCGTGCCAATGTGTTTGTCTTCGAGACGCTCCAGCCGTACCAGGGGGTCTTCGAGCATTGATGAGTAGAGAATGCCGAACACCTCGACGATGGCAATGATCACCGTGCCCACACCCAGCTCTGCCGGCGACATGAGCCTGGCATACGCGATGAAGGTAATCATGGACAGGAAGATCAGGCCGAATTTCTCGGTGAAGATCCAGACTAATGTCACCAGGCGATGATTGGCCATTGCTAGAACCTGGGTGGCGTGGACCGGCTCAGGGCGCCTTGCGCAGTGTTTTCACCCGCGCATAGAGATAGCGAAAAGTCGTCGCATTGGCGGCGGGTACGCCCTCGAGCGTGACGCAATCACCAGACGTGAAAGGACGTGTTGCCAGGCCAGGGCGTTTGGCGTGGTGGTGACGGAATGACAGGGCCAGGACGCAGAACACCAGAAACTCCGCCGAGCGGTAGTTGGGCACGACATACGCCACATAGTTGGTGAGCATGAACGATCCGATGATGACCATCGCACTGACGTGAAACCGTGCCGACTGATCAGCCATTACGGCCCGATAGTGTTTGATCAGTGCCTCGACCAGCATGAGGATCAGCGCGATCAACTGAACGATGCCGCCGTTAAGCAAGGTTTCCATGTAACCGCTGTGGGCATTGCCGATGTAACCCCAACGGTTGATGAATACTTCGGCGCTCGGGCTGGACCAGAAGGCGCCGAAGCCGTAACCCTTGAGGAACTCGGCATCGATCAGTGGTGTGAGCAGGTCCCAGATCCGCGTGCGGTCGGTGAGTGACGGGTCACGACCGGTCAGCTCCAGCAGCAACGCATAATTGCCGTATAGAAAGAAACAGATCAGCACATAGACGATCATCGAACCGAGGAACGCTGGCCATGAGCGGTTGATGTGCAAGCGGATCAGCGTGAGGAAGTACCAACAGCTCACCGTGCCGGCACAGATCAGCGCGATGGCGGTGGCGGATTGGGCCAGCGCAATCGCGATCAGCGAAAACAACGAGCAGAGGATGGCCCAGGGATTGCGCTGGCGGATCATCGGCAGCAGTAACAGAATAGCGATCGCGTTGATCCGTGCGCCGGCATTTTTTTCCGGGAAGATCCCTTTGAACGCACCATCGCGAGGACCGCCGTATACGAAGGCGATGTCAGGCCTGAACAGCGCGATTATCAAACCTAAAAACGCTGCGGCGCCGATGATGCAGCCGAGCATGAAGGCGACTTTCTCGAGGCTGTAGTTGTAGGCGATGAAACCTGCAAAAAACACCACGCTGATCATCGCCACAAAACGTTTGAAACTTAACATCGGGTCGTAGGACCAACTGATCGATACGGCCAGGCAGAGCATGAACACCAGCAGGAAGGCATTGTTCCTGTAAAAGCTTTTGCTGAGAAAGACCTTGTTGCGGATGAAGAAGAACAGCGGCACCAGCAGGGTGATCAGGCCGCAGATCTGGTTGATCGTGTTGCCTTCGAGGTCTTTTTCGGCGGCGTCCAGATACGACACATCAGCCAACCCGAAAAAAAATCCAATCACCTGGATATAGAACAGCCCGCCGAACAACGTGAAGGCGTCGCGCAGGGTGGTGTACCTGACTTCCAGTTTGTTCATGACGATGGACTCCCAAGTAGCGCGTCGAGATAAGTTTTCGCCGCACAGGCGCTCATGAAACGGGCAGCGGCATCGATGCGCGCCTGACGGTTTGCATCACGCGGCAACGTCAGTTCCACGGTGATGGCCCGGGCCAGTGCGCCAGGGTCGTCGACCGCCACCAGCGGGGCGATTGCGCCATTGTCGAGAATCTCTTGCGGGCCATAGGGGCAGAGGGTCGATACCACCGGGGTGCCTGTGGACATCGCCTCGACCAGCGCGTTGGGACTGCCCTCGAAACGCGACGACAGCACAAAGCAATCGGCCGCTGCCACTTCCGCCAATGGATCGCTGGTGTAGCCAGGCAGATCGAATCGGTCGCCCACGTCCAGGGCGACGGCTTGCTCGAACAATTCGGATCTGAGTGCGCCTTCGCCGAAAATGATCAATCGGGTACTGCGATCGGGTAATCGGGCGAAGGCATCGAGCAATACGTCAAAGCCTTTTTGCCGTGCCAGGCGACCCACGGCGACAATCACCGGGGTGGTTTTTTTCAGCAGCCAGCGGTGATTCGGACATCCCGGCGCCTTGTCGCGAAAATCGTTGTCGAGCACCGGGTTGTCGGCAATGGTGACATCCTGCGCGCGGGTGATGGTGGTATCGACCAGATCCTGAGCGACACCGCGCGAGACGCAGATCACCGGATTGGGGATGAGTCGATACAGCAGCGGAGCCAAAAGATACGCGGTGCGCACCGCCAACGCGGGGTTGACGTGTTTGTCATGGGAAAACGCATTGCGCTCACTGACATGCAGGCGCGCCAGCGTACCGGACAGCATGGCCGCGGCGATGGCCACCACGTTGACGTGGGTGAGGGCAGCCAGTAGCGCGTCAAAGCGATTGTGGCGAAGAAAGCGTGCCAGCGCCGGCACCGCCCTGGAGCTGCGCGCGCTGTGCAACTCGACGCGCTTGACCCTTGGGTCGATGCGCGCCGAGTTCACACCTGTACCGGTGAGCATCAGCAAGGTCACGTCATTGCCTGCATCAGTCAGCGCACCGGCGAGGCGCACCATCATTTTTTCGGCTCCGCCTCCGTTCAAGTCCTGCAGGATAATCAGCAGCCTTTTCATTGATTCCATACCTGGTAGTACGCCTGCGCGGCGTATTGACTGGTGTACTGTCGAACGGCGTCAGCGGCCACTTGTCCGCCTGGTGCAGCCTGACCTTGCGCGGTCAGGCTGCGCAGCATCCCTTCGGCCAGCGCCGGTACATCATTGACCTTGACCAGGTCGCCGAGGCGGCCGTTATCAAGCAATTCCCTGGGTCCGGTTTCGCAGTCGCAGGCCAACACGGGTGTGCCCAACGCCAGGGCTTCGATGAGCACGGTCGGCAAGCCCTCATGAAACGAACTCAGGATCAGCAGTCGTGCCTGCCTGATCAATGGATAGGGATTGCTCAGAAAACCGGTGAAATGCACACGGTCCTCGATGCCCAGGCGGCTGGCCTGTGAGGTCAGCGCGGCGAGTTGCGGGCCATCGCCGATGATCACCAGATCCGGCAGCGCAGCGCTGCGCAAGGCCATGGCATAGGCGTCGAGCAGCAGGTGGAAACCCTTCGGTGCCACCAGCCGGCCCACCGCTAACCAGAACTCGGCTGGCAAACCGGTGAGCATGGGCGTCTGTGCGGCACTGAGCAGTTGTTCGGTGACCACTGCATTGGGGCAATAACGGATGCGCTCGCGACCCCAGGGCACCCGCTCGGCGAGGGACTGGCGCAGTCCGTTGGACACCGTCACTACCCGGCCGTTGCCACAGAGGTACAACGCATAGAGCAGACGCAGGACGGCGGGGCTGATTTTCTGTTCGCTGCAATCGAGTGCCGCGTGACGGGTGTAGATGACCTTGCATGGGCTACCCAAGGTGGCAAACCAGGTGCAGAGGTTGGCTCGTTCCTTGGCGGCGATGAGGTGGGTCGCATGCTCGCGACGAATAATCCGGCGCAGCAGAACGATGGACTTGAACAGGCCGATGATTCCATTGCCGCCACCATTGAGCGTGGTAGCCCCTTCATCGTCCGGCGTGTCGCCGTTCATGACGAAATAACTCACACGCTGGCCATCCTTGAGAAACTGCCTGGCCAGGCGTTGCTGGACACGCTCGAGGCCACCCTCGGGCTTGAAGTCCTTGAGAATGAACAGGATATGCATGGTCGGTGCTCGGTGCCGGGCGTTCAGGGGTGAGTGATATTGATGGTCACTTTGCGCCAAATGATCATCACCAACAGATGAACAAAATTGGTCGGGTAGTCGAACAGGTAGCGCTTGATGGTGTGCGGTTCGCGATACATTCGATAGAACGCACGCAGATGCAGACGGTTGATCAGCTCGGGGTAGTAATGATGAGTGGCCGTGGCCTCTTGGCGAATGAAACCGCCACAGGTGAATGCAGTACCCGTGAAACCGGCGCGCAGGGCATCCTGCTCGAACTGCTCTTGCAGCCCGGCGCCCAGGCCTACGATCAGGAGGTTTGCTTCACTGCGGCAAATGTCTGCTTGAATGCAGGCGGCCTGCGGTGCATCGAAATAGCCGTTGTGGTGACCGGCGATAATCAACGCCGGGTAGCGAACCTTGATCTTATCGATGAACAGGTCCAGTTCGGCTTGCCTGGCACCGACAAAGTACACACGCTTGCCTTGTTTCTCGGCGCAACTGAAGACAGAGTCGGCGATGGACGTGAAGTCGAAGCTGACCCGGCCGATCGCCCGGCCGGTGATGCGAGACATGAAGGTGGACATCAGCATGCCGTCGCAAAAATAAGCGATGGACGTCGGTTCCCGGTCGAACAGACTGCCGACGGACGCAAAATTAATGAAGGAAAATGCCTTGTTGGCGTCCAGCAAATTCGGGGTGTAATGCCCGATTAATTCCAGACTGATCATTACTGACTCCTGAGGTCTGTTGATGAATGAACTCGCGCCTGCTCGAATTACGCAATAACCAGTTCCGAAAATACGCTTCAAGTCTGCGGGGACTAATCAATCTCTGACACGGCTGAGGGATAATGAAAGGAATTTTTTAATTTGTCTGGCAATGGGGACTTCTATCTTTTTGTGGATGATATAAGACGCACTTATCATCAAGGCGACGGTGCCCCATAGCAGTATGTGCGGGTTCACCACTGGATAAGCAATGTTAAAGATCATAAAGCCGATCATTTGATGTAATAGGTAAAGTGGGTAGGTCAGCGCTCCTAATGTAGTCCAGTTCAATGTCCCTATGACTGCCGTTTTGTTCGTTGCGATCAAAAAAAACGTCATGAAAAACAGGATAATTACGCTGCATACGATCAGAGGATTGAATTCGGTTGAATATTTGGTTTCGAGCGATTCGGCCCATACGATTGCGGTATAGCTGGCTAATGCTAATGCACCTGCCAATAGGAGGATTCGTGTTTTTGTGAATCCCTTGGCCCATATCATGTAGAACGTGGCACCCGCTATGAAGTATGCAGCGTAATCGGTAATTAATACCGTGCGCATCTTTTCAAAAGTGAAGGCTTCTGCTATGGCAGAGATGAGTAGCCAGAGTACGAGGTACGTCTCTATTTTTTCTATTTTCTTGAAGCCCAACAGAATGGATATCATTAGGTAAAATTTAATTTCTACAAACAGAGACCAGTAAACGCCGTCTATCGATGGGACGCCCATCAAGTCGCTAAGTAATGTCATGTTAACGATGTATTGATAAAAATTAGCCGTATACCTGGGGTGTCCGATGGCAAGAGTGATTAAAAACGTGAGGGTGCAGCACACCAGGAAAGCAGGGTAGAGGCGAACGACGCGGGATATAAAAAATACTTTGAGATTATTGCTCGAAGCGGTCATCAGAATGACGAATCCGCTGATCATAAAAAACAGTTCGACGCCTAAATAACCGTATTTAGCAGGTTCAGCCAATAGCGGGTAGGGCATCGTAGACATGTCGCCCCTTGCATACCCGCGAAAAGCATAGTGAAAAATCACTACTGCGAAAGCAGCAAGGAAGCGCAGCAAGTCTAATTCTTTCACCCGGCGCTTGATCATGTCTATGCGCTCCAAACGTGTTGGCGCTGATTGAAAACAGACCACCCTGCCGATTGAAATTTGATCTGGGGCGAACGTTATAGCGCCGTGTGACGGTTATTGAGCACGTTGCCACATCTTGACGTAGTCGACGCTGAAGGTGGAGGGCAGGTCAGCATCGTCGACTACGCCGAACCATTGCCACATGGCCTCACTGTCAAAGACGATCTGCATGGGGAAGAAGAAGTGTGTGTTCTTCGATTCCCTGACCAGCACGCCATCGACGTACCAGCGCAGGGTGTCGGGCTGCCAGTCGAAGCCGTAGACATGAAAGTCACTTGCCAGCCGCCAGGGGCTGATCCAGGTGCTGCCGTTGGCGACATGTTCGGTGCTTTGCGGCGTGGCCCACAGGTGGGCGTTCATGTTGTATTGCCGGTCGAAGGCAGCGTCTTTGGTCTTGCCGCCGATTTCGAAGATGTCGATTTCGGTTGCGTTGTCAGCCATGCCCGTCCACGCGAGCCAGAATGCACTGGAGCCTGCGGAGTTCATGGGTTTGGCATGTGCTTCGTAATATCCGTAGAAGCCGCGTTCAATGGTACGAACCATGGCTGAGGTGTAGTCCTTGAAACCGAGTAGGACATACTTCTGCGGCAAGGTTTCCTTGCGGAAGACAATGTTCAGGTTGCCATTGCTGACGGTGGCATTGCCCGGAGTGAAAAGCGCCGGTTTGCGTCCGAGCGATTCGGTCCCTATGGCATTGTTGACATGCCAGCGCCCGGGGTCGAGGGTTGTGCCATTGAAGTCGTCGGACAGTTTCGTGTTGAGAATCCACTGACCGGCATTGGCCTGATCGGACAGCGGCAGATTGGCGTTGGTCCGGGTCGGCAATGTGCCGAGTGGTCCGACACGGGTCCAGGTATCGGCCTGTAAGGGGATGGCAACTGACCACTTGTCTGCCAGGTACTGAAATGCACGCTGGCGCTCTGCAAGGGAGGCAAACGGACGGTCGTACACCAGCACTTCTGCGATGTCGCCGCGAAAGTTTTCGGAATTGCCGACGACATTGCGCCCGACGGCATACGGACCAATCGGCACATCGTAAAGCTCCAGGACGGAAAAGGTCGGCGCATACGCGGTGGTCTGTTGCAGGCTGATGGCGAAATTCGGCAACACGTTATCGTTGTTGGCGGTTTGCGGGCGTGAGCTGAACAACCGTTGCCAGGGATCGACCGGGGCTTGTTCGGGCAATCGACGGGACACGATCAATACCGTCACAGGGCCTTTGGCCGTGCGGATCGTTTTGCCGAGAAACGCCGAAACGCCACTGAAACGCACTACCGAATGACCATTCAGGGCGTTTGCCATCCGCTGTGGCTGCAAGGCGGCATCGTCTACTGTGGCGTCATTGGACTCGCCGGATTTGTCGCTCCAGCGCTGGAGACGGTTCTGCGCGTCCAAGGTCATTGTTGAAGCATCGGCCGCGTCCAGCCACAGCACGAGCCCGGTGGTGGGTGCACGGGAAGGCGCTTGTGCTGCGTTGCAAACAAGCGAAACCGACAGCAGTAGTACCAGCAGACATTCTTTAAGCATCTGCATCACTTCGCTTCAATCGGCGCCGGAATTTCGAATGAAGTCTGATACCCCTGCGGATTACACGACTGCCACCGCCAGGTATCGATGATCATCTGTTCCAAGCCGCGTTGCGCGCTCCAACCCAGTTCACGTCCTGCCTTGCTCGGGTCGGCCCAGCATTTTGCGATGTCACCGAGGCGGCGCGGCGCGAAGCGGTAGGGAATGGTGATGCCGGTAACGTCTTCGAAGCTGTGGATGATCTGCAGCACGCTGTAGCCGACGCCGGTGCCGAGGTTCCAGAAATTGATGCCGCTGCGGTGCTGCAGCACCTGCAACGCTTTGAGGTGACCGTTGGCAAGGTCGACCACATGAATGTAGTCGCGTACGCAGGTCCCATCCACGGTGGGATAGTCGCAGCCATACACCGTGAGTTCGGGAATCCGGCCAGTCGCGACCTGTGTCAGGCACGGCAACAGGTTGTTGGGTCGGCCCTTGGGATCTTCTCCGATCATCCCGCTTTCGTGAGCGCCAATCGGGTTGAAGTAGCGTAATAAGGCGATGTTCCAGCGTGGATCAGAATTGCACAGATCGGTGAGCAACTCCTCGATCATGAGCTTGGTGCGGCCGTAGGGATTAACCGGTTTGCCGGTGCCGAAGTCTTCGGCAATCGGTATTCGCGTGGGGTCGCCATACACCGTGGCCGACGAGCTGAACACCAGGTTGAACACATCGTTTCGGGCCATCGTCGCGCAGAGGTTCAGCGTACCGGCGAAGTTATTGGCGTAGTAATCCAACGGTCTTCGCACGCTTTCCTCAACGGATTTCAAGCTTGCGAAATGCACCACCGCATCAATGTCGTAGCGACGGAAGACATCGTCGACCAAGATCGAGTCGCGAACATCTCCATTGATGAAATCGACCCGGGTATGAGTCAGTCGCTCAAGGCGAACGATCGATTCTCGATAGCTGTTGCACAGGTTGTCGAGCACCAGCACATTGTGTCCGGCGTTGATTAACGCCAAGGCGGTATGGGTGCCGATATAGCCGGTCCCGCCAGTGATCAGTGTGGTTTTGCGCATGGTGAGGTGTTCCTGATCAATGTACCCAGACGGTGATTGGCCGTGCGGATACCGGTTCAATCAGCGATGGTTGACGCCGTTGCCTTGCGCAATGATCTGGCGCGGGCATAGAGGTAGCGCAAGGTCGGTTTGCCGTTGGCGAAGATCAGTGCTTGCCAGGAATATTCCAGCATTCGCCGGTACACACCAATCACTTGGGCATGCTCGCCGCGTCGGGAAAATGCATTGAGAAAGTCGGTGTGGTTGCCCAGCACGAAATCAATCCGTTGCTGCTTGCTTAGCTGCGCGCCATAGCGGGCGAGATACACTTCGATGAACCTGATCTTGTTCTGGTAGTACTTTTTCGGTTGCGCGGTCATGTTGCCGCTGTTGACCGTGCGCTCCAGCAGCACCTGTGGCACCGTGTGGATCTCCCAGTGTTCGGCGATTCGGCTCCACATGAAGCGGTCTTCGGAGTAACGCAGGCTGGCATCGAAGCCGCCGAGTTGCATGATCAGGTCGCGCTTGACCAGCGCGGTGGATACGCCATTGACGACGTTGGCGTGGATGAAATCGTAGAAATGCCTGCCGTTCTTGCGCCGGTTGTCCAGTTGCCGCCTGCCGTCGCTGTAATTGACCTGCGTGTAGCAGTCGATCAGCCCCACCGGCCGTCCCTGACGACTGAGTTCGTCATACAGCGCCAGTTGTTGCTCCAGCTTTTGCGGACAAAATCGGTCATCGGCATCGAGAAACGCCACAAAAGTCTCTTCAGTATGCTGCAATCCATGGTTGCGGGCGCTGGCCTGGCCTTCGTTGGCTTGATGCAACAGCGTCAGGCGAAACGGCGCCGCGAAGTCTTTGACCCGTTGGGGTCCGTCGTCGGTGGAACCATCGTCGACGACAATGACGTGATCGGGCAGTCGGGTTTGCCTGACCAGGGACGCCAGTGTTTGCTCAATGCTGTCGGCGCCGTTGTACATCGGGATCACGACGCACACTGAATGCGGTAAAGGGGGGGCTTGGTCTGACACGGGTGTTTCTCCTTTTGTTATGCCTTGGCTGGGTCGCGCGGCATTGCCCTGCCAGACGGACGCTGTTTCTCGGCGCAACTGAAGACAGAATCGGCAATGGACGTGAAGTCGAAGCTGACCCGGCCGATCGTGCGGCCGGTGATGCGCCCGATCAATTCCAGGTCGATCATTGCCTGACTCCTCAGTAAGTGTCTTTTGAGAACAATGTAAAAGGGGTCTTGACCAGAATCTTGATGTCGAGCCACAGCGACCATTGGTTGATGTAATTGAGGTCCTGGGCGACGCGCTGCTGCATTTTTTCCAGCGTCTGGGTTTCACCTCGATGCCCGGTGATCTGGGCCAACCCGGTGATTCCTGGTTTGAGGCGATGGCGGGCCATGTAGGCGCGAACCTTGCCGGTGTAGTAAATGTTGTGCGTGACCGCGTGCGGTCGCGGGCCGACCAGGGCCATTTCGCCGCAAAGCACGTTGAAGAGTTGCGGCAGCTCGTCGATGGAACTGCGGCGCAAAAAACGCCCAAGCGGGGTGATACGTTCATCCTCGCGGGTGGCCTGACGGACTTCGTTGTCATCGTGCAAGTGCATCGACCGGAACTTCCAGACTTTGATCACCTCGGCGTTACAGCCGTAGCGATTTTGTTTGAACAACACCGGGCCGGGCGAGGAAGCCTTGATGGCCGCCGCCACGATCAGCAGCAAGGGGCTGAGCACAATAATGGCCACGGCGGCCAGGCTACGTTCGAACAGCTCTTTGCAGAGCAGGCTGCCGGGGTGCGAACTGATGAGGCTTTCATTGAGGTAGATGGCCGGCATTCGCTCTATTTCCGAGATCGACTGATTGAGCAATACCATGCTGCCGAAATCGGGGATCCAGACCACGTCGACATTCATGTCCAGAAGATCGATGTACAAGGCTTCGATGATGGCGGCTTGTGCCATTGGCAAGACGATGTAGACGCGGCGTACGTGCAGGCGGGTGATGATTTCGCGAACCTCGTCGATGCGCCCCAGCAGCGGCAGAATGCTCGGTGCCGGGCCGGTATGTTCGGCGGTTGCGATAAAACCCAGGAGCGGTACGCGATTGCGTCTGGACAGTTTTCTCGCCAGCGTATGTGCGGTCGGACACGTCCCGACGATTACCGCGCGGCGCTCGTTGCAGAGCTTGTGCGAATGCAGTCGGGCCAGGTAATGCAGGGGCAAGAAGCTCGCCGCCTGGACCAGGTAACTCAGTACGGCCCAGACGATGATCACTTGGCGCGAGAAAATCACGCTGGTCTGGGTGACAAAGGCAATGCTGATCAGCACGGCCAGCAAGATCATCCAGGCCGCCAGCAGCCGAGCGAGCCCGGACAACCACTCATGGCGCTTGTGGTAAACCTGCATGACGCTGTAGATGGGCACCGAGCCGAGAACGGTGAGAATCATCAGAACGCGGTATTCACTGGTCAGGCTGCCGACTCGCCAGTACACGAGCAACATCAGCAGCAGGTTGGTCAGACTCAGTGCGCACAACCATTGCCCCCAGAAGGTCAGGCCTCGGCGGCGCGTCATTTGAGCGGTGTAGAGCGATGTCATCGGCTCAACCTCCGGGCATGGGTTGGACATCGGCGCCGAATACTGCACGCCCTCGTTCCCGCACGCTGGTATAGCTCGACTGGGATGAAGCAGTTTTTGGTAGATGCCTGGAGAGAGACTACTGGTGAAACAGGCGCAAGGTTCTACCTGGACATGTAGTCGCCATTCTGGAACGTATCGGAGTGGCTGTAGCCTTGTTTGCGGGCTTTGCTCAGATCAACCTGGTTAAGCACCACACCGAACACCGGCGCATGGCTCTGCTGCAGTAGCGCAAGGCACCTCTGCACCTGGCTGACAGGCGTGCTTTCTGCCTTGATCACGTAGATCACCGCGTCCGAATGCTTGGCCAGCAACAGTGCGTCGCTGACCATTTGCGCAGGCGGGGAGTCAATGATGATGCGTTGGTAGCGCGACTTCAGCACCTTGAGCAGGGGGGCCAGGCGCGGAGAACTGAGCAGATCCAGCGGTGGCGGCGACAACTTGCCGGCTGGCAACATGTCGAGATTGCCAACCGTGCGGATACAGTCCTCGAGCCGCGCTGTGCCCGCGAGGACATTGGCCAACCCCGGGGCATCTTCCGGGAAATCGAAGTTGAACGAAAGGCTGGGTTTGCGCATGTCGGCGTCGATCAACAGCACACGCTCGAGCATTGTGAGCGAGTACGCCAGGTTGTTGGCGATGGTACTTTTACCTTCTTCGGCGATGGTCGAGGCAACGAGTACCACCTGTGACGGCATGTCGCCGCCGTGCAACATCAACCAGGTGCGCAGGTTGCGAATGGTCTCGCAAAAACGCGGATGGTCGTTGTCGTCGAACAGTCGCGCCAGTTGTCGGCGGCTTCTCTTGGTGACCAGCGGCACCACGCTGAGCAGAGGAACATCAAGTGTGCTTTCGATCGCTTCGTCGGTCTTGAAGGTTTTGTTCAGGGTTTCGGACAGCAATGCCAGTGCTACGCCGATCAGCGCAGCCACGATGGCGACAATCGCCAGAATCAGTGTTTTACGCGGCTTGCTCGGTTCCAGAGGAACAATCGCAGGGTCGACGATGCGTGCTTTGGTGGAGTCCATGTCGGACGTGGCCGCGGTTTCCTTTAAACGGGTGACGAAGGTTTCATACAGCGCGCGGCTGCTGTCGACTTCACGTTGGAACTCACGCAGTTGAAACTCCTTGCGCGAAATATCCTGTAGCTGCGCCTTGTTGCTGTTGAATGACTTGCGCAGTGAGTTTTCATTGGCCCGGGAGAGCTGGTAATCCTGTTCGATGCTGGCAACCACCTGTTGAACCTGTAGGCGCAAACTGTCGGTGGCCGTACGCAACTCGGCGCGAGCGGCGGCCAGCGTCGGATGTTTTGGACCGTAGCGCCCGGACAGTTCTTCGACCTTGGCTTGCGCCTTGGCTTGTTGTGCCTGGAACTTCTGCACCAAAGGATTACTCAAGACGGCCGGCACACTTGAGAGTTTGCTCAGGTTGCCATTGCTCAAGGTCTGGACCTGGCGAAACCGGCTCTCGGCTTCTGCCAGGTTACGGCGGGCATCGATCATGCGGTTGCCGGTCATTTCCAGTTCATTGGCGCTGATGGTGGCGACACCGCCGACGTCGACCAGGCCTTGTGCTTCCCGGTAGCCCTGAAGTTTGTTTTCGGCACTGCGCAGATTATTGCGCAACTCGATCAGGCGAGAGTTCATCCAGTTGGTGTTATTCAGCGAGGACTTCTGGTTGTTGTCGAACTGACTATCGATGAAGCCTTGGGCAATCGCATTAGCGGTAGCGGCTGCCAAACCAGGGTCGGGCAACTCCACTTCTATGTTGATCAACTGGCTTTTGCCGACGAATTTGACGCTGGTTCGCCGCATGAGGTTCTGCGTGACTTGATTGAAGATCTCGGTTTCGGAGGGCATTACCTCGATGGGTGTCAAACCGCCTAGTACTGGCAGCCATTGGTCAAGCTCAAGCGTTGCCAACCATTTGCGTGGCGCAAACCATGACTGCGGTTGCTGGCGTGGATCGGTCACCGGATGGGTGGTGAGGTTCAGTTTTTTTACCGCCCGTTCGGCCAGATCCCGCGATTGCAGGAGCGCCAGTTGCGTCTGCAAGTAATCGACGGTACCGGAACTCGAATCCGTGACTTGCTGGAAGGCCAATAACGGTGGCGTTTTTTCTTTGATCAGCAGGGTGGTGCTGCCGATGTATTGCGGGGGAATCAACGACAGCGTTGCCATCGCCAACGCACAGCCAAGCAGTATCAACCATGCGATTCTCCAATGGGCGCGCCAGATCACCCTCCAGTATTTGAGCAGGTCAATGGTGTCCTTTTCCTCGCTGTACGGCTGATGCTGCGGCACATGCGGCTGGAGTGGACGTTCGACATAGAGGCTTGGGCTGTTGTCCATGATTAGAAAAAGCCTTGTGCAATGGAGATGGTGTCACCGGGGGCGATGGTGGTGCTGCGCGTGACCGTGTCGGTCAGTGATGGGGAGCCATCGCCGCGCACGATGGTCACCCGTTTGATCGAGGCTCGCTCGGTCAGGCCACCGCCCAGGGCGATGGCTTTCTCCAGTGTCAGCCCGGGCTCGAATGGATAGCTGCCGGGTTTTTTCACCTCTCCATTGATGTAAAACGAGCGGTAGACGATCAGGTTAAGGCTGACCTTGGGGTCGACCAGGTAACCTTGCTTGAGCCCGTCGACGATGAGTTTTTCCACCTGATTGGGAGTGAGCCCCTTGGCGGCAATATCACCCAGAAATGGATAGGAAAACATTCCGGCATCGTTGAGACGGATTTTCTCGAAACTCAGATCCCGCTCACCGAAGACGGTGATACGCAATACATCGCCGGCTGCCAATTTGTACTGGGCACCGGGGTCTGCTGCAAAAGTCACCGGCAACAGCCACGGCACGAACAACAAGCCAAGCATTCGCGAGTTCATGGGGGGGAACCTCTTAGAGACTTATGTTGAAGCCGAGCAAGAAGATGTTGCGTTCAAAACTCTGATTGTCGGCATCGGAGTCATCGTTGCGGTAGCGATAGCCCAGCTCGATGTCCAGCCAGCGGCGCATTGCGTATTCGACGGCGAGGTTGTAGTCACGAAGGTCATCGGTGCGTTCCTGGCCCTCGTACTCATAACGGGACAGCCCGACTTCGGCCACCGTGGTGATGCGTTCGGTCCAGCCATGACGCCAGCCGACCAGGGCAGAGGTGGTCTTGACGGCATCAGCACCGTCGTCGCCCTCGGCCATGGCCTGGCGGGCAACAAACGAGAAGGTCGAGTAGGTGCGTGGCTTCCATCGCAGGTCCACCTGCCAGGTCGGATTACTGAGGTCATCGACGCTGCTGTCATCGAAGTTCTTGCGCTCATAACCAACACGGACTTTGCCGGAGGTGCGTGCGGTGAAGTCCCATTCGGCACCGGCAAGGACCGCATCAGATGTACTGTTGAGGCGGCTGCCGGATTGCACGTAATCAAAGACGGTATGGTCGTACTCCAGCAGCCCACGCGTATTGCTGCCGATGCGGTGGTACCAGGTGGTAGTCAGGCCGGTGGTATTGCGCTCTTTGTCATCGTTGATGCCGTCGGAGTTGCCGTAACGAAGTTGCGCATAACTGGCGCCCAGATCGATCTGATTGGCAGCGCTCCTGGCGCCGTAGGTATAGAGACCATTGACGCGGTTACTGCGAATCTTGTCATTGATGCCATCGACAGCGGTCGACGTCGTACGCTCGTATTTACGTGCTTCCGCTTCAAGTTTCAGGCGATGGCGGTCGGTGAACTCCATGATGCTATTGAGTCGCACGCGTTGTGCCGTATTCGAGGCATCCGATTCGTCATGATAAATGTACCGGG
This sequence comes from Pseudomonas sp. QTF5, assembly GCF_000512695.2. Taxonomy (GTDB): domain Bacteria; phylum Pseudomonadota; class Gammaproteobacteria; order Pseudomonadales; family Pseudomonadaceae; genus Aquipseudomonas. The sequence goes on along the minus strand of NZ_AZRW02000003.1, from coordinate 90,563 downwards.
TAGGCTGCCAGATAAGTCGGGTGGCGCTGTTGCGGTCTTCTGCCTTGAGTTCGAAAGTGGGCGCCACTTTTGTCACCATGGAAGACTGTGCCCGCTCCAGTTCGCGGAAATTGTCGTCATAACTTTCTGAAAACAGCAGGGTAGGGGTGAAGTCGAACCCATAAATATCAATGGACTGGGGGTCGAGACTCCAGGCCGTTCCGGGATATAAATAAATCATGAGCAGTGCGAAAGGGCCGCGGGTCTTGAGGGTCATGTCATTGCTCCTGGGGATGAATCCAATGACTATAGACCGGAAAAAACAGGGTTGAATGTGAACGGCGAACGGCCAGGTGAAATCAATGATGGCTTCATGAGACAGGCTTCTAAGTCAGGTTGATTAACTTGATCCAAGAGCGGCGAATTAAATAAGCGTAATAGTGGGCTTGTGCGTGATCGGAGTTGATGGATTAAAAGTTTATCAATTAAATTGTTTGCCGAATGCGCTGCTGTAAATAGCATGTCAGCAGATTTAAACTTGAGGTCGCAATCGTTCAATGTATGTCAGCGGGACGCGAACGTGTTGTTCTCTATTCAGGAAGTGAAGCAGAATCATGACTCGTTCATCTCCTAACATGCTCAGGAAAATACCTTCGAGTGTCGACAGCGGCCCTTGGGTTATTTGCAGTGTTTCTCCGGGCTTGAACTGTTGGGGTTCCTGCATTTCTGGTGGCTTGAAGCATCGATTACGCAGGTGCTCGATGACGTCCTCAGGGACTATTGCCGGGCCATTATTGAAATCGACGACTCGGCTGACACCCCGGGTTGAGCGCAAAGGTGCCCACTTGTCGTCACGGCTTAGCTGAATGAAAAGATACCCCGGGAAGAGGGATTCAAGGGCGTTTTGGGGTTTGCCATGAATCAGGCGCTGGCTAATGATTTGCGGGTAAAAAATGACGTAGTTTTGACGCAATAGATTGATTTGTGCCCGTTCGTCCTGACGTGGTTTGCACTGCAAAAGATACCAGTTAGAGCTTTGGGTACTCGTTAACATACTGGCAAGCTCCGTAGCATTGGTTTAAGCACACCTGTTCGCGCATCAGGGACACCGTTACGATTCCGGTGCTCTTTGAGAACGAGGTGTTAAGTTGTTGTAACGGGTGTATCAATAATGAAGCGTGTCATGCGCAGCTAACGGTAAGAATAAGTTGAGTCAGCAATCGGGTGCGCGCAATTCGTTTGTGCTGTGCTGCAATAAGGATTCTTGATGAAAAAGTGTAAACATCACTTAACGCTATAGGGTGATGGTCTTGCGTTGACCAAAGCTACCGCAGGAGTCCGAACTTTCGGCCCTTTGAAAAACAAGCACTTTCGATCATGACCAGGCTGGGGGTGGCGTATATCTACTAACGGACTTTCGTCTTTGTTATACGTCAACCTTGTTAGGTATCGACCACTCGAGGCAACCTGTCAAATGTCACTAGTCAAAAATATAGCCTTTTGTCCAATAATCTAATCGGGGCGTTTCAACTGATTGTTTTAAAAGCAGTTTTAAATTTTTGGTGAAACGCGGTTTGATAAAGGGTGCTGGAAGAGAGCTCTGCGCAACGAGGAACGTCAGGGCTGCTGGAGCGCGCCGCTGATTGCTCAGCGACGCTTGCCAAAAACCGTTTTGGGTGGCTTGCCGAAAAACCGGGTAAAGGCCGCGCTGAAATTGTTGGGGAACTTGTAACCTACCTGATACGCCGCCTGGGCCACCTGACAACCACTCTCGAGCAGGGTGTATGCCTTGCGCATGCGAATCTCGTGAAGCATGCGGTGCGGGGTGGAGTTGAAACGGTAATGCAGGCCTTCCTTGAGTTTGAACTCATTGAGCCCGACCGCAGCGCACAGGTAGGGAATGGTCAACTGCTGGTCCATCTGCTCGATCATGATGTCCCGGGCACGGTCGAGTTTCTCTATGTCGACCGCGCTGAACTGCAGACTTTCGGCGCTGGCCGCAGGGCTCAGCAGTTTCAGCTGTTCGGAGAGCAGGCTCAGGGTGTGAATGTGCATGTCCAGGGTGCCGGTCACCCCTTGGTTGAGGTAGCGGGTCAGAGCGCAGGCATGGCTGGCGCTGGCTGCCGAGGTTTTCTGGAACGCCAGTTGGCGGACGTTGCCATTGCCCAGCAACTGACGGGTGCGCTGCTCGCCGATGTACTTGCTGAGCATGCTTTCGCCGATCAGCAACCGCAGTTGGGACACTGTTGCCCCGGCTTCGTAACAGCGCTCGCCGAGGCTCAGCTGGAACGAGGTGATGGTGGTGTAGCCGGCGCGAAACGACACCGCCGAACCGTCGGCGCCCTTGTACCCGGAGTCGCCCTGCATGCCAAAGGTAATCACCAGCATATGGCGATTGTGCGGGCTGACGGTTTCCTCGATCAGGTTACGCGTGGGGTGGTAGCGCGAGCGCACCACCATCAAGTCGTCATCCAGGCACAAGCGTTCGGAATAGCACTCGCCCAACTCTTCCGGCAATTGCTGGCGCATCCAGCCGCCGGTGTCGTTGCTGACCTGCAGCGAGTTCGTTGACGCGACTCGATACGACTGGGAAATCCTCTGTAAGACCGCCACTTTTACTGTCCTCCTTGATTGGGCTACGGCTTGAATATGGATTGATCCAGAATCCATATGAACTTACATGATAAGCATTCGCATTAATGAATAACATGTTTCCAAGTCAACTGCCATCTCCAGATGGGCAGTGCGCTGATTCATTGATGGGGAAAGCAATGAGCAAGCATGTGTTGGAAGTCAGCGGTTATACGCTGTTTGTTGGCTGCTGGGTGGGTGGTGTGACGACTGTGATCGCGCAGACGGAACTGCCGTCGGTGATCGTCACGGCGAACAAGTTCGAGCAGGAACAGGAGAAGGTCCCGGCCAGCCTGTCGGTGCTCAACGGCGAAGACCTGCGCAAGGGCGCCATCGATGATCTGGAGCGCCTGGCCCGGATCACCCCCGGGTTTACCTTTCAGCCCTTCGGACAATCTGGTACCAACCTGCCGGTGGTGCGCGGCCTGACTTCCAGCCCAACGGCGTTTTCATCTTCGATGCTGATGCTGGTGGACGGCGTGCCCACCCTGATGGGGCAGGGCTTTGACCATAACCTGCTGGGAGTGGAACGCATCGAGATCCTGCGTGGGCCACAGTCGACCCTTTACGGCCGCAACGCCGAAGCCGGAGTCCTGAGCATCCATACCCGCCAACCCGGTGCCGAGCCTTATGCGCGTTTTGAAGCCGGTGGAGGCAGCCACGACCAACGCACCCTGAGCGCCGATGCCAGTACCGCCCTGGTGCCGGACACTCTCTATGCCGGGGTGTCCGGGCAATGGCGGGAGCAGGACGGCTTTATCGACAACGCCTGGGGTGGCGGCCAGGCCGATGACCGCGAACGGCACAGCGCGCGGACGGTTCTGCGCTGGACCCCGGGTTTGGCCACTGACGTCAATCTGCGCTACAGCCGCCAGGATTATCGCGACGGCGGTTCACAGTGGGGCGCGGTGAATGCCTCACGGCGCGAGGTGCGTTCCGGTACTTCAAGCTGGAATCACTCCAGCGGCCGCAGCCTGTCCCTGGACGTGCTGCATGAATTCGATTCCGGCCTGAAGCTGCGCTCGATCACTGCGCGCAATGACTTCTACGACCGGGTCCGGCAGGACACGGATTTCATGCCGACGGACCTGTTCCACCTTGGCCGCGACTTCCATATGAACACCTTGTCTCAGGAGTTCCGCCTGGAAGGTCAGTGGCGCGACAACCAGTGGCTGCTCGGCGCCTATGCCGATCGCGACGATCACGACCTGTCCTATGAACAGAAACTGCCCCTGCGCCTGACCCGCACTGACGTGAAACTGGGTGGCAATACCACGGCGCTGTTCGGCCAATGGGTGATGCCGCTGGCCGATCGTTGGACGCTGACGCTCGGTGCCCGGGCCGAGCAGGACAAGGTGCATATCGACCCGGCGGTCGGTAGCCGCCAGAGCGACAATTGGCAACGCTTCACCCCCAAGGCGGCGCTGCAATACGAATGGCAGCCCGACGCTTATCTGTATGGCAGTTACGCCGAAGGTTTCCGCGCCGGCGGTTTCAACGCCTTTTCCAGCGCCGCCAATTACCCCGGCTACGACCCGGAAAAAGTCAAAACCTACGAGGTCGGAGCCAAGGGCTGGCTCGATGACAAACGCCTGCGTTACTCGGCGGCGCTGTACTGGATGGACGTTCAAGACATGCAGGTGCAGCAGATCATTCAGCCTGGGGTGGTGTACATCACCAACGCTGCCTCGGCGCGCTCTACCGGGCTCGAGCTGGAAGCCGAATACCTGCTCGCCGACAACTGGCGGATGGTCAGTGCCGTGGGCCTGAACCGCACCCGTTTCGAGCGCTTCATGGAGGGCAGCAACGACTACCAGGGCAATCGCAATCCCTACGCGCCGGACTTCACCGGCCACTTCAGCCTGCGCTATGACGCGCCTGCGGGTTGGTACGCCCAGGGCGGTATCAGTGCCGTCGGCAAGACCTACCTGGATTCGGCCAACCAGTACAGCCGTGGCGGATACGGCCTGATCGACCTGAACGCCGGTTACGACTTCAGCCACTACGGCATTTGCGCTTACGTGAAAAACGCCGCCGACAAGCGCTACGACGCCGTCGGCTACCTGAATGGCATCGCCCGGGTCTATAGCCCGCCGCGGGAGATTGGCCTGCGGGTCAGCTACGAACTGTGAACGATGAAAATAATGAGCGGCGAACGATGAACGATATCAACCTGGCATCCCCCCATCCCCTGCAACCTTATTGGGACCTGACCCTCGCGGCGGTACGCGCTGATGCCCTGCGCATTGCCCTTGAGTGGAAGCTGTTCAACCTGCTGCAAGTGCCGACCTCTGCCTTGGCGATTGCCCGGCAATTACAGCTCGACCCAACCAATACCGGCTACTGGCTGGAGGCGCTTTGGAGCATGGAACTGCTGGAGCGCGACGATCACCAGCCGCTCCATTACCGCAACACTGCAGTGGCCAGCGATTACCTGCGAGCCGACGCCGCGGATTATTGCGGTGACGCCTGGGCCTTTCGCCTGCGCGGCTTGCGGCATTTCGGCAGCCAGCTTGGCGAACAGGTGCGCACCGGTCAGATCAGCGGCCAGGCGCCGAATTTGGCGACCACCATCGACAACTGGACCATGGCGGCGCGCTTGCAGATTGCCCAGGAGCAACGGGCAGTCACCGTGGAGGTGGCGTTGCGCCTGATGGCTCAGGTGCCGGAGTTCCCTGCCGCGCGGCGCATGCTCGATCTGGGCGGTGGCCCGGGGCTGGTGGCCATTGCTCTGGCCCGGGATAACCCGATGCTCACCGGCGAGGTGTTCGACTTCGCCCAGACCGTGACCGTAGCCGCGGATAACATTCGTCGGGCCGGCCTGGAGCGGCGCCTGGATGTACGCGGTGGTGATCTGGTGAGCGATCCGATCGGTGAAGGCTACGACCTGATCTGGTGTTCCTCGGTGCTGCATTTCGTCCCGGACATGGCCGCGGCCCTGGCCAAGATTCATGCCGCGCTACGCCCGGGCGGAGTGCTGGTCAGCGCCCATGCGGAAATCCCCGCAGACCCGGAACTCGCTCGGCGGGTCATGCCTTATTACCTGTCGATGCGGATGCTCGGGCGTCAAGTGACCTGCGCCGGCGGCATGAGCGAAGCCTTGCAGCAGGCCGGTTTCGTCAATATCGACAGTTACCCCGAAGTGGCGTTCGCCATGACCCCGGTGTCGGTGCTGGTGGCGCGTCGGAGTGCTTCATGAATCGCCAGCGCGATGCCGGCGCCTGGCGTCTGCAACTGCTTTTTGGCTGGCTGAGTTTCGTGTTGGCGGTGCCGAGCATTTATCTGCTGCTCGGGTTGCCTCTGGTGATGCGCGAACACGGCTGGTCCGGCACCGACATCGGTCTGTTCCAGTTGGCCGGCTTGCCGGCAGTGTTCAAATTCCTCCTGGCCTTGCCCGTGCAGCGTTATCGCGGCGAACGCGGGCATTACCGAACATGGGCCCTGGGGCTGTGCCTGTTGCTGGCGTTGTTGCTGGTAGTGGTCAGCCAGCAGGCGATCACGGTCAATCGCGTGTACCTGTTCGGCCTGGCGTTCGCCGCCGGGGTGCTGACGACCTGGGCGGACATCCCGGTCAATGCCTTGGCGATCAAGTTGCTGCCGCCGTCCGAGCGGATTCGTGCCGGCGGCATTCGCTCGGCGGCGCTGTTTCTCGGCGCCATTGTCGGCGCCGGCGTAATGCTGCTGGTGCATGACCGCTGGGGCTGGCAGGCACCGTTTCTGCTGATGGCCGCGGGCTTGCTGCTGGCATTACTGCCCCTGGCTTGGCTGCGCGAAGGTAACGTCGAGGGTGTAACGCCCATGCCCGCCAGCCCCTTCCTGGCCGACTGGTCGGGTTACTTCCGTCAGCCCGGTGCGCGCCTGTGGACCTGGGTGCTGTTGAGCAGTTTTCCGTTTGTCGGCGCCGCCTGGCTCTACCTCAAACCCTTGCTGCTGGACCAGGGCATGGCCGCCCAACAAGTGGCCTTGATTGCCGGCGTCGGCGGCGGTGTGGTGGGGGCTCTGGCCAGCCTGCTCGGTGGTCGCCTAATTCAGCGCCTGGGGCCGGGGCGGGCAATTCCACTGTTTATGGTCTGGGCGTTGTTCGCTCTGCTGGCGCTGACCTTGGCGGTGGGATTGCAGGCCGGGATGGCCTGGCTGATGGCGGCGGCTTTTGTGCTGGCCACGGCCATTGGCGCGGTGTCGACACTGGTCTTCGCCCTGATGATGTTTTTCTCCCGCGAAGATCGGCAAGCCGCCGACTACGGACTGCAAGCCAGCCTGTTCGTGCTGACACGCATGCTGGTGCCGATTGCCGCCGGGGTGCTCCTCGACCACAGCGGCCATGTGGGCATGCTGGCCGGTCTGTCCCTGGCGATGTTCGTGGTCTGTGCGCTGGCCCTGGCTGCCCGGCGTTCGATCACAGTGGCCACGGCCGTTTTTTACAAAGAGGCGCCAACATGGCGGTTGGCGCCCGATCCGGCTCGGGTTGAAGGCCATGGGTCCCAACAGCGAGCCATTCAATCGTAAGTCTGACTTGAGTAAGGATGAGTCCATGAAGGCAACCTTAGGTATCTGTCTGGTTACCCAAGCCGAGCCTCTGATCGAGGATGTGACCTTTGTCATTGAGCAGTTGCAGGCCGGCTTGCAGCCACCTGCCACCGACGTTGACTGGCCACTGACGATCGGAGGCTGCGAAGAAATGCACCGTGCCCTGGGGCCGCGCCCCCGGAGCGAGGCAGTGCTGGAAACCCTGATGGTCCAGGCCCGGAACTATCTGCAGGGTAGCCCGGCGAATACCGCTGCGCTGCCCGATCTGTGGTTGATGACCTTCGATTCGGTCGAGGCGGCGCAATCACGGTTGCGCCACCTCGACCCGCGATTGTCGAACGAGCTGTTCATTCTCGACCTGGGTGAACAAGCTCAGGCCGGTGTCGAAGACCCTTTTGATGAGCTAATCGCCGCCGCGCCGAACGCGCGCCTGTCGCCCCATTCGGCATTGCTGTATTGCAGCCTGTCGGCCTTGCCAGGGTGGATGAACCGCATCGGTGGCAATCGCCATCTGCGAGTGGTGGGGGAGGATCGCGCGGCGCGGCGCGCGGATTTGTTGCGGATCATCCTCGATCACCTGGAGCATGCCCATTTCAACCGCCTGCTGGCGCGCTCCATCAGCGGCCCGCTGTTGTCGGTGAGCCTGGCCACCGAAGTGACGCGCTTTATGCGCAGTCGCTGGCAGGAACGCTGGGACTTTCATTCCTATACCGGCTCCATGGTGGCGGGGTTGATCCAGTCCATGCAGCAAAACGTCGCCGGCACCGGCGTGCGCTGCCTCAGTGGTTGCAACGAACACAGCCTGGCGGTGAGCGCCATGGCTGGCTGGCAGTTGTTTGGCCGAGCCTATGTGATCACCGTGACCTCGGGCATGATCGATGAATTCCGCGGCACTCTGGCCAACCTCAAGCGCCTCGGCGCGCCGGGGCTGATCATCTGCGCCGACAGTCCGGAAAGTGTCTGGTACGCCTTCCAGGGGACGCATGACGGTGACAACGACGGGCGTCGGGTGATCGAGGCCAAAGGGTTGCGCCAGGTGTTCATCCGCAAGGTCGAGGAGATTGGCGCCGGCCTGGAGCAGGCTTTCGCGATGCTCGCCGAACGGCCCGAACCGGTGTTCATCCTGGCCACCCAGGGGGTACTCGAATCCCGGCCTCTGGTGCCGTTGGATGTGCGTTTGCCTGAGCCACCGACGACCCCGGCAACGCTCCTGAGCAGCACGCAGATCGAGGGGCTGGATCAGGCGCTGGATCTGATCAACCATCAGCCGCTGCACCTGCTCTGGCAGTGCGGCAAGCTCAGTGAGCGACAGCGGCAGCGAGTCCACGCCCTGGCCGAACGCGGCGCCATCGGTCTGGCCGACAGCATCACCCAGCCCGGCAGTGTCGGTCCTTACCACGAAGGGCGGCCGGTGCCGCACTATCTGGGGCCGTTGTCGTTGTACGGTTTCAGCCGCCGGGTCTATCAGTTCGTGCACACCGACCACGAGTTGAACGGGCCGCAGAGCCACTGCGTGTTCTTCCTCAAGGGCAAGGTCGACCAGGCCGCCACGCCGTTTTCCGAAGGCAAGCTCAAGCGTCAGTTGCGGGTGGTGCAGGTCAACCACGAGCAGCGACATCTTTCGCCGTTTACCGACCTGGCCCTGGATGTGCCGCTGGATGTGTTCCTCGATCACATCGAGCGAGGCTTACAGGTCGAGCCGCAGATCCTCGCCTTACGTCGCGCCAAGCTCAACGCATTGTCCGCCACCAGCGAGAGCGTGGCGGCGGACCACATCGAAACCCTGCCGATGACCTCCAACTACTTCTTTCGCCGCTTGGGCAACCTGGTGCGCGAACTGATCGAGCAGCAGGACTATCGCTATATCGGCGTGTATGACGTCGGCCGCTGCGGCATTTCGGCGGTGCGTAACGTGCCGCGCACCGATCCGGGTTTTTCCGGGTGGTACGGGCGCGCCTTGATGGGCGATGCGCTGATGGCTTTGCCCTATATCGCCGTGACCGGGACTGGCAATGTTCTGGCCTTTATCGGCGACGGCGCCCGGGCGCTGGTGCCGGATATCGAGGCGCGGCTGGCCCAGGGACTGGCCGAGGATCCCGGGGCGGCAAAGCGTAACGTCACCCTGTTCTACCTCACCAATGGCCTGTTATCGCTGATTCAGACCTACCTCGACAAACGCTACGCCCACAATGGCGCACAACAGGTCGCGGTGACCAGTGCGGCACCGTTGGCGGCACCGCTGGAGCGAGTCGGGCCGATCAGCCTGCACCGCGAGCGTCTGGTGAGCTTCGATGAAGCGCACCTGCGCAGCGCCCTGACGTGCCCCGGACAATTGAATATTTTCGACGTGTTGCTGGCCCATAACTCGGAAGGCGATGGCTTGAGCCTGGTCTCCGAAACCGCCTGGAACCGTCAATGAGCCAGAACCCAGGACAGACCCCTATGAAATTCGGTTTTATCGCCCACCCAACCTCCATCGCCCTGCAACGTCAGGTAAAGATCATCGACCTGTTGGATCGCACCCTCGCCGAGCAGGACCGTGGTTATCAGCCCCAACTCTGGCAGCCGCGTAACCTGGTGCCGTTCGCCGATTTCGGCCGCATCGTCAGCGCCACCGGCGCGACCTGTGAAGGCATCCTGCATTATCTGCCGCTGACCGCCGAGCAGATGCTCAGCCAGCCGCGAACTATTGCCGGCCGTGTACTCGAAGGCGTGCAAAGCCTGAAAGAGCAGGGCGCGCAACTGGTCGGCCTGGGCGGTTTTACCGCGATCGTCGGCAACCGCGGTTTGCAGACCCTGGACCGCAGTGGTGTGCCGGTGACCACCGGCAACTCGCTCACGGCCTATGCCGCCTACAAGAATGTGCTGGAAGCCATGGCCCGCCTGGAGGTGCCGCCAGCGGACAGCGAAGTGGCCGTGGTCGGTTACCCGGGTTCGATTGCCCTGGTCATTGCCAAACTGCTGGCCCGGGATGGTTGCCGTCTGCGCCTGGTGCATCGCGGCAGCGTCGAACAGGGCCGCGAAAGCCTGGCGTATCTGCCGACGGAAATGCACGGCCAGGTGCGCATGACCGCCGACATCGACAGCTGCTACGACGAGGTGCGCTTCTACGTCGCCGCGACGTCCAGTGGTGGCGTGATTGATCCCTACCGGCTGGCGCCGGGCTCGGTGGTGGTGGACGCAGCCTTGCCGCGGGATGTATTGCCGTTTCAGCATGATCGCAAAGACATCCTGATCATTGATGGCGGCCTGGTTTCGGCCAGTGAAGCCCTGCGCTTCGGCACCGAGACCCTGGGCCTGGCGCCGAAGAAATTCCTTAACGGCTGCCTGGCGGAAACCCTGGTGCTGGCCTTGGAGGGGCGTGCCGAGGCGTTTTCCATCGGCCGCGAACTGCCCGAGGAGCGGGTACTGGAGATCGGCCGGATCGCCGAGTTGCACGGTTTCTCTCCATCGCCAATGGCGTCCTATGGCGAGCGCCTGCGCGAGGAAGACTTCCAGGCCTTGCGCCGTTTCCATCGACGGGCCATGGCAACCCCGCCCGTCGACCAGCCGGTAGCATTGCGCGCCGAAGCCCTGCGTTGTTTTGGCGAGCACATCAATCCGGTGTTACGCGAGTTCTATCAGTTCAACCACATCGAGCGGGTGTTCACCCACGGCAGCGGCTGCTGGCTGACCGACCTGGACGGTGGCCGCTACCTGGATTTCGTCGCCGGTTATGGCTGCCTGAATACCGGACACAACCACCCGCGGATCAACCAGGCGCTGCAGGCGTACTTGCAACAGCAGCACCCGACTTTCGTCCAGTACGTCTCGGTGCCGCTGCAAACCAGCCTGCTGGCGCAGCGTCTCAGCGAGTTGGCGCCGGGCAACCTGGAGCGGGTGTTCTTCAGCAACTCAGGTACCGAGGCGATCGAGGCCGCGTTGAAACTGGCCATGGCCGCCATGCAGCGCCCTCGGGTGCTGTATTGCGACAACGGCTATCACGGCAAGACTTTGGGCGCGCTGTCGGTGACTGGCCGCGACAAACACCGCGACCCGTTCAAGCCGCTGTTGTCGCGCTGCGATTCGATTCCCTTCGGCGATCTGGCAGCGCTGGAGGCGGCCTTGAGCCAGGGTGATATCGGTGCTTTTATCCTCGAGCCAATCCAGGGCGAGGGCGGGGTGATACTGCCGCCCGCCGGCTACCTGAAACAGGTCCGCGAGCTGTGCAGCGCCCATGACTGCCTGTTGATTCTCGACGAGATCCAGACCGGTCTCGGGCGTACCGGCAAGCTCTTCGCCTGTGAGTGGGAGGCGGTGGTGCCGGATATTCTGGTGCTGTCCAAGTCGCTCTCCGGCGGCGCCGTGCCCATCGGCGCGACCCTGTCCAGCGCAGCGCTGTGGGACCGCGCCTACGGCAGCATCGATACCTTCGCCCTGCATACCTCAACCTTCGGCGGCGGCAATTTCGCCTCGGCCTCGGCCCTGGCGACCCTGGACGTGATCGCCGATGAAGATCTGGCCGGCAATGCCGCGCGGGTCGGCGGGCAACTCAAGGAGGCGCTGCGCGAAGCGGTCAGCGCTTACCCGTTCATCCGCGAGGTGCGAGGCATCGGGCTGATGATCGCCATCGAGTTCGAATACAGCTTTCACGGTGGGGTCGAGGCGTTCGTGCGTGAGTTCGCCAGCCGTATTCCGGGGAATGCGGCGGGCACTTATCGCATGCTGTCGGGCAAGGCCAAGCGGCATATCGAGGAGGCCATCAGCGAGGTGGAGAAAAACTTCGAGGAGATGTTCGTGCTGCGCTTCGTCAGCAAACTGTCGAGGGAGCATGGGGTGTTGACGTTCGTCACCGCCAACAACAACCGGGTGATGCGCATCCAGCCACCGCTGGTGCTCAGCGATGCTGAGGCGCGGCATTTCGTCGAGGCCTTCAGTGCCGTGTGCAAGGACATGTCGACCTTCCTCGCCTGACGGTATCAGCGGCCCATGAAAGTCCTTGAAAGAGGGCTTTCATCTATTTGTCACACGTCATCGACGATTGTTTAAATTCATACAAAAACGTGTGTTCTGAATATGAAAATCCAGACCCGTCGAATTGATTAATTGAAGTGGCTGCCTGAGAATCGGTTGCATTCAGTAACAGGTATACGCCATGAAACTTCCTGCTCTTGTAGAACCCGTTGCAATCCTAAGTAATGAAGAAATAACCCGTTACAGCCGACACTTGTTAATTCCCGATGTCGGCCTTGAAGGCCAGCGTCGCTTGAAGAGCAGTAAAGTGCTGGTTATCGGAGCGGGCGGTCTGGGTTCACCGGCCTTGTTGTATCTGGCGGCAGCTGGCATCGGCACCCTGGGGATCATCGATTTCGACCGGGTGGACGAGTCCAACCTGCAACGCCAGGTCATTCATCGGGTGGCCACCGTCGGTCAATTGAAAGTTGAAAGCGCCGCCGCGGCGATCAAGGATCTGAACCCCCATGTGCAGGTCAACCTCTACGACCAGCGCCTGGAACCGGACACCGCCGTGCAGCTGTTCAGCCAGTACGACCTGATTCTCGATGGCACCGACAACTTCGCTACTCGCTATCTGGTCAACGACGCCTGCGTGCTGGCCAACAAGCCCTACGTCTGGGGTTCGATCTTCCGCTTCGAGGGACAGGCCTCGGTGTTCTGGGAAAACGCCCCCGGCGGCGTCGGCCTCAATTACCGCGACCTGTACCCGGAGCCGCCACCCCCGGAGCTGGCACCCTCCTGCTCCGAGGGCGGGGTATTGGGCATTCTCTGCGCCTCCATCGGAGCGATCATGGCCACCGAGGCGGTCAAACTCATCACCGGCATCGGCGAAAGCCTGCTGGGGCGCCTGATGGTCTACGACGCTCTGGAAATGTCCTACCGACAAATGCCGCTGCGCCGCGCTCCCGGCCGCCAGCCGATCACCGCCCTGAGCGATTATCAAGTGTTCTGCGGCCTGACCGCGCCCCACGGCGTGCAGCCTTCGGACATTCCGTCCATCAGTGCCCGGGAGCTGCAAGCCCTGCGCGAAGGACATCAAGATGTGCTGCTGATCGATGTGCGCGAGCGCACCGAGTGGGACATCGTGCGCATTCAGGGTGCCCAGCACATACCCAAGGGGGCGAACACCGCCGCGCTGATCGAGACCCGATTCGGCAAGCACGCCAACCTGGTTCTGCACTGCAAATCCGGGTTGCGCTCCAAAGCGGTGTTGCTGGAATTGCAGCAACTGGGCTTCAGCAATGTGCGTAACCTCGACGGCGGCGTACTCGCCTGGGTGCGGGACGTTGAGCCGACGTTGCCGAGTTATTGAACGCAAGCGAGGGGCGAGCATGTTGAGAATTCGTGCCGGCCTGCTGGAGGCGATGCTGGAGCAGGCACGGCGGGACCATCCGCTGGAAACCTGCGGCATCATCGCCGCACCCGCTGGCGCCAGGACTGCCGAACGGCTGATCGCCATGGACAATGCGGCACGTTCGCCGACCTTTTTCAGCTTTGCGCCGAAACAGCAACTGGCGGTCTGGCGTGAACTGGATGAGCGGGACGAGGAATGCCGGGTGATCTATCACTCCCATACCGCCAGCGCGGCCTACCCCAGTGCTGAAGATGTGCAGTACGCCGGTGATGCGTCGGTGCACTACGTGATTGTTTCAACCTTGCCGGATATTGATGTGGCGGTGCGCAGTTTTCGAATCGTCAATCGCAAAGTTACCGAAGAAAGTATTCATGTCGTTCGTTGAAACTTGATGCCGACACGGCATTAAACACAGATGAATTAATTAAAAGAGCCCTATTCAGGCTCAGGGAGTTCTGCATGTCGATTTCCGTCATTGTGCCAACTTTGTTGCGCTCATTTACTCAAGATCAGAAGCGCGTCGAAGTCCAGGGAAGTACGGTTCTTGAAGTGATCGAACAGATGGAACGGGAGTACCCGGGCGTTAAGGAGCGTTTGATTGGCGACGGTCAGGTACATCGTTTCGTGAACATCTACGTCAACGATGATGACATCCGTTTTGCCGACAACCTGGCCACCTCTCTCAAGGCCGGTGACGCCATCACCATTCTGCCGGCAGTGGCCGGTGGCTGATTGCAGTTGATGGCTCCGGGCCTGCGCGGCGTACCTCACCCGAGGCCGTTCGCGCAGCGTTATGCAACCACTCTGGCGAATGTTTTATGTCCCGTCTTTTACATGGATGTAGTCTCAGCGGCTCTTTTGCCTCTTCACCTGTCGGGTTCGCGCCGTTGGCAGCGTCACTGCGCTACCAGGCGACGACGCTGGGCCTGAACCCGCAGACCACCACCGATGATCCGGTACAGCGGGGGTTGAGCTTCACCCTGCACCATCCCGATCTGAAACCTCTCAACGGGCTGATTCAAGGTTGGCCCGACGGCAGCTGCGCCGGTGTCACCGAGCACACCGTACAGGCGGCCTGCGGGCTGATGTCGGTGCATGGCCGGGCCAGCGGCAAGGCCCAAGGGCTGGGGCTGGATTATGTTTCGACCTTGAGCGCCAGCCTGGCCCTGCAAGGCGCGTTTGCCGCAGCGCTGGGGCAGTTGCGCGGTGGCGACTTCAGCGCAGTGACCACCTCCATGGGCGCCGCCGGGGTGCTGGGCATTGCTCAGTATCTGGCGGGAGCGACCGCGGGTGGCGAGGCCGAGCGGCTGTGGCCGGGGGCGACTTGCGCGAAGAATCGTCCGCCCTTTGTGTCGGCCGATGGCGTGCATTTCGAACTGGAAACCCTGGACGCTGAACCCTGGCGGCGATTTTGGGCGGCGGTGGGCATCGACGGCGAACAGGCCGGTCAGGGCTGGAAGGCCTTCCTGTTGCGCTATGCCAAAGCTGTTGCGCCGATGCCGGCGGTGTTCCGTCAAACCCTGGCGCGCTTGTCCATCGCCCGGATCAGCGCCCTGTGCGAGTTGAGCGGCGTTGCACTGTGCCCGGTGCGCAGTCTCGCCGAGCGCTGTGCCGACAGCAATCTGCCCGCTCAGTTGGAGCAGGGGCCGTGGGCCTTCGACGCTGTCAGCGCGGGCGGCAAAGCGTTGCCTGACTTGAATGGGCAAGCACTGCCCTTGAGCGGCCTGACGGTGATCGAGTCGTGCCGACGAATCCAGGGTCCGCTGGCCGGACATTTGTTGGCGCTGCTAGGGGCCGAAGTGATCCGCATCGAACTGCCCGGTGGCGACCCACTGCGCGGCATGCCGCCTTGCGTCGATGGAGTGTCGGTGCGCTTTGACGCCCTCAATCGGCACAAACAGGTCCGTGAGCTGGACATCAAATCCGCCGCCGGCCGCGAAGAGCTGTACGAGCGAGTCAGGGACGCTGACGTGTTCCTGCACAACTGGGCGCCGGGCAAGGCCGCCGAACTGGCGCTGGACCGCGCCGACCTGATGCGGGTCAATCCGGCGCTGGTGTACGCCTACGCCGGTGGCTGGGGCCATGACCGTCCGGGCGAGTCCTTGCCTGGCACCGACTTCGTGGTCCAGGCCTGGTCCGGTGTCGGCGAACAGATTGGCCTGGCCTCGGCGACGCCGGGTGGTTCTCTGTTCACCGTGCTGGATGTGCTGGGCGGTGTGGTCGCGGCTCAAGGGGTCAGCGCCGCCTTGCTGCATCGCGCGTTCAGCGGGCAGGGCGTACGAGTCGACAGTTCGCTGCTCGGCGCCGCCAACCTGTTGTGCGTGCAGTCACTGCAAGGGACGGATACCGCCGACAGCAGTGTGCTCAAGGGCGTGTACCCAACGCTAGCCGGTCTGTTGGCCATCGATTGCCAGACCCCGGTCCAGTTTCAGCAACTGGAAAATATCCTCGCCTGCGATCTGCATAGCGACCTCGAGGGGCGTGATGGGCTGATTCGTGGGGCCTTGGCGTCGCAGTCTGCCGCTACCTGGCAACAGGTGCTGGGCGACGCCGCTATCCCGGCCGTCGTGGCCGTAGAAGACCTGTCACAGCTGGCTCAAGACAGGCGATTGAAGACGTGTTTAAGCGTGAATACCTATACCTCGGTCAACGCTCACTGGAGTTTTCGATGAATAACGCAGGCATTATTGATCTGGTCCCCGCGGACGTTCGCAGTGTTTGGGAACGCGACGGCACCTACCCCAACCGTTCGGTCTACCAACTGTTCCGCGAACACGCGCAACGTGCTCCGCAGAAACCGGCGGTGCTCTCACCTGAAGGTACACTCAGCTATGGCGAGTTGCATGATGCCGCGCTGCGCATGGCCGCGAGCCTGCGCGCCGCTGGCATCGTCGCCGGCGATGTGGTCGCTTATCAACTGACCAACAGTTGGCGCAGTTGCGCCATCGACCTCGCCGCCGCGGCCCTGGGGGCGGTGGTCGCGCCGTTTCCACCGGGACGCGGCAGCCTGGACATCCAGGCCCTGGTGCGCCGTTGCGATGCGCGGGCGGTGATCGTTCCAGCGGAGTACGCCGGCATCGATCTGTGCCAGGTCATCGAGTCCCTTCGACCGAGCCTGTTGTCATTGCGGGTGCTGATTGTTGAAGGTGAGGTCCGGAACGGCTGGCTGAGTCTGCAAGACATGCTCCAGGCCGAGCCGTTGACGCAAGCGCAATTGCCCAATGTTTGCCCCAACTCGCCGGTGCGCTTGCTGGTGTCTTCCGGCACCGAATCCGAACCCAAGCTGGTGGCCTATTCCCACAACGCCCTGGTGGGCGGGCGTGGGCGTTTCCTGCAGCGCGTCCACCCCGAAGGCGAGACCTTCCGCGGGCTGTATCTGGTGCCGTTGGGATCGTCCTTCGGTTCCACCGCGACCTTTGGCAGCCTGTCCTGGCTCGGCGGTTCGATTGCCGTGCTGCCGCAGTTCGACGTAGGGGCGGCGATCGAGGCCATCGAGCAGCTGCGTCCGACCCATATTCTCGGCGTGCCGACGATGCTCCAGCGCATCGCCGCCGACGCCCGCCTGGAACAGATCGACAAATCCAGCCTGGTGGGGCTGATCTGCGGTGGTTCGCTGATCGATGAAGTGACCGTACGCCGCTGTGTCGAGGCGTTCGGTTGTGGTTTTATCAGCCTCTATGGTTCGGCGGACGGGGTGAACTGTCACAACACGCTGGACGATGCTCAGGATGTCGTGTTTTACAGCGTCGGCCGGCCGAACCCGGCAGTGTGCGCGATCAAGATTGCCGACGAGCAAGGCATTGAATTGCCCCAGGGCAGCGTCGGCGAAATCAAGGCCCGTGGCCCGCTGAGCCCCATGCAATACGTCAACGCCCCGGAACTCGACGCGCAATACCGCGATGCCGAAGGCTGGGTCAACACCGGTGATCTGGGTTATATCGATGTCGATGGCTACCTGATTCTGGCCGGACGCAAGAAGGACATCATCATCCGTGGCGGCGCCAATATCAGCCCGGTGCAGATCGAAACCCTGGCCACCGGCCACCCGGATGTGGTCAGCGTCGCTTGCGTGGCGGTGCCGGACCCGGACCTCGGCCAGCGGGTGTGCATCTGCGTCACCTTGCGCGACGGCGCGCCGCGCTTCTCCTTGAGCGAGCTGACCGACTACCTGCGCGAGCAGGGCCTGGAGGTCAACAAACTGCCGGAGTACCTGCGTTTCTACCGTCAGCTGCCGCTGACCCCGGCGGGCAAGATCGACAAAAAATCCCTGGCCGCCGAAGTGGCGTTTCTGGAGAGCGGGGCGGGCATCGCATGTTGAGTGCACAGCCATTGACCGACATTCGGGACAGCACGCAGCTGGCTCGAGCGGTGCGGCATTTTGTCGACGAGCGCATCGTTCCGTTGGAGAGTGAGCTGGCGGGGGAGCCCCGGCAGGCCGCCCGGCGCATTGCTGAACTCAGCGCCGAGGCGCGGGCCGCCGGGCTCTGGGGCAGTTTTTACCCCCAGGTCCTCGGCGGACGCATCGCCAGCCTGCGCGATTACCTGGCGGTGGCTGAGCAGGAGGGGCGTTCCGAGTACGCCCCGGCGATCTTCGGTGACGATGCCACCCTCGATCTGCACATGCTCACCCGGCATGCCAGCGAGGACATTCGCCAGCGCTTTCTCGAACCTTTGGCGGCGGGGACGCTGGTCTCCAGTTACGGCATGTCCGAGCCCGACAGCATCGGCTCGATCCCGGCGACCCTGAGCAGCCACGCTGAGTTCGTCGATGGCCAATGGTTGTTGAGCGGGCGCAAGTGGTTCATCTGCCGCGCCGAGCGCGCGGCCCTGGTCACGGTGATTGCCCGCACCGCCTCCGGCCCGCTGGAAAACGGGCTGTCGATGTTGCTGGTGCCCAGTGATGCCCCGGGTTTTCGGGTCGAGCGGCCGTTGTCGATCCTCGGGCGATTTTCCGGTCAGGGCGAGCTGTCCTTCGATCAGGTGCGGGTCCCGCCCAGCCATGTATTGGGACAACCTGGGCAAGGGCTGGCGCTGATGCAGGAACGCTTGGGGCTCGGTCGAATATTGCGCTCGGTGCACTGGCTGGGCCTGGCCCAGCGCTGTTTCGATCTGATGTGCGCGCGTATCCATTCGGCCCGTGGCCAACAGGCGCGGCTGGCGGATAAACAGCTAGTGCGCCAACGGGTATTCCAGGTCTATCAAGCCATCGCCAGCGCCCGCGCGCTGCTGCAGGACGCCGCCGGTAAACACGATGCCAGGGTGGCCAACAGCATCGAGGTCAACATCGCCAAGGTTGCCGCGTCCCAGGCGTTGAGCGAGGCAGTGGATTCGGCGATCCAGATCATGGGCGCCGAGGGCTTGAGCGAGCTGTCACCACTGTCGGGGATTTACCGCACCGCACGGACCACACACATTCTCGATGGCACCGACGATGCCCTGATCAGCTCGGTGGGGCGACAACTGCTGGACAGTTGCGGCGACGACGGACTGGATTTCGACTGGCCATCGCAGGTACAGGGAGCGGGCCGATGACTGAGCACAACGCTCTGCAGGGCTGGTGGTTGCGGGTGGTGCTGACCGCAGCCATGGCCTTGCCGATGCTGATCTTTTACGCCGTCGGCACCCTCGGCCCATTGATTGTCGCGGACCTTGGCGTACCGACCCATTGGCTGGGCTGGCTGATCACCAGCGCCTTCGGTTTTGCCGCGCTGTTGTCGTTGTGGGCCGGGCCACTGGTCAACTGGGTGGGCACCCGGCGGGCCATGGCGATGTTGTTCTGGAGCACGGTGGGCGCCTATGGATTGCTGGCCAGCCTGCCGGGATTCGTCGGCGTGGTGTTGGCCCTGGCAGCGTGCGGGATTGCCCAGGCACTTGCCAATCCGGTAACCAATTTACTGATCGCCGAGCGCGTCGAGCCCCGGCACAAGGCAGCGGTGGTCGGCTTGAAACAATCCGGCGTACAGGTCTCGGCGTTGTTTGCAGGCTTGTTGCTGCCGACCCTGGCAGTGACTTTCGGCTGGCGCATGGCCTTGGCGAGTTTGCTGATACCGGCCTTGGTGCTGGCGTTTCTGGGGCCGCGAGTGGCTCCTCGGGAGCACAAGGGTAAACCGCTGAGCCTTGCCGTTGCCCGGCCCAACGGGCGACTGGCGCTGCTGATGAGCGTGCAGTTGTGCGTCGGCATCGTGCTCTCGTCGTTCGTGACGTTTCTCGGGGTGTTCGCCGCGGGGCAGGGGATGCCTGCCGCATTGATCGGCGGCTTGATTGCGGGCTTCGGCGTGATGGGCATTGTTGCGCGGATCTTCCTTACGCCTTTGGGCGCGCGCATGGCCGATGAGTCCTGGCTGCTGCTGGTGTTATTGCTGCTGTCGAGTGTGGCCTTGTGGCTGACCTCGCTGGCCGCGCCGGGCAGTCATTGGCCGTTGTGGGCCGGGGCTCTGGGCATGGGGCTGACCGCGGTCGCGACCAATGCCATTGCCATGAGCATGGTGCTGCGCGACCCGGGCTTCGGCAGCCCGGCGCCGGCTGCGGGTTTGCTGTCGGTGGGTTTCTTTGGTGGTTTTGCTCTGGGGCCACCGTTGTTCGGGCTGGTGCAGAACGGGCCGCGGGGGTTTGCTTATGCCTGGCTGGCGCTGATCGGAGTGTTGCTGGTGGGCTGCCTGCTGAGCCTGTTGTTGTCGCGGGTCAGGCTACGCCACAAAAGCACTGCCGGCGTGGCGGTCGAGTCGTCCTTGAGGGTGGTCAAATGAGCGCCTTCGAGGTCCCGCATCGGCCCCTTGAGACCGCTGAAGTTCGGCGCGCCATCAACGCCATCTTCACGCGACTGGAGCAGATCGACGCCGCGTGTGGCCAGGGCTTTCCCCTGTATTGCACGGGAAACAATGCGCTGTGGAAAGTGTCTGCGGGCGGCTCCTGGCTGGGTGGATTCTGGGCCGGCCTGTGGTGGTTGAAAGCCCATTGCAGCGGGCACCGGGCGGATCTGCAACAGGCGCTGCGCATCGCCGAGCGGCTGCGGGACAAGCTCGACAGCGATACCCATCATCGCAGTCTGATTTTCTGGTACGGCGCCGGGTTGGGCGCACGCCTGCTGGCCGATCCCCAGGCCGAGGAGCTGACGGAGCAGGCGGTTCAACGCCTGGTCCGGGCGTTCGATCCGGTGCTGGGCTGCATCCCCCTCGGTCGCGAAATGGGCGGCGGTGAACAGGGTGACAGCTGTTTGAGCATCGATCCGCTGGCCGCGACCCTGCAACTGTTTGCCCTGAATGCCGAACCACGACTGCTGGGACTGGGCCGACAACAGTTGCAAACCTCCTTCCGTGCCTGCGCTGGCGCGGACGGTACCTGGAGCAGCCACGCACGTTTTGACCATGGGCAATGGCAGGCCGGCGATGTCCCGGGTAATTGGTCTCGGGGTCAGGCCTGGGCCATGCTCGGCCTGGGGACGGGCGCCCGCTTATACGGTGTGCCGTTCAGCAGCGACGCCGAAAGGGCAAGCCAGTACTGGCTGCGCAGTCGAGGCGTGTGCGTCCCGGTCAATCGCCTGGATCAGCCCATGGGACTGAGCGACCCGTGCGCCGCGGCGATGGCGGCATTGGCCCTGCAAGGGCTGGCGATGGGGGCTGTCGAGGCTGAGCTGCTGCGACAACAGGCGGGCCAGCTACTGGCGGCGATCGTGCGCAGCGCCGACTTCGAGGATGGGCGCTTCATCGGCCATTGCTATCGCACTTCGGCGGCGGTGGAGCAGAAGGTCGAATCGGCCTGCGGCAGTTTCTTTCTGTTGGCGGCGTTGCTGGCCTGGACCGGGGAGATCGATCCGCGCTGGATCTGAGAGGAGGGCGGGAGTGAATCACACAGGTTGCTTCACCTTTCGATGCACCCACTGAGCCTCGCTTTGCAGCTCCAGGACTTGCCAATGGAAGCGCTCCAGCGACGCATTGTGTCCGACGCTGATCAGGATCGTCTCCGGTAGCGTCTGTTTGAGCAATTGATAGCAGCGCGCCTCATTTGCCGAATCCAGCGCCGAACTGCTCTCGTCGAGGAACAGGACCGTGGGGCGGGCCAACAGTGCCCGAACGAACGCACAGCGTTGCAGTTCGCCGACGCTCAAGGTCTGCGACCAGTCCCGTTCCTGATCCAATTGTTCGCTCAGGTGTTGCAGGCCGACTTGCTGCATGGCCAGGCGCAGAGCGGCGTCTTCTTCGCGATGGGGAGGATTGGGATACCAGAGCGCCTCGCGCAGGCTGCCCAACGGCAGGTAAGGTTTTTGCGAAAGCGTTAGAGCACGCTCACGGTCGTAACAAGTGGAGCCGGAAGCATGATGCCAAAGCCCCGTGATCGTACGAATCAGTGTCGATTTGCCGTAGCCGGACGGCGCGCTGATCAGAAGGCTATCGCCGGGCTCAAGTGAAAGGTTGAAGCCTTTGAACAATTGCCTGCCATTTGGAAGCCAGATGTCCAGATCCTTGATATCGAGGCCGTTGGTCTGCTGCCCGAGCCTGACGGTCGAATTGACCTCGACGTTATCCAGTCGCTCCTGGAAACCGATCAAACGGTCGATCACCGATTTCCACTCGGATAACTCTGGAAACACGCTCACCAGGTAGGCGACGGCTGCGTGTACTTCGCCGAAGGCAGCGCTTATCTGGGTCAGGCGGCCTAGGGGAAATGCGCCCGCGAAGAACTGCGGTGCCATGATGAACATCGGGATGACTGTTGCGCTGCGCAAGTAGAAGGTCGAGTAGCCCATGATCAGCTTCTGCTTTTTCACCAGCGCCCAAAAGTTCTCCAGCGCCGCCTCCAAGCGTTGGTTGAAACGGGAGTTTTCCACGGTTTCGCCTCGGTACTGGGCCACCGAGTCGGCGTTTTCCCGCAGGCGAATGAGCGAGAAGCGGAAATCCGCCTCGCGCCGCTGTTGCATGAAATTGAGCCTTGGCAGCGCGCGGCCCAGCCAGAACGCGACGCCGGTGCCTAATATCGCGTACACCAGGGCCACCCACACCAGCAGCCCCGGGATGACCAACGACTGGCCGTTGAACGGCACGCTGACAAGGCTGGAGGCCTGCCAGAGGATATGCAGGAAGGAAAACAGCGACACCACCGACGTCAACACTCCCAGACTCAACTTGAGCGACTTGACGATAAAAAGGTCGATGTCCTCGGCGATCCGCTGATCGGGGTTATCGACGTCGGTCTCGGTCAGTTTCAGCTTTTGGTAACGGTGACTGGCCAGCCATTGATCGAGCATGTTCCGGGTGGCCCAACGACGCCAGCGTATCGTCAGCTTCTGCTGGAAATGGAACGCGCCCACGGTAAAGGCAGCGATGCCGATCTGCAGCAGGATGAACTGCAGGCTACCCAGCAGAAAGCCGGCGTAATCCATAGCCTGCAATGCGTTATAAAAATGCAGGTTCCAAAAGTTGGTGAGGATGTTGATCCCCACCAGGCACAGGGTCATCAGCACGGTAGCCAACAGCAGTAACAAGGCCGGGTACTTTTCCTCGGATGCCCAGAAAGGCCGTGCAAGACGCCAGAAATTGCGGAGTGTGTGCATGTGGTCTTGGTGAGCCCGGTCGCTAACGACGTTGAGTTTGCAGGGGAGGGAGGATAGGATCGGCCAATGCTAATCGTTTGCATTAATTAGGGAAAGTCACGGGGGACCCGTTATCGAATTTCCAGAATGGCTTAACCAGGCCTGGCCGCCGATACAACGGGTAATCCAGAATGAACCTGGTGATCAGCCTTCCATAACGTTGAGTCAGCTTGCCGACCCTGCCGTGCTGCAACCGTTGCTGACCCGGTTCGCCCTGCGTTATCCGGGGGTGAACCGCGCAGCGGTGGTTTCGCAGTGGTCGATGAACTACATGAGCATTGTCCTGCCGGCCGCCCTGGCCTGTGCTCTCACCCGTCATTGCGCGATCGACTTCTGGGGCACGGAAGCTGTGCTGTTGCACGATGACGGTCAACCTCTGGCGCTGGGATTGACCTCCCGGTTATCGACCTTGGCCCCCGAAGACCGCGCAGCCTACTGGTCGCGGTTGATCCATGAACACCTGGCACCGCTTTTCACCACCCTGGCCGCCGCCGGTGGCCTGGCTCCGAAAATATTGTGGGGCAACCTGGTCGCCATCTGGGACGGTGCCTTCGCGAGAATGGATGCCAACTTGTCCAGAAACGGTTTCGCCGAGGCGCACCAATGGCTGGAACAGGCCACGGTGAACGACGGGCGTCTGAAGTTAAGGGGCCTGCAGCGCATGGTCGAGTCACCTGCGCCGCAGATTTGTCCCTGTCTGCCATTGCGTCGGCATTGCTGCCTGCATTACCAGTTGCACGAGCCCGTCGAGGGCACACCGCAAGTGCTTTGCGAGTCCTGCCCCAAGTTGCATCGCTTGCCTGTGGCAGAGCAGGTGAGCTACCTGCACTACATCTATGAGGCCGGTTGACCCTCGTAATCAGGCATAAACCGCGTGGGCTTCGACCTGGGCGAGGTGGCCGTTCTCGACTTTCAACACCCGGTCGGCCTGTTGGAAGTAAGCATCATCGTGGGTGATCACGATCACGGTCTTACCCCGGGCTTTTAACTCCGGCAACAGCTCCATGTAGAACACCCGCTTGAAGGTCGGATCCTGGTCGGCGGCCCACTCGTCGAACAGATAAAACGGCTTGTCGTCCAGATACGCCGACACCAGCGCCAGTCGCTTGCGTTGACCCGTGGAAAGATCCACGGTGGAAAAACGGTCGTCGACGATGCTGACTTTATGCCCCAGCCCCAAGGCCTTCACATAACGCGTCGCTTCGGCGGTGCGGTGTTCGGCGTCCGCTCCGTCGTTGCCCAGCAGATGTTCGAACAGGTGGAAGTCGGCGAAGACGGCGGCAAAGTGCTGACGGTATTGCTCGCGGTTGTTGTCGTCCACTTCCACGCCGTTGAGCACCACGCAGCCGGTTTCCGGTGCGTACAACCCGAGCAGCAGCATGGACAGCGTGGTCTTGCCGCTGCCGTTGCCCCCAACCACGAACACCAGTTCACCCTGTTCCAGCGTGAGGTCCATCGGCCCGAGCATGAAGGGATGATCCTCGTGTTCACCGGGATAACGGTGGCACACGCCATTGAGCGATAGCCGCATAGGACCTTCGCTGGCGAACAGGTTACCGACCGCGGCACCGGCCTGGGCTTCGGTGCTCAGTTCGGCGTCCAGTTGACGAATGCGGTTCAGGGCGATACTGGCCTGACGCAGTGACGGCAGGGCGATCATCAGGTCGGAAATCGGCCGCACCAGATACAGCAGGGTGATGGTGAAACTGGTCAGCACAGTGATCGGCTGCGGTAGCCAGAACGGGATGATAAATAACAGCACACCCAGGTTGAGGTAAAACAACAAAGTGCCCAGATTAGCCACCACCGAGTAGCCGGCCATGCCGCGTATAAAACGCGTGCGGAATTCGTTGGCACCCGGCTGGATGACCCGCTCGACAAACGCTTCACCACGAGCGTTGTTCAACTGTAATTCCTTGCTGCCCTCGATCAGGTTGCGAAAGTGCTGGTAAAGCACATCTTTTTGCTGCCGAACTCGCTCCAGATGGTTCAATGGCCCGCGTTCGGCCAGGTGAAACGCCACCAGCCCCACCAACAGGAACAACGCGAGAATCGCCAACAGCGACCACGATAGCCAGGCCAGGTAGGCGAAGCACGCCAGGGTCACCACAGCGTTGACGAACAGCAGCGGCACCCACTCGAACGCAGCCGTAAAGGTGTGTACGTCTTCGGTGAGGATCACCAGCAAACGGTGTTTGCCCATGGCTTGCAGGCGTTTGAGCGGGGTGGCGAGCAGCTTGCGCGAGAGATCGATGCGCATCTGGAAAATTGCGCTTTGGGTCAGGTGCAGCAGCGACAGTTCCGAGCAGAGTTTGCTCAGCAGCATGCCCACACACAGCCCGAAAAACCCCAAGGCCAGCTCCGGCAGTTGTTGCGGGTTGGCCAGCCCGCGGTTGATCAGAATCACCAGCCCCGCACTGGCCAGACCGCCCAGTGCACCGGTGATGGAGGCCAGCGCCAGCAGGCGTGCCGATTGGCGGTAGAGATAGAGAATCAGGTTCATGCGACGGTTTCCGTCGAGGCCAGCGCCAGCGACTTGATGAGTTATTCATGGAAGGCTGACTACCCGAGGAGCGTTTCGTGATCGGCAGCGACCTGATGATGACAGGTTCGCTGGCTGATCGCGTCCCACTGCGCAGGCAATGTCGGACTGTTCGGCTCAGGTCGCCGGTGCGGAGCTCGACTGAAATGTATCCGCTCTAATGCACGGCGGCACACTAGTTACAAATGAGACGGATTATCAATTCTATTACTTTAATATTTTTTTTGAATTAGACTCAGCCCCGCTGGCATCAAACGGCATTCAGTCAGCTGAAAAACAAAGAATATCTGTCGCATGGGAGCGGGGCGTGAATTTCAAAAAGAATACAATTGCGTTGGCTGTGGGGTCGGCGGTATGCCTGA
Source organism: Pseudomonas sp. QTF5 (assembly GCF_000512695.2). Taxonomy (GTDB): domain Bacteria; phylum Pseudomonadota; class Gammaproteobacteria; order Pseudomonadales; family Pseudomonadaceae; genus Aquipseudomonas. The sequence continues at coordinate 64,587 of NZ_AZRW02000003.1, read as the reverse complement.
TTAACAACACATGGGCGGCCGAACAGTCGAACACAATGGAGATCGCTCCGATCACGGTGACGGGTGAAAAAATCAACCGCACCCTGGAGCAGACTCAGTCCAGCGTCGTGGTCGTCACCGAACAGCAACTACGCGAGAAGGCCGACCACAGCCTGGTCGACGTGTTCGCCCGTACACCGGGCGTGTATAGCCAGGCCGGTAACGAAAACTGGGGTATTCGCGGTGTGCCGGTGTCCGGTTTCGACGACCAGGGCCCGGCGACCCTCAATGGTGCCGTATCGGTTTATGTCGACGGTGCCGTGCAGCCGAACCGGGCACTTACCCTCAGCCCGATGCCGCTGTGGGATGCGGAACAGGTCGAAGTGTTCCTTGGCCCGCAGTCCACCACTCAGGGACGTAACTCTCTGGCAGGTGCTGTGGTCATCCAGACCAGGAACCCGACCTTCCAACCGAGCTTCTCGGCGCAGACCAATGTGGGGAACAATGGTGAGAAGGGTGCGGCGGTAGCCGGTGGCGGTTCGATCGTCGACGACAAGATCGCCGGGCGTATTGCCGTGGATTATCAGGACGGCGATGGTTACATCGATAACATCGCGCTCGGCGACGACGCCAATCCCCATCGCACCAGCAACTCCCGAGGCAAGTTGCTGATCCTGCCCAATGACGACACAGACGTTTTGCTGACCTATGCCCATAGCGAACACCGTCAGGGCGATCGCTCGACAATGCGTGTTAATGGCAAACCCAGCTATTACGATATTTCGTCCAATACCAAGGCATTCGACAACCTCAAGCAGGACACCCTCAGCGCCAAAGTGGATTACCGGCTGAATGATGCCTGGACGCTGACAAGCTTGACCGCCAACACCCGTTCTGATTACAGCAATCGTCTGGACTTCGACCAGACCGCTGAAGCCAACGAAGTCATTCTGCGCAAGCAGGACGGCGACCTGTTCAGCCAGGAGCTGCGTCTGAATTACAGCGCGGACACGGTGAAGAGTTTCGTGGGTGCCTATTATGGCCACAACACCAACAACTTCCACGACCGGTTGTTGTTCGATAACGAACTGTTCGCGACCGTCAAGGGCGATACCAAGATTGAAAACAAGGCGGTGTTCGGTGAAGTCAACTGGACGTTCGCGCCGCGCTGGACGTTGATCACCGGTCTGCGCTACGACCACGAGACCAACGACACCGACGTTGAACAGGATGACTTCTCCAGCGCAGGCCAAGTCAGCAAATCATTTGACGCTGTACTGCCGAAACTCGGTATCGACTACGAGCTGGCCACGGATCAGTACCTCGGCTTTATGGTGCAAAAAGGCTACCGCGGCGGTGGCGTCAACGTGCGCGCCGGTGGCGGCCACCAGGCCTACGATCCGGAATACACCACCAACTACGAACTGTCCTACCGTGGTTCGTTCTTCGACAAGAGCCTGCGTACCCGTGCCAACTTGTACTACACGGATTGGAAGGACCAGCAGGTCAGTATCCGGAAGAGCGGTAGCGACTTCTCTCAGATCTACAACGCCGGTCGCAGTGAGATCAAGGGTCTGGAAGTCTTCGTTGAGAAAGACATCACCGAACAGCTGACGCTGACCGCGGGTGGCGCTATCACCGATAGCAAGTACAAGGACTTCGTCACGGGTGATGGCGAGGACAGGAGCGGCGAGTCGTTCCTCTATTCGCCCAAGTACAAGATGTCGGTGGGTGGTACCTATCGCTGGGACGACCGTCTGACCTTCAGCACGGACGTCACTTACCAGAGCACCACGCCGTCGGAATACCTGTTCGACGCGGACGGTCAGGTAACCGGCGAGCTCAAGAGCGACAACTACGTGCTGGTCAACTTCAACACCGAGTACAAGGTCACCAAGAACATCGCCGTATCCGGTTTCGTGAAAAACGCCTTCGACAAGGAATACGTCACCAACAACCGCAACGACGACATCATCGACGTCGGCGCACCGCGCACGGTGGGCATGGTTCTGCGTTACGACATGTAAACCCATGAGCGCGGGGAGGCAGGCTCCCCGCGTACGTTTTCAGGCCGCGTGTTCTGCTCGATCCCTCATAACGACGCCCTGACCACCAATGGACAATCAACGGGCTGGGCTCCCGATACCTCGAGGGCCTCGATCAGGTGCAGGGCAGCATTGCGACCGATCTCGTAGTACGGCAGTTGCACGGTGGTCAGCGGCGGGATGAACAGTTCGGCGATGCCGATCATGTTGTCATAGCCGAGCACGGCGACATCGTCGGGAATTTTCAGGCCACGGCCTAAAAGCAGCTGATAAGCACAAAAGGCAATGCGGTCGTTGCCACAGATCAGAACATCGAACTGGGGACGACCTTCGATGATGTGCCGGTCGAGGATGGTTGCGGTTTCACCATAGGCGTCATGATCGGAAAGGTTGTATTGCAGGAGTGCGTCAGGCAACAGCCCGAATGCCTGACAGGCACGCTGCAGGCCTTTTTGTCGCAGGCCCCAGGCCAGACTCTGTTTGGGCAGATTGATACACAGAGGGCGCCGATAGCCTTGGCTCAACGCGTGATGTACGGCGCGATACTGCCCCGATTCGTCGTCCGGCACATAACTCACCAAGTGTCTGTCATCTGCCAGGCAATTGGCGAGTACCAGGGGTTTACTCTTCAAGCGCTCGGGAATGCTCACCTGGCGAAACCCCATGGCGCTGAAGATCAACCCGTCGGGACGGTGCGACAACATCAGGTCGATGTTCTGGTCGGTGGGCGGGTTGCTCAACAGGTTGAGGATAAAGACATTCCAGCCGGCTTGCTGCGCGGTCTGTTCGATGGACAGCAACAGTTCGACCGCGAACGGTGTGGTCGCGGTGTCCAGCGCGAACACTCCGATGGTTCGCGACTGGAGGTTGTCGCCGCGCATCTTGCGCGCCGACAGGCTCGGTACGAATTGCAGTTCATCAATGGCGCGACGCACCCGCTGAAGGGTTTCGGGGCTCAGTTTTTCCGGGTTATTGAGCGCTCGAGAAACCGTCATCAGGGACACGCCGGCCAGCTGTGCAACGTCTTTCACTGAAGTCATGCGAGGCGAGGCCGGTCAGGTTGACGCAGGATCATGACACAGGGCCCGGGTTTCTCGCGACTCGAATGACGCTGCTCATAGCCATCCGCCGTTCACAGCCATCCAGAGTCGAGAGGCCATGCCTTGGGAATCGAGACACGCCCGCCACTTCCGTTGGCAAACAGCTTCACGCCCAGACTGTCCGGCCGTGGATAAAGGCGACTGCTGAGGCTGAAGCGCCCGTTTTCGTCGAACACCTCGATGGACGAGCGATCGAGAAACACACGCAGTTCCAGTCGCTCTTGTGTCGGATCTATCGCCACGCTGCGCTGACCGGTGACTTGTGCACCCGAGCGGCCGCGGTCAAGCACCAGTCGCTGCAGCGAAGCATCGTAGTAGAGCAGGGTTTCTTCTTGACCATCATCGCTGCAACGCAAGGCGATTCCCAGGTGGCCGTCGGTGCAGCCGAGCAAATCCAGATGCACATGGATTTCGAGCCTGTCACCATTCACTTCCCGCACCCATCGGGCTCCCGACCCATCCCACCAGGACGTGCCCGGCAATGGCGCCTTGCGCAGTGCGGTGAGCTCCCGTGCCGGATACACGCAAAGGCGATCGGCGCACAGTTCAAGTTCGCGCGGCAACCCGAGCATGCCGCACCAGTGATGGGCCTGGCTCGGCATCGGGCTTTCCCACATGTCGAGCCACGCCCACACAAGGCGCCGACCGTCGGCGGCCAGTAGCGTTTGCGCGGCATAGAAATCGTGGCCGTTATCCAGCTCGATAAAGGGCCCGCCGGTGAAGTGCCATTCGCTGTCGAGTCGGCCCACTCGATAACCGGTCTGGTACTTGTTGAGCCGTTCGTAACCCTCGGGTTGCATGCCCTGGGGGGAGTACAGCAGCACATCGCGCCCGTTCAGTCGGAACAGATCCGGGCACTCCCACATATAGCCATCGCCCTCGCTGCCGCTGGACACATAATCCAGGAACTCCCAGGCGTGCAGATCCGTGGAACGGTATAGCGGCAGTAGCGGTTTATCACCCAGACGCGCGCCGGCAATCAGGTACCAATAGTCATCCTCCTGCCAGACCTTGGGGTCACGAAAGTGCATGATCGTGTCTTGCGGCGCGGTCTCGATGACGGCGCCATGCTTGACGAAGTGGATGCCGTCGGTGCTGGTGGCCAGACACTGGACTTGGCGGATCGAGCGTTCGTCACCCACGTCCCCCAGCCAGGTGTGCCCGGTGTAGATCAGTGCCAGGGTATCGCCATTCACCACCGCGCTACCGGAAAAACAACCGTCACGGTCGAAGTCATCGCCAGGCGCCAGGGCGATGGGCAGATGCTGCCAATGGACCAGATCGGCGCTCTTGGCATGTCCCCAATACATCGGCCCCCATTTCGCGTCGAAGGGATGGTACTGATAGAACACATGGTATTCGCCACGAAAGTACACCACTCCGTTGGGGTCGTTCATCCAGCCCACCGGGGGGGCAAGATGATAATCGGGTCGATAATCGTGGATGACGCGAGACAGGCCATTACTCAGCGCATGCTGCGCAATCTCAAGGGCAGCGGACATTGGAACACTCATGGAATTCAAAGACACAGTCATAGGGCGCCTGCTCGTGCCGAGCGCAGAGGGACACCATCCGGCAGGGTTTCAATGGCGTGTGGATGGCGCTTCAAGGCCGTGCCGTCGACGTCGAACAGGTGCAGGTTGTCGACGTCCAGTTGCAGTTCGACCCGATCGCCCGCCTGCCATCCGGCGTTGACCTCACAACGACAGATCAGTGGCTCGTCCTGACCTGTCTCGAGGTGCACATAGGTTTCGCTGCCCAGGTATTCGACCCCGGTCACGACGACGCCGGCGGTTCCCTGCGCCGCTTTGAGCGACACGTGTTCCGGGCGAATCCCCAGGCTCAGCTGCGCGTCCGCTGTCAGGTTCGAGCTGTCGAAGGGCAGGGAGGTCATACCCAATATAGGGCAATCGACCAGGCTGGTTTCGCCTGGGGCCTGCAGGCGCGCGGCAAGAAAATTCATTCTGGGTGAGCCCAGGAAGCCGGCGACAAAGCGGCTGGCCGGGCGTTCATAGAGTTCGCGCGGTGAGCCGACCTGTTCGACGCGACCGCCATTGAGCACGACAATTTTGTCGGCCAGGGTCATCGCTTCAACCTGATCGTGGGTGACGTAGATCATGGTCGAGCCCAGTCGATCATGCAGTCGGGCGATTTCGTTGCGCATCTGCACGCGCAAGGATGCGTCCAGGTTGGAAAGCGGCTCATCGAACAACAAAATGTCCGGTTCCCGCGCCATGGCTCTGCCCATGGCCACACGCTGACGCTGCCCGCCGGACAGTTCCTTTGGCTTGCGTTGCAGCAGTTTGTCCAATTGCAGGATTTGCGCCGTTTTCAGCACGCGCTCGCGCAGGCTGGTCTTTTCAGTCTTGGCCAGTTTGAGGCCGAAGCTGATGTTGTCGTAGACGCTCATGTGCGGGTACAGCGCATAAGACTGAAACACCATGCCGACGCCACGCTCGCGCGGCTCCAGGTCGTTGACGCGACGCCCGTCGATCAGCAGGTCGCCGCCGCAGATCGAATCCAGTCCGGCGATCAGTCGTAGCAGGGTCGATTTTCCGCAGCCCGAAGGGCCGACGAACACCACGAATTCACCCGCGGCGATTTCCAGGCTGACGTCGCGAAGAATCCGCGCGCCGCCCAATTGTTTGTTCACGTTGTCCAGTTTCAATTTGATCACGATGCTGTTCCTTGTCTTTGTTGGGCATCAACCCTTTAACGCGCCGGCAGTGAGACCGGAAACGATTCGGCGCTGGAAGATCAGCACCAGAATCACCAATGGGACGGTGACCAGCACCGAGGCGGCCATCAACAATCCCCAAGGCAGCTCATGGGGGCTGCCGCCGGAAATCAAGGCGATGGCCACCGGCACCGTGCGTTGGGTGTCGGTGAGGGTGAAGGTCAGGGCAAACAGGAACTCGTTCCACGCGGCGATGAAAGCCAATAAGCCAGTGGTGACCAGCGCGGGCCAGAGCAGCGGCAACAGCACTCGGGTCAGCGTGACCCAGGGTGAAGCGCCATCCATGATTGCCGCTTCTTCCAGTTCATGGGGCAGTTGCCCCATGAACGTGGTCAGCACCCAGACGGTGAAGGGCAGGGTGAAAATCGTGTAGCTCAGAATCAACGCCCAGGAGGTGTTGTACAGACCCAGGGCGCGGATCACTTCGAACAGCCCCGACAGCACCGCGACCTGGGGAAACATCGACACACCAAGGACCATCATCAACACCGTGCCACGCCCACGGAACTTCACCCGGCCCAAGGCATAGGCGGCGGTCACGCTGAGGAACAACGCCAGCGTCACTACGCTAAGCGCAACCACCAGCGAGTTGCCGATAGCTAGCAGGAATGAGGATTGGTTGAGTACCGCCGCGTAATTGGAGAAATCGGGGTTTTCGATCCAGTAGCTCACCTCGAACAAGGCGCTGGACGGCTTCAGCGAAGTCACGATGGCGTAGTAGAAAGGGAAGACCGCATACAGCAGCAATACCCCGATCAGGCACCAGAATCCGAGGCGCAACAGCGTTTTTTTCAATAGGCGCGGGCTCATGACCGGACCTCCAGTTGACGGCGTCCGAGGTAGAGATAAAGCATGGCAATGACCGCAACCACCAGAAACAGCAGCGTCGAGGCCGCGCTGCCGTAACCGACGTCCTGGAACTCCACCAGGTGCTGGCGGGCATACACCGACATGCTCATGGTGCTCGACGAGTTCGAGGTCAGCACATAGATCACGTCGAATACCCGCAGCGAGTCGAGGATGCGGAAAATCGCCGCGACCAACAAGGCGGGCATCAGCAGGGGAAGCGTGACACGCCAGAACACCCTCAGCGGGTGAATGCCATCGACCCTGGCGGCTTCGTAGCAATCGCTCGGCAACATCTGCAAGGCAGCCAGCATCAGCAGCGTGACAAAAGGCACGGTCTTCCAAACGTCGACGAGGATCACCGCCCACATCGACAGGTCCGCATCGGCCGTCCAGGCCAGGGGCGCGTCAATCAGGCCGAGGCTCAGCATCATGTGATTGATGATGCCGAACTGGTCGTTAAGCATCCATGACCAGATCTTTGCCGAGACAATGGTCGGAATCGCCCAGGGAATCAGAATCATCGCACGCACGAGGGAACGGCCGGTGAACTTGATGTTCAGCAGCAACGCCACCAGCAGCCCCAGCACGACTTCCAGTCCCACCGACACCACGGTGAAATGCAAGGTGTTGCGCACCGCGTTCCACCATTGAGGATCGACCAGGATGCCCGACCAGCTGGTACCGTTGTGGAACAGATAATTGCTCAAACCTATGAAGGTTCCGCCACCGGTGTCCGACAGACTGGCGTCGGTCAGGCTGAACCAGAATGTGCGCAGTAGCGGCCAGGCTGCCACCAGGGCCAGACACAACAGCATCGGTGTCAGAAACAGCCAGGCGGCGCGTACCCGGCGTCGTTGTACGGGCGTTTCCCTGGTGAGCAGAAGCTCCTCACAGGGGACATGGGTAGTAGAGACAGACATGGTGATTTTCTTCCTTGTGGCTTACCAGTTCCGGCGTTTGATGCGTGTGAGTTCGCTTTCCAGCTCGGCCAGCGCCTGATCCACAGGCAACTCGCCCGCCAGCACGCCATGCACTCGATCGAAGAACGCATTGGAGACCCGTGGATAGCGATCGGCAGTGATTGAGGCAGGGCGCATCACCCCATCGTTGAGAATGCTGTGCAGCTGAGCGTAATAAGGCATGGCCGCGAGCAATTCGGGGTCTTGATACAGCGACTCGATCACCGGGTTATAGGCGCCTATCAGGGCGCGGCGTTTTTGCTCTTGGGCACTGGTCAGATAGCTCACCAGCTCCGCGGCAAGTTTTGGATGGGCGCTGTAACGCGATACCGCCAGGCCCCAGCCACCGAGGGTGGAGGCATGGCTGCCGGTCTCGCCGCCGCGGGGCAGGGGAGCGACCCCGACCTTGTCTTTTACGGCACTGTCCTGGCTTTGCACCAGAGCCCAGACATAAGGCCAGTTACGCATGAACAGCGCATTTCCCGACTGGAAGACGCCACGGCCTTCTTCCTCGGTGTAATTGAGTACGCCGCGCGGGGAGATGTCTCCTACCCAGCTTTTCGCCAGGGTCAACGCCGTTCTCGAGGCCTGACTGTTGACCACGATGTCGCCTTGTGGATTGACCAGCCCGCCTTGCGGTTGGCTGCTGATCCACTCCAGCGCATTACACGTCAGGCCCTCGTAGGCGCGCCCCTGAAAGATGTAACCCCACGCATTGGGATTCCCGGCAGTGCGCTCGGCCTGTTGAATATTCCTGGCGGTAGCGGTCATTTCCTCCCATGTCTGGGGAACCTGCTGGTTGTACTTCTCGAGCAAGTCCTTGCGGTAATACAGCAGGCCCGAGTCGGTGAACCACGGCATCGTCACCAGCCGTCCGTTCACCGTGGCGTTATCCACCTGTGCCTGGAAGTAGCCCTGGGTCGCATTGGCAGGAAGCACCTCGCGCAGATCCATCAGATGTTTGGCCAGCATCCCCGGCCACACCATGTCGATTTGAATGATGTCGATGTCGCTGGACTGCGCACTGAGGATCTGTTGGTAGAACGACAACCTCTCGGTTGCCGAGTTAGGTGTTGAGACCACCTCGACATTGTTGCCGGTCTGTTTCGACCACGCCTCGACAGCCTCTTTGCAGAGTTGTAGCTCCGCACCCACCGCGCCGCAGGAGATCGTCAAATCAGCTGCGTTCGAGAGGGATGGAAGCCCGGCACAAAGGGTGAGCAGTGCTGCTGGAAGAAGAGATTTAAGCTGTTTCATAAAGCCCTCTTTATTTTTGTTTTTAGAAAAGTTAACGTTAACATCGTCAATGTAGCAGCGTATTTGCGATGAGGCATCCTTTTTTTGGTGGATTTTGACAATTCACAATTCACGAAGAAAGGCCGGTTGCAGAAGCAGAAAAATAAAAACAAAACAGGGGATTCACATGCAGAAAGCATCAAGATGGCTAATCGCAGGCGTGCTCAGCACCTCGGCGGCCACCTCTCAGGCCGCGACTCTGGAAGAGCGCATGGCTGCGTTTGAAGCCCGTGCCAGCGCAGCGGAAAAACGCGCAGCGGCAGCTGAACAGCAAACCCAGGCACTTGCCAGAGAATTGCAGCAGATCAAACTTGCTACTCCCGCCTTGCAGCCGGCTGCGTCTACTGCAGCAGCCACTGCGGCACCCACTTTGGACACCCGACTGGCAAAACTCGAAGCCCGTCAGCAAAGCATGGAAAAACAGGGCAGTACCGGACACCTCACAGATGGCTTCAGCTTCAAAGGCTACGCTCGCTCCGGGTTGCTGATCAACGATGGGCTGGGTGGTGGCCGTGGCGGCCCTTACACAACCCCTGCCGGTTCAGTCGGTGGCGCAGTCGGGCGACTCGGCAACGAAGACGACACCTACATGCGTATAGACCTGTCGAAAGAACTCTATGCGCAGAACGGCACCCGTTCCAAATTCACGGTGTCCATCGCCGATGGAGTGGAAAGCTCCAATGACTGGACGGCCGATGAGAGCAACCTGAACGTGCGTCAGGTATTTACCGAGCTCGACCATCTCGCCGCCTTCAAGGGCAATTCGACGTTCGAGAACGCGACCCTGTGGGCAGGTAAACGATTTGACAGAGATAACTTCGATATCCATTGGCTGGACTCGGACGTCATCTTTCTGGCCGGCACCGGGGGCGGAATCTACGATGTGCAGATGAACAAGGATTGGCGCTCCAATTACTCCTTGATCGGCCGTAACTACGGCGATTTCAGTGAGGGCGGTGTCAATGCCGATGTGGAAAGCTACATCCTGACCTCCAACCAGTTCTTCGATAATGGTCAGTGGCAGTGGATGTTCAATGGCATTGGCTCGAAGAAAAACGACTTTGGCACTCGCAGCAATGAAGCGGGCCTGACGCCTGCGGATTCCGGCTTGCACAGCATGCTGGCCAATCACCAGAAAAACTTTTTCGGCAGGGAAGGCTTCTTCAAAACGGCGCTGCTCTATGGGCAAGGTCTGGGGGCAGAGGTCAAGAACGTCGGCTCGGATGGCGAACTGATCGATGATGCCCGCGCGCTGCGTCTGGCGCTTTACGGCGAGACACCCATTGCACCGGGCTGGCGCATCGGCCCCAGCTTGCTGGCCGAACAAAGCAAGGACAGATACGTCAAGGGTGACGATTACAGCTGGATGACCCTGAACGTGCGGTTGGCCAATGAAATCAACAGCAATTTCGAGATGGCCTACGAAATGAGCTGGCAAACCATGGACCTCGACCCCAAGGGCTACCTGCAACGCAATGCGGTCGACGGTAATTTCTGGAAGTTCACGATTGCCCCAACATTCAAACCCGATGTTGGAGACCTGCTCACACGCCCCGAATTGCGAGTGTTCGCAAGCCTCATGGACTGGTCTTCGGACCTGGACGGATACAGTTCCACAGACAACTTCGGCAAGTCGGATTTCAACGCCGGCGGCGTATGGCAGTACGGCATACAGATGGAAACCTGGTTTTGATGTCCGCGTCATCGGCGACAGTTCTCGGATCTGATCGGCTGTTAGTGCCGTAAGAGCTGCCGTAGCTGCCGAAGGCTGCGATTTTTTGATATTGGCGTCAGACGAATCGCTAAAGATCAAAAGATCGCAGCCTTTGGCAGGCCAGCAGCGCGACCCTGCTCGAAGGCATCGGCAGCTCTCGCCTGATGGTCAATTTGAGTTTCCCCGCGATCCCCCCCCGCAAACACCGGTATTCCTGCGCGGCATCATGACTGTGCTCGGCGCGCCGCTGGTGGTGTTGCTGATCGATACCTTGCTGTGTGCCTGGTTGCTGGGTTCGCGCCGGGGCTGGAGTCGTACTCAGGTGTCTGACGTGATCGGCTCGGCCTTGCCCGGCATGGCCATGGTGATTCTGATTGCCGGTGCCGGCGGTGTGTTCGGCAAGGTGTTGGTGGATACCGGAATCGGCGCTGTGGTCGCGGGCCGCCTCGATGGAGGCATTGGGTGCCAGCAACTGGGTTAAGGGCTCACCTGTCAGGCACGTACCGCTATTGCGACAAATAGCTCTGCTGTATACGTGCCAGGGTGCCGTCATCGCGAAGCGTTTCAACCGCCTCGCGCAAGTCTTGCACCAGTTGAGCGGAGCAAAGCCTGGAGCAAGCCAGATAGAGGTCCGCACTGCTCATGACGGGGCTCATGAGCAATGTTTGTTCAGACACCTTCGGCCAGATGTATTGACTCTCGGGAACACCGTTGAACCAGGCATCGATGCGCCCTTTCAAGAGCATCTGCGCGGGGTTGTCGCCAATGGTCAGCGGGTAGATCTGCTCATCGCTGAAGCCTTGCGCACGCAGGATTTCCTCCTGTGCGCTGCCCAGGCCAACGCCGATCTTGCGATAGGTTTTTTTCGCTTGTGCGAAGCTGCTCACTTGCCGGTCAAGGCTGAAGAAAGCACGCTCCATGGGCATGATCGACGCGATCCAGGTGAAGTGTTCTTCACGTTCTGGCGTGCGCGACAAGGGGGCTATCAGAAGATCCTGTTTCTCGCTGACGTATTTCTGCGATCTGGCCCAGGGAAGTCCATGGACATGAGCGACATAGCCGGCGTTGGCAATGGCCACCAGGACGGCATCCCCGACCATTCCGTGGCCCTTGGCGCCATCGACAAACGTCAGTGGCGGAGCTTCCGGGATATACAACTCGAGCGGCAATGGTGCGCCACTCGCGTGACAGGCAATCAGCAGCGATGCGGATAGGCAAAACCTGCAAAGCGCCTTTGTATTGGCAAGTAATACCCGTGAGCTCTCGCTCATGGTTGATAGTTCAGGCATTGAACGTAGAAGGGCGCCACAAGTCACCATTGAGTTGATGAATCTATCGGCATTCTACGCAGACTTGAGGTGGGGCACATCCTCCCACAGGTGATGAAGGCGACACCTGCTTCACTCGACAGCCCGCAGCGGCAGACAGCGCCCAAACCGTCATCTATGCGGCAGATTAATAACTCGTTAGTTAATAATACTGAGGGTATTTACTGGAAATACGTCGCATCATACAATGAGAATCATTATTGCTAACTCATTGAGTGCGACGTTTTGAGCCATCCCCATCCCTTTGCCCGCCGCAAAGTCTTCATGAAACACGCGTTGCCAACCCTGTCCTGCGTCATGTTTGCCGGTCCATTATGGGCACAGGAACCCATCGAACTGCCGACCACGGATATCCAGGCGAGCCGCGTCAGCCAAGACACAAGCTACACCACCTCCCAAGCCAGCACGGCGAGTAAAAGTAATGTGCCGATCAAGGAAGAGGCGCAATCGGTCAATGTTGTCACCCAGCAAACCCTGGCCGACTATCAGGTGCGCTCGCTGGACGACGCCATGAAGTTTGTCAGCGGCGTCAGTCAGGGCAATACCTTGGGCGGCTCGCGAGACTCGCTGGTCAAGCGCGGTTTCGGCACCAACGATGACGGCTCGATCCTGCGCGATGGCGTGCGTTCCAATCTGGGGCGCAACTTCAGCGCCACGACAGAGCGTATCGAAGTGCTCAAAGGGCCTGCTTCGATGTTGTATGGCGCGTTGGAGCCCGGCGGATTGATCAACGTGATCAGCAAGAAGCCTGAGTACACCCAGAGCGCCACCCTGAGCGGCTCGGCCTATAGCGAAGGCGGCGGCACCCTGGCCGTGGACACCACCGGGCCGCTGGGAGATACGGGCCTGGCCTATCGGCTGATTGCCGAACGCCGCCATGAAGATTACTGGCGCAACTACGGCGTGAATGAGAGCACCCTGGTCGCGCCATCGCTGACCTGGTCCGGCGACCGTGCCAGCCTGACGCTGAGCTATGAATACAACGAATACGCCAAGCCATTTGACCGCGGCACCGTGTTCACCAACGGTCATCCGGCGGACATCGACTACGACAAGCGCCTCGATGAAAAGTGGGCCAAAAGTGTCGGCATCCGTGAAACGGCCAACGCGCGTTTCGAGTATCAGCTGAGTGACGATTGGAAAACCCGCGTCACCTACGGCTGGAACAACGACCGCTACAGCCTCTCGATTGCCCAGCCGAGTTCGTTGACTGGCAACAATCTGCGACGTGCCGCCAACGGCGCTCACTACGACGATGAAACTCGCTACGCCAGCTGGGACTTCATCGGCCAGCAGGAACTGTTCGGCCAGCGCCACGATTTGCTGGTGGGTGCGGACACTGAAGTGTCTGACCAATTCCGTGGCAAAACCTACCGTAATGCCGCGCGGTCAGGCTTCGACATCACGTCGCCGGTTTATGGTCGTCTGGCCGAGCCCAGCCTCGTCAGCGCTAAAGACAGCGACCTGAGCAATCAACTGACCTCCAGCTCCGTGTACTTCAAGGATAACTGGCACCTCGACGACCGCTGGATCCTGGTCCTCGGCGGTCGCCAGCAGCATTACGATCAGTACGGCGATCAGGGGCGCGGCAGCAGCTACAAGGTCAACCGTGACGATAACGGCGATGCCTTCGTGCCGTTTTTGGGCCTGGTCTACAAAGCCACCGAGACCTTGTCGCTGTACGGCAACTACAGCCGTTCATTCAAGCCCAATACCGATGTCGACGATGCCGGCCACACCTTCGATCCGGAGGAGGGCCGCAGCTATGAGGTCGGCGCCAAGTACGACCCGCTGCCGGGGCTGAACATCAACCTGGCGTTGTTCGACATCGTCAAGGAGAACGTCGTGACCACCTCGACGGTCAATGGCGACAGCCTCTCGGAGGCGGCGGGCAAGGTCGGCTCACAGGGCCTGGAACTGGACATCACCGGGCGTGTGGCCGAGCGCTGGGACCTGATCGGCACCTACGCTTACACCCACACGGAAATCCTCGACGACCCGGATGACGAAGGTCATCGCCTCGCCAATGCGCCGAAGCACACCGCGAGCCTGTACCTCACGCATCACCTGAACGTCCCCACGGAGTTCGGGGCCTGGCACACCGGTGGCGGTGCACGTTACGTCGGCGAGCGCGCCGCCAACAACACCAACGATTTCTGGCTGAGCAGCTACACCGTGGCCGATGCCTTCGTGCGCTGGGAGTCGCCGCTGTTCGGGTACAAGACTTCGCTGCAATTCAACGTCGACAACCTGTTCGACAAACAGTACTACCCGTCCTCCACCGGCAGCCAACTGGCGGTCAATGTCGGCGAGCCGCGCACGGCACGCCTCAGCGCCAGTGTGACATTCTGATCGCACTGCCTTGACGCGCTGCCCCGTTCTGCCCATGTAGCGAGTGGAGCGGGGCAGCGGTCATGCTTACGTTAGGTCAATGTTCTTTGGCTTTCCTGATTCTGATCAAAATAAACAGCAGGACGCAGAGCGCGAGCGGGGTCATGGCCAGCATGGCGTCTCTCGCGGAAATGTCCGCGCCCATGACATGCAGTCCCGAGTAGAACAGCTTGAACAGGCTCAACAAGTAATAGGTGATGGCGATAATCGACAAGCCTTCGACCGCGCGCTGGATTTTGATTTGAGTATCGGCGCGGGCGTTCAGGCTCTTCAGGATTTCCGAGTTCTGCTCTTCCATTTCCACCTGGACACGGGCCTGCAACAAGTCCCCGAGGTTGGCCACGCTTTCGGCCAGTTGCTCCAGGCGTTGTTCGGTGACCGCGCAGTATCTGACCGTGGGTTTGAAGCGTCTTTCGATGAAGATACCCAGTCGCTGGCAATCACCCACGTGGCTTTCGCGCAGTTCGCCAAAACGTTCGAAAACCAGTTGTGCATAGGCCTGGGTGGCGCTGAAGCGGTGTCGGGTTTTTGCGCTGCTGCTGACCACTTGCGCCGACAGGTTGGCGATGTCGGTCAGCAACGCTTTCGCATTTCCGGTATCGGGGCCGGCGTTACGTTCCGAAAGGTTTACCAGGGTCTTGTCGAAGACGTTGAGTTGAGTGCTCAAGGCTTTCGCGGTGAGGAGTGAAAGCGAAGCCATCATTCGGTAGGTTTCGATTTCCAGCAGGCGGCGGATCATCCGTCCCTGGCGATACGCATTCAGGCGCTTGTTAACGAACAGGAAACGGTTGGTGCCGTCGGCGCTCAAGCGAAAATCGCTCCAGACCGTCGCATCGCCACCGCCGATGCAAGAGCCGCAAGGGTCTTTGAATCCATAAACTGACAGGTCGCCGGAAAAGGACGCGTCGGTGCGGACCACAATCTGCACCGCGTTGATCACATGCTGCATGAAGGGCTCGACCCGCTCCATCAAGGCTTTGGGGGGCGGGCTCCAGCATGGCTCGTGACTGGAGGAGGGCACCACCAGCGTCAGCGTCAGGAACTCCGCGTGCCGTTCCCACTTCAAGGCATGGCCCTCCAACTCGGTAATGCCCTGTGCCGCATCCGGGTCGACGGGGCCGGGGCAGCAGCGACTCAGCAAGGTGTCGCATTGCCCGTCATTGGCCAGAAACGCCAGATGAAAAACGTGGGCGGGCTCGTCGAAATACAGAGAAGGGCGCGCGTGCAACTCGTTGTGCAGGGGCAGTCTTTGCGGGTGCATGCTGTTTGGGCCATGTTGGAGTTGTTTGTTCTTGGGACTGGATGACGAATACCCGAGTCACAAACCAAACCGGCGATTACCCAATGCTGTCAGCCAACCACGGAACCTGTGGGAGCGGGCTTGCTCGCGAAGGCGGTGGCACAGTCGACATTGATGTTGCCTGACACACCGCTATCGCGAGCAGGCTCGCACACTCGTTCAGTGTCGTTCGGGAATGTTGTGATCGACGCAGGCCCAATGTGGGAGCGGGCTTGCTCGCGAAGGCGGTGGCACAGTCAACATTGATGTCGCCTGACACGCCGCTTTCGCGAGCAAGCCCGCTCCCACAGGTTTAACGCAGCGGTGTACAGAACGCACGAATAGCCTCGCAGGCCTGGCGCAATGACGCATCATCCAGTGCATAGGCAATGCGAATAGGGGCCAAGGCCAAACGCACTGCCATGCACCATCGCCACATCGTCGAGCAACGCATGGGCGACATCTTCGTCGGTGTGCAGCACGCGACCGGCGGGCGAGGTGCGGCCGATCAGCCCTGCGCAAGAGGCGAATGCATAGAACGCGCCCGCCGGGGTCACGCATTCCAGCCCCGGCGTGTCGTTCAGCAGCGCCACCATCAAATCGCGACGACCCTGGAAAGCGGCACGGCTTTCGCGGATGAAGTCTTTCGGCCCCTCCAGCGCGGCGAGTGCGGCTTGCTCCCGCCTGAGTGCGCAGCACTCACAAAAACAGGCAATGTTTGTATTCCAACCCGATCGCGATGTGGCAGCAGATTGCCGATTTTCAGGCGAACGGCCATCGCGGATGAGCCCTGCACGAGATGCACAGCACCGTTGTGAACTATTCTTCTCAAGTGGCCCCTTCAATGCCTCATTCAAGGAGTTGATATAAATCAACGCTTAAGAGGCTTTAAGGGAGGAGTCTGGGCCTGATGCTGGATTCTCGGGCCGGCGTCGAGGATCATCCTGTGTGGAGTCAGATCATGAGCCAGTATCAACGGTTATTACTGATCATCAACCCGCTGCTGCGCCATTCTCCTGCGATAAACCATGGCGCTGCCCTCGCCAAGGCCAGCGGGGCGAGCTTGCACATTGCCGGCCTGATTCCCTCGTTGGACATTCTGTCGCTGCTCGAAGAAGGCGACCGAAAAATGGCTCGGGCGGGCTACCTGCAGGAACATCGCGATTGGCTTGATGAGCAGGCGGTAAAGATGCAAGGCCGGGGGATCGAGGTGACAAGCGAAGTCGCATGGGCCGACAACATGCGCCAGGACATTCTTGACCTCGTCACGCAAATGCAGCCTGATCTGTTGATCAAGCAAGTGCAGCATGAACCCGTGCTCAAGCGCGCGTTCTTCACACCACTGGATTGGCGTTTGTTGCGCCATTGTCCGGTCCCGGTTTATCTGGTGGGGGGTGAATGCCATGCCTTGCCGCAGAAGGTGGTGGCCGCGGTTGACGTGTCAGACACCGAGCCTTCGAACAGCGAACTCAATGACCGGATCATCTTGCAGGCTTCCAGCCTGGCGCTGCAGTGCAATGCCGAGTTGCATCTGCTGTACGCGTGTGACATTTCGGCAGCCTTTCTGGCGGATATGGACGGCGGTCTGACGCTCGCGGAGCTTACCCGGGAGTTGCGCAGCGACCTGGAAAAGTCTTTTCTCCAGTTGGCCGCTCGGTTCGGTGTGACCGCTGACTGTCGGCATTTCATCATGGGGAACCCTGTCTCGGTACTGAGCGAATTCACCAATGAGCATCAAGTGGATGTGATCGTGATGGGCAGAGCTCAATACCGTGGTCTGGAGCGGCTGCTTGGCAGCACGACCGAACATATTCTGTATCAGGTGCCTTGCAGCATTCTGGCGGTCTAGGGGCGGACGTCCCTATTGGAATGATGGCCGCCGTCAAACGAACGCCCGTTTTTGGGGCCCCGCCCCAGGGAGGTTTTCAAATGACTAGTCCTTCATTGCAAACCATTTTGCATGACCGGGTTGATGCCGGCCGAAGCCTGGTGGAGCCATTGCTTAAATACGCAAAAAGAGCCGATGTCATCGTCCTCGCCTTACCCCGTGGCGGCGTTCCGGTGGCCTATGAAGTGGCCACCGCCCTGGAGGTTCGCCTGGACCTGATGCTGGTGCGCAAACTGGGGGTGCCATTCCATCAGGAGTTCGCCATGGGTGCGATTGCCAGCGGCGGCATACAAATCGTCAATGACGATGCGCTGCGGGCTAACGGTATTGATCAACGCACGCTCGATGGCGTGGTTACAAAGGAAACGCAGGAATTGTTGCGTCGCGAGCGGGTATACCGGGCATCGCGCGCACCTTTGGCGCTCAAGGATCAGGTGGTGATTCTGATCGATGACGGCCTGGCGACAGGTGCCACGATGATGGCCGCGATACAGGCCGTGCGCCTGCAAGCACCGTCTCGCATCGTCGTTGCCGTGCCGGTGGCACCTCTGGAGACGGCAGAGGGGTTGCGCGACGAAGTGGACGAGCTGATCTGCCCGCTGATCCCTGATTGGCTGATTTCGATCGGCCATTGGTACACGGATTTTTCGCAGACATCGGACGAAGAAGTCATCGATCTTCTGCACCGGGCCTGGCAGAGAGAGTCCGGTTCGGGCGACTCATTTCAGAACGGTTCCGGTATTTGAGCCGTTGCCTGGCGTGGAGTAGCCACGTCGGACCTTCAGGTGATTCTGACGTTCACGAATTGCCACGGATCGGATTCATCGGTCGGCTCGGGCATCAGTGAGTGACGTCCGGTAAGCGGCGTCCAGTCGGAATAAATGCCTTCTACATTGCCCAGATAGGGCATGCAGATCTGCAGAATCTCCTTGAAAGGCAATTCATCCGGTTCGACGATGCCGCGTTGAGGATTGCGTATCGCCCAGATCACGCCGGCCAGTACTGCCGCTGTCACTTGCAGGCTGGTGGCGCTGTTATGGGGGCAAAGTGCCCGGGCTTGGTGGATCGATAAGCGCGAGCCATACCAATAACTGTTTCTGGCATGCCCCATCAGCAGCACGCCGAGTTCGTCACTGCCGCCCTGGATTTCGTCATCGAGCAGGCGCTGGCAGCTCTGGGGTTTCCAGTTGCGCTCGGCGAGTTCATGCACCGAGAGCAAGGCATCATCACAGGGCCGATAAGCGTAGTGGACGGTCGGCCGGTAAGTCGGCTGCCTTCCCTGACCAAGGGTCAGGTAGTCGGCAATCGACAGGGCTTCGTTGTGGGTCACGAGCAGCCCATGGGTTGGCCCCGTCGAGGGTGTCCAGGTACGAACCCGCGTGGAGGCACCGGGGCGTTGCAGATAGATCCCGGCCTGGCACCCGAAAGCGTGGTAATAGCCATCCTCGGGAAGCGCTTTCTCATGGCTGCCCCAACCCAACTCCGCCGGTTGACTGCCTTCACTGATGAAACCGTCCACGGACCAGGTGTTGACGAACTCATCGGCGATTTTGTGTTGCGATGAATACTGCGAGTCGCGTTCGGCGATGTGGATGCAGCGGATATTCAGTCGGCTGGCCAGTTGCGCCCATTCTTCGCGAGTCGCGGGCAGGGGCGTTGTGTCACCCAAATCTTCAGCGAGGTTGACCAGCGCCTGTTTGAGCAGGTGAGACACCAGCCCCGGATTGGCACCGTGGGTCAACATGGCGGTGGACAGACCTTGCCCACTTTCACCCCGAAGCTGAAGCGCCGCTTCCCTCAATGCATAGTTGGATCTTTCGGACAGGGATTTGTCGGGGTCGGTATAACCGCCTTCCCACGGCTCGATACAGGTGTCCAGATACAGCACGCCTTTACGCTGGGCGAACTGAATCAGGGACAGGCTGGATACCCCTACCGATAGGTTGAGCAAGAAATCGCCAGCGCTCAAAAGAGGGTCCAGCACCGCCTCGTAATTGCTCTGGTCCAGTTGCTCGGCTTGGTGGGCGACGCCGAATTCCTGCGCGAGTAAGCGTCCATCTTCATCAGGGCTGAGGATCAACAGTCGCTGCGGTTCAAGCTCAAGATGGCGCAACAGCAGCGGGAGTACGCCTTTTCCGATACAGCCAGAACCGATCATCACCAGCCTGGCATTAAAGGGCTGAATGACATGCTCAAGGTCTGACATCGATTGCCTCCACCGCCTGACCGCGCGCTCGCCGCAAATGACCTGTTGATAACCACGGTGCTCTCAACTAGAGACTGCAACGCTCACTTAAAACTCAAAAAAGTTTCGCACATTTCACGGTGGACCTATTGGGTTCATGGAGAACCAACAAAACCTCATGAAAATGAGGCAAACTGCTGGCCCCCCGATCTCCGCTTCATTGTCAAACTCGCTTTCTTTTCAAAAGGTTAGGCATTGGCGATATGCGGACTTTGGTATGGATGGCTGCAACGTTGGTCCTGGCGGCGGTCTCGTTTGAGGCTCAGGCAAAGGACCTGAGCAAGAACAGTCGTTTTGTCTGCAGTTGGGGCTCGGACATAGCCGCAGACGCGCAAGCGGCGAAGCTTTCCGGATTCACGCTTTACGGGGCACGCAAGAAACTGCAATCGCGAAAATTCCCCCGGCCGTGGATGCGCATGACGGCCATGGGGATTACCGAACAAACCTACAACAGTCCCTCTCGCCTCAAGCCTGCTGGTATCAAGCAAACGTATTACGAACAATGCATCCGGCATGAGTTGGCCCGGCGCTAGGGTCTGGGCTCCTCAACTGAAACGATCGGGCGCACGGTCAGAAGTTGATCGAGGCGCTCAGTCGCGCAGTCAGTGGCGCGCCCTGGAACAGGTAGCCATCGCCCATGTATTCACCGGCATCACGCCAGTAGCGTTTGTCGAACAGGTTGTCCACGGTCAGCCGGAATACCGTGTCGTAACCGTCGATCCGTGTGCTGTAGCGGCTGCCGATGTTGAAGATGGCATAGGCGCCGGTCTGCACTTCACCCTGGCGGTTGGCGTACTTGCTACCGCTGTATTGCATCCCGCCGAGTAGCGCCAGGCCGTCGAACCAGGGCAGGGCATAGTCGCCATAGAGACTGGCGCGCAGGGTCGGTACGTTAATCGCCTGGTGGCCTTCATAAGCCGGCGTGCCGCTGTCGGTGACCCGCGCGCGGATCGCCGCGACACTGGCGGCGATTTGCAGGCGCTGGCTGGCCCAGCCATTGGCCGAGAGCTCCAGCCCGGTGTTCTTCTGTTCGCCCTGTTGGGTGAACGTGAACGTGCCGTCGTCATTCGGTCGTGAATACTGATAGGCCTGACGAATCTGGAACAGCGCCGCGGCCAGGCTGATGCGCTGCCAGTCGTATTTGATGCCCGCCTCGATTTGTCGCGATACGGTGGGCGCGAGAATTTCAAAGGCATTGGTAGTGAACCACGCCGCTTCGCCACCCAGGGACAGGCCCTTGCTGTAGCGGGTGTACAGCGACAGGTTCTGCACCGGCTTGTAGATCAGCGCGGCCTGGGGCAGGAACACGTAGCGCTGGGTGTGTCGGGTGGTGTCGCCCTGGCTGTCGAAGGTTTCTTCATCCAGGCGCACTTCGCGCCCGCCGAGCACGGTTTGCCATTGCTCGTTGAAGCTGATCCGGTCATTGAAGAGCAACCCGTACTGACGGCTGTCCAGGTGTCGATAGGAGTCGTTGAGCGGCCCTTCGTAGCGAGCAAAATCGGCGGGTTCGCTGTTGATATTGGCACTGCCGATCATCTGGTTGATGGCATCGCGTTTGTCCACCACGCGGCGGAACGCGCTAGTCCCGACGCTCAGTTCGTGATCCAGTCCGCCGGTTTCGAAGCGGCCGCTGAGGGCAGCCTGCACCTCATCGTTGCGGCGGGTATCGTCGGGGCTGCGGAAATCGTATATGTCGTAGTCGCCCTCGGGGCTGAAGTAATTTGGCACTGCCGCGTCGGCGCAACTGGCGGCGCCGTAGCAGCCCCAGGCGAACGAGCTGTAGTCATCGATCACCACCCGGCTGCGCGAGGCGCTGAGGCTGCCCTTCCACTGGTCGCTGAAGCGGTATTCGAAATTACCGTTGAGGTTCAACGCATCAGTGGTGACCGGCTTCGAACCGCTCTGGTGTGCCAGCAGTTTCTTTGGCGAGGCGTGGTGCGGCAGGCTGGAACCGCCGAGCAATTGATAGCCTGGTGCAGAGCGCTGTTCCTTGGTCTGGTACTCGGCGTCCAGTTGCAGCAGCGCATCGGGGCTGATGTTCCAGTCGAAGGCCAGCGAGGCGAAATCGCGCTGGCCATTGGTGTGTTCGACGTAGGAATGGATGTCTTCGTGGGCCAGGTTGGCGCGCAGGCCGAACTGCTGTTCGCTGCCGAACCAGCCACCGACATCGGTGGCCAGGTAACCGCTGCCGCGATCGTCGGTGGAGACGGTGACCGAACGCACATCGGCTGGCCGCTTGGTCACGTAGTTGACCAGCCCGCCGGGCTCGCTGATACCGCTTTGCAGACCGGAAAGGCCCTTGAGCAACTCCACTTGTTGTTTGTTTTCCAGCCCGACATTCTGCTCGCCGGTGATGGTGCGGCCGTTGATCTTGTAGCTGCTGGCGGAGTTGAGAGAGAAGCCACGCACCACGAAGTTTTCGTAGTAGCCGACCGGCGCGTAGCTTTCACCCACCGAGGCGTCGTTGCGTAGAACTTCGCTGAGCAGGCGCGCCTGCTGATCCTTGATCAAGGCTTCATTGACTACCGAAATCGAGGCCGGCGTATCAAGCAATGGCGCCGCTTCGAAGCCACCGACCGAAGCGTTTTCGGCCTGATAGCCTGAGGTGTCTTCGCCGGTGACGGTCACCGCCGGCAGTTCGGTGGCGGCCCAGGCCGAAGGCATTGCGCTGGCCAGCAGCAGACCCAGGTTCAGGGGATTGAGCGCGAACCGCGGGGCGGCCACTCCCTTGGGGGAGGTCCGGTAAAGCATATGCATGAAAATTCCTCGACGACTGTTCGCGGCCCACTGTTGAAGCGGGGCATCATACAAGAGGATATCGTCGCAGCGATCGAGAAATGAAAGGGTCAGCGCGGCGCGTGAGCGACACCGATCCAGTAGGAGCCCGGCTTGTCGGCGAAGGCGTTTTCATTGGCGCGGCATGACGTGAGGCCGCCTTCGCTGGCAAGCCAGCTCCTACACCGGGAACGGACCCAGGCAATTCAAAATTCCCATCCCTCCCTCATAGCCTTTCGAATCCCCTCCAGCAACATCGCAAACGCCGGGTTGTCGTTGTTCTCGCGCCAGATCAAATGCAGTTTGCTCTGCACGCAATCATGCGTTGCGGGCTGGCCACCCAGATTCTGGACGCCATTCGGCGGTCGAGCATGCCGTACGCCGTTTCCAGCGTAGATCGCTCCCTGGTCAAATCACCGTTGGTCGCGTGTAGTCGATCACTGACAATCTGTTGCAAGGGCACTTGTACATAATGGTCGAAGAAACGATCCCATAACCGGACCTCCAGCGCGCTCTCCCAATCGTCTGGAATCAGTCTGTGCGTGCCTGGATACAGTCGATCCAGGTACTCGATGATGATGCTGGACTCCGGCAGATTCCGCTGGTGAGCATGGTCGCGAATAATTGGGAACTTTCCGACAATCATAGACGGATGTTGGCAGAGCGTCGGGGCGTCAGGGCCGCGACTTTCAAGCTTGCGGGCTTGCAGATGGAGAAATTCCTGCTTAACTGTGAACCGTTGGTCTGGTTGTGACTTACTAGTCATGGCGTTCATCTCAGCGCCCTTGTACCGTTGTCGCTGGTTCTTGCTGTCAGGCTTGCCCGGAGGAAGCCGGATAGTCATTCAGGCTGTGTGTTGACCCAATTTGTTCAAGGAATAGAATGAAATGATGCTGAAAACTGCGATCGTCGAGATTGGTAAGAAGTACAAGGTTTATACCGAGCATTATCTCAACGCCACCGCCGACAAGACCATTATTCTGGTCAATGGCTCACTGGCAACGACCGCATCCTTTGCTCAAACGGTGCGTTACCTGCGGCCACGCTTCAATGTGGTCCTCTACGATCAGCCCTACGCCGGTCAATCGAAACAACACAACCAGCATGACCAACCGATCCGCAAGGAAGACGAGGCCGCAATTCTGCTGGAGTTGATCGAGCACTTTCGCGCGCAGCATGTGCTGTCATTTTCCTGGGGCGGGGCGGCGACCTTATTGGCACTGGCGCAGCGGCCGCAGCGAATCGAAAAGGCGGTAATCAGTTCCTTCGCCGCGCGAATCAATACGCCGATGCGCGATTATCTCGAGAGCGGCCGGCATTTTCTCCACGCGTGCGACCGGCGTAATGTCGGACGCTTGATCAACAGCACCATCGGCAAGCACTTGCCATCGCTGTTCAAGCGTTTCAATGAACGCCATGTCAGCAGCCTGGACGAACACGAATACCGGCAGATGCATTTTCACGTCAATGAGGTGCTGACCCAGGACACTCACTGCTACGTTTCCTGTGCCGATGCCATCGAAGTTCCACTGCTGTTTATCAACGGCGAACGGGATGAGTACACCTCGGCGGAAGACGCCCGTCTTTTTGCAGCTCATTCCCGTCAGGCTCAGTTTCATACCATCAAAAACGCCGGGCACTTCCTTGATATGGAACACCCGACGGCCTGGAATGACACCCAGCAGGCCTTGCTGGGCTTTCTGCAACCGGTCGCCAAAATACCGAGCCAGCCCCGTGACCTGACATTCAGTAGCAAAGCGTCAGTGATTCCGCCCCTTCAGTCAGCTAACTGGGTGCGGCTTTAACTGGCGCAGCAACTCGATCTGATCTGCCGGGACCAAGGTGCGCAAGGCTTTATAAAGTGCGCGGGTTTCAAGCAGGTTCCAGACGCGCAGCATGGTTTCCAGGGCATCCAGTGGCTTGCTGATGAAGTCTTTGGCGCCCAGAGCCAGCGCGCGCAGTCGGGTATCGCGGGTGGCGTCGGCGGTGAGCACGAGGATCGGCAGGTATTCGCCGGCCGGGATGCGCCGGTTGAGTTGTTCCAGTACGGCAAAGCCATCGAACTCCGGCATATGCAGGTCAAGAATCACCAGGTCAGGCTCGAAGCTGTTGAACAGGTCCAGGGTTCGCAGCGGCTGGGTGCTGCTCAGTACGTTGGTCAGCCCTTCGCGGACAAGCAATTGCTCCATCAAGTCGAGGTTGGGCCGTTGATCGTCGATGATCAGAATACGCAGGTCGGTGTTCACGCGGGCTCCGGTAGATACTGGTCAAGATGGGCGAGGAATGAAGGAATGTGAATCGGCTTGGTCAGCACTGCGGTCGCTCCCGCTTCCAGCAAGGCCAGGTGAGTGAGGTCGCTGGCATCGGCGGTGATCATCAGCACTGGAATGGCGCGGGTGATGGAAGACTGGCGCAAGCGTTGCAGTACATTGAAACCATCCAGATCCGGCAGCGCCACGTCGAGCAAAATCAGTTGCGGCGCGTGTTGACGGGCCAGATCCAGACCCATTTGCCCCTGCATGCTTGAAAGCAATTGGATGTGCGGCCGTCGTTGCAGCAGGGTTTCGATCAGGGCCAGGCTGGAGAGATTGTCTTCGATGCACAGCACTTTGCCCTGATAATCGGGGACGGTGAGGGCGGCGGCGACCGTTGGGTGGTTGATTCGTGCAACAAGTGGCTCGGCGGCTGGCTGCAGGCGCTCGAAGGGCAGCTCCAGGGTGAAACTGGAGCCTGCGCCGGGCTGGCTTTGGACGGTCAGGCTGCCGTTCATCATTTCCAGCAGACTCTTGCTCAAGGCCAGACCCAGGCCGGTGCCTTCCACATTCGGATCGCTCTCCAGGCGCTCGAACGGCTTGAACAGTTGATCCAGTCGATCGGCCGCAATGCCCTTGCCGGTATCGCAGACCGACACGGCAATTCGCTGTTGAATGACCCTGACTTCGATGTGTACCTGGCCTTTAGGCCGGTTGTATTTGATCGCGTTGGATAACAAGTTCAGCAGCACCTGAACCAAACGTTGCCGATCGGCGACGATCCCGCCGTCGGCGGCCAGCATAGGCAGTTCAACCAGCTGAATGCCCGCGTCGCAAGCCATAGGGGATACCAGCGTCAGGGCTTCTTGCAGCACCACCGCCAGGGGCACCGCTTCGACATTCAATGGCAGGCGCCCGGCTTCGATCTTGGCGATGTCCAGCACTTCGTTGATCAGGGTCAGCAGGTGTTGTCCGGCCCGCAGGATGTGACCGATCTGCGCCCGCTGTCCCTTGGGCGAGTCCATGTCCAGCAGTTGTGCGAAGCCGAGAATGGAGTTGAGCGGGGTACGCAGTTCGTGGCTCATGCGCGACAGGAATTCGCTTTTGGCGCGGCTGGCGCGTTCGGCCTCTTCGCGTGCGGTGCTCAGCGCGATCTCGGCGGCACGGCGGTCGGTGATGTCGCGGGTGATCTTGGAGAATCCGCGCAGGGCGCCACTGCTGTCGTATTGCGCGGTAATCACCACACTGGCCCAGAAGCGGCTGCCATCCTTGCGACAACGCCAGGCCTCTTCCATGTAATGACCATCGCGAGTGGCCTCGCGTAGCGCCATGTCGGGATGCTGCGGGCACTCTTGCGACAGATAAAACACCGAGAAGTGCTGGCCGACGATCTCCTGTTCCGTGTAGCCCTTGATCCGTTCGGCGCCCGCATTCCAACTAGTGACGAAGCCCTGTGTGTCGAGGGCGAAAATACCGTAGTCCTTCACCCCGTCAATGATCAGCCGCAAGCGTTCTTCGTTGTCGCGCAAGGCTCGTTCACGTTCGGCCAGCAACAACCCAGCCTCGACCAGGCGTGTGCCCAACTGACCAATCTCATCGTTCTCTGGCGGTTGCGGCAACAACGGCTGACCGAGTGCCAGCCGTTGTGCGTTGCCCTGAACCTGTTTGACCCGGGCGACGATGCCCTTGGACAGAAACAGCACCGCCACAATAGCGCCAAACAACCCGCAAGCCGCGGCCAGCAGAGTGGAGAACAACAAGCGTTGGCGAGTGGAGGCGGCCGCCGCGGTGCGCTCGGCCAGCAGCGTGTCTTCAAGGGTGCGCATGGCGCTGATGCGTTCGCGCAATTCGTCGAGGATGTGCTTGTTGTTGATCAGGATCGTGGTGATCGACTCGGGCGTGGCGCTTCGATCATCGAGCAGTTCAACCAGGCCCTGGACCTTGGTCTCGATCAACGGTGTGATCGCCTCCAGATGTTTGCGCACCCGCACGTCGCGAACATTGCTGTCGAGTCGGCGCAGGGCCGATTCGATCAAGGGCTTGGCTTGTCGATAACCCGGCAGGAAATCCTCGCGACGAGTCAGCAGATAACCGCGCACGCTGGCGGCGGCCTCGGCGAGCAGCGTGTGCACGGCCTGAATATCGCCTTGCACCAGCAGCACACGGCGTACGTCCTCTTCCGCGCGTGCGGTCTGACGCTCAGTGATGTAGATCAGCACCAGCGAGAGCATCAGGATCACCAACGGCAGGGAAATCACCACGAGGGCTTTGCCTCGTAATGGCAGATCGGCCCAACGGCGAGCGTTTGAAACCTTCATGACTGGCTCACCAGACCCAGGGCGATGCCACGGACAGCGGCCTGGGTTCGGTCGGCGGCGCCGAGTTTGCCGATGACCCGCTCCACGTGGGCCTTGGCCGTACCCGTAGTGATGCCGAGTTCTTCGCCGATTTCACGATTGCTGCAACCGCCGGCCACCAGCCCGAGGACCTGGCGTTCGCGGGCGGTCAAGGTTTCGGCAGGCGCGGCACCACTGGCGTTGCGGTCGGTCATGCGCCGCAGCAAACGGGCGCTGACCGCGCTATTGAGGGCTTCCTCACCCGCAGCGACGCGTTGCAGGGCGTTGATCACTTCATCGCGGCTGGCGTCTTTGAGCAGGTAGCCCACGGCGCCGGCATTCATCGCCGCTTCCAGGTGATCCGGGCTGTCGTCCATGGTGAAGATCACCACTTTCAGGGCCGGCAGGCGCTGCTGCAGAATTCGCGCCGCACCCAGTCCGTTGAGCACGGGCATGCGAATGTCGAGGATGACGATGTCGGGCAGCAGGCGCTCGCACACGTCCACCGCTTCCTGGCCATCGCGGGCCTGGCCGACTACTTCGAATTGTGGATGGCCCGCCAGCAGCGCGACGAAACCGGTTCGGGTGACCTCATGATCGTCCGCCAGAACCAGACGTAAAACTTCAGTCATTGAGCTGTTCCATTGAGGTCAGAAGGGACGGTGGCGCGCAGTTGCGTTCCGCCATGCGCATGACTGACGCAGGTGAAATCACCGCCCAGCAGGCTTGCGCGTTCTTGCATCGCGGCGAGCCCCAAATGCCGGGTGCCGCAGGTGTCGAGCCGTTGTTCCATGGCAAAGCCTTTGCCGTTATCGTCCACTCGTAGCGAGGCTTGCCCTTCGTGCAATTCCAGCGCCAGGACGACGTGGCTGGCCTGCGCATGTTTGAGAACGTTGTTGATTCCTTCCTGGGCAATCCTGAACAGGGCGATTTCCACCTGGCTGGGCAAGCGTGCTTCGCAACGCGTGCTCCAGTTCACTTTGATCCCGGCGTCGCGCAGGCGATCCGCTTCTTTGTCGACCGCCTTCAGCAAGCCAAAATCGTCAAGCACGGTCGGGCGCAGGCCGCTGATCAATTGCCGGCCTTCACCGACGCAATGCTGGGCCAGTGCAAGAATCGTCTGTAAGTCCGCACCGAGTTCCTCGGGCAGTGGCGGGCAGCGACCGGCAAAACCTTGCAGGCGCTGATGCAGCCCGGCGAGGGTTTGTGCCAGGCCGTCGTGCAGGTCGTAAGCCATGCGTTTGCGTTCGTCTTCCTGGGCCCTGAACAGCCGATGCACCAGATCGGACATGGTGCGCTCGCGGGCGACCAGTGCATCCAGCAACCGCTGGTTTTCCAGGTGCGCGGCCAGGAGGGTGGCGAGCAATTGCAGGGATTCGATGTCCTCGGTGTCCGGTGCACTGATGCTGACACTGTTGGCCAGCACCAACGCACCGAAGGCCGCGCCATCACCACCGCGCAAAGGCACCCGCAGCACATTAGGCAGAACCGCGCTCGGCTGTTCCTGCCATTGCGGGGTGCGCATCGCGGTATCGGCGAGGTG
This sequence comes from Pseudomonas sp. QTF5, assembly GCF_000512695.2. Classification (GTDB taxonomy): domain Bacteria; phylum Pseudomonadota; class Gammaproteobacteria; order Pseudomonadales; family Pseudomonadaceae; genus Aquipseudomonas. The sequence continues at coordinate 35,871 of NZ_AZRW02000003.1, read as the reverse complement.
TTCGAGGCTGTGTAAACGATCACGGCTACCATGACTGGCGGTGGTCCTGACCTGCGCATCCACGTCCCATTCCAGCAGTAGCGCGTGGTCCATTGCGAGGAAGGCACAGGCCCGTTGCAGCACGCGTTGGCGCATGGCCTCGGGGACCAGTTGCGTCAGTTCCTGGCCGGTATCCACCAGCAACCGCAAGCGCGCGGCGCGACTTTGCGATTGCCGATACTGGGTGCGAATGGCCAGGGCGCTACCGGGGTCGTGATCAGGGGTTTGCATGGACATATTCCGGCGCAGGCGCGCCCGTTCGGGCAGGGGCGTCATTAAACCGTGTTAACGGGGCAGGGCGCCATCTGCCGAATGGCATAGGCAAATGACTCCGGTTGGCCGATGGCGGGGGGCGTTTCGAGCGGCACAGTAGAACTCTCGACCACCATTGGATTAGCGCAATGAAATTCAAGACCTCAACCATCGCCCTGTTGTTCGCTCTGACCGCCCCGTTGGCCCACGCGTTGGAGGCAGTGCCTTACGTTTACAGCAGCGTGGCCGAACAGCCCGGTAACGTGAAGGATCGTGAAATCGCCGCACTGTTTGATCAATGGAATAGCGCGTTGAAGAGCGGCAATGTTCAGAGCGTGGTCGACCTGTACGCGCCGAACGCCGTGCTGCAGCCGACGGTTTCCAATCAGGTGCGCACCACCCCGGCACAGATCAAGGACTACTTCGATCACTTCATGGCGCTCAAGCCGGTGGGCCAGATCAACTACCGTGAGATCCGTCCATTGGGCGCCAATGTCGCAATGGACAGCGGCGTCTACACCTTTTTCCTGACCGAAGCCGATGGCAAGACCCGTCAGGTGCAGGCCCGTTACACCTTCGTCTACGAGCAAGTGGGCGGTCAGTGGAAGATTCTCAACCACCACTCTTCGGCGATGCCGCAAGCACAGGTGCTGCACGCCGGGAAATAAACAGGTTTCGACGCCCGACTGACACAGCCCAACACCAGTCAGTTGAGCACAATCCCTGTGGGAGCGGGCTTGCCCGCGATAGCGGTGTATCAGTCAACATTAATATCGACTGACTCGCCCTCATCGCGGGCAAGTCGAATCGTCGCACCGCCGCTCCCACAGGTCCCGCGTCTTAACTGACTGTGCGTTGTATTCAGTTCAACGCCAGGTCGTCCACAGGCTGCTGCCCGCGGGCCTGCGCGGCGCGCTGCAACTGGCTGGCGATCAGGGTGTTTTTCAGCAGATAGGCAATGGTCATCGGCCCGACGCCACCGGGAACCGGGGTGATCGCACGGGCGACGGTACGGGCGCTGGCGTAGTCGACATCGCCCACCAGACGGTTGCCGGACTCACTGGAAATGCGGTTGATGCCGACATCGATCACCACTGCGCCAGGCTTGAGCCAACTGGCGTCGATCAACTCTGGCCGGCCCACCGCCGCGACCACGATGTCCGCCAACCGGCACAACGCGGGGGCATCGACGCTGCGCGAGTGCACCACGCTGACCGAACAGTTGGCCTGCAACAGCAAGGTCGCCATCGGTTTGCCGACAATGTTCGAACGACCGATGACCACCGCGTGCAAGCCGCTCAAGTCATCACCGCAGGTCTCGTGCAGCAGACGCATGCAGCCGCTAGGCGTGCAGGGGGTCAGTACCTCCATGCCTTGCACCAGCCCGCCGACGTTTTCCCGATGAAAACCGTCCACGTCCTTGATTGGGTCGATGGCATGGATCACCGCCTGTTCATCGATAGCGTTCGGCAAGGGCAGTTGCACCAGGATGCCGTTCACCGTGGCGTCGGCGTTGAGTTGCGCAATCAGTTCCAGAACCTGGGCCTGGCTGGTGGTTTCCGGCAGGCGGTATTCAAGGGAGCGGATGCCGACTTCCTTGGCGCGCAGCAGTTTATTGCGCACATAAACGTGGCTGGCCGGGTCGTCACCGACCAACACGACCGCCAGGGCGGGATAGATCTGCTGGCCGGCCAGGGCCAGAACCTCTTCCCGGACCTCGTCGAGGACCTTGGCAGAAATGGTTTTGCCATCGATATCGCGGGCAATTGCAGGGGTGCTGCTGAGCAAGAGAGTCACCGTTGTCTTGATTGAAAGGGATGAAGTGATCATCGAGGCGTCTTTTCGCGCCGATGATCCATCAGAGACATGCAGGCAAGGGCGCTCAGATTATCAGGTGAGGGCAGGCGAATACGACAAAAGATCGCATTCGGCAGCTACAGGGATCGCATTTGATCCTCCTTGCGAGTCAAGATCAGACTCAACAGCACCGAAGTCAGAATGATCCCGCCAACAACGGCCAGCGACCATTCAACCGGCATGTGAAGCCACGGCATCAGCGTCATCTTGGCACCAATGAACACCAGCACGATCGCCAAACCGTATTTGAGCAGGTGGAAGCGGTCAGCCATGTCGGCCAGCAGGAAGTACAGGGCACGCAGGCCCATGATCGCGAAGATGTTCGACGTGAACACAATGAACGGATCGGTGGTGATGGCGAAGATCGCCGGGATGCTGTCGACCGCAAACATCAGGTCGCTGGCCTCGATCAGCACCAGCACCAGAAACATCGGCGTCGCCCAGTACCGACTGTTTTGCATTACAAAAAAAAGCTCGCCATGAAACCCGTTGGTGACCCGCAGATGGCTGTGTATCCAGCGCAACAAGGGGTTTTTATCGAGGTCAGGCGGCTGATGGGCGAATACCAGCATCTTGATCCCGCTGATGATCAGGAACACACCGAACACATACAGCAGCCATGCGAACTGCGACACCAGCCACACGCCGGCGAAAATCATCCCCCCACGCATCACGATTGCCCCAAGCACACCGTACAGCAACACTCGGCGTTGCAACTCTGGCGGTACGGCGAAGTAGCTGAAAATCATCACGAAGACGAACATGTTGTCGATCGACAGCGACTGCTCGATCAAATAGCCCGTGAGGAATTCGAGGGTTTTGCGTTGGGCGATCTCGGGCCCGAACTCACCATTCAAGTACCACCAGAGCAATCCCGCGAAAGCCAGTGCCAGCGCGCACCAGGTAATCACCCAGCACGACGCCTCGCGCACCGATACCCGATGCGCCTTGCGACCGCCGAAGACAAACAGATCCACGGCCAGCATGGCAAGAACGAAGACGATGAAGGCGAACCACATCCAGAGTTCACCAATGTTCAGGGGTTGCATGTCGTTCTCCCTGTCTGGACTTATTCTGGAGCCGACAGAGTCATGCTAGCGGGGAGATTGCAGCGAAGAAAAATCGAATATTCTTTACCAATAATTCGTTATTTACGAAGTGTCGCTGAGGGTTCTCCGAACACCACAGCAACACCTGCGATCAGACGGGCCGGGATTGAGCCTCTCAATGCATCTTGCTGTGATCCTGCATGCCGAGCGCGCGAGCTTCGGCGTCAACCTTGATCGTCTCTTTTTCGCCCTTGGCGTTTTCCACGGTCAGGGTCAGGGGCACTTTGTCGCCTTCCTTAACCTGGGCGGTCAAGTCCATCAGCATGATGTGATAGCCATGGGGATCGAAGCTTACCGGTTTGCCGGCCGGCAGCGCGACGGACTCGACCTGGCTCATGCTCATCACATCGTCTTTCATGCTGGATTGGTGAATTTGCACGGTGTTCGCGACCGGCGACTGCACGCTGAGCAGTTTGCTGTCGCTGTCGGCCTGAAGGGTCATGAAGGCGCCGGTCGAATGCTGGCCGGCCACCGTCGCGCGAACCCAGGCGTCATTCACCTGGGTTTGAGCGGACACCTGCCAGGCCATGCCAATCAGGGAAAGGCCTAGAACCAGTTGTTTGATACCCAGCTGTTTAATACGTGGTGCGTAGATCGAAGTCATCAGCAGACCTCCATGACGGTGAGCAGGTCTTCTGCACACTCTTGAGCGGTAAGGGACGCGGACAGCCCCAGGCGCAAATTGCCTCGGGAGTCGAAAACGAAGCTGGTCGCGGTGTGGGAGAGGGTATAGGTCGAACCGCTCGGGATCTTTTCAAAGAACACACCGAACTCTTTGGCGGTGGCGGCGGTTTCTTCCAGCGTACCGTGCAGCGCCTCGAAACTCGGATCGAAGGCCTTGACGTATTTGTCGAGCATTTCGGGTGTGTCGCGCTCGGGGTCCAGGGTGATGAAGATCACTTGCAGGCGTTCGCCATCGCGGCCCATCAGTTTTTTCGCCTGTGCCGCTCGGGCCAGCGTCGTCGGGCAGACCGCTGGACATTGGGTGAAGCCGAAGAAGATCATCGGCATCAGGCCACGGTAGTTGCCCAACATCCGGTACTCGCCCTGGGTGTCCTTGAGTTTGAAGGTACGCCCCATGATCTTGTCGCTGAGGTCCTTGCCGTACTTGAACGACAGCTTGCTGCTGTCATCGCAGCCGGCGAGCAGGCCAAGGCTCAACAGGCTCATGCCTTGCAGGACCGTGCGACGGGTATACAACGTACTCATGGAAAAAAGCATCCTGTGTAGCGACCGGGAATCTACAGTGGCTGATCAATCAGACGAAAAAAAGCGCATGGATGTTAACAAACTGTTGCCCTGTGGCGCTCAATCGATGGCCCGCCGGCATGCGCCAAAAGGTCGCGGCCTCGGCCGTGGCAAATGCAATACGCGGTGCTGCTGAAGACGATGCTTGCCCGAATTCCGGTAAGTTAAGAAATTTGAGCGACGAAAATCCTGTGGGAGCGGGCTTGCCCGCGAAGAATGCACCGCGGTTTTTCAGGTATTACGCGTCATCGTTCTTCGCGGGCAAGCCACGCTCCCACAGGTTCCGCGGCTTAACTTACCGGCATTGACGCTTGCCCACCTGTGGCGAGGGAGCTTGCTCCCGCTGGGCTGCGCAGCGGCCCCAAAAAAGGATCACTGCACAACCCTGCGTCAGTCACTCACTCATCACAACAGCCCACACCTACTCAGGCGTATTAATGTGATCCAGAACCCGGTTCGCGGTGATCTCCGCCACCATGATGCTGTTTGAAATACCCAGCAGGGCGTAGCGCGACTCACCCTCCAGGTGATCGACCAACTGATGCACCATCACATCGACCGAGGCCAGCGTCTCGACCAAAAAAACCGCCAGGGTTTCGGCCGTGGCTTCTGGGGCCACGGAGAACAGGGTGCTGCGTGTTCGCGGGGTGGCTTTGATGTCGGCAATCGAGTTGAGGTGATAATCGAGAGCCCGCTCGGCGGCCTCGTTGAGTTTTTTTGAATTGGGTTCGTAGGGGGAGACCGGATCGGTGTCCGGCGGATTGGGTGTGACCTTGAGCATAAGCTGGCTTCTCTGATTGGGTGCCACCCTCCTGCGACTAAACGAGAGGGAGGCAGCTGTACGCAGGTTAGTCGACCGGGGAAGCTAGCAAAGCCGGCGCGCCCGAAGGCGCCCTGCGCACAACCACCATCAAGTGCAGGCATGGAAATGCCTGACTGACAAGAGCTTGTACACCTTGCTTGTAACCCCGGGCGACTAAACCCGATCACTGAAGGGCAGTGACAGGGATCAAGTTACCGAGCAACCCCAAGGCGCACAAGCCGGCGGATTCTGGCGTAAGCGTAGGCAACGGCGCAAGTTCTTGTAGCTTGCAGGAAGTAACCTTCAGGGCTTTTAAACACGCGCATTCCGGTAATGTTGAGGAAACCTGTGGGAGCGAGCCTGCTCGCGATGACGGCGGAACATTCAGCATCAATATTGACTGATCCACCGCTATCGCGAGCAGGCTCGCTCCCACAGGGATTCGCGCTTAACTGACTGGCATTACTCACGGGGCCTAAGCCCAAATAGAACGTAGCAGCATGCACTTTTAAAGAGCCATGCCTGACAACGTGCACCAGTGCGAAGCGGTTTCCTGAGCTATTCCTTCCTTCAGCTCCCACGTCCGCCCACCCGCTCGCGGGGGCCTGCAAAGTTGACTCGCGCCTGATGAAACCCGCCTGGGCCGCAGTCTTTATCAAATCTCCCCATCGTTCAGCAGCCGGTTTTCCAGAACTGAGGAAGTCATACGCCGCGGACTGGCACAAAGGCTGCATTACCCCTTCAGCCCCATCTGAAAAAGAGGGGCAGCCCCGTCGGTCAACGAAGATCGACCGGCCGAGCAGGTCGTGGGCAACATCGGTGGATCAGGCGAAGACGCCAGGTCGAACACCGCGAAGAACAGGCAAAGACGCCTGAAGCCGAGAGGTTTCAGGCGTTTTTTTTTGCTTTTTTAACCGTGATTGGCTTTGGCTGGGTGCTTACTATGAATTCCAATGTTGCCGGGTTGAACAAACTGCACACACTGATCGTGATCGGCAATGGCATGGTCGGACATCATTGTGTCGAGCAGCTCATCGAGCGCGGCGCCCTTGACCACTATCGCCTGCATGTCTTCAGCGAAGAGCCGATGCGTGCCTACGACCGTGTGCATCTGTCCGAGTATTTCGGTGGTCGCGATGCCGAGTCGCTGGCCCTGGGCGAAGCCTCTCTGTACCAGACGCCGGGCGTCACCCTGCACTTGGGCGTGCCTGTGCTGGAAATCGACCGTGACCGCCGTCAGGTGATCACCGCACAAGGTTGCGTCTCGTACGACAAACTGGTTCTGGCCACCGGTTCTTATCCTTTCGTTCCGCCTATTGAGGGGGCCGAAGGTGACTCGCGCCTGGTCTATCGCACCCTTGAAGACCTCGACGCGATTCGTGCCGCAGCGGCCAATGCGCGGCGCGGCGTGGTGGTCGGCGGTGGTCTGCTCGGCCTGGAAGCGGCCAACGCCCTGAAAAGCCTGGGCCTGGAAGCGCATGTGGTGGAATTTGCCCCGCGCCTGATGCCGGTGCAGTTGGATGAGCAGGGTGGCTTGGCGCTAAAGGCGCAAATCGAGCGGCTTGGCGTGGGTGTGCATCTGTCCCGAGGCACGCAGTCGATCAGCGCCGGCGAGCAGTACCGCTACCGGATGAATTTTGCCAATGACGAATTTCTTGAAGCCGACCTGATCGTGTTCTCCGCCGGGATCCGCGCGCAAGATGCGCTGGCCCGGCAATGTGCGCTGGACATCGGTCCGCGTGGCGGCGTGGTGATTGACGATCAGTGCCTGACCAGCGATCCGAACATCTATGCCATCGGCGAGTGCGCCGCTTGGAATGGCAGCCTCTTCGGTCTGGTCGCCCCCGGTTACCAGATGGCCCGTGGCGTCGCGTCGCTGCTGTGCGATCAAGTCGCGGAGCCATTCCAGGGCGCCGACATGTCGACCAAGCTCAAACTGCTCGGCGTCGATGTCGGCTCCATCGGCGATGCTCACGCCCAGACGCCAGGTGCGCGCAGCTATCAGTTCATCGATGAAGCCACAGCCAGCTATCGCCGGTTAGTGGTGGATGCTGACAGCAAACGCGTGCTCGGCGCGGTGCTGGTCGGCGACAACAGCTACTACGACACCTTGCTGCAATACATGCAGAACGGCATTGCCTTGCCGTCGGAACCCGCCAGCCTGATTCTGCCATCGTCCACCGGCGCGCCAACCTTGGGCCCGGGTGCATTGCCCGAGTCGGCAACGGTGTGCTCGTGCCATAACGTCACCAAGGGTTCGATCTGCTCGGCCATCGACGGTGGCTGCACCGACCTGGGCCTGCTCAAGTCGCAGACCAAGGCGTGCACCGGTTGCGGCGGTTGCGCCGGGCTGCTCAAGCAAGTGTTCGAACATGAATTGATCGCCCGTGGCGTCAGTGTCGACAAGAGCCTGTGTGAACACTTCGCCTACACCCGTCAGGAGCTTTATGCGCTGGTGCGGGTAGAGGGGGTGATCACCTTCGAAGAACTGCTGGCCAAGCACGGCCGCGGCCACACCGGTTGCGACGTGTGCAAACCGGCGGTGGGCTCGATCCTCGCCTCGTGCTGGAACCAGCCGATCATGGACGCCTCGCTGGTGCCGTTGCAGGACACCAATGACACGTTCATGGCCAACATGCAGAAAAACGGCACCTATTCGGTGGTGCCACGCATTGCCGGGGGCGAGATCACAGCCGACAAGCTGATCGCGATTGGCGTGGTGGCGAAGAAATACGACCTCTACACCAAAATCACCGGCGGCCAACGGATCGACCTGTTCGGCGCGCAGTTGCATCAGTTGCCGGATATCTGGTCCGAGCTGATTGAGGCCGGTTTCGAAACCGGGCACGCCTATGGCAAATCGACCCGCACGGTGAAGTCTTGCGTCGGCAGCACCTGGTGCCGTTACGGCGTGCAGGATAGCGTGAAAATGGCCCTGACCCTTGAGGATCGCTACAAAGGCCTGCGCTCGCCGCACAAGCTCAAATTCGCGGTCTCCGGTTGCACCCGTGAATGTGCCGAGGCGCAAAGCAAGGACGTGGGCGTGATCGCCACCGAGAACGGCTGGAACCTCTATGTAGCCGGTAACGGCGGCATGCGCCCACGCCACGCCGAGCTGTTCGCCACCGACCTCGACGATGAAACCCTGATCCGTTACATCGACCGCTTCCTGATGTTCTACATCCGCACCGCCGATAAACTGCAGCGCACTTCGGTCTGGCGCGAAAGCCTGGAGGGCGGTCTGGATTACCTCAAGGACGTGATCATCAACGACAGCCTGGGACTTGGCGCGGAACTTGAATCGCAGATGCAACTGGTGGTCAACCGCTACGAATGCGAATGGGCCAACGCCCTCAAAGACCCGGAAAAACTCAAGCGCTTCCGTACCTTCGTCAACGATCAGCGCCCAGACCCGGACATCCATTTTGTTCAGGAACGCGGTCAACGCCGGCCGATCATGGCCGCCGAACTCAACCTTATCCCTGTCACCGAGGAGAATGCCTGATGAGCCAGCCCACTACCCAGCGTGTCGATGCCCTTGCAACCGCGGCCAATGCTCAGGCCTGGCAAGCGGTGTGCAGCCAGCAGGATCTGGTCAGCAACTCCGGCGTGGTCGTCTGGCTCGACGGCGCCCAGGTGGCGCTGTTCTACCTGCCGCAGGCCGAGGGTCGCACCCTCTACGCCATCGACAACCATGATCCGCAATCCGGCGCGAACGTCATCGGCCGCGGATTGATCGGCAGCCTCAAGGGCGATCTGGTGGTGGCTTCGCCGATCTACAAGCAGCATTTCCGTCTTGAAGACGGCAGTTGCCTGGAGTATCCGGAGCAGCGCCTGCGGGTCTGGCCGGTGCGCCTGAACGCCGGCATCGTGGAAGTCGCGGCGGCTTGACTGCCACCCTGAACCGCATCGGAGAACGTTGATGAAGACAGCCGCACAGTTGCTCAAACTGAAAGTCGTGCAAAACCAGCAGGTGCACAGCATCGCACCGGATCAGATGGTCCTCGAAGCCCTGAAAATGATGGCCGAGAAGAACGTCGGCGCGTTGCCCGTCATCGAGGACGGGCAGGTGGTCGGCGTCGTCAGCGAGCGTGACTATGCGCGCAAGGTGGTTCTGCAGGGCCGCTCTTCGGTCGGTACGCCAGTGCGCGAGATCATGAGCGCGCCGGTGGTGACCGCCGACAGTCAGCAGAGTATCGAGCGTTGCATGGCGGTCATGACCGACAGCCATTTGCGCCATTTGCCCGTGCTGGAGAGCGGCGAACTGATAGGGCTGTTGTCGATCGGCGATCTGGTCAAGGAGGCCATCGTCGAGCAGGCCGATTTGATTCGGCAACTGGAGCACTACATTCGCGGACACTGAGGACGTCGGGTCGACGACTCATCCACACTTATTGCGTGGGTGCAGCAGACATGGCCTGTTTGGTCCGCATAGGGCATGCCTACCTTTGTGGCGAGCGAGCTTGCTCGTGCTGGGCTGCGTAGCAGCCCCAAAATCTGACAACAATTGCCGATTTTTGTGAGGGCTACGCACTCAAGCGGGAGCAAGCTCCCTCGCCACAGGTTCTCTGATTCAAGACTGTGTGATCCGGGTTTCAAAGCCCGTCAGCTCATCCAGTTACCGCCATCGACGTTATAAGTCTGCGCCACGATGTAATCGCTTTCGGCCGATGCCAGGAAGATCGCCATGCCGACAAGGTCCTCCGCCGTGCCCATGCGTCCGTACGGGACCTCCTGACCCGCCAGCCGTTTCTTTTCTCCGAGCGGCCGGTTTTCATAGCGGGCGAACAGCGCATCGACGCCATCCCAATGTTCGCCATCCACCACACCCGGCGCGATGGCATTCACGTTGATCTTATGGGGAATGAGGTTGAGACCGGCCGATTGTGTGAGGCTGATCACTGCGGCTTTGGTCGCGCAATACACCGCGACCAGCGCTTCACCGCGTCGACCGGCCTGACTGGCCATATTGATGATTTTGCCGCCATGGCCCTGACGGACCATCTGTTTGGCCGCGGCCTGCAGCGTAAACAGGGTGCCGGACACGTTGATCGAGAACAGTCGTTCGTAGCTGTCGCGAGAAATCTCGGTAATCGGCGCGAGATCAAACAGTGCCGCGTTGTTGATCAGAATATCGAGCTTGCCCGTTTTCGCGACGACAGCGGCGATTGCACTGTCTATCGATGGTTGATGGGTAACGTCCATCTCAACTGCATAAGCATCAGGCCCCAGCTCGGCAGCGGTGGCTCGTGCCCGTTCCAGATTGATGTCTGCGATCGCGACCGTGGCGCCTTCGCGGATATAGGCCTGCGCGAACGTTCTCCCGATGCCTCTGGCAGAACCGGTGATAAGGGTGCTTTTTCCTTCCAGACGTTTCATTTTTTCCATCCATTCATTAGAGCTAAAGAGACGCCCCCATTGAGGGCATCGAAAGCGGTCGTCAGGTTGCGAAGAACCCTGTGGGAGCGGGCTTGCCCGCGAAGGCGGCGTGTCAGGCAGCATCAATGGTGAATGTGCCGGCCTCTTCGCGGGCAAGCCCGCTCCCACAGGGATTGCACCCAGTCGTTACTACTTGGGATAACCCGCGCGTTTCATCTCGCGTTCGGTGGTTTGCTGGGCAGAGGCCAGGGCCTGCTCAACCGGCATCTGCCCGGTGAGCGCCGCAGACAGCAGCTTGCCAACCGATGTGCCGATGGCCTGGAACTCAGGAATGGTCACGTACTGGATACCGACGTAGGGCACGGGTTGGGCTGAAGGGTGCGCAGGGTCGGCGTGCTGCATCATTTTCAGCGTGACACTGGCGAAAGGCGCGGCCTGCAAGTAGGCGTCGCTGTAGGTGGACATGCGGGTGCCCGGCGGCACGTTGGTGATGCCATCCTTCTCGGCGACCAGTTGGATGTACTCCTTGGAGGTCGCCCAGGGCACAAAGGCTTTGGCGGCTTCCTTATGTTTGGACGTCGCCGGGATAGCCAGCGACCAGGCATAGAGCCAGGACGAGCCCTTGTCGGTGACTTGCGTGGGCGCGGCAACGAAGCCGACGCTGTCAGCCACTTTGCTTTGGGTTTTGTCGGTAATGAAGGAACCGGCGACGAACAGGTCGGTGCGGTAATAGGTGAGGGTGCTTTCGCCATAAAACGGCAGGGCATAGAGCGTGTCATTGACCGATAGTCCCTGGCGAACCGAGGGGAAAATATCCGCGAGGTCATAGCTGGCGGGCAGGTCTTTTATCGGCTGCAGCCAATGCTTGGCGCCCCACAGTGGTGTTTCGTAGGTGCCGATGGTCAGCACATCGAATTGACCACCCTGAGTGGCAATATCGGTGGTCAGGCGCTGGCGCAAAACGTTCTCTTCGAGCACCACCCAGTTGAGCTTCACGTCGGGATGCAGCTGTTCGAACGTTTTGGACAGCCGCTGCATGCGGATCATGTCACTGTTGTTGACGGTGGCGATGGTCACCGTTTCGGCAGCCTGGCAGAGCAGGGCAGAGGACAGGCCGGCGGACAGAAAAAACGCGCTTGGAATGATCTTCATCGTGTTCTCCGCTCTGCGCCTTGTGCGGCAGAGGCTCTTATTGTTGTTGTAGTCCACGTGCGAGTCATAACCGCAACGGGATGACCACAGGATTACAGCATCCCAAGCGGTGAACAAATGAATGGCATACGCAGTACTGATACTTTTTTAACCATGCAGACCATGGAAAAAAAGTATCAGTGGCCGCTCTATAGCGCGCTAGGCTTGTTGTCTGCTTAGTGTGAGTCTGATAACAGCGCCGTGGAGTTTCGAATCCGCTTCGACTCGTCCCGGGGTTCGCGGTAGCCTTGATAAAACCAACAAAAAATGGGATCGCCAGAGTGATGAACCATCACGTAACCGCAGACAAGCCGCCAGCGCTTGAAGTCATTCTGAACGAGCCCCAGCACAGCTTTCGTTGGTATGAGCATGACTATCCCTTCGACCTTGCGCGCTGGAACCATCATCCGGAATTCGAGATCCACCTGATCCGCGAAGGCAGCGGTCGACTGTTGGCCGGTGACTACATCGGCCTGTTCGAGGCCGGCCATGTCGCCCTGATCGGCCCCGGTCTGCCACACGACTGGATCAGCGATCTGGGCAAAGGGGAGGTGATTGCCGGCCGCGACGTCGTGTTGCAATTCGATGGTCAGATGCTGATGCAACTGCGCGACAAGTTCCCTGAACTCAGCGAGTTGCAGAGCCTGTTTCGCCAGGCAGCGCAGGGCATCGAATTTCACGGCATTACCCGCAAAAAGGCGGCTCGACTGCTGGAAGACATCGGTCAGTGCCACGGATTGCAGCGATTGTGCCTGTTCCTGTCGTTGCTGCAGTTGCTGGCCTCAGCCCCCGACAGCGAGCGACAGACGCTCGCCAGCCTGCAATATGCGCCGATGCTCGACGCATTGACGGCCCAGCGCATGAGCATTGTGTTCGACTACATTCTGAACGATCTCGCTGATGTGCTGCGCATGTCCGTCATCGCCCAGCGACTGGACATGAACGAACCGGCCTTCTCCAAATTCTTCAAACGCGCCACTGGCCATACCTTCGTCGACCTGACGCGCAAACTGCGCGTCCAGCGCGCCTGCCGTTTACTGGCGCAAAGCAGTTTCAGCGTTGCCGATATCTGCTTTGAAGTGGGTTACGCCAACTTATCGAATTTCAATCGGCACTTCCGCCATGAAATGCACGAGACTCCGAGCGAGTATCGGCAGCGGTTGCAGCGGGCAGTGGCGGCGAGTCATTGAAGGGGCGATCTTTTGGAGGTCGCAGCGTTCGACTCGAAACGATCTCGAATTATTTTCCTCCAGTTCTTGACATGCCTTTCGAACCAGTCCAGAATTGCGTCCATTCCTGCTTAGGGAACACGAAAACCCCTTAGATTTCAAAGGGTTGGAAGCTAGATTAGACTCTTGTTTCCAGATACGAGTTTACACGTTTGATGTTGTGCTACTGACATCAGATGTTTGAGGCCGAGTAGCAAAATGGTTATGCAGTGGATTGCAAATCCACCTACGCCGGTTCGATTCCGACCTCGGCCTCCACTTTAAACGAGCTCCGTAGATCCATGATCTACGGAGCTTTTTTATTTTCGCAGTCCTGCAAGATTTGGTGCCCGCTGCGTCGGCAGGCGCGTGAGGACGTCCTTCAGATAAGCATACGGATCATGCCCATTGAGCCGCGCCGACTGGATCAAGCTCATGATCGCCGCAGCCCGTTTGCCGCTGCGCAGTGAACCTGTAAAGAGCCAGTTCTTGCGACCCAACGCCCATGGTCGGATCTGGTTGTCGCACCAGTTATTGTCGATGGGTACGGCCCCGTCATCGAGATAGCGCGACAGCGCCGTCCAGCGTTTCAGGCTGTAATCCAGTGCTTTGCTGATAGCCGAGCCATCGTGCACAAGTAGGCGCTGGGCGATCATCCAGGCATGCAGTGCACCCATCACCGGCACAGCTTTTTCTTGCCGTATTCGGTGGCGAAAATCCGGTTCAAGGTCGCGGACTTCACTCTCTATTTCGTAAAGTAACTGGATGTAGCGCAAGGCCTGCTCGGCGAGCTGGCTCTTGTTGGTGGCGTGTAGCTCGAAGAACTTGCGTCTTGCATGGGCCATGCAACCGATTTCGGTTACGCCGATTTCAAAGCTGGCCTTGTAGCCCCCGAAATCATCACAGACCAGCTTGCCCTTCCAGTCTTGCAGGAAGTTACGAGCATGCTCACCGGCGCGGCTGGGGCTGAAGTCGTAGACGACCGCCGCCGTCTCGTGGCTCAGCTTTTCGATCACCGTTTGACCATGATGGATCCTCTTACCCATGGTCTCGACGGTCTTGCCCATTGTTTCGACTTGTTGGTCCAGCGTCTCGACTCGCTGCATCAACTGCGCTGCCAGAGCGCGCAGTTGTTCAGGGTTTAGTTGGTCGAGATTGGGTAGTGAAGTCATGCCGCCGATTTTGCCAGAGCAGGCTAAAACCGACGATAGGCTCATCGGACAATTGCACGGCCTAGGTGGGTCATGCCAGGCGTTATACGATGGAAATCGCGTTGCCTGGCCCGACCCTTTGCCAAGGCAAACCTAGCACCAGAGCATGCAGTTGCTCGGAGCCCAATTCTATCTGCGAACCGTGCCGAGAACCCGGCCAGAAGAACTTGCCTTGATGCAGGCGGCGCGCCGCCAGCCAGATGCCCAGCCCGTCGTGCACCAGCACTTTCATGCGATTGGCGCGGCGGTTGGCAAACAGATAAGCACAGTGCGGCTGCGCCGCACCGAACACTGCTACCACCTGTGCCATCGCGGTGTCGGTACCGGCGCGCATGTCCATGGGCTCGGTGGCGAGCCAGATGGTGTCGATGCGGATCATCGCAACAGGTCTTGCAGAAAGGTGGCGCAGGCGGCAGCACTTTCGGTCGGCCAATTCACTTTGACGGTGCCACGCGGGTGCTGGATTTCAACGCAGATGTTCGATGATACAGCTTGCGAATTTCCTCTGGCCAGCTGCAAGGGTAGCGAAATGAAAGCAGGTTGCAGCGCCATGGCTTTCTGCGTTTGCACTCGAATCAGATCAGTTAGTGGCATTTGCTAAGCGCTTGTCGCTAAGCACCAATCCTATTCCTCCTAACACCGCTAGCGATGTCAGTGCTAAGCGAACGGTGAGGTGCTCACCCAGGATGAGTACCCCAGCGAGAGACGCCAAGATAGGAACACTCAATTGGATGGTTGCCGCTCGAAACGATGAAAGCGAGCGTATCGCCGCGTACCAGATCGCATAACCAACACCTGAGGCAATCGTCCCAGACGCGACGGCGCAAAGAGCTCCCAAAAAATCGATCGAAAAGTCATTAACGAAGGGGATCGAAGCTAGGAGCATCATAGGTACGGCTCGCAAGAAATTTCCTGTTGTAGATGCGAGTGGATCATTCGATTGCTTGCCAATTAAGGAGTAGCCGGCCCATGCAATGCCTGACAACAGCATAATCCCAGCGCTACCAAGCGCAGGCGCGCTTGTTCCAGGTAATAACAAGGCCACAAGACCTCCAATAGCAAGGAGTAACCCTGCAATGGCAACCCCTTGCATCCTCTCACCTTTGCAATACCCGTAACCAAGCATGGTGAGTTGTACTGCGCCGAACAACAGTAGGGCGCCTGTCCCAGTTTCCAGGTTCAAATATGCGTATGAAAAAGCAAATGCGTAGGCGAACAGAGTCAAAGCACCAAACCAGGTTCCTGAGGGGCGTGTCGCACCTTTAATCGCCAGGAGCACCCAAAGCATGATAGCTCCGCTCACCAGACGTATAAGTGTAAAGGAAGTAGGGTCAATTTCTGTATGACGAAGTGCGAGCCGGCAAAGCACCGAGTTAGCTGCAAAAGCTAGCATCGCTAAGGCGGTGAGCAGGACAACTTTTTTGGAGCCTTTGAGTTGCGGTACATCAAGTATGTGCTGTGACACTAGCTGTTCCCCACAGTGCGTATAGGTTACTACAGACTTGTAAAGTTACCTCGCGCTTGGAGTTTCAGCTGCTGCGAACCAGTAGCAGCTACTCAAGACCAGCGAAATCATAAAATGCCTGGTTGGTTGCTATGATGAAGGCTACCGTTCAGTTGGTAGGCATGCAATAAAATTATCTTCGATTGTGTGATGTCAATCGACCCTCTATTCGTAGAGGTTTTTCTTCACAATGCTCTGCATCTGGGGGGGCTATGAGGCAAGTAAAAATCTCTGTCACATGGCGGGGGCGAGGAGAGGGGGCGGGGAGCTCAAACACATCAAAGATCTGCGCGTCGATGTCCTCTGATTGCTGTCGGTGGAAAGGATGCGACACCTTCGGCCCGATCGGGCCTTGGCTGGTGACTCGAGATGAGATCGCGGATCCGCAGAACCTTGATATGTGGCTGGACATAAACGGTGAACGGCGCCAAACAGGTAACTCGAAAACGATGATCTTTTCTGTTGCGCAGATTGTGTCTTACTGCGGTCGGTACATGACGCTGCAGCCCGGTGACGTAATTTGCACAGGCACCCCTCCGGGGGTAGGCATGGGGATGAAACCAGAGCCGCAGTGGCTACACCCTGGCGATCAGATACGTGTATGGATTGATGGCTTGGGAGAGCAGCGGCAGAAGGTCGTGTCGGCCAGGTGATCCGTAACTCGGCGTATGAGCGTCTCCAAGTGGAGACGCTTGCTGATACTAAAATTGATTTGGGAAGTCATGATCCCAAACCTAAACCGAATACACTGGCTCCCAGCATGATGGCAGCTACGATTCCCACTATGGAGAACGCTTGTTGTAAACGAGGAATGGCCAGCTTGTGAGCTAGCTGCCTTCCCGCGATCAACCCTAAAACCGCACCGGCGGCAAACGGTACCGCTGCTTGCCAATACATAACGCCGCTGATCGCGGCTGCAATCACTCCGCCGATTGAAACCGATGCGATCACCGCAAGAGAAGTTGCGACAATACTTTTCATTTCCAGATTGGTATATCGCGTCAGGGCCGGAATGATGACGAAACCTCCTCCGACACCCAGCAAGCCAGACAGTAAGCCCGACGTGAAACCGGTTAACGCCAATACTCGAGCACAGGGCAGCGTCCAGCGTAACCGGCCCTTTGCCGGATTGAGTACGCAGGGCAACACCTCGCGTCGTGGAGCGGCACCGCCATTACGGATTTCCCGACTTGCATTGCGCAACATGCGCACGCTTGCGTACACCAGCACCAACGAAAACACGAGTGCGAGGGGCTTGTTGGGAATGCGCTGAGCCAGGTGTAAACCTAGCGGCGCAGCCACGATTCCAATCGATGATATGAAGGCAGCTGCTTTATATCGAACGACGCCTTGCTTCAATCCGAGCACAGCTCCGACGCCGGAAGCTAAAGCCACTGCTAGCAGCCCGACGGGGGCTGCTTGGGTCATTGATAAACCTAGACCGAAAACCAATACAGGAACGGCGAGGATTCCTCCGCCTGCACCAGTCATGGCTAGAACACCTCCAATGACCGCGCCAAGAACGACGGCCAGCATGCTGTGCTCATCCATATTTTAATGCTCCGCCTGACTTACTTCTGGGTCAGCGAACCATTCACGTCCTTTCAGCATGCAATGCCAGTAGAACGGCGGGAGAATTCTCTCTTTAAGAAACCAGCTCAAACGAGAGGGTCTGCGCCCATCCAGAAACCAGGCGGCAAACGTCGGCGCTAGCTTTCCGCCATAGAGAAACTCGGCCAAGACAACTTTTCCACGCTCAACCGTCAGAGGGCAGGAGCCATAGCCGTTATACGCAGCTTGATTCTGCTTCATCCCTAGCTTAACCAGGACATTGTTCGCTACGACCGGAGCCTGTTTACGGGCAGCCGCCATGGTTTTCGCATTTGTGGTATTCACCACATCTCCTAGCGCCCAAACATTGGAAAATTTGCGGTGAGCCAAGGTCGTCGGATCAACGTCGACCCATCCCGCCTCATCCACTAGCGGGCTTGAGCGAATAAAGTCAGGAGCAACCTGCGGAGGCACGACGTGGAGGAGGTCAAACGACTCAATCACGGTCTGGGTGTTTCCATCTTTATCGGTACGTTCGAAAGTCGCCTGTTTGTTGGGGCCATCTACGGCAACCAGCTTGTGGCTGAATTTCAAGTCGACCGCATATTTTTCCATGTACGACATGAGGGCAGGGACGTAGTCGGCGACGCCGAATAGCACACCGCCGGAATTAAAAAATTGCGTATTTATCTGCGCCTGGCGATCGTTTTTCAACCAGTGATCGCATGAGAGATAGAGCGCTTTCTGAGGCGCACCCGCACACTTGATTGGCATTGGCGGCTGCGTAAAGAGCGCCTTGCCTGATTTGAGTTCCTGGACAAGTTTCCAAGTATAAGGCGCAAGATCGTAGCGATAATTAGAGGTTACGCCATTGGAGCCTAATGTCTCAGTCAGTCCTTTGATTGCCGACCAATCGAGCTTCAAGCCAGGGCAGACGACAAGCTGGTCGTACTGAATAACTCTCCCTCCATCGAGGACGACTGCATTGGCCTGTGGGTCGAAAGCAGTTACCGCTGCTTTGATCCACGTCACACCTTGAGGCATGACTGATGCCATAGTCCTTACAGTAGATTCAGCCTCGAAGATGCCTCCGCCGACCATAGTCCACCCAGGTTGATAGTAGTGCGCGTCGGCAGGGTCGATTAGTGCGATATCCAGATTCGGTTCTCGTGACTTCAGGCTGGCTGCGGTGGCGATGCCTGCCGAACCAGCACCGACAATGACGATCTGGTGATGAGTCGTAGTCATTGCATTAACGGTGCGACCACCATTGTTGATTCTGCGTACAAGAGAACTGATATCAACCTTTGCGCTTTTGGTTATTTCTAGAATGGCGGACAGACTCTGCTTACCTGCCTCAGAAAGCGCCCAGAGCATTGCTGAGCGAGTGCCTGTTCTACAGTAAGCAACCACTGGCTTTGGCGCGTCTTGCAAAATTGCGACGAAGGACTCCACCGTATCATCAGCGATGGACGACGCTTGGGTGGGCAGGTAGTGAAACGTGATGCCTTCTGCTTCGGCTGCGTGGCGGATCGTTACATGTGTAGGCTGGTCGGGTGCCTCGCCATCCGGCCTGTTGCAGATGAGAGTACGAATCCCGAGCTCAGCCAGTTGCTTCACATCGACCACGGTGAGTTGCGGCGCAATAGAAAAATCCGAACCTAATTTATAAGTATTCATATTATTTTCCGTTGATAACTACGCAAGGTTAAAGCGTTAAAGCGTTAAAGCGTTAAAGCGTGTTGAGCGGTATTTTCAGATAGCGGATTCCATTCGTCTCTGGCTCTGGCATGTTGCCGCCTCGCATATTAATTTGGACGGATGGCAATATCAGAGCTGGCATATCCAGTGTTGCATCTCGTTTTTCTCGCATGCTCACAAACGTATCTTCGCTTGTACCTTCGCGAACATGGATGTTTTCCTGCTTTTGTGCTTTTACACTGGTAATAAACGCAAGAGGTCGACCATTCGGACGATAATCGTGGCACATGAAAATGTTGGTTGATTCAGGAAGCGCTAAAATCTTATGTATTGACTGGAAGAGTGTTCTAGCGTCCCCTCCAGGGAAGTCGCACCTTGCTGTGCCGTAATCGGGCATGAACAATGTATCGCCAACAAATGCGAGTCCTGTTCCTTCCACCTGAATAAGATAGGTCATACAGGCAGGTGTGTGCCCAGGCGTATGCAATGCTTGGGCGGTTAAGCTGCCGATATGAAACGTATCATTGTCATCAAACAAACTATCAAACTGGTCGGAACCGCTTCTAAGTTCTTCTTCCGTATGGAACAAGTGGCTAAAGACTTTTTGAACGTCTTTTATTCTGTTTCCAATGCCTATCTCGCCGCCTAGCCGTTGTTTTAAATACTGTGCAGCAGTCAGGTGATCGGCATGTAGATGGGTCTCAAGGATCCATTCAACGGATGCGCCCAGCTCCGTCACGCGTGCAACGATTCTGTCGGCTGATTCAGTTTTTGTGCGGCCCGATTTCGGATCGTAGTCAAGCACGCTGTCGATGAGCGCACACTGCATGGTAGAGCGGTCAAGCAACAGATAGCTGAACGTCGATGTCGCTTCGTCAAAGAATTCTTCGACCAATATTTTTTCGCCGAAATACATTAGATAGCTCCTGAAATAGCTGCTATGTCAGCAGTCTCAAGATCCATGCCAGTGTTGATCTTTCCATTGAACGCTCTAAACAGCGTGTTTCCTGAGTTTCCAGGGCGAGGTATCCGTGTCTGCCATTAATTTTGGCAGTTGCCTGGCAGTCTGTGGCAGTATTTGGCAGCAGGAAACATACGTGTTCGGGAGAAAATTATGAGTAGTGGGCTAATCGCTACGAGCAATGTAGATGTTCAAGCGTTGATTTCTTACCTTGAGCATGACGATAGACCCACCATCGTCCTGGATGTCGAGTACAACGTCATCGCCTCCAACAAGTCCTATCAAAGGCATTTTGGTGTTGAGGGAAAACCACACGTTGGCTCCAAATGCTTCAAGGTTTCGCATGGCTATGCCGTTCCCTGCGATCAGGCGGGTGAGCTTTGTCCAATGCGAAAGGCGTTTGATAGCCATGCTGCGGAAAGGGTACTGCATATTCACCACACTCCCCGGGGGCCAGAACACGTTGATGTTGAGCTCCGTCCCATTTTGGATCGCCAGGGCCAGGTGGTTGCTTACGTTGAAAGATTGATCACCGTAGACATAGCATCTGCGCAGCCGCAAAAGCAGGGGCTAGTGGGCGTGTCGCCGTCTTTTAAACAGGCGTTGAGCGCGCTGCAGCGAGCGGCGCCTTCCCCGATTCCCGTTCTTTTGCAGGGTGAGTCGGGAACCGGTAAAGAGCTGTTCGCTAGGGCACTCCATATGGGTAGTCCGCGCTCAAAGGCACCTTTGGTTGTAGTCGACTGCACCGGCCTTTCAGAGTCGCTGTTCGAGAGTGAATTATTTGGCCATGAAAAAGGAGCATTCACAGGCGCGCTCAGTAAGAAAATTGGGCTTGCAGAGGCTGCGCATGGAGGTACGCTTTTTCTGGACGAAATAGGCGATGTACCTCTCTCCATGCAAGTCAAATTGTTGCGTCTAATTGAATCGGGCAGTTTTAGACCTGTGGGTAGTTTACGGACGATCCATTCCGATTTCCGTCTCGTTGTTGCAACTCATAAGCCTTTGAAGGATATGGTTGAACTTGGCACTTTTCGCGAAGACCTCTACTACAGGATCAGCGCTTTCCCTATAACGCTTCCGCCATTAAGGGAGCGTTTAGATGATTTGCCGCTGCTGATAGAAAGCCATCTAAAACGAATTGCACCTGGCAGTCGGTCTGAGATAGACGAGGACGCATTGAAGCGCCTTATGCTGTATTCATTTCCGGGGAATATCAGGGAGCTAAAAAATATTCTTGAACGGGCGCGTCTGTTCAGTGAGGACGGGATTATACGGGAAAGAGATTTGCCTACGAATGTGACTGGTCACGTCTCCCAGTACAAAAAAACTAATAGAAATAGCAAGTCCCTAAAAAACCTTGCGCAGGTGCTTAATGGGTTCGAGGGGTCGCGAGCAGATTTAGCCAAAGAGTTGGGGATTAGTGAGCGAACGCTTTATCGTCGGATTCAGATTTTAGAAGGAGATAGATGAATCTTATCGGCGAGCAGTGTCGAAGGTGTTGATCTTGGGATAAGACATCCGGGCGGGCAAGCAAGCACAGCCCAATTAAGGGCTGTGCATATAATCAGCTTACTGAAAATTAGCCACGTAACATGTTGAATTTCGCAAAGCCTTGTTCAAGGTCTTCGATCAGATCAGATGGGTCTTCAAGACCAATATGCAGCCGCACAAGGTGCCCATCAACTTCCCAAGACGTCGCACTTCTAACGGGTTTAGGATCGGCGATCATCGCCAAGCTTTCAAAACCGCCCCACGAGTAGCCAATTGAAAACAACGATAGGCTATCCAGGAGTGCATCTGCCGCTGCTTGTGTGGAAGGTTTGGTCACGAAGGACAGTAAACCTGATGCTCCTTTAAAATCCCTTTTCCATAACTGGTGCTGAGGGTGAGACTCTAATGCAGGATAATAAACTGCTTCCACTTCCTTGCGTGTCTCCAGCCACTTGGCGACAATCGTAGCGTTTTTGTAATGGCGTTCCAGTCGCACATCTAGCGTCCTCATCCCTCGGAGCGCCAGCGTCACGTCATCCGGACTCGCAAACAAGCCCATGTTGAAATGGAATCGCTTGAGGCTATCCCACGCACGCTTGGAGGCTGATACGGTACCAAGAACGGCATCTGAGTGACCGACGATATATTTCGTGGCGGCCATGATGGATAGATCGACACCAAGTTCCAGTGAAGGAAAGTAAAGCGGGGTGCCCCACGTGTTGTCTGCAATCACCAGGATGTCATGTTCATGGGCAACCTTGGCTATCGCAGGGATGTCTTGTATTTCTAGAGTCAAGGAGCCAGGAGATTCGGTATAGATCGCTTTAGTGTTTGGTTTGAGGAAATCTACGATGCCGGCACCTATTGCCGGGTCGTAAAACGAGACCTCGATTCCAAGGCGTTGGCCCACCTGCTCACAAAAGGCCCTTATCGGCGAATACACGTTGTCGGCAATAAGCAGGTGATCCCCAGCTCCCACCACCGACAGTATGGCCGTCGTACATGCGGAGAGCCCTGAGGGGCAAAGAACCGTACCTTCCGCTCCCTCCAGCTGCTGGAGGGCCTGAGTCAATGCTTCCGTCGAAGGGTTGTTCCACCGGCCATACGTATATTTTTGGCGTCCCTCGCGCATCGATTCACACGTAGGGAACGCCACAGTGGAACCCCGGTAAACCGGTGTATTCACGAAGCCATGATGCTGATCAGGCTCGATAGAAGCGTGGGTGAGTAGGGTTTGTACGTTTTTATATTTTTTCATACCGGCTTCCAATTCTTGCGTTCGGTGAGATTTGGCTACGCACTAGCTACCGCAGATTCCAGATTAAAGTGCCATTTTTGTTAAATGTCTACTACAAGGTTGGCATGTATGAAAAATCCTTTAAAAAACAGCATGTTGTAAACAGATAAAAATATAGATTGCACGGCTACCATGTGAGTGGTAGGTTTTTTGTGTCTTGGGATTTCGCTACCTGGTCGATCGAGAAGCGATGATCTGAGCGTGCTGTGGCATTGAGCGGGAGAGGTTTAGTGTCTTTGACGACATGGGAGCTCAAGGCTTCTCTCGCACTTCCCGTTTGGAGTGGGAAGAAGAAAGTTAAGTTTGCAAGGGATAAGAACAAAAACTGCAAATTAATCGCTTGGGTGAAACATGAAAAAACAAAAAATACAAACTCTCTCAGCAGTTCAGTGCGGCAACGAACTAAAAGATAAATCGAACTGGCTTGATTCCCATGAAAGCGGATATTCAAAGCATTTAAAGAAACGTCATGTACAAATGATGGCGCTAGGTGGAGCTATCGGTACAGGTCTGTTCCTAGGGGCAGGGGCCAGACTACAAATTGCGGGGCCTGCACTTGCGGTGATTTATTTGGTTTGTGGGATATTTGCTTTTTTCATTTTGAGGGCGCTGGGTGAGCTAGTGATGCACCGTCCAAGCAGTGGGAGTTTTGTATCTTACACCAGGGAGTTTATGGGTGAGCGTGCCTCTTTCGTTGCAGGATGGATGTATTTCGTAGTTTGGGCGTTAACAGGCGTTGTTGATATAACCGCCATTGCTATTTATATGAAATATTGGAGTGTATTTTCGGATGTCCCTCAGTGGGTATTCGCGCTAAGCGCTTTGGGTGTAGTGACATTGATGAACATGGTCGGTGTCAAATGGTTTGGTGAAATGGAGTTCTGGTTCGCCGTGATAAAGGTCGCCGCTATCAGTATTTTTTTGGTGATCGGGTCGTTCTTTTTTGCTACTGGCCATGAGGTGGCAGGACATATTCCTGGCTTGCATTTGATCTCGGATAACGGGGGGATATTTCCTCATGGGCTTTTGCCAGCAATCATCATCGTGCAAGGCGTCATTTTTGCTTATGCGAGCATAGAGTTGGTGGGGACTGCCGCTGGCGAGACAGCGGATGCAAGAAAAGTCATCCCTAAAGCTATTAATGGTGTGATCTGGAGAATAGGTTTGTTTTACGTAGGCTCGGTATTCCTGCTTGTTACTGTGCTCCCTTGGACAGCCTATAGCGCTAACGTCAGTCCTTTTGTAACTTTTTTTGAAGCGCTTGGTATTCCTGGCATTGGTTCCGTTATGAACATCGTTGTAATGACGGCGGCGCTCTCAAGTCTTAATTCTGGTTTGTACGCCACTGGGCGAGTATTGAGATCGCTAGCCATGGGTGGGTCAGCGCCAAAAATGTTTAAACGTATGAGCACCCAAGGGGTACCCTATATGGGGATCTTGGTCACCATGGGGATCAACGTATTTGGCGTGGTATTGAATTTCCTGATCCCTTCACAGTTATTTGAACTCCTGCTGAACCTGGTATCTCTGGGGATTCTTTCCACCTGGGCATTTATTGTGATGTCTCAAATAATGTACCGCCGTGCGGTGAAGAGAGGTGAGGTCGAAATGGTCTCATTTAAAATGCCTGGCGCTCCGTTTACCTCTTGGCTAACTCTTGTTTTCTTGCTAGTGGTATTGGTTCTCCTGGCTTTCGATTATCCCAACGGAACGTACACAGTTCTTTCTATACCGTTAGTCGCTGGGGCACTGATGCTGGGTTGGTCGAAGGCCGTTCGTTCCAAAGCCAAAGGTTCGGAACAAATTGAAAGTGAACCTAGCCACGTAGGGGCCTAGCTCATTAGAGGTGAGAGGTCGTTTTACAGCGTCCTCTCATCTCTACGAGTTGAACTGTTGCGTTAAGACAGTTAATATGCATGCATCAAAAAAAACTCTAGGTAAGCTTTATGAGTACGCGCTCCGATCTTTTAACCACCGCCGAGTTATTGCTGCGCACCAAAGGTTACGCTGCATTTAGCTATGCCGATTTGGCTGACGAAATTGGCATAAAAAAGGCGAGCATTCATCATCACTTTCCGACAAAGGAAGGGCTCGGAATCGCGGTTATTGAGAGTTATCTCTTCAGATTTTCCAAAAATCTAGAATCAATAAACGAAGAGAGTCCTGATGTAGTTGCTCGGTTAAAAGCATTTGCCGAGCTGTTTGTCGATAGCTTGGATAACGGCATGCTGCCACTTTGCGGTGCGCTTGCAGCTGAGCTGTCTGCGCTGCCAGAAAGCCTTAAAGAATTGACTAAGAAGTTTTTTGAGATTCATATTTCTTGGTTAGAAAATAATCTAGTCATAGGTCAATCTCAAAAAGTTATTAAGGCAGATCTCAATCCGAAAGAGGTTTCAAGAGCGATCTTGAGCTTCCTTGAAGGCAGCAGTTTTGTTTCTTGGGCACTTAGCGACAAGGTGGTTGATCAGTCTGGGTTTAATTTGATTTTGCAAAATATTATCGTTTCGTAATTCGCGCTTAGGATTCTATCTATAATGCAGCTCCTCCGTGGGGCGCATTTTGCGCGGACGACAGTGCGGTGGGTTAACGCAATGGCAGACGCTGTACTTCTTGGCGCAATGAGTACGACACCTAGCCAGGATTGATTATCCTCTCAAGCCCCCAAAACCAGAAGTGCACATCCTTACTCAGAGGAACGCGTCGCGTCACTGAGGCGAGAGTAGTTCCGCACGTATCGGTGCGGGAGGTGGCAGCTAACTGCCATTCCCACCGCGACCTTTAGAGATACATATCCATAGGATTCACTACCTACTCCTATAGATTGACCAACTACCTAAGTGAAGCCACTGCATCGGAGCCAATACCACCGATCCGAATCTTAGTTTCCTTGGAAGCCACTTGATTTTTACCCGCGCGATTCGAACCATCTGCGGCCAGACCTTTTGCCCCGACATGATCGGCGCCGTCAGCAGCCAGACCTTTTGCTCCGACATGATCGGCACCGTCAGCAGCCAGGCCTTTTGCCCCGACATGATCGGCACCATCGGCGGCCAAACCTTTTGCCCCGACATGATCGGCGCCATCAGCGGCCAAACCTTTTGCCCCGACATGATCGGCGCCATCAGCGGCCAGACTTTTTGCCCCGACATGATCGGCGCCGTCAGCGGCCAGGCCTTTTGCCCCGACATGATCGGCACCGTCAGCGGCCACCTGCCCCGTGCCATGCTCAGCACCGCTTCGTGCTAATGCCCCGGCGCCGACATGATGAGCACCATCAGATGCAGTGGCGGTAGGTTTGGCTTGGTTATCAACAACCGATACAGAGCTTGCGGTGGGCAGTTCTTGCGCCTCTGCACGTAATGATGTTTGAGGCCCTGCGATGTATATTCCAATTGCTGATAAAAAAAGACCTGAAGCAATTTTACGGTTCATGACTACTCTCCCTGATACCTTTTCAATTAAATTTTTAAGCCTAGTAAAGATTTAGAGCGTTATAGCCCTTCTTTGGTTTAAGCCATCCTACTCGTAGGCGTTTTGCCGTCTGTCCGTTCGGATAGACGGTGCTTAGCTGTGGGCTATGTTTACCGGGCTTGTGAGTAGATTACTCCTTGCTGGCTTTGGTGCATCAAGCAATTTCAAAAAATTCTATTGCATCCCTCCCTACCAGTTGGTAGAGTTGTTTCGTCGAACATCAACCTACGCGCAAAAATGCGTTGCACAGAGGACTTACCAAATGACAAATAACCTGAACGGTATTGACGTAGCCGCCCTGCAGCAGTTTGCCCAAGGTGTTGCTGAGGATGCGGGCAAGCGCCACGCCAGCTTTAACGTCAAGACTCAGTGGAAAGGCCAGACGCGCTCTGTGGCGAAAGTCAGTCGCTACAGCCTCGCCGGTGAGACCTATTCGCGTGATTTCGAAATCGTCGCCGATGAGCCAAATGAGTTGCTGGGCCAGAACAGTGCGCCTAACCCTCAAGAACTGCTAATGGCCGCTCTCAACGCTTGCATGTCGGTCGGCTATGCGGCCAACGCCGCCATGATGGGTATCAAGATCCACAGTCTGGAAATTGAGACGGACGGTACCCTCGACCTGCGTGGTTTCTTGGGCCTCGACGAGAGCGTCAACCCAGGGTACGACGAAGTGAGCGTCGTGATTCGCCTGCACACCGACGCACCTCGTGAGCGCGTGGAAGAGCTGCATAAAAATGTGATTAAGACTTCGGTTAACTACGCCAACTTCTCGAAAGCCATCCGTATGGTGCCGACCCTCGAGGTTCGTGAGGACTGATTTTCATCGGGTTTGACTCTCTGAACCCTAAGAGCGCCAGCAGACGAATGATCTCTGGCGCTGCAATTTTCGGAAATTTAGTTAACTGGAGTATGAAATGAACGATTTTTTCAAAGGTAAGAAACTGCTTGTTGTAGGTGGTACCAGTGGTATGGGTCTGGAAACTGCCCGCATGGTGCTAAAAGCTGGTGGCAGCGTAGTGTTGACAGGCAGTAAACAAGACAAGGCAGACGCCGTTCGTAGCGAGTTGAGCGCGCTTGGCCCGGTTTCCGTGATAGTCGCAAACCTCATGACTGAAGAGGGCATGAATTTCGTTCGCAACGAAATCAATGCCAACCATAGCGATATCAGTCTGATGGTGAACTCCGCCGGCATATTCATTCCCAAAGCCTTCACCGAGCACGACGAAGCTGAGTACGACATGTACCTGTCTCTCAACCGTGCGACGTTCTTCATCACCCAGGCAGTAGTCAAGAACATGCTCGCCGCCAAGCGCGAAGGGTCAATTGTCAACGTCGGTTCCATCGGTGCACAGGCCGCTTTGGCAGGTTCGCCGGCCTCCGCCTACTCCATGGCGAAGGCAGGTCTGCATGCGCTGACACGCAACCTGGCAATTGAATTGGCTCACTCGGGTATCCGCGTCAACGCCGTCTCGCCAGGGATCGTTCACACCTCGATCTATGAAGGGTTCATGGACAAAGAGGCGATCCCAGAAGCGATGAAGTCGCTGAACGATTTCCACCCACTGGGGCGAGTCGGTGTTCCGGAAGATGTGGCGAATACCATCGTGTTCCTGCTGTCGGACAAGACATCCTGGGTGACCGGTGCTATTTGGGACGTGGATGCGGGAATTATGGCCGTTCGTGCCTGAGTTCAGCTAACGCTGTCTGATGGAAGTCGCCTAAGTCGACTTCCATTCCATCACCAAGAGTGCTGGGAGGTGCAATGGCTCGAACGTTCATCCAAGGCCATTTGACTGGCCCAGCTGGCAGCAGCCTGCCAGCTTTTGGTGTAGGGCGGCTGAAGGCTAGCCGCAGGAGTTTTCAATGTCAGTTTCGACAAGAGCAGCGCTGTTAAAAGTCGCGGAAACCCAGATGAGGTCTAAGGGCTACTCAGCGTTTAGTTATGCTGATCTAGCCGCGACGATTGGCATTAGAAAAGCCAGCATTCATCATCACTTCCCGACCAAAGAGTGTCTCGGTCAAGAGTTGATCAAGGACTCTTTCAATCGCTTCGATGCGACCATTCGGTCAATCGAAGACGCCGATGAAGATCCGTTGTTGCGGCTTCGAGCGTTTTCCCGTCTTTTCGTCGTCAGTGCGAATGAAGGGCTTCTACCTTTGTGTGGCGCACTGGCGGCAGAAATGGCAGCACTGCCTTTATCGCTTCAAGTGCTTACTCGAGTTTTTTTCGAGACACAACTTGACTGGCTACAGAGAACCATCAGTGAGGCAGCAATTCAGAAAGGATGGTTACTGGCCAAGCCCGCTCAATCCTATGCATTCATGCTGTTGAGTGCATTAGAGGGGGCGAGTCTTATTGATTGGACATTAGGCCGATCGGCAGATCCCTTGGCTGGGTTCGACTGCTTACTCGAATCGCTGGAGCGATCAGCCGCGATGTCTGCTCGTGAGATCAAACATACCAGTGGCCATCAAACGAATTGTTAACAGTCGCTTTAAGTCTTTCCTCAATAGCGACGGCCTCTTTATTCCCTTCAATACAGAGTGATTTATGAGCAGTGATTCGAAGAAATTCGTAATAGATATTTGGTCTGATTATGTCTGTCCTTGGTGCTGGGTCGCTAAGCGTCGTTTCGAAAATGCGCTTGCAAGCTTCCCGTACAAAGACAGTGTTCAAGTCAATGTAAGAGCGTACCGTCTTGCTCCGAACCATGCTGCTGAGCCTATGGTAGGAGCCCTCAAACGTAAATTGGGTAGTCCAGCCGCTGCTGTAACCATGATGAGTACGGTGAAGCAATATGGCCAGTCTTCGGGGCTTGATTACCGTTTCGAAACCATGCTGTTTGGTGACACTGCGGATGCGCACGTATTAGTCAAAGCAGTCGAAGATGAAGCAGTGAAGAAAAACCTGGTGGAAGCGCTCTATGAGCAAAGTACCACCCAGGGTAAATCGCTCTTTGACAGAAAAAGTTTAGAGGCGATAGCAAAGTCTGTAGGGGTATCTGATGAGTCGATTCGACTCGCGTGGTCATCCCCGGATCTGCGCCTTCAGATGCAGGAAGACGAGCGCGCGGCGGCCCAATTCGGCTCAGGCGTTCCGTTTTTTGTGTTCAATAATGCATTTTCCATGTCGGGTGCTCAGCCTCAAGAGGCTTTTCTCCAGGCATTGAATCAAATGTATTTGGAATCAAAGGATGAGGATGAGTCGTTCAGTGGTCAAGTCTGCGGTCTTGATGGATGTAATTAATGCTAGAGACTTTGCGGCACCTGTTGGTGCTGCAATCTCTGGATTTGGAGTGGCGTTGTGGGTGAGGTGCAAATGAACCGTATCGTAGACTTGAAAGCCGAACAGTTCGCCAGATTCGTTGCAAAAGGCAGCAGCGTCGTGCTGTTTTCGGCGTCTTGGTGCAAGCCATGCCAGGAAATGAAGCCGGTCTTTCACGACCTGGCAGACAAGCTGCATTCTCGCGCCGCATTCGGAAGGATTGATGTAGCTGTTTCGCCGACGATTTCCCAAATGTACGGTATCCGATCAGTGCCATCCTTGGCGATTTTTCACGAAGGGCGGTTACGCTTAGTCCTGGCCGGCTCTCGTTCGGTTGCCGCGTTGAAGAAAGCAATCTTGGCTGAATTAAAGGACGTCCTGTAGGCCGATCTCAGAATGGCTTCAGATTTTTCGACCTTCGTTTAGCTATCTTTCTCTTCCGCCTTAGCTCGACTTTGATCCGGCCAGTTATTGATCGGATGAGCTCGATCTTCGTTGAATATTTCTGTCAGAAGGGCGTTAGCCCGCTTGTATGCGTCGTACTTGAACTCAGTGTCGTCCTCGGGCTGCGCGGACATTTCCTCAAGCATTTCCTGGTTCAGGCGGCGGAATCGATCCGCGCGTTCACGGGCCTCGTAGCGCCCGACGCCCAGTTGTTCCAGCGCTTTGCGTCCAAGAGACAAAGCACTCTCAAAAGTTTCCCGCTCGACTGACTCTATGCCCATCTGGCGTAGGGTAATGATGTGCCCCATATCCCGAGCGCGCACCACCAGCTTCAGAGAGGGAAAATGCTCTTGGGCCAGCCGGGTCAGTGCCAGGTTATCGTCCTGATTGTCGATGGCGTTGATCAGCACCACTGCTTGAGCAGCACCGGCGGCGAGCAGCAAATCGAGGCGAGTCGCGTCGCCGTAGAACACCTTGACCCCGAACTTGCGCAACGTCTCGATATGATCGGGATCGTGATCCAGCACTACTACTTCAAAACCACAGGACATTAATAGACGGCCCGCGATTTGGCCGAATCGACCAAAGCCGGCGATGATTACCCGAGGATTGCGCCGGTCGATAGTGTCAGCTTTCTGATTGTCCTGTTTACTTGCGGACTCTAGGCGATTGAGCACAAGGATCAGCAGAGGTGAGACGCACATCGACAGCGCTACCGCCAAGGTCAGGCTTTTACCCCAAGGGTCGACCAGGATGCCGGCAACCGTTGCTGCGCCAAACACGACGAAGGCGAACTCACTGCCCTGACCGAGAAACACCGCCTGCCAAGAGCGCTGTTCCGTAGGGACACTCAAGAAACGACCAAGGAGTTTGATCACCAGCAGCTTGATCAGGATAAAACCCAAGGTCAGCGTTAAGACTTTCAGTGGCGCATCGATCAGCGTGCCGAAGTCGATCGACATGCCGACACCGATAAAGAACAAACCGAGTAGCAGCCCCTTGAATGGCTCAATATCACTTTCCAGCGCGTGCCGGTATTCTGAGCTAGCTAACAGGACGCCGGCGAGAAATGCTCCCATAGCCATGGACAATCCTGCCTCTTCCAGCAACAACCCGAATCCAAACACCAGAAACAGCGCAACGGCACTGAAGATTTCGCGCAAGCCCGAGCGCGCGACAAAGCGCAGAACGGGCCGGGAAACGTACTGACCCAAGAGCACCACCGCGACGATCGCCCCGACGATTTTTGCGATGGACAGCGCGAGTTCAGCGCCGGAAGGCGTACCACCATTTGCTGCTAACAATGGAATCATCGCGACTAGCGGAATCGCCGCGATGTCCTGGAACAACAGCACGGCAAAGCTGCTGCGACCCACGGCGGTCGGGATCATGTTTCGCTCGTTCATGGCCTGCATGGCGATGGCGGTCGACGACAGACTCAGCGTCAACCCCACCAACAGTGCTGCTGTCCAGTTCAAGCCAAGTGCGGCGCAAAACACTGCAATTGCAACACCACAGACCAGCATCTGCAATGCGCCGCCACCGAAGACCATTCGGCGCATGGCCCAAAGACGTTTGGGATCAAGTTCGAGACCAATGATAAACAACATCAAAACTACGCCGATTTCAGCAAAGTGCAGGATGGATTCCACATCCGTTACCAGCTTCAGGCCCCACGGGCCGATCAGGCAGCCGGCCAATAGATAACCCAGAACCGGGCCAAGTCCTAACCGAACGGCGATTGGGACTATCAAGGCAGCTGAGCCCAAGTAAATGAGCATTTCAATCAGACTGTGAGTCTCCATATCAATCTTCCTTCCAGGAGGCCAAGCGCGCGTAATAGTGCTCGATTTGTAAGTGTAGGGAGTCGGGTGCAGCTGCATACGCGCCGTGCACCACGACCGGGTTCAGCCAGCGCATGCTGCAATAGGTTGCCGTTGCGTGGAGGGGTTGAGCCAACACCGAGAAACCTGGGTGGTCGCCTATTTGGAAATGATCGTGCTCGCCACCCGTCGTGACGGCCCACAGCAGACTCTTATCTTTGAGGGCGACAGACCCTTTGCCGTATGCCCAACCGTGAGTGAATACTTTATCGATCCATAATTTCAAAAGGGGCGGGGAGCTGTACCAATACATCGGATGTTGCAATACGAGCAGCTGTGCTTGATCGACCGCTCTCTGTTCAGCCTCAACGTCGATATTGAAGTCTGGATAAAGGTCGTACAGGGAGCGTATGACTATGTCCGGATTGCTGGATACGCGTTCGAGCATTGCTTGATTAACAAGTGATTTTTCGGGGTAGGGATGAGCGTAAATGATAAGAATCAAGATGACCTCCAGGATGTCCGTTAGGTCGATGAGCGATAGAACCCACCCCACGTAAAGGATGGTTTTCGTTCAAGCACTTTGACGCCAATTAATGTCTTTTAAATGAAAAAGCCCTTCCTGGAGAAGATGCCAAGTCCCAAGGAACGAGATGCACCAAATCCAGAAAAGGCTTGATTATCAGGGCAGCGCTTTATTCGCCAGCTTGTAGCTTAAGCACCTTTTCTGCGGTGATTGGCTCTCCTGCAATACCCCAACTGCCGCTTTTGACTTCCTCGAAAAGAACCCAAGTGAGAGCGCGCATGTTTTCACCCTCGACTGAGACCATGGCCTCGGTAACTTTGTGAATCGCCTCGGCTTTTTGTTCTTCCGTGAAAACGCCTTCGATACCTTTAATAATGACTAACGGCATAGTGTGCTCCATTTTGCGTGAGGGCTTAGGGTCAGTGTCGAAGACGCCCATATCTTCGTGACTTTGGGGTCGCGGGTTCTATCCGGTCTTTACAACAGACATGACAGGTAAGGCCCGCATTACGACAGGCCAGCCCACACAGAACTCAACGTAGGCTGCGCCTTAACGCAATTACGCTTTAGCCAGAACAGGTTGAGCAGCGTTAACGTAATTCGGATAGTCGGTGTAACCCTTGTCCATCGAATCGCTGACGCCGTAGTAGGTTGTGCGATCGCCTTCCGCCAATGGCCAACCATTCTGCATACGCTCTACCAGATCAGGGTTGGCAATGTAGGCGGTGCCGAAAGCGATCAGGTCAAGGTCACCTTTGGCCAGCTCAGACTCTGCGATCTCTTTGGTGAAACCGCCGGCAGCCATCAAGGTGCCTTTGTAGGCTTCGCGGAATGCGGCGCCGAAACCCGGAGGTGTTTGCGCGGCGAGGATGGTCGGTTGGTAGTTCAGGTGAACGAACGCTAGTTCCCGTTCATTGAGGGCTGCCGCCATGCTCATCCAGGTTTCTTCTTCACCGTCGTACACGCCGAAGTCATACAGGCGACCAAACGGCGAGAAACGCACACCAATCTGGGAACCACCGATTTCAGCAGCAATTGCGTCAATGGTCTCCAGCAGGAAGCGCTGACGGTTGGCAATGGAGCCACCGTACTGGTCGGTTCGAGTGTTCAGGGCGCTGCTCAGGAACTGATCGAACAGAAAGCCGTTCGCAGCCATGATTTCGATACCATCAAAACCTGCGTCCATTGCCATCCGCGCAGATTTCACAAAGTCGGCGATGACGCGTTTTACTTCCTCAGTTTCCAGAGCACGTGGTGCGCTGGGTTGAACCGGGCCTGATTTGCTAGGATCGATCCACGCATACACCGTGGTATCAACCGCAGGCACCGTACCTGAGGAGACCGGTACCATGCCATGCACCGAGACATGAGACATACGGCCAACGTGCCAGAGCTGCGCAAAAATCTTCCCGCCCTTGGCATGCACGGCTTCAGTGACTTTGCGCCAGCCTGGCAAGTGCTCATCTTCATAAATGCCAGGGGTGTACAGATAGCCGCGAGCCTCGTCGGAGATAGGCAGGCCTTCGGTGATCAGTAAGCCGGCAGAAGCACGTTGCGCGTAATACAGTGCGTTGGATTCATTTGGAATGTTGTTCAGGGTACGGGTGCGGGTCATAGGAGCCATGACGACGCGGTTGGCCAATGGGGTGCCGGACAGATCGTAGGGAGTGAACAGCTTATTCATGAAAAAAATCTCGTAGTAAATTGTCTAAGCGATAGCTGGTAAGTCGTTCGTAACGCTGTCCTTGCGATACTTTCAGTTAAGGCTTATCGAACGCATCCAAGACATGAGTGCTGTACACGAGCGCGGCTCCAGCGTTCATGTTGATTGCTACGCCCAAAGCTTCTGCAACCTCCTCAGTTGTTACACCAAGCTTTTTGGCCTCAGCAGCGTGGAAGGCGATGCAGCCATCACAGCGGGTTGTAACAGCGACAGCCAGCGAAATCAGTTCGCGAGTTTTGGCGTCCAAGTGATTTGTTTTCGCGCCAGCATTCCCTAGGGATGCCATGCCTTTCAAGGTTTCAGGGGACAGGCTATTCAGCTGTACCAGGCGTGCATTGATGTCTTGACGAGTTTGCTTCCAGTCTTGCATAGGATTCTCACGTGGGCGTTAACGCCCTGCAGGTTCACGGGGATAATTTTGAATCTGCGTATACGCTACCATCTAGTTGGTAGGCATGCAACAGATGATGCGACATTCGGCATAATCAGTCTTATTTGGGCGGGAAGCGGTCGAAGCTTAGCCGCTGAGCTAAGGTAGCCGAATGGCTTAAAATCTGGTATTGAAGACCTACCTAGTGAATGGTAGCTTTCCTAGGTAGGGTGATTTCGAACTGGAGGATCCCAGCTCCATCAATCCGGCGGATGCCCATTCAGAAAGCCATATAGCTAGTAGGAATCGTTGATGAACTACCTTGCACACCTTCACTTAGGCGGTCAGGAGCCGCAGCAGCTGCTGGGGAGTCTTTATGGGGATTTTGTAAAGGGGACGTTTTTAGGAAATTTTTCTGTACAGACTGAAGAGGCAATCAGGCTGCATCGCCGAATTGATGCTTTTACGGATTCCCATCCACTGGTTAGAAGGGCGTTGGAGCGATTTCCTGTCACAAGACGTCGCTACGCGGGTATCGCCCTCGACATGTTTTTTGATCATTGCTTAGCGCGGGATTGGGAGCGATACGCCGATCAGCCCCTGGACGTTTTCTCTCAAAAAATCTACCGACTTTTAGAGGATGAGCCCACGTTGCCGGAGCGCTTGGCCCAGATCGCACCATTGATTATTTCGGAAGATTGGCTTGGCGCGTATAGGGATTTTTCGATGATCGGCCATGGGCTGGAAGTCATTTCCCTGCGCCTATCTCAACCAGAAGGCTTGCGTGGGGCATACGAAGAGCTGACAGCTCTGTATGAGCCGCTAAGTGCGGATTTCCTAGAGTTCTATCCATTGCTGTGGGAGTACGCTCAGCCTGATCGCGTTAGGGCAGGGTAATCCGGCAGCAAATCCATTGCGCGTCTTTGCTCAAAAAACGGGGCACCTGGTACTCAAAAAAACAGGTGCCTTTCGGTTCGAGCCAATCGGTTTCTTGGGGATCAGCCGACGAGCACTTCGCTGATCTGAATGATGGGCTTGAGATTAGTGTAATTGGCGATGTCAGCCCCGATGGCCTTGGCATGCGGCCCGAATGCTGCGGGCGGAGATTGAGCGGTTGAAGATGATGATCGCCAAGCTGCGTCGCGCGCAGTTCGGTCGCAGCTCCGAGCAACTGGACGCGATGATCGACCAGCTTCAGTTGAGTCTCGAAGAGCTGCAAATCAGCCAGACTGAACTGACGCCGCAAACCGGACCGCCACCTCGCGCGGTCTCTCGGCGCAAGCCGTTACCCGAACATCTGCCCCGCGAAATCCATGTGCATCAGCCCGAGTCGCAATGCCTGGTTGCGGCGGGAAGCTTCGCCATTTGGGTGAGGACGTGGCTGAAGTGCGCATTCCACGCCATCCGGACACTCAGCCCACCAACATCCGGACACTCGTTCCACGCTC
>NZ_AZRW02000029.1 GCF_000512695.2 Pseudomonas sp. QTF5 | reverse complement strand
AGCGTGGAATCAATGTCCGGATGTTGGCGGAATGGGTGTCCGGATGGTCATGGAATCCGCAGTAGAGTTCACTCGCTCGCTCACATCATCCGTTTTATCGCCGTGCAGGATGACAGTCCTTTGGTGTGGGCGAGCCGCTAGCTTATTTTCAGCCAGCAACGCAGGCATCTAAGGCTTGGCTTGGTCCCATTGACACTCTTTCAACCTGTCTGCGTCAGTTCCGCTCTCTTTTCGCATGTCGATGTTGCCGTCTGCGTCTAGGTAGATGTCGGTGTTGGGCCACTTCGGCGCGATGCTGATGCAATGATTACGCCCTTCTTTTTTGCTCCACCACGAAAACTCCATGAAGAATTCGTCGTCTGGGAAGAGCACCCCATTATCAACCGCACCATATTACCCACACCGGGCTCCGCCCCCTATGCCCCAGATTTCAGCTACGGACGCCATTAAGCAGACGCTCAAGTGCCCCCAGGGCCTGCAACAGCCTGTCTGAACCTGGCTCAGCTTCTGCGATCCAGAATGCTGCTTCGCACAAGGCACCATGGATCAGCATCGCCAATGCTTCGGGATCGGTTTGTACAACCGTCTCTTGCAGCATCAGTTGCTCAAGCATCTTTTGTAGGGAGGCTGCACAGTGCCGATGCGCTTCTGGTGGGGAGCTACCCAGAACAGCGCGCGCATCCCGCAATACGATGCGCTGTATTTCAGGCTCCTGTGCCATTTCCAGGTACATGCGACAGCGGTCTCTGAAAGCCTCCCATGCGTTGTCTGTACTGTCCGAAATCACTTGTAGCCGCGTGTCCATCTCCGCATCAATTTGAGCGACCACAGCCGTGAGTAAACCTTTCTTGTCGCCGAAATGATGGTAAAGCGCCCCCCTCGTCAGGCCAGCCAGCGCTGTCAAATCATCCATGGACGTTTCGGCATAGCCATGTTTACTGAAAACCTGGCGCGCGGTCTTCAGCAACGTGGTACGTGTTTCTTCCATATCAGCGCGTGTACGTCGAACCATGAGATCTCCCAGACCAATAAGGCATTTACATTCACTGCGTATGATTATAGGATTTTAATCATACGCAGTGAATGTATATTCACAGTTCAGCGACGCCCGACAAGCTGAACTCATTCGATAAGGAGTATCGAGCATGGCCAATCCGTACCGAATACTGTTCCAAGCCCCCGGCACCAAGGGATTCTCCCTGGCAGGCCTCCTCGCCCGTCTACCACTCCCCATGACAGGTATCGGCATCATCACCATGCTTTCGCAGTTGCGGGGCAGCTACGCACTGGCAGGCGCGGTTTCTGCCACCTTCGTCCTGACGTATGCATTAATGTCACCGCAGGTTTCACGCATGGTGGATCGATACGGTCAGCGCAGGGTACTACCCTTGTCTGCCGGCATCAGTGTTTTGGGTATTCTTCTACTGCTTGCCTGTACCTACTGGCATACGCCCGATTGGACATTGTTCGTGGCCGCTGTGTTAGCGGGTTTCATGCCGAGCATGTCGGCCATGGTCCGCGCTCGCTGGACTGCGATCTACAGGGGCAAGCCGCACCTGCAAACAGCTTACTCACTCGAAACCGTGCTGGACGAAGTGACGTTTATCGCGGGCCCTCCGATTTCCGTTGGTTTGAGCGTGGCCGCTTCCCCCCAGGCAGGACCGTTAGCGGCAGTTGTACTGCTGGCGATTGGCGCACTTGCTTTGGCAGCACAAGCATCCACCGAACCGCCAGTAGAATCCGCTGAAGAAATGAGCACGCGAACAGCCTCAATCTTTCGCCTGGCGGACGTCCGGCTATTAACATTGCTGATGGTCGCGATGGGCGTCATCGTCGGAACGGTCGATATCGTGAGTGTCGCGTTTGCTGAACAAATGGGCAGTCCGGCGACGGCCAGTATCGTGTTGTCCTGTTACGCCTTCGGCTCGTGCGCCGCGGGCTTGTTGCTCGGTGCGCTAAAACTGAAAACGTCGTTGCACAAACTCTTGCTGTTGGGTGGCCTTGCAACTGCCGCAACGACACTGCCCTTGTTGATGGCTTGCAACATTGCCAGCCTCTCGGGAGCAGTGTTGGTGGCCGGGTTATTCTTTGCGCCCACCATGATTGTGGCGATGTCTTTGGTTGAGCGAATTGTGCCGGAACGACAATTGACCGAAGGCATGACCTGGTTACTGGCAGGTTTGAATGTTGGGGTGGCGATGGGTGCTGCGGCGTCGGGCCAACTGGTGGATATGGAAGGTGCTCGCTATGGATTTAACGTTGCTCTGGCAGCCGGAGCAGCTGTATTGCTGGTAACTATTTGGGGGTATCGACGGATGCGAGAGCACTCGCTTGCGGCATCGTACTCGGTATGAAGCCCTGCTGTGACGCGCCCTGCTCAGAGTAATCTGCAGATAGAGCGAAGAGTCGGCTTTTCCACATAGCCTTTACCACAAGTAGCTTGAACGCTACGCGGAGTTAGAGTCGCTGCATCCTGTGTGACAGGTATTAGCATTTTGGATAACGGCTTTTGGCCGAAAGTGGTCCAGCCATGAACGTCAGCTTAGGGTTGTGGATATGGGCCATTCGTGAACGTGCGCTCTTGCCGGGGAACGGATACCAGTCAGTTGCTCTCATTCGCGGCTTCACAGGACGAAGTGCCCGGAGGACTAATCCAAATCCTGTTTCGCTCGACATTTGGGGTAGGCGCTGCAGCCCCAGAATCGCTCTCCTGCTCTATCGCCTGTCTTACGGATACGAATTTCGAAAGCGCTTCCACAACGTGGGCAAAGGCGTTTCGCGAAAGGGTCGTTTCGCTGTTTCAGGCGTTGTACATGCTCGTAGTGGGTAGTGAGCGTACTGTCCCTCTTCCCGCTCTCCAGCGCCTTCACCATTACACTCACCTGCGCTTCGTTAAACACATGCTGCTGAAAGGACTTGATATAGCGGATGCAGCTGACGCCTTGGGTGACATTGTCCGGCATGACGGTCTTGAAACTGCTGCCGCCGACGAAGGCGATTACAGAATGGATGTGCTCGGGTGGAACGCTGAGCAGCGCTTCTAGCGCCTTCAAGTGTTTGTAATTCTGCCGCAGCGGGTTCTGGAACCTGAAGCGATGCCGGAAAATCTGCTGTGTCCACTGGGCCTGACGCTCACCTCCGAAGATCCAGCCGTGCATGTTTTTGGTCTCCAGCACGAAAATGCCAAAAGGCGACAAGAACACATGATCGATCTGGGTAGTGCCATCGGGCGTATCCAGTGTGACGTTGTGCAACCGGCGGTAGACCTGGCCATCCAACCTATAGTGGGCGAATGTCCGCACCAGCAGCTCACCGAACCAGCCCTTGAACCAGGGCGTCTTGACGATGATGACTAGGACCAACAATGGCAGCAGCCACTTCAGCATGTCGAACAGCGGCTGGAGCATCACAAAAATATTCATCGCTTCCTTTGCGTGGTGAAGGTGTGTCAGTAAGCCGGATGTGGCTACGCCTTCCCTTTTGTTCCTTCCTAGCTTAGGCGAGGTAACTGGTGTCTGCTTTCTACCCTGGCTGTTTAAAACCGTTTTAGAGCAAGTTTGATAGTCAGAACTGGAACGAAAATCGCGCTCCTACGCAAATTTTTGGTCTGCTGATTAACCAAGCGCTGGCAGATTTTACGTAGCGACGCAGACTTCAAAACGGTGCCTGCGCTTTTAAACAACCTGGGCCAAAAGCGGCCTGTCGCGACGGGCAGCAATCGGCCAAGAGCGGTCACTCAATCCCGGCTGAACAAAACCAATGTGTAATCTCAGTCTCACGAGAGCGCACTTGCCCTTCGCATCAATGCGTTTCATACGAACATTCACGCATTCCGCTCATCCTTCTCCACCATCATGCACGGCATCGCGAACCTGAGCGCCGACGCGCGGGTGCCCACGCACGAACGTATTGACTCGTTGCTCGACGACGTCCCAATTCACTCAGCTCACCTTCTCAAGGATGATGCTAATCTC
This sequence comes from Pseudomonas sp. QTF5, assembly GCF_000512695.2. GTDB lineage: Bacteria > Pseudomonadota > Gammaproteobacteria > Pseudomonadales > Pseudomonadaceae > Aquipseudomonas. The sequence goes on along the minus strand of NZ_AZRW02000029.1, from coordinate 68,859 downwards.
TTTGGAAGCACGTCTGAAGGAGCAGCGAGATGACAGGCAAAAATAAAAAGGAAGCCTATTTTCTTGCGCCGGGAATGATCAGTATCGATTCAATAAATTTTTTTGGCGAGTATGTAAGAAGTCCGTCCAAAGAGTGGATCTTGGCTTGGACAAACCCTCCAGTCGAAGTTGACGGAGCTACTGTTAAGGAGTTCTGCGGAAGATACGTTCTTTACAACTTCAAAAAAGACTACATTGCTTTGCAGGGTGAGTTAGAGCGAGCAGGCGATGGGGCTGCCTCTAATGCTGGAACATTTAGCATTGTAGATAAAAGATTCAGAGATAACAGTTCAGCTTGCCTATACGTTTTCTCAGAGTCCGGTGAGGTTTTATTGGAGAGAAATGTAGCTGCGATATCCGCCTCTAACTATATTTCCGATAACGGTCAATTTGTCATTTGCCACACAAGTGGTAGTAGTTTACCAACGTCTGAATGTAATCTTTTATTGTTCGATATTGACAAGGGAAAAGAAATATTCGCGACTCATGCGCAGACGCGCGCGCCGTATAAAAAAGGTTATGTGTATGAGGAGTCGACAAAAATACTCACTGTCTCTATCGATGGATATGGAAAATTTCGATATAACTCCGATGGTGTTTTTTTAGATAACGAATCCTACCTGCTAGCGCAGTTAGCCTCTGACAAGTTTGATGTAATAATATTTGCAGGTGAACAGATCCTAAAAGAAGGAAATTCTCATCTGACAAGAACAGTGCTGGACAATGTGCTGCGGGCTCGCGCCCTCGTACCAGATAATGATGATGGATGGAGGTCTGCAGCTCTAAAAGTACAGGGGTTAGCATACGAAGCCCTTGGCGAGGTTTCTCAAGCCATTTCAGCCTTCGAAGAAGCGCTTAGGTTGAACCCAAAGGTCGGTGTGAAGCGTAAGCTAGACGATCTAAAGAAAAGACCTTGAACATCTATGGTGAACAACAATCTGTGCGTTAATACAGTACTCATATTTTTATCAGGGCGCGTGACCAAATGTGCTCCTTGGTTAGCCTTCCTTCGTCACCACAATAAGCACAATTTTTCATGTTTCCCGACACCGAAATAATTAATTTGACGACCGATTTCATCGGTGCGCCGCTGTTTGGCACGTCCGCTGAAATTAAGGGTTAGGGTGCATTGGATCAGCAAAGCAATGACCTGAAAAATTGGTAGCCGTGGCGGCCCGCAGCTACCCCGAATAAACCGATACGATATTAGAAAGAGTGACAGTCAGAATTGCCCATGGCGTGCTGCGGCCTATAGCGGCCCATAATTTGCCCTAATTCTGCCCTAAACCTTTTCACCAACGCAGAGCTGGTCCATGGTGAGATCCTCCAATGGCCGCCGGCAGCCTAACGATTGCCAATATGAATACCTTCAAGAGGCCGCTTTCGACCGATTCTGTTGAAAAAGTCGGCTTCGGTTTCCACGGCAGAAAAGTACGCGTCTGAGATTGAAATCCGTATTTTTGCGCAGAAGGTTCAGGGCTCAGATTTGACGTAGCAGCGTGCAAAAATGGCGTTTTCAACGCTCAATGCATGGGTAACCTAGGGGCCTCAGCCTTTCACTGCTCCTGCAGTTAGCCCTGAGACAATGCGCCGCTGGAAGAACAAAACCAACAAAACAATGGGGATCGTCACAATGACCGAAGCGGCCATAATATTGCCCCAAGGCAGTTCATGTGCGCTGCCACCGGTAATCAAAGCAATTGCTACAGGTACTGTGCGTTGCTCGTTGGTCAAGGTGAACGTCAAGGCAAAGAGAAACTCATTCCATGCCGCTACAAAGGCCAATAACCCTGTAGTCACTAAAACCGGCCACATCAGCGGCATCAATACACGGGTAATGATCGTCCAGGGCCCCGCACCGTCCATGATTGCCGCCTCCTCCAGCTCCTTGGGTAAACCTCGGATAAAAGTGGTCAGCACCCAGACAGTAAAAGGAAGTGTGAAAATCAAGTATGAAAGCGTCAGGCCAAGCATGTTGTTGTATAGGCCGAGCAAGCGGATCAGTTCGAACATGCCCGACAGAACAACGACCTGCGGAAACATGGAAACAGCCAGAATAGTCACGAGGATGGTGTTGCGCCCACGGAAACGTATTCGCCCCAACGCATAGGAAGCGGTGACGCTCAGCAACAAAGACACTACAACCACAGAAAGCGATACCAGCAGTGAGTTTAGGATATTAGCCGCGAAGCGTTGCTCACGGAACACTGAAACATAGTTTCCCCAGTGCCAGAACTCAGGAAAGTAGTCGACATTAAATAGCTGCGAAGACGGTTTAAGCGAGGAGATGATCGCGTAGTAAAACGGAAAGACAGAAACGAAAACAATCATCGCCACCAGTAAGTAAAAGGCAAAGGTCCCGAGTGCTTTTTTCATAACAAAACTCCTTAATGCTCATCGTCGAAGCGAACGCGCCCAGCCACGATATATAGAACGGTGCAGAAGGCCACAACCAGAAACAACAGCGTGGACGCGGCGGAACCGTAGCCGACTTCCTGGAAATCCAGAAGCTGCTGGCGTGCGTAAATCGACATAGACATGGTGTCTTTACTATTGGAGGTCAGTACATAAATGAGATCGAACACGCGCAAGGCATCCAGCACGCGGAAAAGCACAGCGACCATGATCGCGGGCCGAACCAGCGGCAATGTGACCCTGAAGAACACCCGCACCGGATGGATACCATCAACCTTCGCGGCTTCATAGCAATCGGAAGGCAGCATCTGCAGTCCGGCCAGAATGAGCAGCGCCATAAAGGGTGTAGTTTTCCAGACATCCACCATCACCACAGCCATCATCGAGAGGTCTGGATCCGCCGTCCAGGCGAACGGATGGTCGATGACGCCCAAGGCCATCAGCGCATGATTCAGAATCCCGAACTGATCGTTCAGCATCCAGCTCCACATTTTCGCTGAGACAATAGTTGGAATAGCCCAGGGGATCAGCACGGCCGCACGCACCCACGCACGCCCTGGAAACTGTGCGTTCAACACCAGAGCAACGATCGTACCCAGTACGACTTCCAGACTGACCGACACAACCGCAAAGCACGCGGTGTTCCATACCGCGCGCCACCAATCGGGGTCCGTAAGCAGGCCCGACCAGTGCCCAGCGTCCACACTTAGATAATTGGCAAAACCAATAAACTGCGCGCTGCTCAAATCCGCTAGGTTGGCATTGGTGAAACCAAACCAGATAGTGCGGGCGAGCGGCCAGCCGGCAATAAGCGCCAGAATCACCAACATCGGGGCCAGAAACAGCCACGCTGACCGCACACGATCGCGGGTTAAAGCGCTGCTACGGGACGCGGGATTCTCTCGCTTTTCGCTATCCGCGATTGGCGATTTCGCCGTGGTGGTTACCATTTCCCACCCCGGCTCATTCTGTTCAGTTTACTAGCCAACTCCTTCAAAACCGCCGCCGCGTCGGTACGACCAGACAGAACGGAGTAAACAGCATTGGAGAACTCGGCACTAAACTGATTGTATCGGACCCCAGTGATCGCAGACGGGCGAGCCGCGGCGCTGCTTAGTGTGTCGTAGAGCGGGTCTACCACCGGGCCAGCTGCCACTCGCACACTTTCATCCTTGTATAACGCGGGGATTGTTGGGGCGTAGGAGCCTATGATGGCACGTCGTTTCTGCTCAGCCGCGCTGGTGAGGTACATCACCAGATCCGCCGCCAAGTCAGGTTCTTTGGAGTATTTGGAAACGGCTAGCTGCCACCCTCCAAGGATCGGCGAATGCCGCCCTTCTTCACCACCTTTTGGGAGTACTGCTACACCGACTTTCTCCTTGACTGGACTGTCAGTATTGTTGACCAACGCCAACGCGTAAGGCCAGTTGCGCATGAACACCGCATCGCCGGACTGGAATACACCGCGGGCTTCTTCCTCGCCATAGTTCAGAACGCCTTGCGGGCTGATACTGCCCACCCACCCCTTGGCTAGCGTCAGAGCGGCTATTGCTTCGGGATTGTCTATCGTCACCTTGCCGGCGGCATCGACGATTGCACCACCGTTGTAGCTCGACACCCATTCCAGGGCATTGCACGTGAGCCCTTCGTAATTGCGGCCCTGCCAGACAAACCCCCACAACTTGTCATGACCGGTAGCACGCTCGGCATCCTGAATCTTCTGAGCCGTGGTGCTCAATTCGTCCCAAGTTTCCGGGACTTTCGCCTTATATTTTTCCAGCAGATCTTTGCGGTAATACAGCACCCCTGCATCGGCAAACCAGGGCATCGCGACCAACCGATTGCCTACAGTGTTGTTTTTGATAATTGAGGCAAAATGCTCTTCAGTCCCACTACCGACCTTTCCCTTCAGATCGATCAGATGCTGCGCCAGTATGCCCGGCCAGACGACGTCGATCTGCAACACATCAATATCCGATGAACCAGCGCTTAATAACTGTTGATATAGCGCCAATCGGCCTGAGTCCGGCGAAGACACTACATTGACTTTGTTACCACTTTGTTGTGCCCAGGCCTCAGCGCCCTGCGTACACATCTCCAAGTCTTTGCCGTTCGCAATGCAAGAGATGGTAACAGTCGCTGCTGAGCAAATACCCGATTGCAGTAGCGACCCCAAGAAAATACTCAACCCGAATCTGGTGCAGTTGCGCATGTTCATATTGCCTCCAGCCTCGCAGACACAATGCGCCTCAAATGGGTAACGTTGCGCCCTGCGAAATCGTTATTGTTGTGTTTTGGCTTTCGCCAAACGCATTCGTGTATTTAATGGAACGCGTGTCCGGGGAGTTGCCCGATTCCAGATGACTTGTCGGAGACCGCCATGACTCGAGTGTTTGCAGCGAGCGCAAACTCGACCGCGGCTACCCTCGGGTAAGCTCTTTGATCAGCGGCGAATAGATGGCTGCCGTGCTTTGGTACGTGGAGTGTGAGCGTGTCACCGATTTGTATAGACGTTGCCACCGGCACACGAGCCGTAAGCAATCCATCACGGGAACCTGGGATGTCAAGGTAGGCAAAGGTCTCGTCACCAAGATGCTCCAACACTTCCACCCTGCCGCTCAAACTCTGATCAAGGGTTGCCGAATGGGCAACTACCAAGTGCTCTGGACGAATGCCGAGGATCACCTCGTCACCCGGCTTGGCGCCTCCCGCCTCCACAGCCACCGTCACGCGACTTCCACCAGGCAGCAAGACAGTTGCCTCATGGGAATTAATGCAAACAATCCTGCAATCGACGAAATTCATCTTGGGTGAACCAATGAATCCGGCGACAAACAGATTTTTCGGATGATTGTAAAGCTCCAATGGTGCCCCGATCTGTTCCACATTACCCTTGTTAAGCACCACAATCTTATCCGCCAGGGTCATGGCTTCGACCTGATCATGGGTCACGTACACCATGGTTGCCTTGAGGTCTTTGTGTAGTTTGGCGATTTCGATTCGCATTTGTACCCGTAAAGAGGCGTCTAGATTGGATAGCGGTTCGTCGAACAGAAACACCTTTGGTTGTCTGACAATCGCCCTGCCAATGGCAACCCGCTGTCGCTGACCACCCGATAGTTGTTTGGGCTTACGATCGAGCAAATGATCGAGTTGCAGAATGCTCGCTGCTCGCAGGACACTGTCCTTGATTTCCTTTCGGTCTTTGCCAGCCAGTTTCAACCCAAAGGCCATGTTGTCGTACACACTCATGTGCGGGTACAACGCGTAAGACTGAAACACCATAGCGACACCACGCTTGGCCGGAGGCAAGGTGTTGGCCAGTACGTCGCCGATCAGCAACTCGCCGTCGGTGATGTCCTCCAGACCCGCAATCATCCGCAATAACGTTGATTTCCCACACCCGGAAGGACCGACGAAGACACAGAACTCGCCGTCTTCGATATCCATATCCACACTCTTGATGATCTGGTGGGTATCGTAAGTCTTACCTACATTACGCAACTGAACTCTTGCCATTTTTCCTCCTGGACATCCGCGCGAACGATTCGAGCGGCCTGCCTCGCGCCAAGCGCACAATTAATGGTTGAACGCTTGTTCGATTCGCGGGCAGCAGCTCGTAGAGCGTTTTATACGTCGTTGGGAGGAACCCCTCGAAGGGCTACGTGGATACGGGCGAACTTCGCGCTGGGTGCAGACGTCTTTGCTTAGAGGAAAAGTAGACGCCCTCCAAAAAATCAATCTATCGCGGTGAAACCCAAGAGCGACGAACGGATTCAATCCGCCTTTTATTTGATAGGCCAGGCAAGCGTGACTTCCGAATGACGGTTTCACACTGACCTTCCGATGGCCAACTGTACTGATCATAGATGTCTCCCACTTTCTTTTTGTTATTGTTTGCGCTCAAGCACTTGCAGCCTAGCCCAAAGCGCTTTGGATTGGCTATAGCAACGGCGCCCAGACACAGCTAGTGAACACCGAAAAATACCGGGCGACACTCCCTGCTCTGTCGAGCAGGGAGTTGATCACTCATCTCAGCCATGCCGCAGCATTGGCGGGTAAGACATAGGGTTGATTGATCGGTTCGCTGGAGATCAGCAGCTGACCCTCAGGAAGTGCAGTGGCCATGCCTGTCAGATTGATCACGATGCGGATCGGGCCATTGTCAAACAACAGTACCCCTTGGGCCGAAGGCAACCAGGTCAGAGAACCGCTACCCAACCCATACGCACGGCGCAGCTGTAGCAATTGGCGATAGAGCTCCAGCGTTGATTGCGGGTTGCCTTGTTGTACATCTGCACTGTATTGGGCGAATGACTCCGGTTGAGGCAACCAGGACTCCCCTGCTGTGCTGAATCCATAAGACGCTTCTCCCGAAACCCAGGGAATCGGCACACGACAACCGTCGCGCCCTACTTCCTCCCCATTGGTGCGGTAAAAGCGAGGGTCCTGCCGGTGAGCTGCGTCCAGGGTTGTATGCTCAGGCAAACCCAGCTCTTCACCCTGATAGATGTAAGCCGATCCCGGTAATGCATGCGTCAGAAGCGCCGCAGCACGAGCACGACGTAATCCCAATGCTTCATCCGGCTGCTCTCTGGATGCATCAATACCCCTGGGTCGAGTACCAGGGTTGCTCAGGCCATATCGTGATGTATGCCTAACAGTATCGTGGTTGGACATGACCCAAGTCGTCGGCGCCCCAACATGAGCGGCGGCAGCCATAGAGGTATCGATTACCTCTCTCAATGCCCTGGCATCCCAGCGTGTCAGCAGATAATCAAAGTTAAAGGCTTGATGCATTTCATCGCTGCGCACATAACGTGCCAGTCGAGATTGCGGCTGGACCCAGGCTTCGGCGACCAGCATTCGATCACCGGCGAACTCTTTCAGCACCTTGTTCCAGCTGCGATAAATATCATGTACGCCTTCCTGGTCCCACATCGGTCCAACGTTCATGGCGCTTTCTTCCGGGTCTTCACTTTCCCAATCGGGCAGCCCGGGTACTTTTACCAACGAATGTGCCACATCGACACGGAATCCATCGACGCCTCGCTTCAACCAAAAACGCAAGATGTCTTCAAACTCCGCCCGCACTTCGGGGCATTCCCAATTGAGATCCGGTTGGCTACTATCAAACAGATGCAAATACCATTGTGTTTCTCCGGGAATGCGAGACCATGCATCACCGCCGAAAACGCTTTGCCATTTGTTCGGTGGAAACTCGCCGTTCTCACCTTTACCATCACGGAAGATGTAGCGATTACGCTCCGCACTTCCCACTGGGGTCTTCAGAGCTGACTGAAACCAATTGTGGGCGCTGGACGTATGGTTGGGCACCAAGTCGATGATGACCTTGATTCCTTTTTCGTGGGCCTGCTCCAACATCCGGTCGAAATCATCCAGCCGGCCAAATAGCGGATCGACATCGCAGTAATCCGCCACATCGTAGCCAGCATCCATCTGGGGAGAGCGATAGAAGGGAGAGAGCCAAATAGCATCTATCCCTAATGAAGAAAGATAGGGAATTCTCGATGAGATTCCGACCAAGTCACCTATACCGTCGCCATTCGCGTCGGCAAAAGAGCGAGGATATATCTGATAAATAACAGCGCTGCGCCACCACTCCGCACCGACACGGTATTCGGTCATGGGCTCTTCTTTAATATGGATAGACATACTTGCTTCCTCTACCTGCGTCTCGTGTTTAAAGTCAATGAATACGATTTTATTAGCGCACGCTGTGCATCCGATACAGCCCCAAAACACTTACCAATGCAAAACCGTCGTCAAAACAAATAGCGAACTACTCCACGGCCCGACAAAAAACAATTAACCCACGACCAGCACAATCGCCTACCGATGCGCATCAGTTATATTGTTACGTGAGTCGCAAGATGGAAAACACTTCTTAATCACTTGAGCATCACGGTACTGTTTAACGAATACTGCTTTCAGTATTTCAGGTAAAGCACCAGTGAACGTTTATTTTATAAGCCATGAAGTTTTATTTCGTGAGTGCCAGCGCACTTCTATCTTTTTTATCGAGGACCTTATTCAGGACACATCTGAGCTACCACCACTCCAGTTTCACCCCCGCCGACGAGCCACTTCGGGAGTTGCCAAGATGCCACTCGTCAGGGCAATACTGGCCTTGGTCAGGTTTGATCTTCCGCTTGATACTCAAGTGAGCCCAAGAGAAAAGATCGCAGCCTTCGGCAGCTCCTACGGGGTTATGCGGCGCTTATTTCCACCAATACTCGACCTGCAACCCGACGTTCGCACCGTGTCGCGCCGTGCCGAAAGCGCCGGTGTCGGACAACGCCGAACCCGCCGCCAGTTCATTGGCTGCCCGTTTGGCCGCCTCGTTCCAGCTGGCATAGGTGTAATACAAACGCACCTCGGGGCGCGCCCAGAATTCCGGGCCCTTGGGCGACCAGGTCGGGGCGAAGGTGAACTTGCTCAGCTTGCGCGTCCCGCCTGTGGCTTCGACCTGATCGTGGCCCAGTTCGGTCACCAGCTTGAACTGCTCGGTGATCGCATAGGCCGGACGAATCCCGAGGGAAATCCAGTTCTGGTCGGCGCCGTCCGGACGAATGTCTTTCTGATAGACCGCTTCGACCTGCCCGCCGAAACGCGGCGTCACTTGCCAATCAAAGAACTCCACCACCCGGTAGCTTTTGCTGCTGTCGTCCAGCTTCACGTTACCGGTATAGCCCAACCCGGTGCCGGGCCCTTCGCCGTACTGAAAGGCCAATTTGTTCTTGCCGCCCAGAAAGCCCTTCTGCACATGCTGGGTGGTGATCGCCCAACCGCGATGAGCGTCGCGGCTGTCGGGTTTGTCGATGTAGCTCAGGCCGAATTCCAGTTCGCCGCCAGGGTTGGTGTTGAAGCCGGCGACGTTGAAATCGTGACGGTTGATGTAGTCCTTCTGGTACAGGTTGTCCTTGCGCGAGAAGGCGTAGCTGTATTTCAGATCACCGATCAGCACGTCCTCGACACCGCCGCCGGTGGCGCTCTGGTTCCAGTAGTAGAAGTCGGAAATATGGATGTCGTTCCGTTTGTAATAACGCCGACCGGCCCACAACGAACCGCCATTGAGGCTGGGCATGTTCGACCACTGTGCGTACAGCTGCGGCAGGCGCACCGAGCCGTTATCGCCGTTGAATGTCAGGTCTTTGTCGTACTGGTTATACAGCGATGCCATGCCGTCGACGCTGAGCACCGAACCATCGTCCAGCGTGTGCAGATCCTGACGCAATTCAAGTTCGGCGTACTGCTCGCATTCGTTGCCCAAGCGGTATTTCGACTGCGCCCCGGGCAATTGAAAGCATGACTGCGAACTGCTGTTGACCGAGGTTCCCACGCCGCTGCGCAAGTAACCGGCGAATTCCAGCGCCTGGGCCGACAGTGGTAATGCCAGGCACACGCCCGCTACTACAAGGTTGAGATTTATTGTTGTTTTCAAGAGCCACCCCATTATTTTTATTGTGCTCATCCAGCAAAACCTGCGCGCAAAAAGCCCCCACGCAGTCGGAGGCATGTTTGGATATGGAAACCTTTCTTGTTGCGGGTGGATGGCGCCAAGCGATGGTGCACACGCAGCCTGGCGCCCATGCTCGCTCAAGTCAGTGTGAGAGCTTTTCCGAGACGACGGGATAGTGGTCCCAGACTGCCTGGTCGGTCAGAGAGCGGACTAGCTTGATGTATTCGGCGTGACTCCAGGCCAGAGGGGTGGCGGTGTCCGTGCCTTCACCTTTCACGTAACCGTGCCGGCGGTTGTTGCCCACGCCGTCCCAGACCTGTTCCGGCAGCATCAGACCGTCGTTGGCGAACAGTTCCAGGGCCTTGACGTAGGTGTTCTTAAGCTGCGCAAGCTGCTCGGCGCTCAACGCCTTGACCCCCGGCGGCAGTTGGCCCTTGCTGCGGGCCAGCTCGTAATGACCACGCTCGCCGGTGAAAATCGGCCAGACGCGGCCGCGCAATCCGGAGTTCGGCACAGGTACTCCGGTGGCTGGGTAGTTGATGGCAGAGACCTCGCTCTCGCCGTAGCCGTCGTTGCCGTAGCGGCGCCAGCCGGGAAACACGCCCTCGACGCCAGGGAAGGTGAAGTCGTACTTGACCTTCAGGTTTCCGGGCAGCTCCTGGCTATCCAGTTCGTCCAGGCTGCTGACGATGTGCGGATCGGTAGCCGGACGAACGCCGTAGCGCACCAGTTCGAGGAAGCCGGCGTCGAGAATCTGGCTCTCCGGCAGGCCCGGACGGCTGTTGTTGTCGAGCAGGGGCTTGCCTTCGTTGGGATCGTCGTTCTCGGTGATACGGAGGTAGTAGCGTCCGTCGCCGAAGCTGCCGCTCTGGGTGAACATGCTCTTCTCGACCCTGTCCGAATAACCCTTAGCCGTGGCCAGGAAGCGTTTGGCCGCCTCGCCATCCCCCGTCTGAGTCGCGACTTCGGAGGCTAAGACCAGGCCGGCGATGACCGCCGCGGTGGTCGAGGGCGAATAGCCCGGTTGTTCTTCCCAGCGATCCTGCTGGGTCTGCGGCGGGACGACCTTCCAGTCGTTCCAGCCCATCTTCACCTTGCCGCCTTCGCTCAGGAACTCCGCCGCAGGCTTGAGCATGCTCTGGTACCAGTGCTTGATCTGAGTGTCGTCCAGCACCCCAGCCTTCCACAGCTTGTAACCCAGCATGATGGGCATGGCAGTCTGGTCGAGCTGGACCCCGACCCATTCAACCTCGCCGTCGACGTGGGTCTTTTGCAGGAACCAGCCGGTCGCGCCTGGCTTACCGCCCTGCTTCTGCTCATGGTTGGACGAGGTATCGGTCTGCATGGTCGGAGTATCGGCGGTGACCTGGACCTTCTTCAGGTATTCGAAGGCGACCTTCGGGGTCTGCTTATCGCCGAGGGCCAGCAGGGCCATGGCGCACTGGTAGAAGTCACGCGGCCAGACCGCCTTATAGCCGGTGGTGCCCTGGGTGGCCGGGACTGTCTCGCCCCAGGGGTTGGACAGGGAGGCAATCAGCGCGCCGGCGTTGCTCTTGTCCTCCTGCGCCTTGAGGACCATGGCGCTAACGTTTAGCAGCTTGCCCTTGTCAGTGCTCTGCGCATACATGGCCGGCAGGGAGGACAGGGATTGCAGGTAATCCTGCCAGCCAATCGCCGCGCCTTCGCCGTTGTAGTGAGCCAGTACCTTGGCATAGCCGCGCGTCAAGGTGGCGTCTGCGGCCTGGTCGGCCTGCTGGCGGCTGTGGCCGAAGCCGACGACCAGATCGAGCGTGGTCTCGGTGCCTGTCTGGGGCAGACGTGCCAACATAGCGACATTACCGGGCTGCGATGGTCCTGTGCTGTCGTATAGGTTGTCGAGGGTGCCGTCCTTGAGGTCGGTCAGACCGTCGGAAACCCCGGCGAAGCCGACAGTGGGCCGTTCCAGGGGCCGACTGGCCTTGACCACCAAGGTCGTCTCGCCTTGCTGGGCGTATAGCGCCTGATTGTCGACGAAGGCGGTGTCTCCACTGCCGTCGTTGCCGACGGCCGGATCGACGTGCACATAGACCTTGATGCGTGGGTCCTTGCTGCGAAAGATTACCCGAATCATTAAGGCGTTGGCGTCGGGATCAGTGAAGATGTGCTTTTCGATCTCGTAGAGGCCCTGCTTGTCGCGGTTGACGATCTTGTAGGCGAGTGAGTTGGGACGTCCCTCGCTGTCGACCGACAGGTAGCTGATTTCGCTGTCGACGTCTTCGGTCTCCAGATCGACGAAGTCCGGCCCCTGGACGACCAGTTGCAGCTCCCTGAGCTGGGCTTCGTGGATCAGCCCGAACATGGTTTCGGTGACGACGCCCTTGGCCAGGGAGAACCAAACTTTCGAGACCTCGCCGGTGGCCGCCTCAGTGGAGTATTGCCCGTCTTTGTACTGCTCGTAAGAGGTGCCGATACCGGTCTTGCCCGAATAGGACCAGAACGGCGCGGCGCCCGGGGCACCTGGGGCCACTTTCGGCGGTTCGGCGCTCGCATTCTGGCAGATGATCAGAGTACCGATCATGGCGCCCAGCAGTGTTTTGCGGAATCTTACTGGCTGCTGCATAACCGGGGCCCTTCTCGCTGTCTTAGGCATGGCATGTCTCCAACTTGTTTTTATTTTTTTCGCTGCAACCAACACGCCAAACAAAAGCGCTTTTGATTGTTTAGATCGACGCTTTTTAATCATCCAAAGCGCTTTGGAAAAAAGACTATACCAAGCTTTTACAAGACACAAGAGAAATTTTCCGTGCGTAATCGGTGCTTGAAAAGGTTGGGAATACGCCAGCGACTGGCAGTCCGCGAATAACCACGGCCACCGTTTGCGCCAGGCAAAGCGCTTTGAGGATGCAGGCGGGGAATGTAGTATTTGAGAAAGCCCAAAATTTATAGCGTTCAGTACAGTCACACAGCGCTCTTACCTTCCAGGTCAATCATCGTCGTATGAATCTCAAAGAACTTGCCAACAAGCTGGGGTTGTCACAGACAACGGTCAGTCGCGCACTCAATGGCTACACGGATGTCAGCGAGAAAACCCGCGATCGAATCGTGAACGCAGCGGCTGCTGCGGGCTATCGCCCCAGCCCTGTGGCACGTCGATTGGCTACCGGTCGCGCCGATGCCATCGGCATCATCTATCCGCTCATGATCCATGACCTTGACGACCCTTATTTCCTACAAGTGGTCTCCGGCATGACCGAAGCCTTGGGCAAATCGGATATGGATCTGATGCTCGCGTCAGCCTCCAAAACCGATGAGATCCGCACCTACCAACGCATGATCGAGGGACGACGCATAGACGGGATGGTTGTGGCCCGAACTCGATTGAATGATGCACGGTTGTCTTATCTCGCCAAGAAAGGCGTCCCGTTTGTTGCCTACGGTCGGAGTACCCTTCCTGCGCCACATGCCTGGCTCGACTTCGACACAGCGGCAGGTCTGCGCATGGCTGTGGAGCGTCTAGTTAGCCTTAAGCACCAGCGTATAGCTCTATTGAGCGGACCACAGGATCTGTATTTTGTGACGCAAGCCCGCGAGGGATATCTCAAAGCGATGAGTGATGCGCATCTGCCGATAGAACAACAGTACATGGTGGAAGGCACCCTGGATCGTGCCGGAGGTTACGAGGCCATGACTCGCCTCCTATCATGCAATCCGCGACCGACCGCAGTCATTGTGGATAACCCTCCTTCCGGCGCTGGCGCCCTGCGTGCACTCATCGACGCGGGGGTCGAGTTGCGCAACGAAATGTCGATCATTGTCCATGACGGTCTGCCGCCAGACGCATTCATGGGATACGACATCACCGCCCTCCAATCATCTGAGCCTCTCACTGTCGGCAAGAAACTCATAGAGTTGATGCTCGCACTGCTTGACGGCGAATCACCTGAAAACCTTCAGGTACTTTGGCAGCCTACCTTGAAAATCGGCACCTCCGATGGCCCCTGCCCAGTTAACATCCGTACCACAGTAACTCCACCTGGTGTATAGGTATTGTTGCCTTCAGTTATCCACAGATAGAAGCCCGGACTAGGTCTAACCGCTGGATTACTACTGGCTGTCAGCAAAACTCTGGGGCACGCGACAGGTGATTAAGTTGCTTCAAGAATTGGATTACCGAGTTCGTTGGTGCACGGAGTCATTCGAGACGTAGATTTCTTTATCATGGTGTTTTCATGAAAATCCGCGAACTCGAGGCCCGCAGCGGCGCCAGCCGCCATACGCTGCGTTACTACGAGCAAATCGGCCTGATCTCACCGCTGCGGCAAACTAATAACTATCGCGTTTACACAGTGCAAACTCTGCAGGATCTGGACTTTATCCAGCGCGCGCAAAGCATGGGGTTTTCCCTGGGGGAAATAGGCGAGATTCTGGATGCGCAGCGGGACAAGCTGATCGATTGTGCTGACGGCGCTAAGCTAATTGAAAAGAAGATGGCAGAAATCAAACAGAAAATCGCCAACTTCCAAAGCATTTATCGCTATCTGGATGAAGAGCGTGCAAACCTCGAAGCCAGTGCTGCCAAGCAACTTGAGCTTCAGCAGCTGAACAACTCTTCCCGAAAGCCCATGGCCGGATTTGATTTCCACATCAGTGAATTGCTCCGGATTTGCTAGACACATGATGTCTGCTTTGGGTCGATTGCAGCCCTTCCCGACAGGCCGTTGTCGGCCCAGAGTGTGTAAAAACGCTTCGCCAAAATTGAAGTGTGCGCGTCTACTTTAAATCTGAAGTTTATCGGCACGTCAGCAGATGTGGATTTCGCGTAGAAGCGCGATTTCCAGTCCGGTTTTGAGTACCTGACGCGCTCAAAAACGTTTTTACACAGCCTCGGCCAATAGCAGCCTGTCGCGAAGGCCGGACAAAAACCAATACCGGCCATCTCAGCGGGATTTGCCCTTTCACAACCCACCGTGGTCAAACGGGATTCAAGCGACATCCTGTCGCTCGGCCTCAATTTGCCGCCACAGTTCTTCTTCAATGAACTCGGCATATTGTTCGGCGAGTGCCGCGCAGGCGTTGCGCCCGGCGTCACTGGTCATACCGTTGTCGTCATACACTTGACCCGATACCACTCGAAACTCCAGTTCCCGATAGCCATAGGCGTCCCAATCGCTGGTGGTGGCCCACGGATCGGGTGGCACATCCAGCAACGAAGTCACCTCGCATTGTAGGCAGTATTGATCAATGTTCACGTCATAGGTCATATGCGCCTCCGACACGCTGACGCATAACTGTGTTGAATGTAAAAGTTAATGCCCGTCCCGTATAAGGAGACAGGTTCGACCTGCCCCATCACGCGAAAGCTATCTTCCTGGCTTCCATTTCGCTACTCAGTTCGTCAACCAGACTGGCAATCGCTGACTGGACACCAGGTTCGCAGTCGACACTCCTGTGACCAGTAATTCGACGCACCCGGCTATTGGGTCGAATATCTTGATCGTCAGCGATCCATCAGGGTTGACGGTACAGCTACCGGAAGGAGGCAGGAAACTACACTCAATGAGGTGGCGTAGCTCAAACGGGTGATCATCAATTTTGTCCTTAGAGTCAGCGGACTCCCATCTATTAAGAATAGATACCCCCTTACCAGCTGGCGCAGGAAACGACCAATTGACTCCTATCTGACATCCTGCCGACCGTACACCACCCAAAACCCTACAGCTCGTCGCGTCATCCTCGTCACCATCATCGAACCTCAATTACTGTACATACAACCAGCATGCGCATAGCGAACCCGTCCTCATGAATTTCGACCAGGCTAAAGCGTTGAGACTTCAGCAATGGCGCTCGACCCTCGACGACCACGACTTTCGAATGCAGAACCCCGAGGCGCACAGACAGCACCTTCATTCCATGGCCTCCACCTTGGTCGCCGAAGGGCTGATCAACGCGCTCGAGCGATACGACATGAATGAAATGGCCAACGCTGCGTACTGGCATGCCGCGGAAGAACTGCAGAGCCATCCTGTCCGCTATAGTGGCGCATCGTCCTATGATGTCGTGGCCTGCGATGGTGCCCTGATACTCGGGAAAATCAGGCAGACCATTTTCCATGCGAGAAAGGACAACGAGGACGAAGTTCGAACTACCTACGACGGCAAGATCTATAGCGACAGCCGCGGAGCAAATCTCGTTTTCAACCCATCGGGTGTCACTGCACGCATCGAAGGCCTGACGCTGACCCTATCCGATGGTCGATGTTTCGACCTCATCGAGACGGGGCGGATGATTCTCGGGGTCATCTACAAGCCGATCGAGGACCCCGATATGTATCGCGCCCTGATCGACGCCGCGCAGGTCGCGCTGGAAGACCGCGACCTGAACTCCTACGAAAAGATGCGGCCGTTTATGGATCTGGCCAGGTTCAGAACCTGCCCCGCTTGTCTCGACCGCTTTGACCGAAGAGACGAGTGCTCTGCCTGCTCCGGCCAAGGCTTCGTCATCAAGCAGCCGAGGTCTGAACTACGCTGAAAGCACGGCCGGAGGACCTGACCCATGTGCGGACGTCTTTCACAATACAGCGGCATTCACGACTTTGTCGCAGCCCTCAGCATGCCCAACACCCTGATCAGTTATGCAGGCGACCAGCCTTTCGAACTCTACAACGCCGCACCAACCACTCAGCTCGCCCTCTTTCACCAGGAAGGTCAGTTTCTCCGTGCCGACATGGTGCGCTGGGGATGGCGGCCGCACTGGGCCAAAGACCGCGCCGCGCCGATCAATGCCCGGGTTGAAAAAGTCGCCCACGGAGCGTTCTTCAAAGCGATCTGGCCACACCGGGCAATCATCGCCATCAACAATTGGTTCGAATGGGTTGATGAAAGCGGACCGAAAAAGCAGCCTGAAAATGCGACTGTCCTTTCACACATCAAAACACGCTTGTCCGTGTTGGCTTTGCAGACATTAGTCGCAGCAAACCGAACCGAAAAAACCGACAGTTCAAGCCTCGACTTCATGAACCTGCCCTGTCGCAAGAGTCTCCAGGGTCCTGGTACATTTCGTTGCACTGGCAGCTAATGCTCCCAACGTACGACGTCGCGGGTTCCAGAAGGTCAGACACCAAATGTCCCAACATTCCAACCTTGCATCGAAGTAGTCACTCCATGTCTCACGTCTGGAGGCAACGTTGTCGTTATCAAACAACCCACTACTGCTCCCCTTAACTCCCTTGACCCAATTGAGAGCAACCACATCGTCCCGATCTTCAAGGCCGAGCAATTCGAGCCACTCGCGAAACAGCGCTTCAGCCTCCGCCTCTCCGCCCTCAAATTGGGCGAGATAGAGAGGTTCGCGAAAATGACCATATAGCGCCAGCGGGCCTCGCTGATAGACTTCGGTCGATGTCAGTTTCCGGATTTCTGCTCGACTTAAAGGAGTGGCAATAGCCCTATCCAAAGCCCAAGTCATGCTGGGTTCTGGGTAGTTCGCGCTGGGGAGCTTCAAGATCAGCTTTCGATGCCAATCAAGCTGACTGGCCATGATCTGTTCATACAGTGCATTCAGAGCCAGTCGATGCATTGCTTCATCGATCAATGAGTCTTCCTCAGGAGCGACAACCACAAATTCGAACACACACCCTACGTCATCCATTCGTTGACGCAGCGATTCAGTTCTTTCCTGATCGATAACCTTCAATGCGAGTGAGTAATCCATCACCTTCCTACCCTTCCTTCCTGGCAAAGTCGACGTACAGCCTTCACTGAGCGCCGTCAAATGAGGGCAATACGTTAACAAAAGCGCTGAAGGAAAAATGTAGGAATATTCGGTAAGTAAGAAATGGCGAAAAATTGAGAGGGCTATCTACAGACGCCGATCGCCAGCGCTGCGGTGCCTGCTAGAATGCTGGAAGTCTTGAGGAATGTACGGCGTGAAAGGTCGATGCGATTTTTCATTATTGTCTCGGTGATGGAAAGTGGCCCTGATGAAAATGCTCCTGTCCGTCTCATCCTTTTGCTCTTGCCTCCTGCCTGCTATCGCTGCCAACCACACGCATCATTCGCGGGCTGGATGCATTGCAGCAGGTCACCATCACCCGTTTTTGTGCGCGCCGAACGTGCGTATCGGGCTGGAAGAAGCACTCAGCGAACCCATTATTCAAGCCGTGGAAAACGGCCGTGCCGACATCGGCATTTTGGCCGATAACGTATCCGCTGAGGGTCTGTACAAACTGCCCTATCGTGACGACCGACTCGTGCTCCTGGTGCCCGTTGGACATGAACTGGCCAATGAGCGCAGCGTGTCCTTTGCCGACACGCTTGGCTTCGATTATGTAGCGCTCAACCAAGGCAGTTGTTGCTGCGCAGAATCACCGATGTCGCCGTGAGTGCGGGCAAGATCCTCAAGGTCCGGATCCAGGTCAGCAGCTTCGATGGCATCTGCCGCATGATCGAAGCAGGCTTGGGGATCGGGATCTTGCCGTTGTCATCCGTGCGTGCCGAATTGCTCGGTACACGCTTGATTGCTGTCGACTTGAGCGATGACTGGGCTCATCGCACCTTGTTCGTGGGGGTTGCGAGTCAGGCGCAACTGACCCCGGAAGCGGCCAAGTTGTTCGAGTACCTGAGCAGCGTGCACGACTGACAATTCATACAGCCGAATGAGCAAAAATACCAAAAGCACATTCAATACGGCCAGCGAACTCAAACCCGCAAGCACACCGCCAGCACCCCAGGTTTGCAACAGGTAACCGCCCGCAAGGGGAGTCAAGGCTTGTCCAATGAGCGAAGGCCGAGCCATGCGCCCCATTAGCAACACGTAATGAGTGGGCGACATCAGGGCCAGTGGCAGCAGACCTCGAACGATCGCACGCAAACCATTACCCGCGCCATAGATCACCAGACCCAGTGCGGTCATTGCCGGAAAGAGGGTCACAAACAGCAGACCGATTGCCACGAATACCACGGAGATCAACGTCGTCCAGATCGGGTGTCGCTTTCGCGAAAACACTTGTAGAACACGCGAGCCTACCTGGCTCGGCCCCAGCAACGCGCTCAGTCCGATGGTGGCGGCAAGCGAGTAGCCCTGTCCCTGCAACAAGCTGGATGGGCAAATGGTCGATGCGCCGGTCATTGGTCGCGCGCAATCCATATTGGCGCGCGCGACCTGACTCAACGGCGGCACTTTTATTTCGGCGCTGCGCATTCATTCTCACTTCGCAGGACGGTGTTATGACGAACGTTTCCAGCCTTACCCATGCCATTTCGATCAACCCCGCCAATGGCGAGCAGGTCGGACACTACCCGTTCGAGTCCGAATCGGCACTGGAGGCTACCCTTTCACGCGCAGGTAACGTTTCGTCCTTATGCAGTAGGGGGCTGGACTACGCTGAAAGCACTGGTGGAGGACTTGACCCCCATGTGTGGACGACTTTCCCAATACAGCAGCATTCACGACTTCGTCGCAGCGCTGAGCATGCCCTACGCCCTGATCAACTATGCAGGCGATCAGCCTTTCGAACTCTACAACGCCGCGCCGTCCACTCAGCTCGCCCTCTTTCACCAGGAAGGTCAGTTTCTGCGAGCCGACATGGTTCGCTGGGGATGGCGGCCGCATTGGGTCAAAGACCGAGCTGCACCGATCAATGCCCGAGTAAAGAAAGTCGCCCACGGAGCGTTCTTCAAAGCGATCTGGCTACACCGTGCAGTCATCGCGATAAATAACTGGTTCGAATGGGTCGATGAAGGCGGACCGAAGAAGCAGCCTTACCTGATCCGCCGTAAAGACCGGGCGCCGATCCTGTGCGCCGCGATTGGCCAGTACCCAAACGCCGAGCATGGCCCAAGCGAACACGATGGCTTCGTGATTATTACCGCCGACAGCGTTGGCGGCATGGTGGATATTCACGACCGCCAGCCGGTGACGCTTTCACCGGTACTGGCCTGTGAATGGCTGGACCCGGCTACGCCCCAAGAGCGCGCCGAGCAAATAGTGCTGCTGCAGAGAGAACCCGCCGAGGCTTTCGAGTGGTACAAGGTCGATCGCGCTGTGGGCAATGTCCGAAATCAGCAAAGCAGCTTGATCAACCCCCATCAGTGATTCACTTCTCTAACGTGAGGCCTGACACGCAGCCAATGCTATCAGTCCTGGCGGTAATGGCGGCTTTGGTAGTGACTAGTAGAAAATCCGACCGATCGTCTGAAATGTAACCGCACCGAGTATCCGCGATTAAGAAATGACTAGACTCGATTGCGCAATACCTTCTCTGACTGGCTCTCCTAGTTGCATTGCATATCGCAATCCTTGGAAAGCAATAGGCTCCAGTTCAGATAATTCTCAGTCTAAAAAGGAATATAGATATGGGCATTACCGTTACAAATAACTCATCACACACTATTGAAGTTGCAATCAATCAGTGGGGAGATGACGGGGATACGAGTTTTTTTTCAATAGCTAACGGCAAAAACGAAAGCTGGGATCGGTCTGACGATCGCGGCTTTGTTCTCTCTTTACAAAAAAATGGAGCACAATATCCGTATTACGTTCAGGCCAGTAGCAATATTAAAGTTGACAATAACGGAGTAACGGATCAGGGCGAGGCTATTTATCCTCTAGCCTAAATAGCAGCCAAGGTGCCTGTAGGCACCTTGGCTGTAAAAAAGGTATAGAACAAACCAACTAATTAGATGCCCTTTCAGTGAGAATTTTCACGCACTTACGTCTGACAAGCCGCCAGTGCGATCAATCCTTGGTCGCAATCGTCGTTAATGGCGACAACTCTTTGAGCATGCGCTGGGTCAAGTCGGGCTCGCGCTCCTCCATGAACCACGCTGCTGGTTTGGGTATCGGTTGGCACTGCGCAGCCACCGACTGGATCCTAGGCAAGGAGTGCTTACAGCCGCAGATCAGAAGTGGCAAGGCGATCGCGCAGGCGTGCCCAGTCTTTTTGTGCATCGCTCAATTTCCTGTAGTGGATTTGTTCGCTGACCGATAGCCGCTGCTCGAAGGCCAAGCGCTTATCCTGATCCGCGCTGACCTGGGCGGCAGCCGCGTTGCTGACGGCGGTTAGATCGTGTTTATGCAGACCAGCCTGCTCGGCGAGCAGACACTGCCAGCCGTGAGCAGCGTCAGTAACATCACTCCGGCCAACTTCCACACCGCTGGACTCATAGCACATCCTTGAAGAAGATGTGGTAACCGTACTAACGGCATCTTCTTACTTGTAGACTCTTTCCCGCGAATGGGGACTTAACGGAAATTGACTATTTTTTTTTTCAGCACGCTGCTGCCGCACATGGCAACGCCACTAATAAATAGTACCTGTTTGTTTCTAGTGCGTTGCAGTTTTCCAAAGGCACTATTTTCTATACGAATGTGAAAACCCGATCATGATTTAGAAATACTAATGCCACGAAATAAAAATCATCGTTTCTAAACCCGTTTTTTCTTGACTACCATGACTATTAGCAACTCGACTAGTCCGTGGTTCCTCAAGGTTAAAACAATGACGAAAACGCCTGACCTCATTATCTATACCGACAGCTCACCCAACGGTTTCAAAATCACCATTGCCCTGGAGGAATTGGGGCTCCCCTACACCTTGAAGCACGTCCATATTGAGCAGGGAGAGAACCGTCAACCTGACTTTCTCCAACTCAACCCGCATGGACGAATCCCCGTACTGATGGACACTGCGACAGGCATAACCCTGTTCGAGTCCGCCGCCATCCTGCTTTACCTGGCGCAGAAAACAGCTCGCCTGTTGCCCGAGGAACCGCAGGCACACTGGTCATCACCTGGCTGATGTTCCATACCTCAAGCATGGGACCCTTGTTGGGCCAACGCGTGTATTTCGAGTTATTCGAAAGCTCAACAAACCCGGCAACCATCGCGCGCTATCGGGAATTGACTGAATCGACATTCAGCACACTCGATCAGCGCTTGGCAGAGCACACATGGCTGGCGGGCGACGAATATTCGATCGCCGATATAGCCACCTTCGGCTGGATGCACATCGCCCGCATCATCCATTTCGACTTCAGCCAGCATCGCCATCTGACGGGCTGGTATGAGCGCGTCGCCCTGCGTCCAGCCGTGCAACGTGGCATTTCGCTGCCGCACCCGGCGACTGGCCCATAACCCCACCCACCAAGGAACTGGTATGAGCGAAAACGTAACGCACATTGCGCCTTCATCGATCCGGGGAGCGGATGCCGCGACTTTCGCCGGGCACCCTGGCTACCGCCGCATGTTCGAGCAACACCAACTGACGCTGGGGATCTTCTTGCCGCTGCGGTTTTACGAAGGTGATATGTCGGTACTCACCGGCCAGGCGGATTTAGTCAGTGAAATCGATCGGCTGGGCTTTGCCGCCACCTGGGTCCGCGATGTCCCCCTGTACGACCCTTCATTTGGTGATGCGGGGCAGTTGTTTGATCCGTTCACTTACCTTGCCTATCTTGCCGCACGCACCAAGCAGGTCAGCCTTGTGACCGGTAGCGCGATTTTCTCGCTACGCCACCCCATAGACTTGGCCAAAGCCGCTGCGACCATAGACCAACTGTCGGGAGGAAGGCTGGTGATGGGCATCGCATCAGGCGATCGCCCAGTGGAGTTCCCGGCCTATGGGCTCGAGCATAGCGAGCGCGGTGAACGCTTTGCCCATTCGGTGGATTATTTTCGGCAATTACTGCAAGTAAAAGCGCCGATGATCCATTCGCCGCTTGGCCACCTGAGCGAAGCACAACTGCTGCCAAAGCCCGTTACAGGCCGTATTCCGCTGATCGTTACCGGCTCTTCTCGGCAATCCATGCAATGGCTGGGCGAACACGCCGATGGTTGGCTGACCTTTCCCGATTCCACCCAGAACATCATGGGGCCGCGCCGCCTGGCGGAAAAAATCCGCACCTGGCGCGCCAACATCCCGAGCGGTGGTTTCCGTCCGCACATGACCAATGAATGGATCGATTTGGCGGTGGACCCGGACTTCCCGCGCACGCCGCTACGGGGCGGGTATGTACTCAAGACCGGGCGTAACGGGCTGATCGAGCTGCTTGGCGAATGGCGCGATGCCGGCGTTAACCACGCCGCACTGGGCATCCAGATGGCAGAACGCCCGGCAAAAGAGATTCTTCAGGAACTGGCAGAAGAAGTACTGCCCCTGTTCCCCTCACGTAGCGGTCCTTTGCCCTTCCCTCAGCACTGGTAAGCGCCCTGGAGTGCCCGGCGGGCACTCCCCTGCTCAGCCTCGTAACCGGAGACCGCTAACATGTCTATTGCCCAAACGCACCTGTTCCAAGGCTATCTCGATAGCCGCCTGGGCATGATCCACATGCTGCTTGACCAAAATGGTGCACTGATAAGGCTCGATTTCAGCGAAAGGCCTGAATACCGAGACGCCATCCTGGATCAGCAGTCTGCCGCTGCGGTTTGCCTGCAATTGCGTGAATACCTCTGCGGTACCCGCCAAACATTCGACATACCGCTCGCCCCCGCTGGCAGTGCGTTTCTCAAAGAAGCTTGGGCGTTGCTCAGGGAGATCCCCTACGGAACCACTACCACGTATGGCGAGTTGGCAAAGGCAATGGGCAAGCCCTCCTCCGCTCGTGCTATCGGCATGGCCAACGCGGTCAATCCGATATCGATCATCGTGCCCTGCCATCGCGTAATCGCCGCCACGGGTCACCTGACCGGCTACAGCGGTGGTCTGGACAAGAAGCGAGGGTTGTTGGCGCTTGAAGCCGAGTTTTCGCGTGACGATCTGGCCTTCGTGCCGCCGTGGAAAGTACAACTGGAAGGTCCGGCGGCCTGATTGGGCAGTCGCTGTGGCGCGTTACCGCAGCTCGCCCTCGTCAGTTCAGAAGACGAGGGCGAGCCAGGTCAGCGGTTGACGGGTGAGCTTACGTTGCGACAGCCACGCTTTGGACCTTGCCGGGCAAGATGAGTGCGGCACATACAGCGCCGACCACCACCATGCAGGCGGAAACCAGGATGGCGTAGCTGAAGCCTTGTACTTCAGTGCCGCCACCCGCCAAAACAGCGATGCTCACCGCCACCCCCACGGCCAAGCCAACTGCCGAACCCACCTCCTGGGTCGTGGTCAGCATGCCTCCCGCCAAGCCATGGTCGACGGCATCCACGCCTTCAATACCCGCTACTGTCCAGGCAGGAAACGCGATGCCATACCCAATGCCCGCCAGCAACGTGCCGGGAATGATAGAGCCGACCCAGGAGGTATCTACAGCCAGGCACAGGCCGAGCAGGGCCAGACCACAGACGAACAACGCCATGCCCCCCAGAATGACCGGCTTGGTATCAACCCTGGCGATCAGGCTCGGGCCTACCCAGGCACTGGAGAGGGTGAAGGCAATCGCCATCGGCAGCAGCCCCAACCCCGTCTGGGTCGCGGTAAAACCGAGGACTTCCTGCATGTACAACGCCACGACGACAAACGTCGGGCCCAGTGCCGTGTTCGCGAGCAGCGACACCAGGTTCGCGCCCCCCGTCATGCGTCGCCAGAAAATCGGGATAGGCATCAACGGGGATTCCACCTTGCTTTCGACCCAGACGAACAAGGCGAGCAAACCCAAAGCCAGGGCAACCAGCCCAAAGGTGATTGGAGACGCAAGCCCGACGTGCTCGCTGTTGGCGAACGCAAACACCAGCGTCGCGGCGCCCCCGGCAACCAACACGGCACCGCCGATATCCAGGCGCCTGCCCGCCATGGCGACGTCACGCTCGCCCGTCGGCAGGTAACCTGACAATGCGATCACCAGCACACCGACCGGTACATTAATCCAAAGGACCCAGCGCCAGCCCAGGACATCGGTAATGCCCCCCCCGAGAATCAGGCCCGCGACAAAGCCACTCGCCGCCACCGCCGTCCAGGCACCCAGCGCTCGATTACGCGATGCCTGGTCGGGAAACAGTGCCAGCAGCAGTGAAAACGCTGCCGGTGAAAACAGAGCGGCGCCAAAGCCTTGCATGGCTCGGGTGGCGATCAGCATGGCGGGAGTTTGCGAGAAACCACCGAGCAACGAACCGAGGGTGAAAATCACCAGGCCAATCAGGAACACACGGCGACGGCCAAACATGTCGGCAGCACGCCCGCCCAGCAGAAGGAAACCTGCAATGGCGACACCATACGCGTTGATCACCCACTGCAAGGCGCCAGGCGTGAAGCCCAGGCTTTCCTGAATTTGCGGCAGCGGAATCATAGTGATGGAAAAGTCGAGCAGTGCGACGAATTGAGTCGTGCATAGCAATATCAGGCAAAGGCGCCAGCGAGGGTTATTCATTGTGCATCCCATTTGATTTAGTTTTGCTAAATTAACTTAGTACCTCTAAACACGATGTATCATCGCGTTGGCGCTTCGTAAGCGGAAACGATCATTTTTGCGTACAACATTTAGGAAAACTAAAGCCGATGGCAACGTCACTGCCTCTTCTTGCACTAAGAACCTTCGTTGAGGTTGGCCAACGAGGAAGTATGAAAGCTGCCGCTGAAGCCTTGAGCGTCACGTCAGGCGCGGTCAGCCAACAGATTCGACTGCTGGAAGATCGAATCGGAATGGCGCTTTTTACGCGAGAGAGGAGCGGTTTGCGCCTTACGGAAGCAGGGGCCAGCGTTCATCCCGCGCTGTTCCAGGCTTTCGAGCAAATGCAAGTGGCCTTGCAGTCCCTGGAGGAGATCAAATCCCGGCAAACCCTGACCGTTAGTACAGTCGCGACGTTCGCAGCCTCATGGCTGGTGCCGCGGCTGGGCCGTTTCAACCTGCGGCATCCGCACATTGAGGTACGCGTCGAGGCGACTTCCGCCGTGGTGGATATGCGTCGGGACCGGGTCGATGTGGCACTGCGGCATGGGTTGGGAAGCTACCCTGGCCTGGATGTCACACGCTTGATGGCGCCCATACTGGTGCCGGTCGCAAGTTCCGCCTTTGTGGCCGCAAGCCCCGAACTCATGGAGCCCGAGGATTGCCTGAACTTCCCATTGCTGCACGATTCCGATCGCGCAGACTGGTCCTTGTGGCTCACCGCACACGGCGTCGCAAAAGACCCGCGCGCCGAACGGGGTACCGCCTTTGAAGATGATTTCCTGCTGATTCGCGCCGCAGAGGCCGGCCAGGGGCTGGCTTTAGTACCTCAGGAGTACGCGCGCGAGGAAATCGCTGCGGGCCGCCTTGTGCAAGTGATGGACAAGCCTTGGCCAGCAAGATTTGCGTATTACATCGTCACTCGGCCGGAGGCCGTGCAGAGGCCTGAGATCAAGGCGTTCGTGGAATGGATTCAGGAAGAAGCACGGGAAACGATCTAGTGAAAGCGGCGCGGCGTTAGCTGCGGTCATCACTCACCCTTCTCGATTATTGTTTCGGTGAACAGGGCACGGCGCGTTCGCAAGCGACTCGCCATGGACAGTACCCAGACAAAGAACACCGGTACCCACAAGACACCGAGCAGCGTTGCCGCAAGCATGCCACCGATCACGCCGGTACCGATTGCCCGTTGGCTGGCGGCACCGGCCCCGGAGGCCACCGCCAGCGGGACCACGCCGAGAATAAAGGCCATCGAGGTCATAATGACGGTAACCGTCTGGCCAATACACCTTCCCGAGCCGTATCCTCAGGAGACCATCAGGAAGTTATGTTGCCCGGAAGGCTACTCATGGACTCGTCTTTTGGCGACCTGATCGACAGGACGACGTATATCGGAATGAACCAGGTTGCACCCCCCGACCTTCCAGTTGGCACGGTTTCTAGAATCTCTACCACCTGCGTTTTCTCGGAGCAGACAACAAGGTTTCATCGCTGAATTAGGATAGAGTTACCGGTAGGAAAATCGGGAAGGCAGCATGACAAGGAACATTTACAGCCCCAGCGTTGATGACCAGATCGCTTACCTAAGAGAAGCGTTAGAGCTACGTGTCCTTGAGGTCTCGGACATTGTGCAATGGGCGGATGATCAGATCATTGCACGAGAAAATCCGGCCTACGAACTGATAGAGCTTGCACTGATGAGAGACTCGAATCGGTACGACGTTGCAAGTCAGTTACTTCGAGTCGGGACGCCCTCCTTGAGCCGCGCGGAGGTATTGCCCTATGTGCTCGCCAAGGCACATGAACAACTCCTTGTAGATCCTGATTTTGGAAAGGTCTTAGCAGAAGGACTGTACCAATCCTGGTTTCGGTCGAATTACGACTTTCCTGACGCTCTTAGCCTGTGCGGCTATTTCGAAGATGCCTATTCATTGGCTGAGAGCGGGATAGTTGGAACAGTTGACCAGATCAACCGAGAGCTGCTTGAGTTTACTGCCCAGTTTCAGGACTGCAATTGGTTCGAGAGCGTGCTTGGCCGATAGCGTTCTAGTTTTGAGGTTGGCTCCGAGATCGTGGGTCAAGACGACATTGGTGATAAGCGCTCGCCGAAGTCACCTTGCGTGACTCAGACGGGCATCCACTGATGCGGTAGCAGTTGGCCGATCTTACTGGCACGCTGCGTAGGCAGCCGCATCAGCACATCTTTGAGATAGGCATACGGATCATGCCCATTCATACGTGCTGACTGGATCAGACTCATAATTGCCGCTGCTCGCTTACCACTGCGTAGCGAACCAGCGAACAACCAGTTCGAGCGTCCAAGTGCCCACGGTCTTATCTGATTTTCGACTGCGTTATTATCTATGGGCACAGTGCCGTCCTCGAGATATCGAGTCAGCGCTACCCAGCGTTTAAGGCTGTAATCCAGAGCCTTGGCCGTTGCTGATCCGTTGGGCACAAGATCACGCTGGGCCAGCATCCAGTTGTGCAGCGTTTCAAGGATCGGTGCTGCCTTTTCTTGCCGTATTCGCCAGCGATCTTCATCGCTCATGTCCCGCGCTTGCCGTTCAATTTCGTACAAGCCGCCAATCGAGTGAAGTGCCTGTTCGGCCAACTGGCTTTTATTCGCGACGTGCAGATCAAAAAACTTGCGGCGGGCATGAGCCATGCAGCCGATTTCGGTCATGCCTTTCTCGAAGCCTGCTTTGTAGCCGGCAAAGTCGTCACACACCAACTTACCGTTCCAAGAGCCGAGGAAGTTGCGCGCATGCTCGCCCGCC
This sequence comes from Pseudomonas sp. QTF5, assembly GCF_000512695.2. GTDB lineage: Bacteria > Pseudomonadota > Gammaproteobacteria > Pseudomonadales > Pseudomonadaceae > Aquipseudomonas. The sequence continues at coordinate 40,855 of NZ_AZRW02000029.1, read as the reverse complement.
CGGCTTGGGCTGAAGTCGTAAACAACGGCTTTGAGTGCCGAGAACGGCGTGGTGCTGTAGGCCCAAACATACGCGCGGTGGGTTTTCTTCTCGCCTGGCGCGAGCATTTGAACCGGGGTCTCATCGGCGTGGATTACGCCCTCGACCAGCACCGCTTCGCGCAACGCATCGACCAAAGGCTGGAGCTGCACGCCAGTTTGTCCAACCCACTGCGCCAGCGTCGAGCGGGCGATCATCAGGCCAGCGCGGCCAAAGATTTTCTCCTGCCGATACAGCGGCAAGTGGTCGGCGAACTTCGCCACCATCACATGCGCCAGCAGGCCTGCGGTCGGGATGCCCTTGTCGATTACCTGAGCCGGTACCGGTGCCTGGATCAGTGTTTCGCATTGTTGGCAGGCCCATTTTCCACGCACATGCTGTTCGACGGTGAACACGCCGGGCGTGTAATCGAGCTTCTCGCTAACGTCTTCGCCGATGCGTTGAAGCTGACACCCGCAGGCACACTGAGTGTTTTCTGGCTCGTGACGGATCACGGTGCGTGGGAACTGGGGTGGCAGCGGCGCACGCTTGGGTTTCTGGCGCGGCTCGGCCGGTGCAGGTGGAGGATTGACCGCGTTCAGCTCGGCCTCTATGGCCGCGATATCAGTATCGAGCAGGTCGTCGAGCAAGCTGCCTTGGTCAGGACTCAGCTGTTCGCTGCGCTTGGCAAACTTGTGTCGCTTGAGGATGGCGATCTCATGAGCGAGTTGCTCATTGACCGTTTCAAGACGGTGGATCTTCTGGCCCATGGAGTCGACCTGGGACAGCAGCTGCATGGCCTGTTCGGCCAAGGCGCGCAGCTGTTCCGGTGTCATCTGGTCAAGATTGGGCGAGAAAGTCATGCCGCTGATTGTGCCAGAGCAGGCCGTCAGCGGCGATAAACCGATAGGCTAATAGCCGGTGCTAAAGCACTGTGATCGAGCCGCCCGCGCCGACCCGCTGCCAGGGTAAACCCAGCACCAAAGCTTGAAGCTGCTCGTTATCGAGTTCGACTTCCGATCCGCGATGGATGCCGGGCCAGTGAAACTTGCCTTGATTCAATCGTCGCGCCGCCAGCCAGACGCCCACGCAGTCATGCACCAGGACTTTCATCCGGTTGCCTCGGCGGTTGGCGAAAAGATAAGCACAGTGCGGCTTCGCCGCACCGAATACCGCGATCACTCTGGCCAACGCAGTCTCGGTACCGGCGCGCATATCCATGGGCTCGGTGGCAAGCCAAATGGCGTCCACGCGGATCACTGGGCAAGCTCACGGATAAAACGAGCGCACCCTTCAGGGTCGGAGGATGGCCAGTTCACGGTAAGTTTTTGCTGCCTGAAAGGGATTTCGATGCTGACAAGCATTTGCTGATCGGGCCGCGTCGCGGGCTCTAGTTTCAGCGGAACGAAAGCGGGCAACGCTGGCGCCTGACGATCACGATAAGTGGGTATCCACTTTCGAACGAGGTTGGCGTTGATGCCATGGCGCAGGGCTACACTGGCCATGGACACGCCGGGTTGCAGGCATTCCTGGACGACTTGGGCTTTAAAAGGTTTTGGATAAGAAGTTCTTTGGCGCATGGCGATCCTGACGATAAGGGCGATGGTGTCCACGTATTTTTTTGGTGGACACCATCGCCCTTATGGCTGGGATCGAGAAGGTGACTTCGCCGGACGCTTACTAATGACGGGGCGGAACCGCAAGCGTGCAGCCTGGGCCGCCGCCTGTGCGAGGGGCGCGCCCTGAGCATGCAACGCTTTGGCGAATTCGACGATGAGAATCGCATTCTTTGCCGAGAGACCGATGATCGTGATCAGCCCCACCTTGAAATACACGTCATTGGGCATACCCATGATCGTCACCGCAGCCACTGCACCGAACATACCGACCGGCACGATCAGCAATACCGCAAAGGGAATGGTCCAGCTTTCGTATAACGCCACCAGGACCAGCAACACCACAACCAATGACAACCCCACCAACAGCGGCACCTGATCGCTGGCCTGCTGTTCCTGAAGCGACAGCCCGGCCCATTCCAGACTGAAGCCGGCGGGGAGTTGACGGGCGATGTTCTTCAGTTCTTCCATCGCCTGCCCGGTGCTGTATCCCGGCGCGGCGTCACCGGAACCGTTGTAACGCGCAATCTGCAGGGGGCCGACCTGCCACTCAAAACGGCTAAACGCCTCCAGCGGTACCAGGCGGTTCTGACGGTTGGGGACTTGCAGGCGCAGCAATGCTTCAGGCGTCTGCCGACTGCTGCCGTCGGCCTGAACGATCACCCGTTGCATGCGGCCTTGATTAGCGAATTCGTTGATTTGCTCCGAGCCCAGCGCTGAGGACAACGCTGAACTGATCACATCAAAACTGACGCCGAGCGCTTCGGCCTTTTCCCGATCAATGCTGACGTTGATTTGCGGCGCATCTGCCAGCCCATCCTCCATCAGATAGTCAATCACCGGGGATGCCTTGGCCGCGTCCAGTAATCGAGTGCGGGCCTGCAAGAGCGCGTCATGCCCCTGCCCCGTCAGGTCCTGCAGCCGCAACCTGAGAAAAAAGCCGAGGTTTCTCGCCAACCTATTCAGCCTCTGGGAGGCTCATCGAACGTGGACGGCCCGGCAACGCTTGCTCGATAGCGCTCATGCGTTGGCCAAGGACGCCTTCGACAGTATCCAACGCCAAGTGCAGCGCGTCGTCGGCCGGTTCACTGAACTCAATCAACAATTGGCTACGGACGAACAAGAGATCAACGAAGCCGTGCTCCACGCCTCTCTGCAGATCGACAAGGCTCACAGCATTGCCCAGGCTGGCCAGGCCAAACACCTGCAAGTCTGGCTCGAACAAGGTCAGGTCGGCAGAGGCAGCGAGATCGAGCTACTCGAACCCTGGATAGTCGAAGGCTGGCGCCAAGACGCCGGGGTCGAACTTGTCGCTGATACCATGGAAGTGTGTGGTCAAATTAGGGGGTAAAACAGTAATCAGTCCTGATGCAATTGGGTGATCAGCTTTGCCCCCCATTTCCCAGTATGTATCGGAGCAAGAAGAAACTGCGCCTCCAGGTAGGCAGATGCCCCAAACACATTTGCAGTGGCACGCGAACTCTATTTATTCAGTTACCCAATTTAGCTCATGACTTAGGCCCGCCACGGTGGAAGAGCCCCTTCGAAAAGTGAAAAGGCTCGATGCAGGAAACTGTTGAAGCGAGCGGCATCACGCCGCAGCCCTGCCTGTTGACCACCAATCAGGCACAGATGGGCCACCTGACCAATCACTTCTGCTTCGCCTGGCATATGGACCAAGCGGCGGCACGTCCGTATCGCGAAGTCCAGTCGTCTTGTGTCAACACGCTGCTGAAACTCGCCTACCAACGGATCGTGCAGCGACCAGGCTCGGATGGAAACTTCCCGCCCAGGTTGTTTCTCAGCGGCAATACTCAAGTAGCGTTTCAAGGTTTCGCCCGCGCTACGACCCTGCGCCGCATAAGCGAGCATGCGCTCCGTGTAGTCTTCTTCCCAAGCGGCCAGCAAGGTGCGGACAAAATCTTCGCGATTGCGGAAATGGTGATAGAACGATCCGCGGGTCACATTCAATCGGCGCGATAGACTCTCGGCCGAAACGCCAATATGCCCTATTTGGTCGAGGGCCTCAAAACCAGCCGCGATCCAATGGTTACGAGTTAGTTTTCTCACCCGTTATTTCGCTCCATATTTAGCGCCATACAGACTGTGTATGGTGCGCAACCGATTGATACGCTGCGAACACCAGCAAAGATGGCCGTTGCGTTTTGCACGCCAGCACTTTTCATGGAGCTCGCCTTGAAGAAAATCGTTCTGGTTGCTTTCGACCAATTCACTGATATCGACCTATTCCTGATGTGGGACATTTTAGGCCGCAACACTGAGGACTGGCACGTCCGAATATTGGGTTCTAGCTCTATCGTGCGATCGGCGCACGGCCTGCCTGTTTCGGTGCACGGTCCGCTTTCCGAGGCCAATAGTGCCGACGCGGTATTGTTCGTCAGCGGCAAGGAAGGGATACCCGCTGCACTTGCCGCCCCAGATTTCCTGCCGTCGTTTGAACTTGACTCCAGACGCCAGCGAATAGGCTCCATATGTGCCGGAGCTTTCATTCTCGAACGGCTTGGGCTGCTCAGCGGCCAAGCAACTACACACCCGGATGCACGATCGAGCTTGCAAGCTCTGGGACTTGAGCCCGTGGACCAGCCTCTTGTATGCCAGGGGAACGTTGCAACCGCTGGCGGATGCCTTTCGGCGCTCTATCTGGTGGGATGGTTGGTTGAATCCTGGTTCGATGTCGACAAGCGCCGTGCGACGTTGCTCCCTGTTCTGCCAGCTGGGCAGCAAGAGCTCTATGATGCCTTGATCGGGCTCAGTATCCGACAAGGAGAAGTTGGCGCCTCAACAACATCCAGTTAATCCATGCTCGCTCAGCGAGGCTCTGGACCTCATCAATGCGTGGACATGGTTATCCGGACGGCATCGCCACGACCCATGCGAGCTCCGCTCCTGGTGCGCTACTGCGCCTGGAACCTGAAGTTACCGTGAACCCCACACTTGAATACGTACCTGATAGCCTAAGTAGGCACGCCGCAATATGGAAAAAGAGCCGCTTGTACAGCGAGATTCCTCCACTATGCAGATACCTCGTTTGCTTGGGAATGAGCAGTGAGCGCGGTTGTCCCTGTCCGGCTTGAAAGTCGGTAACCGTCACTTCTAAGCTAGACAAGCACTTACAGGGCGACAAGGAGCGTTATACGACAAACCATCGCAACAAGAACGCGACATGGCATGTCGTCTAATTAGTAGTTAGAACTCAGGAGAGATCCCCGATGCCCCGAGAATTTGAGCTCATTATGTCCGTGCCAGTCCCCTCGACGTCCGGCATCACCCACCTTTACAAGTCGATGAACCTAGCGGACGCTTTTGCGATTCGGCTCCCTGCGGGCACATCCAGCAATCCAGATTTGCTAGCTCGATTCATCCTTTCCCACCAGCCATCCTGGATCGGATGGCTCATGAAAGTCCGAGACACTATCGTTGCCTGTTTTGGTCTCAAGACAGCCAAACACTTGGCATCACTTGCTAATCGGATTGAAATCTTCAAGGTCTACAGCACGAACCAGACTGAAATCGTGTTGGGAGAGGACGACAAGCACCTCGACTTCCGGATATCGATCCTATGTTCTGGAGAGTCAGAGCCAGAAGGCAGTCGCCGACTCGTTTTTTCAACCGTGGTCCAGTGCCACAACCGTCTAGGCCGGGCCTACATCTTCGTTATTGCCCCATTTCACCGCTTGGTTGTTAAGGCCAGCCTCCTCCGTGCAGCGCGCGTCGGTTGGCCTCTGGCTACCTGCCCCTAAGGCTGAGAGCGCTGTGTGCCCCCTGAGGTCTAACCCTTCCATCGAAAGGCTGTTCTGGCAAGCCTGGGCCAAGTCTCTCATGTCAAACGTTAGGCCTCTAAGATTCATTGGTCGCCGGTAGGGATGGCAGTTACCTGCCACCCCCCGCACAGATCTGTACGTGCGGAACTACCGCATACGGCTCCTGCCTCGGGTATGTGACGCGAAGCGATCCTCAGGGTATGGGTGTGCATTCTTGGGACTTGGAATATAGAGATCGGCAAGGCGTCCGTAGCGTGACCATTGAAGCCGATTACGCTGGCTCTCCGCCCGGTGCTTGCGCACCGGGCGCCGCTGAGATCTCCCAGTTTCTGTGCGAAGGACTTCCCGACGTGCACAGGGTCTCCGACCGCGCGGGATCAGAGCATGACTGGCGTATAACGCCATGCTCCGTATTGCCTTCTGCTTCGCTTAACAGCATCGGCATCCCGGATTCCTGATTACGCGGCTCAATGGCTGGCCCATCGGTTTCCCCTGCCAACGCTTCACCCTGCACCTCACGGTGCAACATGCATGACTCGGGGTCTGGTTGATTCGCCATTTCTTACCAGTATCGAACTTTCATCGACTATCCTCCGCCAGCTTTAACTGGCGCTCCAAGCGTCCGTCCAATACACCTTGCGCAACGAAACTGACTTGCATCGGGCTAGAATCCTAACCGCAGCCGCGTCGGGGATGCTGGAAGCAATGCGTTAGGTGCAAATGGAAGTGCGCGTAAAGCGGTTCTTCGGGGCGGAGAACGTGGGGACGAAATTAAGTCCAAGCTTTATGCGGCAGCGCCACCTGATTTATCGGTAAGCTACGCTTTTAGCTCGCTGTAAATCCACTCCTAACCACACCCTGATGACCAATATGCTTGACTGGGACAGCCTCCGTTTTTTCTTTGCCTTTGTTCATGAGGGCTCCTTAGCCGCTGCGGCTCGCTCGCTGGGGGTGGAGCACGCGACTGTGGCTCGCCGAATAGCTGCCCTTGAAGCCTCTTTGGACATGAAGCTGGTAGATCGTAGGGGCCGTGTCTACCAACTGACCGAGGATGGTGTGAGGGTAGGTGAATATGCAGCGCAGATGGAGTCTGCGTCACTTGCGCTCAGGCGATTCGCTGACGGGGGAGAAAGCCGTATTGAGGGTGCGGTGATCTTGTCTGCACCTCCTGCATACCTCGGAACGTTGGTAGCTCGGCGACTTGGGGTATTGCGCGAGCGTTATCCCCGGTTGCAGCTGACGCTCGTCGGAGCCAAGTCCACTGCGTCGTTGGCAAGGAAAGAAACCGATATTGCCATTACCTTCAGCAGGCCAGATGAACAGAGTGTCGTCGCCAAAAGTCTCGGCTCCTTGCGTTTTTACCCTCATGCTAGCAAGGACTACATAAGTCAACGTGAACCTGAAGAGTTCGAGTTCATAGGCTACGACCGTAGCATGGACGATTCGGTACAGCAGCAATGGCTCCTGGATCGGCTGGAAGGAAGACCGCTTTCCGTCACCAGCAACGACCTACGCATCCAGGCATTAGCTGCCGTAGGTAATGCTGGCATAGTTTTCCTTCCGGATTTTTTAGGCAAAGAATATGGGCTGACAAGGGTTGATATGGATCACACACCGCTGGAACTACCCATCTGGCTCGCGTTTCATGAAGATTTACGCAGCTCTCAAAAAATCCGGGCAGTGCTTGATTTCCTCATGGAGGGATTAGTGCAGGCACAGGAGCTGTGAATTTTTTCACATCCGGTTTGTAACTTTGATGAATGGGCCATCACGAAACATTTCTCTACTCTGGGCTCCGAATTGAATTCCTGCCCACTGAGAGGCCCTTCACCAATGAGCAGTTCCCATCCCATAAAAAGCTCAATGGCTGTGTACCGTACAGCGTGGATCGTGACCGCGATTTTTATACTTTCAAATGCCGCTACGCCACTCTACAGCTTTTGGCAGCAGTCCCTCGGCTTCGCGTCGGGGGTGCTAACCGTAATTTTTGCCTGCTACATCATCGGTCTTCTTCTAACTCTCACCGTCGCTGGGCAGCTGTCCGACCACTATGGGCGCAAAGCCTTGCTTCTACCCTGTGTGGGGCTGGCTATCATTGCAGCGATTCTGTTCGACCAAGCGCACAGCATCGGTGTCTTGATGCTCGCACGCTTCCTCACCGGCGTTTCGGTGGGCCTCGTTGTATCTGGGGGTATGGCGAATGTCGTCGAGCATGCTCAGCCTCAACGCAAGCATTTTGCTTCGTTAATGGCATCTGTCGCGATGGTGGCCGGAGCGGGCACCGGGCCGCTATTGGCAGGGGTCGTTGCGCAATATCTTCCGAACCCGATCCACACGGTCTTCCGAGTGGAAATCGCGATTTTGTGCGTGGCGCTCCTAGCGTTACTCAATCAAAAGAACCAGAAGCTTGGGGTCGGTACGTTTAAACCGCGCTTGCCCACCGTCGCTAAGGAAAACCTCGGCATCGTGCTATTGGGGATAGCGTTCTTCGGCCCTGGAATAACTTCGACATCATTCATCCTGTCGCTCGGCCCCAAGCTGATAGCGACTTTTCTAGGCGTGAATAGTCCCCTTGTCACGGGTTGTATGGCCTTTTCGATGTTCCTCGTCGCCGTGGGCGTGCAGTTTGCGGCGAAGCGATACAACAGCCGTACCGTGTTTTCGCTTAGCGGGATCGGTACTGTCTTCTCAATGATTTTTGTGTGGATCGCGCTGGAAACCGGTTCCGCTCCATGGCTGATCGTTTCCGCTCTGTTGGCAGGCGCCGGTCAAGGCTTGGGCCAGTTAGGTGGACTGACACTTATTGCTGACCGCGTGCCTGCGCAGCGCAGAGCCGAAGCCAACGCAGTGTTCAACATGGGGGGGTACGTGCCCGCTGGGGCGATCCCGGTGTTAACAGGTTACTTGATCGACTTTTGGGGGCTGAGAATTGGAATAAGCTCACTTGCGCTCATTATCGCGAGTCTTGCTTCTTTGGCGCTCATGCAGCTTTTGAGGCACGTCCCTAAGCAAAGTCAAGCTCGTACACACGGCGAGGCTTAACGAGCCCACTTATGTGGCAGCAGATCGATAATCTGACTGGCGCGCTGGGCTGGCAAGTGCGTGAGGACGTCTTTCAGATATGCAACTGATGCTTTGGGGGGGATTCTGCTCATGAGGCGCTTCACAAGTATTGCCTCCGGGGTTCGACAAGCGGATCGACACCCTCCAGCCGACTCCGTCAAAAACGGTAATGCAACACGATGATTGCTGCTGTGGTCATGCCGGGCTGGCAGCGTTGCCATCGAACTACTACGGACATTTCCTACCGCGATACGCACCTGACACCTCCCTCGACTGCCAGCGCTGCATCCCAGAATCCGCTGGCCCAGCCTGAGCCCGCGCGCGTTTCCCCTTGCCTGATGACCGTAAGCGTCTGGTCAATACGCCTTCCTGATCCTAACGCTTAGTGAGCCGTCACACCCATTTGTCATCGCAAATGCGATCATGTAGAGCAGTAGACTGAAGCCTGCACGCGACACAGCGATCCAACAAAGGGAAAAGCACATGACGACGTTCAATCACCAGGACGGCCAGCATATTGAGATAGACCACGCGAGCCTCTACTTTGAACAGCAAGGGAACAAGGAAGGCCCTGTCTTGGTATTCCTCCACGGCGGTTTTGGTGACATCGAGACTTTTAATTCCATCACGCCCCGTTTGGGCCGGAATTACAGGTTGATCGGCATCGACAGCCGGGGCCAAGGAAAATCCACACTTGGTCCATCACGACTGACCTATAAGCGCATCCAGCAGGATGTGGAAGCAGTGGTCAGGCACCTGGGGCTTGAGCATTTCAGCATCATCGGCCATAGCGATGGTGGCATAGCTGCACTGCGGATTGCCGCCGCCAACACTCTCCCTATAGACAAGCTGGTAACGATTGGCGCGCACTGGGCGTTGAAGGCAGACGACCCAACGCGCGGCATGTATACAGAGGTAACAGCCGAGAGCTGGCGCGAGATGTTCCCGCACAGCTACGATAGTTATCAGGTCATGAATCCCGCACCAGATTTTGAGCGATTGGCAGTGGCGCTGCGGGCTCTCTGGCTCGATTCAGGCGCGGATGGCTACCCGAACGAAGCTGTGCGCAACATCACCGCCGATTTGCTGGTGGTCAGGGGCGACGAAGACATGCTTGTCTCGCGCACGAATGCAGTTGAACTCACTGATCGGGTGCCAAACGCTAGGCTCTTGAATATTCCATTCGCGAATCACTCGCCCCAAGAAGATCGACCAGAATGGCTGACACCTGTTCTGGAGGCATTTCTGGCGGATTGATCGGTACGTTCATCTTTTAGCGGTAAGCGTCCGCCAAACCAAAAGAGGGAACGACATGCGGATTTTGATAGGGGCGCTGGCAGTGCTTAGTTGAATCTACCGATGTCGGACGTGAAAAAGCCCAGTCAGGTGCTGGGCTTTTTCGTATCTGGCCGTTTCGAACTTGGCGATCATCACCTGGGCCAGCAGCCCGGCGGTTGGGATGCCTTTGTCGATCACATGCGCCGGTACCGGTGCCTGAATCAGGGTTTCGCACTGATCGCAGATCCATTTGCCACGGATATGACGTTCGACGGTAAATACGCCCGGTGCGTAATCGAGTTTTTCGCTGACATCTTCGCCGATGCGCTTGAGGGCGCAGCCACAGGTGCACTGCGTGTTGTCCGGTTCGTGATGGATCAGGGTGCGGGGAAACTGCGCGGGCAACGGCGCGCGCTTGGGTTTTTGGCGTGCCTCGGACGAAGCGGGGGCGGGTTGCAGAGCCGCAAGTTCGGCTTCGATGGCGGCAATGTCGGTGTCGAGTAGGTCATCGAGGAGGCTGGCTTGCGCCGGGTTCAACTGTTCACTGCGCTTGGCAAAGCGATGGCGCTTGAGCAGCGCGATTTCGTGGGTGAGTTGTTCGTTGACCGTTTTGAAGTGATGGACTTGTTTTCCGAGTTTTTCGACGTGTTGATCCAGGCCTTCGACACGCTGCATCAACTGCGCCGCCAGGGTGCGCAGTTGTTCAGCATTCAGTTGGTCGAGAGAAGAGGCACAAGTCGTGCCGCCGATTTTGCCAGAGCGGGCAATAATCGACGACAGACTGATCGGACAATGACGCAGGCAATCCTGCTAAACCGCAGATCACAGCACAGTGATCGCTCCACCGGGGCCAACCCTCTGCCACGGCAAACCCAGCACCAGCGCCTGAAGTTGTTCGCTGTTCAATTCGGCTTGCGAGCCGTGTCGAGGGTTCGGCCAGATGAAGCGACCCTGGTTGAGCCGCCGGGCCGCCAACCAGACACCCACGCCGTCATGCACCAGCACTTTTATGCGATTGGCGCGGCGGTTGGCAAACAGATAAGCACAGTGCGGCTGCGCCGCACCGAACACCGCCACGACCCGCGCCAAAGCCGTTTCCGTACCGGCGCGCATGTCCATGGGCTCGGTGGCGAGCCAGATCGAATCGATGCGGATCATCGCAACAGGTCTCGAAGAAAGGTTGCACAGGCGGTTGCGCTTTCAGTCGGCCAGTTCACCACGACAGTCCCGCGAGGGTGTGGAATTTCGACGCAAATAGTGGCTGGTGCGGTTTCCGATCTTGCCGCAGGCGACTGCAATTTCAGCGGGATGAAAGCGGGTTGCAGCGCAAGGCTTTTCTGAGATGGCACTCGAATCCACTTATGGACGAGGTTCGCGTTGAGGCTGTGGTTCAGCGCGATATTGGCAATCGAGGCGCCGGGCAGGGAGCACTCTTGAATGATTTGGGCTTTGAAGGAGTTGGAATAGGAACGGCGCTTTGGCTGCATGGAGGATCCGCTTAAAAGGCTAGAAATGGTGTCCACTTAAATTTAGGTGAACACCATGTCTGGGCTTAACGGAGCCGGCTAGATGACTTTGCCGGACGCATACTGATGACCAACACCGCCGACATCAGTACGGCGTTGTCTTCACTACTTATATTTAGTGGCCCTCCCGTGGTCGCTAAACGCCCTTGAAGTTTCTTGGTTATCAGGAAATGTGCGTTATGCCTGCTGCAATTACTTTGCCTCGTGCAAAACCTTTGTCTGTGTCTCTTCCCCTCTGGCCCCTGTTGCCGATTGGTCTGTTTGCGATAAGCCCGATGCGCTTGGCATTGGTCGAAGCCAGCAAAACCGAAAATTCAACCCTAATCCTAGGGACTGTAAACGTTCAGGGCACAGCCACCGGCCCCTTTCCCATCCTGGCCACTGATGGGAGTCCGCTGGAAGGTGTTTGAAGGCTGTGGAATGAGACTGATATTCGCAACAAAAGACCTGTCGTTAGCAGGTCGATCTTTCGAAGGTTTTCCGCTGTTGGTTGGCTCAGATGGCTGGCCTGTTGAGCCCGTGCAATCCTTCCTCAGGCATATTCTCGTGGAGTCCGGTGAGGCACGAAGCGAACTGACTTGGGAAGCCTACGGACGTCGTCTGTACGACTACTTCGCCTTCTTGGAAGCCAATGGACTGGGATGAAGAGAGCCCTGCTAACGGTCTGAGCGTCCTATCTCGTTACCGGGACTGGTCTCAAGGCGAGCTGGGGCTCGATCCTGGCACGGCGAACAAGCGGTTGAATCTGATCGTTAGCTTCTACCAATGGGCTAGCCGCGCGCCAGGGAATGCTAGTGCTTCGGAGCGCGGGCATACCAACCGTAGATTGCGATGCCGGCATAACAGGTCGCTGGCACGCTCAATGCCATCGCGAGCGTCGAGAGGTCGGCCGCATACCCTGTCAATGGCGGAATAAATGCCCCGCCAACAATGGCGCAACAGAACAGGCCCGAACCTTCCGCCGCGCGATGACCGAGCCCTGCGGTCGCAAGGGTAAAGATCGTCGGAAACATGATGGAGTTGAACAGCCCGACAGCCAGCAGCGACCATCCGGCAACAACGCCTTGTGTGGTGGCAGAGATCGTCAACAGCACAATGACTGCCGTGGCGGCAAAGGCCAGCAGTTTCCCGGGCGCGAAAGTGCGCATCAGCGCCGAGCCGATAAAGCGGCCAACCAGGGCGCCACCCCAATAGAAGGCAACATGCTTGCCTGCGGCTTCGGCGGGAAGGGCCAGGGTTGTCGGCAGCATGAGGTAGTCGGTGATGAGGCTGCCAATCGTGACTTCGGCGCCGACATAGAGAAATATGCAAACGGTGCCGAGTGCAAAGCGCGGCTGCTTTAGAAGGTCGAGCGCAGCGAGTGGATTGAGACGTTCAGGTCTTGTTGACGGTTGCAGCTCATTTCTTTTCAGCCAGACGATCAAGGCGACGATGCAGATGAAGAGCGTAATGCTTGCATAGGTGTTGCTGATCACGCTGGCTTCCTGCGACAGGAAGGACGTCAGTTCTGCTGGCGACAATGCGGAGGTATCTACCGCATTGAGGGAGCCCAGGATCAGTATGGCACCCAGGTAGGGTGCGACCGTGGTTCCCAGCGAATTGAACGCATGGCCGAGGGTTAGGCGGCTAGGGGCCATTGCGGCGGTTCCGAGTAGTGATAGCAGCGGGTTCGCAACGACCTGAACGGTTGTCACGCCAATCGCAAGCACAAAGAGGGCGCCGAGAAACGCTGGAAACAATGCGGACTGGGCGGCAGGAATGAAGAGCAGGCATCCACCAGCCATCAGCAGCAACCCGAGGACGGCCGCTCTCATGTAGCCGATTCGCGAAATGAGCAGGCCTGCGGGTATGGCGAAAATGAAATAGGCAAAAAAGAATGACGACTGCACAAGCATGGCCTCGGTATAGCTGAGGCTGAAGAGGTGCTTGAGTTTTGGCACCAGGACATCGTTAAGGCTGGTGATGCTGCCGAGGATGAAAAACAGCGCGAACACGTAGGTGCTCATCCGTTGGGTGTGGGGTGTTGCCAAACTGTTGGTGACAGTCGCGTTAGCACTAGCGTTCGTCATCACGGGCTTCCTCTTTCTTGTGATTGTTACTTTCAAGGAAAACTCTATCGAGCCTCATGCACCTTGATAGTGAGACAGCGCTATCTTTGTGCGGTGAAGTACTCGCCAAAGGAGGGTGCGCTGCCATCTGATTTTTTGTCTGTAGCCGTTACCGCTCACCCAAAGTCCGGGGCCAGTCGTTAGAGGGCGCTACCTTAGTGCCTGACTTTTCGTTTGGCAAGCCGCTGGATCTCTTGGGGGTTATGCCGAGATAAGGGGTAAATTCGCTCATTTGGGCTGCAGCAGGGCCGTGGGCACTTGGACGCTCGAACTGGTTGTTCGCCGGGTCGCTACGCAGCGGTAAGCGGGCAGCTGCGATCATGGACTTGATTCAGTCCGCCCGCATGAATGGGCATGATCCTTATGCGTATCTCAAAGATGTGCTGACGCGCCTGCCGACGCAGCGAGCGAGTGAGATCGATCAACTGCTGCCACAGCATTGGGTCTCGGCCTGACGTTCTCAACGTGAGGGTGCTCTTGCATTAGAATGACCGCTCAACTCATATGGAACAGGACTGATCCGAATGGAAGCGCGAGCCACTTTTTCCTCCAAGAATTTCAAACCAACTGACCTGACTCCCACGCCCGAAATTACAACAGGCTTACCAGTGTCGATCAGCTCCATGGAAAAGTCCTATACAGGAGCTATCGATGGTATTTCTTCAACAGCCTTTACTGCTGCGTTCGACCAAGCGTCAAGAAGGGGCAGCTACATCGCGATGGAGAGCTTCAAGGGTACGGTGAATGGGGTAGAGGGTTCCTTTAACTTCATTCATTCCGCCTCCACTACCGGAATTGATCGTGCAGATGAGTTTTTCTGCATAGTTGGAGGCAGTGGTACGGATGGTTTGAAAGGGATATCAGGGTCAGGAGGGATCACAATTGACATCGATGGAACGCACCATATTTGGTTGAATTACCACCTCGAATAATTTAACAAGCCGTAAAGGGCACCGCCCCTGACGCATCAGGGAGGTGTCTTCGCTAGGTGCTTACCGTGGCTTTGCCGGACGCTTAGTGCGCCAGTTAAACGAAGCCGAGTTCATTGACGCGAAAACCAATCAGACAATGACCAAAGTGCCCGAGGTATTCGGCAGCCGCCAGCTAGAGAACGAGCAAATCACCACCAAGGACTTTAAAGCCGCTATCGACAAACTGAATACCGATCTCTGGACGTTCATCCACAGTTGACCGTTTCAGAACTTTGCGTTTCTCCCTCCTCAGGCGTCCTGCCGACGATGCATTAGAAAATGACTGATGTTGTGCTAGGTGACCAAGAGAATGGCGTCCATGGGATTCTTGGCTTCTTCACTGTACAAGGTTGTGCTTGGGGCATCCTGAACCTCCAACCGAGTTGTCGAGGCTGCGTACCAGAGTGACGATCATCGGTCATGACAGCTATCTGTCATGTATTGACTTTATGCCAGAAAACACGCATTTTCTTTCGTAAGCGCTGAAAAACAATAGGAAGCAGCCTTGAGCCAGCCCATCAAACAACGCCTTGAAAGCAGTCTTTCAACCGCCGCCGCCTCTGGCCGGGTGATTGCTAACTATATGCTGGCCAACCTCTATGAACTGCCGTTCCAGACTGCCGCTGATATTGCCGCGAAATTGAACGTCAGTGAATCCAGTGTGGGGCGCTTCTGTCGCTCCCTCGGATATAGCCACTTCAAAGACCTGAAAAACGACCTCAAGGTCGACCTGGGCGATGGCCCATGGCTGGTGGGCGATCGCTTGCAGGAGTTTCGCCATCAAGCCAGCCAGGGCCCGCAAGGCCTACCGCGCAGCTTCGAGTTGGAAGTCGCGGCCCTGGTTAAGGTTTACGAATATAGCCTCACCCCGACCTGGCACAACGTCAGCCAGCGCCTGGCCACCCGGCGCAAGGTGTTCGTCGCCGGGTTCCAGACAGAGCGTGGCATCGCAGCATCCATGGTGCATCTGTTGCAGTACCTGCGCGATGACACACACTGGGTCGACGGTGCCGCCGGGCATTACGCCGACGTGTTGCTCAGTGCCCCCGAAGACAGTGCGTTGGTGGTGTTCGAAGCCCGCCGCTATTCCCGCCACGCCCTGACCCTGTGCCGCAAGGCCCGCGATGCCGGCATCCCTGTGACGCTGATCACCGATACCTTTTGCGACTGGGCCGAACAGAACGCCGATGAAGTGTTCCGCGTGCCCACCGAGTTCAACCTGTTCTGGGAATCGACGGCGGCGATGCTGTCGCTGGTCCACCTGCTGGTCAACGACGTCTGCAAACAGCTGGGTCCCGAGGTCGAAAAGCGTCTTGAAACCATCGCGGCCTTACACAACGAGTTCGTTGGATACACATCGTCACCAAACTCAAAACAATAAAACGAGGTGCTGGATGAAACACGTCATTCGCTTTGCCGGTGTATGCGCAATAGTCCTGGCCGGGGCCACCAGCGCGCAGGCTGAAGTACTGAAGATTGCTACCGAAGGCGCTTACCCGCCGTTCAACTACGTTGACTCGGACAACAAGCTGCACGGTTTCGATGTGGATATCGCCAACGCGCTGTGCGAACGCATGAACGTGCAGTGCAGCATCGTCGCCCAGGACTGGGAAGGGATTATCCCGGCGCTAATGGCGAAGAAATACGATGCGGTCGTGGCTTCGATGATCGCCACCGATGAGCGCAAGCAGAAAATCGATTTCACCCGGCACTACTACCGTACCCCCCTGTCCGTGGCGGTATCCAAGGACTCGAACATCACCGACGCCCAGACCAACTTCAAGGGCCGCACGGTCGGTGCCCAGTCATCCTCGACCCAGGCCATCTATGCCGAAGATCATTACGGCCCAGCCGGCGCCGACGTGAAGCTCTACCCTACCCTCGATGAAGCCAACAGCGACTTGGCGACTGGCCGGATCGACGGGGTGATTGCCGACAAATTCCCGCTGCTGGCCTGGGTCGACAGCGCTGGCAAGGACTGCTGCAAGATCATCGGCGACGTCAACGGCACCACCGCCGATGCCTCGATCGCAGTGCGCAAGGGTGACGATGTCCTGCGCGAGCGCTTCAACAAGGCGCTGGATGAGATCATTGCCGACGGCACCTATAAGAAGATCTCCAGTCGCTACTTCGCCTTCGATATCTATTGATCCCCCGAGCCCTCAGGCGCGCCTGAGGGTCGTTACTTGCCGACATGTTGCACCGCACCCGCACACGGGTGCGGTGAGGGCGTGCGAGCTTAATTTACCGAGAGGGTTCGAGCATGTTCGAAAACCTGTCATTGCTATCCTTCGCCAGCGGCGGCTGGGGTTCGGCCTTGCTGGCCGGCGCTCTGGTTACCATTGTCTTGGCCCTGAGCTGCCTGCCGATTGGCCTGCCGCTGGGCCTGGGCCTGGCCTTGGCCGCCCGTTCCCGACGTCGCTGGTTGCGCTCCATGAGCACGGTGTTTGCCACCGTGTTCCGCGGACTGCCCGAGCTGCTGACCCTGCTTATAATCTATTACGGCTGCCAGATCGGTGCGCAGAAACTGTTGGCCGCGATGGGCTACGAGGCCGAAGTCGCGATCAACCCCTTCGTCGCCGCGATAATCGCCTTCAGTCTGGTGTTCGCCGCATTTTCCAGCCAGATCTGGCTGGGAGCCTTCAAAACCGTGGCCAAGGGCCAGTTCGAAGCTGCAGCTGCCCTTGGCCTATCCCGACGCACAACCTTTACCAAGGTGGTACTGCCGCAATTGGTACGCATTGCTTTGCCGGGCCTGTCGAATAACTGGCTGTCGCTGCTCAAGGACACCTCGCTGGTGTCGACCATCTCCCTGGTCGACCTGATGCGCCAGACCAACCTGGCGGTCAGCGTCACCAAGGAACCGATGCTGTTCTACACCGTGGCCTGCTTTGGCTACCTGTTTTTCTCGGCCATTTCCGGCCGCCTGTTCCAGTTCCTGGAGCAGTATTTCAGCCGACATCAACGGAGCGTTCGCCCATGAGCTTCGATGAATTGCAAAATCTGTTCCTCAGCCCTGACTTGTTGGAGCGTTACGGTCCCCGCTTCATCGAAGGTCTGTTGGTGACTGCCAAGCTGGTGGCCATTTCCTTCACTCTTGGCGCCCTGCTCGGTCTGCTGATCGCCCTGGGCCGGTTGTCGAGTAACCGCTTTATCAGCCGTTTTACCGGCGTCTACGTGTATTTCTTCCGCGGTTCGCCGCTGCTGGCACAGCTGTTCATGCTCTATTACGGCCTGGGTTCGTTCAAAGGCTTCTGGCAGGACGTGGGTATGTGGTGGTTCTTCCGTGACGCCTGGTTCTGCACGCTACTGGCCTTCACCCTGAACACCGCGGCCTATCAGGCGGAGATTTTGCGCGGCAGCATCCTGGCCGTGACCCAAGGCCAGCGCGAGGCCTCGAAAGCCCTCAGCCTGTCGCGCTGGACCACCTTTCGCAAAGTCATCCTGCCGCAATCGCTGCTGGTCGCCATTGGCCCGCTGGGCAATGAACTGATCCTGATGATCAAGGCCAGCGCCATTGCCTCGCTGGTGACCATCTACGACTTGATGGGAGTGACCAAGCTGGCCTTCTCGCGCAGTTTCGACTTCCAGATCTACCTCTGGGCCGCCGTGCTCTATTTGCTGATTGTGGAAGTCGTGCGGCGCAGCCTGAAAGCGCTCGAGGGCCGCCTCGGCCGTCACCTGCAGTAAACCAAATTTTCTCGGGCTGCCGTGCACGCCCCTGCATCAGGGATATACCATGCATTGCGAAACCATCGTCCTGGGCGCGGGGATTGTCGGCGTCAGTACCGCACTCCAGTTACAGGCCCGTGGCCGTAAGGTCGTGCTCATCGACCGCCAGCAGCCGGGTAACGGCACCAGCCACGGCAATGCCGGGCTGATCGAGCGCGCCAGCGTAATTCCCTACGCGTTCCCGCGCCAGCTGTCGAGCCTGTTGCGCTATGCGGGCAACCAGCAGTCGGACGTGCGCTACAGCCTGAAATACCTGCCCAAGGCCAGCCCATGGCTGCTGCAGTACTGGCGGCACTCCGGGACCAAAGGCTTGGCCGCCGCAACCCGGGCCATGCTGCCATTGGTGGAGCACTGCGTCAGCGAACACGACCTGCTCTCTGCACCCGCCGGCATGGATCACTTGATCCAGGCCAGTGGCTGGGTCGAGGCCTACAATTCTCCACCGGCGTTTGCCAAGGCCCAACGCGACGCTGCTGCGCTCATGGACTATGGCCTGAATTATGAAATTCTCGACCGCGACCAGATGCATGCCCGTCAACCGGGCTTGCACAGCAGTGTGGTCGGCGGCATTCACTGGCTGGACCCCAAGACCGTTAGCGACCCCGGCGGCCTGACACGCGGTTATGCCGAACTGTTCGTCAAACGCGGCGGCGAGTTCGTCCTTGGTGAGGCCCTATCCTTGCGCCAGCGCGTGGGTAAATGGGAAGTGCAGAGCGAACAGGGCCTGGTGATTGCAGACGAAGCCGTGGTCGCCCTCGGCCCGCAAGCCCGGGGCATTTTCGAGCCACTAGGGTATGACATTCCACTGGCGATCAAGCGCGGTTATCACATGCACTATGCCGCCCTGCCTGGCACGCGCTTGCAACAACCGCTGCTTGACCCGGTGGGCGGTTATGTCCTGGCACCGATGGTCGGCGGCATTCGCCTGACCACCGGGATCGAGTTCGCGGACAGCCAGGACCCGGCCAACGAAATCCAGCTACGTCGCTGCGAAGAACTGGCGCGCGCCTTCTACCCGCTGGGCGAACGCTTGGATGCCGAGCCTTGGCTGGGACGCCGTCCATGCTTGCCGGACATGTGCCCGGTGATCGGCCCGGCGCCACGACACAAAGGTTTGTGGTTCAACTTCGGGCATGCCCACCATGGCCTGACCCTCGGCCCGGTCTGCGGCCGTCTGCTGGCCGAGTTGATGACCGGTGCCACCCCCTTTACCAACCCTGCCCCGTACAGCGCCGAGCGCTTTCACTGATTGCCGGAGACAAGACCATGCATGCCCTCTCTGCCCGTGTAGACACTCCGCTCGCCGCAAGCCCTGACACCCGTAAGGTGGTGGTTGATATCGTCGGTCTGAACAAGTTCTATGGCGCCTTCCATGTGCTGCACAACATCGATCTGAAAGTGCGCGAAGGCGAGCGCATCGTGCTCTGCGGGCCTTCCGGCTCCGGAAAATCGACGCTGATCCGCTGCATCAACCGCCTGGAAATCGCCGAAAAAGGCCGCATTCTGGTCAACGACACCGACTTGGCCCAGACCAACCGCGAGGCCGCCAAGGTCCGCAGTGAAATAGGCATGGTGTTCCAGCATTTCAATCTGTTCCCGCACATGAGCGTGCTCGATAACTGCACCCTGGCCCCGATTTCGGTGCGCGGCATGAGCCGCAAGAAGGCCGAGGAGCTGGCCCAGCACTTCCTGCAAAAAGTCGGTATCGCCAGCCAGGCCAGCAAGTACCCCAGCCAGCTCTCGGGGGGCCAGCAACAGCGCGTGGCCATCGCCCGGGCGTTGTGCATGGAACCCAAAATCATGTTGTTCGACGAACCCACCTCGGCGCTCGACCCGGAGATGGTAAGCGAAGTGTTGGATGTGATGGTTAACCTGGCCGGCAGCGGTATGACCATGCTCTGCGTGACCCACGAAATGGGCTTTGCCCGGCAAGTGGCCGAGCGCGTGCTGTTTCTCGACGGCGGCCAGATCATTGAGGACGCACCGCCTCAGGACTTCTTCAGCGCCCCGAATAGCGCGCGGGCCAAGGCCTTTCTTGCGCAAATTTTACACTGAGGCCACATACGAGCACGGCTTGCCTGCGATGGCTGCGCCGTCCATACGCCAGGCGTAGGCCGTTTATCAACGCACTTGCGCGCACAGCAGTTTCTTTCCGACATCCGCCACTACTGATCTCAGCAAAAGGAATATTCAATGACTAATATGCTGGCGAATAATGCCGCCCCGAAAAACCTTTCGGTTACCGTCTGCGATCAAGTGCAGACAGCGGCACTGCTAGATTTCAAAAAACTCGTTGACGCTATTGCCCAAGCCGCAACCGAGCTGGAAGCTGGTTCAATTCTGAGCCCTGAGCGCTTGGTTGTACCCTTGGGTGACGGCGGTGTTTTGCTGAGCATGCCCGCCACCGCCCAGGACATCGGCATCCACAAACTGGTTAACGTCCAGCCGGGGAATGTGCAGCGTCAGCTGCCCACGATCAACGGCACGGTAACTGTATGTGATGCCGTAACCGGACAAATAAAGTGCTTGCTCGACGGCCCAGAGGTCACAGGGCGTCGCACTGCGGCAGTAACCCTCCTGGCGATTCGGACGCTGTTGAAGCATGAACCGAAACAGATCTTACTGTTCGGGACCGGCGCACAAGCACGCCATCATATACAAGCTATCAATGCCCTTTTCCCACAGTGCAAGCTGTGGGTTCGAGGAATTGACGCGCAAGCGACGGCAGACTTTTGCAACAACAATCGAGACCTGCACGCGCATTTGCAACCGTGCGGCGACAGCATTCCCGACGTGGATGTGGTAATCACCGTAACCACCAGCACAGAGCCGGTCTACAACGAGCTAGCCAAACCTGGTCGATTGATTATTGGTGTAGGTGCTTTCAAGCCAGAGATGGCGGAGCTTGGCAAAGTCACTCTGGACGGTAGCGTTCTCTATGCTGACGATACTGCCGGTGCGCAGCACGAAGCAGGCGACCTGTTGCGGGCAGGTGTGGATTGGTCTCAAGTCAGATCGCTGGCCGCAGCCATTCGCGGCCCAATCGATTCGTCACGACCCGCTGTATTTAAAAGCGTTGGTACCGCGGCTTGGGACTTGGCCGCTTCGCGGGTCGCGCTCCACGCCCTTGCCAGCCAATAACCCAATTTCGGAAGCTGCATAAGCCGTAGGGACGAGCGCTCCACCGCCCTAGAGGGCACTGTCGAAACGGAAGGAGGCCCCATAAGCCGAGTGGGGCAAATGGCTCGAACCGTCAGCCCGTAACCGCGAACGGAAGGTACCGCTTTGCGGTTGGGTGCGGTATAGGCCACGTTTTTGCAGTTCAGGGATGACCAGCTCGACGAAGTCTTCAAGACTGCCAGGGCTGATCAGCGGATTGAGCATGTAGCCGCTGGTACCGGAAATGCGTGCGTGTTCCTCAATGCGCTCGGCCACCTGTTGCGGGGTACCCACCAGGATCAAGTCGCTACCTCGGGTGACGTTGGCAAAGCGCTGTTTGACGTCGCCAGCCGTCAACGGCTTGCCAATGCCATCGGGACGCATCACGTAAGAGGTCATGCCTTCGGTGTGGGTCGACAGTGCATCGCTATCGGCGTAGCGGCTGATATCGATACCGGTATCGCCAGCGTAACTCACCAGTTGCGCCTGCAAGTGATAGTTGCTTTGCAGTTCGTCATATTTGCGTTGAGCTTCGATCTCGGTCTTGGCTGTGACGATACGCAGCACCGTCAGAGACTTCACATCCTCACGCTGGCGGCCGCGTGCCTGGGCCTTGGCCCAAATGTCTTCCAGGCCCTGGCGGATTTCCTGGGGGTTGGATTTGGCAATAAAAATAAGCTCGGCGTGCTTCGCGGCAAACTCGCGACCTCGACCCGACCAGCCGGCCTGGATCAGCAGTGGTGTACGCTGCGGCGACGGTGAGGTTAGGTGCGGACCGGCCACCCGGTAGTGCTCGCCGACATGGTTAATAGGTTGTATCCGATCACCCCGTGCATACAGCTGACGAGCCTTGTCGGCGACCACGGCATCGTCGGCCCAACTGCCTTCCCAGAGCTTGTACACCACATCGAGAAACTCTTCAGCGCGCTCGTAGCGATCATCGTGCTTGATCATCTGCTCCAGGCCGAAGTTGCGCGCGGCACTGGACAGGTATGATGTGACGATGTTCCAGCCCACCCGGCCATTGGTGAGGTGATCCAGCGTGCTGAAGCGTCGGGCATGGGTAAAAGGATGCTCGTAGCTGGTGGTCACGGTGACGCCAAAGGCCAGGTTTTCCGTCACGGCCGCCAATGCAGGAATGATCATCAGCGGGTCATTGGCCGGTGCTTCCACGGCCCATTTCATCGCCGCATCGGCGTTGCCACCAAACACGTCGTAGAAACCCAGGACATCACCAAAAAAAAGCATGTCGAGGTGAGCCTGGTCGGCAATGCGCGCCAGGTTCGACCAATAGCCCAGAGAATTGACGGCCAGTCGTTCGTCAGCCGGGTGTGTCCAAAGGCTTGGCGCGCCGCCACAACCGACACTGGCTTGCTCATAGAGCGCAAACAAAAGAGGTTTTGGATCGGACATCGTGGTTCCTGTAAATAGAGTCATTAAACGGGGCGGATCACCGCTGATTCTTGAACTTTTGCCGTAGTGGCGTTCAAGGCGGTGCTGTATCAACTCGAGTCCAATGGACAAGAGCCAATAGATGACGGCCGCGGTGGTGAGCATTTCGATGTAGCGATAAGAAGACCGCCCATTGCCTGCCAATTACTCAAGACCAACCACACCGTTGAGCAGGTCTGCGCACGCGCCTTGGCGGTCTACCGACGTCGGATCATGCAGCGTCCAGAAATGTTCTATCAGACGGCTGTAGGTAATCACCTTGGCATCGAAGTCGACTTGCACGACTTCGATCAACTCAGACTCACCTTTTGCTGACCGTGCAAAACCAACCCGAGTGTCGAGCACGCCCGGCAATGTTCTGAATGACGCCTCAACGCCCCAAAAACAGCCGGCACCAAAAGTCGCCTGCTCAACCAGTGTTTTTTGTTGAAGATCGCTCATGTTCTAGCGCCCCCACTGTCCGCCAACAAGTGCAGGTGCAACTGCGCAATGTGTTCTGGGCCGATGCCACAGCATCCTCCAACAATACTGGCGCCAGCCGCTACCCAGGATCTGGACCAACGCAAGTATGACTCGGGATCCAGATCGCCACGAATCTCCAGTAACGTACTATTGGCTTCGGCCTCTGTGCTGACGGGAGGAAATGCGTTGGCGTAAACCCCTAGCTCAATGCTCTGGTCGAGGCTATTAAGAACATCTCGGGCTTCGGCCAGTGCCGCTGCCATTACTTCCGGCTGGCTGCAATTGAACAGCACGACTCTCGCACCCACCTCGGCCGCCACGCGTACCGCCTCGCCGACTGGCTCAGTGGAACGCAGTTGCGGTGACTCATTGACCTCATCCAGAAGCGTAAACGACACCCACAGCGGCTTGAGCTCTGTGCCCAGCGCCTCCGCTACCGCCCTGACTTCAGCCGTAGAACTCTGAGTTTCCGCTAACCAGACATCGACATGCGCCTGCAACCCAGCAATAAGCTCTCGATGGATCGTGACAGAACGTTGATGATCGAACAGGTCTGGCCGATAGGATCCGAGGGCCGGCGGTAACGAGCCAGCCACGATCACCGGCTCGGCACTCTCAGACGCCGCCTGACGAGCGAGCTGCCCAGCCCGCTCAGCCAACACTCGTCCCTTCGCGGCAAAGCGCTCTTCACCTATATGAAAAGGCACAACCGCGTAGCTGTTGGTGGTGATTATCCGGGCACCGGCATCCACGAACGCCCTGTGAGCCTGAAGCACAAACTCGGGTGCCTCGATCAGCGCGAGCGCCGACCATTCAGGCTGGCGAAACGGCGCCCCGATACGTTTCAGCTCGCGCCCCATACCGCCATCGAGTAAACGCAAAGAAGCTTGACTCATTGGTTTGCACTCACCTTAGGCGCCGACGCGGACAGCCATTGATCAACCGTGGTGCTGTTCGCCTGAACCCACGCTTTGGCCGCGACGTCAGCCGGCAGTTTTTCCTTTTCGATCTTCAGGATCAGCTCGTTGAGCTGCGCCGGGTCGATGGTGACATTCTTCAGAAACTCAGCAATTTTCGGGGCGCGTGTCTGCAAGGCTGCGGACGCCAGGACATGAACCTTGGCATCCGGGAAGGCACAGGTAATCTGGCTTTTGTTCAGCCAGTCGGGATCGACCGTCGGACTGATGAATTTCCAGCAGCCATCAACCTTGTAAAGCGGGTCACCTTTTTTGTTGTCCTGGGCGTAGCCGTCGAATGCCGGCTCTTCCAGGCGACGCAGGTCATAGGCTGAGAAGATCCAGTCCGGGGTGTAGGCATAAAACACCACGCCACGTTGCGCCTTGTAGGCCGAGGCCAGCTTGGCATAGGTCACCGAAGCTTCCGTGGACACCGACTCGAATTTATCGGCAAACCCGTAATCCTTGGCCTTGATCTGGCCGATGTAAGTCGACTCCCAGCCCGCCGGCCCCACCAGCAACTCAGCCTTGCCGCCGCCCAGTGGCTCAAACAGCTTGGCCACTTCGGGCTTTTTCAGGTCGTAGATGGATTTAACGCCGTACTTGTCCTGCAAATACCCGGGGATATAGAACCCTTGTTCGCCCGCATAAGGCTTGACGTTTGGCACCAGTGAACGGGGGCCACCCGTGACGTACTTGGCCCACGCAGCCGACTGGTTGGGCAGCCAGATGTCGGTCAACACATCAACCGAGCCGTCGCCTTTCGCGGCGGCACTGAACAGCACCGCAACATCCCCGGCCAGGTACGACACATCGCCGTCCAGTCGGGTTTTGATCACCTCTGCGAGGATGTTCTGAATGGCGATTGCACCTGTCCAGTTCTGCTCGCCAATGACGATCTTGTCCTTAGCCAACACGGTTGCCGGGAGAATCAGGGAGGCCAGCAGCGCGGCTGCGCCCACAGTGCGCGATAAGTGTGTCTTCACGATAAGTCTCACGTTAGTTGTGCAGGTGATCTTGCTTACGCAAGCTCGATTGAATGATTCGGTCAGGGATCAGCGCGCACAGGACAATCGCCACGCCGGCGAGCATGCCCTCGCCACCGTTGATATTGCGCAGTGCTGTCATCACGTCATAACCCAGGCCGCCGGCGCCGATCAGCGCGGCCACAACCACCATTGACAGGCTCATGACGATCGTCTGGTTAATCCCCAGCAACAGCGAACGGCGAGCGAGCGGCAGCTGCACCTTGATCAGGGTTTGCCAAGGACTGGCGCCGTGCGCGACGGCAGCCTCGACAGCGTCCTTCGGTACTTCCTGAATACCCAACGAGGTCAAACGGATCATCGGCGCGAGCGCGAAAATCACCGTCGCGATCACGGCCGGGGTCTTGCCCACCGAGAAGAACGCCACGGCAGGAATCAGGTAGACAAAGGTTGGCAGCGTCTGCATGACATCCAGCAAAGGTGTGAGCAGCCTTCGTACCAGCGGCCGCTTCGCCAGCAGAATGCCGGTTGGCACACCGATGACCAGAGCAATCAGTACCGACGAACCGACCAGCGCCAGGGTCGCGATGGTTCGCTCCCAGAAGCCGAACAGGCCGATGTACAACAACGCCGCGCTGCTGGTCAGCGCCAACGCCAAGCCAGCCGAACGCCAGGCCAGTAACACCAGCGCTAGCGCCGACACCGTCCAGGGCAGCCAGCCCAGCAGGTTTTCAATCCCTTCAATGACGGTGCGAACGGCAACGATCACTCCGATAAACGCCCCCTCGAACGTGACCTGAGACCAGCCGATAAATTCGTCGATGCTCTGCGCTGCCAGCAGTAGCGCCTGGCGATTGGCCGGGAACTGCAGCACTGCATTGGTCGTGTCAGGCGTAATGACTCGCCAGACCACCAAGGCCTGACTGACCAGCAGTACCACCAAGGGCAGAACCCAACCCGATACGCTTCGTCGCACGGGCGCGCGGCTCAGCGAGAACGCAGTGAAGCGGCTGGCAGCGAACACGGCGACTGCCGCCAGCACCGCAAACCACGATGAATTGGCAATGCCTTGACCCAGGACGGCCAATGCCGCGAGTTCGCTGGCAAACGTAAGCCAGAACAATCCGCCCTTACCCCGCGCCGCCAGGGCCGCCGGTCCCAGCAAAAGAGCTTGCCACCCACGCAAGCCAGGGGTAGCGGACTGCTCGCGCAGTTCACTTTCCGGAGCCTTGAAGCTAACGCTGTTCACGCTGTGCAGCGAAGATGGTGTGGGTGTGCAATCCCGAAAAAAGTCCGCGACTTCGGCGTCAGCGGGATGTTCAAGCAATTGTTCTGGAGTGCCCAACTGCACCAGACGGCCATGGCGCAGCACAGCTATTCGGTCTGCCAGGCGTATGGCTTCGGCCGGATCATGCGTGACTAGCAAGGTGCTGATGCCGCGCTCGCGGGCCAGTGCAAGGAAATGGCTTTGCAGATCTCGGCGGATGGTTGGGTCCAGAGCACTGAAAGGCTCGTCCATCAGCAGAATGTCAGGCTCCGTCACCAAGGCCCGTGCCAGGCCGACACGTTGCTGCATGCCGCCGGAGAGCTCATGCGGATAATGCTCACCCCAACCTTCCAGCCCTACCGCCTGCAACTGTAGGGAGGCTGCCGCGTGACGAATCGACTCACGTTCGCCGCGCAACTCCAGCGCAAGCGCGACGTTATCCAGTACTGTGCGGTGAGGTAACAAACCAAAATGCTGAAACACCATACCGATGCGTCGCGACCTCAAATCACGTAAAGCCTTATGGCTCAACCCGCTGATCGCTCGACCCTCGATCAAGACTTCACCACTCGTGGGTTCGATCAAGCGGTTGATGTGACGCAACAATGTCGACTTGCCGCTTCCAGACGTCCCCATCAAGCACAAGACCTCGCCCCGACGCACCTTCAAGCTGACATTGCTCACTGCCGGTGGTGCAGCAGAACCTTTTTTTCGCAGATAAGCTTTGGTGACGTTTCGCAGCTCAAGGACCACATCATCCTCATTGGCTTGATCGGCGGAGGGTTTCGGAAGTCGCTGAGCAGACTCGGGCCGGGCAGTCGCAAAAGAGGATTGAATGATAGTCACAGGAGCTCCCGGCACACTTTCTAAAGTCTATAAAGCTAATAGATCTTAAAAAGCACAAACAAATATCTTTTTGGAATTAGCTTAGGCTGCTCCGTTCCTTCCCTTGGGTCAAAGCTCGGTCCCAGTGATTATTCAAATGCCGATGATCCAGCGCTCCCAATGCCCGAATTTAAAATAACCAAAAAGAATTAATACATAAAGAAACAGTATTTATAGTTATAAAACTATCCGAGTACTCTCAATTTATGCCGTCATTTACCCCACAGTGAAGTGCCCCCATGAATCCGACTGCCAACGTCATCGACTTCGCCAGCTACCGCAAACGCAAACGCAAACAGGCTCAGCAACGGGCACGGGCCATGTGGGAAATGTACGCACGCAATGCAGGTTTGCAGGCCACTCAGTGGGCGCAAGCCGCTAAAGCCAGCGAGACGCGTCACCACGCGTGAATGCGCAAGAACCCTCGCGCTTTCTGGCGAGCGCCGACGAACCCGTGCTGGATTTGAACAACCTGGCACCATTGGAAGAAGACCCGATCTGCGAACGGTCGCACAGAACTTGCAACGCCTGCGGAGCAAGCGTCATCTTTCCCTTGACGCCCTGGCCCCGGCAGTGTGGTGTGAGCCGGGCGATGCTGGCGCAGATCGAGTCCGGGCGCAGCGTGCCGACATCAAGGTGCTGTGCAAAATCGCCAAGGTCTTGAAGGTGTCGATGGCCGCCTTTCTGGAGCATCGGGCCTTCGAAGGGGGTGGCGGTGCTGTCGGCCAGCAAGAGCAAACGCTTGGTCAGTGCCAGCGGCGTCTTTGTCAGCCGCGCGCTGTTTCCGTTCGACGTGGCGCGCCAATCGGAGTTTTACGAACTGCGCCTGAGCCCGTTGAGAGAGGATCAGTCCGAAGGGCATGGCCCGGGCGTGCAGGAAAACCTGGTGGTGGCTCAGGGTGTGTTGGAGATCAGCGTCAACGACGAACGCTACCTGCTCTCCACCGGCGACTCAATCCTGTTCTATGCGGACCAGCCCCACCGCTACCGCAACCCGGCCGACAGTGAGGCGGTGGCGTATCTGGTGGTGGCTTACCCGGAACGCCTGGACTGAAAAGCAGACATTGAAAAGCCCGGCAGGCTTAACCCTGCCGGGCTTTTCAATGTCTGATGCTAAGGATCAGCAGGTGCAGCACATGAGCGGCATGCCATTGCAGCTCATCATCATCGGCATGCTGCAGTCGTTCATTATTTTCATCATCAGCGCGCAGCAGCTTTTCATCATGTCCATGTTCATGCCGGCCATCGGCATGATTTTGCACATCATGCAGTCATCCATCATGGTGCATTCCATCACGCACTTCATCGATGGCAACGGCATGCCCATCATCGGCATTGGCATCATCATGTTCATCATCGGCATGGCCATGCTCGCCGCGGACATGCACATCATGCTCATATTGCCGCAATGCATCATCATTGGCATGCCGCAGTTCATCATCATCATCTGCATCATTTCGGCGCTGTTCTTGAACATCGCCATGTCCATGCCAGCGGCCGGCATCATCTTGCACACTCAAGTGCAGCTTTTCATACAGACGCTTGAGCAAGGCCATCACCCGCTGCCCAGCCTTCTTGCTGCGGACATACACATTCGCATCGTCGGCATAGCGCACGAAGCAATGACCTCGACGTTCAAGCTCCCGATCCACTTCGTCCAGCAGCACATTCGCCAGCAACGGCGACAGCGGGCCGCCTTGCGGCGCCCCGCAGCGGCCTTTCTCGACCACGCCATTGATCAGCGCTCCCGCATCCAGATACGCCCGAATCAGCCGGATAACCGCCCGATCCGCAATCCGCTTGCGTAAACGATCAATCAAAATGTCGTGATCGACCCGGTCGAAGAACTTCTCCAAATCAACATCCACCACCACTCTGCGCCCTGAAGACACATAGCCCTGAGCCGCCAAAACGGCGTCCTGCGCGCAGCGCCCCGGGCGAAAACCGTAGCTGTGTTCACTGAAGGTCGGATCGAGTAATGGCTGCAAGACTTGCAGCAACGCTTGTTGGATCAAACGGTCGGTGACCGTTGGGATACCCAGCTCGCGCTGACCACCGTCGGGTTTGGGAATGGCCACTCGGCGTACCGGACTGGGCCGGTAGATACCTGACATAAGCTGTTCACGAATCGCCGCCCACTGAGTCAGCAGATGTTCGGCCGTCTGATCAATATCCAGACCGTCGACTCCTGCTGCACCTTTGTTGGCTTTGACCCGCTTCCAGGCCCGCTTCAGGTTTTCTTCTCGCAAAGGCCCGCTCCAGCAGCCCTTGCCCTGCGCTATCGGGTTCATCTTGCGGGCGATCGACCTCGTCGCTGATGGGGCTTTTCACGGCTTCACCGCTCGCATCCTCCATCCGCCCCGCGTTTGGCAGGCATCTGACTTCCGGTTTCTCGCATCAACATGGCCTATAACGCTTTCTCTCGTTCGGCCCTTCGTCAAAAAAATAAGACTACTACGGCCTCTGCTGACTTCTCGCTCCGGCTGGCGCCGTCGCCCTTTCAGGCACAAGGCGAGATCTCCCCAGGTAAGAACGCAATCCTTCCCCGCACAACCGCCGGATTTACGCAGCCTGATCCTTGACCACAAGAGCTTCGCGGTTTTATGCCCGCTCGCCCTGATCGGCTTCGCCTTCTATCCAGTTCTTGTGCATCGGCTCATGGCTTCGATCCACGCTTCCTCCCCACACTCGGTCGCCCTCATGCAGTTGCGCTTCACTTCGTTCGCTGTGGTGTGAGTTAGCAGCGGATTTGGCACCGACCAGGACCTTGCAAGAGATTCCGAGTTGACCGCTAGAAGCCGCGGCCGACGGATCTTTCGAGGGTTTAGCGGCACTCAATCGGTGCCAACTACCTGCAAAATAGTTTGTCACCAAAACAGCCAGAAGTCGGGTGAATTTGCGGTCTGTTTGGCACTGCGGTTTGGGCCCAAAAACGTCGAATTTGGAGGTATGAGTCAGGCTCTCGGACGCGATGGTTTGATTCCAAATCGGCCCCAGGGCCTTGTGATCAAAGGGTCTTCCGGAGGCCCACAGCCCGTCAGCAATCAATTCGAATAGATGCGCCCTCCCCGCGCTCTGTTCCGTTTCCCGAGCGCACAATCGGAAGTCCGGCTTTCGCTGCTTCCGTTTGTCTTCAAAGGCACGGCCCGCGTGACGTACAGCCGGTTTCGCTGATTTGGGATGGTGACCTTTAAGAACGAAGAATCGGAACTGAGCTTCCAGGATTTAGCGCCGCGGCGCGGGTGAGGGAAAACGACCTAATCCCCCGAAAACAAGGCATTAGGCAAGGCTATCTGACATGCGAAAAAGCTGAGAAAGAAGATAAATATCAAACAGGATTGGTGCCAAAGGCAGCGCGAAAAAGGGCCAAAAACGGCGTGAACTCACAGATTGCGCCCATGCTGGGCGCACCATAAAAAAGGGTCGCGAGATAAAATCTCGCAACCCTTTGAATTATATGGTCGGGACGGAGTGATTCGAACACTCGCCCCCTAGCACCCCATCTCCTTTTTCATACTTCTTGAAAGCTTCCAAAATTTTACTCTGGATTTTTCTAAGCTAGTATTTACTTGAGCTCCAGCGGTGTTCTGCTCTACGAGAGTCCAGTAACGTCCATCAAGAGCCGGCGCTTTTGTGGGGGTAAAAGTAGGGGGAGTCCGTTTCATGGCCAAAATCACCATCAAAGAACTCGAGTCGCTGACCGCCAACGATGCAGGCCGAATCCTCCGGGAAGATGGCAATCTCGCGGGTCGAATTTCCCTGCGTAAGGACGGCGTGTCGGTCAGCTTTTTCTATCGCTATCGGTGGGGCGAGCAGAACAAAGAATACGCCTGCGGGTCCTGGCCACGCAAATCCCTGACGGACATCCGCAAGGCCCGCAACCAGGCACGGGCACTCATTGATGAGCAAATCAATCCCAACGAGCACAAGAAAACCGCCAAGGCACAGGCATACGCCGCTGCTAACGTAGAGGCTGAACAAGTAAAAACGACGAAGGTGAAAACGCTGACCGTCCAGGATCTGGCCAAGGCGTGGCTGTTGGATGGCGTGGCGCGGAAAGATGGCAATGCTGAATTGCAACGACGCTTTAACAAGGACCTTTTTCCGGCACTCGGCAAGACCGCGGTGAGCAGCGTCTCCGAACACGATGTTCGGGCGCTGATCCGCGCCGTGGTCAACCGCGGCGCTCACCGGCAAGCCATCAGTTTCTTCGCCGACCTCACTCAGATGTTCAGCTGGGCCAGAAAACGTCAGCCCTGGCGGGCCTTATTGATCGAGGGAGATCCGACGGAACTGGTCGACATCTCCCCTCTGATCCCAGCCGACTACGAGGCCGAAAGAAGCCGCATCCTTTCACCGGCTGAGCTGTTGGAACTGCACAACCGCTTCCAGCAAATGACTGCCGATTACAACGCCCTGCCCGCCGGGCAAAAATACGACGGCATACGGCCGCTAAAGAAAGCAACCCAACTCGCACTCTGGATCAGCCTGGGCACGCTGTGCCGGATTGGCGAGTTGCTGCAGGCCGAATGGAAAAATGTCGATCTGGACCGGCAGACCTGGTTCCTCCCCAGTGAAAACGTCAAAGGCACCCGGGGCAAGAAACAGGACCACCATGTCTTCCTCTCCCCCTTCGCCCTGCATTTCTTTCAGGAACTCAAGACCCTGACGGGAGACACCCAGTGGTGCTTTCCGAACAAGCAGAATGATGGGCATGTGGACGTGAAAGTGGTGAGCAAACAAGTGGGTGACCGCCAGGCCCGCTTCAAAAACCGTAAGGCTCTCTCCAGGCGGCGTCATGACGATACCCTGGTCCTCGCCGACGGCCAGAACGGCGATTGGACGCCGCATGACCTGCGCCGCACCGGCGCGACCATGATGCAGGCCTTGGGGGTCAGTCTGGACGTCATCGATCGCTGCCAAAATCATGTGTTGGCCGGCTCCCGGGTGAGGCGCCACTACCTGCATCACGACTATGCCGAAGAGAAGAAACGTGCCTGGAATCTGTTGGGCGATCGTCTCAGTGCCGTGTTGTCCTCAACCTACGAGCATCCACCCTCCGAGTCGATGATGTCTTTCCCAGCGTACGCATTGACAGAGGCACGGCCATCTTCATAGGCCGAACGTACCATGGCCCGAAGATTCGGAAACCTCAGTGGACGCAGTGATTTGCGTCCACTGGCGTCAGTAATCCGTGACTAAGCTGCTGCCTGTGGACGCGCCGAACTTAACTTTCGTTCGTTATTCTCGACGCTGAGAAAGAGCCCTGCGGCAAGATTGAAGCACGGCGAGCCTGAGACGCCCCAATCCGAGAACACCTTGCCCACAAGGCTCGGAAGCCAAGCAGAAACACACTCAGCCAAATCAGAATGATTTACAATGCGTTTCCTTTGGCTGAGGCTGGCGTTTCGTGGATGCATTCTCGCTTGTCTATAAGCACCTGATCGAGTGGGTGATCGCGCCTGTCACCGAGCAGTTTCTCAGCATTTTTAATCTGAACGGCCGCCTCGGGGTCTTGTTTCTTTGCGTCTCCTACAGCGTCGCCTATGGCCTGTTCCGCTTCAGAAAATATCGCGGCCTGACCGACGCCCGTTCGTTCTGGAAATTCATCGGCGGTCGCCAGGTGTACTTGCATCGCTCGGCGCTGCTGGATTACCGCTACTACTTCGTGCGGGCCATTCTCAAGGTCGCCCTGGTGCTGCCCATTGTCCATCTGGTCGATCCGTATATCCTGCGCTCCGGGGATTACCTGGATTTTTTTAGCAATCTTTGGGGCGCGCGCCCGCGCCTGGAGGAGAACCTCTCGCTCGCCCTGCTCTACGGGCTGGGGGTGTTCTTGGTAAAGGATTTCGTCCATTACTGGGCGCACCGGGCCTTTCACTCGCGCTGGCTCTGGGCATTTCATAAGGTCCATCACTCGGCGCCGGTGCTGGTACCAGCGACGGCGAGCAGGGTGCACTTCGTGGAAAAGATCGTCGAGAAACTCAGCACCACCGCCTGCCTCGGCCTCTATGTCGGTGGCTTCTGGTACGCCTGTGGTGGCGAGATCAGCCGCTACACCCTGTTCGGCGTGACCTATCTGGTGTTCATCTTCAATGGCCTAGCGGCCAATCTGCGTCACACTCATGTCTGGCTGTCATTCGGGCCGGTGCTCGAACATCTGCTTAACAGCCCAGCCCAGCACCAGATCCACCACAGCGACGCCCCCCGTCACTTCAACCGGAACTTCGGCACCAACCTGTCTCTTTGGGACTGGATGTTCGGCACGCTATATGTCACCCGCTCGCAGCCCGAGAACCTGCGCTTCGGCACCGGAGAACAGGACCACCAGCATTACCTGACGGTCTATAGCCTGATCGTCACGCCCTTTGTCGAAACCGCCCGCAAGCTCCTGGCGAAACGCCCGCGAAGGGTTGAGCCTGAAACGCCCTATTCATAGCCCCAACCATAAGAGACGAAGGGATGACTGCGGAAGCCGTCATTTCTGATTTCGAGTTGGACTTGGTTGTTTAACGCGTCCTTGTTTCGACACAAGGAAGTTCTTATGCATCCGACGGGCCTTCCTGACAGAGTCGTAATTGTACAGCCCGTTACCAGCGACTAGACTCCCTCGCATGAAACGCTATTTGCGGTGCTGCCTCATTTTCCTGATCAGCTTGGCGCTTCCCCTGAGCGGGATGGCGGGCATTCAGGCACCGACAGAACCTTGCCCGATGAAAACGACGGGCATGACCATGATGGACGATATGAACCCGGACTGCTGCCTTGACATGAGCAGCTCCGCCGATCATGGCAAACCCTGCAAGCCTGGCCAGGAATGCAGGAGCGCCAGTCTGCTACAAGTGTCGTTTGGGAAACCTGCCACCCGTTTGTCCAGTTCGCAGATGCTAACAATCTTCAGCGACTTCCTGCCTGCTTATACCCCGTCCGGGGTGTGGCGACCGCCTCGCGCTTGATTCCTGTACCACACTGAACCTTATCCCGCTCTGCGCGGGAAGGCATATCTGCGCGCATGTCTAATGAGGCGCGCAGTGGATCCTCACAGGAATCGTGAACATGAAACCCAAGTGCTACTGCACCGGTTGGCCCCTCGTGGCCGCCCTGGCGGCAAGCGTGCTGGTATTGCCGAGCCTGGCCGCCGCCCTAACACTCGACGAAGCCTTGCGCCTTGCCGAAACCAATGCACCATCGCTGACCGCCCAAGCGGCCAAACTGCAAGCCGCCAGCAGCGCCGCCATTCCAGCCGGCGAACTACCCGACCCGAAGCTTCTGCTGGGCGTACAAAACTATCCCATCGGCGGCCCTGACCGCTGGCGCCTTGAGCAGGACTTCATGACCATGCAGATGGTCGGCGTCATGCAGGAGGTGCCCAACCGCGACAAACGCAAAGCACGTGTTGAGGTCGCCGAGGCGGCCGTCGATCGAGCTGCGGCTGAAGCTCGTGTGGAGCGTCTGAATGTTCGTCAGGCCACGGCATTAGCCTGGATCAGCAGCTACTCCGTCGAGCGTAAAGAGGCACTGTTCCAGGACTTCTTTCGAGAGAACCGCCTGTTGGCCGATACCGTCCGGGCACAGATCGCCGGCGGTCGCGCTCAACCTGCCGATGCAGTCACGCCCAAACAGGAAGCCGCTCAGTTGGCGGAGCAACAGGACGAATTAATTCGCCTGCGTGCCCAAGCCCGAGCCGCACTCAAACGCTGGATTGGTTCGGCCGCCAATGACCAACCAATCGGCAGCTTGCCGAAGTGGCCCATCGATACGTCGGGGTACGCCCAAAAGCTGCAACATCACCCCGCGCTGACGGCATTCGCCCCGATGACCCGCGAAGCGCAGGCCAAGGTCCGTGAAGCGGAAGCGGAAAAGCAGTCCGACTGGAGCTGGGAACTCGACTATCAGCGGCGCGGGCGGGAATTTGGCGACATGGTCAGCGTGCAATTCACATTCGACCTGCCACTGTTCCCCGACTCCCGACAAAGCCCGAAGATCGCCGCCAAACACGCCGAACTGAATCAGGTGGAGGCCGAGCGCGAAGCTCTCGTACGTGAACATACCCAGCAACTGGAGGACGATCTGGCTGAGTACGAGCGTCTGAACCGTGCCGTGCGCCGCAGCCAGGACAACCTATTACCGTTGGCCAAGGAAAAGGTGGCGCTGACCATGGCCAGCTACCGCGCCGGTAAAAGCGACTTGGCGGCTGTCATCGCAGCCCGACGTGAACTCATCGAGACCCGCCTCAAACAGATCGACTTCGAAGAACAACGAGCCCTCACCAGTGCTCGCCTGTATTTCGCTTATGGGGACGCCAATCAATGAGCACTCGAATCTGGAAAGGGGCATTACTGACAGGCCTCTCGATTGCCCTGGGCGCCGCCGGCGGTTACTGGTTCGCTCAGCAGCGCATGAGTGCAATGTCTGATACCACCGCCGAACAACCCCCTGAAACGCAAGAGGAACGCAAAGTACTGTATTGGTACGACCCGATGTCCCCACAGCAGAAGTTTGATAAACCAGGAAAATCGCCCTTCATGGATATGGAGTTGGTGCCCCGATACGCTGATTCCGCGGCGGACAGTGCGGTCATCAGTATCGACCCAAGCCTGACCCAGAATCTCGGCCTGCGCTTGGCGACAGTCACTCGTGGAGTCCTCGCTTCCAGCCTGGATGTAACCGGTGTGCTGGCGTTCAATGAACGGGATGTCGCGGTGATTCAATCGCGAACTGCCGGCTTTGTGGAGCGGGTGTATGCCCGCGCACCAGGCGATGTGCTCAAAGCCAATGCGCCATTGGCGGATATCCTCGTACCGGAATGGGCTGCTGCTCAGGAAGAATTCCTCGCACTTAAAGGTAACGGTGATGCTGACTTGCTGGCAGCGGCACGCCAACGTCTGCGCCTCACGGGAATGCCGGCGACACTGATTACTCAGGTAGAGCGCAGCGGCAAGGTTCAGCCGAACATGACCCTCACCAGTCCCATTGGCGGTGTGCTGCAAGAGTTGGATGTACGAGAGGGAATGACGGTGGCCGCCGG
Organism: Pseudomonas sp. QTF5; assembly: GCF_000512695.2. Taxonomy (GTDB): domain Bacteria; phylum Pseudomonadota; class Gammaproteobacteria; order Pseudomonadales; family Pseudomonadaceae; genus Aquipseudomonas. The sequence continues at coordinate 4,566 of NZ_AZRW02000029.1, read as the reverse complement.
CAAGACCCTGGCACGCGTCAATGGTTTGAGTAGCGTCTGGCTGGCTGTGGCCGTTCCAGAGTCGGAGGCTGGATCGATCGTCGTCGGTCAAACGGTCGAAGCACGTCTGCCAGCCTTCCCTGGGACTGTGCTCAACGGCACGGTCAGCGCGATTCTTCCCGAAACCAATCCGGACAGCCGCACCATTCGTGTACGCGTCGAACTGCCCAACCCTGACGGGCGCCTCAGACCCGGATTGACGGCGCAAGTGCGCCTGAATCATTCGACTGAGCAAAGCGTGTTGTGGGTACCGAGCGAGGCACTCATTCGCACCGGCCGACGCGTCCTGGTGATGCTCGCCGAAGACGCTGGTCGCTACCGTCCCGTAGAAGTGCAACTCGGGCAGGAAAACGAAGGCAAGACGGTGGTGCTGAAAGGTTTGGAAGAAGGCCTGCAGGTGGTTACCTCCGGTCAGTTCCTGCTCGACTCCGAGGCCAGTCTCCAGGGCATCGTCGCAAGCACGATGGAAACGCCACCCTCTACCGCCGTAGCTTCGGCCTTGCATGAGGCGGACGGGCAGATTGTCGAAATCAACAACAACGACGTAACCCTCGCCCATGGTCCGTTCAAGACGCTCGGCATGCCGGGGATGACCATGACCTTCCCATTGGCGGACCCTGCGCTCAGGCAAGGACTCAAGGCGGGCGACAAGGTTCGGATTGCGGTGAGCCAAACCGACGATGGCTTGCGGGTTGAACACCTGGAAAAACCAGGGGGGCAGCCATGATCGCCGCCCTGATTCGCTGGTCAGTGGCCAACCGCTTCCTGGTACTGCTGGTGACGCTCTTCGTCACGCTCTGGGGCGTCTGGTCGGTTCAGAGCACCCCCATTGATGCACTACCGGACCTCTCCGATGTTCAGGTGATCATACGCACCCCTTATCCAGGACAAGCGCCGCAGATCGTTGAAAACCAAGTGACCTACCCGTTGACCACCACCATGCTTTCGGTACCGGGAGCCAAGACCGTACGCGGCTATTCCTTTTTTGGCGACAGCTTCGTTTACGTGCTGTTTGAGGACGGTACGGACTTGTACTGGGCCCGCTCACGGGTGCTGGAATACTTGAGTCAGGTCCAAAGCCGCCTGCCGGCTTCCGCCAAACCGTCCTTGGGACCCGACGCCACAGGCGTGGGCTGGATCTATCAGTATGCACTGGTGGATCGCAGTGGCGGACACGACCTGGCGCAACTGCGGGGCCTGCAGGACTGGTTTCTCAAGTTCGAACTCAAGACCCTGCCCAACGTTGCGGAAGTCGCCACCGTGGGCGGCATGGTCAAGCAGTACCAGGTGCAGCTCGATCCACTCAAATTGGCCAGCTTGGGCATCACTCAAGCTGAGGTGACCGAGGCCATTGGCAAGGCCAATCAGGAAACCGGTGGCGCCGTACTGGAGATGGCGGAGACCGAGTTCATGGTCCGCGCCTCCGGCTATCTGAAGACCCTCAATGACTTTCGCGCGATTCCACTCAAGCTCGGTGCGGCTGGCGTACCGGTGACCCTTGGCGATGTAGCCACAATCCAACTGGGGCCGGAGATGCGTCGTGGCATCACCGAACTCGACGGCGAAGGCGAGACCGTCGGCGGCGTGGTGATTCTGCGCAGCGGCAAGAACGCTCGCGAAACCATTGCCGCGGTCAAGGCCAAACTTGACGACCTGAAAAGCAGCCTGCCGGCCGGGGTGGAAATCGTCACCACCTACGACCGTAGCAAGCTGATCGACCGCGCTGTGAAAAATCTCAGTCACAAACTGCTCGAAGAATTCATCGTCGTCGCGCTGGTCTGCGGGATCTTCCTCTGGCATCTGCGCTCATCCCTGGTGGCCATTATCTCGCTGCCCGTGGGGGTGCTGATTGCCTTCATAGTCATGCGGCACCAAGGGATCAACGCCAATATCATGTCCCTGGGCGGGATCGCTATCGCCATCGGCGCCATGGTAGATGCCGCCGTGGTGATGATCGAAAACGCTCACAAAAAGGTCGAGGCCTGGTACGCGGTCCATCCCGGCGAAGAGCTGAAGGGCGAACATCACTGGCATGTGATGACCGAAGCGGCGGCCGAGGTGGGGCCGGCGCTGTTCTTCTGCCTGTTGATCATCACCCTGTCGTTCATTCCGGTGTTCACCCTGGAGGCGCAAGAGGGTCGCCTGTTTGGCCCCCTCGCCTTCACCAAGACCTATGCCATGGCCGCGGCGGCCGGACTGTCTGTGACCCTGGTACCGGTGCTGATGGGCTACTGGATTCGCGGACGGATCCCCAACGAACAACAGAATCCATTGAACCGCTGGTTGATCAGGATCTATCAACCGGCCCTGGACGCGGTGCTGCGTCGTCCCAAAATCACCCTGCTGGTCGCGCTATTGATTTTTCTCAGCGCGCTATGGCCGATCTCTCGCTTAGGTGGCGAGTTCCTCCCTGCACTGGACGAGGGTGATCTGCTCTATATGCCTTCGGCTCTGCCGGGGTTGTCGGCGCAGAAAGCCGCGCAGCTGTTGCAGCAGACTGATCGCCTGATCAAGACCGTCCCCGAAGTCGAACACGTCTTCGGTAAGGCTGGCCGCGCCGAAACCGCCACCGACCCGGCTCCGCTGGAGATGTTCGAGACCACTATCCAGTTCAAACCACGCGAACAGTGGCGTCCCGGTATGACCCAGGAAAAATTGGTGGAAGAGCTGGATCGAGTGGTACGCGTCCCAGGGCTGACCAACATCTGGATACCACCGATCCGCAATCGCATCGACATGCTCGCCACCGGGATCAAGAGTCCGATCGGAGTGAAAATTGCCGGCACCAACCTGACCCAGATCGACGCGGCTACTCAGGCGGTCGAGCGCGTGGCCAAGGATGTGCCCGGGGTCAGTTCAGCCCTGGCCGAACGCCTGACCGGCGGCCGCTATATCGATGTGGACATCGACCGCAAGGCTGCTGCCCGCTACGGGCTGAACATCGCCGATGTGCAGTCGATCGTGGCCGGTGCTATTGGCGGTGAGAACGTCGGGGAGACGATTGAAGGGCTCGCGCGCTTCCCGATCAACGTGCGTTATCCCCGTGAGTGGCGTGACTCGCTCGTCGCCTTGGAGCAGCTGCCGATCTACACCCCTTTAGGGAGTCAGATCACCCTCGGCACCGTGGCAAAGGTCAAGGTCAGCGACGGTCCTCCCATGCTCAAGAGCGAGAACGCCCGGCCTTCCGGCTGGGTGTACATCGACGTGCGTGGCCGGGATATTGCCTCAGTGGTCGCCGACCTGCGCCGGGTCGTCAGTGAGCAGGTCAAGTTCCAGCCAGGTATGAGCCTGAGCTACTCAGGACAGTTCGAATTTCTCGAGCGGGCCAACGCGCGGCTCAAACTGGTAGTACCGGCCACGTTGCTGATCATTTTCGTGCTGCTCTATCTGACGTTCGCCCGCTTCGACGAGGCCTTGCTGATCATGGCCACCCTGCCGTTCGCCCTGACTGGCGGGGCGTGGTTCCTCTATCTGCTGGGGTTCAATCTGTCGGTGGCCACCGGAGTCGGGTTCATCGCCCTGGCCGGCGTGTCGGCCGAATTTGGCGTGATCATGCTGCTTTACCTCAAGAACGCCTGGACCGAGCGAGAAGACGCCGGTGATAACACAGAGCGAGGGTTGATCGCTGCGATTCGTGAAGGCGCGGTGCAGCGGGTCCGACCCAAAGCCATGACTGTGGCGGTCATCATTGCTGGCCTGTTACCGATCCTATTGGGTAGCGGTACCGGTAGCGAAGTGATGAGCCGCATCGCCGCGCCCATGGTCGGTGGCATGGTCACCGCGCCCTTGTTGTCCTTGTTCGTCATTCCGGCGGCCTACCGTTTGATGCGCCGTCGGCACCTTCCAGTTGTATCCATCAACCCTCAAGGGAAAGTCGTATGAAACTCACCCTGATCGCCGTTGCAAGCACCGTTATTGCACTGTCTCTTTATGCCCAGGCAGAGGACATGCCAGGTATGAAGATGGACGATATGCCCATGAACGACATGCAGATGAAACAGGAGGCGAAGCAGGCTCCCGTGGCCAAAGCCGAGGGTACGATCAAGGCCATCGATACAACGAAACACACGGTGACTATCGCCCATGGCGCTGTGCCGGCCGTGCAGTGGCCCGCCATGACCATGGGGTTCAACGCAACAGCCAAACAACTGGCAGGCCTGAAGATTGGGGATCAAGTAGCGTTTGAGTTTCGTGCAGAGGGGATGGCAGCCACAATCGTGTCCATCAAGACTCTGAAGTAGCAATGGAATGGATGCCTGGTTCGACATCCACAAGCTGATATCGGGCCAGTCATCCGTCATTAAAAAGACTCTGACCTATCCCGTCGCTGCAAAGTCCTAAACCGCCGGGAATGCGGGGCTGTGGACGATCCATCTACGTATTAAACCGCCAAAATCATAAAATTTTGGGCATCGCGAAGCGGTGCCAGGCATCGCGCGAGAAAATCCAAAACAGAGCGTCAACTCCCCCCGGTGTCAGGATAGTTGTCGCCTCTCCGATTTTTCCTGAAAAAGCATATCGGGGGCG
>NZ_AZRW02000028.1 GCF_000512695.2 Pseudomonas sp. QTF5 | reverse complement strand
TGAGCGTGGAACGAGTGTCCGGATGTTGGTGGGCTGAGTGTCCGGATGGCGTGGAATGCGCAGATTGACCAAGCTTTCTACGTTGGGCGTTTCTTAGGCACCTGCGATGGAGCTTAGAGGTGCTTTTAGCGGGTATCAATGGAGAAGCAGCTGTAAGTGCTGTAGGAGATTTAGCGCTGTGACGTAGGGATGGAAAAAGACTACTCATTGCCCATAAAAAAGCCCCGATCAGATCGGGGCTTTGCTTTTTTGACTTGTCGACTCAGGCTGCAATCGTCAAATCGTGGCGAGCTAGGCTATTAATCCCAGCTCAAAGCTCCACCAGTCTGATACTCAATAACCCGAGTCTCAAAGAAATTCTTCTCTTTCTTCAAGTCCATAATCTCGCTCATCCAAGGGAACGGGTTAGTCGTCCCTGGGTACTCTTCCTTCAAACCAATCTGGCTCAACCGACGGTTAGCGATGAACTTCAGGTAATCCTCCATCATCGCCGCATTCATGCCCAATACCCCACGAGGCATGGTGTCACGAGCGTATTCGATCTCCAACTGAGTCCCTTGCAGAATCATCTGCGAAGCCTCTTCCTTCATTTCAGCATCCCACAAATGCGGGTTTTCGATTTTGATCTGGTTGATCACGTCGATGCCGAAGTTCAGGTGCATGGATTCGTCGCGCAGGATGTATTGGAACTGCTCGGCGACGCCGGTCATTTTGTTGCGGCGGCCCATGGAGAGGATTTGGGTGAAGCCGCAGTAGAAGAAGATGCCTTCCAGAACGCAGTAGTAGGCGATCAGGTTGCGCAGCAGCTCTTTGTCGGTTTCGACGGTGCCGGTTTCGAACTTCGGATCGGAGATCGAACGGGTGTATTTCAGGCCCCAGGTGGCTTTTTTCGCGACCGATGGGATCTCGTGGTACATGTTGAAGATCTCGCCTTCATCCATGGCCAACGATTCGATGCAGTACTGGTAGGCGTGGGTGTGGATCGCCTCTTCGAAGGCCTGGCGCAGGATGTACTGGCGGCATTCCGGGTTGGTGATCAGGCGGTACACGGCCAGGACCAGGTTGTTGGCAACCAGGGAGTCGGCGGTGGAGAAGAAGCCGAGGTTGCGCATCACGATGCGGCGCTCGTCGTCGGTCAGGCCTTCCGGATCTTTCCAGAGGGCGATGTCGGCGGTCATGTTGACTTCTTGCGGCATCCAGTGGTTTGCGCAGCCGTCCAGGTACTTCTGCCAGGCCCAGTCGTATTTGAACGGGACGAGCTGGTTGAGGTCGGCGCGGCAGTTGATCATGCGCTTTTCGTCGACAGCAACGCGGGCGGAGGCGCCTTCGAGTTCGGCGAGGCCTTCGGCGACGTCGAGGGTGTCCAGGGCAGCTTTGGCACGGGCGATTGCGGCAGAGTCGGTCGCGGTAACAGCGCGAGCTTCTTGAGCGGCGACACCACCAGCGGTGTCGAGTCGGTCCATGTTGGCTTCAGTCGCGTGGCCGGCGTTGGCGCCTTTTACCACGGTCTCGCCGCTGTCTTCTTTGTCGAATTCGTCCCAGCTCAGCATGACGTGTCGTCTCCTGCGTGAGGGCCAGTTGCCCGTGTGAAAACTGATAGGTTGGTTTTTCACACGGGCAACTGGCCGCGTTGGATCTAAAGGAAATCGTTTTTTGCAGCAGTACAACGCAGGCAATAAACAGAATTTTGTACGGGTGTTCCGAAGCCTGATGGGCGCAGAAAACGTGAACCGCTCTGCGTGGGCTTCAGACTGACTTTTCACCCCTGTAAGGGAATATTGCAGGCCCGTTTAAGTGCGCATTATAAGGAAATTTTCGGCCCCGTGGTGCGGCGAAATGGCACTCGGAGCGGTCGGCGAGGGGCGTTTTCAGGTTGGAGCGAGGGTTTACAGGGCTTTGGCGGAGGAAGTTTTTTTTTCGTCTGTTTTAGCTGGTTTTTGACGGTGAGGGCTGGGTGTTGGCGTCGTTATGGTCTGCTGTTGTGTTGCAACCCTGGTGGGGCGGGGCTTTCAGGGCAGGAGGAGGGGGTTTGTGGGCGGGATTGTGTGCAGTTTTTGGCTGAAAATGTTCTTGAAATAGGCTGCTCAAAAAACAACCAGAAACGGCGGTTTTTACTACATGTAGTGGTTTTGGTCGATTTTTGACCGCTCCAGACACAACTAAGCCCGACCGAAGTCGGGCTGTGATGTCACGTTCGATTTTTAGCTGAAACGAGCTGCACCTACGTGGTCAGCACCATCGGCAGCGACCTTGGCGGCGCCAGTGTGATCAGAACCATCAGCAGCAACCTTGGCAGCGCCAGTGCGATCGAAGCCATCAGAAGCGAAAGACGCCGAACCGGTATGGTCGTAACCGTCAGAAGCGACAGCCGCTTCAGTGAAAGTAGCCGAGCCAGTGCGGTCGTAGCCATCGGCGGCGAAGGTGTTGGCGGCCAGGACGGAAAGAGTCAGGGCGAGGATCAGTTTGGTTTTCATGGTAGTGGCTCCAGGTTCGTTGGCGTTTTGTGCCTTGGGTGTGGAATTCATCCTACGCCAACTAATTTGATTAAAAAGCGCAAATAAGCGCTTAAAACAATCGTATTTATCGATGCGAGGTTCGGCGCTTCATCTGCCTTTAAAGCGGGCGGGTGGGGCGAGCCTTGATAAATAAGAGTGGGCGGATCAGCCGTTAGAGCAGCCGTTACCCATGACGCTGTAGCGCAGAATGTGCCGCTGACCTTTGGAGTCGTCGTATTCCATTTTTGCCGGAACTACTTCGCAGACATTCGGGATTTCGCTCATCGATATAACTTTGGCGATGTCCAGGTGAGTGGAGTAGGTGTATTCCTCAATGGCGGGTTGTTGCTGTGCGACATCAGTCGGGACCTCATCTGCCATGACGGTTGCGCACAGACTGCTGAGGGCCAGAACCCATAAAGCTTTCATTTGAAATTACCTTTCTGAGGTCGAATGGGGGCACGCAAACTTTTTGGGATTGCGTGTGGCGCTTTAATAGAGAGTCTTGGATTAACTGCCTTCGTGGGGGCTGCAACTGGGTTAATCGCGTTGCCTTGTTGGCGAGACCGATTTTAGGCCTGGGGATGGCGTGCATATAGCCGTGCTTTTGATAAACACCTTTGACGGATTTGGTAACAATCGGCGTTTTTCAGGCAGACCGCGTTATCGTTCTTCGCGGGCAAGTCGGATCGCCGCACCGCTCGCTCCTACAGGGCGGGGGCGGCGTTGTATTCGGGACGTCCGTTCCAGCCCTGTTTTTGCTTATCAGGACATTTCGTAGGGGCTTGTTACTACCATCGTCGAATGGTTCTATAGGCCCCGCCCGGCTACAACTGGGGCCATACAAAAACAACTATTCCACCGAGGTAAGAAAGATGAGTGCGGCTTCTTTGTATCCCGTTCGTCCCGAGGTAGCAGCCAACACGCTGACTGACGAGGCCACCTATAAGGCCATGTATCAGCAGTCGGTCGTCAACCCGGACGGCTTCTGGCGCGAACAAGCCAAGCGCCTCGACTGGATCAAGCCTTTCACCACGGTGAAGCAGACGTCCTTCGACGATCACCATGTCGACATCAAATGGTTCGCCGACGGCACGCTGAACGTTTCCTACAACTGCCTCGACCGTCATCTGGCCGAGCGCGGCGATCAAATCGCGATTATTTGGGAAGGGGATGACCCTGCCGAAAGCCGCAACATCACCTACCGCGAGCTGCATGAAGAAGTCTGCAAGTTCGCCAACGCCTTGCGCGGCCAGGATGTGCACCGCGGCGACGTGGTGACGATCTACATGCCGATGATTCCCGAAGCCGTGGTCGCCATGCTGGCCTGCACCCGGATCGGCGCGATTCACTCGGTAGTGTTTGGCGGTTTCTCGCCGGAAGCCCTGGCTGGTCGCATCATCGACTGCCGCTCGAAAGTGGTGATCACCGCTGACGAAGGTATTCGGGCCGGCAAGAAGATCCCGCTCAAGGCCAACGTCGACGACGCGCTGACCAACCCGGAAACCAGCAGCATTCAGAAAGTCATCGTGTGCAAGCGCACCGGTGGCGACATCAAGTGGAACCAGCATCGCGACATCTGGTACGAAGACCTGATGACAGTGGCGGGCACCGTTTGCGCGCCGAAGGAAATGGGCGCCGAAGAAGCGCTGTTCATCCTTTATACCTCCGGTTCCACCGGCAAGCCGAAGGGCGTGCAGCACACCACCGGCGGCTATCTGTTGTACGCGGCCATGACCCATGAGCGCGTGTTCGACTACCGTCCGGGTGAAATCTTCTGGTGCACCGCCGACGTCGGCTGGGTCACCGGCCACAGTTACATCGTCTACGGCCCGCTGGCCAACGGGGCGACAACGTTGCTGTTCGAAGGCGTGCCGAACTATCCGGACATCACCCGGGTGGCGAAGGTCGTCGACAAGCACAAGGTCAACATCCTCTACACCGCGCCTACCGCGATCCGCGCGATGATGGCGTCGGGCACCGCCGCTGTAGAAGGCGCCGATGGCAGCAGCCTGCGTCTGCTGGGTTCGGTCGGCGAGCCGATCAACCCGGAAGCCTGGGACTGGTATTACAAGAATGTCGGCAAGTCCCGTTGCCCGATCGTCGATACCTGGTGGCAGACCGAAACCGGCGGCAACATGATGAGCCCGCTGCCCGGCGCTCACGCCCTCAAGCCGGGCTCTGCGGCACGACCGTTCTTCGGCGTGGTGCCGGCGCTGGTGGACAACCTGGGCAACATCGTCGAAGGCGAGGCCGAGGGTAACCTGGTGATTCTCGATTCGTGGCCAGGCCAGGCGCGTACGTTGTATGGCGACCATGACCGCTTCGTCGACACCTACTTCAAGACCTTCCGTGGCATGTACTTCACCGGTGACGGTGCGCGTCGTGACGCTGACGGTTACTACTGGATCACCGGTCGCGTGGATGACGTGCTTAACGTTTCCGGGCACCGCATGGGTACTGCCGAGATCGAAAGCGCGATGGTCGCGCACCCGAAAGTCGCGGAAGCGGCGGTGGTCGGTGTGCCGCACGACATCAAGGGGCAGGGCATTTATGTCTACGTCACCCTGAATGCTGGCGAAGAGACGAGCGAGCAATTGCGTCTGGAACTGAAAAACTGGGTGCGTAAAGAGATCGGCCCGATTGCTTCGCCGGATGTGATTCAGTGGGCGCCGGGGCTGCCGAAAACCCGTTCGGGCAAGATCATGCGCCGGATTCTGCGCAAGATTGCTACGGCGGAATATGATGGGTTGGGGGATATTTCGACCCTGGCCGATCCGGGTGTGGTGCAGCATTTGATTGATACGCACAAGACCATGAACGTCGCGTAAGCGCTGGTTCTTGAGTCATCGAAGCCCCGCCAGGTGTTGAGCCTGGTGGGGTTTTTTTATGGTGATCGGTCTTGAGTCGTCAGTGCCTGTGCGGGCCTCTTCGCGAGCAAGCCCGCTCCCACATTGAACCTGAGTTGCGCACAAAATCTGTGTTCACTGGAGGTCAAATGTGGGAGCGGGCTTGCTCGCGAAGGCGGTCTGACAGGCGCCACATAAACAAAACCGAACCAATATTTATCGGTTCGCCCGTAGGCGCTTTCCCACTGTTACCCATCACCCTTCAAGTAACTGAATGTGTAACCGCGCGCCCGACAACGAGGCATTGGGAAACGCAAAGCCCCGTTTCAGGGCTTCTCAACCCGGCATGAAAAATAAGACCCTACGCTGTGCTTGCCGGATTAGAAGGGTTTGCCAATAATGGGCCCGCAATTTGCAATATAGATCGGTTCACTGTCTTTTTCTCTTGCATGAAATTGCAAGGCTGTCAACGCGCTCAAGCGGCTTTCTCGGTGCATCTGTAATTTGTTGTCGCATTGAAGAAATATCGGCTTCCGGCCTGTCGTTAGAATGCCGATCACTCGCTCGTCGTTGCCGGTGTTGAAATCAATGTTTGATTCAGCGCACGCATCCCAGGACGCAGCACCGCTTAGCTGTTTAACCCATTCGCATATTGGGCTGTCGCTCACTCTGCCGTTTTTGCCCTTTACCGATGGAGTCCCAAGATGAAGAAACTTGTGCTGCTTGGCGCCCTGGCACTGTCCGTGCTGTCCCTGCCGACCTTCGCCGATGACAAGCCCGTAAAAATCGGTATCGAAGCGGCTTACCCTCCGTTCGCCTCCAAAGCGCCGGACGGCAGCATCGTCGGTTTCGACTACGACATCGGCAACGCCCTGTGCGAAGAGATGAAGGTCAAGTGCGTGTGGGTCGAGCAAGAGTTCGACGGCCTGATCCCGGCACTCAAAGTGCGCAAGATCGACGCGATCCTGTCGTCCATGTCCATCACTGAAGACCGCAAGAAGTCCGTGGACTTCACCAACAAGTACTACAACACCCCGGCTCGCCTGGTCATGAAGGCCGGCACTCAGGTCAGCGAAAACCTGGCTGAGTTGAAGGGCAAGAACATCGGCGTGCAACGTGGTTCGATCCACGAGCGTTTCGCCCGCGAAGTCCTGGCCCCGTTGGGTGCCGAGATCAAGCCTTACGGTTCGCAGAACGAAATCTACCTCGACGTGGCCGCCGGTCGCCTGGACGGCACCGTGGCAGACGCGACCTTGCTGGATGACGGTTTCCTGAAAACCGACGCCGGCAAAGGTTTCGCCTTCGTGGGCCCGGCCTTCACCGACGAGAAGTACTTCGGCGACGGCATCGGCATCGCAGTACGCAAAGGCGACGCCTTGAAAGACAAGATCAACTCCGCGATCACTGCCATTCGTGCAAGCGGCAAGTACAAGCAAATCCAGGACAAGTACTTCGCCTTCGATATCTACGGCAAGTAATCGTCCCCGCAACACGTCCGAAATGGCGCAAGCAACAGGATCTCTGAGGTTTGCGCCATTTTTTCATCCCAACTTTCGAGGACCTGAATCATGTTGAAAGGCTACGGGGCTGTCATCCTCGATGGCGCATGGCTGACGCTTCAGCTCGCCTTGTCGTCCATGGTCTTGGCCATTGTTCTGGGTCTGATCGGCGTAGCGCTGCGTCTGTCGCCGGTGCGCTGGCTGGCCTGGCTGGGCGACCTGTATTCCACGGTGATCCGCGGTATTCCCGATCTGGTGCTGATCCTGCTGATTTTCTACGGCGGCCAGGACCTGCTCAACCGCGTCGCGCCGATGCTCGGCTATGACGACTACATCGACCTGAACCCGTTGGCCGCCGGTATCGGCACCCTGGGCTTCATCTTCGGTGCGTACCTGTCGGAAACCTTTCGTGGCGCCTTCATGGCAATCCCGAAGGGGCAGGCAGAAGCCGGCATGGCGTACGGCATGAGCAGTTTTCAGGTGTTCTTCCGGGTGTTGGTGCCGCAGATGATTCGTCTGGCGATTCCGGGTTTCACCAACAACTGGCTGGTATTGACCAAGGCGACCGCGCTGATTTCGGTAGTCGGTCTGCAAGACATGATGTTCAAGGCCAAGCAGGCGGCAGACGCTACCCGCGAGCCTTTCACCTTCTTCCTCGCAGTGGCGGCGATGTACCTGGTGATCACCAGCGTCTCGTTGCTGGCATTGCGTCACCTTGAGAAGCGCTACTCGGTAGGCGTAAGGGCGGCTGATCTATGATCTTCGACTACAACGTCATTTGGGAGGCCTTGCCGCTGTACTTCGGCGGCCTGGTGACCACCCTCAAACTGCTCGCACTGTCGCTGTTTTTCGGTCTGCTGGCGGCACTGCCGCTGGGGCTGATGCGCGTCTCCAAGCAGCCGGTCGTCAATATGAGTGCCTGGCTGTTCACTTACGTGATCCGCGGCACGCCGATGCTGGTGCAGCTGTTTTTGATCTACTACGGTCTGGCGCAGTTCGAAACGGTACGTGAAAGCTTCCTCTGGCCGTGGCTGTCCAGCGCTACGTTCTGTGCGTGCCTGGCCTTCGCCATCAACACCAGTGCCTACACCGCTGAAATTATCGCCGGCAGTCTGCGCGCCACGCCGAACGGTGAGATCGAAGCGGCCAAGGCCATGGGCATGTCACGGGTCAAAATGTATCGCCGGATCCTGCTGCCCTCGGCCCTGCGCCGGGCGCTGCCGCAGTACAGCAACGAAGTGATCATGATGCTGCAGACCACCAGTCTGGCGTCCATCGTGACCCTGATCGACATCACCGGTGCCGCGCGCACGGTCAACGCTCAGTTCTACTTGCCGTTCGAAGCCTACATCACCGCCGGCGTGTTCTATCTGTGCCTGACGTTCATTCTGGTGCGCCTGTTCAAAATGGCCGAGCACCGCTGGCTGGGCTATCTGGCCCCGCGGAAGCACTGATATGGAACGCATCGATCATGCATTGCCGTGGAGCCACCTGGGCAGCGAACGCCGGATTTCGGTGTTCCGCTTCGGTGCTGGCGAGCGCAAGGCCTACATCCAGGCCAGCCTGCACGCCGATGAACTGCCGGGGATGCGCACGGCCTGGGAGCTGAAAAAACGCCTGACCGAACTCGAAGCCCAAGGCTTGCTGAACGGTGTGATCGAACTGGTGCCGGTGGCCAACCCACTGGGCCTCGGTCAATTGCTTCAGGGTAATCATCAGGGGCGTTTCGAGGCCGGCAGCGGCAAGAATTTCAACCGGGATTTCGTCGAACTGAGCGAGCCCGTTGCCGCTGAGCTGCAAGGACACCTGGGTGACGATCCTCACGCCAATATCCGTTTGATCCGTGAAACCATGAGCGATGTGTTGGCTGCATTGCCGCCTGCCGAGAGTCAGTTGCAAGGCATGCAGCGCATTTTGCTCAGCCATGCCTGCAATGCAGACGTGGTGCTGGATCTGCACTGCGATTGCGAAGCGGCGCTGCACATGTACGCCTTGCCGCAGCACTGGCCGCATTGGCGTTCACTGGCTGCACACTTGAACGTCAAGGTCGGGCTGCTGGCGGAAGATTCCGGCGGCAGCTCCTTTGATGAAGCGTGTTCGCTGCCATGGCTGCGTCTGTCGCGTCTGTTTCCAGACGCTCAGATTCCATTGGCCTGTCTGGCGACGACCATTGAGTTGGGTGGCCAATCCGATACCGGTCGCCCAGAGGCGGAGGCTTACGCCGAAGGCATTCTGGCGTTCCTCGCTGAACAAGGCTTGATCAGCGGTGAGTGGCCAAAGCCTGTGCAAGACGCCTGCGAAGGCCTGCCGTTCGAAGGCACCGAATTGCTGTTCGCGCCACATCCTGGCGTGGTTAGTTTTCTGCGCAAACCCGGTGAGTGGGTTGAAGCGGGCGACGAGATTTTTGAAGTGATCGATCCGTTATCGGATCGGGTCAGCACGGTGTGTGCTGGTACGTCCGGGGTGCTGTTTGCCATTGAACGGCTGCGTTATGCCCAACCCGGTTTCTGGCTGGCCAAGGTGGCGGGGCGCGAAGCGCTGCGTCACGGGCGCTTGCTCAACGACTGACTGACTGTTTTTGTGAGAACCGACCGCATGTACAAACTTGAAGTCCAAGACCTGCATAAACGCTATGGCAGTCACGAAGTGCTCAAGGGCGTGTCCCTGAAAGCGGCGGCTGGCGATGTGATCAGCATCATCGGCTCCAGTGGCTCCGGCAAAAGTACTTTCCTGCGCTGCATCAACCTGCTCGAGCAGCCGCACGCGGGCAAGATTCTGCTCAACAATGAAGAGCTGAAACTGGTCGCCAACAAGGACGGCGCGCTGAAAGCCGCCGACCCGAAACAGCTGCAACGCATGCGTTCGCGCCTGTCGATGGTGTTCCAGCATTTCAATCTGTGGTCGCACATGACCGCGATGGAAAACATCATGGAAGCGCCGGTCCACGTGCTCGGCATGTCCAAGACCGAAGCCCGCGAGAAGGCCGAGCACTACCTGAACAAGGTCGGTGTTGCTCATCGCAAGGATGCCTACCCGGGCCACATGTCCGGCGGCGAGCAGCAGCGTGTGGCGATTGCCCGTGCGCTGGCGATGGAACCGGAAGTGATGTTGTTCGACGAACCGACTTCGGCCCTTGACCCTGAGTTGGTCGGCGACGTGCTGAAAGTCATGCAGGCCCTGGCACAGGAAGGCCGGACCATGGTGGTGGTGACGCACGAAATGGGCTTTGCCCGTGAAGTGTCGAACCAGTTGGTGTTCCTGCACAAAGGCGTCGTCGAAGAAAGCGGCAACCCGCGCGAAGTGCTGGTCAATCCGCAGTCGGAACGTTTGCAACAATTTTTGTCCGGCAGCTTGAAGTAATCAGGGCTGCCGTTGTGCACCTGGATAGTGCATGCTTCGCAAGCTAGAGGCTGGCCTCGATCCCCTGTGGGAGCGGGCTTGCTCGCGAAAGCGGGGTATCAGTTACATCAATGTTGACTGACACTCCCTCTTCGCCAGCAAGCCCGCTCCCACATTTAGATCTCTGGTGTTTTTGAGATTTGCGTTCATTTACGGGCTAGCATTGGCCCATGCCTTCATCACTGTTCTTCGCTTCGGATTGCCCGCCATGACTGCCCATCGAATTGGTTTCCTGATTTGGCCCAGCACTAAAGCTCTGACGCTTGCGCTGGCTGAGGAGGCCTTGCGTGTTGCCCAGCGTGTGCACCCGGACGTTGTTTACGAACTGTCGTTTTTGCAGGCCGAACCGCCGATCGAAGGTGCCTGGCAATTGCCGGGTGAACCTTGGGCCGGCAAGCTCGAAAACTTCCAGAAACTGTTCCTGCTCGCCGACGAGCCGCCGACCTCACTTGCGCCAGCGCTCAGCAGTGGGCTGAAACAACTGGTGCGAGCCGGTTGTGTGATTGGCGGTTTGTCGGCCGGTGTTTACCCGTTGGCGCAGTTGGGTTTGCTCGACGGATACCGCGCTGCCGTGCATTGGCGCTGGCAGGACGATTTCGCCGAGCGTTTCCCGAAGGTGATTGCCACCAGTCATCTGTTCGATTGGGATCGCGATCGCCTCACTGCATGCGGCGGCCTGTCGGTACTCGATTTGCTGCTGGCAGTGCTGGCCCGTGACCACGGCGCCGAACTGGCCGGTGCGGTTTCAGAAGAGCTCGTCGTCGAACGCATCCGTGAAGGCGGCGAGCGTCAACGCATTCCGTTGCAGAACCGCTTGGGTTCCAGTCATCCGAAGCTCACCCAGGCGGTGTTGCTGATGGAAGCCAACATCGAAGAGCCGCTGACCACCGACGAAATCGCCCAGCATGTGTGCGTATCGCGTCGGCAGCTGGAGCGGATCTTCAAGCAATACCTCAACCGTGTGCCGAGCCAGTACTACCTGGAATTGCGCCTGAACAAGGCCCGGCAGATGTTGATGCAAACCAGCAAGTCGATCATCCAGATCGGCCTGTCGTGTGGCTTCTCTTCGGGGCCGCATTTCTCCAGCGCCTACCGCAACTTCTTCGGCGCCACGCCGCGGGAAGATCGCAACCAGCGGCGCAGCAGCAGCCCGTTCGAGTTATCGTCGGTGCCGTCCGAGCGTGGCTGAAAAAGCAACCCGCGCCCGGAGTCGAAGATCGCTTCACTCGTCGATTTCAGAACCTTCGGAAGTTGAAATTTCCATTTCACCTTGATCGATGACCTCTTGTATGCCGAAGTCAATTCGCGTGCGTTCGAAGTAGTTGATCAGTCGTTGCAGGCTCTCCTGCGAAAACTGATTGCCTCTGAGGTTAATGTTCTCGGCGGTTTCCAGCGGCAACTCCAGTAGGTCGCTGGAGACTTCGGTGATTGCGTTGTTGCACAGGTCTGCCCAATCCAGCTCCTCCAACTGGAACAGGCCCTGGGGTATCTCGGTAATGCCAGTGTCATTGAGCAGAATGTTCGCCAGGTTCCTCATCTGGCTCAGGTCCGGTGTTTGCCCCAGAGGGTTGAGGCTCAGATCGAGGTAGTCGAGCTGATCCATTCCTGCCAGTGCGCTGGCCGATTCCGATGACAGGCTGACTTGGCATTCGGGGAGCGATAACGACCGCAGTTGACCCATCTTGAACACCGCATCGGGAATGTCGCCCAGATTGCAGGCACGAAGCCTGAGGTTCTTGAGATTGGGGAAAGATTCCAGAAAGTGCCCGACGCGGGTCACGCCTTCGGAACTGAGTAACTCCAGCGATGTTACATGGCTGAAGTCGGCGTTCAGGGTCGGCAGCTCTCCGTTGATGAAGGTATGGAAAACCAGTTCGAAGGTGGGCTCCAGCGCTTCATTGAAATCATCCAGTTCACTTTCATGCCGCCAGCATTGCTCCAATGTCTGTTTGAACTGGTCGCGGTTCAGGTGCTCGGCAAACTGTTGTTGTGCATTGAACGGTTCGCCCGTCCGAGGGTGCAGAGGCGGCAGGTCGGCTGTCCATGCCGCCAGATCGTTGTTTAGCTGAGTGAGTTCTGCCTCCAGATTTGTCAGCGTTGTCCGGCCATCTGCGAATGTGCCGGGCAGTTCGTACACAAACTCGCTTGCCTGTTCGATTTCCAGGTTTGGATAGAGCGCCCTGACTCGTTCTATATCCGCCTCCGGTGCAGACACACCCAGATCGTAGCCCGTATCGAGGTAGTGATGCTTGATCAATTCCCGGGTCTGGTCGCTCAGCGGATTCTGTGAAAGGTGTATGCCGCGTTTGTCGCAAACCGGGCTATCGAACAAGCCGGGAGGCAACTCGCTGATGTTGTTGTTCATCAACATGAAGGTATCGAGCCGGGCGTGTTGCAAGGTACTGACGGGGATTTCGGTCAGCCCGGTATCGCTCAGATCCAGATGAGCGAGGTCGGGCATTGATTCAACACTGGGTACACCTTCAACCGGATTTCGGTACAGATCCAGCATGACCAGTTTTTTCATTGAGGACAGTTTTGACCAGGCAACAGCATCGAAATGGATTGCGCAATCGCTGAGTATCAATGTTTCAAGATTCACCATTTGCCCGATGGCATCGGGAAGTGTGTTCAGGGCGAAGCGGCGTAATTCCAGTCGGCGAAGACCGGTGAAGTGCTGCAGAAAGCCGGGCACCCCATGCATGGCATGACTGCCGTCGAGGGCGAGCGACGATACGTGGCTGAAATTGGCCGTCAGGCTCGGCAGGTCGCCCGGGATCGCTTCAGGGAACCGCAACGCATACCGCTCGCTGCCATCCGGTGCATCGAAGTCCCGGTCGGACTGCCGTCGCCAACTGCGCTGGATTTCCTGGGCCAGCAACCGTCGGTTGTGTCGCATGGCCTGCTGTCCCAGGTCGTTCAGCGGGAGCCCGGTTTCAGGGTGGACGGTGGGGGCTTCGCTTACCCAGCGCTCAAGATCCCCATGCAGTACGTGGAGTTCACTGGCCAGGCGTGAAAGCTCGTTGCGAGCGCCGTCGGGGTGACGCTGTAGCTGGGAGGCCACGGAGCGCAGCTCTTCCTGAGTCAGGCTGGGATAAACCTCGCGAACCCTGTCATCGAGCGTTGGTGTAGATCGATTGCTGCGACCGTAACCCTGGGTGCCACCGGGCAAGCGCATGGTCGTCGGGTCATAGAAGGGTTTTCGACGCGGGTTTTTTGCGAACAGCGTGCGCAGCTGCGGTCGATTCACCGCGTGCTCGGTAATGTGTTGCTTGAGCACTTGGCTGTCTTCGGTGCCAAGACCCAGCGTAGTGCGCTCGGCCTCCGGCAACGCCTGAAGCAGGGCGCTATAAAAGTCGCCCGGTTGCTGATTGTTTTGGTGAACTTGATAAGTGCCGTCATCTGCCCGAACCAATGTTTTGAGGAGTGGCGCGTCAGGCTGGCCAATGCTGTCGCGCAGTGACCCGTCAAAAGAAAAATCCCTGACTTCAATGCGCAGGTGAGTGGGCCAGCCCGGCAGCGATTCGAGGCTATGCAAGGCCAGTCGATGGGTGTCCGTAGTGTCCATCTCTTGCAGATAAAACCCTTCATAGGCTCTGGCGACACGCACGGCCTCCATGGCTTTGAGTGCCACGTCTTTCAATCGCTGGGGCACGCGTCCATCGTGTAATTGCATCAGCTCGGTGCCGGAGGCGTTGCTCACCAGTTCTTGCGCGATGTCTGTCGGTAGTCCCTGAATTTCGCCAAGCAGTAGCTGGACCTGACGGTCATCGGTTTTTTCAAGTTCACGGTAGCGAGATTCGAACAGCGACAGGCGATGGTTCAGCGCCTGATATCGTTCTGGATGGTCGCTATCGGCCTGATCGATCAATGCCTGAATATCACGATCGATTTTGAAGCGCTTGATCGTGTCGGTCAGCAGCGAAGGCGGGCGATGGTTCTCGACATGGATTTCGCGCAACACATTGTCGTGGAAGCCGCTGATGCGCAGGATTTGCTCACGCTCGGCACTGCTGAACGACTCGACGCTGTGGCCGAGGCGGCGCATCACGGTTTCCCGGTCCCATGTCAGCGGTTGGTCCAGTGCTGTCTGCCAGGCGCCATGATCGTTGTGACGCAGGGGTGGCTGATAAGCATCGGCCCGGTTTGGATGCTGGATTTGAAACCGGCCAGTCTCGCCATCCGGTGTTACGGCATAGAGCTTATCTTCGAGGCGCAGCAATTTTTTGCCCTGATGCTCATACAAACCGAGCTGATCGGGTTTGGCTACGGTTGGCAGCGTGACCGATTGCTCATAAGGCGCAAGATCCGGCTTCCAATAGCGGGTTCGGCCACCGGCAGACTGGACGGGTTTGAGCGGTGAAATCAGCGCTACCGCGTCGCGAGACAACAGAAGGTTGAATGCACCGGCAGCCATGGCGCCGCCTACCGCGAATGTCCCGAGCTGAGTCGCCGTCTCGACGATGTTCATCAAATGTCCGAAGGCTTCGGTCTTCAAGCCTTCTGCCCAGTCGACGATGCCTTCGAAGGTGTCGTCGAGTACCTGGTAAGCCAGGTAGGCCAGCATCAGTTCGCCCAGCAACGGAACAAAGGGCAGGGCAATGAACGATGCCACTTCAACAATCGCGGTGGCGATTTTGCTGAAGGAGTCCCACAACGCCCATCGCGCATTTCGATCGGCACTTGCGGTGGAAACGGCAAGGGTGCGCGCATCATTGAGGATCTTGTTCAATTGCTGTTGATAGAGGTGAGTCCACAGGTCGGTTTTGATCGGGCTCACCGAAAACTGCAGGTTGAGCTTGTCGACCGGTGTGTCTCGCCAGCTGGGAAGTGGATCGCCCTGCTTGCGCTGATGCCAGGTAACGGTGCTGAGGCGGCGGTTGAGATCGGCGAAAAAGTAAGCCCTTTCCTGATGGCCGACGAATCGGCTGAAGAACGCCTGGTAAGCGGGTGAGCGCAATTGGCGGGTCAGCTCGGTCAAGAAGGCCTGTGCGTCAGGGTATTGTTTGAGCGGGTGCTCCGGGTCGTCCGGAATGTAGACGATGATCCGCGTTGCCTGGCGGGAGCGCTCCAGATTGGGGGCGAAAATGACAATGCCGGTCAGCAATGAAGACATCATCGTCAGGTCATGACCGTGCAACAGCTGGCCATCCAGTCGCACGTCTTTGCGGTCTTGCGTGATGCCGAGCATCGATTGGTAAGCGTCGGTCGGCAGCTCTTCGCGAATGTGAGCCAGATGCAGTGCGGTTTGAAGGGCGGCTTTGTGTGTCTTGCTGACGTTCGATTTCAACACCGCGCCGGCCACCGGATTGGTCAATCCCAGATTATTTTTGAGGTACGCCTCGTACTGACCACCGATATCCAGTTCCCGGCATAACCGGGTGAAGCTCTGAATGGAGAGTTGGCGTTTAATGGCCGGCAACGTATCGAACCGACCGGCGGGCGAGGGTTCGGTGATGAATGTAGAGGCGGACTCGTAAGCGTCCGGCTCTGTCTCCGAAGCCTGAAAGTTGTGCAGGGCTGCGTCGAGTAGCGATACCGTCCAGGTGCGGGCAGCACCGGATTTGATCGGGAGCCAGGGAATGTGCTGAGGAACGTACAGGCGCAGGAAAGTGGTCTTGACGTCCAGATCAAGGCCGAAACGGGTTTTCAATGCATTGCTCAGAAGCGGTTCGGCGAAGTCCCGGGCGTTTTTCAGTTTATTGAGCATCGCCTCCAGACGGTTGCGCTGGATCAAGTGTTCCCCGCTGGCCAATTTCAGCAATTGATGTTGGCTTGCAGTGGCGTGCCAGTCAGGGAATTTCAACGAGGCGCTCTTTAGCGCGGTGAGCGTCACAGGCGATGCTTTCAATACCCAGTCGGGCAGATTTTTGAACGCGGGGTGGAAATGCGCGTCCGGCAGAGCAGTAAGCACTAGGTCTTGTTGATTCATTGCGCTAATCCCTTAGCGTTTGGATGGACGCGCAGCAAAACAGATGATGAAGCACTGCATGCGGTACATATTTACCGCACCGCTCGCCAACCCTGCCTATAACCTGTGCCGTCGGTTTAAACTGCGCCTTTGCGACCCTATTTGTCGCATTGCCGTAAACCCGGGCAAAACCGGTGTTTGCGCTATAAGAAGTTGTCGCTTGGCGGCAAGGCCGGGCTGAAAACTGTCCTTACAATCCCCTCATCGCTCGCCAGTTTCAGGCGAGCGTTCCTCTTCAGGAGACTCCGATGTCCGTTGAGCACGCTGCGGTAGAACGCGCCGATTTCGACCAGGTAATGGTTCCCAACTACGCGCCAGCCGCTTTCATTCCCGTGCGTGGTGCCGGTTCCCGTGTTTGGGATCAGTCCGGTCGCGAGCTGATCGACTTCGCCGGCGGGATTGCCGTTAACGTATTGGGCCATGCGCACCCGGCGTTGGTCGGTGCCTTGACCGAGCAGGCGAACAAGCTGTGGCACGTGTCCAACGTGTTCACCAATGAGCCGGCCTTGCGCCTGGCCCATAAGCTGGTCGACGCTACGTTTGCCGACCGTGCCTTCTTCTGCAACTCCGGCGCCGAAGCCAACGAAGCCGCGTTCAAGCTGGCCCGTCGCGTCGGCTTCGACCGTTTCGGTAGCGAGAAGTACGAAATCATCGCCGCGCTCAACAGCTTCCACGGCCGCACCCTGTTCACCGTGAACGTTGGTGGCCAGTCGAAGTACTCCGACGGCTTCGGTCCGAAAATTACCGGCATCACCCACGTGCCGTACAACGATCTGGCCGCACTGAAAGCTGCCATTTCCGACAAGACGTGTGCAGTGGTCCTGGAGCCGATCCAGGGCGAAAGCGGTGTGATCCCGGCTGAGCTTGAATACCTGCAAGGTGCCCGTGACCTCTGCACCGCGCACAACGCGTTGCTGATCTTCGACGAAGTGCAAACCGGCATGGGCCGTACCGGCCATCTGTTTGCCTATCAGCATTACGGCGTGATCCCGGACATCCTGACCAGCGCCAAGAGCCTGGGCGGCGGTTTCCCGATCGCAGCGATGCTGACCACCGAAGACCTGGCCAAGCACCTGGTCGTCGGCACCCACGGCACCACCTACGGCGGCAATCCGCTGGCGTGTGCGGTCGCGGAAGCCGTGATCGATGTGATCAACACCCCCGAAGTGCTGGCTGGCGTCAACGCCAAGCACGACAAGTTCAAGGCTCGCCTTGAGCAGATCGGCGAGAAGTACGGCCTGTTCACCCAGGTTCGCGGTATGGGCCTGTTGATCGGTTGTGTGCTGAGCGATGCCTGGAAAGGCAAAGCCAAAGACATCTTCAACGCCGCTGAAAAAGAAGGCCTGATGGTCCTGCAAGCCGGCCCGGACGTGGTGCGTTTCGCCCCGAGCCTGGTGGTGGAAGACGCCGATATCGATGCCGGCCTGGACCGCTTCGAACGTGCCGCGGCCAAACTGACGCAAGCCTGATAGTTATTTCGACGCCTGATCATTCAGGCGTCGAACCCAATTTTTATGCCGGACCGGATCAAATGTGGGAGCGGGCTTGCTCGCGAAAGCGGTGGGTCAGACAGCAATGATGTCGACTGATACACCGCTTTCGCGAGCAAGCCCGCTCCCACATTGGTCCGAGTGTCTTCAATGACTGCCCGGTTATTTTTCCTAAAGTGTTAGATGAGAAAGGAGTGACACCATGCTGGTGATGCGCCCCGCGCAAATGGCTGATCTGGGCGAGGTACAGCGTCTGGCTGCGGACAGCCCGATTGGTGTCACTTCCTTGCCGGATGACGTTGAACGCCTGAGCGACAAGATCGCCGCAAGCGAAGCCTCGTTCGCCGCCGAAGTCAGCTTCAACGGTGAAGAGAGCTATTTCTTCGTCCTCGAAGACACCGCTACCGGCAAACTGGCCGGCTGCTCGGCCATCGTTGCTTCGGCCGGTTACTCCGAGCCGTTCTACAGCTTTCGTAACGAAACTTTCGTGCATGCCTCTCGCGAACTGAAGATTCACAACAAGATCCACGTGCTCTCCCAGTGCCACGACCTGACCGGCAACAGTCTGTTGACCAGTTTCTACGTGCAGCGCGAGTTGGTGGGTTCGCCTTGGGCGGAACTCAATTCCCGTGGCCGCTTGCTGTTCGTGGCCAGTCACCCGGAGCGCTTTGCCGATTCCGTGGTGACCGAGATCGTCGGTTACAGCGATGAAAATGGCGATTCGCCGTTCTGGGATGCCATCGGCCGCAACTTCTTCGACCTCAACTACGCCGCAGCCGAGCGTCTGTGTGGCCTGAAAAGCCGCACGTTCCTGGCCGAGCTGATGCCGCATTACCCGATCTATGTGCCGTTGCTGCCAGACTCCGCTCAAGAGGCGATGGGCCAGGTTCACCCACGGGCGCAGATCACTTTCGACATCCTGATGCGCGAAGGCTTCGAGACCGATCACTACATCGACATTTTCGACGGTGGCCCGACTCTGCATGCCCGCGTCTCGGGGATCCGTTCGATCGCCCAGAGCCGTGTAGTGCCGGTGAAAATCGGTGAGCCGGTCAAAGGTGCCGGTCGTCAATATCTGGTGGCCAACGCCCAGTTGCAGGATTACCGCGCCGTATTGCTCGAGCTCGATTACGCGCCGGGCAAACCCGTGACCCTGGATCTGGAAGCGGCCGAAGCCCTGGGCGTCGGTGAAGGTGCCAGCGTGCGCCTGGTGGCGGTTTAACGCCTGCTGCTATGCCTATAAAGAGTGAATGCTTAGTAAAGCAGCGAGTTTCACGGGTGGCGCAAGCGGCCCGTTTGAGGAGATAGCATGATCGTTCGTCCCGTACGCAGCAGCGATTTACCCGCTCTGATCGACCTGGCCCGCAGCACCGGCACCGGCCTGACCACCTTGCCGGCCAACGAAGAGCGTCTGGCCCATCGGGTCGGCTGGGCCGAGAAGACCTTCCGCGGCGACGCCGGGCGGGGCGATGCGGACTATCTGTTCGTGCTCGAAGATGACAATGGCCGCGTGGTGGGCATTTCCGCCATCGCCGGCGCCGTCGGCCTGCGTGAGCCCTGGTACAACTTCCGGGTCGGCCTGACGGTCAGCGCCTCGCAAGAGCTGAATATCTACCGCGAAATTCCGACGCTGTTCCTGGCCAACGACCTGACCGGCAACTCTGAACTGTGCTCGCTGTTCCTGCATGCCGATTTCCGCAGTGGCCTCAACGGCCGCATGCTGGCCAAGGCGCGGATGTTGTTCATCGCCGAGTTCCCGCAACTGTTCGGCAACAAGATCATTGCCGAAATGCGCGGTGTGTCCGATGACGCCGGGCGCTCGCCGTTCTGGGAAAGCCTGGGTCGGCATTTCTTCAAGATGGAATTCAGCCAGGCCGATTACCTCACCGGCGTGGGCAACAAAGCGTTCATCGCCGAACTGATGCCGAAATTCCCGCTGTACACCTGCTTCCTGTCGCCAGACGCGCGCAACGTGATCGGCCAGGTTCACCCGGACACCGAGCCGGCGCTGGCGATGCTCAAGAGCGAAGGTTTCAGCTACCAAGGCTACGTCGACATCTTCGATGCCGGCCCTGCGGTGGAATGCGAAACCGCCAAGATTCGCGCGGTGCGCGACAGCCAGGCGCTGGTGCTGGCCATCGGCACCCCGGGTGACGACGCCACGCCATTCCTGATTCATAACCGCAAGCGCGAAGACTGCCGGATCACTGCCGCGCCAGCACGCTTCGCCGCGGGCACTTTGGTGGTTGATCCGCTGACCGCCAAACGTCTTCAACTCAACGCTGGCGATCAAGTGCGCGCCGTTCCGTTGTCCGCTGCTCGGGAGTCGAAATAATGAATTCGCTATACGTCGCCGGTGAATGGCTGGCTGGCCAGGGTGAAAGTTTTCAATCGGTAAACCCGGTGACCCAGCAAGTGCTGTGGGCCGGTGAAGGCGCCACGGCCGGTCAGGTCGAGTCGGCTGTGCAAGCCGCTCGTCAGGCGTTCCCGGGCTGGGCCCGTCGTACCCTGGAAGAACGCATCAGCGTGCTGGAAGCCTTTGCCGCTGCGCTGAAGAATCACGCTGACGAGCTAGCTCGCACCATCGGCGAAGAAACCGGCAAACCCCTGTGGGAAGCGGCGACTGAAGTCACCAGCATGGTCAACAAGATTGCCATCTCGGTGCAGAGCTACCGCGAACGTACCGGCGAGAAGAGCGGCCCGCTGGGCGACGCCACTGCGGTGTTGCGTCACAAACCCCACGGTGTGGTGGCGGTGTTCGGTCCTTATAACTTCCCTGGCCACTTGCCGAACGGTCACATCGTACCGGCGCTGCTGGCCGGTAACAGTGTGCTGTTCAAGCCGAGTGAGCTGACCCCGAAAGTCGCTGAGCTGACGGTCAAGTGCTGGATTGAAGCCGGTCTGCCGGCCGGTGTGCTGAACTTGCTGCAAGGCGCTCGCGAAACCGGCATCGCCCTGGCGGCGAACCCGGGCATCGACGGTCTGTTCTTCACCGGTTCCAGCCGTACCGGCAATCACCTGCATCAGCAGTTTGCCGGTCGTCCGGACAAAATCCTCGCGCTGGAAATGGGCGGCAACAATCCATTGGTGGTGGATCAGGTCGCGGACCTCGATGCCGCCGTTTACACCATTATTCAATCGGCGTTCATTTCCGCCGGTCAGCGCTGCACCTGTGCCCGCCGCTTGCTGGTGCCGCAAGGCGCCTGGGGCGATACGCTGCTGGCGCGTCTGGTGGCGGTCAGTTCGGCGATTGAAGTCGGTGCGTTCGATCAGCAACCGGCGCCGTTCATGGGCTCGGTGATTTCCCTCGGTGCTGCGAAAGCGCTGATGGATGCGCAAGAACATTTGCTGGCCAACGGCGCGGTGGCGCTGTTGGAAATGACACAACCTCAGGCGCAGGCAGCCTTGCTGACCCCGGGCATTCTGGACGTGACGGCGGTTGCCGATCGCCCGGACGAAGAGCTGTTCGGTCCGCTGCTGCAAGTGATCCGCTACGCTGATTTCGAAGCGGCGATCGCTGAAGCCAACGACACCGACTATGGCTTGGCGGCCGGCCTGCTGTCGGATTCCGAAGCGCGTTATCAGCAGTTCTGGCTGGAAAGCCGGGCCGGTATCGTCAACTGGAACAAGCAGCTGACCGGTGCGGCGAGCAGCGCGCCATTCGGCGGTGTCGGCGCATCGGGTAACCATCGCGCCAGTGCCTACTATGCCGCAGATTACTGCGCGTACCCGGTGGCCTCGCTGGAAACCCCGAACTTGGTGTTGCCTGCAGCTTTGACGCCTGGCGTGAAGATGGTGTAACGCCCAATCGCGGGCAAGCCCGCTCCCACAGTGATTGAGTGGAACACAAAATTTGTGTACACCTCCGAACCTGTGGGAGCCGGGCTTGCCCGCGATGGCCGCGACACGGTCGCACTGAACAGTTAGTTACTGATGCCTATAAAAAACAGATTCTCGTGGAGCCTCGCTGATGAAATCCTATGAAGTCAATTTTGACGGTCTAGTGGGGCCGACCCATAACTACGGCGGCCTGTCCTACGGCAACGTCGCGTCCCAGAGCAACAGCCAGCAATCTTCGAACCCGAAGGAAGCCGCGCTGCAAGGCCTGGCGAAGATGAAAGCGCTGATGGAAATGGGCTTTCAGCAAGGCGTTTTGGCGCCACAAGAACGTCCGGACGTAGCCGCACTGCGCCGCCTGGGTTTCAGCGGTACCGATGCTCAGGTGATCGAGCGCGCCGCCAAAGAGGCCATGCCGCTGCTGGTTGCCAATTGCTCGGCGTCGAGCATGTGGGTGGCGAACGCCGCCACGGTCAGCCCGAGCGCCGACACTGCAGATGGCCGCGTGCATTTCACTGCCGCCAACCTGAACTGCAAATACCACCGTAGCATCGAACACCCGACCACCAGCCGCGTACTGGGGGCGATGTTCGCCGATCAGAAGCACTTCGCTCACCACGGCGCATTGCCGGCCGTGGCGCAGTTCGGTGACGAAGGCGCGGCCAACCACACCCGTTTCTGCCGTGACTACGGTGAAGCTGGCGTCGAGTTTTTCGTGTTCGGTCGCAGCGCATTCGACACCCGTTACCCGAATCCGCAGAAGTACCCGGCACGCCAGACGCTCGAAGCCTCCCAGGCGGTCGCGCGTCTGCACGGTCTGAGCGATGACGGCGTGGTCTATGCCCAGCAGAACCCTTCGGTGATCGATCAGGGTGTGTTCCACAACGACGTGATCGCAGTGGGTAACGGCGAAGTGCTGTTCTATCACGAGGACGCCTTCCTCGACACCGAGCAGATGCTCGCTGAACTGCACGGCAAACTCGCTAAAGTCGGTGGGAAATTTCAGTCGATCTGTGTACCGCGTTCCGCGGTCACCGTGGAAGACGCCGTTCGTTCCTACCTGTTCAATAGCCAGCTGCTGTCGCGTCCTGACGGCTCCATGCTATTGATCGTGCCGGAAGAATGCCGTGGCAACGAGCGTGTCTGGCAGTACCTGCAAGGCCTGACCAGCTCTGGCGGCCTGATCCGCGAAGTGAAAGTTTTCGATCTCAAACAGAGCATGCAGAACGGCGGTGGCCCGGCTTGCCTGCGGTTGCGTGTCGCACTCAACGAAACCGAACTGGCGGCCGTCAACCAAGGGGTTATCATGACGGCACCGTTGTACGGCACGCTGACCGAATGGGTCGACAAGCACTACCGCGACCGCATGACCGAAAACGATCTGGCGGACCCGCAATTGCTGCTTGAGTGCCGGACGGCACTGGATGAACTGACGCAAATCCTTAAACTGGGCGCGGTTTATCCATTCCAGATCAATTGAAAGTCTCAAACGAGAGCGTAAAAACATGAGCGATACCCTGCAGCTGATCCTTGAAGATACCGACGGCACGCAACTGGAAACTTCCTGCACCCGCGTCGCGGTCATGTGGCAAGGCAAAGAGCTGTGGATCCAGCAGGACGGCCGCGGCCAGCTGCTGATCGGTGTGGACGTCGAAGAGGGTGACGCTGAATACGCAAACCTGCTGCTGCGCCCATTGGCGACTAATCTGGTAAGTCTGCAACTGGAAATGGAACCGGCTGAAGTCGGTGATGATGAGGACCACGTACACGGCCCGGATTGCAATCACGACCACTAAGGAAACCGCTCTATGCTCGCCCTCGGCAAACTGCTTGAACTGACCCTCGCCGGCCGCGAACCGGCGGAGAAGACTCAACTGACTGTCGAAGGCGTGCGGATGCGCTGGTTGAGCGAAGGTGCGCTGGAAGTCCGGCCACCTGAAGCTCGCGACAATGGCCTGGACCTGCTGCTATCGGCCGGCATCCATGGCAACGAAACAGCGCCGATCGAGCTGCTCGATCGCCTGTTGCATGACATCGCCCGCGGTGACTTGAAGCCGCGTGCACGTATTCTGTTCCTGTTCGGCAATCCCGAGGCTATTCGCCGCGGTGAGCGTTTCATCGAGCAGGACGTCAATCGGCTGTTCAACGGCCGGCACGAACAAACCAGCGGTTCCGAGGCGTTGCGCGCTTGTGAGCTGGAGCGGCTGGCGGCGACTTTCTTCAGCCTGCCGGACCGTAATCGCCTGCACTACGACCTGCACACGGCGATCCGTGGCTCGAAAATCGAGCAGTTCGCCCTGTATCCTTGGAAAGAAGGTCGTCAGCATTCACGCCTGGAACTGGCTCGCCTGCGCGCCGCTGGCATGGAAGCGGTGCTGTTGCAGAACAAGCCCTCCATTGTCTTCAGCTCCTACACCTACGACAAGCTCGATGCCGAGTCCTTCACCCTGGAGCTGGGCAAGGCCCGGCCGTTCGGGCAGAACGACGGGGTCAACGTCGACCTTCTTGAAACCCGCCTGAAGCAGATCATCGAAGGCACCGAGCCGCCAATGACCGACGAAGGGCTGGATGGTTTGCAGTTGTTCAGCGTCGCGCGGGAAGTCATCAAGCACAGCGATAGCTTTCGCCTGAACCTGCCGGCGGATATCGAAAACTTTTCGGAATTGAAAGTGGGGTATGTGCTGGCTGAGGATATCGCCAATACCCGCTGGATCATCGAAGAGAAGGGCGCCCGGATCATCTTCCCGAACCCCAAGGTCAAGAACGGCCTGCGCGCCGGCATCCTGATCGTGCCGACCACCGACAAAAACCTGGCCTAAGCACAACACATAACAAATGTGGGAGCGGGCTTGCTCGCGAAAGCGGACTGACAGTCAACAAATGCGTTGAATGTTAAACCGCTTTCGCGAGCAAGCCCGCTCCCACAGTTGATTTGAGTGAAGCCAGAGACCCCACCCAAATCACAGGTTTTGTGTTTAGACGGCGACTGCGCGGGGTTCGCTGCGACGCAATGCCCGCATTTTGTGCAGTGTATCCGCACAAGTCTTCGCCGCTTCCTGACCTTTATGTACGAAATGCTCGAAGAAGAACTTCTGATGTTCTTCGCCGGCATGGAAGTGGTGCGGGGTCAAAACCACCGAGAACACCGGCACTTCGGTTTCCAGTTGAACCTGCATCAAGCCGCTGATCACCGACTGGGCGACGAATTCGTGGCGATAGATGCCGCCGTCGACCACCAGGCCCGCCGCGACGATGCCGGCATAACGACCGGACTTGGCCAGCAGTTTGGCGTGTAGCGGAATTTCAAAGGCGCCGCCGACTTCGAAGAAATCGATGTCCGATTCCTGATAACCCTGAGCAATCATTTCGGCGACGAAGCCTTTACGGCTCTGGTCGACGATTTCCTTGTGCCAGCAGGCCTGGATGAACGCGACGCGCTCGCCCTGATGGTTTTTGCTTTTGCTATCGATTGCGGTGGGTTGCATGTTCTGACTCCTGTTTGTGTGAAAAACAGGGCGTTATGAATCGAATGGGATTTAAGGGTACGCAGGCTCGCACGAGTGCCTGCGGACGACCCTTTGGTGCCAATCCCGTTCTCTCTTCATCCGGACTATGACCGTCGGCCCCGGGATCACACCGGGTCTGCTGACCTTGCCGTCATCACGGCCATTGCCGTGCCTGTCGCCAAGCGCTCGCGGGCTATGCGCGTTGCGCGCAATTACCGCCGGTGGGGAATTGCACCCCGCCCTGAGAACGTTTTGCCGCCAGATTGTTTGGCGGCGAAGCGTTTTTAACACATATTTCCGGGGCGTGCATGGCCAATACCGGTCAATCAAGATGCGAAACCTGTGGGAGCGGGCTTGCTCGCGAAAGCGGTTTAACATTCAAAGCAAATGTTGACTGTCAGTCCGCCTTCGCGAGCAAGTCGGATCGCCGCACCGCCGCTCCCACATGAATTGTGCTTTCTCGAAGGAGTAACGTGCCTTTTCCTCGTTCAAGGCTTGATTATTCGCCGACATGACCGCAGTAATTCCAACCTGAAAGGGATTTTCCCTGCTTACCGAGGCCAGATTCATGAGCGTTATCGATCTTCGCAGCGACACCGTCACCCAACCGACCGCAGGGATGCTCGACGCGATGGCCAATGCGGCCACCGGTGACGACGTTTATGGCGAAGATCCGACGGTCAACCGACTGGAAGCCGAGCTTGCAAATCAGTTGGGTTTTGCCGAGGCCTTGTTTGTCCCGACGGGCACCATGAGCAACTTGCTGGGCCTGATGGCCCACTGCGATCGCGGTGACGAATACATTGTCGGTCAACAGGCCCACACCTATAAGTACGAAGGTGGTGGCGCGGCAGTGCTCGGTTCGATCCAGCCGCAACCGCTGGAAGTGCAGGCCGATGGTTCGCTGGACCTGGCGCAGGTCGCCGCCGCGATCAAGCCAGATGACTTCCACTTCGCCCGCACGCGTTTGCTGGCGCTGGAAAACACTATGCAGGGCAAGGTTCTGCCGCTGGAGTACCTGGCCCAAGCTCGCCGTTTCACTCGTGAAAACGGTTTGGCGCTGCATCTGGATGGCGCGCGGCTCTACAACGCGGCGGTCAAGCTGGGTGTCGATGCCCGGGAGATCACTCAGCATTTCGATTCGGTTTCGGTCTGTCTGTCCAAAGGCCTGGGCGCGCCGATTGGTTCGGTGTTGTGCGGCTCGGTCGAGTTGATCGCCAAGGCGCGACGTCTGCGCAAGATGGTCGGCGGCGGTATGCGTCAGGCCGGAATTCTCGCCGCGGCGGGGCTTTATGCGCTGGATAACCATATTCAGCGCCTGGTCGATGACCATGCCAATGCGCAGTTTCTGGCCGAAGGCCTGCGAGCGGCGGGCTATGAGGTCGAGCCGGTGCAGACCAATATGGTTTACGTGCAAATGAGCGACAAGGCCGAAGCGATCAAGGCCTTTGCCGCGACACGCGGGATCAAGCTCAGTGCTGCCGGTCGTCTGCGAATGGTCACGCATATGGACGTCAGCCGTGCGCAAATCGAGCAGGTGGTCGCTACATTCGTCGAGTTTTCCCGCAACTGATCGCGTTAGGGGTCCAATTGACCGTTTCTATCGTATAAACACGCTGTACCCCGGGCGCAGGGCCGATATAATGCGGCCCTTTGCCGTCGCTTCGTCTGTTGACGTTTCGCACAGGCCTTTGGCCGCAGCCTCCGTGGAAGAACCTAATGAAAAGCGCAGAAATCCGTGAAGCCTTCCTTCGCTTCTTCGAAGAACAAGGCCACACCCGTGTAGCCTCCAGCTCTTTGATTCCGGGCAACGACCCAACCCTGCTGTTCACTAACGCGGGGATGAACCAGTTCAAGGACTGCTTTCTGGGCCAGGAAAAGCGCGCGTACACCCGCGCTGTAAGCAGCCAGAAATGCGTGCGCGCCGGCGGCAAGCACAACGACCTGGAAAACGTCGGTTATACCGCCCGTCACCACACCTTCTTCGAAATGCTGGGTAACTTCAGCTTCGGTGATTATTTCAAGCGTGACGCCATCACCTACGCCTGGAACTTCCTGACCTCCGAGAAGTGGCTGAACCTGCCAAAAGAAAAGCTCTGGGTCACCGTCTACGCCAGCGATGACGAGGCGTACGACATCTGGACCAAAGACATCGGCGTGCCGGCCGAGCGCATGGTTCGCATCGGCGACAACAAGGGCGCCCCATACGCATCCGACAACTTCTGGACCATGGGTGATACCGGCCCGTGCGGTCCTTGCACCGAGATTTTCTATGATCACGGCGCCGACATCTGGGGTGGCCCACCAGGCTCGCCGGAAGAAGACGGTGACCGTTACATCGAGATCTGGAACAACGTGTTCATGCAGTTCAACCGCACCGCCGATGGCGTGTTGCACCCGTTGCCAGCGCCGTCGGTGGACACCGGCATGGGCCTGGAGCGGATCAGCGCCGTGCTGCAGCACGTTCACTCGAACTATGAAATCGACCTGTTCCAGAGCCTGCTGACCGCATCGGCCAAGGCCATCGGTTGCACCAACGACGCTCAGGCGTCGCTGAAAGTCGTGGCTGACCACATTCGTTCGTGCGGCTTCCTGGTTGCCGATGGCGTGCTGCCATCCAACGAAGGTCGCGGTTATGTGCTGCGCCGGATCATTCGTCGCGCTTGCCGTCACGGCAACAAACTGGGCGCCAAGGGCAGTTTCTTCTACCAGATCGTTGCGGCCTTGGTCGCCGAGATGGGCGAAGCGTTCCCAGAGCTGAAATCCCAACAGACGCACATCGAACGCGTGCTGAAAGCCGAAGAAGAGCAATTCGCCAAGACCCTGGAGCAGGGCTTGAAGATCCTCGAGCAGGACCTGGCCGAACTCAAAGGCGACGTGGTACCGGGCGACGTGGTGTTCAAACTCTACGACACCTATGGCTTCCCGATGGACCTGACGGGCGACATCGCTCGTGAGCGCAGCCTGACCATCGACGAGGAAGGCTTCGAGCGCGAAATGGAAGCTCAGCGTGTGCGTGCCCGCTCCGCCAGCTCCTTCGGCATGGACTACAACAGCCTGGTCAAGGTTGATGTGGCCACCGAGTTCACCGGTTACACCGCTCACAGCGGTTCCGCCAAAATCGTTGCTCTCTATAAAGAAGGGCAATCGGTTGACGTACTGAGCGAAGGCGAAGAGGGTGTGGTCGTTCTTGATCAGACGCCGTTCTATGCAGAATCCGGTGGTCAGATTGGTGATTGCGGCTTCCTCCAGGCTGGCGCTGCGCGTTTCGACGTGCGCGACACCACCAAGACCGGCGGTGCGTTCCTGCACCACGGTGTGCTGGATTCGGGCAGCCTGATCGTTGGCTCGCCAGTTCAGGCGCAGGTGGATGCCGATGTACGTCACGCCACTTCGCTGAACCATTCCGCGACTCACTTGCTGCACGCAGCATTGCGTCAGGTGCTGGGCGATCACGTTCAGCAGAAAGGCTCGTTGGTCGACAGTCAGCGTCTACGCTTTGACTTCAGCCACTTCGAAGCGATCAAGCCTGAGCAACTGAAAGCGCTGGAAGACATCGTCAACGCCGAGATTCGCAAGAACTCCGAAGTTGAAACCGAAGAAACCGACATCGAAAACGCCAAGCAAAAAGGCGCCATGGCGCTGTTCGGCGAGAAGTACGGCGACAGTGTTCGCGTGTTGAGCATGGGCGATTTCTCCGTCGAGCTGTGCGGCGGTATTCACGCCACACGTACCGGCGACATCGGTTTGCTGAAAATCATCAGCGAAGGCGGTGTGGCTTCCGGTGTGCGTCGTATCGAGGCAGTGACCGGCGCAGCAGCGCTGGCCTACTTGAACGCGGCTGAAGAACAACTCAAGGAAGCGGCCAACCTGGTCAAGGGCAGCCGCGATAACCTGATCGACAAGCTGTCGGCTGTGCTGGAGCGCAACCGTCTGCTGGAGAAGCAACTCGAGCAGTTGCAGGCCAAGGCGGCCAGTGCGGCGGGCGACGATCTGTCGGCTTCTGCCCTGGACGTCAAAGGCGTGAAAGTGCTGGCCGTGCGTCTGGACGGTCAGGATGGCAAGGCGCTGCTGGCGCTGGTCGATCAACTGAAAAACAAACTCGGCCGCGCAGTGATCCTGCTCGGCAGTGTCCATGAGGAAAAGGTCGTTCTGGTTGCAGGCGTGACCAAAGACCTGACTGGCCAACTCAAAGCCGGTGATTTGATGAAACAGGCTGCTGCGGCAGTGGGCGGGAAGGGCGGTGGTCGTCCAGACATGGCGCAGGGCGGTGGTACTGACGCTGGCGCACTGGATGCCGCATTGGCCCTGACTGTTCCATTTGTAGAGCAGGGTTTATAAGGCAGTGTGCCTGGCCCGCGGTCTAGTGGCGGGCCAGAACGCTGTTTGAGTGATTATTGGGCGCCCTTCATGGGCAGAGGCGGCTTTGAAATGGCTTTGATCGTACAGAAATTTGGAGGCACCTCAGTCGGCACTGTCGAGAGAATCGAGCAGGTCGCCGACAAGGTTAAGAAATTCCGCGATGCGGGCGATGACCTGGTGGTTGTGCTGTCTGCAATGAGCGGCGAAACCAACCGTCTGATCGATCTGGCCAAGCAAATCAGTGGCGACGGCCAGCCGGTTCCTCGTGAGCTGGATGTGATCGTGTCCACCGGTGAGCAGGTGACGATTGCACTGTTGGCCATGGCGCTGATCAAGCGCGGCGTGCCAGCGGTGTCGTACACCGGCAACCAGGTACGGATTCTGACGGATAGCGCGCACAACAAAGCGCGTATCTTGCAGATTGATGACCAGAAGATTCGCGGCGACCTGAAGGCCGGTCGTGTGGTGGTTGTCGCCGGTTTCCAGGGCGTCGACGAGCACGGCAATATCACCACGCTCGGTCGTGGCGGTTCCGACACCACCGGTGTGGCGCTGGCGGCAGCCCTGAAGGCTGACGAATGCCAGATATACACCGACGTCGACGGCGTCTACACCACCGACCCGCGTGTGGTGTCCGTGGCTCAGCGCCTGGACAAGATCACCTTTGAAGAGATGCTGGAAATGGCCAGCCTCGGTTCCAAGGTGTTGCAGATCCGTGCGGTGGAATTCGCCGGCAAGTACAACGTTCCGCTGCGCGTACTGCACAGCTTCAAGGAGGGTCCGGGCACCCTCATTACTATTGATGAAGAGGAAACCATGGAACAGCCGATCATTTCCGGCATCGCTTTCAACCGCGATGAAGCCAAGCTGACCATCCGTGGCGTGCCAGACACCCCGGGCGTGGCGTTCAAGATTCTCGGCCCGATCAGTGCCGCGAACATCGAAGTCGACATGATCGTGCAGAACGTTGCGCACGATAACACTACCGACTTCACCTTCACCGTGCACCGCAACGATTACCAGTCGGCGCAAACCGTGCTGGAAAACACCGCTCGCGAGATCGGTGCCCGTGAAGTCGTTGGCGACACCAAGATTGCCAAGGTCTCGATCGTCGGCGTCGGCATGCGCTCCCACGCAGGTGTGGCCAGCCGTATGTTCGAATCCCTGGCGAAAGAGAGCATTAACATCCAGATGATCTCGACTTCGGAAATCAAGGTGTCTGTGGTGATCGAAGAGAAGTACCTGGAACTGGCTGTGCGCGCTCTGCACACGGCTTTCGAACTGGATGCGCCGGCCCGACAGGGCGAGTAATGCGTTTCCCGAAGGGCGCGGTCTGACCGCGCCCTTTCGTTTTTTTGAATGGTGCGTACCAAAGCTGTTCTTTTGCTCGTGCTAGTCAATACTCAGGCATGTAGGGCTGCGATCGTTCTGGTTGTAGGTCGAATGCCTTTTTTTTGCAGACTGTTGTCCCTGAAATGAAATGCGTGAGGAGAAAGGTATGCTGATTCTGACTCGTCGGTGCGCAGAAAGCCTGATTATTGGTGATGGCGAAATCACTGTGACCGTGCTCGGCGTTAAAGGAAATCAAGTGCGTATCGGTGTAAACGCCCCGAAAGAGGTTGCTGTGCACCGTGAAGAAATTTACCTGCGTATAAAGAAAGAGAAGGACGAAGAACCAAGCCATTAATTTTTATCGTTTTTTATGTTTGCAAACGGGGAAAAGGTTGGTTAAGATACGCCCCGTGTTGCGGAGAGCTGGCCGAGTGGCCGAAGGCGCTCCCCTGCTAAGGGAGTACACCTCAAAAGGGTGTCGGGGGTTCGAATCCCCCGTTCTCCGCCATTATTTGCGTAGTACGTTGTAATCTGGCTTCTTCGGTAAGTTGTTGAAATTACTAGAAAAAGTGCTTTACAAAAAGATTTAACGGCCTATAATGCGCGGCAACAAATGCACTCGTAGCTCAGCTGGATAGAGTACTCGGCTACGAACCGAGCGGTCACAGGTTCGAATCCTGTCGAGTGCACCATTTAAGAGTTGTTTGCAGTAATGTGAATAACTTGGCTTCAACCAGTTGTGATCTGGTATAAAAACACAAATGCACTCGTAGCTCAGCTGGATAGAGTACTCGGCTACGAACCGAGCGGTCACAGGTTCGAATCCTGTCGAGTGCACCAAACAACAAAAAGCCCGCGTTTAACGCGGGCTTTTTGCCGTCTGCGATTTGGCTTTTCCTTTGGTACAACCTTTCTCGTCGAATTCGATATGAGCACTGCGCCCTCGCTTGTTGTCATAGCGGTAGCTTGTGGCTGAATTGCGGGTGCTGATCTTGTCGGGTTTGCCGAGAGCGCTCTCGACGTCCTGCTGACTCATGCCGGCAACGACCCGCTGATTGATGATCGCTATGCGGCGTTCTTTTGCGCTGAGCAGATTTCCACATTTGTCCTCGGACTGACCAACGATTGTCGGTTCTCTCCTTTGAATTTTCGTACCTGATGTTTCGCGAAACTCGGCTTCAGGCATCAGGGGCGTCACGCTGCCTGGCAGGAACGTGCGTACGTCGTGTGCCGAGAGGCCTTCTCCTGCCGTACAGCTCAAGGTTGTGAAGGTGATGTGCCCATTGGCGGCTTCGCACCGGTGAACGGTCGTGGCGAGAACCTGGGATGGCAGGCAGAGCAGGGCGGCAAGCAAATAGTAATGAGCATTCGATGGCATTCGACGTCCTCCATGACGGTCTCCATCAAGGGTAGTCATTACATTTTCAGGCGGCAGTGTGTTTTCTTTTCAGGATAAGTCGTCGCAGTTTCATGGATCAGGATGGTGCTCAAGTTTGTCTTGCAAGCGCTTGTTTCAGCCGCGATTTTTAACGTTTAAAACTCTCAGGCGGTGTTATCATTGCGCCCGTCAGCCCCGCCGGGGCTTGTGGAATACCTCCATGGACTTACCCAGTAGTTACTCAGTATCCCGTTTTTACAATCATGAATTGACTGATTGATCCTTCCGGCGTGCCCCGCTGCTGGGAGTGGAGTTCGCCTATGTCCGAAGTTGAAGTAAAAAAAACGCAGGAAAGCCTGCAGGACCGCCTCGCTCAAGTCATTGAGCTGCTGCAGCGCCAGCGGGTGGTCGAAGACCTGACTCATCGCCAGGAAGGTCCACATCACGACCGGGTCGAGAACCTGGTTCACCGGCAAAACCTCGTCGAGTTGCAGCGCAAGCTCGATGATCTGCACTCCGCCGACGTTGCCTACATCCTTGAAGCCTTGCCGCTGGACGAGCGTCTGACGGTCTGGCAATTGGTCAAGGCCGATCGCGACGGCGACATTCTGCTCGAAGTATCCGATTCGGTTCGTGAAACCCTGATCGCCGACATGGACGATCACGAGCTCCTGGCGGCGGCCAAGGACATGGATGCCGACGAACTCGCTGACCTGGCCTCCGAGCTGCCGCGAGACGTCGTCCACGAGCTGATGGAAACCCTCGATGGTCAACAGCGTGAGCGCGTCCGCTCCGCGTTGTCCTATGACGAGGAGCAGGTCGGTGCGCTGATGGACTTCGAGATGGTGACCATCCGTGAGGATGTCAGTCTCGAAGTGGTTTTGCGTTACCTGCGCCGTCTCAAGGAGCTGCCGGGCCACACCGACAAACTGTTCGTGGTCGATTACGACGGCGTGCTCAAGGGCGTGTTGCCGATCAAGCGTCTGCTGGTCAACGACCCGGAAAAGCAAGTCTCGGAAGTCATGGCCAGCGACCCGGTGAGTTTTCATCCGGACGAAGATGCTTACGAGGCTGCTCAAGCATTCGAACGGTACGACTTGATCTCGGCGCCGGTAGTCGACAAGAACGACAAGCTGATCGGCCGCCTGACCATCGATGAAATGGTCGACCTGATTCGTGAAGAGAGCGAAAACGAAGTTCTCAACATGGCGGGTCTGCGTGAAGAAGAAGATATTTTCGCGTCAGTCTGGAAATCCCTGCGCAACCGTTGGGCCTGGCTGGCGGTGAACCTGATCACCGCGTTCATTGCATCCCGGGTGATCGGTTTGTTCGAAGGCTCCATCGAGAAACTGGTAGCGCTCGCGGCATTGATGCCGATCGTCGCCGGTATCGGTGGCAACTCGGGTAACCAGACGATCACCATGATCGTTCGGGCCATGGCGCTGGACCAGGTCAGTACCGGCAATACGTCGCGACTGATGCGCAAGGAGTTGGCGGTCGGTTTGATCAATGGTTTGGTCTGGGGCGGCGTGATTGGTGTGGTGGCCTATCTGCTTTATGGCAGTTGGTCCCTGGGCGTGGTGATGACCGCCGCCATGACGCTTAACCTGTTGCTTGCGGCATTGATGGGGGTTTTGATTCCAATGACCCTGGCGCGGCTTGGGCGCGACCCGGCGATGGGTGCCAGTGTGATGATCACTGCCATGACCGACAGTGGTGGCTTTTTCATCTTCCTCGGGCTGGCGACGATTTTCCTGCTTTAACATCCTGCTTCAAAACAACCCGCCTGATCGGCCAACGCCAGTCAGTTAAGCGCAATCCATGTGGGAGCGGGCTTGCTCGCGAAGACGGCGGCACAGTCAACATTGATGTTGCCTGATACATCGCCTTCGCGAGCAAGCCCGCTCCCACAGGTTTCACACCTTAACTGACTGGCATTGAAGCCCAATCGGCGGGTTTTTTTTTAGCCAAATTTCAGGCAAAAAAAAGCCAGCAATTTTGCTGGCTTGAACTTTCGGGATGAATCAGGAAGCGTCTGCGGCCATTTCGGCATCATGGGCGATCAGCGAAACCAGAGCGTTTTGCTGACGGTGGGAGAGTTGGCGGAAGCGTTGCAGCAGTTCGCGTTCGTGCAAAGACAACTCGGGGCTGTCCAGGCGCATGCTCAACTCTTCACCCAGCGCGCCTTCCTGAATAAGGCTCTGCTCAAGGCGCGCGATGATTTCGGAGTTCATGCTGCGATGATGATTGCGAGCCACTTCGGCAATGCGTTCACGCATTCCGTCTGGCAGACGTACGACGAACTTGTCAGCCGTACGGCTGGAATAAATTGCCTGTTTCAATGGGCGCATATATTTAACCGGTTAGTTCAGGGGAGCGGTTCTCGGGATAGGCCGCAGGATGTCAGATAGGACAAGCACTCCAGCCAAATGTTCAACCTGAATTGAGAGAGGCGCGCATCATGCCTCAAATTAGCCAGATCATTGGCGTCAATTCTGTGACAAATATTGATCTGGGTAAAGGCTTAATGCCAGCACCTATTATCAGAAATGCGGACTGGTTTGAAAATAATCCATGAGTCCCTATCGCTGAACCGCGTCCTCTTGCCCGACAGGTGATGCCCGAAGACGCCTGAAGGTGCATGCTATGCGGATTCGATCCTTGTTCCTTACCTTTATACAGGATAGTGGCAAATGGCCGATTTACTAGTGCGGACGCGTGGCGCGGGATGATTTCAGGATGGGTGGCAGGCTGATTTATTTAATGGGGCCTTCGGGATCCGGCAAGGACAGCCTCATCGAAGCCGCTCGTGAGCCGTTGCGCGCAGGCAACTGTGAAGTTGTGCGCCGCGTTATCACGCGTTCAGCGGAGTCCGTGGGTGAAGACGCCATCGAGGTGTCCCGCGAGGAGTTCGAGCGACGCAGAGCCAAAGGGGATTTTGCGCTGTCGTGGCAAGCCAATGGGCTGGATTACGGTATTCCTGTGTGCATAGACCAATGGCTCGCGGACGGTCGCGATGTGTTGATCAACGGCTCGCGCGGACACCTGGCAGAAGCACAACAGCGCTATCCCGCGCTATTACCGGTGTTGTTGACGGTCAAGGATGAAGCCCTGCGTGAGCGTCTGCTACGGCGGGGGCGTGAGAGCCCGGCAGAAATTGAAGTAAGACTGCGCCGTAACGGGCTATTCACGGCTGACGATTCAATCGGTGATACGCAGATCCGCCGACTCGATAACTCCGGCGACCTTGCTGGCACCGTCGCCAATCTTCTGAAGCTACTGAGTCTCAGCGCAAAACCGGATCGAACTTGATTTTGCGCCCGGCGATCAGTGCAAGCACGAACAATGCACCGAACACGCCGCAGGCAATCAGGGGGAGGGTGACGATCGTGTCCTGGACCAATGACAGATGAAAGATGCCACTCAGTAAGGCGAGGATGAAACATCCTGCGGCTGATTTGGACATGCTGTGCTCCTGATGGGGGGATTCAAAATACCAAGCGTTCGAAAGACTGTGCGCGCTGCTGAATCGTCTCTTGGCTCACCTCTTGGCCGACAACACTGCGTTGATCGTTCGCGACTGCCAATTGAGGCGTTTTTTGCAGCTGCAGGTAATGAGGGATGCGTTGAGCAATCGTTGCAGCGTCGTTTTCGGGGAAGAAATGAAAACCCAAGAGAACCGCCAAAGCGACCGCATTCGCGATTAAAAGCGCGCTGTTCATGGAGCTGATCTCCTGTGTGTTCTGGGAGAACAGTCGAAGCAGCCCGCATGCCAAAAGTTTAACGGCTATTAAATCCTTTAAAAACAACGAATTAAGATATATTTTAAAAATATGCGCATTGCATTTTGCAATGATGGCATTTTGCGGTGATGCAATTTGCACGGTAAACAAAGCGACGCTACCGTGAGGCGTCTGCCTACACTTAAAAAGCCCTACGGACGACATGACAAAAACGGGCCTGCCCGTTAACATGCACGCCGTCCATCGCTGCGCATCCTTGCGCAGCGACTTGTGTCTCAGTAGCTCAATTGGATAGAGCATCCCCCTCCTAAGGGGAAGGTTGGCAGTTCGAACCTGCCCTGGGACACCATATAATTCAAGGCCTCCAGCGACTCCATGCTTTTTCGCTTTAACCTCATGGGTGCAGAGCGGGTGCATAAGGAATATTCGAGGTTGTAAAA
Organism: Pseudomonas sp. QTF5; assembly: GCF_000512695.2. GTDB lineage: Bacteria > Pseudomonadota > Gammaproteobacteria > Pseudomonadales > Pseudomonadaceae > Aquipseudomonas. The sequence goes on along the minus strand of NZ_AZRW02000028.1, from coordinate 40,090 downwards.
AGCCCCGCACAGGATCAGCTGTTGGGGTTTTTTTTATGTCGATTGCTAGATGCTCACCAGGTCGCTCAGTTTGAAGCCAAGACTGTCCTAATTACGGGGTCGCTTTGCTTAATGCTGAGGCGCCTGGTCGTGAAAAATGCAGGGGCTGAGTAGAGGCTATTGCTCAGATTTCACGTAGTGACGCGCTCTCTCTCCCTACATTCAAACCGGAACGACTCCGGTATTCGCCGTTGTAGCTTTTCTCCCTGCGAAGCAGGCCCACCATCGCGAAGCGATGTGTAGTGGGTTACACATTGCCGCCTTCAGTTTGTTCAAGCTGGGGGTTGCAATGGGTGATGCTCCAAGCGCTTAACTGACTGATAAGGCAGTTAAAGGCGACGGAGAAGCGCTATGGCTTACGCAATTATCAGGGCGAAGAAACTCAAGAGCATGGGGGCGGTGTCGAGGTCGGCACAGCACACGTTCAGGATGCAGCCCACCCCGAATGCAGATCCCGCACTCACCGGACGAAACCGAACGGTGGGGGCCAAAGGATCGGATCAGATACTCGCTGCCCTGGTGCGCACTCTGCCGACGAAAAGGCGCAAGGATGCGGTGCTCGTGATTGAGTACCTGGTCACCGCGTCCCCTGAAGCTTTCAAGCGTCACGGCGGGCGTTTGGATGATATGGGGGACGGTTATTTTGCCGATGCGTTGAAGTGGCTGAAGACGCGCCACGGTGCAGAGAATGTCCTCAGCGCGACCGTTCACCTGGATGAATCAACGCCGCATATGGTCGTTTACGTTGTGCCGATGACGGCAGACATGCGGCTGTCGTGCCGTGACTTCCTCGGCGGGCCTGAGAAACTCAGAGCGATGCAAACCAGTTTCCATGCCGAGGTTGGGGCGCTGCGTCGCCTGGAGCGCGGCGTGGAGGGTTCCAAGGCGAAACATGAGGCGGTGTCGGCGTTCTACTCGACCATGGCAGCAGCAGGCGAAGCGCCGGTGCTGAGGCCTCGCGACTATGCGGCGGCGGCTATCGGGGTGAAGACTGAAGCCTGGCAGCGAGCCGAAGCCGTGGCCAGCGCCAATGCCCAGGGCGCAGCTCGTCACGCGCGTTCAAAACAGGCAGTGCTGTCGCGTGCGAGGGCCGTGAAAAAAGCAGCGGCCCAGGTGGAAGATCGCCAGCAAGAAATAGAACGGCGGGAGCAACAGCTGCGCAACAGAGAAGTGGATCTGGATCGGCGCTCCAGGGCCATTGATGGCCTGGTGAACCAGGTCAGTGAGGCGGAGCTGGCAGCGGTTGTGCTCGCTGCTGAAAAGTCCGCCCTGGAGCATCGTCTAAAAATGCTTGAAGGGAGTCAGGCCAATGACAAAGCCCAGGCGCGAAAGGCTCGCCACAATCAGGAACTCACGCTTGGCTGAGCGCACTGCCTAACCTCTAACGCAGAAAACGACAAACCCCGCACTGGGCGGGGTCGGTCGTTTGCAGGCTGGCTGACGTTGCCCCGAGAGAATTCAACAACGCCAGGCAGCGTGAGGCGAGTATATCTGGTCACATAAGGCCTATAGCGAAAAAAACGGCAGCGAAAATAAAACTTCCTGAAAAAGCACTTATCCCCCTCCCGCCGACGGGCTTCGTGTGTGTTTTTTTTGCAAACACAGATGTAGTGCAAACCATCCTCCAGCCCAGGCGGGCCGTGGGGCTTCCCAGGCAATCGCCCTTTTCATTTTGTGCAAAGTTTTGCAAAGAAATGCAAAACCATTGCACAGGCAATGCTCCATTCCTGACGGTGTTTCAAGTCACCAAACCCAATGGCAATAGGGGTGCGGCGGAGTTTTCTCAAAGTGAACGGCTTGTTTTTTTTGGTTGCATTCGTGATGCGATGGGAGCGAATTGAAAGCGTGCAGGCCATATGGAACAAGGCTTTCAGCCCAGTTTGCGGGGTTTTGTCGATTGCATGTCTCTTCGTGCGAGCGCCTGCGGTGGTGCAATCGAAAACACAGCTTTCGCCCATTTGAGGGAGGGTCTGAAAACAGCTTTTTTGAGAGTCGCCGGAACTGGCAGGCCTTACGGGTGAGGCGGCAAAGCGAAGGGGAAGTTAGGCCGTTTACACGGCCTTAACTGGGCACCACTCAGCAGGATTTTCCTGCCAGGCAATGATTGCTGACTCACGCCATCCGACACGCCCTGGTGAGATGCGGACAGGTCTGGGGAACTGTCCGCTTTTCATCACTCGCCAGAGGGTGGTTCGAGAAAGGGAGGTGACATCGAGCACGTCCCTTTCCCGCATGAAACGATCCAGCTTGCTCACGTTGGGCTCCTACGATCTGAGCCTATGCGAGACTCCTAAACTGACTGGTCGTTGAATCTCAGGACGCGGCGATTGTGCGCTTAAGTTTCAGAAGGGCAGCAGTGTTATCTACGGCTGCTTCTTTCGGTACAGCAGGCGGCATCGCAGCCAGTGTTGGAGCCTGTGTTTCTTTCTCGGCCCCATCAAATAACTGTTCAAGTTTTTTCCCGAGAGCAATCCAGGTGAGTTCTTGAATTTTCATTTGTCGTGCGTGCTGGCTGTTACAGCGAGAGAGCACCACATCATGCTCGGCAAGACTTTTTAGCATTACGGCGTGGGATAATGTGAACAGCTCCAACAGAATTTCGAGAGTGCCACCCTGCTTTAGCGCCTGCTCTAACAGATCCTGTTGAAATAGTTTGTTGATCGAACCTGGAACGCCCACCAACTTTAAGCGCGCCTCGGCTACCTGAATAATTAAGCTGTTTGGAATACCGGCTCGCGCTTCGGCGGTAAAGCGCAATTCCTGAGCGTCCTTCCTGAGCTGAGCACTGCGTTCAATTTCGTCATTGATTTTGCTCTGCTCGATGCTGCCTGACTTGCCCTGGGCATTCCAAGAGGCGTCCGTGCGGTTGGCCTGACCTTCAAGTTCGGCGGCTTTCTGCGTGAGTCGTTGGTTTTCTTGCATTACCTCGGTGTATCGATTTTGCAGAGCGATGTAAGCGTCTCTGTTGACCTCGAAGTTAGCCAGGCTCTGCTGTAGTTCGGGGCTCAATTTTTCTCGGTCAATGGTGGCGAGTTGCATTACGTTAATCCTTACTCAGTTAGATTATGTTGTTTGCGCCCTGGTGCGAGGCTTATCACACCAGTTCTACGTTCTCAGCCATGGCGAGTTTCCCAAACTGCTCAACTACATAGCCTTCGTTCCGGCTGTTGTAATCTTCGACGCGGTTACGCTTCGAATTTTCCAGCATGATTACGCGCCAGCTGGATTCTTGGAAGTAGATCGACAGATTGTCCCAGCTGGTGACCAGTACGGCGTTCACCGGGAAGTACGGCACGCTGAAACTCGGTACGCCGCCATAGGTGCTCACAACCTGCGCACTTTCTATACGCTCTTTCTCAGTGGGTGTGCCCGCCTGCTTGGCATATAACACGGCCTTGGCGTGAGCCAGCAGGTCAGATCCGATGATCGCGATCAGGTCGCCGGCTTCGCGTAAGTTTTCGTCAATCGCTCGCGTTACGTCATATACGAGGGCGTCCAGGTTGGCATAGTCGCCGCCTTCACCCAGGCGAATCTTGCCAGCCTCCAGACCCTGACTGAGCACCTGGCCTGGCACCTTCTCACGGGCCTGTTGCAGCCAGCCTTTGTTGACATCTTCGAGCATGGGGAAGGCTTCAATGTCGGTCTGTGCGGCGGCATGAGTGCCACGAAACCCAACCATCATGCGATCTAAGGCGATTTGCTTTTGCACCGCGTCGGAATAGCGCTTGTGGAAGTCCGGAAACTTGGCCCAGGCATCAAGTTTAGCGAATGGCAGACTAACATCCGATTCGGTAGGCGACAGTTCGTAAGTATTGTTTTCCAAGTTGGAAAAGTCTTTAACTTCGCGGTCTTTAGTTTTGATGTCAGTTCGGCTGGTTACAGGGCCGGTTACCCCGAACATGACTTTTTCGCCTTTGATCTCACTAACTGGAACAATGTTGATGCGTTCTAGAAAGTCAGATTTTGCCGTAATTTTTTCATTGAGTGATTGGGCTGCACTGGGTTCGACAGCAAAAGAACGAGCCCCTTCGGGCGCTTTGTAAACCTTGGCGTATGCCTGCTTTAAGATTGAGAACTTTGCGTTACCGTTATTGTTGCTCATAGGGGTTTCCTGTTCGCAGGGTTGAAGTGCGGATCGGTTATTTGACTTGTTGGGTGTGGTGGCGAAGTTGCATGTAATGTGCCTTGCCTACGTGTTAATATTAACATAGTGCAGTATCTTTTTATGTGTTTAGGGTCTTGTTCAATGCGAATTTACTGTAGAGATTGTGGCAATAAAGCGCTCATCACTAGAGTCGAAGAGGAAACAGCGCAGTATGCAAAGCTTTATTGCATATGCCTTGAGCCTACTTGCGGGCATGGGTTCATTTCTGAGCTTCGCTTTTCGCACACACTTAAACCATCCAAGATTCTGCCAGCAGATGAAAAGATACTTGATCGAATACTAAAACTTACTGGCGAGCAGCAAAAACAACTACTCGAACAGTTGGACATGTTGACATGACAGGATCCATATCAGGGGTTTTGACCTTTCAGGATCTTCAGCGCATTACGGGATACCAAAGGCGCTCGGATGTTGAGCGTTCATTGATCGAGCAGGGGGTGCACATATTCCGTGGTCGCTGCGGCCCCTGGACAACGCTTGATCTAATCAATCGAGCGGGCGGTTTGGATATGCAGCCAGCGAACGACAAATACGCACCTGACATCCTGTGACTAGCTCAGGCAGAGCAAAAGCTGCTCGCCAAGAGGGGAGGCAGTGACGGTGGGGTGCCTGATTGTCCTTCGTCATGGCTTCCAATATCAGTGATCTAGATCAAATGTATTTAGAGCTGTCAATAAAAATCACACCCCCCCCCTGTTACCGCGTCTGATTTCGAAAACAGAAGGGGTACACGGGATTAAGGGGAAGCCCTTATAAACCGTGGCTTACAGAGAACTTGTTCATTCCCTGCCTTTTTTTCAAGGGAATTTCCGTGAGGGGAATGCCCTTATTAAACAGAGATGTATTCCCTTATCCCTTTTCTCTATTCTATTAAGGGAATGCTGTAGGCCTCGTATTTACTGGCTCTTTCCCTCATTCCCTTAATTCCCTTGAAAATACACTGCTGCCGACAGTTGCCAGCCCCTAAGCAGCCTGACAACTGCGCGCGCCTTCGCTCCGTGATTTCAAGGGATGCGGGTCACTACGACAAAGGGAATAGGTTCACTACGACAATTGAGAGCGTCCGCCTAGCGTGCAAACTTGCCTCATCGGCCTGCGCCTTCCTGGTCGAGTTTTGCGGGATCAATCACATAAAAACGCGACTTTCCTCCTCCTGGCATGAAGTAGCTTTTGTTGGCGCGCTTCTGGCCTTTCTCATTGTCCACTTTGGCGAGCGCGTCCACGTTCTGGAGCGCACGAATAATCCTATCTAGACTGAAACCGATAGCGGCCTCTGCCAGACCTGGCTTATTGAACAAGTACAGGCGCATACCGTCATCGACTTCGTAATAACCGGCTCGGTTATGCACAGTGGTGGTGCCAGAGTGACGGAACTCGGAAAAACGACTGTCGCCGTGCAAGTCAATAAAGTTAGCGACGCCACGCAGTATCTGCCGATCCTCGGCGCTACCGTCTCCCATTGTTGAAAGCCATTCGTTAAACAGGAGTCGGCAAGCATTGACGGCGGTACCTTTGGGCCAGTTCAGCAGATTACGGCGGATAGCCGACTCACCGGCCAGAGCCATAATCGCGAAACGATCAGCTACACGGCCAGCCTGTGAACCTTCGGTGGCAAAGGCCTCCCGAATCTGTCGGAACGCGCTATGCAGATCCTCGGGTTGTTGAATCAGAGACTCCACAAATGCTGGGCCTAAATGGCCGTAATTCTGAGAAACAGCATCGTTAAGCGTTCGGTGAAACTCTTGCCCACTCATTCCGTGCACATCATCGAAGGCGCGGTGTGTACGAGTACCGGCATTGACGTCCACCATGCGCAGTTCGGCCCCGGCGTGGGCGCCACTACCACCGATGGCTGCATGGTCTGACAATGAGCGCTCGCCGCTGGAAAGCGCCAGTACACGCCAGGTCAACTTGGCGCGGCCCTCTCGCTCCCTGGTCATGGTGCCCTTGCCCATCCCGTTGGCGATGGCATACGCCATTTCCTGAACTCGCTTGGGGTCGGCCCGTTTAATTTCGTCCAGGATCAATACGGTGTCGTTGCGCGAGGCAGCCTCAATCTCGACACCGCCTTTCGATACGTCCCATGACGCCGCGAAGCTCCCTGGATTACCCCACGCTGACGCGGCCAAGAGCTGAGCTAGCGATTTGCCACTCGACGAATCACCTACCAGGTGAACGCCGCCCCCATTCACCCCCACCTTGGCGAGCAGAGGCCCTGCCAAGGCGCAACAGACCGACAGGATCAACACGGGGTTGCCCAGGCAGCGGGTAGCAATCTCGGTTTGCCAGCCAGTGATAGACCCCTTGCTGGTGAAGATATTGGCGGCCCTGCCAGAGTCCTGGAAACGCACGTTATCTCCGCCAATGACGCGAGACGGCAGAACGAATGCACCTGACTCATGCCAGCCTGGTTTGGTGGTGGTCGCGATCACCAATTCGGGCGATTGATGGCTCGCCAAGTAGGGCACGATCTGGCGGCGCTGGTGGTGCTCGATGACTAGGCCTCGGCCCAGCAAAACCTTCATGACTTCATCACCCTTACCGGCCAGCGACTCCATGGGCATGACCCACTCGATCCGCTTTCCCCGGTGGCTGAATGACAGCAGCCGCCCAATGGTGCCGTCTTCCGAGTTAACCGTTTCAGCTTCGACGATTAACGGTGCGCAGATCCAGTTATCTACGGGGATAGCCTTTTCATCCGGGCCGCTTTGCTTCAAGCCGTGGTACCAGGTGCCAGGCTTGTATGTCCTGCCCTCGATTGTGCGAGCGTTCTCGTAGACGGCATAACGTGGTCGTTCCAGCTTTTCGTTTGTAGGCGCTTTGGGCTCGCCCACCAGGCTCAAGGCCGGGGGCTGTTCGTAAGTGCTCATACCTTGCGGCTCTCTTTGGATTGACCTGCAAGCCAGAGGTGCAGGTCGTTGAAATCGGATAGGTGGGCCGGGGCGTCATCGGGCCACTCGGGGAAAACCACACGAGCATCGGCTGCGCGGGCTGCCTGATTGGCAGCACGCTTTCCCGGGTTGCCTCCCGTGTCTCGGTCGTCATCACCGGCAATCACCAGATCCAGCGTTGCGCCGTAGCGCTCGCGCATTGCCAGGGCCACCGGTTTGAGGTTGCCCGCGTTCATTGCGCAGACCACCGGACTCCCGGTGTTTTGGTGCAGAGTTGCGCCAGTCGCCCAGCCTTCGCACACATACAGGCGGCAGCCTTCTGATAGCTTGCCCAGGGGCGAATAGCAGCCCTGGACACGGCCATCCTTCAAAAAGCGTTTGCCGCCGTCCGGGGTGATTATTTGCAGATTGACCAAGCGCCCTTCATCGCAGAGCGGAACCAATAGACGGCCCTGGCCCGACTGGCGCAACAGGTACGGATGTACGCGTTTCGCCAGCAGGTAGGTGTGCAGCGGATAGGCAGGCTTCGCCATTTTCCAGAGCTGCGAAGCATGACGGGCAGCATCACGTTTTTTATCCTCCTGGCGCTGCTGCTCACGCAGACGCCAAGATTCGCGCTCCTGGTCGACCTGTCGGCGGCGTTCATGGAACAGCTGAGCATCGGCAGTCGTGAGATTGAACAGGCCCAGGCGCAGGCGCTCATCAATTTCCTTTGCTGCGTCCATCTGCCCACATCCGCGCAGATATGCCAGTAGCGACACCAGGTCACCACCGTGCACGCTGTCGTCGGCAAAATCATTCCACCGGCCAGAGTCGAGCGAAACGCCGAAGGAACCGGCCTGCCGATCCCCACGGGCAATGTTTGCAGCCACCCACTCGCGGCCTTTGCGCGATCCATTCGGAAACCATTCAGGCAGCAGAGTTTCCGCTGCGCTCAGGGCTTGCTGAGCTGTGTGACGAATCAGATCAACGGGGCTTGGCTTCATCATGATTTCCTTCCTACCCGCCTGGCTTCATGGCGGATCAAATAGAGATCTGCGGCGTGAGCATCCCCGCGTACCGTATGCCCATGACGAACAGAGGCGGGGAGCGTTGGTGCTTTTGGCCAGAGCCACCAGGTGGCGAGGCTGATTTGATGTCGAGCCCCCAGCCGCTTGGCCGTCGCCCGCGCAGGCTCAGGAGGGGAGCGGCGCCTGGCGGGTCTTTTGGTGGTCATAACGAATCCCCTTGCGCCAGGTCAACGCGCACAAATACGTGCTTGTCGTTGAGCGTGTAAGGGGTGTTCGGCTCGAGGCCGTTTTCACCGATGTAGCCGGTCACAGTGCGAGAGCGCCTCGACCGGTTATGCCTGTACTTGAGACGGATTTCTCCTTGTTCACCGGCGCAAACAGTGCCCCCGACTCCGGCGCTGGCCGTGCCGCTATCCCCGACAACGGCTGTGCCATAGTCTCCGGCAGTAGCTGTTCCCAGAACTCCTGCGGATGCCCTGCCACAGCTCAATACGTAGGCCACGCCACAATCTCCAGCATCGGCCCGGCCCCAATCTCCAGCACTGGCTGTTCCGAAAATTCCAGCGTAAGCGGTGCCTCTGTCCCCTACTATGGCTGTTCCACTTTCCCCGGCCATGGCGTTGCCGCTGTCTCCGGCAATTGCAGTGCCGTAGTCGCCTGTCTGGACGCTTTGTAGGTCACCGCCTAGGCAGTATGAGCGAACAGGTTTTACATACCCGTCCTGAGTGCTTTGTTCGTCCTGGTGCGGGGCTACAACGGCTTTTTTCAGGCAGGCCGATCCCGTCAGCGCATCACTGCGCTTTAGAAAAATATTCATCTCAGTCGTCCCTTAAAAATGGGAGGAAGGTCACAGGGCTGATACGCCTGTTACCCCTTCGCTACAGCTCACATCAGCGATGGTCGGCGTCTCCGGTCATCAGTCAGCCTGCTTCAATCGCGGCGGCGGCAGCGCTTCAGCGGCGGACTTGATCACCTGCCAAATATCCTCACCTACTCGCTCCAGGAACGAGGCGATCATTTCAGGGGTGTAGGTGGATGAACCCCGCACCTCACCGAACAAAATGCTCAGCAGGTTGATGGATTCTTGGGCGCGGCGCAGATTGTAAAACTCGTCTTCGGTCATGCTGTAGGGACGGTTCATTGCGTACCCCCGGCGTTCGGGGCGCGCACGTTGTTCTGGTGCGCAGCGAAGCGCTGATTCAGGCCTTCGGTTTTCTCATTGATCGTTGAACGGTATCCATAGGCCAGATACTGAGTGAGTTCTGCCAGACGTTCGCCGTGATGGTCGTGACCTTCGACAGTCGCCTTTCGGGTTGCCCAGGCCAACGTATCGAACCAGTCCATGTAAGTGGAAGCGGTTTCCAGCTCATCAATGGCTTCGACGGCGATAGCGGTGATGATTGTTGACTTGTTCATTGGACACCACCTTGAGTTTCCAGGGTGCGAACAATGTCCATGTGCGCGTTGTAGCGTTTGAGGCGACCTGATAGTGATGAATTTTCGCTGAGGGCCCTCAGGGCTATGCGGCGGTGAGCCATCAGGCGAATTGCGGACGGAATGAGGATCGTCATGAGAAGTAAGCATGACTTTAGAATGCTGGCTGGCTGTTCTAATGCCGCGGGCTGTGGCGGAAATAACAGCAAGTTAACGCCAGAGCTGGCATGGCTTGCTGGTAGCAGAGTAACATTGGGCAATTGCATGGTTTTCATCCAAGAGTTCTGTGTGATACGTCGGGTCGGTGCTGGTAACACTGACCTGGCATTTTTTATTTTCGGCCTCTGTTCTGCTGGCCTTGTGACTCGAATCCTTTCCTGACTGACTCCCATTGCGGCTTTCGCGCTCAACGGGATCCACCCTTAGCTGTCCGCTCAATCCAAGCCTTGAGTTCCTTCATCAGGATCAAGCGTCGCCGCCCGAGCTTGAATGCTTTGAGGTCACCTGAAGCCATAACTTCGTAGATGCCTGATCGGGAGTAGCCGGTCAGACGTGCGGCTTCTTCGACGCTTACAGACAGCGATGGGGTGATTTCTGCGTTGCTCATACCTTTCTCCTTGAGTACCCCGGTGGACTGTACGATACTGAACCGGACGTAAGCATATTATTTGTAAGTAACATTTGATGCAAGCAGATTTTGTTACTTACACATTGGAGTGAGAATGGCAAACCGTTCAAAAAAGGTCGTGATTTCGGCAAGGATCCCCCCTCGACTCAAGGCTGCTCTTGATCTTGCGTCGATTTTGGAGGGGCAGCCGATAGTGAAGCTGCTGGAAGCTTTGCTAGAAGAGGGGCTTAATGAAATTGACGCACCTAACCCGTTTAGGGGGGGGCAGTTGGATGGCAGTAAGCTCAATTTTATGACTGTGTTTGATGCTATTTGGACAGAGGATGAAGTGCTTTTCAGGCTTAGGACATGGGCAGCTGGGCCTGAGTTTTCAAGTGTAAAAATTTGGCGCCGGATAACGAGCCTAATTCAGTCAGATTATTTTAAAGGTGACGTTGATCTTTTCGGCGATTTGAACGGCTACACCCAAACATGGGGTGGTGTTCCTGAAAGGTATCTAATTAATCTGGATTTGATTAAGGAGGAATGGATGCTGATTGACGAATATTTATCATTCCTTGATAAAAATACGAATCTGTCCCCATCGTATGAGTCTTTCAAAAAAATGCTGCAAAGTGAAAGCGTTAAATGAGCTCAACTGCTGCTGCTTTTGTGCCTGGAGCGAGATGCGCGTAACGCAGTGTCATTTTTATATCCGAATGACCTAGCAGATCACGCACTGTATTTAGCGGCACGCCGGCCATCACCAGGCGTGATGCGAAGTCATGGCGCATATCATGCCAGCGAAACCCCTCGATTTTGGCCTGTTCTAACAGCCTGAGCCAGGCGCTTTTAACGTCCTCTAATCGGCCTCCTTCCTGGCTCGGGAATACATAACGAGATTTGCCAGCCTGTTTTTTCCATTGCTCCAGAACGCTCACGGTTTCCTTGTTCATGGGGATGTGCCGGGTATCGCTCGTTTTGGTTGTATCGCCAGCGGCAGTGATTGTGTTTGTGTTGAAGTTCACGGCAGACCATTTCAGATCGAATAGCTCCCCGCGCCTCATGCCAGTGTTCAGTGATACCAGCACCATTGGTTTCAGGTGATCGGTGAAAGGCAGTTGCAGCAAACTTTGCATCTGTTGCCTGCCACGAACCGCACGCCACTGATTCGCACTCTCACGCTCAGCTCGCATTTCATCCTGACGAGTGTCCATGGCGTCGCGAAGGCGTTTGGCCTCGTCGGTGTCCAGGTAGCGAACTAGGCCCAATGAGTCGACCTTGAGCTGTTTCAGCTTGGCCAGTGGATGCGTACTGAGGTACTCCCACTCAACAGCACGGCTGAACACGCCGCTGATTGAGCCCATTTTTCGGTTAACCGTCGACGGCTTATTGCCAGCCTGCATCCAAGCAGTACGGATTTGCTCCAGGTCACGGCCAGATATCGCGTCGATGCGCTGAGGCATGATCGCGTCAAAGTTGTTGTCCAGGGTGTGCAGGGTCTTTTCGTGGCCCTTATGGTGAGCCTTAAACCAGGGCATGTAAGTGTCGTCGATAAAGTCGCGCAAAGAGGGAAGGGTGGCCCCCTTGCGACTTTGAGTTATGGCTAAGGGCTCTCCTAGCTTGCGTGCCTCTGCAAGGTACTGTGTTGCCTCTTGCCGGGCCTGGTCAAGCGTCAGGATGCCCACGCGCCCAAGGGTCTTTTTACGTGCCCGTGCCCAAGTCACCACGTAAGACTTGGCGCCTGCGGCTGTTACGCGAACAAACAGTCCCGTGACGGTAGTATCGTGGATCTCGTATTCACGACCTGTTACCTGCATGGATGCCAGCAGTTTGGCGGTCAGCTTTTCTTTCACTTGAACCTCATGGGTGCAATATGGGTGCAAGAATGACTATACGGAACCGTTTTGTCGGACACAACCGGACTGAAAAGCCCAGTGGTGGCGGGGATAGTCCATTGGTTGCTGAGCGTCATATAGCCCTCCTAAGGGGAAGGTTGGCAGTTCGAACCTGCCCTGGGACACCATATATTTGAAAGCCCCACGCAGAGTGATCCGGTGGGGCTTTTTTGTGGCTGTCTGCAGCGTGGATTCAACTCCAGCCCAACATCAAGCCGTCAACGTATGGTCAGCCTCCCCAAACCAGGTGCGCACCAGATCGGTACCGCTCGTACCCGTGTTGGCAAGGACCGCCACATCGGCGAAGTTCGTACCATTGGCTGCGCCATCGGCATCCACCTGCACGGTGATATCGCTGCCTGATTGCGCCAGTTGGACGAAGTCAGACGCCTGGCTGATACCACTAACGAAGTTGGCACTAAGTAGCGCAGAGAGGTCGAGTGAGTCGCCTTCGGCGAAGTTGTAGTCGAGGATGGTGTCCCCGCCTTCAGCCTCGTTGAGGTAGGCGAACACATCGGCTCCCGTGCCACCGCTGAGCGTGTCCTCCCCGCCACGACCTGCGAGGATGTCATTGCCATCGCCGCCACTGAGTACGTCCGCCGCCATGCTGCCCACTAGTGTGCCGCTGGATGCGCCGTTGTAACTTACCTGGGTGCCGGCCTCGCCACCGTCGGTGACCTGGAAGTCCTCCACCGTGTAATGACCCAGCAGGTTCACCTCGGCCCGATGCATGCCGTCGTCCACCGTCAGCAGGCCGCCGGCGCCAGAGGCGTTGGCGCTATAGCTGAGCTGGGTGTTGGCGCCGAAGGCGAGATCGCCGAAGGTCAGCATGTCATCGCTTTCCAGACCGAGGATGCCGACCAGCGAGCCTGCCGCTTCGGCTTGTGCGATCACCAGCGTCCCCGCACCTTCGCCGTGGAAGGCAACAGACCCATGTACTGCGCCATCGAAGCTCAAGGTCGCGTCGCCGTCGATAGTGGCGCTGCCGTTGCCCATCACGTCGGCCAGCAGGCGCATGTCGCCACCGTTGGCCCACAAGTGGCCGGAGTTGTCGACCGCACTGGCCACCGTCATGCCGCCTTCACCCGTGGACTCCAGCACCCCGCTGTTGGTGATGGTGTGGCTGCCGGTGTCGAGCACCAGGCTGTTCAGCCCGCTGGCCAGGATCAGCCCCGCATTGACCAGCACCATCTGCCCGGCGCCCAATTGCCCGGCACCGGAAATACGGTTGTCGGCATTGGTCAGCACGGTGTCGGCGCTGCCGCCGAAAATCACGTTTTGTGCGCTGTCGGATAGCTGCACCTGACCGCCACCGGTCAAGGTTGCGCCGCGGAAAAGAATTTCCAGCTCGGTTTCGCTGCCGGTGGAGCCGAGTTCGATGGTGCCGCTGTTATGAATGCTGCCACCGAACGGCATGATCGCGCCGTCGGCAATGGTGAGGGTACCGGTATTGGTCATGACCGGATCCACATCGAACTGGAAGTTCGCTTCGCTCAAGTCCGCCGCATCGACACCTTTCAGGGTGACCGACTGGCCGGAGCTGATGCTGACCAGCGCATTGCCGTTTGCGTCGTTAGTGATACTCAGATCAGCAAAGCCGGTGACGCCCGTGAAGCCGATCAAGTCGATTTTGTCCGCCGTGACGTCGAAACTGTAGATCTGGTTGTTGCCGATCGGCTGGGCGAAGACGAAAGTGTCAGCACCGGAAGAGCCAGTCAGGTTGTCGTCTGCGGACAAGGCGAAGATCGGCGCGCCGGGGGCATAGACTTCGACGTTGTTGTACACATAGGCGCTACCGTCGCTGCCGTCGCTGTTGCTCCAGTTCATGTTGACATCAAGCACCAACGCACCCGCGAAGTCGCTTGGGGCTGTCACCGTCAATGCGCCAGGATCGCTGGTCTGCACGGTCCAAGTGCCGTCGCCGTTGTCGGTTCCCGCATTGAATATCCATCCCGAAGGAACACCGCTGATTGACACCGTTATCGGGCCGCTAATATCGGCCGACGGAGTAGTGAGGGCTAAATTGATGGGTTCGCCGGCAACGCCTGCCGGAAGGTTTGCACTGCTCCCGGCAGCACCAGCATTGCCCGCCAAGTCGGTGTAGCTGTTCGCGGTAACGTCGACTTTCACGCCACCGGATTGTGTTCTAGTCAGCGTCGCCGTGTAGGTATCGCCGTCTACCTGCGTGAAGTTACTCCAGGTTCCGCGGGGCGTTGCCCCTGATGCACTCACCGTGACGTCCGAAAGGTTGAAACCGCTCACTGCCTCACTGAACTGGAATGTGACTGTCGACGTTGAAGGGATAGGGGTGATCGCATTCCCTAAGGCCGTCCCCGTCACTGTCACCGTCGGCGCCACCGTATCAACTGGAGTCTCAACTACGTTCTGCACGTTTACCGTAATCGTTTGGGTGTCGGTTCTGCCATTGCCGTCGGCCACCAGAACGTCCACAACATAGGCATTGTCAGCGTCGGCACCACCGACATCCTGGGCATTCTCGTAATCCGGCGCCGAATTGAACGTCAACACCCCGCTTGAACTGATCGAAAACTTGCCGAAGTCCGTCCCGGCCGTATTCAGGATCGAGTAGCTCAGGGTTTGCGCCGGAAGATCAGCATCGGTCGCCGTCACTGTCGTGACTGCAGTGTTGTTCTCCGCCACGCTGACCGAAGCGGTCGCACCGCCCCCGTTGGAGGTGATCGTCGGGGTGTTGTCATTGACGCCTGTCACGCTCACCGCGATCGTCTGGTCATCAAACAGCGTGCCGTCCGATGCCCGCACGATGACGTCATAGACGTTGTTCGTTCCCGAATCAGTTGGGGACTCAAAGTTAGGTGCAGAGACAAAGCTCAGCGCGCCCGTACCTGAAACAATGGAGAACTTCGCGGCATCCACTCCGCCGACGATGCTGTAGCTCAGCGTTTGCGCTGGCAGATCAGCATCGGTCGCCGCCACTGTCGTGACCGCCGTGGTGTTCTCCGCCACGCTGACCGAGGCCGTCGCACCGCCCCCGTTGGAGGTGATCGTCGGGGTGTTGTCATTGACGCCTGTCACGCTCACCGCGATCGTCTGGTCATCAAACAGCGTGCCGTCCGATGCCCGCACGATGACGTCCTAGACGTTGTTCGTTCCCGAATCAGTTGGGGACTCAAAGTTAGGTGCAGAGACAAAGCTCAGCGCACCCGTACCTGAAACGATCGAGAACTTCGCGGCATCCACTCCGCCGACGATGCTGTAGCTCAGGGTTTGCGCTGGCAGATCAGCATCGGTCGCCGCCACTGTCGTGACCACCGTGCTGTTCTCCGCCACGCTGACCGAGGCCGTCGCACCACCGCCGTTGGAGGTGATCGTCGGGGTGTTGTCATTGACGCCTGTCACGCTCACCGCGATCGTCTGGTCATCAAACAGCGTGCCGTCCGATGCCCGCACGATGACGTCATAGACGTTGTTCGTTCCCGAATCAGTTGGGGACTCAAAGTTAGGTGCAGAGACAAAGCTCAGCGCGCCTGTGCCTGAAACGATCGAGAACTTCGCGGCATCCGCTCCGCCGACGATGCTGTAGCTCAGGGTTTGCGCTGGCAGATCAGCATCGGTCGCCGCCACTGTCGTGACCACCGCGCTGTTCTCCGCCACGCTGACCGAGGCCGTCGCACCACCGCCGTTGGAGGTGATCGTCGGCGAGTCGTTGCTGCCGTTGATGGTCACCGTCACCGCAGTCGCGGTGCCGTCGGCACTGAGTACCGTGAAGGTGTCGGTCAGGCTGTCGCCGACATTAAGTGAGTCGAAGGCCGAGTTGGCGGTATAGCTCCAGTTACCCGCGGTATTGATGGTGAAGGTTCCGTTGGCGCCAGCGGTACCGGATTGGGCCTGGAAGGTTTCCGGGCTGTCGACGTCGCTGATGGTGAGGGTGCCAGCCGTGGTCAGCGGGGCATTGGTTTCGGTCAGCGTGACGCTGGCTGAGGACAGCACGGCGGCGTCGTTGCTGCCTTTGATGGTGACGGTTACCGCGGTTGCGGTGCCGTCGGCACTCAGTACCGTGAAGGTGTCGGTCAGGCTGTCGCCGACATTGAGTGAGTCGAAGGCCGAGTTGGCGGTATAGCTCCAGTTACCCACGGTATTGATGGCGAAGGTACCGTTGGCGCCGGCGGTACCGGATTGGGCCTGGAAGGTTTCCGGGCTGTCGACGTCACTGATGGTGAGGGTGCCGGAGGTGCTCAGCGGAGCATTGGTTTCGGTCAGGTTGGCGATGTCGGCGGACAACAGCGCGGCGTCGTTGGTGCCGAGGATATGCACGGTGACTGAGGTGACGGTGCCATCGGCGCTGCTCACGGCGAAGCTGTCGGTGTAGGTGATACCGGCAGCGAACTCGTTGTGGGCGGAGTCGGCGACATAGGTCCAGGCACCATTAGTGCCGATGGAGAATTGGCCGTAACTGCCGTCGATGTTGGACTGCGCGACGAAGGCCGCGGCGCTGTCGATGTCGCTGATGGTCAGCGTGCCGTTGGTGGTCAGTGGGGCATTAGTTTCGGTCAGCGTGACGTTCGCCAAGGACAACACGGCCGCATCGTTAGTGCCGCTGACGGTGACAGTCACCAGCTGAGTGTCCACGCCGCCGAGGCCATCGCTGACCTGCACGCTGAACACTTCATCGTGACTTTCTCCCGCCTTCAGCGACTGCACCGCGCTGGCGATTCCGTCGGAGCCATTGGCCAGGGTGTAAGTCCATTTTCCGGTGCTGTCGACTGCGATCGAGCCGTAGGTGCCCGAAGCCGAGCCATTGATTGTCCAGCTAGCCGTAGCAGCATGATCGATGTCGGCGGAGCTGAACTGGCCGCTCACGCTGAGCGTGGTGTCTTCCTGCACCGCGCCAGCATCACTGCCCGTCACGAAGCTGAGTACGGGCGCATCGTTAGTGCCGCTGACGGTGACGGTCACCAGTTGGGTGTCCACGCCGCCGAGGCCATCGCTGACCTGCACGCTGAACACTTCATCGTGACTTTCTCCCGCCTTCAGCGACTGCACCGCGCTGGCGATTCCGTCGGTGCCATTGGCCAGGGTGTAAGTCCATTTGCCAGTGTTGTCCACCGCGATCGA
This sequence comes from Pseudomonas sp. QTF5, assembly GCF_000512695.2. Taxonomy (GTDB): domain Bacteria; phylum Pseudomonadota; class Gammaproteobacteria; order Pseudomonadales; family Pseudomonadaceae; genus Aquipseudomonas. The sequence continues at coordinate 22,952 of NZ_AZRW02000028.1, read as the reverse complement.
ACCATAGGTGCCGGTATTCGTGCCCGCGATGCTCCAAGTGGCCGTAGCAGCATGATCGATGTCGGCCGAGCTGAACTGGCCGCTGACGCTGAGCGTGGTGTCTTCCTTCACCGCGCCAGCATCACTGCCCGTCACGAAGCTGAGTACGGGCGCATCGTTAGTGCCGGTGATAGTGATGGTCACCGTCTGCGTCGCCGAGGCAGCGTTAGCCGCGCTGCTGTCGTCGGTGGCGACCACCGCGTACGAGAAGGTGATGGTTTCACCCGCTCCGAGGAAGTCGAGGTTCTGATTGCTGCTGTAGTCCCAGCTGTTCTGGTCGACCGAGAAACCAGCCACCAGTGCCGAGGCCACGGTCGCATTGAGCACGCCGCCGCTCCAGGCGATGTCGCCGTTGGCGGTCTGCGATACGGTCACCGTGTCGGTACTGTCCAGATCGGCAAAGCTCAGTGCGCCGCTGTCGCTCAGGGTGGCCGTGCCGTTGCCTTCGTTCATCGCGCCGGTGGCGTCGGTAATCGTCAGCGTCGGCTGGTCGTTGGTGCCAGTGATAGTAATGGTCACGGTCTGCACCGCGCCGTCGCCGATCGCCACGCTATAGGTTTGGGTGACGCTCTGGCCTTCGCCGAGGAACTGCAACGCGGAGTTGTTCACCGCAAAGTTCCAGCCCAGCGAACCGTTGCCCGTACCGGTGCTGTCGCTCAGTGGATTGGTGGTGAAATTGCCCAGATAGCTGGAAGCACCCGGCGTGACAGTGACGCTGTGGGTGTCGATCAGGTCGACGTCGGTGAAGGTGATGCTGCCGCTGGCCGAGTAGTCGCCACTGTCTTCCTTGGCATCGCCGGCCTGTACGCCGCTGGTGATCTGCACCTGATCGTTGATGCCGGTGATCGTGATGGTCACGGTCTGCACCGCGCCGTCGCCGATCGCCACGTTATAGGTTTGCGTGACGATCTGGCCTTCGCCGAGGAACTGCAACGCGGAGTTGTTCACCGCAAAGTTCCACGCCAGAGAACCGCTGCCCGTACCGGCGCTGTCGCTCAGTGGATCGGTGGTGAAGTTGCCCAGATAGCCGGAAGCGCCCGGCGTGACAGTGACACTGTGGGTATCGATCAGGTCGACGTCGGTGAAGGTGATGTTGCCGCTGGCTGCGTAGTCGCCGCTGTCTTCCCCTGCATCGCCGGCCTGCACGCCGCTGGTGATCTGTACTTGGTCGTTGTCGCCGGTAATTGTAATGGTCACGGTCTGCACCGCGCCGTCGCCGATCGCCACGTTATAGGTTTGGGTGACGCTCTGGCCTTCGCCGAGGAACTGCAACGCGGTGTTGTTCACCGCGAAGTTCCAACCCAGCGAACCGCTGCCCGTGCCGGTGCTGTCGCTCAGTGGATTGANGATCAGGTCGACGTCGGTGAAGGTGATGTTGCCGCTGGCTGCGTAGTCGCCGCTGTCTTCCCCTGCATCGCCGGCCTGCACGCCGCTGGTGATCTGCACCTGATCGTTGATGCCGGTGATCGTGATGGTCACGGTCTGCACCGCGCCGTCGCCAATCGCCACGTTATAGATTTGCGTGACGCTCTGGCCTTCACCGAGGAACTGCAACGCGGCGTTGTTCACCGCGAAGTTCCAGCCCAGCGAACCACTGCCCGTGCCGGTGCTGTCGCTCAATGGATCGGTGGTGAAACTGCCCAGGTAGCCGGAAGCACCCGGCGTGACAGTGACGCTGTGGGTATCGATCAAGTCGACGTCGGTGAAAGTGATGCTGCCGCTGGCCGCGTAGTCGCCACTGTCTTCCCCGGCATCGCCGGCCTGTACGCCGCTGGTGATCTGTACCTGATCGTTGGTGCCGGTGATGGTGATCGTCACGTTCTGCGTGGTCGATGAGCCATGCCCATCATTGATGGTGACCACATAAGTTTCGGTAGCCGTCTGCCCTTGGGCCAGGGACTGGGCTGCCGCATTATTCAGGGTATAAGTCCAGTTAACGGTGCCGTCGGCTGCGTTGGCCGCTTCAGTCACGGGTGCAAGGGCGAAGTTGCCCAGCGCTGTGGTATTGCCCCCCGCAGCCACGAAAGAGGCGGTATGCGTGTCACTCAGATCCACGTCGTTAAACGCAATGACGCCCGTCGCGCTCAGCGAGTCGGTCGGGCTCGACGTCGTGGTCGCATCTTCGGTTACCGTGCCGGCCTGTGCGCCAAGGCTCATCGTCACACTGTCATTCGCACCTGCGAATTGCACCTGCGCAGTGGCCCAGCTGAGGGTGCCGTTGCCGAGACGAATCGCATACGTAAAGCTGTCCGTCAGGGACGCTCCGCCAGCAAGCGCCTGGAGTTGCGCCTTGAACGCAGTCGACAACGTAGCGGCGTCGTAGCCGACTTTTCCATCCGATGTAATCCAGATCTTTGCCCCGTTGAAACTGGTGTCAGTACTCGTCGCCTCAATTCTGCCCGTGTCCTGGACCAAGAGATCGGCCGGAGCATAAACCTTGGTGGCAGTAGAAACACTGGTCGCGTTATCGAGTGACCACAGTGTCTTTGCGTTGCCCCCCAGGTCATTGGACATGACGTCCAGGTACACGACTCCCAGCAGGTCTTCAGTGATGGCCGCGCTGCTCGTGCCAATGACACCTGTAGTGAAAATGTCGTCCTGGGCCTGCGGTGTATTGGAAAGCGAAGTAACGGTGCCGCCGCTGGTGGTTGTGGTAGTAGCCATGTCTTTCTCCCGAGAATGCCGTTTTTATTTTTAGAATCGCCAAGGACTGCTAACAGGACGAAGTCCCGTTCTTGTACCGCTCTGGTGTTCAGGAGCGGTACGAGGCGGGTGCCGGACATCGTCGGCCCGACGGCAGAGGAGTGCTGGTATCGCGGGGGTGAAGAAGTTCGCCGCACTTGAGGAGCGAATCGCAGCACAAGTCGGGCGAGCGAGAGCCCGAAGCTGGAGCTGCGCTGCACATGGCACGCAATAGACTGAGAGCACCCATGTGAAGGGACTCCTGAAGTAATGACTGGATAAGGCCGTGTTTGGGGTGGCACTGATTCGGGATACGGCCTTTCCTGATATCAGTTTGATAGTGGTTTAGTTGTGGGGTCAGGCTTTGTAAAGGTGTATTACCGGCGATACAGTGCGATGTGCCAATATCCCGACGGGCGGGTGTTTTGGTGTCAATATTATGTCGATCTGTTTTTGGCGAAGGGGCCATGGGCACTTAATACGGGTGCGGCTTGAAAGAGCTGAAACCCAAGCGGGGCGCGGGCTGGCTGAAGATTACCGACGCCGGGACACCAATAATTTCAGCCTTCAGAGTTAAAAAGTCTCGAGCATCTTCTTGGGCGGGTTTTTTATGCCCCAACCACCCGACGATTTACCGGGAGAACCTGTCATTGGGGTGACCGGTCAGGCTCGGGCGATTACGTAGCCCGAAAGTGGTCCACGCGCTGAGCAAAGTCACCTCGCCGCTTCAAGGGAACGCGACTACTGGCCGATAACCCGAACAGTCGCTGTGATTTTCCTCTCTGGCGGCCGGCAAACGTCATCACGGGTTTATGCGAAATGACTTGATAGCCTATGGCCTCTCGCTATCATCTGCGCGCCAAAACTGCCGCGAATCTGTGTTCGCCCGTGTCTTGCCTTTGGGTTGTACTTCTTAAATTGCCTGGAAATCTTCGATGCTGTCGTATCACCAAAAAAGCTTTTTGATCGTCGATGATTTCTCGGATTTCCGCAGTTCCGTCAGGTCCATGCTGCGGGAGCTGGGCGTCAAGGACGTCGACACCGCCGATACCGGTGAACAGGCGCTGCGCATGTGCTCGCAGAAGTCCTACGACTTCATCCTGCAGGACTTTCACCTGGGCGATGGCAAGAAGAACGGTCAGCAGGTGCTCGAAGACCTGATGATCGAGAAGCTGATCAGCCATGAAAGTGTGTTTGTCATGGTCACCGCCGAAACCAGCCAGGCCATGGTGCTCAGCGCATTGGAGCACGAGCCTGATGCCTACCTGACCAAGCCGTTCAACCGTTCCGGCCTGGCCCAGCGCCTGGAACGCCTGGAGCAGCGCAAGACCTTGCTCAAACCCATCCTGCAAGCCCTTGACCGGGGCAAACCGGTTGAAGTGCTCAATGCCTGCATCGCCCTGTGCAAACAGGACATTCGTTATTCGCCGCTGTGCCTGCGTTACCGCGCCGATGCCTTGCGCGACTTGAACCAGAATGAGGCGCTGGAGCGTCTCTATGACAGCATCATTGCTGATCGACCTTTGCCATGGGCGTTTGCCGGGTTGGGCCAGTTGCTGTTCAAACGCGGTCAGGTCAGCCAGGCCAAGGGGGTTTACGAAAAAGCCCTGAAAGTCTTCCCGATGATGCCGGCCCTCTACGACGGCATGGCCGATGTGCTGGTCGCCGAAGGGGATACCAAGGCGGCGCAGCGGGTCTTGGAAGAGGCTATTCGCCTGTCGCCGCTGGCGGTGCGCCGGCAAGCGTCGCTGGGCAAGCTGGCGATGACCAACGAGGATTTCGATACGGCCTCCAAAGCCTATCGCCAGGCCGTGGCCCAAGGGGCGCAGTCACGTTTCAAGGATGCGGAAAGCAACCTCGGCCTGGCCCATGCCTTGATCAGCAAAGGCAGTGAGAAGGGGCTGGACACCCGGACCCGCCTTGAAATCAACACAACGCTGAGCGCGGTGGCGAAGGAGAACCCTTCCGACCCCGGTTTGCAGATTCGTGCGCGACTGATGAAAGCCACCAGCCTGTTGCTCAACGATGCCGAAACCGCCGAGAAGCTCACCGAGCAGGCGATGATGCGCCTCGATGGCATGGAGCAGTTCATGAGCGCCGAAGCGGCACTGCTGGTGGCCAAGCAGCTGCAAATGCTCGGACAGGCGAATGCCGGCGCGTCGATGCTGAAGAACTGTGCGGAAATCTACGGCGACGATCCGAGCGTGATGAAAGGCATCGCCAAGCTGACCGACGACCCGACCATCCTCAACTCCGGTAACGCGGCCGCCGACCTCAACCGGCAAGGCGTGCGGGTGTACAAGACCGGCAACCTGGTGGAAGCCCGGGATGTATTCCGTAAAGCCCTGGCGCTGCAACCGAAGAACATCAGTATCGCCCTGAACATGGCGCAGTCGTTGCTGCATGGCACCGACACCAATGTGCCGTCGGCCGAACTGGAGGAATGTCGCAGCTGCCTGAAAACCGTCGGCCTGATGCCCGATACCGACGCGCGTTATCCGCGCTACCAGAAACTGAAAATCAAGGCGTTCGGCGAATGATCGACAGCGAACCGTCACTCGACTTCTCCACGGTGATCGCCTCCACCGTGCACGACATGAAGAACTCACTGGCCATGCTGATGCAGGCGCACAGCCAATGGCTGGCGCGCTTGCCCGATCCCGAGCGGCACACCCCGGAGCAGGGCGTGATCGAGTTCGAGTTCGCCCACCTCAATGGCATGCTGGTGCAGTTGCTGGGGCTGTATAAGCTCGGCGTCAACCAGATGCCGTTGCAGCCGGCCTACCATGAGCTGGATGACTTCATTGAGGCGCAACTGGCGGCTCACCAAGAAGTGTTCGCCAGCCGCGGCATCATCGCGACGTACGAAGTGGACCCGTTGAGCCCGCTGGGTTTCTTCGATCGGGAACTGATTGCCTCGGTGCTTGCCAACTGCATCAACAACGCCATTCGCTATGCTCGCCATGCCTTGTTGATCAGCGTCAGCGATGAGGCCGGGCAACTGGTGCTGACCATCAACGACGATGGCGAGGGTTACCCGCCCGAGATGATCGAGCGTCAGGCCGATTATGTGCAGGGCATCAACCACAGCAGTGGCAGCACCGGCCTGGGCCTGTACTTTGCCGGGCGGATTGCCGCGTTGCATCAGCGCAATGGCGTGGGCGGACGCACTGAAATCAGCAATGGCGGCCCCTTGGGCGGTGGCGTGTTCAGCCTTTACCTTCCCTGAATATCTTTTTGTTTGACGCTGCTTGATATTCCGAACAGCCGGAGCCTATTTTGTACGAGTCGCCGTTCGCGGCTTGTACAACAAGGATTGCGTCATGACAACCGATGGCCATCGTTCACTCGCGCAGCGATTGACGGGCATTGATGAGATTGAATGTGTCACGCCGGACCTGAACGGCGTACCACGCGGCAAGGTGATGACCGCCGAAGGATTTCTTGAAGGGCGGCGTTTGCAGATGGCGCGGGGGGTGCTGCTGCAATGCATCATGGGCGGTTATCCGCCAGCGCGCTTTTACGGCAGCGATGATGGCGACCTGGCGTTGGTGCCTGATCCGGCGCAGATCCACCGCTTGCCCTGGAGCTCGCAGCCTAGGGCGCTGGCCATTTGTGATGCGCACGAGTTGACTGGCGAGAGCTCGCCATTGTCGACCCGCGGCCAACTCAAGGCCGTGATCGCTCGATACGCCGCCCTGGGGCTGGCGCCGGTGGTGGCGACCGAGCTGGAGTTCTTCGTCTTCGCGCCCAACCCTGACCCGACGCAACCCTTCCAGCCACCACTGGGCCTGGACGGTCGTCGTGAGGACGGTCATTCGGCGTTCAGCGTCAGCTCCAATAACGGCTTGCGACCTTTCTTCAATGAAGTCTACGAATGCATGGCGGCGCTGGGCTTGCCGCGCGATACCTTCATGCACGAGATGGGCGTCAGCCAGTTCGAGATCAACCTGCTGCATGGCGATCCGTTGCTGCTGGCCGACCAGACCTTGTTGTTCAAGCATCTGCTCAAAGAAGTGGCGCTCAAACATGGCCTGACCGTGGTCTGCATGGCCAAGCCGTTGGCTCACACGCCGGGCAGTTCGATGCATATTCACCAGAGCATCGTCGAGATCGGCACCGGGCGTAACGTGTTCAGCGACAAGGCCGGCGAGCCGACCGCGACCTTCCGTCATTTTATCGGTGGTCAGCAGGCCGGCCTGGCGGATTTCACCGCGCTGTTTGCGCCGAACGTGAACTCCTATCAGCGCCTGTGCCATCCTTTCGCATCGCCGAACAATGCCTGCTGGTCCCACGACAATCGCGCGGCCGGACTACGCATTCCGGCCAGTTCACCGGTCGCTCGTCGGGTCGAAAACCGCTTGCCGGGGGCTGATGCCAATCCGTATCTGGCGATCGCCGCGAGCCTGGCCGCGGGTTTGTATGGCATCGAAAACAAACTGGAGCCGAGCGAGCCGATTCAGGGTGAGTTCGTTGTGCCGGATAATCTTTCGTTGCCGTGTACCTTGCATGCCGCTCTTGAACGTCTGAAACGTAGCCAATTGGCGAAGGAACTGTTCGGCAAGGAGTTCATCGAAGGCTACATCGCTTCGAAGACCATGGAGTTGAGCAGCTTCTTTGATGAAATTACTCCCTGGGAACGGCGTGTACTAGCAGCCCAGGCCTGACGATCCGTCGCCGTCGGGCTATCGTTTGTCGATAGCCCGATACTCACTGCAAGGAGCCGCTCGGAACGCCGATGCGCCAAATCTTGAAATCTTTTCGGGGGCTTTATTTCGCCTCGCTGATGATGTTGATCGGCTCGGGCCTGTTGAGTACTTACCTTGCCCTGCGCCTGGCGGCCGATAACGTCGACAGCCTGTGGGTCGGTGCGTTGATGGCGGCCAACTATTTCGGCCTGGTGTTGGGCGGCAAGATCGGCCACCGGTTGATTGCCCGGGTCGGGCATATTCGAGCTTATTCAGCCTGCGCCGGGATTGTCGGCGCGGCAGTGCTGGGCCATGGTTTGGTGGACTGGCTGCCCGCGTGGCTGTTTTTGCGGGTGATCGTCGGCCTGGGCATGATGTGCCAATACATGGTGATCGAAAGCTGGCTCAATGAGCAGGCAGAAGCCAAGCAGCGTGGCGTGGTGTTCAGCGGCTACATGATCGCCTCGTATCTGGGGTTGGTGTTGGGTCAACTGATTCTGGTCATGCACCCCGGCCTGGGCCTGGAACTGCTGATGCTGGTCGCTCTGTGTTTCGCCCTGTGCCTGGTGCCGGTGGCCCTGACGCGGCGGATTCACCCGGCGCCTTTGCACCCGGCGCCGATGGAACCACGGTTCTTCATCAAGCGCGTGCCGCAGTCACTGAGTACGGTGTTGGGTTCGGGTTTGATCGTCGGTTCGTTCTACGGTCTGGCGCCGCTGTATGCCTCGCAGCAAGGGCTGTCCACCGAACAGGTTGGTCTGTTCATGGGTAGCTGCATTTTTGCCGGCCTGGTGGTGCAGTGGCCGTTGGGTTGGCTGTCGGACCGCTATGACCGGGCGCTGTTGATCCGCTGCTTCGCGTTCAGCCTGGCGCTGGCTGCGTTGCCGCTGGCAATCATGCAGCAGGTGCCGCTGGAGGTGCTGTTCATCGCCGGGTTTTTCTGTTCGTTGGTGCAGTTCTGCCTGTACCCGTTGGCGGTGGCGTTCTCCAACGACCACGTAGAGGGTGATCGCCGGGTGTCGCTGACGGCGATGTTGCTGGTGACCTACGGTGTCGGCGCGAGTATCGGGCCGCTGGTGGCCGGGGTGCTGATGAAGTTGTTCGGCAGCCAGATGCTGTATGCCTTCTTCAGTTTCTTCGCCTTGGTGCTGGTGTGGCGAATCCGCCCGAAAGCCGTTACCAACCTGCATCAGGTGGACGATGCTCCGCTGCATCACGTGGCCATGCCGGACAGCATGTCGAGTTCGCCGCTGGTGGTTTGCCTTGACCCGCGTGTCGATGAGCAGGTGGTGCAGGATCAGATGCAGAATCCGGTCAACCCGGAGGCTGATTTCAATCCGGATGCCGAGCCCGAATCAGCGCCTGAAACAGATTCGGAACCAGAAGACCCTGACACGGCTCGTGAACAAAGCTTTACCGAAGCGAGGCCTTGATCAAGGCATAAAACGGGCAGTCACCGCAAGGGACTGCCCGTTTTTTACGGGAGTGGCGTATCAGAAGTCGTCTTTATCGAAGCGCCGCGCTTCGCGCTGAAGCTGATAGACGAACCGCTCGACCTGCCGTTGCACCAAGCCGCTCATGTTGTGAAAACGCACGCCGGCGAAGGTGGTGTTGATCTTCTCTTCGAAGTGCAGGTAACGCAGCTCGACGGGTGCCGTCATGCTGCCGAAGGGCAGGGCGGCGACGAAGCGGTCGTAGACCTGGCCCAGTTGCAGCCTGGCGGTGATGTCACCCTCGAAGCGTAACTTGCAGCCGGTGGCGGAGATGTCCAGCAGTTTGCCGTTGATGGGCGACTTGAGTTTGTCACCGCCCAGTTCGACATTCACCAGTTGCGCCAGCTTCAACGCGGCGCGGAAAGCATTGCGGCGCTGGTGGTAAACCACCTCATCGGGCAGCGTGCCACGGTAGCAGCGGCCATCGCCGGATTCGTCGATGGTCAGCTGACCATTGCTTTCCCAAGCGATGCGTACGCCTTCGTGGAAGCCTTCGACCTTGAACGGTTCGCCGGCCAACAGAAAGCGTTCGCCATCGCGCGGGATCATTTCGTCCAGGGCAATCATGTTGCTGTCACGGTCGACGTCCACCAGATAACTCTGGAAGCGCTGGCTGCGCTCATGGAACGTGATGATCAGCGGGTCATGGCTGTCTTGCAGCTGACGCAGATTGCTGGAGATTTCCAGGGGCGTGGTGAGCACCTTGGGTGGCTGCGGAGCATCTTCCGCGCTTAAGGCATTGAACACGGGGTATCAATCTCCAGACAAATATGACTACTTGCCAGCATTCTGCCAGCATGTTTCGCGTCTTGATAGAGCGCGCTCATTGAAAGGCTCAAGCCTGACTGAGCGGGCGTGGTTTTGCGAGCCTGGAGGTTGAACCGCGGGCATCGTAGAGCGCTGGCGGCTCGCCGCCGGTGAGGATTTTCAGCTGGTTGGCCGTGGCGGCCTGCTGTACCAGAATCGACTGGCCATTGTTGGCATTGGTGGCCTGGCACCGGGCCAGAAGGTCAGTCAGTACGTCGCTCTGTGCCAGCAACTGATCGCCAATGCTCGAATGGCTGGCAAGTTGCTCCAGGCCCTGGCGATTGGTCGGCAGGTTGAGGCTGGCGAGGATTTCACTGCGCTTGCGGCCATGCTGTTCGAGCAAAATGATCAATGCCTGTTTCTGCGCCAGAATGTCTTCGAGCAGCGGCATGTCGCGACCGTGCAGCGCGAGGGACTCGGTTTGCAGGAGCTCTAGCAGGTGTTGCGCCGGGGCAAAGTCGTCGATGATCAGTTGCAGTAAATTAGTGTCGTGCATGGCTGGCCTTGGGTTTTAAGCGTCCAAAAGCCTGGCGCGGGCGGTGGCCTAGCGCTGGGCTTCGAAGTTGAGCAGTTTGCTGGCTACACGGTTGCTGTCGACTTTATAGCTGCCATCGGCAATCGCTGCTTTCAACTCGGCCACGCGGGCGTTGTCGACGGCAGGCTGATCGCGCAGCTTGTCAGTGACCTTCTGCAACTGTTGAGCCTCATCGCTGAGGTGTACCGATTCCCCGCTTTTGGTGGTACTGGCCTGTTCGGCCGGGGTATTCAGCGGCGCGGATTGGCCGGTTTCGGCGGTTTCCTTCGCGGCGCTGGTACGTGTACTGCCCGTAAGTGACGAGGAGCTGTTTAAACGACTGAAATCGATGACCATGACAAAAAACCTCTGGGTATTTGGACGCTTGCCATGTTTTCGGCTCTCTCCCGGAAAACTTTAGGCCCATTTATCAATGAGCGCGCATGCGCCAGCGCGCGTCCTGCATGCGGCACAGTTTAGGCAACAGCCGAGTGGCGCGCCATATCTTCGGGGGGCCGAGAGCCCTGCATGGCCGCTTACATAGAAACTTCCACCTGGCCGGGCGCGGTGACTTGCGCCTTGATGACCCGCTGGGAGTTAAGGTTTTTCACACGAATCTGTTCGCTCATGCCGCCGTTGGACAGCGCTTCACCCGGCATACGCACACTGAGCGTACCACTGCGGGCGGTAATCACCACCTGATCGCCCTTGCGAATCACTTCCGCCTGTTCAAGGTGCACCAGGGTAATGATCTGATCAGCGACCATTGGTCGGGTAAGTTTTTGTCCGATCGCCTGATCGACGGAGGTCAGAAAGCCCTGATTTATCAGACTGATATCGCGCTCGCGCAGGGTCACGTCCTGAGGCTCGATAATCCCGGTGCGCTTGAGGGGGCGGGTGGTGGTCACGATGTCGCGAAACAGCCGTACTTGAGCGGGTACGAAGACTGTCCAGGGGGAGGCGCTGTCGCAGCGAACCTTGACCGTGACTCGGCCCAGAGGCCTCGCCGGGCTCTCGAGGGTGGCTGTCAATTCCTTGTCGCACATAGGCATGCGCAGGCGCGGATCAAGCTGGTTGACCTCGATCTCGTAGCGTCCTTGCGTTTGACTCGTGGCCAAATAGTCTTCTACGGTGAATTCAAGAAAGCCCTGAGTGACGCCGATAAGCATGTCAGGCAAGGTAACCGCGTCAGCAAGGGCAGGGCTGCCAGCGTTGAACAGGCAAACGGCCGACATCGCACAAAGTAATCTGCGGGAGGTTGATGCAAGGCGTCGGAAAAATGTCGGTTCTGTGTTCATAAGAGTTAAAAAGCAAGCGCCGTGCCGTTTAGTGATGAATGTGCGTCGCAACACACTTAGCGTTGGTAGTAGGAGTCTGGGCATGGCTGGTGTAATGGATTCGGTGAACCAGCGCACGCAACTGGTAGGGCAGAATCGCCTTGAGCTGTTGTTGTTCCGTCTCGACGGCCAGCAGCTGTATGGGATCAACGTGTTCAAGGTTCGCGAGGTGCTGCAATGCCCCAAGCTGACCCTGATGCCCAAGTCCAGTCCTGTCGTGTGCGGTGTGGCGAATATTCGGGGGGCGACCATTCCGATTCTGGATCTGGCGATGGCGACCGGTGCCGGTGCGTTGAAAGATCAGAGCAATCCCTTCGTGATCATCACGGAGTACAACACCAAGACACAGGGTTTCCTGGTTCGGTCGGTGGAGCGCATCGTCAACATGAACTGGGAGGAGATTCATCCGCCACCCAAGGGCACAGGGCGCGATCACTACCTGACGGCGGTGACTCGGGTCGACAATCAGTTAGTCGAAATCATCGACGTCGAGAAGGTGCTGGCGGAAGTGGCGCCGACACCGGAAGCCATTTCGGTGGGCGTGGTGGATGTCGAGACTCAGCACAAGGCGTTGTCCTTGCGCGTGCTGACGGTCGATGACTCATCGGTGGCGCGCAAGCAGGTGACCCGTTGCCTGCAAACGATCGGCGTCGAAGTGGTGGCGTTGAACGACGGCCGGCAAGCGCTGGACTACCTGCGCAAGCTGGTCGACGAGGGCAAGAAGCCGGAAGACGAGTTCCTGATGATGATCTCCGACATCGAGATGCCGGAGATGGACGGGTACACCCTGACAGCCGAGATCCGCGCCGACCCGCGCATGCAAAAGCTTCATATCATCCTGCACACTTCGTTGTCGGGCGTGTTCAATCAGGCGATGGTCAAGAAAGTCGGTGCCGATGACTTCCTGGCCAAGTTCCGTCCTGATGACCTGGCATCCCGGGTAGTCGACCGGATCAAAGCAGCAGATATCAGCTAGGGGCGCTTTGCCCTTGGCGGTTAACACGATTTAAGAGGCTGCATCATTGTCTACGGGTAATTTGGATTTCGAACAGTTCCGGGTCTTCCTGGAAAAAGCCTGTGGCATTTTGCTCGGTGAAAACAAGCAATACCTGGTCTCGAGCCGTCTCAACAAACTGATGGAACAGCAAGGCATCAAATCGCTGGGGGAGCTGGTTCAGCGCATCCAGACCCAGCCGCGCAGCGGTTTGCGCGAGATGGTGGTGGATGCCATGACCACCAACGAAACCCTGTGGTTTCGTGACACCTATCCGTTTGAGGTCTTGAAGAACAAGGTATTGCCTGAAGCGATCAAGGCCAGCCCCGGCCAGCGCCTGCGGATCTGGTCGGCAGCGTGTTCGTCGGGCCAGGAACCGTATTCGCTGTCGATGTCCATCGATGAGTTCGAGCGGGTCAACATGGGGCAGTTGAAGATGGGTGTGCAGATCGTTGCCACGGATCTGTCCGGCACCATGCTGACCAACTGCAAGACCGGCGAGTACGACAGCCTGGCCATCGGCCGCGGTCTGTCGCCCGAGCGCCTTCAGCGTTACTTCGACCCGAAAGGGCCGGGACGTTGGGCCATCAAGGCACCGATCAAGAGTCGGGTGGAATTTCGCTCGTTCAACCTGCTGGACAGCTACGCGAGCCTGGGCAAGTTCGACATCGTGTTCTGCCGCAACGTGCTGATCTACTTCTCCGCCGAGGTGAAGAAAGACATCCTGTTGCGCATTCACAGCACGCTGAAGCCGGGTGGTTATCTGTTCCTTGGCGCGTCCGAAGCGTTGAACGGTTTGCCGGATCATTACCAGATGGTCCAGTGCAGCCCGGGGATCATTTACAAGGCGAAGTGATTCGTTGGCGTCACCAAAAAACGGGAGTCCTTAGGGGCTCCCGTTTTTTTGTGCCTGCCAAATTCCTTCGACTTCACCTCAATCCCCTGTGGGAGCGGGCTTGCTCGCGAAAGCGGTGTGCCAGTCAAAGCTGATGTCGACTGACACGACGCCTTCGCGAGCAAGCCCGCTCCCACAAGGGGGAGATGGTGTTCTTTCGACCGTGATAAGCGGCAGAAAAGCGGCAGGCGGCGGAAATCGGTTGCCGCTTTTCTGGCATTGCCGCCTTGCCCCTGCCCGCAAAGCCCCGGTTTACGGGCTTTTTTTAATTGGCACGGCGCTTGCTATATCCATCGTACGAAAAATCAGGTCACCCGAAGGTTTCCCGGCATGAGCATCAGCTTCGATAAAGCGCTCGGTATCCACGAACAAGCCCTGGGCTTCCGCGCTCAGCGTGCCGAAGTCCTGGCCAACAACATCGCCAACGCCGACACCCCGAACTACAAGGCTCGGGATCTGGACTTCTCGAAAGTGCTCGCCGAGCAAAACGAGAAAACCAAAAACGGCAAGTTCGCCTTGAACATGACCAACAGCCGTCACATCGAATCTGAAGGCCTGGGCAATGGCGACGAGTCGCTGATGTATCGCACACCGATGCAACCGTCGATCGACCAGAACACCGTGGACGCCCAGCTTGAACAGTCGAACTACGCGGAAAACGCGGTCAACTTTCAGGCCAGCTTCACCCTGCTCAACAGTAAATTCAAAGGGCTGGTATCAGCCCTGCGCGGAGAGTAATCCATGTCTCTATCCAGTGTTTTCAACATTGCCGGTAGCGGCATGAGTGCGCAAACCACGCGCCTGAACACCGTGGCCTCGAACATCGCCAACGCCGAGACCGTCTCGTCGAGCATCGACCAGACCTACCGTGCCCGTCACCCGGTGTTCGCCACCATGTTCCAGGGCGGCCAGAGCGGCGGCAGCGATTCGCTGTTCCAGAACCAGGACGCCGCCGGTCAAGGCGTGCAAGTGCTGGGCGTGGTCGAAGACCAGAGCAACCTTGAAGCGCGCTACGAGCCGAACCATCCGGCCGCCGATGGCAAGGGCTACGTCTACTACCCGAACGTCAACGTCGTCGAAGAAATGGCCGACATGATTTCCGCGAGCCGTTCGTTCCAGACCAACGCCGAAATGATGAACACCGCCAAAACCATGATGCAGAAGGTCCTGACCCTCGGTCAGTGATAAGGGGCGATTCATATGAGCGTTATTAGCGATGTTCTGGCCAACTCTTCGGTCACGGCCACTACCTCTACGACCACTGACAGCCTGACCTCGGCCGCTACCGGCGGCCAGGAACTGGGCAAGGACGCGTTCCTGCAACTGCTGGTGACTCAGCTGAAAAACCAGAACCCGCTCGATCCTCAGGACAACAGCGAGTTCGTGGCACAGCTGGCGCAGTTCAGTAGCCTGGAAGGCATCACCACGCTGAACGACACGGTGACCGGCCTTGCCAGCAGCTACAACTCGTCGCAAGCCTTGCAGGCTTCTTCGCTGGTGGGTCGTTCGGTCATCGCGCAGACCGACAAAGCCGTGGTCGACACCTCCAAAAGCCTCAACGGGACCGTCGTGGTGCCAACCTCGGTTTCCGCCGCCACCGTCAAGATCACCAACTTGGAAGGCAAGACCATCCGTACTCTCGAGATGGGCAGTCAAAGTGCTGGTAACGCCAGTTTCATCTGGGACGGCAAGGACGATGCGGGCGCGGTGGCACCGGCGGGTACCTACACCTTCGGCGCGACGACCACCATCGACGGCACGAACACCTCACTGATTACGTACCTGCCGGCAACGGTCAACAGCGTGACCATCAGCCAGACCGGCGGTGAGTTGATGCTGAACCTGGCTGGCCTGGGCAGCGTTGCCCTGTCCAAAGTAGAAACCATTGGTATATAGAGCCGACTAACCCGGCACAAAGGAGTGGAATATGTCTTTCAATATCGGCCTTAGCGGTCTCTATGCAGCCAACAAACAACTGGACGTGACCGGAAACAACATCGCCAACGTCGCAACCACCGGTTTCAAATCGTCCCGTGCAGAATTCGAAGACGTGTACTCGGCCACTCGCCTGGGTACCGGCAGCAAGACCATCGGTAACGGCGTGCGTCTGGCCAACGTCTCCCAGCAGTTCAGCCAGGGCGATGTGAACAACACCGGCAACGTGCTGGACATGGGCATCCAGGGCGGCGGTTTCTTCATCCTCAGCGACAACGGTTCCCTGAGCTACACCCGTGCCGGTGCGTTCAAGACCGATGCCGAAAACTATGTGGTCGATAACAACGGCAACCGTTTGCAAGGTTATGGCGTCGACTCCAACGGCAAGATCATCAACGGCGTGTTGACTGATTTGAAGATTGATACGTCGGCTCTCAAGCCGAACGCGACCACCAGAGTCGATCAGACGATGAACCTGAATTCGGCTGAAGATTTGCCGACCGTGACGACGTTCAGCCCGACCGATACCAACAGCTACAACAAGACCATTTCCACCAAGGTCTATGACACCCAGGGTAATGAACACACCATGGATCAGTATTACGTCAAGACGGACGTAAACGCATGGACGATTTATACCTACATGGATGGTCGCACGCCGAGCGATCCGGCTAGCACCACCCTGACGCCTAGCGAGGCAGATATTACCTTCAATTCCGACGGTAGCATCGACACGATTACCGCAGGGACAGGCTGGACGCTAGGTACAGACGGTACCACCTTGACCATGGACGACTGGATCCCCGGCGTTATCACTGACGCCACAACGACCCCTGTGACCTGGGGCCCGAATGGTTCCGATGCAGCTGCTGACGGTATCGCCTTCAACATGGCGCTGACCACGTCCTATAACTCGGCAACCACTCGTACCGCCCAATACCAGGACGGCTACGCCACCGGCCAGATCTCCAGCCTGACCATCGACGCCAGCGGCGTCATGACTGCCAACTTCAGCAACCAGCAAACCAAGGCCATCGGTCAGGTTGCGGTAGCCAGCTTCGCCAACGAGCAAGGTTTGCAGCCAGTGGGCGGTACTCGCTGGAAAGAAACCTTTTCCTCGGGTGTGGCGGGTGTCGATGCGCCGGAGACCGGTACGCTGGGTTCGATCGTGTCCAACTCTCTGGAAGAGTCCAACGTCAACCTGACCAACGAATTGGTCGAGCTGATCAAGGCGCAGAGCAACTATCAGGCGAACGCCAAGACCATCTCCACCCAGAGCACCATCATGCAGACCATCATTCAGATGACCTGATGCTGGTTAGCGGATAGCGCTTCACAAAGAGCCCCTCGCAAGAGGGGCTTTTTTATGGCCTGGATTTGTCTCAGGCACTGACATCGTGGTTGTCTGTATTGGCCTCATCGCGAGCAGCTGGGACCACATTTCTCAAGGCAAAAGAAAACCCCCGACCAATCCAGAGGACTGATCGGGGGTTGTCGAGGTAAGCGCCTTTCAGCGCTCACCCGCTCAGCTTATTGGCAAGCTTCGCAATCCGGCTCGTCGATGGCGCAAGCCTTCGGCACTGGAGCTGGACCGGCCGGAGCGGCCAGGACTGAATCGTCACCGTGGTTGCCGCCGCTGGAAACAGCGTTCAGCTTACCGGTGTTGATGGTCGACTTCTCGGTGCTGGTCGCGGCCAGGGCACGGAGGTAGTAAGTGGTTTTCAGACCACGGTACCAGGCCATGCGATAGGTCACGTCCAGCTTCTTGCCCGAAGCGCCAGCGATGTACAGGTTCAGGGACTGAGCCTGGTCGATCCACTTCTGACGACGGCTTGCCGCGTCAACGATCCACTTGGTGTCCACTTCGAACGCCGTCGCGTAGAGCTCCTTGAGTTCTTGCGGGATGCGCTCGATCTGCTGTACCGAACCGTCGTAGTACTTCAGGTCGTTGATCATGACCGAGTCCCACAGACCGCGAGCTTTCAGGTCGCGAACCAGGTACGGGTTGATCACGGTGAATTCGCCCGACAGGTTCGATTTCACATAGAGGTTCTGGTAAGTCGGTTCGATCGACTGCGACACGCCAGTGATGTTGGCGATGGTCGCGGTCGGTGCGATGGCCATGATGTTGGAGTTACGAATGCCTTTCTGCACACGGGCGCGAACCGGTGCCCAGTCCAGGGTTTCGTTCAGGTCGACGTCGATGTACTGCTGACCACGTTGCTCGATCAGGATCTGTTGCGAATCCAGCGGCAGGATGCCTTTGGACCACAGCGAACCCTGGAACGTCTCGTAGGCGCCGCGCTCGTCAGCCAGGTCGCAGGAAGCCTGGATCGCGTAGTAGCTGACCGCTTCCATCGACTTGTCGGCGAACTCGACGGCAGCGTCGGAACCGTAAGGGATGTGCTGCAGGTACAAAGCGTCCTGGAAGCCCATGATGCCCAGACCGACCGGACGGTGCTTGAAGTTGGAGTTCTTCGCTTGTGGCACCGAGTAGTAGTTGATGTCGATAACGTTATCGAGCATGCGCACGGCGGTGTTCACGGTGCGTTCCAGCTTGGCGGTGTCCAGCTTGCCGTCGACGATGTGGTTCGGCAGGTTGATCGAGCCCAGGTTGCAAACGGCGATTTCGTCCTTGTTGGTGTTCAAGGTGATCTCGGTGCACAGGTTCGAGCTGTGAACCACGCCCACGTGCTGCTGCGGGCTGCGCAGGTTGCACGGGTCTTTGAAGGTCAGCCATGGGTGGCCGGTTTCAAACAGCATCGACAGCATTTTGCGCCACAGGTCTTTGGCCTGAATGGTCTTGAACAGCTTGATCTTGCCTGGGTACTGGGACAGGGCTTCGTAGTACTCGTAACGCTCTTCGAAAGCCTTGCCGGTCAGGTCGTGCAGGTCCGGAACTTCGGATGGCGAGAACAGGGTCCACGGGCCGTCATCGAAGACGCGCTTCATGAACAGGTCAGGGATCCAGTTGGCGGTGTTCATGTCGTGGGTACGACGACGGTCATCACCGGTGTTCTTGCGGAGTTCGATGAACTCCTCGATGTCCATGTGCCAGGTTTCCAGGTAAGCACAGACAGCGCCTTTGCGCTTGCCACCCTGGTTAACGGCGACGGCGGTGTCGTTCACTACTTTCAGGAACGGTACAACGCCCTGGGATTTGCCGTTGGTGCCCTTGATGTACGAACCCAGCGCACGAACCGGCGTCCAGTCATTGCCCAGGCCGCCAGCGAATTTCGACAACATGGCGTTGTCGTGGATCGCGTGGTAGATGCCCGACAGGTCATCCGGCACGGTGGTCAGGTAGCAGCTCGACAGCTGTGGACGCAGGGTGCCGGCGTTGAACAGGGTCGGAGTCGAAGACATGTAGTCGAAGGACGACAACAGGTTGTAGAACTCGATCGCACGGTCTTCTTTGTTCTTCTCTTCGATTGCCAGGCCCATGGCCACGCGCATGAAGAAAATCTGCGGCAGTTCGAAGCGGATACCGTCCTTGTGGATGAAGTAACGGTCGTACAGGGTTTGCAGGCCCAGGTACGTGAACTGCTGATCGCGCTCGTGGTTGATCGCCTTGCCGAGTTTTTCCAGGTCGAAGGACGCCAGAACCGGGTTCAGCAATTCGAATTCGATACCTTTGGCGATGTACGCCGGCAGCGCCTTGGCGTACAGGTCGACCATTTCGTGGTGAGTCGCGCTCTCGGCGACGCCCAGGAAGTTCAGACCTTCGGCACGCAGGGTGTCCATCAGCAGGCGGGCGGTCACGAACGAGTAGTTCGGCTCACGCTCGACCAGCGTACGGGCGGTCATCACCAGAGCGGTGTTGACGTCGGTCAGGGCCACGCCGTCGTACAGGTTCTTCAGGGTTTCGCGCTGGATCAGGTCGCCGTCAACTTCTGCAAGACCTTCGCACGCTTCGGTGACGATGGTGTTCAGGCGACCCATGTCCAGAGGTGCAAGGCTGCCATCAGCGCGGGTGATGCGGATCGACGGGTGAGCCTGTACCGCTGCTTCGACCGGTGCGTGGGCGGCGCGCTCTTTCGAACGACCGTCACGGTAGATCACGTAGTCGCGCGCCACTTTCTGCTCGCCGGCACGCATCAGCGCCAGTTCGACCTGGTCCTGGATTTCTTCGATGTGGATGGTGCCGCCCGATGGCATGCGACGCTTGAAGGTTGCGGTGACTTGTTCGGTCAGGCGGGCAACGGTGTCGTGGATGCGCGACGAAGCGGCAGCGGTGCCGCCCTCAACTGCAAGAAACGCTTTGGTGATGGCGACGGTGATTTTGTCATCGGTGTAAGGAACGACAGTCCCGTTACGCTTGATCACGCGCAGCTGGCCAGGCGCGGTGGCGGACAGATCCGAATTCGAATCGGCGGCCTGCGGCAAGGTGCCCTGCGGGTTCTCGCGAGTTGTGTCGGTTTGCATGGGTGTCTCCACGTTCTCTATGTTTGTTTGGGCACCATCACGGTGCCCACCGTTCCGTCCTGAAGCACTACAACCGGCGAGCGCCGGGCATAACGACTTCGGGACAGTAGGAAGAAGGCCATTGATGCCGCTTCCATGCCGAAGTCTTTGGTTTCACGCGCTGGGCCTGAAACCGGAGTTCCTTCGGGGCGACAGTTCTGGACTGCAACACCCGTACCGTTTTCGCCATTCAGATCTGAAAAACGGTCGCCATCCGCAGGTGCGGTTTGGTCTTTCGAAAATACGTTTGGTTCAACCAGAAAGAGGCAATAAAAGCGCTTGAGTTTCTGGTCTGAATTGTGTTTGGTTTTTTTGCGAAAAACCCTACATGTAGGGTTTTTTTAGCGCCGAGGTACAAGATAATGCGTTTTAGGGGGGGATTGCAACGTACTACCTGTGGATAAACCTGTGCGTAAATTGTGTGTGAAAGGTGGAACGAGCGTGTAAGCCGCGACGCTGCGGGATCGGACCTTTTTTCATCGATTTTCAAAGATCGAAAACGCCCGGCCGGATTTTTAAGGGCGCGAACCCTATCACAAAAAACCGTTGTATCCGAACGTATTTACCGGCTTGTGTTCCAGGCGTGCGACGTTTATACAATCGGCCAGTGCAGATGCATTCTTATCCTCCCCAATCATTACAAAAAGATGGGCGGATCCTTCCTTATCAGTGGTGTTGGCAGCAGAGGTCATCGTGGAGCAAGAAGCCTGGCAGGTATTGATTGTCGAAGACGACCAGCGTCTGGCCGAACTGACCCGCGATTACCTGGAAGCCAACGGCCTGCGCGTGTCGATCGAGGGCAACGGCGCCCTCGCCGCGGCACGCATCATCAAGGAAAAACCGGACCTGGTGATCCTCGACCTGATGCTCCCGGGCGAAGATGGCTTGAGCATTTGCCGCAAGGTTCGCGACAAGTATGACGGCCCGATCCTGATGCTCACCGCGCGCACCGATGACACCGATCAAATCCTCGGCCTCGACCTGGGCGCCGACGACTACGTGTGCAAACCGGTTCGCCCACGCCTGCTGCTGGCGCGCATCCAGGCCTTGTTGCGGCGCAGTGAAGCCCCTGAAACCGCTCCGGAAAAACAACGGCGCCTGCAGTTCGGTCCGCTGGTGGTGGACAACGCGTTGCGCGAGGCCTGGCTGCATGACAAAGGCATCGAGTTGACCAGTGCCGAGTTCGATTTGCTCTGGCTGCTGGTGGCCAACGCCGGGCGCATTCTGTCTCGCGAAGAAATATTCACCGCGCTGCGCGGTATCGGTTATGACGGCCAGGACCGTTCCATCGACGTGCGCATTTCGCGCATCCGCCCCAAGATCGGCGATGACCCGGAGCATCCGCGGCTGATCAAAACCATCCGCAGCAAAGGCTATCTGTTCGTTCCCGAAGCCTGCGCAGACTTGTCGTTGTGAACTCGATCTTCCTGCGCATTTATGGCGGCATGTGCGCGGCGCTGATTCTGGTGGCCGTGCTCGGCGTACTGGCCTTGCACTTGCTTAATCAGGTGCGTAGCGAGCAGTACCGTGAGCGCCTGGCCCACGGCACGTTCTCGTTGATGGCCGACAACCTGCAACCGATGAACGAAACCGAGCGCCATCGGGCCTTGCTGGTGTGGGAGCGCTTGCTCGGGATTCCGTTGGCGCTAAAGACGTTCCCCCAGACTGACCTCGACCTGACCCAGCGCACCCGCGTGCTGCGCGGTCAGGCACTGGTGGAGCAGACCGGCCCGCACGCGGCAAAGGTTTACCGTTTGGTCAGCGACAAGGAACAACTGGTGCTCACGGGGGAAGTCCAGCAGATCAGCGAACAACTGGCGCGGGCGACCATTTATCTGCTGGCCGATGAACTGGTGCGCTACCCAGTGGCCGAGCAGCCCAAACGTCTGGCGCAGTTAAAGGAAGAGAAGGGTTTCGGCTTTGATCTGCAATTGGTCACGGTCGATCAGGCTGACATGGACGAAGACCAGAGCCGCCGCGTGTCCGAAGGCGACACGGTAATGGCGTTGGGCAAGGGCGGTGATTCGATCCGGGTGTTTGCCGGCATGGTCGGTACGCCGTGGGTGCTGGAAATCGGCCCGCTGTATCAGATGAATCCTTACCCGCCCGAGTGGCTGGTGCTGATCGCGGCCCTTGGCCTGAGCCTGATCGGTTTGATTGTCTATCTGTTGGTGCGTCAACTCGAACGCCGTTTGCGCGGGCTGGAAGCCGCCGCCACACGGATCGCCCAGGGCAGTCTGGAAACCCGCGTGCCGGCACGCGGCGCGGACTCGGTGGGGCGCCTGGCCTCGGCGTTCAACGGCATGGCCGAGCACTTGCAGCAATTGTTGGCGATTCAGCGAGAACTGGTGCGTGCCGTGTCTCATGAACTGCGCACACCGGTCGCGCGTTTGCGTTTTGGTCTGGAGATGATCGGTTCGGCCACCACGCCTGAGTCGCTGGAGAAGTACCGCGAAGGGATGGACCACGACATTGAGGACCTTGATCGGCTAGTCGACGAGATGCTCACCTATGCCCGTCTGGAACAGGGCTCACCGGCACTGAATTTTCAACGCATCGATCTGGATGCGTTGGTCAATCAGGTGATCGAAGAACTGGCGCCACTGCGCGCCGAGATCACGGTGCAGCGCGGCTTGTGCCTGTCGGCCGCCGATTGCGACGGCGCCTGGGTCGAGGCCGAGCCGCGCTACTTGCACCGGGCGTTGCAGAACCTGGTGAGCAACGCCATGCGCCACGCTCATTCACGGGTGACCGTCAGTTATCAGGTGGGGCAGCAGCGCTGTCGGGTGGATGTCGAGGATGACGGGCCGGGCGTACCTGAAACGGCCTGGGAGAAAATCTTCACCCCGTTCCTGCGCCTCGATGACAGCCGCACCCGCGCCTCGGGCGGGCACGGGTTGGGGTTGTCGATCGTGCGGCGAATTATCCATTGGCATGACGGGCGAGCGCTGATCGGCAAGAGCAAAAACCTGGGGGGAGCCTGTTTCAGTTTGAGCTGGCCGAGGAATCAGGAGCGGCGTTGAGATTTGCGGTGAATGATCCACCGCTTTCGCGAGCAAGCTGATCTGGTCCAGTAATTTTGGACATTATTTTCGGTTCTCACG
>NZ_AZRW02000027.1 GCF_000512695.2 Pseudomonas sp. QTF5 | reverse complement strand
AAATGAAGGCCTGCCTGACGGCAGGCCGTTACCGGCCCGCACACAAAAAATCTGACACTCTCCTTCGCGGGCAAGCCCGCTCCCACAGTGTTCAGTGTCGTACACAAAATCTTTGTTCAACTCGGTCACTGTGGGAGCGGGCTTGCCCGCGAAGAGGCCGGTACAAACGATACAAATCCACAAGCCGGATAAGCAATTTTCCGCTCACGCCCAGTCCGGCATAAGCGGATTTCCGCTCACCAATTCCCCGCAACCCCTCTAAACCAGCCCTCCTCTCCTTGGCACAGCTCCTGCTATAGCTCCAGCAGGCTGCGTTTTAACGCGCTCCACAAAAACAATTAAACGAAGGATCCTTCAATGGATAACTCCAACGCCTTGCCTCTTGGGTCGGCTGCCGCATCGACCAAACCAAGAACCACCGCCAGTCGCATCAAATCGATCTTCAGCGGCTCTGTCGGCAACATGGTCGAGTGGTACGACTGGTATGTCTATGCCGCCTTCTCTTTGTATTTCGCCAAGACCTTTTTCCCCAAAGGCGACACCACCGCACAACTGCTGAACACCGCCGCGATCTTCGCCGTGGGCTTCCTGATGCGCCCGATCGGTGGCTGGCTGATGGGCCTGTATGCCGACAAAGTCGGACGCAAAAAGGCCCTGATGGCCTCGGTTTACCTGATGTGCTTCGGCTCGCTGCTGATCGCCCTGAGCCCGAGCTACGAAACCATCGGTATCGGCGCGCCGATCCTGCTGGTGTTCGCCCGTTTGCTGCAAGGCCTGTCGGTCGGTGGCGAGTACGGCACCTCGGCCACTTACCTGAGCGAGATGGCCACCAAGGAACGCCGTGGCTTCTTCTCCAGCTTCCAGTACGTGACTCTGATCTCCGGTCAACTCATAGCGCTGGGCGTGCTGATCGTGCTGCAAAACACTCTGACCACCGAGGAGCTGTACGCCTGGGGCTGGCGCATCCCGTTCGCCATCGGCGCGCTGTGTGCCGTGGTCGCGCTGTACCTGCGTCGCGGTATGGAAGAAACCGAGTCGTTCACCAAGAAAGAAAAGTCCAAGGAAAGCGCGATGCGCACCTTGATGCGTCATCCGAAGGAACTGATGACCGTGGTCGGCCTGACCATGGGCGGCACGCTGGCGTTCTACACCTACACCACGTACATGCAGAAATACCTGGTGAACACCGTCGGCATGAGCATTTCCGACTCCACCACCATTTCCGCAGCCACGCTGTTCCTGTTCATGTGTTTGCAACCAATCATCGGCGGGCTGTCGGATAAAATCGGGCGCCGACCGATCCTGATTGCCTTCGGCATTCTGGGAACGCTGTTCACCGTGCCGATCCTGACCACCCTGCACACCATCACTACCTGGTGGGGCGCGTTTTTCCTGATCATGGCGGCGCTGATCATCGTCAGCGGTTACACCTCGATCAACGCGGTGGTGAAAGCTGAACTGTTCCCGACCGAAATCCGCGCCCTGGGTGTTGGCCTGCCGTATGCGCTGACCGTATCGATCTTCGGCGGCACCGCTGAATACATCGCGCTGTGGTTCAAGAGCATCGGCATGGAAACCGGTTACTACTGGTATGTCACGGCATGCATCGCGGTGTCGTTGCTGGTGTACATCACCATGAAAGACACCCGCAAGCATTCGCGGATCGAGACGGACTAATCCCTGAATGCAACACCACAGCCCGGCCTTGGTCGGGCTTGGTCGTTTCTGGGGGAAAGCAAAATACCGGGTTCGACACAAAACCCTGCGGGAGCGGGCTTGCCCGCTCCCACAGTGATCGAGGATGGACTGGAAATATGCCGCTGGCCCTTGCACCATGATCGCCTCCCGAACGACTCCAGGAATTCACATGCCCGACGATATCCACTTCTACGAACCCGCCAACGGCCACGGCCTGCCGCATGACCCGTTCAACGCCATCGTCGGCCCGCGCCCTATCGGCTGGATTTCCTCCCAGGACGCCAACGGTCGCTTGAACCTGGCGCCCTACAGTTTTTTCAACGCCTTCAACTACATCCCGCCGATCATTGGTTTTTCCAGCGTCGGGCGCAAAGACAGCCTGAACAACATCGAGCAGACCGGCGAATTCGCCTGGAACCTGGCGACCCGGCCGCTGGCCGAGCAGATGAACCAGAGCTGCGCCATGGTCGGGCCTGAAGTAGACGAGTTCGAACTGTCCGGGCTGACCACCGCTGCGTCGAAAATCATTCAGGTGCCACGGGTTGCCGAAAGCCCGGTGTCCTTTGAGTGCAAGGTCACGCAGATCATTCAGTTGCAGCGCGCAAACAAGGAAGTGGTGCCGAGCTGGCTGATTCTCGGCGAAGTGGTTGCCGTGCACATCGCCAAGTGGCTGTTGAAGGATGGGGTGTACGACACCGCCGCGGCAGAACCGATTCTGCGCGGCGGCGGGCCGGCGGATTACTTTCAGCTGGGGCCAGAGGCATTGTTCAAAATGTTCCGCCCGGGGGCGGTCAAGTAATTACCAGAGCAGGTCGGCGTCTTCTTTAACGTCTTTGAGGCGGGTCAGCTCTTTGGCCGCGGCCTCGTCGGCTTCATGAGCGGTCTTGAAGGTCTGGCTTTCCAGCACTTTGTGAAAACGCGGGGCACCGGAACCGCCGAGGGCTTTGACGGCAATCGCGGCGTGGTAACCGCCCTCGCCCGGTACTACTGCTGAAACGGCTTCGAAGTGTTCAAAGGCTTTGCGTGCCATGTCGCGGATCCTGGCTAATGGAGAATTGCGCCATTAAACCCTCAACCGGCGAGTTTGTGTACCGCTGCCTGGGACTGGCCAAGGGCCTGAGCCGCCGAGACATC
Organism: Pseudomonas sp. QTF5; assembly: GCF_000512695.2. GTDB lineage: Bacteria > Pseudomonadota > Gammaproteobacteria > Pseudomonadales > Pseudomonadaceae > Aquipseudomonas. Next base: position 75,189 of record NZ_AZRW02000027.1, on the reverse strand, counting down.
CTTGAAGGTATGGAAATCCAGGCTGTTGACCACCAGCTCCTGCACCAGCTCAGCAAAAATCTGCATCGCCGGGCTGCCGAAGTAAGCGGTCATGGCCTGTTGGTTGTCCCAGAAACCGGACACCAGCCACAGCTCTGGATCGCATTGCGAGTGCTGCAGGGCGAAGCTCAGGCAACCTGGCGCGTTGCGCGACGGCTCAATCAGGGCGCTCAGGCGCGCACCGAGTTCTGCCGAACGCCCGGCGCGGGCGCGAACGAAGGCCATATGACTGACGGGGATTTGCGTAGACATGTTCAACCCTCCCAGGTCATCCAGTGGCAGCCGGGGACGGGCTGCGACAGGATCCAAGATTAGGCGGCGCGCCCTGGTCGCCGTTAGTCGATTCCTGCCGGCTTGTTGCACAATCCTGCGCGGCTGTCATCGCCACTTGTAACAAGCTGTAAACCACGGTCATGGCACTGTCATATGAGATTCGAGCAAGTGTGCCGAACTCGTGTAGGAGCTGCCGCAGGCTGCGATCTTTTGATTTTGAAAGACCAAGTCAAAAGATCGCAGCCTTCGGCAGCTCCTACAAAAGCAAAGCCGCGCCAGGCAAACGTTGAAGCGCAGATCCATCCCATGCAGAATCAGGCAAGTATTTGGCAGAATGTGTCTACCGCCTCGGCTTGCACAAACCTATGCTCTGCACCATTCCACCTCCTCTGAGGAAGCCGTGCATGTCGTCGCTCGATCATTTTCAAGCCCCGCTGGATGCCGACATGGAAAAACAGCGCGCGGAACTGGCCGCTCTCATCCGTCGTAACACGATGGAGGATGGCACTTATGCCACCGCCGTCGGTTCGCTGTTCATGTCGCGCCACAGTAAAAACCATGACTTCGCCCCAGTGCTGGCGCAACCGGCCCTGTGCATCATGGCCCAGGGGCGCAAGGAAGTGCGGCTGGCGGATGAATACTTCAATTACGATCCGCTGAATTACCTGGTGGTGTCGGTCTCGATGCCGTTGAGCGGGCGGGTGGTGAATGTCTCGCCCGAGGAACCGATCCTCGCCGTGCGGCTGGACATCGACCCGGCGGAAATCAGCGCGCTGATTGCCGACGCCGGCCCCATGGGCGTACCCACACGCCCCACTGGCCGCGGCCTGTATGTCGAGCAGATCGACACGGCAATGCTCGATGCCGTGCTACGTCTGGCGCGTTTGCTGGATACACCGAAAGACATTGCCATGCTGGCGCCGCTGATTCGCCGGGAGATTCTGTATCGGCTGTTGCGCAGCCAACAGGGTCATCGGCTGTATGAAATTGCCATCGCCAACAGCCAGAGCCATCGCATCAGCCAGGCGATCAAATGGCTCAACGGCAATTATGAGCAACCGCTGCGCATCGATGATCTGGCGCGGGAAGTGAACCTGAGCGTGTCGACATTGCATCACCGGTTCAAGGCGATGACGGCGATGAGTCCGCTGCAGTATCAGAAGCAGTTGCGCCTGCAAGAAGCGCGGCGGTTGATGCTGGCTGAAGGGCTGGAAGCTTCGGCGGCGGGTTATCGGGTGGGGTATGAAAGCCCTTCGCAATTCAGCCGGGAGTACAGCCGATTGTTTGGCGCGCCACCGCTCCGGGATTTGGCGCGGTTGCGGTTGTCGGTTTGATCTGGCATTTGTTGTGTGGCTGATGGCCCCATCGCGGGCAAGCCCGCTCCCACAGGTTTTTGCGGTGGACACGAGATTTGTTAACACCACCGGCCACTGTGGGAGCGGGCTTGCCCGCGATGGGGCCAGTCAGAGCAACCCACCTCTAAAGTCAGGCGCTCAACACGCGGCAAGCCTCAGCCGGCAATGTCACCGACACCGGATTGCCAATGCTCAACCCAACCCCCTGACACGGCGTGCTCAACGCGGTAAACGACACCCCGGAACACTCGACAGTCGTTTCAATCGTCGCCCCGATATCCCGCACAAACGTCACCTTGCCGAGCAAGCGATTCCCCGCCGTGGCCTGGGGTTGCGACAGTTGCAGGTCTTCCGGGCGAATTAGCATCTTCACCTTCTCCCCCACCACAATGCTGCTGCAGATCGGCACTTGCAGGGCGTCGCCACCGGGCAAGCTGACCTTGCCGTTGCCCAGCGCCGTGGCCGGGAAAATGTTCCCCGAACCGATAAAGTCCGCAACGAATTCATTGGCCGGATGCCGATAGATTTCAATCGGCGTACCCACCTGCTGCACCCGATGCTCACCCAGCACCACTACGATGTCGGCCATGGTCATGGCTTCGCGCTGGTCGTGGGTGACCATGATGGTGGTGATGTTCAAACGCTGTTGCAGCTGACGGATTTCCACCTGCATCGACTCACGCAGCTTGGCGTCCAGCGCCGACAGCGGTTCGTCGAGCAGGAGGATCTTCGGCCGCGACGCAATCGCTCGGGCAATCGCTACGCGCTGACGCTGACCGCCGGAGAGTTTCGCCACCGGGCGATCAATCATTTCCTGCAGCTGAATCAGCTCCAGCAACTCCACCACCCGCGCCTGTTGATCAGCCTTGCTGACCCCGCGCAGTTTCAGCGGATAGGCAATGTTCTCCCCCACCGTCATGTGCGGAAACAGCGCCAGCGATTGAAACACCATGCCGAAATTGCGCTGGTGCGCCGGCGTATAGCCGATGTCCTCACCGTCCAGGCGAATCTCGCCACCGGTCAGGGTCTCCAGCCCGGCAATCATCCGCAGCAAAGTGGTTTTACCGCAGCCCGAAGGGCCGAGAAAACACACCAGTTTGCCCTCCGGCAAATGCAGGTTCACATCTTTTACCGCGCAGGCCGAGCCGTAATGTTTCTCGACGTTTTCCAGAATCAGACCAGTCATGTTGCACCTCAAATCAAAAGGAAACGCCACCTTCGCCAACCAGCTTCTCCAACGCCCAAATGAGGACGAAGTCGATCAGCACGATCAGCACGGCAAACGAGAAAACGGTAGGGTCAAGCGAAGACACGGTGCGGCTGTACATCCAGATCGGCACGGTCATGACGTCGATGGTGTAGAGGAAATAGGTCACGGTGAATTCGTTGAACGAGACGATGAACGCCAGCAGCATGCCCGCCAGAATCCCCGACTTCATCAACGGCACCACCACATCGACAATCGCCCGAGTCGGTGAAGCGCCGAGCATTTGCGCGGCCTCTTCGACTTCGCTGCCGATGGAGAGCATCGCCGCGGTGCAGTTTTTCACCACGAACGGCAGCGCCAGAATCACGTGGGCAATTACCAATCGCGAGGTGGTGATGTGGAACGGCAGACTGTCGAACACCAGCAGCAAAGCCAGGCCCAACACCACCATCGGGAACACCAGTGGCAGCGACATCAATTGCAGCGCCACGGCCTTGCCGCGGAACTCGCAACGGGTCAGGGCATAGGCTGCCGGCACCGCGATAATCGTGGCGAAAATCATGGTCAGGCAGGCCACCATCAAACTGGTGGTCATGGCTTTGCCGAGGCTCAGCACATCGCTGGAATCCGGCGACACGAAGGTGTTCCAGGCGGCTTTGTACCATTGCAGGCTGTAGCTGCTGGGCGGGAAGTCGAGGTTCGACGCGCCGCTGAACGACATGACGATCATGGTCAAAATCGGCAGCACCGCCAGCAGCAGAATGAAGCCCGACAAGATGCCGGCGAACTTGCCGGTATCGCCCGGCAACAGCGACTGACGCTTCTTGATCAGGGTGCTCATTGCGAAGCCTCCAGCATGCGCCGACGACGGCCAGTGATGTATTCGGACAAGGTCATGATCGCCAGGGTGGTAACGATCAGCACCACACCGGCAGCGGACGCGGCGGGCCAGTTCATCAGCGGGGCGATCTGGTCATGCACCATCACCGCCAGCATCGGCACCCGCCGACCACCGAGCAGCAGCGGCACCACAAAACTGCTGGCGTTGTAGGCGAACACCAATGTCGCGCCAGTGATAATCCCCGGCAAACTCATCGGCAACACAACCTGGCGAAACACCTGCAAGCGACTGGCGCCGAGGGTGGCAGCGGCTTCTTCGTAAGTGCGGGCGACGCCGCGCATGGCGCTGGCAATCGGCAGCACGGCCAACGGGAAGGCGGTTTGCACCAGGCCCATCAATACGCCGTTCTGGTTGTACAGCAGCATGATCGGGCGCTTGATCAGGCCCAGGCCCATCAGCGCCTGATTGAGCATGCCGCCGGGGCCGAGAATCACCAGCCAGCCGTAGCTTTGCAGCAACAGGTTGACCAGTAATGGCAGCAGCACCGCCGCGAGGAAGATCCGCCGCACAAACGGTGAGGTCAGCCGTGACATGGTGTAGGCCACCGGGATCGCCAGCAGCACCGCAATCACCGCGCTGATCAGAGCCAGGCGCAACGTCAGCAGCAACGATTTGAGGTAATAGGGTTCCAGCAATTGGGCGTAACTGGCCAGGCTGAACCCGGTCCACTCCGCGCCTTTGGTGCCGACGCTCATGCGCAGCACCAGCAGGCTGGCGGCAATCAGCACGCCGAGAAACAGCATCGACGGCGAGAGGAAAAGCCAGGCGCGCGCCGTCGGTGAGACACCCCGATTAATGCGCACTGGTGCGGCGCTTACCGGATGGGTCAGAGGTTGGTGTTCCATAGCAAGGGTCTCGTCAATGGAAAGCAGCTGAGCGAACACAAGACTTCAGGCCACTTCGACACCTGTGGGAGCGGGCTTGCCCGCGATAGCGATCTGTCAGTCACATCATTGTCGACAGGGAGGCCGTCATCGCGGGCAAGCCCGCTCCCACAGGTTTTTGCAGTGTCTGGAAGGCCTATATCAGGAAGAAAAGATTTCCGTGTAGCGACGAATCCATTGGTCATGCACGGAGGCCAGGAAGGCGTTGTCGTGCATGATCGCCTTCTCGGCAATCTGCTCCGGCGTGAGGATGTAGGGGCTCTTGCGCGCTTCGGCGGAGATGATCGCCTTGGCGTTGACCGGGCCGTTGTAGATGTCTTCGGCCATCTTGCCCTGCACCAGCGGGTCCAGAGAGTGGTTGATGAAGGCGTAAGCCAGGTCGATATCGCCCGGACGATTCTTCGGCATCACCGACAACATCAGGTCGGTGTAGAAGCCTTCCTTCATGCCGAACGTGGCGCCCAGACCGTAGGCCGGATCGCGAATCTGTTTCGGGAAAAACGCCGGCGCGTACAAGCCGCCCATGTCCAGGGAACCGGTGCGGAACAGCTCGGCGATCTGGTTCGGGTTTTCACCCAAGGTCACGACGCGATCTTTCAGCTCGGCGAGTTTCTTGAAGCCTGGCTCGATATTGTGTTCGTCACCACCGGCCAGTTTGGCGGCGATGATGATCAGGTCCATGGCCTCGGTCCAGTTCGGCGGCGGCAGGAAAATGTTCGGCGACAGCTCCGCATCCCACAGCGCGGCGTAGCTGTCCGGCGCTTCTTTGATGGTGCGGGTGCTGTAGACCAGACTGTTGCACCACAGCAGGTAACCTATGCCATGACCGTTGGCGCCGGTGCGGTATTTCTCCGGCACGTCGATCAGGTTAGGGATGCGGTTGAGGTCGGGTTTTTCCAGCAGGTTGGCGGCGGCCAGACCTTCGGCGCCGACACCGGCCAGAGTGATGATGTCGTACTGCGGACGATCACCGCCGGCCTTGAGTTTGGCGACCATTTCCGAGGTGCTGCCGGTGCGGTCGGCGATGACCTTGCAGCCGTACTTGGCTTCGAAGGTTGCCGCGATATTGCGCAGTGCCGCAAGGCCGGTGTCATCGGACCAGGTCAGCAAGCGTAGGGTCTTGCCCTGGAAGCGTGTATCGCTGGCATTGGCCTTGATGAACGGCATGCTCATGGCCGCCGCAGCCACGGACGCTACGCCCACGGTTTTGATGAATTGACGTCTGTTCAGATCGTGCTCGCCCATGAAGGACTCCCTTTGTTTTTTTAAGTATGAGGTTGGTCGCAACCGTTGCATCCGCGCGGCCAGATCAGCTTCAAGCCCCCGGTTTCAATGGGCCTTGGCGATGCCAGCGGGTTCATCCTGAGGTCGTGCAAAACACCTGACTATCGATAAAAACTCATTGAAGCCATGACGCTGGCGCATGCCTCATCGAGAGGCATGCGCTCACCTTTTTCGTGCTGTCAGACGGCCCGAATCACGTGTTTGATTTCCTGGAAAGCCTGCAAACCCCACGGCCCCAATTCGCGGCCGATGCTGCTCTGTTTGTAGCCACCCCAGGCGGTCTGCGGGAAGATCACTTGCGGCGCGTTGATCCACACAAGCCCCGCCTGCAAAGCGTTGGCGACCCGATCGGCCGCTTCGGCATCGCGCGTCACCACGCTGGCCACCAGGCCAAACTGGCTGTCGTTGGCCAAGGCAATTGCCTCGGCTTCAGAGGTGAAACTGCGCACGCAGATCACCGGGCCGAAAATCTCTTCGCACCACAGCGCACTGTCGAGGGGCACGTCGATGAAAATGGTCGGCTGCAAAAAATAGCCGCGTGGTAGATCTGCCGGGCGATTACCGCCGCAAATCAGCTTCGCCCCAGCGCTCAAACCGCGATCGATATGGCCCAGCACACGCTGGTATTGCGCCTGATTGACCAGTGCGCCCATTTCCACGTTCGGGTCGAACGGGTCGGCCACGCGAATAGCTTCGGCACGCGCCTTCAATCGCGCTACAAATTTATCCGCCAGCTCATCGGCGACCAGCACGCGGCTGGTGGCGGAACACATCTGCCCGGCATTGAAGAAACCGCCGCCACAGGCCACTTCCACGGCCAGCTCGATGTCGGCATCGGCGAGTACCAGCAGCGAAGATTTGCCGCCCAGTTCCAGGCTCACGCCTTTCACGGTTTCCGCCGCCCGCTGCATCACCTGCACGCCCACCGCGTTGCTGCCGGTGAAGGATATTTTGGCGATGCGTGGGTCAGCCGACAGCGGCGCGCCGACCGCCAGACCGGTGCCGCAGACCAGATTGAGCACGCCGTTTGGCAGACCTGCTTCGGCAATGATCGTCGCCAGTTCCAGCTCCGGCAGCGGCGTCACTTCAGACGGTTTAAGCACCACGCAGCAACCGGCGGCCAGGGCCGGAGCGAGTTTCCAGGCGGTGGTGACCATCGGGAAATTCCACGGCACGATCAGCCCCACCACACCGCATGGTTCGCGGCGTAACCGGGCGCTGAAATCGTCGCTTGGCAACGTCACGGCGCTATCTTGCTTCGCGTCCAGGCCTTCGGCCAGATCGGCGTAATACTCGAACGTGGCGATTACATCGTCGACGTCGATGGCTGCTTCGAACAGCGGTTTACCGTTGTTGCTCGACTGCAATTTCATCAACTGCTCGCGACCAGCCTGCACGCCAGCGGCGATTCTGCGCAGGATCGCCCCGCGCTCGGCGCCGGTGGTTTTCGACCACTCTTTGAAAGCGTTGGTCGCCGCCGTGACGGCCTGATCGACAGCGTGTGCATCGCCACCGTTAACGGTTGTCAGCAGCGCTTCGGTCGCCGGGTTGATCACGCGCAGATGTTCGTTACCGGCGGACCATTGACCGTCTATGAACAGGCCGTCCAGTGCCGTTGGGAAAGTCATGCGAAAACTCATTTCGACACCGCCTTCATCCACGAAGTCTGATCGATTTCAATCAGAGTCGGGCCCTGGCGATCAGTGGCGAGACGCAATGCACTGCGCAGCTCTTCGACACCGCTGACCGCTTCGGCCGCGCAGCCCAGCGCTTTCGCCACACCGATAAAGTCCGGGGTATAGATGTCCACGCCCACCGGCTCGATGTCGCGGTTGACCATGTACTTCTTGATCTCTTCGTAGCCCTGGTTATTCCACAGCAGCACGATCACCGGCGTGCGTGCTTCTACCGCACTGGCCAATTCCGGCAGGGTGAATTGCAGACCACCGTCGCCGATCAGGCACACCACCGGAGGGCGGGCGCCGCCTTCGACGCTGCCACCGAGCCAAGCGCCAATCGCTGCCGGCAAGGCGTAACCGAGGGTGCCGTAACCGGTGGACGAGTTGAACCAGCGGCGCGGGCGTTCCGGGTTGAAGGTGAGGTTGCCGGTGTACACCGGTTGGGTCGAATCGCCAACGAACACCGCATTCGGCAATTCATACAAAACGGTTTCCAGGAAGCGGGTCTGGGCCAGTGTCGGGGCGTCCCAGGACGCGGCCAGTTCCTCGCGCAAACGCGCGGCACGCACCTGACCCCAATCGTGGCGACGCTCGGCCAGCGACTTGTGGGACAGCGCACTCAGCAAGGCCTGAGCGGCGTTGCGCGAGTCGGCGACCAACGCGACTTTTGGCGGGTAATTACGCACGGTCTGGTCGGGGTCGATGTCCACGCGCAACAGCACGCCGGGAATTTCGAAGCCACCGGCGAAGGTCACGTCGTAATCGGTTTCGGCCAGTTCGGTGCCGATGGCCAATACGACATCGGCCTCGGCGACCAGCGCACGGGTGGCGACCAGGCTCTGGGTCGAACCGATCAGCAGCGGGTGGCTGGACTCGAGCATGCCCTTGGCATTGATGGTCAGGGCCACCGGAGCGTCCAGCAGTTCCGCCAGTTCAGTCAGCTCGGCTGCGGCATCGATGGCGCCGCCACCGGCGAGAATCAACGGGCGTTTAGCGCCGGCCAGCCAGTCGGTCATGCGGCTGATCGCGCTTGGCGCAGCACCGGCGCGGTCGATGTTCACCGGCACGCTGGCGAGCAAGTCATCGGCCTCTTCGACCAACACGTCCAACGGAATTTCGATGTGCACCGGACGCGGCCGGCCAGCCTGGAACAGCGCGAAGGCGCGGGCCAACACGCCCGGCAATTCAGCTGCCGACATCAAGGTGTGGGAGAACGCTGCGACGCCGCCGACCAGTGCGCTTTGGTTCGGCAACTCATGCAGCTTGCCGCGACCGCCGCCCAATTGGCTGCGCGATTGCACGCTGGAGATCACCAGCATCGGGATCGAGTCGGCGTAAGCCTGGCCCATGGCGGTGGTGATGTTGGTCATGCCAGGGCCGGTGATGATGAAGCACACACCCGGTTTGCCGCTGGTGCGCGCATAACCGTCGGCCATGAAACCGGCGCCCTGTTCGTGACGCGGAGTGACGTGGTTGATGCTCGAACGGGCCAGCCCGCGATACAGCTCCACGGTATGCACCCCGGGAATGCCGAACACCTGCTCGACCCCGTAACCTTCGAGTAACTTGACCAATACTTCGCCGCACGTCGCCATGTCTTTGCCCTTTTTGTTCGTTTGAGACGCCGGGCCTGCGCAGTGTTTATGATGGGTTGGCAGGTCCAGGGATGGCCTCATTGGAACGGGCGACACGTAGCCGCAACAATGGATAAAAAGTCATACTAGCCATGTCCTCACGTCATACCTTGGATCCCAATGAAACGATTGCCTCCCCTGCCGGCGCTGCACACTTTTCTGATCACCGCGCAGTGCTGCAACTTCACCCGGGCCGCCGAACAGTTGCACATCACCCAAGGCGCGGTGAGCCGGCAGATCGCCGGGCTGGAAGATCATCTGGGTTATGAGCTGTTCATTCGCCAGGCGCGGGGCTTGAGCCTGACCGCCGAAGGACGGGAGTGGCTGCCACGGGTGCAGCAGATTTTCGGCCTGATCGACGAGGCGGTGGAGCAGATCGGCGAGAAGCGCGAAACCCTGCAATTGAAAGCGCCGACCTGCGTGATGCGCTGGCTGTTGCCGCGCCTGTTGCAGTGGCAAAAGGAACGCCCGGATGTGCCGGTGGAGTTGACCACCACGGTGAAACACGGCGTGGACTTCCATCGCGAGCAGTTCGATGCGGCGGTGATGTATGGCGCGCCGCCGGACAGTTCACTGGCTTCCCAACATCTGTTTGATGAGCAACTGACGCCCGTGTGTTCCCGACCGATGCTTGAAGGGCCCATGGCTTTGCAGACACCGGCCGATCTGCAACAGCACTTGTTGCTGCACCCCACCCGCGATGAACGGGACTGGCACGCTTGGCTGAAGGCTGCCGATATTCGGTTGAGCAATGTCGGCAAGGGGCAGCATTTCGAAACCCTGGACCTGGCGATGTCGATGGCGTCCCAGGGGACGGGCGTGGCGATTGGTGATTGGTCGTTGATCGGCGATGACCTGAGTGCCGGGCGGCTGGTCATGCCCTTTGACTTGAAGGTGAAAACCGGGTTGGCGTATTACCTGGTGTTCCCCGAAAAACCGGAGCCTTCGCCGAAATTGCGTGAGTTAATGGGGTGGTTGGTGGAGCAGGCGCAGAGCCGCTGAAACCCAAAAAGCATCGCGGGCAAGCCCGCTCCCACAGGATATCCATTGTCCTGTGGGAGCGGGCTTGCCCGCGATGGAGGCCGTACAGTCGACATCAATGTTGAATGTAAGTCCGTCTTCGCGAGCAGGCTCGCTCCCACAAGTGATCAGTGAACTCAATACCCGACAGTAAACCGCTGACGGGAATGCTTCGGCGTTTCCACTTCATCGATCAGCGCAATCGCGAAGTCAGCAAAGGTAATCCAGCTGCGGCCCTCTGCACTCACCAACAAGTCATCCTTGCCGACACGAAACGTGCTGGTGCGCTCACCTTCGACAAACTCCGCCGACGGCGACAGGAAGGCCCAGTCCAGGTCCTTTTCCTCACGCAAGGTATTCAGGAACGCGGCTCCGGCGCTGGCCTCGGCCTTGTATTCCTCCGGGAAGCCTTCGCTGTCGATTACACGAGAGCCATTCGGCAGCAACAGCGAACCGGCACCGCCGACCACCAGCAGACGCTTGACCCCGGCCTTCTTCACCGGCTCGATGACCGCGCTGGCGGGGATGGTGGAGAAGTGCGCAGCGCTGATCACCGCATCATGCCCGGCCACGGCGGCTTGCAATGCAGCAGCGTCGAGCACGTCTACGTTTTTGCTCACGACCCCGGCACGCGGGGCGATTTTCGAGGTGTCGCGGGCGATGGCCGTGACGCTGTGACCGCGACGCAGGGCTTCTTCCAACAGTTGGCTACCGGCACGACCGGTGGCACCGATGATTGCGATGTTGCTCATGACGTTTCTCCAGTTGGCTTGGGTGAAGATGATCGTTCCCACGCGCAGCAAAGGAATGCAGCCAGGGACGCTCCGCGTCCCTTCCAAAGCCGAACGCGGAGCGTCCGTTGAGGCATTCCCACGCAGAGCGTGGGAACGATCAGTTGAGTGCGGCGGATTACCACTTCATCTCACCCTTGGCGACTTTGGCGCTCAGCTCAAGCGAGCTTTCTTCGCCCAGGGTCGGGTAGCGTTTTTTCATTGCAGCGATCAGTTCGACAGCGTCTTTCGCCTTGGCGGTCTCTTCGTCGAAAGCCTTGATGTAATCAGCGGTGAACTGCACCGCCGCCAGAGAGCGAGCGCTCTCACCGAGGTAGTGACCCGGCACGATGGTTTTCGGCTTCAGCGTTTCGATCGCATGCAGGGTGGCCAGCCAATCGGCATGGGATTGCGGGGTCTGGGTGTCGGCCATCCACACGTGAATATTTTCGGCGACGACCACGCCACCGACCACCGCCTTGATCGACGGTATCCACACAAAGCTGCGATCCGGCTGCTTGCCGTCCAGGCCGATCACCTGCAATTTCTGTCCTTCCAGCATCAGGCTGTCGCCCTTGAGTACGTGCGGCACGATGGTTTTGTTCGGCACGTCAGCATCCATTTTCGGGCCCCAGAACGCCAGTTTGCCGTCGACGGTTTTTTTGATGTGATCGACCGTCGGTTGCGAGGCCAACACCTTGGCTTTCGGGAACGCTTGGGTGACGGTGTCGAGGCCGAAGTAGTAATCCGGGTCACCGTGGCTGATGTAGATGGTGGTCAGTTGCTTGCCACTGGCGCGGATTTTTTCCACCACCTGTTCGGCCTGGGCTTTGCCGAATTGCGCGTCCACCAGAATCGCTTCCTTCTCGCCGCTGACCAGCACCGAGGTCACCGGGAAGATCGCATTGGTGCCAGGGTTGTAGACGTCCAGCGTCAGGGTGGACGCCGCAGCGGCATGGGCCGCGAAGCCGAGCGTGGCGGTTGCCAGAAGAATGCGTTTGAGTGAAGTGAAGCCGATCATCTGTTGCTCCGTTGTCCGAATGCCATGCTTGGCGATGGGACAGAGCTTAGTTGCCTGGTTCGATACAAAAAATGCGATGCTTGAACATAGTTTGTTTCTGAAAGCGGGCAAATCATGGATCGTCTACAAGCAATGCGGGTGTTCGTCACGGTGGTCGACCTCGGTAGCCAATCGGCCGCCGCCGATCACCTGGACCTGTCGCGGCCGGTGGTTTCACGCTATCTGGCGGAGCTGGAGGATTGGGTCGGCGCGCGCCTGATGCATCGCACCACGCGCAAATTGAGCCTGACCGCCGCCGGTACGGAAATTCTGCCTCGCTGTCGTCAGATGCTCGATTTGACCACAGACATGCAAGCTGCCGTCAGCGAACCGGACGACGCACCGCGAGGTCTGCTACGGATCAGCGTCAGCACCTCGTTCGGTCAGGCGCAACTGGCGGAGGCAATGGCGGCTTACGTCAAACGTTACCCCGGCGTCAGCATCGATATGCAAATGCTCGACCGCACGGTGAATCTGGTGGATGAACGCATCGACCTGGCCATCCGCACCAGCAACGACCTGGACCCCAACCTGATCGCCCGGCGCCTGACGGTCTGCCGCTCGGTGATCTGCGCCTCCCCCGCTTACCTGCGAGAACACCCAACGCCGCAACGGGTCGAGGATCTGAGCCTGCACAACTGCCTGACCCACTCCTACTTCGGCAAAAGCCTCTGGCATTTCGAACAGGACGGCGAACCCGTCTCGGTGCCGGTACAGGGCAACATCAGCGCCAACGAAGCCAGCACGCTGTTGCGCGCGGCGATGGCCGGGGCCGGCGTGGCAATGCTGCCGAGCTATCAGGCGGGTGTGCACATCCACAGCGGCGAACTGATCCGTCTGCTGCCCCAGGCCGAGCCCCGGCAGATGAACATCTACGCGGTGTATGCCTCACGCAAGCACATGCCGGCGGCGTTGCGCAGCATGCTGGATTTTCTGGTGCTCAGATTTCCTGAAGAGCCGGAGTGGGATATCGGGCTGTAACCGGATCAAAATGTGGGAGCGGGCTTGCTCGCGAAAGCGGTGTGACATTCAACAATGATGTCGACTGATCCACCGCATTCGCGAGCAAGCCCGCTCCCACATTGGGTCATCATTGTTCTGAATATCGCGTTAACCGCGAAACCCGCTTTGCTGGCAACTCACCGGCGCTGACCTATGCTCAAAGCAGTACCGCAAGGTATTCGTTCAGAGGTCAACGCCATGAACATCAAAACAAGAAGATACCTCGCCATTTTCATCACTTGCGCGGCGACGCTGGCGCTGTATGGCACGGCCGCCTGGCGTGTCGAGCAGTTGCGACAAGTGCCTCGTGAATTCGCGAGCTGCAACTTCGAGCGCTGTATGCCCCACAACGCGACCCTCAACTCACTCCGCTAACTGTTCAGGCCTCGTTGTCCTGATCGGCTTTCAAGCGGTCGCGAAAAGCCTTGGGCGAGATCCCCACCCGGCGTCGGAACAGGCGTGTGAAGTTGGTCGGATCGGAAAACCCCAACACGTCGGACATTTCATAAATGGTCATGCTGGTGTAGGTCAGCAAGCGCTTGGCCTCCAGCAATTGACGCTCATGCATGATCTGCAACGCCGGTTGCCCCGCCAGCTCACGGCACGTGCCGTTTAGGTGGGACACGGAAATTCCCAGCCGATGAGCCAGGTCCTCGACCTTGACGTGCTGGCGATAGGTCTCTTCCACCAGCTGAATAAAACCGTTGAGGTATTCCCGGGCCCGCTGTGGGCGCTGACTGGCGGTTTGGCGCTGAATCACCTGACGGCTGACCCACACCACGATCACGCTGACCAGCGAATGCATGAGCATTTCCCGCGCCGGTTGATGGCCGGTGTACTCGCTTTGCAGCGCTGAAAACAGGCTGTTGAGGTACTCGCTGTCCTTGCCCGCCGGGTAGCTTTCGGCCTGTGCCAGAGCGTTCACCGAATGGCCCAGTTGCGCTTGCAGGTGGGTGATCAGCGGCGCGGCCAGCGTGACGACGAACCCTTCGACGTCCTCGGAAAACCGATAACCATGCACCGATAACGGCGGCAAAATCAGGATGGCCGGCTCGGTCAATTGTGAGCGTTTGCCTTCGATTTCAAGCTCTGCCTGACCTTTGAAAACGAAGAGTAACTGACACAAATCGGCGTGGCGGTGGGGTTTGATTTCCCATTGATGTTCGCGGCTGCGCTTGGAAATGGTTTCACAGTGCAACAAGTCAGGGGTCGGCCAGTCCAGGCTTTCACCGTAGAGTTTGAACACCGGAATCGATGGCAGGTCAGGCTTGTTCATCACTTCAATCCAGGCCTCGAGGGTAACGGGCGATAATCGCACCGATTGGCAGAATGTATAGGTATCGGCTCAGTTTTCCCCTTCAATTGACAGACTCGCAAGTGAAAAATGCAAGTACTCGATCCATAAAAATCATTCACCGGCCTTGGTCGTGTAGAACTTGCGAGTCATAAAAACAATGAAAACGCTAAAAACCCATGTCGCGATCATCGGTGCCGGCCCCTCTGGTTTGCTACTCGGCCAATTGCTGCATAACGTCGGCATCGACACTCTGATCCTCGAACGCCAGACCCCGGACTACGTGCTCGGACGTATCCGCGCCGGTGTCCTCGAACAAGGCATGGTAGAGCTGTTGCGTCAGGCCGGTGTGGGTCAGCGCATGGACGTCGAAGGGCTGGTCCATGCAGGCTTCGAACTGGCCCTCGACGGGCGCCGGGTGCACATCGATCTGCAGGCGCTCACTGGCGGCAAAACCGTAACGATCTATGGCCAGACCGAGGTCACCCGCGACCTGATGGCCGCCCGTCGGGACGCAGGCGCGCAGACGATTTATGAAGCTGGCAATGTCGTCCCCCACGGCATGAAAACCGCTGAACCCTCGCCTGACGGCGTTGCTGCTGGGCATTACTCAGGTTGGTCAGGGACATTTGTGGCGCAGCACCGAAGTGTCGGGTTTGCTCGGTTGTGCGGTGGCGGTGCTGGCCGTGTTCGTCTGGCATGAACGGCGGGCGCGGGAACCGTTGCTGCCGATGCACTTGTTCGCCAACCGCAGTGCGATCCTTTGCTGGTGCACGATTTTTTTCACCAGTTTCCAGGCGATTTCCCTGATCGTGCTGATGCCGCTGCGCTTTCAGAGCATCACCGGCGCCGGGGCCGACAGCGCTGCGCTGCATCTGTTGCCGCTGGCGATGGGCTTGCCGATAGGCGCGTATTTCGCCGGACGCCAGACCTCGGTGACCGGTCGTTACAAACCGATGATCCTGACCGGCGCCCTGCTCATGCCGTTTTCGATTCTCGGCATGGCGTTCAGTGCACCTCAGGCGTTGGTGCTGAGCAGCCTGTTCATGTTGCTCAGCGGCATTGCCAGCGGCATGCAGTTCCCGACTTCGTTGGTGGGCACGCAAAACTCGGTGGAACAACGGGACATCGGCGTCGCCACCAGCACCACCAATCTGTTCCGCTCTCTGGGCGGTGCAGTGGGCGTGGCGTTGATGTCGGCGCTGCTGCTGGCATTGCTGCAGGATTCGAGTTTCGCGCACCTGGCGGGGTCGTCGCTGATTGCCGAGGGGGGTTCGGGGAATGTCTTGCTCGATGGTTTGAACGCCGCACCGGGAGATGCACAAAACGCCTTGCGCGCTGAGCTGCTGCTGACCTTCCGGCATTTGCTGATGGTCAGCGCGGCAGTGTCGCTGCTGGGGCTGGCGGTGGCGATTGCCATGCCGAACAGGGTGTTGCGGGGGCGGGAGGACACGGTTCGCTAACCCCTCCCACCGATCATTCCCACGCGCTGCGTGGGAATGCAGCCCGGGACGCTCTGCGTCCCATTGGAACGCGGAGCGTCCCTTGAGGCATTCCCACGCAGAGCGTGGGAACGATCAATCACTGCATCAGTCAATCAAGGCCGGGTACGCAGTTGCTGCTGCAGATTCTGAATCTGCGCCTGCAAGGTATTGATGTTGCGCGTGACTTGCCCGCGGAAGGCGTCGAACTCGGCGGTGTTGGTGCCACCTTGTGCGCCGGCCGGGCGGTTGTCCTGTTGGCTTTTGAGCACAATCATGTCTTGCTCCAGGCGCTCGATGGCGGCGCTCGGGTTGCTTTGTTTCTTCAGCGCGACGATGTCAGCGCCCAGGCTTTTGAGTTGGGCGTCGAATTGGCTGGTATCGTCCGGCGCGTTCTTCAACGCGGCCAGTTCGCCGCTCAAGGCTTTGACCTGGGCCTGCAACTGAGCATTGGCGGTTTGTTGTTCGGTGGCTTGCGCGGTCATTTGCGCCAGACGCTTGTCCAGATCGGAGGTCTGGCCGAGTACGCCTTGCTGCTGTTTGCTCTGGTCCTGAAGCTTGCTTTCCAGCTGTTTGCTCTGGTCCTGGAGTTTGCCTTCCAGCTGCTTGATTTGCAGCTTCAACGCTTCACTGCCGGTGTTGACGTTGGACTGGCTGGCCACGACCTTGCCGGAAATGTCCTGCAAGCGCCCCGCCGCTTCCTCACTGATGCGCGCGAAACTTTCCTGAGTCGCCACCAGTTGCTGCTCCATCAGCGAGATCTGCTGAAAACTCCACCAGGCAAGGCCGGCGAAGGCAAAGAACAACGCGCCGACCAATGCCCACAGAGGGCCGGTGCTCGGGCCTTTGACCTTGACCACCGGTGTGGTGCGCGAATGCACGGAAGTGCGAGCGGTGGTTGGAAAATCATCGTCATCGAGGCTGTCGGCGCGCAGGCTCGGGACATCGTCGAAGTCGTCGTTGGCATCGTTACGCATGGGCATTAGGGTCAACCTTTGTGGAACGCGGTGATGGCTTGATGCGGCGAAGTATAACCCCCGCTGCCGCACCGGTTGACCCTGAACCCCGAACTCGGTTCAGTAAGGGGCCGCCCTTGTGTGTCAGCGAATGTCCTGAGCCTTCCACCAGCCGCAGAATTCATCGAGGGCGGTCCAGAGGCTGACTTTCGGATCGTAGTCCAGATAATGCCGTGCGCGACTGATGTCCAGGGTGAAGTTTTTGTTCATGACCTGCATGCCCAGCCGCGACAGGGTCGGCTCGGGACGACCGGGCCACAGCTTGCACACGCCCTCGTTGAGCGCGGCAAGGCTGTAGGCCAAACCGTAGGAACGGTAGCGGGTAACCTGTGGGACATCCATTTGGCGCATCACGTAATTGACCACATCCCACAACGGAACCGGCGCTCCGTTACTGATGTTGTAGGCCTTGCCCAAGGCCGAACCGCTGGCCAGCAAGCTGCTGAGCAACGCTTCATTGAGGTTTTGCACGCTGGTGAAATCGACCTTGTTCAGGCCATTGCCGATAATCGCCAACCGCCCTTTGCGCTGCATCTTCAGCAGCCTGGGGAAAATGCTCATGTCGCCGGCACCCGTCACGAAACGCGGGCGCAGGGCCAGGGTTTCGAGACCGAATTCCTGCGCGCCGAAGACTTTTTGCTCGGCCAGGTATTTGGTCGCGGCGTAGGGATGTTTGAAACGCTTGGGCACCTGCTCTTCGGTCAACCCCAGATGATCACGACCATCGAAGTAGATCGACGGCGACGACAAGTGCACCAGACGCCGAACCCGCTGCTTCAGACAGGCCTCGACCACGTTCTCGGTGACCTCGACGTTGCCTTGATGAAAGTCCTGATACCGCCCCCACAAACCCACTGCGCCGGCGCAATGCACCACGGCTTCGACGTCTGAACACAGGTCGCGCGCCAGTTGCGCGTCACTCAAGTCGCCCTGAATGAACTCGGCGCCACGGCGCACCAGATGCTCGACGCTCTCGGCCCGGCGACCGTTGACCCGCACGTCCAGGCCCTGCTCCAGGGCGAAACGCGCAAAGCGTCCGCCAATGAAGCCGCTTGCGCCGGTGACCAGAATCTTCATGAATTGCTCCGAATATTTCGTTTTGCGTTTTGCGTTTTGCGTTTTGCGTTTTGCGTTTTGCGTTTTGCATATTGCGTAGGGCGTGAGGTCTTGACGCTGCCGGTCAGTCCAACGGCACCAGCCATTGCTTCGACGAGCGCACCAATTGATCGGTGAGCAACCCCAAAAGCTGACCACCATTGCGCCAATGATGCCAGTACAGCGGCACATCGATCGGCTTATCTGGCAAAAGCTCCTGCAGGATTCCGCGCTCAAGTTGCTTATGCACCTGCAATTCAGGCACCAGCCCCCAGCCAAGCCCTGCTTCCGTGAGACGAAGAAACCCTTCGGACGATGGGCATAAATGGTGTTCGAAACCGCCATCCACCCCGAGGGATGCGAGGTAACGATGCTGTAGGAAATCGTCCGGGCCAAACACCAGGGCCGGGGTTTTGGCCAACTGATCGGCGCGCACACCTTCGGGAAAATGCCGGGCAATAAACGCCGGGCTCGCCATCGCACGGTAACGCATAGCCCCCAACAGAACGCTACGCGCACCGGCCACCGGCCGCTCACTGGCACAGACACACGCCGCCACTTCGCCTGCGCGCATGCGTTTGAGGCCGACGGTCTGGTCTTCGACCACCAGATCAAGCAGCAAATGTTGTTCCGCGCAAAAGTCCCCCACCGCCTCGGCCCACCAAGTCGCAAGACTGTCGGCATTGAGCGCGATACGCAGGCGTTCCGGCAGACCTTCTTCGTCCAGCGCCGGGACCAACGTTTGTAGATCCCGCTCAAGCAACCGCACCTGCTGCACATGGTTGAGCAATCGCCGGCCAATCTCCGTCGGCGCCGGGGGGGTGACCCGTACCAACACCGGTTGGCCGACCCGCGCCTCCAGCAGTTTGATGCGCTGGGAGATGGCCGATTGGGACAAACCCAACACCTGCGCGGCGCGTTCGAATCCGGCCTGCTCGATCACGGCGGCGAGCGCGGAAAGTAACTTGTAGTCGAACATCAGTTTTCCTAATGGGCGATCATCACTATTGGTTTTTCTTATACAGCGTTGAACCGGAGAATGACCAGCAAGAACTCTTGAACAAGGATCACCGACATGGCTGGCGAAACGTCATTGGCAACCCTGCTGCGCAGCATGAGCCCG
Source organism: Pseudomonas sp. QTF5 (assembly GCF_000512695.2). Classification (GTDB taxonomy): domain Bacteria; phylum Pseudomonadota; class Gammaproteobacteria; order Pseudomonadales; family Pseudomonadaceae; genus Aquipseudomonas. Next base: position 56,072 of record NZ_AZRW02000027.1, on the reverse strand, counting down.
CAACTCAACGACGGCGAATACGTGTTCTGCACGTTGCGCGACGGCAAGCTGCCCGAGGGCCTTGAGATTGTTGGCAGTTTTCGCGAGCAGGAAGGCCTGACGGTGATTCTGCAACGTTCCCACGCTGAGAAAGCCGGTTTCAGCTTCGACTACGTCGCCGCCTGGATCACCTTGAACGTGCACTCGGCCCTCGAAGCCGTCGGCCTGACCGCCGCGTTCGCCACGGCATTGGGCAAGGCCGGCATCAGTTGCAACGTGATCGCCGGGTATTACCACGACCATTTATTCGTCGGCCAGGCCGATGCCGAACGCGCCGTGCAGGTCCTGCGGGATTTGGCGTCCAACGCGGAGTAATACGTATGTGGCAAAGCTATGTGAACGGCCTGTTGGTGGCCGCGGGGCTGATCATGGCGATCGGCACCCAGAATGCGTTTGTGCTGGCGCAGAGCCTTCGGCGTGAACATCACCTGCCGGTGGCGGCGCTCTGCGTGACCTGCGATGCGTTGCTGGTGGCCGCCGGGGTGTTCGGCCTGGCGACGGTGCTGGCGCAAAATCCGACCCTGCTGGCTATCGCCCGTTGGGGTGGCGCGGCGTTTTTGATCTGGTACGGCAGCCTGGCGCTGCGTCGGGCCTGCACGAAACAAAGCCTGCAACAGGGTGAAAATCAGACGGTACGCTCACTGCGGGCGGTGCTGCTCAGTGCGTTGGCGGTGACGCTGCTCAATCCGCACGTCTATCTGGACACCGTGTTGCTGATCGGCTCCCTCGGCGCACAACAAACCGAACCCGGTGCTTATGTCGTGGGCGCGGCCAGTGCGTCATTGTTGTGGTTTTTTACTTTGGCCCTTGGCGCGGCATGGCTGGCGCCGTGGCTGGCACGGCCAAGCACCTGGCGAATCCTCGATCTATTGGTCGCCGTCATGATGTTCTCTGTGGCCTTTCAATTAATCGCGGCTGGCTGATTATTCCAAAAGGCTCTGGAACCTCTATTCCACACAGTTGTTGCGTGGTTATGCCGCACCCCCGGTGCTATGATCCGATCCCTGCGCCGCAAAGAGTACAAACTCCCCGGCGCATGTCTGGCCGCCCGTGATCGGCCTTGCGCTCACCGCAACTGACCTGATTAGGAGAATCATCATGGCTTTCGAATTGCCGCCGCTGCCTTACGCACACGATGCCCTGCAGCCGCACATTTCAGAGGAAACTCTGCAGTACCACCACGACAAGCACCACAACACCTATGTCGTGAACCTGAACAACCTGGTGCCAGGCACCGAGTTCGAAGGCAAGACCCTGGAAGAAATCGTCAAGACTTCCTCGGGCGGTATCTTCAACAACGCCGCTCAGGTCTGGAACCACACTTTCTACTGGAACTGCCTGGCGCCAAACGCCGGCGGTCAACCAACCGGCGCGCTGGCTGATGCCATCAACGCAGCTTTCGGTTCGTTCGACAAGTTCAAGGAAGAGTTCAGCAAAACCTCCATCGGTACCTTCGGTTCCGGTTGGGGCTGGCTGGTGAAAAAGGCTGACGGTTCCCTGGCCCTGGCCAGCACCATCGGCGCCGGCAACCCGCTGACCAGCGGCGACACCCCGCTCCTGACCTGCGACGTCTGGGAACACGCTTACTACATCGACTACCGCAACCTTCGTCCGAAGTACGTCGAAGCGTTCTGGAACCTGGTCAACTGGAAGTTCGTGGCTGAGCAGTTCGAAGGCAAAACCTTCACCGCTTAAGCTTCGCGCCAGTCAAGAAACCCGGCTTTTGCCGGGTTTTTTTATGGGCTGTGGGAAAGCTCGGGAACCTGGATTGCCTGACAAAAATGCGGCGCCTGCCAAGCCGCCTTCGCGAGCAAGCCCGCTCCCACAGGGGTTCATCGTCGTTCACAGATTCGGTTTACGACACAAATCAACTGTGGGAGCGGGCTTGCTCGCGAAGAACGATAACGCGGTCTATGCCGGATCGACGTTATCCAGCGCCCGATTCACCGCCAACTCCGCCACCATGATGATCTGCTGAATCGCCAACGCTATATGGCGCTGCGGGCCGATCAGATTGTTGGCGAAATCGCTGGCCAGGACACTCGCTGACGCCAACGATTCGTAGGCGTGGGCCAGCAGGCTTTCGGTGTCGGCACCCGGGGCGACCATGAACATCGTGCTGGGACGACGGTTTTTTTCAGTGTATTGCGCCGGGGGATCGAGGTAGTAGTCGAGGGCGCGTTTTATCGCTTCGCGGTCTTTGAGTAATTCTTCGGTGCGCGAAGCTTCGGCGTTGGGGGTGGTGGTGTTGAAGGGTGGGTCGGGGATTAACTTATCCATACAAACTCCTGCTGAAATGGTGCCACCACTCGCCGGATCTCAAGCGGCGAAGAGGTGGCAGCTATGTGCAGAGTGAGATCACCGGTAGCAGGCACCCGGCCAGACCGAAGTCTGCCCGCACACAGCCGCCATAACGCATTTACAGGCAGCGGATAAGCTGGCGCCAATTATGGTGGTATTGGCGCTAGATGCATACTAGTTGCCGGGGATCTCACGCCCGGTCGCTGAATTTGCAGCGACAGCCAAAGGTTAGGGAATCCGCTTCCCACCCGGCAACCTGAAAAATGCGTGGGAAAGATCTGCGTTCTGACAAGCCCATTAAACAACCCACGCCAGACGGTCTCTGTAGGAGAGAGCATTCCCACAACGCGAGTGGCATTCGCCCTCTTGCCCCCACATCACAGCCGTCTAACATCAACCACAAGGAAAAATTGTCCCGTTCCCCTCAAGTTGAGGGCCCCACCAACCGACACAGTGTTAATAGGGCAAATACTCCAAACAACAGCATATCCGCCAAGCTACCGGCAAAATCCCCTGGGTTGGATTGTCCCTTTGACTGACATCACGGGATTGCCAATACTCATGGCAACTTGATGCTACCGCACGGAACAAGGAATAACCCTTTGAAGCTGGAACTCAAGAACAGCTTGTCGGTGAAGTTGCTCCGGGTCGTGCTCCTGTCGGCATTGATCGTCGGCGTGGTCTTGAGCTGCGCGCAGATCGTTTTCGACGCCTATAAAACACGCCAGGCCGTGGCCAACGATGCTCAGCGCATACTCGATATGTTCCGTGACCCCTCCACCCAGGCCGTCTACAGCCTGGACCGGGAAATGGGTATGCAGGTGATCGAAGGCCTGTTTCAGGACGACGCCGTGCGCATGGCCTCCATCGGCCACCCTCACGAAGCCATGCTCGCGCAAAAAAACCGCGAGCTGCAGCACTCCAACAGCCGCTGGCTGACCGACCTGATCCTCGGTAAGGAGCGCACGTTCACCACCCAACTGGTAGGCCGCGGCCCTTACAGCGAGTACTACGGTGACCTGAGCATCACGCTCGACACCGCTACCTATGGCCAGGGTTTCATCGTCAGTTCGGTGATCATCTTCATCTCAGGCGTATTGCGCGCCCTGGCCATGGCTCTGGTGCTGTATCTGGTTTATCACTGGCTGCTGACCAAACCACTGTCGCGGATTATCGAACACCTGACCGAAATCAACCCGGACCGGCCCAGCGCCCACAAGATTCCGCAGCTCAAGGGTCATGAGAGAAACGAGTTGGGCGTCTGGATCAACACCGCCAACCAGTTGCTCGAATCCATCGAGCGCAACACCCACCTGCGCCACGAAGCGGAAAACAGCCTGCTGCGCATGGCCCAGTACGACTTCCTCACCGGTTTGCCGAACCGCCAGCAATTGCAGCAACAACTGGACAAAATTCTCGTCGACGCCGGCAAATTGCAGCGTCGGGTTGCGGTGTTGTGTGTCGGGCTCGATGATTTCAAAGGCATCAACGAACAGTTCAGTTATCAGACCGGTGACCAATTGCTGCTGGCCCTGGCCGATCGCCTGAGAGCCCACAGCGGCCGCCTCGGCGCCCTCGCCCGTTTGGGTGGCGACCAGTTCGCACTGGTTCAGGCCGACATCGAACAACCCTATGAAGCGGCCGAACTGGCCCAAAGCATTCTTGATGATCTGGAAGCGGCGTTCGCCCTCGACCATCAGGAAATCCGCCTGCGCGCCACCATTGGCATCACCCTGTTCCCCGAGGACGGTGACAGCACCGAGAAGTTGCTGCAAAAAGCCGAGCAGACCATGACCCTGGCCAAGACTCGCTCGCGCAACCGCTATCAGTTCTATATCGCCAGCGTCGACACGGAAATGCGTCGGCGTCGCGAGCTGGAAAAAGACCTGCGCGATGCCTTGATCCGCGACCAGTTCTACCTCGTTTATCAACCGCAGATCAGCTACCGCGATCATCGCGTGGTGGGCGTCGAGGCGTTGATTCGCTGGCAGCATCCCGAACACGGGCTGGTGCCGCCGGACCTGTTCATCCCGCTGGCCGAGCAGAACGGCACCATTATCGCCATCGGCGAATGGGTGCTGGATCAGGCCTGCAAACAATTGCGCGAATGGCACGATCAGGGTTTCGACCTGCGCATGGCGGTGAACCTGTCCACCGTGCAATTGCACCACGCCGAGTTGCCGCGGGTGGTCAATAACCTGCTGCAGATGTACCGCCTGCCACCGCGCAGCCTGGAACTGGAAGTCACCGAAACCGGCCTGATGGAAGACATCAGCACCGCCGCCCAGCATCTGCTGAGCCTGCGTCGCTCCGGCGCGCTGATCGCCATTGACGACTTCGGCACCGGTTACTCATCACTGAGCTATCTGAAAAGCCTGCCGCTGGACAAGATCAAGATCGACAAGAGCTTCGTTCAAGACCTGCTCGATGACGACGACGATGCGACCATCGTTCGGGCCATCATCCAGCTGGGCAAGAGCCTGGGCATGCAGGTGATTGCCGAAGGCGTGGAAACCGCCGAGCAAGAGGCCTACATCATCTCCGAAGGCTGCCATGAAGGTCAGGGCTATCACTACAGCAAACCGCTGCCGGCACGGGAATTGAGCGCCTACCTCAAGCAAGCCCAGCGCAGTAATGCAGTCATTCTTTGAAACAGCATTTGTAGCAGCTGGAAAAACCCTGTGGCGAGGGAGCTTGCTCCCGCCGGCCGATCCGCGCCCGGGCGCAGCAGTCGCAATCAGGATGACGCGATACTTCCGGCAGAACCGGGTTGCAGAATTTGGGACAGCTTCGTCGTCCAGCGGGAGCAAGCTCCCTCGCCACAGGGCTGCGCCAGCTGCTATAGATCATGTTCCTGGCATTCAACCGCGCGAATAAGAAATATTTACAAGCACAACCCTTTACACATAATGCGAAAGATTTGCATTATGTCGCAGTTTTGCGCGCCCTCCACGCGCGTCCATTAATCACCGAAGCAGGATGTTCGCCATGATTCGTATGCCTCTGGCCACCGCCAGTCTGCTGGCCATCGCTATTTCCCTCGCCGGTTGCGGCGAAGGCAAAGACAAGGCTGCCGCTCCACAAGCGCCGACCCCGGCCGCCAGCACCGCTGCCCCGGCTGCGCCTGCTGCTACCGGTAAAGTCGATGAAGCTGCCGCCAAGGCTGTGGTCGCGCACTACGCCGACATCGTCTTCGCCGTTTACAGCGACGCCGAATCCACCGCGAAAACCCTGCAAACCGCCGTCGACGCATTCCTCGCCAAGCCGAACGCCGACACTCTGAAAGCCGCCAAGGCGGCCTGGGTCGCGGCCCGCGTGCCTTACCTGCAGAGCGAAGTGTTCCGCTTCGGCAACACGATCATCGACGACTGGGAAGGTCAGGTGAACGCCTGGCCACTGGACGAAGGCCTGATCGACTACGTCGACAAATCCTACGAACACGCACTGGGTAACCCGGGCGCCACCGCCAACATCATCGCCAACACTAAAGTTCAGGTCGGCGAAGACAAGGTCGATGTGAAAGACATCACCCCGGAAAAACTCGCCAGCCTGAATGAGCTGGGCGGTTCCGAGGCCAATGTCGCGACCGGCTACCACGCCATCGAATTCCTGCTCTGGGGCCAGGACCTGAACGGCACCGGCCCTGGCGCCGGCAACCGTCCGGCTACCGACTTCCTGGAAGGCAAAGGCGCTACCGGCGGTCACAACGATCGTCGTCGCGCTTACCTGAAATCCGTGACCCAACTGCTGGTCAACGACCTGCAAGAAATGGTCGGTAACTGGAAGCCGAACGTGGCCGACAACTACCGCGCCACCCTGGAAGCGGAACCGGCTGAAACCGGCCTGCGCAAAATGCTGTTCGGCATGGGCAGCCTGTCCTTGGGCGAACTGGCGGGCGAGCGTATGAAGGTTTCCCTGGAAGCCAACTCCCCGGAAGACGAACAGGATTGCTTCAGCGACAACACCCACAACTCGCACTTCTACGACGCCAAAGGCGTGCGTAACGTGTACCTGGGCGAATACACCCGCGTCGATGGCACCAAAATGACCGGCGCCAGCCTGTCGTCGCTGGTGGCCAAAGCCGACCCGGCAGCCGACACCGCGCTGAAAGCCGACCTGGGCACCACCGAAGCCAAGCTTCAGGTCATGGTCGATCACGCCAACAAGGGTGAGCACTACGACCAACTGATCGCTGCCGGCAATACCGCTGGCAACCAGATCGTGCGCGACGCCATCGCCTCGCTGGTCAAGCAGACCGGTTCGATCGAAGCGGCCGCCGGCAAACTGGGCATAAGCGACCTGAACCCGGACAACGCTGATCACGAGTTCTGATCAACGCTGGCTAACTGAAAAAGGCGACCTTCGGGTCGCCTTTTTTGTTAGCCCGAACGCAGATCAAAATGTGGGAGCGGGCTTGCTCGCGAAGGCGGCGTGTCAGGCAACATTGATGTCGACTGACACTCCCTCTTCGCGAGCAAGCCCGCTCCCACATTTTGATCTGCGTTGAGAGTATTGCCCCACATCAACCAAACGATAATTCCTCTTATTCAAACTCCCCTGCCCTGTTAGACTTTGCGCCCTTGTTTTGCTCGTCTTGCAGGATGTCCGATGCCCTCGCTGCCTCTTCGCTTGTCCGCACTGTTGCTGGCCCTGGGCCTGAGTGCCTGCGATGACGCCCCGCGTTTTACCCAGGCCGAACCCGGTGAAGCCCGCTCCGGTGGCAGTGCGACGGTGCGCAAGACCGATCAGAACTCATTCTCCCTGCCTTCCGCCAATCTGCCGCCGTCACGGAGAGTCGATTTCAGCGTCGGCAACAGTTTCTTTCGCAGCCCTTGGGTGATTGCCCCGTCGACCACCACCGCCCGCGATGGCCTTGGTCCGTTGTTCAATACCAATGCCTGCCAGAACTGCCACATCAAGGACGGGCGCGGTCACCCGCCCGCACCCGATGCGCCGAATGCGGTATCAATGCTGGTGCGCCTGTCGATCCCCGATGCGCCGGCCTATGCCAAGGCCATCGAACAACTGGGTGTGGTTCCGGAGCCGGTCTACGGCGGGCAGTTCCAGGACATGTCGGTGCCCGGCGTCGCCCCGGAAGGCAAGGTGCGCGTCGATTACACAACGGTCCCGGTGCGTTTCAAAGACGGCAGCGAAGTCGAGTTGCGCAAGCCGACCCTGCAGATCACTCAACTCGGCTACGGCCCGATGCACCCCGACACGCGTTTCTCGGCGCGCATCGCACCGCCGATGATCGGCCTGGGCTTGCTTGAAGCGATCCCCGACGAAGCCATCCTGGCTAACGCCGAGGCCCAGGCCCGGGAGAAAAACGGCATCGCCGGACGGCCGAACCGGGTCTGGGACGACGCGCAGCAGAAAACCGTCCTCGGGCGATTTGGCTGGAAGGCCGGGCAACCGAACCTCAATCAACAAAACGTTCACGCGTTCTCTGGTGATATGGGCCTCACGACCAGCCTGAAATCCACCGATGACTGCACCGACGCGCAAACCGCTTGCAAGCAGGCGCCCAACGGCAATGGCCCGGATGGCGAGCCGGAAGTCAGCGATAACATCCTGCGTCTGGTGCTGTTCTACAGCCGTAACCTCGCGGTACCGGCCCGTCGCGATGTCGGCGCGCCGCAAGTGCTGGCCGGCAAGAATCTGTTTTTCCAGGCGGGATGCCAGTCCTGTCACACCCCTCAATACACCACCGCCGCCAACGCCGCGGAACCTGAATTGGCCAATCAAGTGATTCGCCCTTACAGCGACCTGCTGCTGCATGACATGGGCGACGGCCTGGCCGACAACCGCAGCGAATTCCAGGCCAGCGGCCGCGACTGGCGCACCCCGCCGTTGTGGGGCATCGGCCTGACGCAGGCGGTCAGCGGCCACACTCAGTTTCTGCATGACGGCCGCGCCCGCGACCTGCTCGAAGCCGTGCTCTGGCATGGCGGCGAGGCACAGGCGGCGCAGCAACAGGTTTTGTCTTTCAATGCCGAGCAGCGCGCGGCGTTGCTGGCGTTTTTGAATTCCCTTTAATACGTATTCCTTCCGCGGGAGCCCGACATGTTCCGTCCCAAATTGTTGTTCACCAGCCTGGCCGCCCTCGCCCTGGGCGCCTGTTCGCCCCAGGATCCGCAAGCGGTCACGTCGGCAGCCATCGCCAAGCAAGTGATCCTGCCGACCTATAGCCGCTGGGTCGAAGCCGATCGGCAACTGGCGGTCAGTGCCCTGGCGTTCTGCCAAGGCAAGGAAAACCTCGAAACCGCCCGCGCCGACTTCCTGCACGCGCAGAAAGCCTGGGCCGAGTTGCAACCGCTGCTGATCGGGCCGTTGGCCGAGGGCAACCGTTCGTGGCAGGTGCAGTTCTGGCCGGACAAGAAAAACCTCGTGGGCCGTCAGGTCGAGCAACTGGTCACCGCACAACCGCAGATCGATGCTGCTGCCCTGGCCAAGTCCAGCGTTGTGGTTCAGGGGCTCTCGGCCTATGAATACATCCTGTTCGACAGCAAGATCGACATGGCCGACAGCGCGCAGAAAGCCAAATACTGCCCGCTGCTGACCGCCATTGGCGAACGCCAGAAGCAACTGGCCGAAGAGATCTTGTCGCGTTGGAACACCAACGACGGCATGCTCGCGCAGATGAGCAAATTCCCGAACCAGCGTTACGCCGACTCCCACGAAGCGATCGCCGATCTGCTGCGCGTGCAAGTGACGGCGCTGGACACCCTGAAGAAAAAACTCGGCACGCCGATGGGTCGCCAGAGCAAGGGCACGCCACAACCGTTCCAGGCCGATGCCTGGCGCAGCCAATCGTCGCTCAAAAGCCTGGAAGCAAGCCTGAACGCGGCGCAAACCGTCTGGGTCGGTGTCGACAACAAAGGCCTGCGCGGTCTGTTGCCGAGCGAGCAAAAACCCTTGGCCGACAAGATCGACGCGGCCTACGCAGCGTCCCTGAAACTGCTCGCCAGCAACCAGCGCTCGCTGACCGACATGCTCACCGACGATGCCGGGCGCCAGCAGCTCAACGCAATCTACGACAGCCTCAACGTTGTCCATCGCCTGCACGAAGGCGAACTGGCCAAGGCGCTGGGCATCCAACTGGGCTTCAACGCCAACGACGGTGACTGATGAGGGCAAGTGCCATGCTGCGACGCCAGGCTCTGACGTTAGGGAGTTTGCTGCTGGGTGCGGTGACACTGGGCGGCTGGACGCTGTTCAAGCAAAAGGACAAAAGCCCGCTGCTGCTCTCGGCGCGGGACGATGGTGATGGCAAGCACTACGCCGTCGGTTATCGGCTGGATGGCACCCGGGTGTTTGCCACCCAGGTCGGCCAGCGTTGCCACGACATCATCAACCACCCGACGCTGCCGATAGCGTTGTTCGTCGCTCGGCGTCCGGGTACCGAGAGTTACCTGATCGACTTGCGCGATGGCACGTTGCTGCAAACCGTGAAGTCGCAGCCGAACCGGCACTTCTACGGTCACGCAGTGATTCACCAGAGCGGCGACTGGTTGTACGCCACCGAGAACGACACCTCCGATCCGGGTCGTGGCCTGCTCGGCGTGTATAAGTTCGAAGGTGAGCGCCTGGTGCACAGCGGCGAGCTTTCCACCCACGGTGTCGGCCCGCATCAGGTGTCGTGGATGCCCGATGGCGAGACGCTGATTGTCGCCAACGGTGGCATTCGCACCGAGGCGGAAAGCCGGGTCGAGATGAACCTTAACGCGATGGAGCCGAGCCTGGTGTTGATGCAGCGCGATGGCACGTTGTTGAGCAAGGAAACACTGGCTCAACAGATGAACAGCGTGCGGCACTTGGGCATCGCCAGCGATGGCACCATCGTCGCCGGCCAGCAGTTTATGGGCGCTGCCCACGAGTCATCGGAGCTGCTGGCGATCAAGCGGCCCGGCCAACCGTTCGTGGCGTTCCCGGTGCCTGAGCATCAGTTGCAGGCCATGGGGCATTACACCGCCAGCGTCGCCGTGCACAGCGAACTGCGTCTGGTCGCCCTGACCGCGCCGCGGGGTAACCGCTTTTTTATCTGGGACCTGGACAGCGGTGAAGTACGCCTGGACGCGCCACTTCCCGATTGCGCCGGCGTCGGGGCTGTGGCCGATGGTTTTGTCGTGACCTCCGGTCAAGGCCGATGCCGGTACTACGATTGCCGCCAGACAACCCTTGTTGCAAAACCTCTGGAGTTGCCTGCGGGGCTCTGGGACAACCATCTTCATCTGATCTGACTTCATCCTCCCTTGTAGGAGCGAAGCTTGCTCGCGAAAGCGGTGTATCAGTCAGTACATCAATTGGCTGACACACCGCTTTCGCGAGCAAGCTTCGCTCCTACAGGGTTTGCGTCATTCTGTAATAACTGCCAGTTGGAATCCCCTTCGCAGTGGGAGTAATGTTCCCGCCTGTCTCACCTGATTTTCTCCAAGGAACTGGAAATATGCTGCGTCGCCGCATGCTGATCATGTTGGGTGTTGTTCTGCTAATCGTGCTGGTCCTGGCCGGTTACAAAGCCTTCTCCATCTATACGATGATGCAGGGCTTCTCCGCGCCGAAACCGCCGATAAATGTCGCCGTGGCCACCGCCACCGAACGTCCGTGGCAAAGCCGTTTGCCAACGGTCGGCACTCTCACGGCGCTGCAAGGGGTCGACCTGAGTCTGGAGATCGCCGGCACCGTCAAAGAGGTGCAGTTCGAGTCGGGACAGAAGGTCAAGGCCGGTCAGCCTATCCTGCAACTCGACACCGCCGTGGAAACTGCCCTGCTGGCAACCGCTCAAGCCGACCTGGGACTGGCGCAACTGGATTACGGTCGCGGCAGCCAATTGGTGGGCAGCCAGGCTATTTCCAAAGGCGAGTTCGACCGACTCTCGGCGGTGTTGCAAAAGAGCCGGGCCACGGTCAATCAACTCAAGGCGGCACTGGAGAGAAAACGCATCCTCGCCCCGTTCAGCGGGACCATCGGCATTCGTCAGGTAGACGTCGGCGACTACGTGGCCAGCGGCACGATGATCGCCACCCTGCAAGACATCAGCAGCCTCTACGTCGACTTCTTTGTGCCCGAACAATCGGTGCCGAAAATCGCCCTCGGCCAACCGGTACAGATCATTGTCTCGGCCTACCCGACAGAGAGTTTCCCCGGCACTATCAGTGCGATCAACCCGAAGGTCGAGAGCAGCACCCGCAACGTGCTTGTGCGCGCAACCCTGGCCAACCCCGATGGCAAGCTGCTGCCGGGCATGTTCGCCAGCTTGCAGGTGCTGTTGCCCGATCCGCAACCACGCATCGTCGTGCCGGAAAGCGCGATCACCTACACCCTTTATGGCAATTCGCTGTACGTCGTCGCGCAGAAAAAGGCCGAAGACGGCAGCCTCGAAAAAGACGACAAGGGCGAGCCGATTCTGATTGCCGAACGACGTTTCGTCGAAACCGGCGAGCGCCGCGACGCAATGGTCATGATCACCAAAGGCGTGCAGAACGGCGAAAAAGTGGTCACGGGGGGCCAGATCAAACTGGACCACGGCGCGCACATTGCCATCAGCGACGACAAGACCCTAGCCGAGAAGAGCAGTCAGCCGCGCGCTGACTGATCAAGGAATCCCCATGGCTTTTACCGACCCGTTCATCCGCCGCCCGGTGCTCGCCACCGTGGTCAGCCTGTTGATTGTGCTGCTGGGCTTCCAGGCCTGGAGCAAATTGCCGCTGCGCCAATACCCGCAAATGGAAAACGCCCTGATCACGGTGACCACCGCTTACCCCGGGGCCAACGCCGAAACCATCCAGGGTTACATCACCCAACCGATGCAGCAGAGTCTGGCCAGCGCCGAAGGCATCGACTACATGACGTCGGTCAGTCGCCAGAACTTTTCGGTGATCTCGATCTACGCGCGCATCGGCGCCAACAGCGACCGCTTGTTCACCGAGCTGCTGGCCAAGGCCAACGAGGTCAAGAACCAGCTACCCCAGGACGCCGAAGACCCGGTGCTGAGCAAGGAAGCCGCCGACGCCTCGGCGCTGATGTACATCAGCTTCTTCAGCGACGAGCTGAGCAATCCACAGATCACCGATTACCTGTCACGGGTCATCCAGCCGAAACTGGCGACCTTGCCGGGCATGGCCGAAGCCGAGATTCTCGGCAACCAGGTGTTTGCCATGCGCCTGTGGCTGGACCCGGTGAAACTCGCCGGTTTCGGCCTGAGCGCCAGCGACGTGACCAACGCCGTGCGCCAGTACAACTTCCTCTCCGCCGCCGGCGAAGTGAAAGGCGAGTATGTGGTCACCAGCATCAACGCCAACACCGAACTCAAATCCGCCGAGGCCTTTGGCGCGATCCCGCTCAAGGTAGAGGGCGACAGTCGCGTACTGCTGCGGGACGTGGCGCGGGTCGAGATGGGCGCGGAGAACTACAACTCCGTCAGCTCCTTCGGCGGCACGCCTTCGGTGTACATCGGCATCAAGGCCACGCCCGGCGCCAACCCGCTCGACGTGATCAGGGAAGTACGCAAGATCATGCCGGAGCTGGAAGCCCAGTTGCCGCCGAACCTGAAAGGTGAAATCGCCTACGACGCCACGCTGTTCATCCAGGCCTCCATCGACGAAGTGGTGAAAACCCTGTTCGAAGCGGTGCTGATCGTGATCGTGGTGGTGTTTCTGTTCCTCGGCGCCCTGCGCTCGGTGGTGATCCCGGTGGTCACCATTCCGCTGTCGATGATCGGCGTGATGTTCTTCATGCAGATGATGGGCTACTCGATCAATCTGCTGACCTTACTGGCGATGGTATTGGCCATCGGGCTAGTGGTGGACGACGCCATCGTGGTGGTGGAAAACATCCATCGGCACATTGAAGAAGGCAAGACACCGCTGGATGCCGCGATTGAAGGCGCTGCGGAAATCGCCATGCCAGTGGTGTCGATGACCATCACCCTGGCGGCGGTCTATGCGCCGATCGGTTTCCTGACCGGCCTGACGGGGGCGCTGTTCAAGGAATTCGCCCTGACCCTGGCCGGGGCGGTGGTGATCTCCGGCATCGTTGCCCTGACGCTGTCGCCAATGATGTGCGCCCTGCTGCTGCGCCATGATGAAAACCCCACGGGCCTGGCCCATCGCCTGGATGTGATCTTCGAAGGCCTCAAGCGCCGTTACCAGAGTGTGCTTCATGGCACTCTCAATACCCGGCCGGTGGTGCTGGTGTTCGCGGTCATTGTGCTGTGCCTGATTCCGGTGCTGCTCAAGTTCACCAAGTCGGAACTGGCGCCGGACGAGGATCAGGGCGTCATCTTCATGATGGCGAACGCCCCGCAGACGGCCAACCTCGACTACCTGAACACCTACACCGACGAGTTCCTCGCGATTTTCAAAGAATTCCCCGAGTACTACTCCTCGTTCCAGATCAACGGCTTCAACGGCGTGCAATCGGGGATCGGCGGCTTCCTGCTCAAACCCTGGAACGAACGCGACCGGACTCAAATGCAGATCCTGCCCGAGGTCCAAGGCAAACTGGAGAGCATTCCCGGGTTGCAAATCTTCGGCTTCAACCTGCCTTCCCTGCCGGGCACTGGTGAAGGCTTGCCGTTTCAATTCGTGATCAACTCGGCCAACAGCTATGAGTCATTGTTGGAAGTGACGGACCGGGTGAAAAAAAGAGCGATGGAGTCCGGCAAATTCGCCTTCGTCGACGTCGATCTGGCCTTCGACAAACCCGAAGTCGTGGTGGATATCGATCGCGCCAAGGCTGCACAGATGGGTGTGTCGATGCAGGATCTGGGCGGCACCCTCGCAACTTTGCTGGGTGAAGCGGAGATCAACCGTTTCACCATCGAAGGCCGCAGCTACAAAGTCATTGCGCAGGTGGAACGGCCATTCCGGGATAACCCCGACTGGCTGAACCATTATTACGTCAAGAACACCAAGGGCGAATTGCTGCCCCTGTCGACCCTGATCACCGTGACCGACCGGGCGCGACCGCGCCAGTTGAATCAGTTCCAGCAACTCAATTCGGCGATTCTTTCCGGGGTCCCGCTGGTCAGCATGGGTGAAGCCATCGACACCGTGCGCCAGATCGCTCGGGAAGAAGCGCCGGCGGGTTATGCCGTCGACTATGCCGGTGCGTCACGGCAATACGTTCAGGAAGGCAGCGCGCTGTGGGTCACATTTGCCCTGGCGCTGGCGATCATCTTCCTGGTGCTGGCGGCCCAGTTCGAAAGCTTCCGCGATCCACTGGTGATTCTGGTGACCGTGCCGCTGTCGATCTGTGGCGCGTTGATCCCGTTGTTCCTCGGCTGGTCGAGCATGAACATTTATACCCAAGTGGGATTGGTGACGTTGATCGGGCTGATCAGCAAGCACGGGATCCTGATCGTCGAATTCGCCAACCAGCTACGCAAGGAGAAGGGGCTGTCGCCCCGCGAAGCGGTGGAGGAAGCGGCGGCCATTCGCCTGCGTCCGGTATTGATGACCACGGCGGCGATGGTGTTCGGCATGGTGCCGTTGATCATCGCCACGGGCGCGGGTGCCGTCAGCCGGTTCGACATTGGCACAGTGATCGCGACGGGGATGTCTATCGGGACGCTGTTCACGTTGTTCGTGTTGCCGTGTATTTACACGTTGCTGGCCAAGCCCGATAAACCTTGAAGAACAGCCATAATCCTGTGGAGCCTTCAATCCTATGGGCGACGCCGCTCCCACATTGAACGATCGGATACAAAAAAGGCCTCGCATTTGCGAGGCCTTTTATGTGGGCTTCAATCTGTTCAACTTTGTGGCCTCAGTCCCTGAGAAAGTCCGAACATGAACAGTAACAAGTCATGATCGGGTTGAGTGGCCACGGGTGCTTTGGCAACCCGGGGCAACGGGCAATGCGCGTCACCGCGCACGGAGCTGAGGACTTGCGTGCGGGGCTGTTCCCATGCCGCCACCGCCAATGAAGCAACTGCCAAGGCTCCGGCTAAAAACAAACCTCGTGCAATTTCGAGTTTCATTGTTATAAGCCTTTGATAGCGCTGCCAAACGCCGTCTTATAAAAATAGACGAGTTTTTTCCAGTCTGTATCGCTGAACGACGAGTGGCGACGCAGTTGCTTAAATTCGAGCTTGATCAGACCAGCCATCACTGCAGTCTCCTGAACATCTGATGACCACCACCCTAGGTAGCACCGTGTCAGCGTCAGGTCGTGCGTTTGTGAAAAAACTGTCATGTAAAACCCGGAATTATTTCAGGGTTTACAGAGCCGAATTCATTAAAAGCCCGCTCACCGCTATTCCTGATTGAACTCCACCTGAAAACGGCAGCCATTGGGTTCCATGTTCGTCAGGCTGACACTCCAGCCCTGGTTCTCGCAAATCCGCTGCACCAGCGACAGCCCCAACCCCAGGCCGTCGCCGCGTTTTTCATTGCCGCGCACGAAAGGCTCGAACATCGCCTCGCGTTTTTCCTCAGGAATGCCTACACCACTGTCCTCGACCACGAACCCTGTATCCGTCAGGGCGAGGCGGATATAGCCGCGCTCGGTATAATGCAGCGCATTGCGCAACAGGTTGCCCATCACCGCATGCAGAAGGGTCGCGTTATAGCGGGTGTCCGGCGGATTGCCCGGCTCAAAGTTCAGCGTCAGGCCCTTGGCTTCGATCGGCTCGCGCCATTGACTCAGCAGCCCGTCGGCTACCTGGCTCAGGGTCTGCTGGGGGGCCATGCTGGCGTCTTCATGTTGAGCACGCGCCAGCATAAGGAAGGTTTGCACCAGCTCGCGCATCTCGGCACACGCACGGGCGATTCGCTCCACCTGAGCACGGCCGCGCTGATCGATGCCGGGGTTTTCCAGCAACAGCTCACAGGAACTGGCCAACACCATCAACGGCGTGCGCAGCTCGTGGCTGACGTCACTGGTGAACAATCGCTCACGGGTCAATGCCTGACGCAAACGCCCGAGGGTGGCGTCGAAGGCCACGGCCAGTTCGCCCACTTCATCGGCGGCATAGTCCGGCGCCAGCGGCGGCGCCAGGCCCAGTAACTGATCGCGATGACGCACCTGACGGGCCAGTCGCACCACCGGCGCCATGACCTTGCGCGCCAGCACCCAGCCAAGAAATACCGCCAATGCCAGGCTCAGGACGAAACCTACCAGCACCACGGCAAACAGCACCCGTTCACGCTCTTCGAAATCACTCTGGTCCTGCAACAACACGTAACGCCGACCGTCGACGATTTCGACCATCGCGTGATACGACAGTTGCTCACGAAAAACTTCGTGAAAGCCCGAGTCCAGATGCCGCAAATCCTTGGGCAAATCGAAGTCGCCCGGCCCGCCGCTGAAATAGAACAGCTGGTCCGGCTCAGGGCGGTGGCTCCAGTCCGACACGCTGTCCATCAGCAACAGGCGTTGCAAATCGCCGCCCAGCCCCGCCGAAATCAGCTTTTCCTCCACCAGATGCACGGTCGCCACAATGCCCATGGCGAAGGCTCCCGCCACCAGTGCGCTCATCAACGCAAAGGCGATGATGATCCGCTGAGCAAGACTTTGCTTAAACTCCATCACGGCCCTCGGCCAAGCGATAACCGACGCCGTGCACCGTGTGCAGCAAGGGTTTGTCGAATGGTTTGTCGATCACCTGACGCAGTTGATGAATGTGGCTGCGCAGGCTGTCGCTGTCCGGGCAGTCATCGCCCCACAGGGCCTCTTCGAGAATTTCACGGCGCAGCACGTGTGGGCTTTTCTGCATCAACACGGCCAGCAACTTCAGGCCCACCGGGTTGAGTTTCAGCAGACGGCCTTCGCGCATCACTTCCAGAGTATCGAGGTCGTAGCTCAGATTACCGACTTGCAAGGCACGGCGACCGCCCCCTTGGGCACGGCGCATGACCGCCTCGACGCGCGCGGCCAGTTCGGACAGGGCAAAGGGCTTGATCAGATAGTCATCAGCACCGGATTTGAAGCCTTGCAAACGGTCGTCCAGTTGATCGCGCGCGGTGAGCATGATTACCGGCGTGTCGCGGCGGGCGTCCTCGCGCAAGCGTTTGCACAGGGTGTAACCGTCGATGCCAGGCAGCATGATGTCGAGCACGATCAAGTCGTAGTGCTCGGTGGCCGCCAGGTGCAGGCCCGACAGACCGTCCTGCGCGCAATCCACGGTGTAACCCTTGAGCCCAAGATAATCGGCCAGATTGGCCAGGATATCGCGGTTGTCTTCAACCAATAGAATTCGCATCGGCACCTCCTCCGTACACAGTAACGGCTGTCTTGGCGCGCAGCTTAAGGCCAAGTGTGGCTCAGGGATAGGGTGGCGTGCAGGGGTAAATCCGACAAAAAAAGCCTGAGATGGCCTTAACAACTTTTTCACCATCGATTCACAGGCTGACGACAGAGGCGTGTTCAGACTCCCCGCGGTTGCGCCCTTCAGAACATTTCACTCACCAAGGAATTGCCATGGTTTCGACCGCCGCCCGCCCCGCTTCCAGGCCACTGAATGCCTGGCTGTGCCTGGGAGTGCCCGCCATTGCGGCGATAACCCTGCTGTTGCTCGAACTGACGTCCCTGGACATGGACCTTGCCAAGCGGTTCTATGACCCGATCGCTGGCGAGTTCATCGGACGACACAGTTACTTCCTGGAAGACATCCTGCATGACCGGGCCAAGCAAGTGGTCATCGCCTTTTCGATGTTCGCCATCCTGGGCTTCGTCAGCTCCTTTTTCATGGAAAGGCTCAAACCGCTCAAACGTGAACTGGGTTGCCTGGTGCTGTCTCTGGCGCTGGCAACATCGTTCGTCACCCCGGTCAAAGCGGTGACGGCGGTGCAATGCCCATGGAGCCTGGAGCAATTCGGCGGGCACGAAACCTACAGCGAACTGCTCAGCCCGCGCCCGCACACCGATAAGCCTGGCCGCTGCTGGCCCGGTGGACATGCGGCGACCGGCTTCACGTTGTTTGCGCTGTTTTTCGTCCTGCGCGATCGTCGTCCGCGTCTGGCGCGCAAGGCGTTTGTCTTCGCCTTCGCGTTGGGCTCGGTGTTTTCCATCAGCCGGATGATGCAGGGCGCGCACTTCTTCTCGCACAATGTGTGGACGGCGATTTTCTGCTGGCTGATTTGTTTGGGGGTGTATTACTACATTCTTTATCGACCAGATGCCAAAGCTGAGCTAGTCACCAAGGCAGAACCAGTCAGTACCTGAAACACAAATCCAATGTGGGAGCGGGCTTGCTCGCGAAGGCGGTCCGACATTCAACATCTTCGGTGAATGTTAAGCCGCCTTCGCGAGCAAGCCCGCTCCCACAGGGGGCCGATGAAGATCTCACGATTGGGACAAACTCCGGACAATAAAAAACCCCGCCTACTCAACGCAGGCGGGGCTTTTTTATAGGGGTAAGCTCGTACGGGGTAAGGCTGGCTTACATCATGCCGCCCATGCCGCCCATACCGCCCATGTCTGGCATGCCGCCGCCAGCTGGTGCGTCTTCCTTGATCTCGGCGATCATGGCTTCGGTGGTGATCATCAGGCTGGCAATCGACGAAGCCGCTTGCAGAGCCGAACGAGTCACTTTGGCCGGGTCCAGGATACCCATTTCGATCATGTCGCCGTATTCGCCGGTCGCAGCGTTGTAACCGTAGTTACCCGAACCCTGCTTGACCTTGTCGACAACTACGCTTGGCTCGTCGCCGGAGTTGGCAACGATCTGACGCAGTGGCGCTTCAACAGCGCGACGCAGCAACTGGATGCCAACGTTCTGGTCATCGTTGTCGCCTTTCAGCTCGGAGATAGCCTGCAGAGCGCGAACCAGTGCCACGCCGCCGCCAGGTACCACGCCTTCTTCAACGGCTGCACGGGTAGCGTGCAGGGCGTCTTCAACGCGGGCTTTCTTCTCTTTCATTTCAACTTCGGAACCAGCGCCAACCTTGATCACTGCAACGCCGCCGGACAGTTTGGCCAGACGCTCTTGCAGTTTTTCACGGTCGTAGTCGGACGAAGTATCAGCCACTTGCTGACGGATCTGCAGAACGCGAGCCTGGATGTCAGCCTCAACGCCGGCACCGTCGATCACGGTGGTGTTTTCTTTGGACAGGATCACGCGCTTGGCATTACCCAGGTGTTCCAGGGTAGTGCTTTCCAGGCTCAGACCGATCTCTTCGGAGATAACGGTACCGCCAGTCAGAACAGCGATGTCCTGCAGCATGGCCTTGCGACGGTCGCCGAAGCCTGGAGCCTTGACGGCTGCGACTTTAACGATGCCACGCATGTTGTTCACAACCAGAGTCGCCAGGGCTTCGCCTTCAACGTCTTCGGCCACGATCAGCAGTGGACGGCCGGCTTTGGCAACGGCTTCCAGTACTGGCAGCATTTCGCGGATGTTGGAGATCTTTTTGTCGACCAGCAGGATCAGCGGACCGTCGAGCTCGGCAGTCATGGTCTCTGGTTTGTTGACGAAGTACGGGGACAGGTAGCCACGGTCGAACTGCATGCCTTCAACAACCGACAGTTCGTTTTCCAGGCCCGAGCCTTCTTCAACGGTGATCACGCCTTCTTTACCGACTTTTTCCATGGCTTCGGCAATGATGTCGCCGATGGAGTTGTCGGAGTTGGCCGAGATGGTGCCGACCTGAGCGATCGCCTTGGTGTCAGCGCAAGGCTTGGACAGGGCTTTCAGCTCTTTGACGATCGCGATGGTCGCTTTGTCGATACCGCGCTTCAGGTCCATCGGGTTCATGCCGGCAGCGACGGCTTTCAGGCCTTCGTTGACGATCGATTGAGCCAGAACGGTAGCGGTGGTGGTGCCGTCGCCTGCGTCATCGTTGGCACGGGAGGCAACGTCTTTAACCAGCTGCGCGCCCATGTTTTCGAAGCGATCTTTCAGCTCGATTTCTTTGGCAACGGAAACGCCGTCCTTGGTGATGGTCGGAGCGCCGAAGCTCTTCTCGATGATCACGTTACGGCCTTTAGGGCCCAGGGTCGCTTTTACTGCGTCAGCCAGGACGTTGACACCGGCGAGCATTTTCTTGCGGGCGGAATCGCCGAATTTAACTTCTTTAGCAGCCATGATCGATATTCCTTAAATACTTTGTAGTAGCGGGAAAATGAGCGGGGAATCAGCCTTCGATAACGGCGAGGATTTCGCTCTCGCCAATTACCAGCAGGTCTTCGCCGTCAACTTTCACAGTGTTGCTGCCGGAGTAAGGGCCGAACACAACCTTGTCACCCACTTTCACGGCCAGCGCACGCACTTCACCGCTGTCCAGTGCTTTGCCTGGGCCTACGGCGAGGACTTCACCCTGGTTTGGCTTTTCAGCAGCCGAACCTGGCAGGACGATACCGCCAGCGGTTTTCTTTTCTTCTTCGCTGCGACGGACGACGACGCGGTCATGCAGAGGACGAAGCTTCATTGTCGATCTCTCCTAATTGTGGTTTTCATCGGCCGGTGTAATCCCGGCGGGTTTAACAAATCCGGCGGAGCCGGGTGCGGTTCGTCGAGCGAACCGCGGAAGTCTGTCTGGCGCAATTGCCAGAAACCTTGCGGTGACCGTTACATAAGGGCGTACAAGCTTATTTCAAGGGCGCAGGGCGAAAATTTTTTACGTTGATGCCCTGAAAACGAACACGGCACCCGAAGGTGCCGTGTCGATGGAAGTGTTACTTGGAATCGCGGTGTTCAAACTCGCCTTCGATCACATTGGGCTCACGGCCCAGTGGCTGCTGCGGAGCGGGACCGCCCCGCGGCTGAAGGTCATCGGCGAATGCACGCTGACGCATCGCTTGTTCCTCGGCGCGCAGACGCATTTTGTTGGCCAGCAGTCGACGAGAGATGGGCAGCAACATGATCAGACCCAGCACGTCGGTGACGAAGCCCGGGAGGATCAACAGACCGCCAGCCAGGGCCAGCATCAGGCCTTCGAGCATGGTATGAGCCGGCAGCTCGCCGCGGTTCAGACTTTCACGGGCGCGCAGCGCAGTAGCCAGACCGGCGATACGCAGCACGAACACGCCGAGCATCGAGCCGAGAATGATCAGCAGCAAGGCCGGGAAAAACCCGATCGCCCCACTGACCTTGACGAATACGAACAGCTCCAACACCGGGAACAGTACAAAGAGCAACAAAAAAGGGCGCATCAAATGGTTCCTCAACGCAAGAATGCCTTGCCAGTCTTCCCTAGATGACGTCGCCGTTTCGTGAATTCAAGCGTCGGCCACTTCATTTTTCGGCCAATGCTCGGCATGAGCCAGGAAAACCAAGGCTTCCCGGACTTGTGTCGGCGTATTACAGGGCGTTTGAAACGGCAGCCAGTAGAGCCCTTGACCAATGCGCAAGTGCATGCCTTCGGTGTCGATGCCGGCCAATTGCGCCGGTGCAGTTTTCGGCAGCCCCGCCAGCTCGACGTAGTGGGCGATGGCTTTGGCGTGATCGGCATTCATGTGCTCGACCATGCTCACTTCGGCCTTGCCGACGAACGGATTGGCGAGGGTCAACTGATCGATCCAGTGGATCGCGCCGAAGCCACCGATATAGCGGTGGCGTACCTCGTTGAGCACCCAGAAATCGAAATCATGGGCCTTGTGATAGTTCTGCGAATCGGGGAAATAGCGGTAGTAACGCTCGGCGGCCGCTTCGATGGCAGCGGGGTCTTGAAGCTTTTCTGCCGCCGCGAGGTAAGTCAGGCGACCAACGGCTTGTACGTCTTCGGCTTCACGTTCACCCACCAGCAGCGAACATTTCGGATCTTTCTGCAGGTTGTGAGTGTGTTGAGCGATGCGGCTGATAAGGATCAGCGGCCGGCCCTGCTCGTCCAGGCAGTAGGGAACCACGGAGCCAAACGGGAAACCGGGCATCGCTTTGGAGTGCGTCGAGAGCACTCCACGGTATTCCTTGAGAAGCAATTCTCGTGCATGCTTAGCCACTACAACGCTCAATTTATGACTCCTTATATTGATTCCGTCAAAAAAACGGACAGGCACCTGGATTAAAGTTCCAGCACGCCACAGGGGCAGTTCTCATGTGCAGCCAAGCCATATCAGGCTCAGATCGAGAGGCCCTCTAGAAGGAGAAACCACTGCGATCTGCTATGGGGCTATGCGAATGCAACTCACTGACAAAGTAATCATTATCACCGGCGGTTGCCAGGGTTTAGGTCGTTCCATGGCCGAGTATCTCGCAGGCAAAGGCGCGAAGCTCGCGCTAGTGGACCTGAATCAGGAAAAACTCGACGCCGCCGTCGCGGCTTGCAAAGCCAAGGGTGTCGAGGCCCGTGCCTACCTGTGCAACGTCGCCGATGAAGAGCAAGTGACCCACATGGTCACCCAGGTGGCCGACGACTTCGGCGCGATCCATGGTCTGATCAACAACGCCGGCATTCTGCGCGACGGCCTGCTGTTGAAGGTCAAGGACGGCGAAATGACCAAGATGAGCCTGGCCCAATGGCAGGCAGTCATCGACGTCAATCTGACCGGTGTGTTCCTGTGCACCCGTGAAGTCGCGGCAAAAATGGTCGAGCTGAATAACAGCGGCGCGATCATCAATATCTCGTCGATTTCGCGTGCCGGCAACGTTGGCCAGACCAACTACTCAGCCGCCAAGGCCGGTGTCGCTGCGGCGACCGTGACCTGGGCCAAGGAGCTGGCACGTTACGGCATTCGCGTGGCGGGCATTGCGCCGGGCTTCATCGAGACCGAGATGACCCTGAGCATGAAGCCCGAAGCCCTGGAGAAAATGACGTCGGGGATTCCACTCAAGCGCATGGGCAAACCCGAAGAGATCGCCCAGTCGGCGGCCTACATTTTCGAGAACGACTACTACACCGGTCGGATTCTGGAATTGGATGGCGGGTTGCGGATTTAAGGTTGGCGTAAACCCAATGTGGAATCGTCGCACCGCCGCTCCCACATTGGATCGCATTTCTTCAGCGAATCAATCGTCGCTGACGGTGATGTTCGGCATCGCCGGCGTTGCCGCTTCCTGCAACACAATCCGCGCGCCGACATGGCGGGCCAGTTCCTGGTAAACCATCGCAATCTGACTGTCAGGCTCGGCGATCACCGTTGGCTTGCCACCATCGGCCTGTTCGCGAATCAGCATCGACAGGGGCAACGAAGCCAGCAGTTCGACACCGTACTGATTGGCCAGCTTCACACCGCCGCCCTCACCGAACAGATGCTCGGCATGTCCGCAGTTGGAGCAGATGTGCACGGCCATGTTTTCCACCACGCCCAGCACCGGGATGTTGACCTTGCGGAACATCTCCACGCCCTTGCGCGCGTCCAGCAATGCCAGATCCTGTGGGGTGGTCACGATTACCGCACCGGCCACCGGGACTTTCTGCGCCAGGGTCAACTGGATATCGCCGGTGCCTGGCGGCATGTCGATGACCAGGTAATCCAGGTCGCCCCAGGCTGTTTGCGTGACCAGTTGCAACAGGGCGCCGGACACCATCGGACCGCGCCAGACCATCGGTGTGTTGTCGTCGGTCAGGAAGGCCATGGACATCACTTCGACGCCATGGGATTCAATCGGAATGAACCACTTCTGATCCTTGACCTGTGGTCGGGTGCCTTCAGGGATACCGAACATGATGCCCTGACTCGGGCCGTAGATATCCGCGTCGAGGATCCCGACTTTAGCGCCTTCACGGGCCAGCGCCAGGGCCAGGTTGGCAGCCGTGGTGGACTTGCCCACGCCACCCTTGCCGGACGCCACGGCCACGACGTTCTTGACGTTGGCCAGCCCCGGAATCTGTGCCTGGGCCTTGTGCGCGGCGATCACGCTGGTGATCTCGACACGCGCAGTGACGACGCCGTCCAGGCCTTCGATGGCCAGTTGCAGCAACTGCGCCCAGCCGCTCTTGAACAGACCGGCGGCATACCCCAGCTCCAGCTGGACGCTGACGCGATCACCCTGAATATCGATACTGCGCACAAACCCGGCGCTGACTGGGTCCTGGTTCAGATAAGGGTCGGTGTATTGGCGAAGGACGGCTTCCACCGCTGCGCGATTGACGGCGCTCATGGGCAACTCCGATAGCAAGACTGGAAAATCAGGCGGGTATCCTAACCGTTCTACATCATAGACGGCATGCCCCACGATGATTTGAGGCACACACATCCCTGTGGCGAGGGAGCTCGCTCCTGCTCGGCTGCGCAGCAGTCGTAATCATGTTGACGCAATCCTTCTGTCGGAACCGGGTTGCAGGGGTTGGGGTGGCTTTGCCACCCAGCGGGAGCAAGCTCCCTCGCCACCAAAGCCCTTTTGCACCCGGCAAACTCATCACCACCTTTTTCAGGGGCGATGCATCCGGAAACAGGCCCGAAGGGTGAAAAATATGCGCCGGCGCTTTATAGTGGCCGACCTCCGTTTCATCAAGTAGCCGAGCCCCATGTCCGAGCCACGCAAGATCCTCGTCACCAGCGCCCTGCCCTATGCCAATGGTTCGATCCACCTCGGCCATATGCTGGAATACATCCAGACCGATATGTGGGTGCGCTTCCAGAAGCATCGCGGTAATCAATGCATTTATGTCTGCGCCGACGACGCCCACGGTTCGGCCATCATGCTGCGCGCGGAAAAGGAAGGCATCACCCCGGAACAACTGATCGCCAATGTCCAGGCTGAACACAGCGCCGACTTTGCCGAGTTCCTGGTGGACTTCGACAACTTCCACTCCACTCACGCCGAAGAAAACCGTGAGCTGTCGAGCCAGATCTACCTGAAGCTGCGCGACGCCGGGCACATCGCCCAGCGCTCGATCACTCAGTACTTCGACCCGGAAAAGAAAATGTTCCTGGCCGACCGCTTCATCAAGGGCACCTGCCCGAAATGCGGCACCGAAGACCAGTACGGCGACAACTGCGAAAAATGCGGTGCGACCTACGCGCCGACCGACCTGAAGGATCCGAAGTCGGCGATTTCCGGCGCCACCCCGGTGCTCAAGGATTCCCAGCACTTCTTCTTCAAACTGCCGGACTTCCAGGAAATGCTGCAAACCTGGACCCGCAGCGGCACCTTGCAAGAAGCCGTGGCCAACAAGATCGCCGAATGGCTGGATGCCGGCCTGCAACAGTGGGACATTTCCCGCGATGCGCCGTACTTCGGCTTCGAGATTCCCGACGAGCCGGGCAAGTATTTCTACGTGTGGCTGGACGCGCCGATCGGCTACATGGCCAGCTTCAAGAACCTCTGCGCCCGCCGTCCGGAACTGGACTTCGACGCGTTCTGGGGCAAGGATTCCACCGCCGAGCTGTACCATTTCATCGGCAAGGACATCGTCAACTTCCACGCCCTGTTCTGGCCAGCCATGCTTGAAGGCTCCGGTTTCCGTAAGCCGACCGGCATCAACGTCCACGGCTACCTGACCGTCAACGGCCAGAAGATGTCCAAGTCCCGCGGCACGTTCGTCAAGGCGCGGACTTACCTGGATCACCTGTCGCCGGAATACCTGCGTTACTACTACGCCGCCAAGCTGAGCCGTGGCGTCGACGACCTGGACCTGAACCTCGAAGACTTCGTGCAGAAGGTCAACTCCGACCTGGTCGGCAAAGTCGTCAACATCGCCAGCCGTTGCGCCGGTTTCATCCATAAAGGCAACGCCGGTGTACTGGTAGCCGGCAACGCCGCGCCGGAACTGACCGACGCCTTCCTGGCCGCGGCCCCAAGCATTGCCGAAGCCTATGAAGCTCGCGACTTCGCACGTGCCATGCGCGAAATCATGGGCCTGGCCGACCGCGCCAACGCCTGGATTGCCGACAAGGCGCCGTGGTCGCTGAACAAACAGGAAGGCAAGCAGGATGAAGTCCAGGCCATTTGCGCCCTGGGCATCAACCTGTTCCGCCAGCTGGTGATTTTCCTCAAACCGGTACTGCCGCTGCTGGCCGCCGATGCCGAGGCGTTCCTGAACGTCGCACCGCTGACCTGGAACGACCACGCCACCTTGCTCAGCAACCATCAGCTGAACGAGTTCAAACCGTTGATGACCCGCATCGACCCGGTAAAAGTGCAAGCCATGACCGACGCCTCGAAAGAAGACCTGACCGCCAGCGCAACTGACACCGGCGAAGCGGCACCCGTGGGCAACGGTGAACTGACCAAGGATCCGTTGTCGCCAGAGATCGAGTTCGACGCCTTTGCCGCCGTAGACCTGCGCGTTGCGCTGATCGTCAAGGCCGAAGCCGTGGAAGGTGCCGACAAGCTGCTGCGCCTGACCCTGGACATCGGTGACGAGCAACGCAACGTGTTCTCCGGGATCAAGAGCGCTTACCCGGACCCGTCCAAGCTCAATGGTCGCCTGACCATGATGATTGCCAACCTCAAGCCCCGCAAAATGAAATTCGGGATCTCCGAAGGTATGGTGATGGCGGCCGGCCCTGGCGGTGAAGAAATCTACCTGCTGAGCCCCGACAGCGGCGCCAAGCCGGGTCAGCGCATCAAGTAAGGTTCTGCGGTAAACCGATCCCACAGTCGTGCCCGGCGCGACTGTGGGATTTTCATGTCTGGCCCACCCTCCTTCCTTGCCGGATAATGCCTAACCTTGTAAGACAGGCCTCCTTTTGCCGGCACGATCATGACCGAACTGCTTCTTACGCTTATCAGCGCTGCCCTGATCAACAATCTCGTGTTGCATTGGCCGCTGGGCGTCGATCCGGTGCTGGGCAGCGAGCGGCCACAGGTCCACGCTCTGGGCATCGCGACGACGTGCCTGATGCTGATCGTCGGCACGCTCGGCTATGCGCTCTACCACTGGCTACTGGTGCCGTTGGGGCTGACGTCGCTGCGTCTGTTCGTATTCCTGCCGCTGAGCGTTCTGCTGATCGGCCCGCTGCTGAAGCTGCTTTCACGATTACTGGCGAAGCTTTCATTCGACGGCCTCTGGCCCCTGCTGCTGGGGAATGCCGGCGTGCTTGGGCTGACGTTGCTCAACGCTCAGAACGACAAGGGAATTTTCCACGCCATAGCCCTGAGCCTTGGCGCCGGGCTGGGTTTCTGGCTGGTACTGAGTCTGTTCAGCGACTTGCGCCAGCGCACACTCGATAACGATATCCCCCTACCCTTTCGTGGCCTGCCGATCGAGTTGATCGGCGCCGGATTGATCGCGGTAGTTTTTCTCGGATTCAGCGGGCTGATCAAAACATGAGTCTGATTCAACGCATCGATGCCCTCTTGCCGCAGACCCAATGCGGCAAGTGTGGCCACCCCGGATGCAAACCCTACGCCGAAGGCATTGCCAGCGGCGAACCGATCAACAAGTGCCCACCAGGCGGCAGCGAAACCATCGCGGCCCTGGCCGACCTGCTGAAAGTGCCGGTGCTGGAACTGGACGTCAGTCGCGGTTCGGCACCAGCGCAGATCGCTTACATCCGCGAAGCCGAATGCATCGGCTGCACCAAGTGCATTCAGGCCTGCCCGGTCGACGCCATTGTCGGCGCGGCGAAATTCATGCACACGGTCATCATCGACGAATGCACCGGTTGCGACCTCTGCGTGGCGCCCTGCCCGGTGGATTGCATCGAGATGCATCCGTTACCGCTGGCCACGGTGCTGCCGATTGTCGGCGGGCTGGCGTTCAGCCTGGAGGAACAACAGGCCCGGGCCGCCAAGCGCAATCACGCGCGACGCCGTTTCGAACAGCGCAATGCCCGTTTGCATCGCGAAGAGCAACAGAAACTCGCCGAACGCCAGGCCCGTGCCCAACGCGCCGTGCAGCACAGCGAAGTGACGCTCGACCCGGTTCAGGCTGCACTCGAGCGCGTCCGCGCACAGAAGGCCGCCAATGCCGATGCGGCACTGAAAAAGGCCAAGGTCGATCTGGCGATGAGTCGGGCGCAGCTGAACAAATCGCTCAAGGCTTTCGGGCATCCGCCAACCTTCGAACAGCAATCGCAACTGATCGTGCTGCAACAGCAGTTCGAAGCCGCCGAACAGGCGCTGGCACAACTGGAGAGCAGCGCACCGCCGGTCTCTGCACCACCTGCCCCGGCAAAAGATGCCGAACTGAAACGGGCGAAGATCCAGCTGGCCATGCGCCGCGCCGAACTCAAGAAAGCCCAAACAAGCGAGGCGCCGGCCGAACAGATCGAAGCGTTGCAACATGCGCTCAGCGAAGCCGAGCGTCAGGTGGATGCCCATGTCACCCCTTGAATCGGTGGACGAACGCCTTCAGCAAGCCATGAAGCTGGTATTGCTGGCCACCGTGCCGGGGATGCTGATGTTGTTCTGGCTGTACGGCTGGGGCGTGTTGATCAACCTGATTCTGGCGGCTGCCACCGCGCTGGCCGTTGAGGCGGCGGTATTGCAGCTGCGTAAGCAACCGGTAAAACCGACACTGAGCGATGGCAGTGCGCTGGTCAGTGCGACGCTGTTGGCGCTGGCCTTGCCGCCTTATTGCCCGTGGTGGCTGACGGTCAGTGCTGCGGCGTTCGGACTGTTTTTCGGCAAGCACTTGTATGGCGGCGTCGGCAAGAATCCGTTCAATCCGGCGATGCTCGGTTTCGCGCTGGTCCTGGTGATGTTTCCCCAGCAAATGACCCACTGGCCAGCGTCCCATGGCATGGATTTGTTCGGTGGGTTGCAACAGGTGTTCGGCTTCAGCTTCGGTCAGATCCCCGATGCGTGGGCTCAGGCCACGGCGCTGGACAGTCTGCGAATCAACAAAAGCCTGACCATGGAAGAACTGTTCGCCGGCAATCCGGCATTCGGCCGTTTTGGCGGCCGAGGCGTGGAATGGGTCAACCTGGCGTTTCTGGCAGGCGGTGCGTTTCTGCTGCAGCGGCGGGTATTCAGTTGGCATGCACCGGTCGGCATGCTCGCCAGCCTGTTCATCATCAGCCTGTTGTGTTGGAACGGGACGGGCTCCGACTCTCATGGCTCGCCACTGTTTCATCTGCTCACCGGCGCGAGCATGCTCGGTGCTTTCTTCATCGTGACGGAACCGATATCCGGCGCGAAAAACCCGACTGCCCGATTACTGTTCGGTGCAGGCGTGGGGTTACTGACTTACCTGATTCGGACGTGGGGCGGGTATCCGGACGGCGTGGCCTTTGCGGTTTTACTGATGAACCTCTGTGTACCGGCGCTGGAGCGGTTTGCCGCCATCAGACAGGAGCAGGTTGCCCCATGAACCGAGCGACGAGCGTTGTAATCCTGGTAGTGCTGGCAAGCCTGGGGATGGGCGCGACTTACCTCGTGCAGCACACCAGCGCCGCGCGCATTGCTGCCGAACAACGCCTGATCGACAGCCGTCAGTTACTGGATCTGCTACCGCCCGGCAGCTACGACAATCAGCCACTGGAACACCCCCTCAGTCTCGAAAGCACTCGCCTGGCCAATAGCACACTGCTGGGTGGCTACCTGGCGTCCAAGGCCGGCCAACCGAGCACCGTGTTGCTGCGCAGCCAGACTCTGGGCTACGCCGGCTCCATCGAATTGCTGATCGCCATCGACCCCCAAGGCAAGTTAGTGGGGGTCAAAACGCTAAAGCAATCGGAAACCCCGGGGCTGGGCGGCAAGCTCGCCGACTGGCCCAATGCCTGGCTTCAGGTGTTTACCGGCAAGTCCCTGACCGACCCCGATGACAATGGCTGGGCCCTGAAAAAAGACCAAGGGCAATTCGATCAGATCGCAGGCGCGACCATCACTTCAAGAGCGGTGATCAATGCCACCCATGACGCGCTGCGCTACTTCGATGAACACCGGCAACCGCTGATCGGGAGCAGCGCCCATGAATAAGTCATCAACACTGCAGAACTCGCTGATGCTTACGCCGTTGATCGGCGTCACTGATTCATTGGTAACGGCCCTGGGTCTGTGGCTGATGTTCGCCCTGGTGCTCAGCGCTTACGGTGTGAGCATGAGCGTCTTGCGCTCGCGACTGATTCCGGCAACACATTTGCTTGCCAGCCTCTTGCTGGCCGCCACGCTGACCAGTTGCGCAGAACTCGCCACGCAAGCCTGGTCGCTCCAATGGCACCAGCATCTGGGTTTCTACGCAGGATTGATCGCCTTGCAATGCGTCGTGCTGGAACACAACGGTTTTTTCCAAAGCGCATGGCGTGATCGATTGCGTCTGTGTGGCCTGTTCGGCGCCTTGATGGTGGGCCTGGGCCTGCTGCGCGAGTTCATCGGCAACGGGACACTTGGTAGCCATCTGTCCTGGATGGCCGGTGCCACGCAACCGGACTGGCAAGGCTGGACGCTGATCGCCGACGGTGGCCTGCACCTTGCCACGCTGGCCCCTGGCGGGTTTATTCTGCTGGGACTGCTGATCGCCGCACATCAGGCCTGGACCCGCCGCCCGGCAGCCTCACATTGACCGCCTTCGAGGAAACGCATCGCCCATGAATGCCGCAAAACGTCTTGAGATATTCCGCAGGTTTCACGAAGACAACCCTGAACCAAAGACCGAACTGGCCTACTCCTCACCGTTCGAATTGCTGATCGCCGTGATTCTCTCGGCGCAGTCGACCGATGTCGGCGTGAACAAGGCCACCGCCAAACTGTTCCCGGTGGCCAACACGCCAGCGGCGATCCATGCCTTGGGCGTCGAAGGGCTGTCGGAGTACATCAAGACCATCGGCCTGTTCAACAGTAAAGCGAAAAACGTGATCGAAACCTGTCGCTTGCTGGTGGAGCGCCATGGCGGT
Source organism: Pseudomonas sp. QTF5 (assembly GCF_000512695.2). Taxonomy (GTDB): domain Bacteria; phylum Pseudomonadota; class Gammaproteobacteria; order Pseudomonadales; family Pseudomonadaceae; genus Aquipseudomonas. Next base: position 25,127 of record NZ_AZRW02000027.1, on the reverse strand, counting down.
GAAGTGCCGCAGACCCGCGAAGCGTTGGAGGCATTGCCCGGCGTCGGTCGCAAGACCGCCAACGTGGTGCTCAATACCGCGTTTCGTCAGTTGACCATGGCCGTGGACACCCACATTTTCCGGGTCAGCAACCGTACCGGCATTGCTCCGGGCAAGAATGTGGTCGAGGTGGAGCAGAAACTGATGAAATTCGTGCCGAAGGAATATCTGCTCGACGCTCATCACTGGCTTATTCTCCATGGGCGCTACGTGTGCCTGGCCCGCAAGCCGCGGTGTGGCAGTTGCAGGATCGAGGACTTGTGCGAATACAAGCAAAAGACCTCGGACGATTGAGGCGCTATTAGTTTTTTTGATTGATCGATTGAAAAAATCTTTTTTACCCGCCGGGAAATTGTCGATATAAGGAGCGCCAAAGGCAGCCTTAGCCTGGAGTTAACCTTATGAGTACTGGCAAAGAGCAATTGGACGTAGAAGACGACTTCACTCCCGTTGAGGCCGATGACGCTGAGCCGGTAGTGGAAGTGGCGAAGACCAACCTGAGCAAACGTCGCACCATCGACAATATGCTGGAGGAGCGCCGACTGCAGAAGCAATTGGCCGATTACGATTTTGACTTGTGACGCTTAAAAGCCTCCCGAAACGGAGGCTTTTTACTAAGTGCCGACCCCTGATAAACGCCCGTTCATCGCGCCTCGTCAAACGCTGGCAGCGTCATACCAGGCCATTACGTTGGGCCAATTCGATCAGGTCGACCAGTGAGCGAGCATTGAGCTTTAATAGAAGACGAGTCTTGTAAGTACTAACGGTTTTATTGCTGAGGAACATTCCATCGGCGATCTCCTTGTTTGTCTTTCCTCGGGCCAACTGTTGCAGGACCATCATCTCTCGCCCGGACAAACGATCCACCATATCAGCTTCACTGGCGTTCCCAAGACTGGAACGCACGGTATGCAGAGCCTGATTTGGAAAGTAGCTGTAACCTGACAGTACGGCTTTTATTGCACTGAGCAACTCGGTGAGATCCTGTTGTTTGCAGACATATCCGGCGGCACCCGATTGCATGCAGCGCATGGAAAAGTGCCCTGGCGCCTGGGAAGTCAATATCAGTACTTTTAGAGGCATCGCCGTTGATGTCAGGCGCGCGATGACTTCCAACCCATCCAGTTTCGGTATTCCAATATCCAGAATGACAATATCCGGCATCAGGTCACGGGCAAGTTGTAATGCGTCCACACCATTATCTGTTTCTGCAATGACTTCGTAGCCATGACGTTCCATTAGCATACGTACCGCAAGACGAATGACGGGGTGATCATCCACGATCAGCACTTTATTCATGGGCAAGTCCAATTTTCGCTGTTCGAATTTTTAGAGCCCGCACCATAGCCTAGTCGTTTCACCCATGGCATGCCGTCACCCCCGGCCACTCGCAGCGAGAGACATAGCCTACAAACAACACGGATTATTCCTACAAAAAATCATTGCCACACGAAGAGCCAGAGATGTTACTGGTCCAACATTGTTCAGCGCTCCGACATTTTTTCTGTATCGCCTTACAACAAAAAAACACAAAACCAAGGTTTGACGCCGATAATTCAACATACATCGACTATTGAGCTACCCTTAAAAGTAACGGGCATTTACCAGCACTCTCCGCAACCTGACTCAAACAACCAAGAAAAGCTCACATACCGTAATACTTCACCAGCAATACACTTCTTATAAATCTAAAATAAACAAGCAGCCATACCCGACCCGACAACAACACAGCGACTATAGTAATCTTCACTACCAGAGCAAAAAAAAAAACAGTTAACCACAATAGAAAAAACTCAACGAATCAGTTATTACCCTCCCGCAAACCAATCGAGAAAGTACAATACTTCATGAGCATAAAACATGATAAAACTCAGAAAAAGAATCACCAACCCCATGACAATCATCGCAATTTTTGCAGCATTATCTGAAACTTCGGCCGCTGTATCCCTCCCCTTTCTCGATGATGAGGAAAGAGAGCTTTATGTTTGGTTCCTGATCAGCTTCCCCTTTTATTTACTTTTCCTTTTCTTCATCACACTCAACTTCAACTATCGGTCGCTTTACGCGCCCTCCGATTTCGAGAAGGGAAAACATTTCATAAAAGTCATGGACAACGCTGATCACTCGGGAAACAGCCCACCCAAGGTAACGCCTGAAAGCTCGGCCCCACACCATGTGCACCTGCCTGCTTCCGTAAAGGATCTGCACATCGTTGATGCACGGTGGGTACGCAAAAAAATGGCGCTCAGCGTCCTGATGGAGAGTATTCAGCACCCTCCGGAAAACCCTGCACAAGTGATCGTATTTCTCACGTGTGCCGACTCGGATAAATTACTGAAGGACAACACACTCAAACATTGGAAACAAATAAAGAAACAGAACAGCGCAACATTCTGTATTTCTTACAACTTGAGTTCACAGGGCGTGACGATTATGGGCTAGGTATTGAACTGTCGCACATCAGAAGACAGCCCTTGAAGCAAACTCAAGGACAGGAAGCAGAAGGAACGGTTAGCAGAAACAAGAAGAAAGCGAAACGCAATATGCAGCAGCCCCCTTTCAGATTTTGTGGCCTTGTCATCAACAAGGCCACAAATCCATTACCGACTCAAAGGTCTCAGAAAAGCTTCCGGCCTTTGTTCGCCGCGATACGCATGCGCAAGGCGTTGAGCTTGATGAAGCCCGCCGCATCGGCCTGGTTGTAGGCGCCGCCATCTTCTTCGAAGGTCGCGATGTTGGCGTCGAACAACGACTCGTCGGACTTGCGGCCAGTGACGATCACATTGCCCTTGTACAGCTTCAGGCGCACTACGCCGTTCACATGAGCCTGGGAAGCGTCAATCATCTGTTGCAGCATCAGACGCTCAGGGCTCCACCAGTAACCGGTGTAGATCAAGCTGGCGTATTTAGGCATCAGCTCGTCTTTGAGGTGAGCCACTTCGCGGTCCAGGGTGATCGATTCGATCGCACGGTGAGCGCGCAGCATGATGGTGCCGCCTGGAGTTTCGTAGCAGCCACGGGACTTCATGCCCACGTAGCGGTTTTCGACGATGTCGAGACGGCCGATACCGTGTTCGCCACCGATACGGTTCAAGGTCGCCAGCACGGTGGCCGGAGTCATTTCGACGCCGTCCAGTGCGACGATGTCGCCGTTGCGGTAGGTCAGCTCCAGGTACTGCGGTTTGTCAGGAGCGTTCTCCGGGGAGACGGTCCATTTCCACATGTCTTCTTCGTGCTCGGTCCAGGTGTCTTCCAGCACGCCGCCTTCATAGGAGATGTGCAGCAAGTTGGCGTCCATCGAGTACGGGGATTTTTTCTTGCCGTGACGCTCGATCGGAATTGCGTGCTTCTCGGCATAATCCATCAGCTTCTCGCGGGACAGCAGATCCCATTCGCGCCACGGAGCGATCACTTTCACGCCTGGTTTCAAGGCGTAGGCGCCCAGTTCGAAACGAACCTGGTCGTTGCCCTTACCGGTCGCGCCGTGGGAAATGGCGTCAGCGCCGGTTTCGTTGGCGATTTCGATCAAGCGCTTGGCGATCAACGGACGAGCGATGGAAGTACCCAACAGGTACTCGCCTTCGTAAACGGTGTTGGCGCGGAACATCGGGAACACGAAATCGCGCACGAATTCTTCGCGCAGATCGTCGATGTAGATTTCTTTTACGCCCATGGCCTGTGCCTTGGCGCGGGCCGGTTCGACCTCTTCGCCCTGACCCAGGTCAGCGGTGAAGGTCACTACTTCACAGTTATAAGTATCCTGCAGCCACTTGAGGATCACCGAAGTGTCCAGGCCGCCGGAATACGCCAGAACGACCTTGTTTACGTCCGCCATGCCATCACTCCACGGGGTTCTACGGAAAGCCGTCAAGTCTACCGCTCATGCAGAATAATTTACAGAGGCGCGACAGCTTATGACGACGAAGCGACAGATTATGTCGAGTGAGCGACGATTTCAGCAGGTTCAGGAGTTCGGCGCGCTGCCTGCGGAAGCGGTGGCTTGAGACGCCGGTTTTTCAGTCGGCGCTACCCGTTCAAGGCGTACGGCAACCCGACGGTTCTTCGCCCGATTGGAGGCGTTGTTGTTCGGCGCCAAAGGATAGCGCTCACCGTGAAAACGCAGGGTGATCTGCGATTCCTGGATACCATTGGCCTTGAAGAAGTCCATCACGGCCAGCGCCCTGCGTCGTGACAGTTCACGGTTGGTCAGGCGGTTGCCGCTGTTGTCGGAATGGCCGTCGAGCTCAATGTGGTTGACCGTCGGATCGGCTTTCATGAACTCCAGCATCACCTGCAAATGGGCCTTGGCTTGAGTATCGAGATCGATGCCCTCCCCCGGAAAGCCAATTTCGGATTGCTTCACTTGCTCGAAATTCTGCGGCAGCAACTTGGCCACGCAACCCTGATAGTCACTGTAGGCCTTGCTGAATTTGACCGGCAGCAGACGGACTTCAGATACCCGACCGTCACCCGAAGAGTGTCGAACCACCGGGCTGCGACCGTCCATCAAACCGTTGATCAGGCGCCCGGCCTGAACTTGCGAGCTGTTTAACAGCACGTTGCCACTGCCGATTCGCACCGAGCCCAGGTTGATGTCGCCACGTCCCGGTTGCCATGGCGCAGCGGCCGCCAGCAAGGTTGCGGAACCGCCACCGATCATCGAGTTGTAGGCCTTCAAGCGAAATGTCGCCTGCTCCCCTGCGCGACGCACAAACTCCCCCGAGCCGAAATCAGTGATCGGTTGAGTCAGGCGGCATTCGAACTTGTCACCTTCGACCGTCCACTCAATGCTCTCCAGACGAGTCTGGAAAGTGAGCGCCATCGCAGGAAGGCTGGCAAACACACTGAGCAAGGCTAAATAACGCTGGCGCACGGGAGGCTCCACTGGCTTTTGCAACAAAAAGACCGACACACATATTTACGGCGTACCTGTTGGATATCGGAAGCTTGCCGCAAAACTTGATAGCGAGTGCCTGGGAGAGTCTTTTCCGGTAGCATTCCCCTGAGTTTGACCCGCCTGGAATCCCCTCATGTCCGACCGCCTGACCCTGCTGCGTCCCGACGACTGGCATATTCATCTTCGCGATGGTGCTGTGTTGACCAATACCGTCGCGGATGTCGCGCGCACCTTTGGTCGCGCCATTATCATGCCCAACCTGGTACCGCCGGTGCGCAACGCTGCTGAAGCCAATGGCTATCGCCAGCGGATTCTTGCCGCCCGTCCGGCCGGCAGCCGTTTCGAACCGCTGATGGTTCTGTACCTGACCGACCGCACCCAGCCCGAAGAAATTCGTGAAGCCAAGGCCAGCGGTTTCGTTCACGCCGCCAAGCTGTACCCCGCCGGCGCGACCACCAACTCGGACTCTGGCGTCACCAGCATCGACAAGATTTTCCCTGCACTCGAGGCCATGGCCGAAGTCGGGATGCCCTTGTTGGTTCACGGTGAAGTCACCCGTGGCGATGTCGACGTTTTCGATCGCGAAAAAATCTTCATCGATGAGCACTTGCGTCGTGTGGTCGAGCGTTTCCCGACCCTCAAAGTGGTGTTCGAACACATCACCACCGCCGACGCCGTGCAGTTCGTCAACGCGGCTTCGGCCAACGTCGGCGCAACCATCACCGCACACCACCTGCTGTACAACCGCAACCACATGCTGGTGGGCGGGATTCGGCCGCACTTCTATTGCCTGCCGATCCTCAAGCGCAATACCCACCAGGAAGCCCTGCTAGACGCCGCCACCAGTGGCAGCGACAAGTTCTTCCTCGGCACCGACTCCGCGCCCCATGCCCAGCACGCCAAAGAAGCGGCTTGCGGCTGTGCCGGTTGCTACACCGCTTATGCCGCGATCGAGATGTATGCCGAAGCCTTCGAACAGCGCAACGCGCTGGACAAGCTCGAAGCTTTCGCCAGCCTCAATGGCCCGCGTTTCTACGGCCTGCCGGCGAACACCGATCGCATCACCCTGGTCCGCGATGAGTGGACCGCCCCAACCAGCCTGCCGTTTGGCGAGCTGACCGTAATCCCGCTGCGCGCCGGTGAAAAACTGCGCTGGCGCCTGCTGGAGGAACACGCGTGAGTGAAGACCATTTCGACGACGAACAGGACGGTAATGGCGGCGGAGGCGGTTCCCGCCATCCAATGGCAGCCAGGTTCCGTGGTTACCTGCCGGTCGTTGTCGACGTAGAAACCGGTGGCTTCAACTCGGCCACCGATGCCCTGCTGGAAATCGCCGCCACCGTGATCGGCATGGATGAAAAAGGCTTCGTGTACCCTGAGCACACCTATTTCTTCCGGGTCGAACCGTTCGAAGGCGCGAACATCGAAGCGGCAGCCCTGGAGTTCACCGGGATCAAGCTCGATCACCCATTGCGCATGGCCGTGAGTGAAGAAGCGGCTCTGACCGATATCTTCCGCGGTGTGCGCAAGGCCCTGAAGGCCAACGGTTGCAAACGGGCGATTCTGGTCGGGCACAACAGCAGCTTCGACCTGGGCTTCCTCAACGCCGCTGTCGCGCGCCTGGACATGAAACGCAACCCGTTTCACCCCTTCTCCAGTTTCGATACGGCGACCCTCGCCGGTCTGGCCTACGGTCAAACCGTATTGGCCAAGGCCTGCCAGGCAGCGGATATCGACTTCGACGGTCGCGAGGCCCACTCGGCCCGTTACGACACCGAGAAGACGGCTGACCTGTTCTGCGGCATCGTCAATCGCTGGAAACAAATGGGCGGCTGGGAAGACTACAACGACTGATCCGCCACTGACCTGTGGCGAGGGGGCTTGCTCTCTCACCACAAGTGAACAGCATGGGTTTATCCCGCCCATAAAAAAACCGGCCTCATCAGCCGGTTTTTTTATGCCTGGAACGTGCCTTACAGCGCAGCAGCGTTCTCGGTCAGGTAAGCCGCAACACCTTCGGTGGAAGCGGTCATGCCTTTGTCGCCTTTTTTCCAGTTGGCAGGGCAAACTTCGCCGTGCTCTTCGTGGAATTGCAGAGCGTCGACCAGACGGATCAGCTCTTCGATGTTACGGCCCAGCGGCAGGTCGTTGATGATCTGCGAGCGGACAACGCCTTTGTCGTCGATCAGGAACGCACCACGGAAAGCCACGCCGCCTTCGGACTCAACGTCGTAGGCCTTGGCGATTTCGTGCTTCAGGTCGGCCGCCATGGTGTAGCGAACTTCGCCGATGCCACCATTGTTGACCGGGGTGTTGCGCCAGGCGTTGTGGGTGAAGTGCGAGTCGATCGAAACGGCTACCACTTCCACGTTGCGTGTCTTGAAGTCAGACATGCGGTTGTCCAGAGCAATCAGCTCGGACGGGCAAACGAAGGTGAAGTCCAGTGGGTAGAAGAACACCAGGCCGTATTTGCCTTTGATGGCCGAGGACAGGGTGAAGCTGTCTACGATTTCGCCATTGCCGAGTACGGCCGGTACGGTGAAGTCAGGGGCTTGTTTGCCTACGAGTACGCTCATTGGATATCTCCTGGTGTAATAACGGTGAAGTACAGGGTTCGTATCAGCCTGCCACCCTCAGGCGACAGCCCTGTGGCACGATCCCCTTCGCAAAAGGCCGACCATCATACACCGCGTTTTTGGCCTGTCCTTAACGGTTTTTTGCTGGCTGGTAAAAAGGCCGCTGCTATATTTTCCTTATGGAAGGTATGAGAAGAGGCCGTTCGTCAGTCACAGCCCCTTATGACGAAAAGCTTTCAGAAACCACTTTGACAATCATTCTCGTTAACATTAAGATCCATCGCAATTGAGTCACAACCAGCGACGGTTCTCACTTATGTATGTCTGCCTCTGCACTGGCGTCACCGACGGTCAAATCCGCGATGCAATCTATGAAGGTTGCTGCAGCTATAAGGAAGTCCGTCACGCCACCGGCGTTGCCAGCCAATGCGGTAAATGCGCCTGCCTGGCCAAGGAAGTGGTGCGCGAGACCCTGGGCAAACTGCAAACGACCCAGGCGGCAATCCCCTACCCCGTAGAATTCACGGCCGCATAACTACCGTATTTAAAAGAACCGGACTTGATGTCCGGTTTTTTTATGTCTGAAAATCAATCGCTTAGGCGCTAGACGCGGAACACAAACATTCTTATTCCGATTAATTTTCATATAAGTTTCAATAACTTAGGTTTGACACCCTTAATTACCCGGCTCAAACTCTGCCTTATAGACAGCTACTCAGGGCAGGACCCCATCATGAAAGGCGACGTTACAGTCATCCAGCATCTCAACAAGATCCTTGCCAATGAGCTGGTCGCGATCAATCAATACTTTTTGCATGCACGCATGTACGAAGATTGGGGCCTGAACAAGCTCGGCAAGCACGAGTACCACGAATCGATCGACGAGATGAAGCACGCTGACAAGCTGATCAAGCGCATTCTGTTCCTTGAAGGCCTGCCGAACGTCCAGGACCTGGGCAAGCTGCACATCGGCGAACACACCAAGGAAATGCTTGAGTGCGACCTGAAGATCGAACGCGATGGCCATGCCGACCTGAAAGTCGCTATCGCTCACTGCGAAAGCGTCGGCGACTTCGGTAGCCGCGAACTGCTCGAAGACATTCTTGAATCCGAAGAAGAACATATCGACTGGCTGGAAACCCAACTGGGCCTGATCGATAAAGTCGGTCTTGAGAACTATCTGCAGTCGCAGATGGGCGAAGAGTAAATTCTACGCCGCTAATCGCGATGCAATAAAAAAGCCCCGCTCTCTTTCAAGAGGCGGGGCTTTTTAATAACCGAATTTCAGGCTCACTTTGGAACAAATGTGGGAGCGGGCTTGCTCGCGAAAGCGGTAGGTCAGTCAACTTATCTGTTGAATGTTGTACCGCCTTCGCGAGCAAGCCCGCTCCCACACACAGCGAATCAGGCGTCGGTCTTGTTGGCAGCAGCAGCTTCAACAGCGGCTTTGATCGTCGCCTGCAACGAACCGTCAGCAGCCATTTCAGTCATGATGTCGCTACCGCCGACCAGCTCACCACCGACCCACAGTTGCGGGAAGGTTGGCCAGTTGGCGTACTTTGGCAGGTTGGCGCGGATTTCCGGGTTCTGCAGGATGTCCACATAGGCAAACTTTTCACCACAGGCCATCACAGCCTGAGCGGCTTTCGCGGAGAACCCACACTGTGGGGCATTCGGCGAGCCTTTCATGTAAAGCAGAATGGTGTTGTTGGCAATCTGCTCTTTAATCGTTTCGATGATATCCATGGAGCACCTCGGCTGAACTTTCCGACTCAGTGGTCGGCACGGTGGCGCATTGTAACGGAAACCCGAGCGCCATGCTCGGCCTCCCCGACAGTCATGTTCACGCCGCCGCCACGGTCACCGGTACGCCATTCAACGCCGCATTGCCCGACAACTCATCGAGCTGACATTCGTCAGTCAGGTCATTGGCGCTGGAGCCGGGTTGACCGCTGGCAATCGTCATCTGCACACCCGGTCGCGCATGACCCCAACCGTGAGGCAGGCTGACCACACCTTTCATCATATCCAGGCTGGCGACCACTTCAACCTCGATCACGCCGACCCGCGAACTAACGCGCACCCGCTGCCCATCACTGAGCCCCCGGCTGGCCAAATCGTCCGGGTGCATCAGCAGTTGATGGCGCGGTTTGCCCTTCACCAGACGGTGATAGTTGTGCATCCATGAGTTGTTACTACGCACATGACGGCGGCCGATCATCAGCAGCTCATCGGCGGCCGGTGCTTGCAGTGCCGCGAAGCGCGCCAGGTCGGCGAGGATCTCGACAGGCGCTGCCTGGACTCGCTGATTGGCCGTTTTCAAACGTGGTGCCAGGTTGGGTTTAAGCGCGCCCAGATCGATACCGTGAGGATGATCGAACAAGGTCGCCAGTGACAGTTTATGCTCCGAAGCGTCGCCATACAGGCCCATCCGCAGCCCTCGGTCGATCATCTGTGCCGGCGCGATGGTCGGTTTCAGTTCCTTGCCGGTCTTGGTCGCAAAGGCTTTGGCCAGCCCCACGAAGATTTCCCAGTCATGCAACGCGCCCTCGGGCTTGGCGAGGATCGCCCGGTTGAAGCGGCTGACGTTACGCACTGCGAACATATTGAATGTGGTGTCGTAATGATCGTTTTCCAGCGCCGAAGTCGACGGCAGGATCAGGTCGGCATAACGCGTGGTTTCATTGATGTACAGATCGACGCTGACCATGAATTCCAATCCATCCAGTGCCCGCTCGAGTTGTCGGCCATTGGGCGTGGACAGCACCGGATTACCCGCCACGGTGATCAGCGCGCGAACCTGCCCTTCCCCTTCGGTGAGCATCTCTTCGGCCAGCGTCGATACCGGCAGTTCTCCCGCGTATTCCGGACGCCCGGACACCCGGCTCTGCCACCGGTTGAAATGCCCGCCCGAGGTCGACGCCACCAGATCCACCGCAGGCTCGGTGCACAACGCACCGCCCATTCGGTCGAGGTTGCCGGTGACCAGATTGATCAGTTGCACCAGCCAATGGCACAGGGTGCCGAAAGCCTGAGTCGAAACGCCCATGCGGCCGTAACAGACCGCTGTCGGCGCTGCCGCGAAGTCCCGTGCCAGTTGGCGGATCTGCTCGGCGGGCACTGCGCACAGCGGGCTCATGGCCTCGGCGGTGAAACCTGCGATCACCTCACGCACCTCCTCCAGACCATCGACCGGCAAATGGCTGTCGCGGGTCAGGCTTTCAGCGAACAAGGTATTGAGCAGCCCGAACAACAGCGCCGCATCGCCACCGGGGCGCACGAACAGATGCTGATCGGCAATCGCCGCCGTTTCGCTGCGACGCGGATCGACCACAACCACTTTGCCACCCCGGGCCTGAATCGCCTTGAGGCGCTTCTCTACATCCGGCACGGTCATGATGCTGCCGTTGGAGGCCAGTGGATTGCCACCCAGGATCAGCATGAAATCGGTGTGATCGATGTCCGGGATCGGCAGCAGCAAGCCATGGCCGTACATCAAATGACTGGTCAGGTGGTGGGGCAACTGATCGACCGAGGTCGCGGAAAACCGGTTACGGGTTTTCAACAGGCCAAGGAAGTAATTGCTGTGGGTCATCAACCCGTAGTTATGCACGCTGGGGTTGCCCTGATAAACCGCCACCGCGTTCTGCCCATGACGTTCCTGAATCTCCGCCAGGCGTTCGGCCACAAGACTGAAAGCATCTTCCCACTCGATAGGCTGCCATTCACTGCCCACTCGCAGCATCGGCTGACGCAGGCGATCCGGATCGTTCTGAATGTCTTGCAGGGCAACCGCTTTGGGACAGATATGCCCGCGGCTGAAGGTGTCCTGAGGGTCACCCTTGATCGAGGTGATCTGTACGCCGCTGCCCTCGACCTCGGTGGTTTCGATGGTCAGGCCGCAGATGGCTTCACACAGGTGGCACGCACGGTGATGGAGAGTCTTGGTCATGGCCAGTCTCTGTTTTGTTCTGGGCGGGCGTTATCGGCCGCGGGAACAAAACTATGGCGCGTGACTCGCCCCTTTGCCAGCGACGTTCGTCTTGTGAATCGATAACCATCAGGCCAGCCGATAGCCGCTGGGGGATCAGTTCGACGGCAGACTCGGCGGCGCCTCCAGCTGGATTTCCTCGACGGTTTCGATCTGCTCGTGGGCAATATGTACGCCGGTGAGCTCGCCGATCAGCCGCCAATGCTCGTCGAGCTCGGCGCTGATGGTGGCCATGCGGTTGATCATGCGCCGGCCAGCCTCCTTCGTGATTTCGTCTTCACTGCGCAACAACTCGAAAGACATCGAGGTCATGGAAGCAGTGAGGTGGGTCAGGGAGCGTGCCGTAAAGCCGAGTAGCTCCATCAACAGCTGTTCTTTCGATTCCATTCCAAGGGCTTCCCGCGTCGCTCGTGTCCTAGTTATAGCAAATATTTCGAGCAAGACACATTGCCCGCCAAAGGCTCGAATGACAGGTCAAAAACCGACCACCAACGAGTCGTCCTCGCCCCGTTAGATTGCCAAGCCCGGCGAGCCCAGTGTACAAATGGTCAGCTGCTGTCAGGAAACAGGCTTCAAAAGCGCTACCGCGGTCATCCCGTAGCCCCTCTGAAATCCTCCAAACACCGTAGCCTATTGGCATAACGCGACATTTAATGTCAGTATCGCGCCTTCCCCTATTTCGTCGCCCCGTGCGGCTTACGCCGCAGGTCTCGCCCGTTTTTCAGTTAAACAAGGCTTTGAGTATCTGCGGTCTGTTGCAAAAAGGTAGTCAATGATGAGCGCAAGGCACTTTCTCTCCCTGATGGATTGCACGCCCGAAGAGCTGGTCAGCGTGATCCGTCGAGGCGTTGAGCTCAAAGACCTGCGTAACCGCGGCGTACTGTTCGAGCCTTTGAAGAACCGCGTCCTGGGGATGATTTTCGAGAAGTCCTCGACCCGCACCCGTATCTCGTTCGAAGCCGGCATGATCCAGCTCGGTGGCCAGGCGATCTTCCTGTCGCCACGCGATACCCAATTGGGTCGCGGCGAGCCGATCGGCGACGGCGCCATTGTCATGTCGAGCATGCTCGACGCAGTGATGATCCGTACCTTTGCCCATAGCACCCTGACCGAATTCGCCGCCAACTCCCGTGTGCCAGTGATCAACGGCCTGTCCGATGACCTGCACCCGTGCCAGCTGCTGGCCGACATGCAAACCTTCCTCGAACACCGGGGTTCGATTCAAGGCAAGACCGTGGCCTGGATCGGCGACGGCAACAATATGTGCAACAGCTACATTGAAGCGGCGATCCAGTTCGACTTCCAGTTGCGCATCGCCTGCCCGGAAGGCTACGAACCCAACCCAGAGTTCGTGGCTAAAGCCGGCGATCGGGTGACCATCGTCCGCGACCCGCAAGCAGCTGTGCGTGGCGCGCACCTGGTGAGCACCGACGTCTGGACCTCCATGGGCCAGGAAGAGGAAACCGCCAAGCGCCTGAAGTTGTTCGCACCGTTCCAGGTCAACCGCGCCCTGCTCGACCTGGCCGCGCCGGACGTACTGTTCATGCATTGCCTGCCGGCCCACCGCGGCGAGGAAATCAGCCTCGACTTGCTCGACGACTCACGCTCGGTGGCGTGGGATCAGGCCGAAAACCGTCTTCACGCACAAAAGGCCCTGCTTGAGTTTCTCGTCGAACCTTCGTACCACCACGCATGAGCCAGCCTTTACTGCTTAATCTGCGCAACCTGGCCTGCGGTTATCAAAACCAGCGTGTCGTGCAGAACCTCAACCTGCATTTGAATGCCGGCGATATCGGTTGCCTGCTGGGGTCTTCAGGCTGCGGCAAAACCACCACCCTGCGGGCAATTGCCGGTTTCGAACCCGTGCACGAAGGTGAAATCCAGTTGGCGGGCGAGACCATCTCCAGCGCTGGCTTCACCCTTGCTCCTGAGAAACGCCGGATCGGCATGGTGTTCCAGGACTACGCACTGTTTCCGCACTTGAGCGTGGCCGAGAACATCGCCTTCGGGATCCGCAAGCACCCGCAAAAGGATCGCATCACCGAAGAACTGCTCGAACTGGTCAACCTGAAAAACCTCGGCAAGCGTTTCCCCCACGAACTGTCGGGCGGCCAGCAGCAACGGGTCGCATTGGCCCGCGCGTTGGCGCCGGAACCGCAACTGCTGTTGCTCGACGAACCATTCTCCAACCTCGACGGCGAATTGCGACGCAAGCTCAGCCATGAAGTACGCGGCATTCTCAAGGCTCGCGGCACCAGTGCAATCCTGGTGACCCACGATCAGGAAGAAGCCTTCGCGGTCAGCGACCACGTGGGCGTTTTCAAGGAAGGTCGCCTGGAGCAGTGGGACACGCCCTACAACCTCTATCACGAACCCCTGACGCCATTCGTGGCCAGTTTCATTGGCCAGGGTTACTTCATTCGCGGTCAGTTGAGCAGCCCGGAGTCGGTGCAGACCGAGTTGGGTGAATTGCGCGGTAACCGTGCCTACACCTGGCCAATCGGTTGTGCCGTGGATGTGTTGTTGCGTCCGGACGATATCGTCTATGCGCCGGACAGCCCACTGAGGGCGCAGATTGTTGGCAAGAGCTTCCAGGGGGCATCAACCCTGTACCGCTTGCAGTTGCCTACGGGCGCACAGTTGGAGTCGATTTTCCCGAGTCATGCCGATCATCTGGTCGGTGCTGAAGTAGGCATTCGGGTGGCGGCTGAACACCTGGTGTTGTTCCAGGCGTCCGGCAGCACGGCGGCGCAGATTCCGGTGATCGAATCCGGTGTTCGGCGGTACAGCACCGCCAGCTGACACCAGAATCTGTGTAGGAGCGAGCGGTGCGGGCAAGTCGGATCGCCGCACCGCTCGCTCCTACACACGATCATCCGAGCAATAATTTGCCGCTTGCAACCAGCGTCGCATTCCCGCCAATATTCACTCGACCCCCTTCCAGCTGGCAGAACAACTCCCCGCCTCGTGCCGAACACTGATAAGCCGTCAAACTCGACTTGCTCAAGCGTTCCGACCAATACGGAATCAGGCTGCAATGGGTCGATCCGGTCACCGGGTCTTCGTTGATGCCGATTGCCGGGGCAAAGTACCGCGACACAAAATCATGCTTGTCGCCCTTGGCCGTCACAATGGCACCCGGCCATGGCAGTTTTGCCAGCGCAACCATGTCCGGCTGACAATCGAGCACCGCTTGCTCGGACTCCAGCACCACGAACAATTCTTTCGAACCCAGCACTTCGACTGTTTTCACACCCAAGGCGCGCTCGACATCCAGGGTCACGCCCACTTCTGTCGGCACGATGGCCGGGAAATCCAGCCACAAGCGCTTGCCCTCACGGCTGACACTCAGCGGGCCGGACTTGCAGATGAAGTCCAGCCGTTCGACCGGCTCCTGATAGATTTCAAACAGAACATAAGCACTGGCCAAGGTCGCATGACCGCATAACGGGACTTCGGTGGTCGGGGTAAACCAGCGGATGTGCCAGACGGGACCCTCACGTACCAGAAATGCAGTTTCGGCGAGGTTGTGTTCGGCGGCGATTTTTTGCATCAACTCATCGTCGAGCCAGGCATCGAGCCGGTACACCACCGCCGGGTTACCACTGAATGGACGGTCACTGAATGCATCAACCTGATGAAACTCCAATTGCATGGCACTTCTCCCTTTTTTAAGGTCACGAGCATGAAGCCATGAAGAGCCCTTCACCAGTGACAGAACGAATCATTTTTCACAATACAGCGCCGGTCTAAACGCCCGAGGCCTTCTGCTCAGGCGCGACCGATATCGGCGAACTTCGCTTGGGTGTGCTCGGCCAACACGGCGGGCGCCAGTTCAACTTCCAGACCACGCCGTCCGGCGCTGACGAAGATGCTGGAAAAAGGCTGAGCTGAACTGTCAATAAAGGTACGCAGGCGCTTCTTCTGCCCGAGCGGACTGATGCCACCTAACAGATACCCCGTCGAACGTTGCGCGGCGGCAGGATCAGCCATTTCGACTTTTTTCACGCCAGCGGCATGCGCCAGCGCCTTCAAGTCCAGACTTCCGACGACCGGCACCACCGCCACCAACAATTCCCCCTTTTCGCTGGCCGCCAGCAATGTCTTGAACACCTGAGCCGGGTCCAATCCCAGTTTTTCCGCGGCCTCCAGACCATAGGACGCTGCCTTCGGATCATGTTCGTAACTGTGCACGCGATGTTCGGCACGAACTTTTTTCAACAAATCCAATGCGGGGGTCATAGCAGCTCCAAGCTTGGCGGCAGAAGAAAAATACTGCGCAGGATTCTAGGTCATTGATCGATAAAGGGCTCGATTGCGGCGCCATTTCAAAGGCTTGGCCGGCCCCCTCTGCCGTTCGTCCACGGTCGGTCGGCCTGATGAACGATGTGGTCATTCACGTGACTCATAGTTGAAATGTGACCGACAGTTCACTTTCGACCTTTGACAGCAGCGTTTCTTGTCTATATTTTTTCGAATCTGAATACTGTACGAATGTCTCACCGCAGCACCCAGCAGTAAGCCGAGCACAGGATGGGGATTCTTGCCTTGGTGAAAATCGCGCTTTGACTTTGATGAATAAGCGCCAGACAACAACAAAAAAGAGGTTTTCAATGACAACTGCTTTACAACAACCGTCGCTCTCGAGCCAATGCATGGCCGAGTTTCTGGGTACTGCACTGCTGATTTTTTTCGGTACCGGCTGCGTTGCCGCGCTCAAGGTGGCGGGTGCCAGCTTCGGCCTATGGGAAATCAGCATCATCTGGGGGGTGGGCGTCAGCATGGCGATCTATCTCACCGCCGGCGTTTCCGGCGCGCACCTCAATCCTGCCGTGAGTATCGCGCTAAGCATTTTCGCTGACTTCGAAAAGCGCAAACTGCCTTTCTATATCTTCTCCCAGGTGGCTGGCGCCTTCTGCGGGGCCTTGTTGGTTTACACGCTGTACAGCAACCTTTTCTTCGATTTCGAACAAACTCACCAAATGGTTCGTGGCACCGAGGCCAGCCTTGAATTGGCTTCGGTGTTCTCCACCTTCCCAAACCCTGCCCTGACCACAGCCCAGGCCTTTTTGGTTGAAGTGATCATCACCGCCATCCTGATGGGCGTGATCATGTCGCTGACCGACGACAACAATGGTCTGCCCAAAGGGCCGCTGGCGCCGCTGCTGATCGGCCTGCTGATTGCCGTGATTGGCAGCTCGATGGGCCCGCTGACCGGTTTCGCGATGAACCCGGCCCGCGACTTCGGTCCTAAACTGATGACTTTTTTCACCGGTTGGGGTGAAATTTCCTTCACTGGCGGGCGCGATATCCCGTACTTCCTGATCCCGATTTTTGCACCGATTGTCGGTGCCTGCCTCGGTGCTGCAGCTTATCGCGGGCTGATTGCCCGTCATCTGCCCAGCGCCATACCTGCTACAAAGGATGCAGCACCGGCCATTGACGGCAAACCAAGAACGTCTTGAAACCGTTGGCGCGCGATCCTGCCCATTTGGTCCCACGCCTGACCTCACTTCCTAATTCTCGTCCAAGGCAATCGACATGACCGACATTCAGAATAAGAACTACATCATTGCCCTCGATCAGGGTACGACCAGCTCCCGCGCGATCATTTTCGACCGTGACGCGAACGTGGTCTGCACCGCCCAGCGCGAATTCGCACAGCATTACCCGCAAGCCGGCTGGGTCGAACATGACCCGATGGAAATCTTCGCCACCCAAAGCGCCGTGATGGTCGAGGCCCTGGCTCAAGCCGGCCTGCATCACGATCAGGTCGCGGCCATCGGCATCACCAACCAGCGCGAAACCACTGTGGTCTGGGACAAGACCACCGGCCGCCCGATCTACAACGCGATCGTCTGGCAGTGCCGCCGTAGCACCGAAATCTGCCAGCAGCTCAAGCGCGATGGTCACGAGCAATACATCAGCGACACCACTGGCCTGGTCACCGACCCATACTTCTCCGGCACCAAACTCAAGTGGATCCTCGACAACGTCGAAGGCAGCCGCGAGCGTGCGCGCAAGGGTGAACTGCTGTTCGGCACCATCGACAGCTGGCTGATCTGGAAATTTACCGGCGGCAAGGTGCATGTCACCGACTACACCAACGCCTCGCGCACCATGCTCTTCAACATCCACACGCTGGAGTGGGACGCGAAGATGCTGGAAGTCCTCGACATCCCGCGCGAGATGCTCCCGGAAGTTAAATCCTCGTCCGAAATCTACGGCCACACCAAAAGCGGCATCGCCATTGGCGGTATCGCCGGCGACCAGCAGGCTGCTCTCTTCGGCCAGATGTGCGTCGAGCCAGGCCAGGCGAAAAACACCTACGGCACCGGTTGCTTCCTGCTGATGAACACCGGCGACAAAGCGGTGAAATCCAAACACGGCATGCTCACCACCATCGCTTGCGGGCCGCGCGGCGAAGTGGCCTACGCCCTCGAAGGCGCGGTATTCAACGGTGGCTCCACCGTGCAGTGGCTGCGTGACGAGTTGAAAATCATCAACGACGCCCACGACACCGAATACTTCGCCAACAAGGTCAAGGACAGCAACGGTGTGTACCTGGTGCCGGCCTTCACCGGTCTGGGCGCTCCGTACTGGGACCCGTATGCCCGTGGCGCGCTGTTCGGCCTGACCCGCGGCGTACGCGTGGATCACATCATTCGTGCCGCGCTGGAGTCGATTGCCTACCAGACCCGCGACGTTCTGGACGCCATGCAGCAGGATTCCGGCGAACGCCTCAAGTCCCTGCGGGTGGACGGCGGCGCTGTCGCGAACAATTTCCTGATGCAATTCCAGGCCGACATCCTCGGCACTCAGGTCGAGCGTCCGCAAATGCGCGAAACCACCGCATTGGGCGCGGCGTACCTGGCTGGCTTGGCTTGCGGCTTCTGGGCCAGCCTGGACGAGTTGCGCGGCAAGGCAGTGATCGAGCGCGAATTCGAACCGACGCTGGACGAAACCGCGAAGGAAAAACTCTACGCTGGCTGGAAAAAAGCTGTCAGCCGCACTCGCGACTGGGAACCGCACGAGGGTGCTGAATAAGCCGAGGACCGGACTCGTATCTGGTTGTAACTGGTAGGGAGCGGATTCCTGCGGCATCATGGGCAAATTTTGCATGGCAGCCCAAAGGAAGCCCCATGAATCTGCCTCCCCGTCAGCAGCAAATCCTCGAACTTGTCCGCGAACGCGGCTATGTCAGCATCGAAGAAATGGCTCAGCTGTTCGTCGTTACACCGCAAACCATCCGCCGCGATATCAATCAACTGGCGGAAGTGAATCTGCTGCGTCGCTACCACGGCGGCGCAGCCTACGACTCCAGCGTCGAAAATACCGCCTACGCCATGCGCGCCGATCAGATGCGCGATGAAAAGCAGCGCATCGGCGAAGCCATTGCCGCTCAAATTCCCGATCACGCCTCGCTGTTCATCAATATCGGCACCACCACCGAATCCATCGCTCGGGCGTTGCTCAACCACAACCACCTGAAGATCATTACCAACAACCTGCATGTGGCCTCGATGCTCAGCGCCAAGGACGACTTCGACGTGCTGCTGACCGGTGGCAACGTACGGCGTGACGGGGGCGTGGTCGGTCAGGCCAGCGTCGACTTCATTAACCAGTTCAAGGTCGACTTCGCGTTGGTCGGCATTAGCGGCATCGATGAAGACGGTAGCTTGCTGGACTTCGATTATCAGGAAGTGCGGGTGTCCCAAGCGATTATCGCCAATGCCCGGCAGGTGATTCTGGCGGCTGACTCCAGCAAATTCGGGCGCAATGCCATGATTCGTCTGGGGCCGATCAGCCTGATCAATTGCCTGGTCACCGATCAGCAGCCCTCGCCGGCCTTGGCGCAGTTGTTGAGCCAGCACAAGATTCGGTTGGAAGTGGTTTAACCCCCCGCGAAAACAGCGCGCTCCCTTGTGGCGAGGGAGTTTGCTCCCGCTGGGCTGCGCAGCAGACGCAAATCAGACAATTTGTTCTTCCTGAAAAACCGCGTTCACCGGTTTTAGGGCTGCTTCGCAGCCCAGCGGGAGCAAGCTCCCTCGCCACAAAAGCACTCCCACGCTCATTCAATGTTCGTAAATTTTCCTTTAACCGCCCTTCGATCAGTATTTTCAATCGAAGTTGACTGGCTGCGGGCGTCTTTATGGGCTAATATTTTCGCAAATGAACATTAATGTTCGAATTCAAATATAGAAATTCAAAAGCCCGAGGCCAGACGATGCCCACTTCTACCTTGCCTACGCCCCCTCTCGCCGAGGTTTACGATATCGCCGTCATCGGTGGTGGGATCAATGGCGTGGGGATCGCAGCGGATGCCGCCGGTCGCGGTCTTTCGGTGTTCCTTTGCGAAAAAGATGACCTGGCCAGCCATACCTCCTCCGCCAGCAGCAAGCTGATCCACGGCGGCCTGCGCTACCTCGAACATTACGAATTCCGCCTGGTGCGCGAAGCCCTCGCCGAGCGCGAAGTGCTGCTGGCCAAGGCGCCGCACATCGTCAAACAGATGCGCTTCGTGCTGCCGCACCGCCCGCACCTGCGTCCGGCCTGGATGATCCGCGCCGGCCTGTTCCTTTATGACCACCTCGGCAAACGAGAAAAACTCGAAGGCTCGAAAAGCCTGAAGTTTGGTCCGGACAGCGCACTGAAAAGCGAAATCACCAAAGGCTTCGAATACTCCGATTGCTGGGTCGACGACGCCCGCCTGGTCGTACTGAACGCCATGGCCGCCCGCGAGAAAGGCGCTCACGTCCATACCCAAACCCGGTGCGTCAGTGCCCGTCGCACCAAGGGCCTGTGGCACCTGCACCTGGAACGCGTCGATGGCAGCCTGTTTTCGATCCGCGCCAAAGCGCTGGTGAATGCAGCCGGCCCGTGGGTCGCCAAGTTCATCCGCGACGACCTGAAGATGGAGTCGCCGTACGGCATCCGTTTGATCCAGGGCAGCCACTTGATCGTGCCAAAGCTGTATGAAGGCGAACATGCGCACATTCTGCAAAACGAAGATCAGCGCATCGTCTTCACCATCCCGTACCTGAACCACTTCACCCTGATCGGCACCACCGACCGCGAGTACACCGGCGACCCGGCTGCAGTTGCGATCACCGAAGGCGAAACCGATTACCTGCTCAAAGTGGTCAACGCCCACTTCAAGAAGCAAGTCAGCCGCGACGACATCCTGCACAGCTATTCCGGCGTTCGTCCGCTGTGCAACGACGAATCCGACAATCCATCGGCCGTCACCCGCGATTACACATTGGCGTTGTCGGGCAGTGGCGAAGAAGCGCCGCTGCTGTCGGTGTTCGGCGGCAAGCTGACGACTTACCGCAAACTGGCCGAGTCGGCGCTGGCGCAACTGGCCCCGTACTTCACGCACATCAAGCCAAGCTGGACCGCCAGCGCCACCCTGCCCGGCGGTGAAGACATGACCACCCCGCAGGCCTTGAGCTCGCGGATCCGCGACCAGTTCGACTGGGTACCCACCGAAATAGCCCGACGCTGGGCCACCACTTACGGCAGCCGCACCTGGCGCATGCTCGAAGGCGTGCAAAACCTCAGTGACCTGGGCGAACACATCGGCGGTGGTCTCTACACCCGCGAAGTCGATTATCTGTGCAGCGAAGAGTGGGCGACCACCGCCCACGACATTCTGTGGCGCCGCACAAAGCTTGGGCTGTTCACCACCCCGGCGGAACAGCAAAAGCTCAAGGATTACCTGAACAAGGTCGAACAGAACCGCAGCAAGATCGAAGCGGCCTGATCGAGAATCCGGTTGAACCAAAGCCCCTGAATCGAAAGATTCAGGGGCTTTTTGCATTCTAGAGAACACCATTGATCAACTGTGGGAGCGGGCTTGCTCGCGAAGACTGACTAACATTCAACCTATCCGTCGGCTGATAGACCGCTTTCGCGAGCAAACCCGCTCCCACAGGGTACGGTACGTGCAAGTCATGGAATTGCATTCGGTTTTCCGAACACGACTTGTCGGTCGATTCGGATAACCGGATTTACTGATCGTGAAAAATCACGCCATAAATATTTAATATCCTTATAAATCAACAATTTGATCTATACCGCCTGGCCTGGCACGAGTCATGCTCTACACTCTTGAACGAATGCCTGTTGCGCCAACACTTCAGGAGCCGT
The DNA here is from genome assembly GCF_000512695.2 of Pseudomonas sp. QTF5. Taxonomy (GTDB): domain Bacteria; phylum Pseudomonadota; class Gammaproteobacteria; order Pseudomonadales; family Pseudomonadaceae; genus Aquipseudomonas. The sequence continues at coordinate 3,472 of NZ_AZRW02000027.1, read as the reverse complement.
CAGGCATTCGAAGCACCAAAAGGCCGATGAACTGGCTCCATAAAAAAAACAATGTCGAGGAAAATTTGATGCGCATCGTTCCCCATATCCTGGGCGCAGCCATTGCTGCCGCTCTGATTAGCACTCCAGTTTTCGCTGCCGAACTCACCGGCACACTGAAGAAGATCAAAGAGTCCGGCACCATCACCCTCGGGCATCGTGACGCTTCCATTCCGTTTTCCTACATCGCGGACGCTTCCGGCAAACCGGTTGGCTACTCCCACGACATCCAGCTGAAAGTCGTCGAAGCCCTGAAAAAAGAACTGGACCTGCCCAACCTCCAGGTCAAATACAACCTGGTCACCTCGCAAACCCGTATCCCGCTGGTGCAGAACGGCACCGTGGACCTCGAGTGCGGCTCCACCACCAACAACGTCGAACGTCAGCAACAAGTTGACTTCTCCGTCGGCATCTTCGAAATCGGCACCAAACTGCTGGCCAAGAAAGACTCGCCCTACAAAGATTTCGCCGACCTCAAAGGCAAGAACGTCGTGACCACCGCCGGCACCACGTCCGAGCGCATCCTCAAGTCGATGAACGCCGACAAGCAGATGGGCATGAACGTGATCTCCGCCAAAGACCATGGCGAGTCCTTCCAGATGCTGGAAACCGGCCGCGCAGTGGCTTTCATGATGGACGACGCCTTGCTGGCCGGTGAAATGGCCAAGGCCAAGAAGCCGACCGACTGGGCCGTGACCGGCACTCCACAGTCCTTTGAAGTCTACGGTTGCATGGTTCGCAAAGGCGATGCGCCGTTCAAGAAGGCTGTGGATGACGCCATCAAGGCGACCTACGCTTCGGGCGAGATCAACAAGATCTACGAAAAATGGTTCATGCAGCCAATCCCGCCAAAGGGCCTGAACCTGATGTTCCCGATGAGCGAAGAGCTCAAGACCCTGATCGCCAATCCGACCGACAAAGCGGCTGACGAAAAGAAGTCCTGATTTCTGACTAACCTTATCCCCTGAGAGGGCCTGCGCCCTTTCAGGGATTTGTCACTCCCTGCTGGCTTTTCTGGAAACACTCGAACCGGTGGTTGTCGAGCCGCTCGTGTGTGCCTGATCATCAAGATTGGGCGGGAACGGAGCTTCCCCAGGCGGGCATTTGTAAATCGAACGAATCCGAGGGGAGACCCTAATGAATTACAACTGGGACTGGGGCGTGTTCTTCAAGTCCACCGGCGTGGGCAGCGAAATTTATTTCGACTGGTACCTCTCCGGTTTGGGCTGGACCATCGCCATTGCCGTCGCAGCCTGGATCATCGCGCTGCTGCTGGGCTCGATTCTGGGCGTCATGCGCACGGTGCCGAATCGCATCGTATCGGGCATCGCGACCTGCTACGTCGAACTCTTCCGTAACGTGCCGCTGCTGGTTCAGCTGTTCATCTGGTACTTCCTGGTGCCCGACCTGCTGCCTGCGGACATCCAGGAGTGGTACAAGCAAGATCTCAACCCGACCACCTCGGCCTTCCTCAGCGTCGTCGTGTGCCTGGGTCTGTTCACCACCGCTCGGGTTTGCGAACAAGTGCGCACCGGTATCCAGGCGCTGCCCCGCGGCCAGGAATCCGCTGCCCGCGCCATGGGTTTCAAGCTGCCGCAGATCTACTGGAACGTGCTGCTGCCCCAGGCTTACCGCATCATCATTCCGCCGCTTACCTCGGAATTCCTGAACGTGTTCAAGAACTCCTCCGTGGCATCGCTGATCGGCCTGATGGAGCTGCTCGCGCAGACCAAACAGACCGCCGAGTTCTCCGCCAACCTGTTCGAAGCCTTCACCCTGGCAACGCTGATCTACTTCACGCTGAACATGGGCCTGATGCTGCTGATGCGCGGTGTCGAGAAGAAAGTCGCCGTACCGGGCCTGATCTCCGTAGGGGGTAAATGATGGAATTCGACTTCTCGGGCATCATCCCGTCCCTGCCGGGTTTGTGGAACGGCATGGTCATGACCCTACAACTGATGGCGCTGGGCGTCGTCGGCGGGATCATCCTCGGTACGATCCTGGCACTGATGCGCCTGTCCCACAGCAAACTGCTGTCGAACATTGCCGGCGCCTACGTCAACTACTTCCGCTCGATCCCGCTGCTGCTGGTCATCACCTGGTTCTACCTGGCGGTGCCGTTCGTACTGCGCTGGATCACTGGCGAAGACACCCCGATCGGCGCGTTCGCCTCGTGCATCGTGGCGTTCATGATGTTTGAAGCGGCGTACTTCTGCGAAATCGTCCGCGCCGGCGTGCAGTCGATTCCCAAGGGCCAGATGAGTGCAGCCCAGGCCATGGGCATGACGTATAGCCAGATGATGCGCCTGATCATCCTGCCGCAAGCGTTTCGCAAGATGACCCCGCTGCTGCTGCAACAGAGCATCATCCTGTTCCAGGACACCTCGCTGGTTTACGCGGTGGGTCTGGTGGATTTCCTCAATGCCTCGCGCGCCAGTGGCGACATCATCGGCCGCTCCAATGAGTTCCTGATCTTTGCAGGTCTCACGTACTTCACAATCAGCTTTGCCGCCTCGCTGCTGGTCAAGCGTCTGCAAAAAAGGTTTGCCGTATGATCTCTATCAAGAATGTCAACAAGTGGTATGGCGACTTCCAGGTACTGACGGATTGCAGCACCGAGGTCAAAAAAGGCGAAGTGATCGTGGTGTGCGGGCCGTCCGGTTCCGGCAAATCCACCCTGATCAAATGCGTCAACGCGCTGGAACCGTTCCAGAAAGGCGACGTGATCGTCGATGGCACGTCCATCGCCGACCCGAAGACCAATCTGCCGAAACTGCGTTCGCGCGTGGGCATGGTGTTCCAGCATTTCGAACTGTTCCCGCACCTGAGCATCATGGATAACCTGACCATCGCGCAAGTCAAGGTGCTGGGTCGCAGCAAGGATGAAGCCAGCAAAAAAGCCCTGCAACTGCTTGAGCGCGTCGGGCTCTCCGCCCACGCCAAAAAGCACCCGGGCCAACTCTCCGGCGGTCAGCAACAGCGTGTGGCGGTTGCCCGTGCGCTGGCGATGGATCCGATCGTCATGCTGTTCGACGAACCAACCTCGGCGCTTGACCCGGAAATGGTCAACGAAGTACTCGACGTGATGGTGCAACTGGCCCACGAAGGGATGACCATGATGTGCGTGACCCACGAAATGGGCTTCGCCCGTAAAGTAGCGGACCGGGTGATTTTCATGGACCAGGGCAAGATCATCGAAGACTGCAGGAAAGAAGAGTTCTTCGGCGACATCAACGCCCGTGCCGAGCGTACACAGCACTTCCTCGCGAAAATTTTGCAGCACTAAGAAAGGCACCGCTCCCCTACTGTGGGAGCGGGCTTGCTCGCGAAGGGGCCATTACATTCAACAGTGATGTTGGCTGATACACCCCTTTCGCGAGCAAGCTGATCTGGCCTAATGAAATTGGACACCTCAATAGGGCGCTATGATGGC
>NZ_AZRW02000026.1 GCF_000512695.2 Pseudomonas sp. QTF5 | reverse complement strand
ATGAACCAGTTTGCTGCGCGACAGCGCGGCGTCGAAGACGGTGCGGGGCCTCCCTCGCCACAGGTTCTCTTGCCCCCTTTTGGTGCCCTGACGATCTGAGTAGACTGCGCGCCTTCTTGTAAGGACCGCCACCATGTTGCTGATGCTCTACCTGATCGCCATTACTGCCGAAGCCATGACTGGCGCCCTGTCTGCGGGCCGTCGTGGCATGGATTGGTTTGGCGTGGTGCTGATTGCGTGCGTCACGGCGTTGGGCGGCGGCTCCGTGCGTGACGTGTTGCTTGGCCACTACCCGCTGACCTGGGTCAAACACCCGGAATACCTGGTGCTGACCTCCGTCGCGGCGATGCTGACGATCTTCATCGCCCGCTGGATGCGCCATCTGCGCTCGCTGTTTCTGGTGTTAGACGCGGTGGGTCTGGTGGCATTCACCCTGATCGGTTGCATGACTGCTCTGGAAATGGGCCATGGCATGCTGGTGGCCTCGGTCAGCGGCGTGATCACCGGCGTGTTTGGCGGTATTTTGCGGGACATCTTCTGCAACGATATCCCGCTGATCTTCCGCCGCGAGCTTTACGCCAGCGTCTCGTTTGCCGCGGCATGGTGCTATCTGCTTTGCATCTACCTGCAATTACCCGGTGAACAGGCGATCCTGATCACCTTGTTCGGCGGCTTTCTGCTGCGCTTGCTGGCGATCCGTTTTCATTGGGAAATGCCCAAGTTCGTTTATAACGACGAGGCATGATCGAAGGTTGCTGGTCGTGTGTGCGATTTACTCTTAACGGGGTAGTTCGACTTCAAATGGGGTAATTCATCGTCTAATTACCCCATTTGTTAAGGTCGAGTTCCAAGGTTGCCAGCGCGCTGCTCATGTTGCCCCAACGCCCATTCGACATGCTCTCGCACCAACTCCGACGGGTAATCCCTGCGGGCCTTCAGCGCTTCCAGCACCGGAATACTCGACGGCGCATTACCCAGGCCGACCGCCAGATTGCGCAACCAGCGCTCGTAACCCGCGCGTCTGAGCGGTGAGCCCTCGGTACTGCTGAGAAATTTTTCTTCGTCCCACATGAACAGTTCGGCCAGTTCGGCGTTGTCGAGGTTGTGCCGCGGCTTGAAATCGCTTTCGCCGGAAGGCCGGGCGAAGCGGTTCCACGGGCAGACGATCTGGCAGTCATCGCAACCGAATACCCGGTTACCGATCAATGGCCGCAAATCTTCAGGGATCGCACTTTTCAGTTCGATGGTCAGGTACGAAATGCAGCGTCGGGCATCCAGTACATACGGACCGACGAAGGCATTGGTCGGGCAGATGTCCAGGCAGGCGGTGCAGCGGCCGCAGTGTTCGCTGGCGTGGGGCGGGTCGACCGGCAGCGGCAGGTCGACGAACAGTTCGCTGAGGAAGAAGTAGCTGCCGGCCTTGCGATTCAACACCAGCGTATTTTTGCCGATCCAGCCCAGGCCAGCCTGTTCGGCGATGGCTTTTTCCAGCACCGGGGCACTGTCGACAAAGGCGCGGTAGCCGAACGGGCCGATTACCGCCTGAATTTTTTCCGCCAGTTGCTGCACGCGTTTACGGATCAATTTGTGGTAATCGCGGCCCAGGGCATAACGCGAGACGTAGGCTTTTTCCGGTTGGGCCAGCCTTTGCGCCATTTGCGTGTCGCCCGGCAGGTAGTCCATGCGCAGGGAAACCACTCGCAAGGTGCCCGGCACCAGCTCTTCCGGGTGCGAGCGTTTGCTGCCGTGGGCGCCCATGTACTCCATTTCGCCGTGGTAGCCGGCTTCGAGCCAGCGCTCCAGGTGCTGCTCATGCTCGGCCAGGTCGAGGCCGCTGATGCCGACTTGCTGAAAGCCCAGCTCGCGGCCCCAGTCCTTGATGGATTGGGCGAGGGCGGAGAGGTCTGTAGTAATAGCGGGCATGAGACGAGAGAAACCGGAGCTGAGGTGCGTATAATTCTGCCAGACATCGGAGCCTGTAGACGCATGCCGCACATTAAAGATGAATTACCCGACGCGCTGTATAGCGCCGCGCAGGTCCGAGGACTTGATGCGGGCCTGATCGCGGCCGGCACACCGGGCTTCGAATTGATGCAGCGTGCGGCGCGGGCGACCTGGCGTGCGCTGGTCCGTCATTGGCCGACGGCGCACGAATTGAGCGTGGTGGCCGGCCACGGCAATAATGCCGGCGACGGTTACCTGGTGGCCGTGCTGGCCCGACGTGCCGGCTGGCATGTGCGGGTGCTGGCCGCCGGTGATCCTGGGCGTTTACAGGGCGATGCCGCGTCAGCCCATGCCGAGGCGGTGGCCGAGGGCGTCGCCATTCAAGATTGGAGCGGGCACTGCGAGTTACGCGGCATTGTGCTGGATGCTTTGCTCGGCACTGGCCTGAGCGGTGAAGTTCGCGAGCCGTACGCCAGTGTCATCACCGCGATCAATGCCAGCGGGCTGCCGGTTGCGGCGGTGGATATCCCCTCGGGGCTGTGTGCCGATACAGGTCGCATACTCGGCGTTGCGGTCCGGGCTGACCTGACAGTGACATTCATCGGTTTGAAATTGGGTCTGTTCACCGGTGACGCTGCGGATGTGGTTGGCGATTTGGTATTCAATGATCTGCAAGCCGCCCCCGAGACGTTTATCGGGGCCACGGTCAGTGCGCGTCGCCTGACAGCCGGTAATGTGCCGCGTCTGACCGGTCGCGCTCCAACTTCCCACAAAGGCAAATTTGGCCACGTATTGCTGATTGGTGGTGATCGCGGTTTTGGCGGTGCCATTCTGCTCGGTGCACAAAGTGCCCTTCGCAGCGGTGCTGGCATGGTGTCCGTGGCCACTCGTAACGAGCATGTTCCGGCCGCCCTGGCGCGATTGCCGGAAGCCATGGTGCTCGGCGCTTCGTCGGCCAATCAATTAATGGGCTTGCTTGAGAAGGCTACGGTGCTGGTCGTCGGTCCGGGGCTGGGCCAGGCCGCCTGGGGGCGCAGTCTGTTGTCGGCAGCGGCCAATGCGCCGCTGCCGCAAGTCTGGGACGCCGATGCGTTGAACCTGTTGGCCGAAGGTAATGTGAACTTGCCCTTAGGTTGTGTCATCACGCCGCATCCTGGGGAAGCGGCGCGATTACTGGGGATTTCGACAGCCGACGTTCAGGCCGACCGTCCGGCCGCTGCCCATACATTGAGCAAAAGATATACAGCAGTGGTGGTTCTCAAGGGCGCCGGCAGTTTGATCGCCAGCCCCGACGGGCGTCTGGCGCTGTGTCATCAGGGCCATCCCGCCATGGCATCTGCCGGTTTGGGCGACGTGCTTGCCGGGCTGGTCGGTGCCTTGCTCGCTCAGGGCATGGGCGCGTATGACGCAGCGTGCCTGGCGGTCTGGCTGCACGCCAATGCCGGAGAGCAACAAGGTAAATTTGGCCGCGGGCTGGCGGCCAGTGATCTGATTCCAGCCATTCGTCAGTTGTTGGAGGAGCAAGCACCGTGTCTGAAGTAACCCTGTACCTGGCCGATGAACAGGCCATGAGCGACTTTGGCGCACGTATCGCCAAAACTACCCAAGGGCACGGTCTGATTTTTCTTGAGGGGGATCTGGGGGCGGGGAAAACCACGCTGTCCCGGGGCATCATCCGAGGCCTGGGGCATACCGGCGCGGTAAAAAGTCCGACCTTCACCCTGGTCGAGCCTTACGAGATCGGCGACATCCGTGCCTTCCATTTCGACCTCTATCGACTGGTCGATCCGGAAGAGCTGGAGTACCTCGGCATCCGCGACTATTTCGAAGACGACGCATTGTGCCTGATCGAATGGCCCCGCAATGGTGCAGGCTTTTTGCCAAAGCCCGACCTGACCATTACCATTACCCCGCAAGACAGCGGGCGTTCGCTGAAAATTTTGCCCCAGGGCTCGCGTGGCGAGTTGTGGTGTGCCGCTTTGGCATTGGAATCCAATTAAATGATGGGGTTAGGTATGCGCTTTCGCGCGTTGGTTGCTGCCGTAGGATTGTTGTTTCTGGCGGTGACCGTCGACGCTGTGGCCGAGACGAAGGTCAACAGTGTTCGCCTGTGGCGGGCGCCGGATAACACGCGACTGGTGTTTGACCTGACAGGGGCTGTCCAGCACAGCGTCTTTACCCTGACGGCCCCGGATCGGCTGGTTATCGATATTAACGGCGCGACCCTCGGTGCACCGCTGAACGTCAACACCTCGAACACCCCGATCACCGCCATGCGCTCGGCACAGCGCACGCCGACCGACCTGCGGGTGGTTATCGACCTGAAAAAGGCCGTGACACCGAAGAGCTTCTCCCTGGCCCCCAACGCCCAGTACGGCAACCGCCTGGTGGTCGATCTGTTCGATAACCCGGCTGACGCTGCGCCTCCTCCGGCGCCGACGCCTTCGGTCGCAACGGTTCCGGCGGTGCCAGTCACGCCTGTCGAACCGGCGATCAAGCTGCCACCCGCTCCGGCCGGCAAGCGCGACATCATCGTGGTAATCGATGCCGGTCACGGTGGCGAAGACCCGGGTGCCTCGGGCTCTCGCGGGCAGCGTGAGAAAGACGTGGTGCTAGCCATCGCCCGTGAACTACAGCGTCAGGTCAATGGCATGAAAGGCTTCCGCGCCGAACTGACGCGTACCGGCGACTACTTCATTCCGTTGCGCGGCCGTACCGAAATCGCCCGTAAGAAAGGCGCCGACCTGTTCGTTTCGATCCACGCCGACGCCGCGCCTTCGGCTGCGGCGTTCGGTGCGTCGGTGTTCGCCCTGTCCGACCGCGGCGCTACGTCGGAAACCGCCCGTTGGCTGGCCGATAGCGAAAACCGTTCCGACTTGATCGGTGGTGCCGGCAACGTCAGCCTCGATGACAAGGACCGCATGCTGGCCGGTGTGCTGCTCGATTTGTCGATGACCGCTTCCCTGACCTCCAGCCTGAACGTTGGCCAGAAAGTCTTGAGCAACATCGGTCGCGTCACGCCGCTGCACAAACAGCGCGTGGAGCAAGCCGGGTTCATGGTGTTGAAGTCGCCGGACATCCCGTCGATCCTGGTGGAAACTGGGTTTATCTCCAACGCCAACGAAGCCTCTAAACTCGCGGCATCGAGCCACCAGCAAGCGCTGGCGCGTTCCATCAGCAGCGGCGTGCGGCAGTTCTTCCAGCAGAATCCACCGCCGGGCACCTACATTGCCTGGCTGCGCGACTCCGGCAAGATCGCCCAAGGCCCGCGTGACCATCGCGTGAACCCCGGCGAAACCCTGGCGATGATCGCCGTGCGCTACCAGGTGTCGCCGGCCACCTTGCGCAGCGCCAACAACCTGGCAAATGATGAGCTCAAAGTCGGTCAACATCTGACCATTCCCGGCACTGAACTGGCGGCTAAAGAATGAACCAGGTGCTGACCAATTCGGCGCGCATCGAGCTGCTCAGCCCGCGGCTGGCGAACCAGATTGCCGCCGGTGAGGTGGTTGAACGCCCGGCCTCGGTGATCAAGGAGTTGCTGGAAAACAGCCTCGATTCCGGCGCCAGACGCATCGATGTCGATGTCGAGCAGGGCGGTGTCAAGCTGCTGCGGGTACGCGACGATGGCAGTGGCATTTCTGCCGATGACCTGCCCCTGGCCCTGGCCCGTCACGCCACCAGCAAGATTCGCAACCTGGAAGACCTTGAACAGGTGATGAGCCTGGGGTTTCGTGGTGAGGCGCTGGCGTCCATCAGCTCCGTGGCGCGTCTGACCCTGACGTCCCGCACTCGCGATGCCGACCAAGCCTGGCAAGTGGAAACCGAAGGCCGGGATATGGCGCCTCGGGTGCAACCGGCGGCCCATCCGGTGGGTACTTCGGTGGAAGTGCGGGATTTGTTCTTCAATACCCCGGCGCGCCGCAAATTCCTCAAAACCGAAAAAACCGAATTCGATCACCTGCAAGAAGTGATCAAACGTCTGGCGCTGGCGCGGTTCGATGTGGCGTTCCATCTTCGCCACAACGGCAAAACCATCCTCAGCCTGCACGAAGCCCATGATGATGCGGCCCGCGCCCGGCGTGTGGCGGCGATCTGCGGGGCGGGTTTTCTGGAGCAGGCGCTGCCGATCGAAATCGAGCGCAATGGTCTGCATCTGTGGGGCTGGGTCGGGTTGCCGACCTTCAACCGCAGCCAGGCAGACTTGCAATACTTCTTTGTGAATGGCCGCGCCGTGCGCGACAAACTGGTGGCCCACGCGGTGCGCCAGGCTTATCGCGACGTGCTGTTCAACGGTCGGCACCCGACGTTCGTACTGTTTTTCGAAGTCGATCCGGCGGGCGTTGATGTCAACGTGCACCCGACCAAGCACGAAGTGCGCTTCCGTGACGGGCGCATGGTTCACGATTTCCTCTATGGCACCTTGCACCGCGCCCTCGGCGATGTGCGGCCGGAAGATCATCTGGGCGCGCCTGTCGCGACGGCCATTGTTCGGCCCACCGGGCTCGACGCCGGTGAGTTCGGTCCGCAGGGCGAAATGCGGCTGGCGGCCAATGCGTTGCTGGAGCAGCCTCAGGCCCAACCGTCTTTTAATACCTCGGCGGGCTCGGGCGCGGGTGCCGGTTATCAGTATCAATACACGCCGCGGCCTCAGTCCGGCGTGCCCGTCGCCGAAGCACAAGCGGCCTACCGCGAGTTTTTCGCGCCGTTGCCCGAGGCCAACGCGGTCGCGCTCCCGGCCGGCCAGGACGACATTCCGCCACTGGGTTACGCACTGGCGCAACTCAAGGGCATCTATATTCTTTCGGAAAACGCCCAGGGCCTGGTGCTGGTGGACATGCACGCCGCCCATGAGCGGATCATGTACGAACGCCTGAAAATCGCCATGGCTAGCGAAGGCCTGAGCGGCCAGCCACTGTTGGTGCCGGAGTCCCTGGCGGTCAGTCAGCGCGAAGCCGATTGTGCCGAAGAACATGTCGCGTGGTTCCAGCGGCTGGGCTTTGAGTTGCAGCGTCTTGGCCCGGAGTCGTTGGCGATCCGGCAAATCCCGGCGTTGCTGAAACAGGCGGAAGCCAATCGACTGGTCAGCGACGTTCTGGCGGATTTGATGGAATACGGCACCAGCGACCGGATTCAGGCGCACCTGAACGAACTGCTCGGCACCATGGCCTGCCACGGCGCGATTCGCGCGAATCGGCGTCTGGCCCTGCCGGAAATGAACGGTCTGCTGCGGGACATGGAAAACACTGAACGCAGCGGTCAATGCAACCATGGCCGACCGACCTGGACCCAATTGGGCCTGGACGATCTGGACAAACTGTTTTTGCGCGGTCGTTGATGAGCCAGTTCCCTCCTGCGATTTTCCTGATGGGGCCGACGGCTGCCGGCAAGACCGACCTGGCCATCGAACTCACCAAGGTTCTGCCCTGCGAGCTGATCAGCGTCGATTCGGCCCTGGTTTACCGTGGCATGGACATAGGCACCGCCAAGCCGTCCAAAGCGTTATTGGCCGAATTTCCGCATCGGTTGATCGATATTCTCGACCCGGCCGAGAGTTATTCCGCTGCGGATTTTCGTCGTGATGCACTCGAGGCCATGGCCGAGATCACCGCGCGGGGCAAAATTCCGCTGCTGGTGGGCGGCACAATGCTCTATTACAAGGCTTTGCTCGAAGGTCTGGCCGACATGCCGGCGGCCGATCCGGACGTGCGTGCGCAAATCGGAGAAGAGGCTGCACGCCTTGGCTGGCAAGCCCTGCACGATCAATTGGCGGTAATTGATCCGCAATCTGCCGCGCGAATTCATCCGAACGATCCACAGCGGCTCAGTCGCGCGCTGGAAGTTTATCGCGTCAGCGGTCAGAGCATGACTGAGCTACGCTTGCGACAATCTGCGCAAAGTACTGAAGCAGCCGCTTCGGGACTGCAACAATTGCCCTATACTGTCGCGAACTTGGCTATCGCCCCGGCAAATCGCCAGGTACTGCACGAGCGTATTAAACAAAGATTCACAAATATGTTGGAACAGGGATTCATCGACGAGGTCGTAGCCCTGCGAGATAGAGGTGACCTGCATTCGGGGATGCCGTCTATACGTGCTGTAGGCTATCGACAAGTCTGGGATTACCTGGATGGCAAGCTGACGCAAGCCGAGATGCAGGAGCGTGGAATCATTGCCACGCGCCAATTGGCAAAGCGCCAGTTCACCTGGCTACGCAGTTGGGCTGATTTACACTGGCTGGACAGCCTCGATTGCGACAATCTGCCGCGCGCCTTGAAATACCTTGGGACCATCTCCATATTGAGCTGAGTCCTTGCAATTGCCGTCTATCCTTGGGGGTGTGACGGCCCCAAGCCATTTGTTTACCTATTTTTTATATTGAATCCTTAAAGGAGTGCGGCACATGTCAAAAGGGCATTCGCTACAAGACCCTTACTTGAATACTTTACGTAAAGAGAAAGTGGGGGTTTCCATCTACCTGGTCAACGGGATCAAACTGCAAGGCACGATCGAGTCTTTCGACCAGTTCGTTATCCTGCTGAAAAACACCGTTAGCCAAATGGTTTACAAACACGCTATCTCTACAGTGGTGCCGGTTCGTCCAATTCGTCTGCCTAGCGCAACCGAATCCGAAACAGGTGACGCTGAGCCAGGTAACGCCTGATAGGAGTCTCCTTTGTTCTTTGAGCGCCACGGTGGTGGTGAACGAGCCATTCTCGTTCACTTGGATGGTCAGGACCCTGAGGCGCGCGAAGATCCGCAGGAGTTTCAGGAGTTGGCAATGTCGGCTGGCGCCGAGACCGTCGCGTTTTTTAACGTGCCGCGTCATCGGCCAACCGCCAAAACCCTGATTAGCAGCGGCAAGGTCGAAGAATTACGCGACCTGGTCAGCGCCGAACAGGTCGATCTGGTGATTTTCAATCACATCCTCACGCCCAGTCAGGAACGTAACCTCGAACGTATTTTCGAGTGCCGCGTGATTGACCGCACGGGTTTGATTCTCGATATCTTCGCCCAACGCGCCCGCACCCATGAAGGCAAGCTCCAGGTCGAACTGGCCCAGCTTGAACACATGAGTACGCGGCTGGTTCGTGGCTGGACTCACCTTGAGCGGCAGAAGGGCGGTATCGGTCTGCGCGGCCCGGGTGAAACCCAGCTGGAAACCGACCGGCGCCTGTTGCGGGTTCGCCTGCGGCAGATCAAGGGGCGCCTGGAAAAGGTCCGCAGCCAGCGCGAGCAATCTCGTCGCGGGCGTAAACGTGCTGACATTCCGACGGTTTCACTGGTGGGTTATACCAACGCCGGCAAATCGACGCTGTTCAACTCGGTCACCGATTCCGACGTCTTCGCCGCCGACCAGCTGTTCGCTACCCTCGACCCGACCTTGCGCCGACTCGAACTCGATGACCTCGGGCCGATCGTACTGGCCGACACCGTGGGTTTCATTCGCCACTTGCCGCACAAACTGGTCGAGGCATTTCGGGCTACGCTCGAAGAGTCGAGCAACTCCGACCTGCTGCTGCACGTGATCGATGCGCATGAGCCTGAGCGGATGGCCCAGATTGAACAGGTCATGGTGGTGCTCGGAGAGATCGGGGCACAAGACTTGCCGATCCTTGAGGTATACAACAAACTCGATTTGCTCGAGGGTGTTGAGCCGCAGATCCAGCGCGATGCCGATGGCAAACCGCAGCGGGTCTGGTTGTCGGCCAAGGACGGTACCGGCCTGGACCTGCTCAAGCAGGCTGTGGCCGAACTGTTAGGCAGTGATTTGTTTGTTGGCACCTTGCGCTTGCCGCAACGTTTTGCTCGACTGCGTGCGCAGTTTTTCGAACTCGGTGCGGTGCAAAAAGAAGAACACGACGAAGAAGGCATCAGCTTGCTGGCCGTTCGCTTGCCACGGATCGAGTTGAATCGACTCGTGAGTCGCGAAGGTCTGCAGCCGATGGAATTCATCGAGCAACACACTTTGCAATAAAAGCCTGAGAAAGCGGTTGTGCCGCGGTGACAGGCATTCTGTAGCATTGGTCGGCGCGCCGTGGGTGCGTCTTTGCTTTATCAGATGGAGAGCGCTATGGCTTGGAATGAGCCGGGTGGCAACTCGAATAATCAGGATCCTTGGGGTGGCAAGCGCCGCAATAACGGCGACCGCAAGGGACCACCGGATCTCGACGAGGCCTTCCGAAAGCTGCAGGAAAGCCTGAACGGGTTGTTCGGTGGTGGTAAAAAACGCGGTGACGAGGGCGGTGGTCCGGGCAAGAGTGGCGGCTTTGGCGGCCTGCTCGGCATCGGCCTGGTCGTGCTGGCGGCCGTGTGGCTGTACAGCGCTGTCTACGTGGTCGACGAGCAGGAGCAGGCCGTAGTGCTGCGCTTCGGCAAATACTATGAAACCGTCGGCCCGGGCCTGAACATCTATTTCCCGCCGATCGATCGCAAGTACATGGAAAACGTCACGCGTGAGCGTGCCTATACCAAGCAGGGTCAAATGCTGACTGAAGACGAAAACATCGTCGAAGTGCCGCTGACCGTGCAGTACAAGATCAGCAACCTGCAGGACTTCGTGCTGAACGTCGATCAGCCGGAAATCAGCCTGCAGCATGCGACCGACAGTGCCTTGCGTCACGTAGTGGGTTCTACCGCCATGGATCAGGTGCTGACCGAAGGTCGTGAATTGATGGCCAGCGAAATCAAGGAGCGTCTGCAACGCTTCCTCGATACCTATCGCACCGGTATCACCGTCACCCAGGTCAACGTACAGAGCGCAGCTGCACCGCGTGAAGTTCAGGAAGCCTTCGACGACGTGATCCGCGCCCGTGAAGACGAGCAGCGTTCGCGCAACCAGGCTGAAACCTACGCCAACGGCGTCGTGCCGGAAGCCCGTGGTCAGGCCCAGCGCATCCTCGAGGATGCCAATGGTTACCGCGACGAGACCGTCTCCCGCGCCAAGGGTGAGGCTGATCGCTTCACCAAGCTGGTGGCCGAATATCGCAAGGCCCCTGAAGTCACCCGCCAGCGTCTGTATCTGGACACCATGCAGGAAATCTTCAGCAACACCAGCAAGGTTCTCGTGACCGGCAACAAGAATGGCCAGAACAATCTGCTGTACTTGCCGCTGGACAAGATGATCGACAGTGGTCGCAGCCCCGGTGCTCCGGTGACCGGCGCAGCAGCCAGCAGCAATGAAGTGAATGCGCGTGCGGCAGCTGATCTGCAGCAACAGCAAGCACGTACCAGGGAGAGTCGCTGATGAGCAATAAATCGCTGATCGCCCTTATTATCGGCGTCGTCGTGGCGATCGTTGCCTGGAACTGCTTCTACATCGTGGCTCAGACCGAGCGCGCGGTGATGCTGCAGTTCGGTCGCGTGGTCCAGGCCGATGTTCAGCCGGGCCTGCACGTGAAAGTGCCTTACGTGAACAAGGTGCGCAAATTCGACGCGCGCCTGATGACACTGGATGCACCGACACAACGCTTCCTGACGCTGGAAAAGAAAGCTGTAATGGTCGATGCCTACGCCAAGTGGCGCGTGAAAGATGCCGAGCGCTTCTACACCGCGACTTCCGGCCTCAAGCAGATTGCCGACGAGCGTCTTTCCCGTCGTCTGGAGTCGGGCCTGCGTGACCAGTTCGGTAAGCGCACCCTGCACGAAGTGGTGTCCGGTGAGCGTGATGCGCTGATGGCAGATATCACCTCTTCGCTGAACAAGATGGCGGAAAAAGAGCTGGGCATCGAAGTTGTCGATGTCCGGGTCAAAACCATCGACCTGCCGAAGGAAGTGAACCGCAGCGTGTTCGAACGTATGAGCACCGAGCGTGAGCGTGAAGCTCGCGAGCACCGCGCCAAGGGTAACGAGCTGTCCGAAGGCATCCGTGCCGACGCCGATCGTCAACGCCGCGTGCTGCTGGCGGAAGCCTATCGTGAATCCGAAGAGGTTCGCGGTGACGGTGATGCCCAGGCTGCTGCGATCTACTCCAAGGCATACGGTCAGGATCAGGAGTTCTACGCGTTCTACCGTAGCCTGCGTGCTTATCGTGAAAGCTTCGCGAACAAATCCGACGTCATGGTCCTGGACCCGGGCAGCGACTTCTTCCGTTACCTGGAAAAAGCCAAGCCTTGATACGGCGTTGACCTGAATCATCCCCCGCCTGGCGGCTAAAGCCTCGGGGCGGGGTGATCCTTTGGGAAAACGTGTGTATGATGCGGCAGCCGGGAAATTCCCGGCTTTTTTGCGTCTGCACGTTTGATTGCTGTTTTTATGCAGGCGCCCGAGTTGAATGACTCGACAGTTTTTTCGAGGAAAGTGGTTGGCGAAGCCGATTCAGGCTTTTCGCCCCGTTGTTCATGCGCGTGGTTTGCACATGGGCCGATCATTTTCTGCTTCACTCAAGGCTCGCCCAAAGGCTTGTCGCCCGGATCATAGGGGAATGGCGTAATGGCAACGGTAGACCGCTGGCTGCTGCCAGATGGCATCGAAGAAGTACTGCCACCAGAAGCTGCGCGCATCGAAGTAGCGCGTCGCCAGGTGTTGGATCTGTTCCAGAGCTGGGGTTACGAGTTTGTCGTGACTCCCCATATCGAGTACCTGGAATCCCTGCTGACCGGCGCAGGTTCGGACCTCGATCTGCGTACCTTCAAGGTCATCGACCCGCAGTCGGGCCGGCAGATGGGTTTCCGTGCCGACATCACGCCGCAGGTGGCGCGCATCGATGCGCATACCCTGCGTCGCGAAGGTCCAAGCCGTCTGTGTTATGCCGGTAGCGTGCTGCATGCTCAGCCACGTGCCTTGTCGTCCTCGCGCAGCCCGATTCAACTGGGTGCCGAGTTGTACGGCGATGCCAGCCCGAGCAGCGACGTGGAAGTCATCAGCCTGATGCTGGCCATGTTGCAACTGGCCGATGTGCCGGATGTGCACATGGATCTCGGTCATGTAGGGATCTACCGCGGCCTGGCCCGTGCCGCCGGTTTGTCCGGCGAAGTCGAGCAACAGTTGTTCGATGCGTTGCAACGTAAAGCCATCGACGAGGTCATTACCTTGACCGAAGGCCTGCCTGCCGATCTGTCGGGCATGCTGCGAGCGCTGGTCGACCTGTGTGGCGGTCGTGAAGTGTTGAGCGCAGCGCGTGAGCGTCTGGCCAATGCGCCAGCACCCGTGCTGGCGGCCCTGGACGATTTGCTGGCAATTGCCGAGCGTCTGTCCACGCGTTTCCCGGGATTACCGCTGTATTTCGACCTGGGCGAGTTGCGCGGCTATCACTACCACACTGGTGTAGTGTTCGCCGTGTTCGTACCGGGTGTTGGCCAGTCCATCGCGCAGGGCGGTCGTTACGACGACATCGGCGCCGACTTCGGTCGTGCCCGTCCGGCAACTGGTTTCTCTACCGATTTGAAAACCCTGGTGACCCTGGGGCGTGCTGAAATCGAGCTACCGTCTGGCGGTATCTGGATGCCTGACAGTACGGATGCAGCACTCTGGCAGCAGGTTTGCCAGTTGCGCAGTGAGGGTCAGCGTGTCGTTCAGGCATTGCCTGGGCAGCTTTTGGCCGCCGCCCGTGAAGCGGACTGCGACCGGCAATTGATTCAGCAGAACGGGCTTTGGCAAGTATTGCCGCTGGCTTCTTGAGTTTTCCTGCCGGCCGCCGCCGGCACCAAGTTTGCGCGAATGAGGACAAGTGTTATGGGTAAGAATGTCGTAGTCCTGGGCACCCAATGGGGTGATGAGGGCAAAGGCAAGATCGTTGATCTGCTGACCGAACATGCTGCCGCCGTAGTGCGCTACCAAGGTGGCCACAACGCTGGCCACACCCTGGTGATCGACGGCGAAAAAACCGTCTTGCACCTGATCCCGTCGGGCGTGCTGCGCGAAGGCGTGCAGTGCCTGATCGGTAACGGCGTGGTGGTTGCACCCGACGCCCTGCTGCGGGAAATCATCAAGCTGGAAGAGAAAGGCGTACCGGTGCGCGAGCGCCTGCGTATCAGCCCGTCCTGCCCGCTGATCCTGTCCTACCACGTAGCGCTGGACCAGGCCCGTGAAAAGGCCCGTGGCGAGCTGAAGATCGGCACCACCGGTCGCGGTATCGGCCCGGCTTACGAAGACAAGGTTGCCCGTCGCGGTCTGCGCGTAGGCGATCTGCTCAACATGCCGCGCTTTGAAGCCAAGCTGCGTGAACTGGTGGAATACCACAACTTCATGTTGGTCGGTTTCTACAAAGAGCCAGCCATTGACTTCGACAAGACCCTGGCCGAGTGCAAAGAATACGCTGAACTGCTCAAGCCGCTGATGCTGGACGTGACTGCCGAGCTGCACGACCTGCGTCGTGCTGGCAAAGACATCATGTTCGAAGGCGCTCAAGGTTCGTTGCTGGACATCGACCACGGCACCTACCCGTACGTGACCAGCTCTAACACCACCGCTGGCGGCGTTGCTACCGGTTCGGGCGTTGGTCCTATGTTCCTGGATTACATCCTGGGTATCACCAAGGCTTACACGACACGCGTAGGTTCGGGTCCATTCCCGACTGAGCTGTTCGACGAAGTCGGTGCGCACCTGGCTAAGCAAGGTCACGAGTTCGGCGCGACTACCGGCCGTGCTCGTCGTTGTGGCTGGTTTGACGCCGTTATCCTGCGTCGCGCTATCGATGTGAACAGCATCTCGGGCATCTGCCTGACCAAGCTGGATGTACTCGACGGTCTGGAAACCATCAACATCTGCGTCGGCTACAAAGATGCGGAAGGTAAGGACGTTGCCCCGACTGACGCTGACAGCTACATGGGTCTGCAGCCGGTGTACGAAGAAGTGCCGGGTTGGACAGAGTCGACCGTGGGTGCCAAAACTCTGGAAGAGCTGCCAGCTAACGCCCGTGCTTACATCAAGCGCGTTGAAGAGCTGATCGGTGCGCCGATCGACATTATTTCGACGGGCCCGGACCGCAACGAAACCATCGTTCTGCGCCACCCGTTCGCTTAATAAGTCGTTGATGTAAAACACGAAGGCCCCTTAATTGGGGCCTTTGTCGTTTATGCCTGTCGAACGGCATGACCTTTGCTGGGAACATTGAAAAAGCATCGTTTCTGACGTGCTATCAATTTGATGGCGTCAAAGCAGGGGGATTTTCAGTGTCGGCCGTTCTCTCACTGTTACAAAGCCGTCTCTTGCGGCCCGTGTTCGTTACTCTTGGTATCGCCCTTTTGGTGCAGGTGCTGGTGGCTGTCGCTCTGACCCGGAGCACAGTGACGGCGCTGGAAGCTGATTTGGGTATGCGGCTGGACGCCGACAGCCAAAAGCTCTCTGGTGAGCTTGAGCAGGCAGGGCGTGAAGTCACGTCGAGCCTGGATAACCTGTCGACCAGTACTCGTCAGCGCCTGACAGCCGGGCTGTCTTCGCGTCTGAAGGACGAGCAGGCACAACTGCGTACGACATTGGAAAAGGACCTGAAGGATTCGGCCAACGACATGGCGCAGCTTCTGGCCTCGGTCGCACCCCGCGCCATGTGGGACAGCGACATTCCCACCCTGTCCGAATTCGCTCGCCGTGCCCAGCGCAATCCCAATGTGTTGTTCGTGGTCTACGACGACGCCACGGGCCAGCACCTGACGCGCTACCTCAACCGGGAGAACCCGATCAACAAGGCGCTTCTGGAAAAAGGTCAAGGCGAGCGGGCGCTGGACAAGGTGCTGGATGCGGCGAAGAACGATCCGTCGGTCTACTACCTTGAGGCCTCGATCAACCCCAATGGAGTGGAGATCGGCAAGGTTTTGATGGGGGTCTCGACCGCGTCGGTGGAAACCGATCTGGCGGCACTGGACAAACGCTTCTCGGCGCTGATCGCCAGCAGCGATCAATTGGTGGGCGACAGCCTCAAAGGCGCGGCAGCTGACAGCGCAACGGCGATGCGCGGGCGTCTGCAATCGGCGCAGTCCACCGCCACTGAAATGAAAGCCAATACCACCACTGCCGTGCAGGAAGCAGCGGGGACTTTGCGCTGGCGCATCGGCATGGGCTTGTCGCTAGTGGGTTTTGGTGTGCTGCTGTTGCTGGCGGTGGTGCTGGGTCGGCGCGTGGTCAACCGCTTGAAGCTGCTGATCACCGCCATGGATGACCTGGCGGCAGGTGAGGGCGATCTGACCAAGCGTGTGCAGATCAACAGTCAGGATGAGATCGGCGACATGGCCTCGGCGGTCAATCGCTTTGTGGATAAGTTGCAGCCGATCGTGCGGGAGGCGGGCGATGTGGCTCAGCGTACCGGCGTGGAGATCGGCGCCATGACCCTGCGCAATGCCGGTGCGGATGCAGCGGCGGGCATGCAGCGCGATGAAGTGGCCGAAAGCTTGCGCGCGTTGTCGCAAATGGCTGATGAAGCCCAGTCTGAAAGCCATGCCATGCAGGCCGCTTTGCAGCAGGTGGTGGGTATTCGTCAGGCCACGGATGAAAACACTCGGACTTCGGCGAAAGTCGGCAGTCTGATCGAGGCGTTGGCTGGACAAGTCGACACCGGCGCGAAAGTCATCGAGCGCCTGGCGCAGCAGAGTGAGCAGATTGAAGTGGTGTTGACGGTGATTCACGGGATTGCCGAGCAAACCAACTTGCTGGCGTTGAACGCGGCCATTGAGGCGGCGCGTGCCGGCGAGACCGGTCGCGGGTTTGCCGTGGTGGCGGATGAGGTGCGGGCACTGGCGAGCAAGACTCAGAGCTCAACCGGCGACATTCAGGCCCACATCGTTGCGTTGCAGCAGGGCGCACGTGAGGCCGTCGCGGCAATCGGGCAGGCCGGGCGTCAGGCCAGCGAAGGTTTGTTGGTGTTGCGCGACAGTGCGCGGTTGCAGCAGTCGGTGCAGGTGTCGGTCGAGCAGGTGCATGCGGCGATCGGTCTGGCGACTCAGGCCGCGGCGCATCAGGCGCAAGGTGCGCAGGCAGTGCGTGGGCGGGTTGAGACTATTCATGCTCAAGCTGAGAAGGCTGCTCGGGCGGTGGTGGAAACTACGGCCAGCGGAAAAGTGCTGGATGGTTTGGCGGCGCAGTTGAAGGCGAGCCTGGGGCAGTTCAGGGCTTAAGTTTTTCGTCTGCAGGTCTGACGCCTTCGCGGGCAAGCCTCGCTCCTACAAGGATTTACGTCGTGCGAAAATTTCGCGACGACACAAATCCTTGTAGGAGCGAGGCTTGCCCGCGAAGCTTTTCAGCGGCACAACTACATCCGTAGTTATCCGGAAGCCGAGGCGAGATGGCTTGAGGTTTCTGAAAGCCAGAAACGCAAAAACCCGCTTTCGCGGGTTTCTGTGAAATTCAAGGTCGTGACCTTGAATTTGAATTGGTGCCCAGAAGAAGACTCGAACTTCCACGACCTTGCGGTCACCAGCACCTGAAGCTGGCGTGTCTACCAATTTCACCATCTGGGCATAATCTTCAGCGTTGCCGCTGTTGATGTGGCGCACTATACGGAGAGCAATTTGATCTGTAAACCCCTGATTTAATTTTAATAAACCGGAAGCCTGGAATGCAAAAACCCGCTTTCGCGGGTTTTTTGTGTGAGCCTTGAAATTGTTCTAATCTCAAGCTCGAAATTGGTGCCCAGAAGAAGACTCGAACTTCCACGACCTTGCGGTCACCAGCACCTGAAGCTGGCGTGTCTACCAATTTCACCATCTGGGCAGTATCGGCAGCGCGTCTGCGTCGTCGATGGCGCGCACTATACGGAGCGTCTTTTTAACTGTAAACCCCCGACATCGAAAAAACCTGGAAAATTTCTCCAGTGGTATTCAAATCGGCTTTGCGAGGTCGATAAAAGGCTTTAGATAGGCTGTCATAGCCTGAAATTTCCCGTTTCATTACGCCTATGCCAAACTAACCCGCATATAGACAAGGTGAAAACTCTCTAATGGCCGATTGGCAGTCCCTCGATCCCGAGGCCGCTCGTGAAGCGGAAAAATATGAAAACCCTATTCCTAGCCGCGAATTGATCCTTCAGCACCTTGCTGATCGAGGTTCGCCTGCTAACCGCGAGCAGCTGGTCGAAGAGTTTGGTCTGACCACAGAAGACCAGATCGAAGCCCTGCGTCGCCGCCTGCGCGCCATGGAGCGCGACGCTCAACTCATCTACACCCGTCGCGGCACTTATGCGCCGGTGGACAAGCTCGACCTGATCCTGGGCCGCATCAGCGGCCACCGTGACGGCTTCGGCTTCCTGGTCCCGGACGACGGCAGTGACGATCTGTTCATGAGCCCGGGGCAAATGCGCCTGGTGTTCGATGGCGACCGTGCCCTGGCCCGTGTTTCCGGCCTCGACCGTCGCGGTCGTCGCGAAGGCATGATCGTCGAAGTGGTGTCCCGTGCCCACGAGACCATTGTCGGTCGCTATTTCGAAGAGGGCGGTATCGGTTTCGTCGTCGCGGACAATCCGAAGATCCAGCAAGAAGTGCTGGTGACGCCGGGCCGCAACGCCAACGCGCAGATCGGTCAGTTCGTCGAAGTGAAGATCACTCACTGGCCGACGCCACGCTTCCAGCCGCAAGGCGACGTGGTCGAAGTCGTGGGTAACTACATGGCGCCGGGCATGGAAATCGATGTCGCCCTGCGCACCTACGATATTCCTCACGTCTGGCCTGACGCGGTGCTCAAGGAAGCGGCGAAGCTCAAGCCTGAAGTAGAAGAGAAGGACAAAGAGAAGCGCATCGACCTGCGCCATCTGCCGTTCGTGACCATCGACGGCGAAGATGCGCGCGACTTCGATGACGCGGTCTACTGCGAAGCCAAACCGGGCAAGCTGCGCCTGTTCTCCGGTGGCTGGAAGTTGTACGTGGCGATTGCCGACGTTTCCAGCTACGTGAAAATCGGTTCGGCGCTGGATAACGAATCGCAGGTTCGTGGCAACTCGGTGTACTTCCCCGAGCGCGTCGTGCCGATGTTGCCTGAGCAACTGTCCAACGGTCTGTGCTCGCTGAACCCGCACGTCGATCGCCTGGCCATGGTCTGCGAGATGACCATCTCCAAATCCGGCGAGATGACCGACTACTGCTTCTACGAAGCGGTGATTCACTCCCACGCCCGCCTGACCTACAACAAGGTCAGCGCCATGCTGGAGACGCCGAAAGCCACCGAAGCGCGTCAGCTTCGTGGTGAATACACCGACGTCCTGTCGCATCTTAAGCAGCTGTACGCGCTGTACAAGGTTCTGCTGGCGGCTCGTCATGTGCGCGGCGCGATCGATTTCGAAACGCAGGAAACCCGGATCATCTTCGGTTCCGAGCGCAAGATTGCCGAAATCCGTCCGACCGTTCGCAACGACGCCCACAAGCTGATCGAGGAATGCATGCTGGCGGCCAACGTGGCCACTGCCGAATTCCTGAAAAAGCACGAAATCCCTGCGTTGTATCGCGTCCATGACGGCCCGCCACCGGAGCGTCTGGAAAAACTGCGCGCCTTCCTTGGCGAGCTCGGCCTGTCCCTGCACAAAGGCAAGGATGGTCCGTCGCCGAAGGATTACCAGGCTTTGCTGGCAGGCATCAAGGACCGTCCGGATTTCCACCTGATCCAGACCGTCATGCTGCGTTCGTTGAGTCAGGCGGTGTACAGCGCCGATAACCAGGGCCACTTCGGCCTGAATTACGAAGCCTACACCCATTTCACTTCGCCGATTCGTCGCTACCCGGACTTGCTCACGCACCGGGCGATTCGCAGCGTCATCCATTCGAAAATGGACACCCCGCACGTTCGCCGTGCCGGCGCGATGACCATTCCGAAAGCGCGCATCTATCCGTACGACGAAGCGATCCTGGAGCAGCTCGGCGAGCAGTGCTCGATGAGCGAACGCCGTGCCGACGAAGCAACCCGCGACGTAGTGAACTGGCTCAAGTGCGAGTTCATGAAAGACCGCGTGGGCGAATCGTTCCCGGGTGTGATCACCGCCGTGACCGGTTTCGGCCTGTTCGTCGAACTGACCGACATTTACGTCGAAGGCCTGGTGCACGTCACCGCGCTGCCGGGTGATTACTACCACTTCGATCCTGTACACCACCGCCTCGCCGGTGAGCGTACCGGTCGCAGCTTCCGCCTTGGCGACACCGTTGAAGTTCGCGTCATGCGCGTCGACCTTGACGAGCGCAAGATTGACTTCGAGATGGCTGAGAAAACCATCAGCGCGCCGATCGGGCGCAAGAAGCGCGGAACCGAAACAGCTGCTCCAGCTGCTAAAACCGCCGCAGAACCGGCTCCGGCGAAAACCGGCCGTCGTCCTGCCAAGGAAAAGGCTGTCGAAGCCTATCGCCCGAGCGATGCAGCGGCAAAAAATGCCGAGTTGCGCAAAAGTCGTGAACTGAAACAGGCGTTGCTGTCTGAAGCGAAAAGCGGCGGTAAAGCGGCGTCTGGGGGAAAGACCGGGCGGTCGGCGCCTGAGAAGGCCTCCGGCGGCAAGCCAGCAAAACCGAGCAAACACCGTAAAGGCCCGCCAAAAGCGGGTTCCGCTCCAGCCGCCAGAAGCGGCGGGGCGCGTAAACCTAAGGCCAAGTCATGAGTCAGTTGGAAAAGATCTATGGCGTGCACGCTGTAGAAGCGTTGCTGCGTCACCACCCAAAACGCGTCAAGCAGATCTGGCTGGCTGAAGGCCGCAGTGATCCGCGGGTACAGACGCTGATCGAGCTCGCTGCCGAAAATCGCGTAGCGGTCGGTCAGGCTGAGCGTCGTGAGCTCGATGCGTGGGTAGAAGGCGTGCACCAGGGCGTGGTCGCGGACGTTAGTCCGAGTCAGGTCTGGGGCGAAGCGATGCTCGACGAATTGCTCGATCGCACTGAAGGCGCACCGCTGTTGCTGGTGCTCGACGGCGTGACCGATCCGCACAACCTCGGCGCTTGCCTGCGTTCGGCCGATGCGGCCGGCGCGCTGGCGGTGATCGTGCCAAAAGACAAGTCAGCCACGCTGACCCCGACGGTGCGTAAAGTCGCCTGCGGCGCGGCGGAAGTGATTCCGTTGGTGGCCGTGACCAACCTGGCGCGCACCCTGGAAAAACTCAAGCAGCGTGGCTTGTGGGTTGTCGGTACGGCGGGCGAGGCCGAGCAGGAGCTGTATCAGCAAGACCTGACCGGCCCGACCATTTTGATCATGGGCGCGGAGGGCAGCGGAATGCGCCGCCTGACTCGCGATCTTTGCGACTACCTGGTGCGTTTGCCGATGGCGGGCAGTGTCAGCAGTCTCAACGTTTCGGTAGCGACTGGCGTTTGCCTGTTCGAGGCCCTGCGCCAGCGCGGCGTCAAAGCTGCCGGGACCGCCAAAAAGTCCTGATCCGCACGCGATCCAAATGTGGGAGCGGGCTTGCTCGCGAATACGGTCTGACATTCAACACTTTTGCTGAATGACATACTGCTTTCGCGAGCAAGCCCGCTCCCACATTGGTTCTGCGTCATGGCAAGGATTGGTGAGTTGAGCGGGTTGTTCAAATAATCACCAATTGCCTTGCGCCTCTCCTGTCCCTTCTCTACAATTGCGCCCCTTGCTGTGACGGCAGGCACGCATGTGTCTATCGCAAGCAAGTCCATAAGTGTCATTCACTCCTTGTCTGACCGCTTTTGAGCGGCAGGCTACAACCCGTAAGGAGCATTCATGCGTCATTACGAAATCATCTTTTTGGTCCACCCGGATCAAAGCGAGCAAGTCGGCGGCATGGTTGAGCGTTACACCAAGCTGATCGAAGAAGACGGCGGCAAAATCCACCGTCTGGAAGATTGGGGCCGTCGTCAACTGGCCTACGCAATCAACAATGTTCACAAGGCTCACTACGTGATGCTGAACGTTGAGTGCACTGGCAAGGCCCTGGCCGAGCTGGAAGACAACTTCCGCTACAACGATGCAGTGATCCGTAACCTGGTCATCCGTCGCGAAGAAGCCGTTACCGGCCAATCCGAGATGCTCAAGGCTGAAGAAAACCGCAGTGAGCGCCGTGAGCGTCGCGACCGTCCTGAGCACTCCGACGCCGAAGGCGTTGATGGTGATGACAGCGACGCCAGCGATAACGCTGACGAGTAATCCACGGACCTTTTAAGGAGCCTATCAAATGGCACGTTTCTTCCGTCGTCGTAAATTCTGCCGCTTCACCGCTGAAGACGTGAAAGAGATCGATTACAAAGATCTCAACACTCTGAAAGCTTACGTATCCGAGACCGGCAAAATCGTTCCAAGCCGCATCACCGGTACCAAAGCTCGTTATCAGCGTCAGCTGGCCACCGCTATCAAGCGCGCCCGCTTCCTGGCCCTGCTGGCCTACACCGACAGCCACGGCCGCTGAGACCGGGCAGTCGACACGTAGCAAAGGATTGAATGCATGCGCGCCTTAGCTGAGTTCATCATGCGCGGCCGTATGCAGGCCACTCTGGTAGTGGCTGGATGCGCAACGTTGCCGTTGTTGTATTGGTTGGGTGCTGCCGCAGGATGCCTTGTGCTCCTGCGGCGCGGATTGAAGGACGCCTTGGGCGTTCTTGCTCTGGGGCTGCTGCCGGCGTTGGTCTGGTGGCTTTACTCCGACGACCCACGGGCACTTCTGGTGCTGTTGGGTTCTTCGAGCCTTGCGTTGGTTTTGCGCGCAAGTGAGTCCTGGAACCGCGTGCTGCTGGTCAGCATAGCGATGGGATTGGTGTTTTCAGTGGTGCTGGGGGCGGCTTTTGCGCCCCAGATCGAGATGCTGGCGCAGGCTTTGATAAAAGTCATGCCGTCGCTACTCGGTGATGTCTACCAGCAATTGTCGGTAGACGAGCAAGCGCGTTTCGCGTCCCTGATTGCACCGGTCCTGACCGGCCTGATTGCGGCTTTGTTGCAAATCGTCAGTTTGCTGAGCCTGATTGTCGGGCGCTACTGGCAGGCGTTGTTGTACAACCCGGGTGGTTTTGGTCGCGAGTTTCGCGCCATCCGAATCCCGCTTTTACCGGCGATGTTGCTGCTGGTGTTGATGCTTCTGGGGCCTAACTTAGGCTCGCAGATGGCCATGTTGACGCCGTTGTGCAGCGTACCGCTGGTGTTCGCCGGGCTGGCCCTGATTCACGGGCTGGTGGCGCAAAAGCGACTGGCCAAATTCTGGCTGGTGGGGTTGTACGTCACGCTGTTGCTGTTCATGCAGCTGATCTATCCGTTGCTGGTGGTCCTGGCCATCGTCGACAGCCTGATTGATTTTCGCGGTCGTTCGGCACCGAAAGATGCCGATAACGCGAACGGTGAAGGTTAAAAGTTAAGAGGATTTTCACATGCAACTGATCCTTCTGGAAAAAGTCACCAACCTGGGCAACCTGGGTGACAAAGTGAACGTTAAGGCTGGTTACGGTCGTAACTACCTGCTGCCTTACGGCAAAGCTACCGCTGCGACCCCAGCCAACCTGGCTGCGTTCGAAGAGCGTCGCGCTGAGCTGGAAAAAGCCGCAGCAGACCGTAAAACTTCGGCTGAAAGCCGTGCCGCCCAACTGGCTGAGCTGGAAGTGACTATCACTGCCACCGCTGGTGACGAAGGCAAGCTGTTCGGTTCGATCGGCACCCACGACATCGCTGATGCACTGACCGCCTCTGGCGTTGAAGTTGCAAAAAGCGAAGTTCGTCTGCCGAACGGCACCATCCGCAACGTAGGCGAATTCGACGTAGCCGTGCACCTGCACGCCGAAGTTGAAGCCACCGTACGCGTTGTCGTGGTAGCAGCTTAAGCAGCACTTGTCGGCTGGCACCCTCGGGTGCTTGTCGGTAACATCGGGCACGATCCTGTTTACAGGTCGTGCCCTTTGTCTTTCTGCAGTTTCTGATTTTCTACAACTAACTCCAAGTGGCCATGAACGATATCTCCGCTCCCGAGCAATACGATCTGCAAACCGCTGCCCTGAAGGTGCCACCGCATTCCATCGAGGCCGAACAGGCCGTGCTCGGTGGTCTGATGCTGGACAACAACGCTTGGGAACGCGTGCTCGATCAAGTCTCCGACGGCGATTTCTATCGGCATGACCACCGCCTGATCTTCCGGGCCATCGCCAAGCTGGCGGACCAGAACTCCCCGATCGACGTCGTGACCCTTGCCGAGCAATTGGACAAGGAAGGTCAGACCTCGCAAGTCGGTGGCCTCGGTTACCTCGGCGAACTGGCGAAAAACACGCCATCCGTCGCCAACATCAAGGCCTATGCGCAAATCGTTCGTGCACGGGCGACGTTGCGGCAGTTGATCGGCATCGCCACCGAAATTGCCGACAGCGCTTTCAACCCGGAAGGCCGCACGGCTGAAGAGATTCTCGACGAAGCTGAGCGGCAGATCTTCCAGATCGCCGAGGCCCGGCCAAAAACCGGCGGCCCGGTGAGCGTGAATGACCTGCTGACCAAGGCTATCGACCGCATCGACACCTTGTTCAACACCGACAACGCCATCACCGGCCTGTCCACCGGTTACACCGACCTCGACGAGAAAACCAGCGGCTTGCAGCCTTCTGACCTGATCATCGTCGCCGGCCGTCCGTCCATGGGTAAAACCACCTTTGCGATGAACCTGGTGGAAAACGCCGTGTTGCGCAGCGACAAGTGCGTACTGGTTTACTCTCTGGAGATGCCAGGCGAATCGCTGATCATGCGTATGCTTTCGTCCCTGGGGCGTATCGACCAGACCAAGGTCCGGGCCGGTCGCCTGGAGGACGACGATTGGCCGCGCCTGACCTCGGCAGTCAACCTGCTGAACGATCGCAAGCTGTTCATCGACGACACGGCCGGTATCAGCCCCTCGGAGATGCGCGCGCGGACCCGGCGTCTGGTGCGTGAGCACGGCGACATCGCCCTGATCATGATCGACTACCTGCAGTTGATGCAGATTCCAGGTTCCGGCGGCGACAACCGAACCAACGAGATTTCCGAGATCTCCCGTTCCTTGAAAGCCCTCGCCAAGGAATTCAACTGCCCGGTCGTGGCGCTGTCCCAGCTCAACCGCTCCCTGGAGCAACGACCGAACAAACGCCCGATCAACTCGGACTTGCGGGAATCCGGAGCGATCGAGCAGGATGCTGACGTGATCATGTTCGTGTACCGGGATGAGGTGTACCACCCGGAAACCGAGCATAAAGGCATCGCCGAGATCATCATCGGCAAACAGCGGAACGGCCCGATCGGTACGTCACGACTGGCGTTCATCGGTAAATACACCCGCTTCGAAAACCTGGCGCCGGGCAGCTACAACTTCGACGACGAGTAACCCAATAGAAACCTGTGGCGAGGGAGCTTGCTCCCGCTCGACTGCGTAGCAGTCGCAAAGCTGAGAAATGCGGTCCGTCTGGAAAAATTCGGTCGCAGGTTTTGGGGCAGCTTCGCTGCCCAGCGGGAGCAAGCTCCCTCGCCACAGGGGTCGCCCCAATTTCCGACCATAGCCGTCGGAATTGGTTAAATTTTGTGCTATATTCCGCGCCCGCGAAATTCAATGAAAGCCAACACCGGTTATCGACATGCAAGCAGCCAAGCCGTTATTTGACTATCCCAAGTACTGGGCCGAATGTTTCGGGCCAGCGCCATTCCTGCCGATGAGCAGGGAGGAGATGGATCAGCTTGGCTGGGATTCCTGCGACATCATCATCGTCACCGGTGATGCCTACGTCGACCACCCGTCGTTCGGCATGGCGATCATCGGCCGACTGCTGGAGGCCCAGGGCTTCCGCGTCGGGATCATTGCGCAGCCGAACTGGCAGTCCAAAGACGACTTCATGAAGCTCGGCGAGCCGAACCTGTTCTTCGGCGTCGCGGCCGGCAACATGGACTCGATGATCAACCGCTACACCGCCGATAAGAAAATCCGTTCCGACGACGCCTACACCCCCGGTGGCCTGGCGGGCAAACGTCCGGACCGCGCGAGCCTGGTTTATAGCCAACGCTGCAAGGAAGCCTATAAGAACGTACCGATCGTACTTGGTGGCATCGAAGCCTCCCTGCGCCGCATCGCTCACTACGATTACTGGCAGGATCGGGTGCGCAACTCGATCCTGATCGACGCTTGCGCCGACATCCTGCTCTACGGCAACGCCGAGCGTGCGATCGTCGAAGTCGCCCAGCGCCTGTCCTATGGTCACAAGATCGAAGACATCACCGACGTGCGCGGCACCGCGTTCATTCGTCGTGATACGCCGAAAGACTGGTACGAAGTCGATTCCACGCGCATCGACCGTCCGGGCAAGGTCGACAAGATCATCAACCCGTACGTGAACACCCAGGACACCCAGGCCTGCGCCATCGAGCAGGAAAAGGGTCCGGTCGAGGATCCGAGCGAAGCCAAAGTCGTGCAGATTCTGGCCAGCCCGAAGATGACTCGCGACAAGACCGTGATTCGTCTGCCATCGGTTGAAAAAGTCCGTGGCGACGCAGTTCTTTATGCCCACGCCAACCGCGTGCTGCACCTGGAAACCAACCCGGGCAATGCTCGCGCGCTGGTGCAGAAGCATGGCGAAGTGGACGTCTGGTTCAACCCGCCTCCGATTCCGATGACCACCGAAGAAATGGACTACGTGTTCGGCATGCCTTACGCGCGGGTTCCGCACCCGGCGTACGGCAAGGAAAAGATTCCGGCCTACGACATGATCCGCTTCTCGGTGAACATCATGCGCGGCTGCTTCGGCGGCTGTACGTTCTGCTCGATCACCGAGCACGAAGGCCGGATCATCCAGAACCGTTCCGAAGAGTCGATCATTCGCGAAATCGAAGAGATCCGCGACAAGGTCCCAGGCTTCACCGGGGTGATCTCCGACCTCGGTGGCCCGACTGCGAACATGTACCGCATCGCCTGCAAGACCCCGGAAATCGAATCCGCGTGCCGCAAGCCTTCGTGCGTGTTCCCGGGCATTTGCCCGAACCTGAACACCGACCACTCGTCGCTGATCCAGCTCTATCGCAGCGCCCGGGCCTTGCCGGGTGTGAAGAAGATCCTGATTGCGTCCGGCTTGCGTTACGACCTCGCGGTCGAGTCGCCGGAATACGTCAAAGAGCTGGTGACCCACCACGTCGGTGGTTACCTGAAGATCGCCCCGGAACACACCGAGGAAGGTCCGCTCAACCAGATGATGAAACCGGGCATCGGCAGCTATGACAAGTTCAAGCGCATGTTCGAGAAGTACACCAAGGAAGCCGGGAAAGAGCAGTACCTGATTCCGTACTTCATCGCCGCTCACCCGGGCACCACCGACGAAGACATGATGAACCTGGCCCTGTGGCTCAAGGGCAACGGCTTCCGTGCCGACCAGGTGCAGGCGTTCTACCCGTCGCCGATGGCCACCGCCACCGCGATGTATCACTCGGGCAAAAACCCGCTGCGCAAGGTCACTTACAAGAGTGACGGCGTGACCATCGTCAAGAGCGAAGAGCAGCGTCGTCTGCACAAGGCGTTCTTGCGTTATCACGACCCGAAAGGCTGGCCGATGCTGCGTGAAGCACTGACCCGCATGGGCCGCGCCGACCTGATCGGGCCGGGCAAGAACCAGCTGATCCCGCTGCATCAGCCGGCGACCGACAGCTACCAGAGCGCCCGTCGCAAGAACTCGACGCCGGCCGGCAGCCACAAAGTGGCCGGGGAAAAGACCACCAAGATCCTGACCCAGCACACTGGCCTGCCGCCGCGTGCCAGCGATGGCGGCAACCCGTGGGACAAGCGTGAACAGGCCAAGGCGGCGGCATTCGCCCGCAATCAGCAGGCGGCCAAGGAGCGCAAGGATGCGGCCAAAGGCAAGGGGCCAAAACCGGCCCGTAAGCCGGTAGTGCCGCGCTAAGCCCTCGCTCGAGCTGAACAGAACGCCAACCTTCGGGTTGGCGTGATCGTTCCCACGCTCCGCGTGGGAATGCCTCAAGGGACGCTCCCCGTCCAGTGACGCGGAGCGTCACGGGCTGCATTCCCACGCAGAGCGTGGGAATGATCAAGCCCCAACCCTCCCTCGCCACATTTGTGTGCAACTCTCCCAAACCAATTTCCCGCATCGCCCGATTTTGGTGCTGTACTGCCCTGAGCAAATCTGTGAAAGCGCCAGCTCGGCTGGATGGCATAAGTCTTGCGCCGCTTTCAATAACGTCCAGGCTCGCAGGAGGCACGCCGTGTCGATCCATGTCGCATTGCATCACGTCACGCATTACCGCTACGACCGCGCCGTTGAGCTCGGTCCGCAGATCGTTCGCCTGCGCCCGGCTGCCCACAGCCGCACGCGGATACTGTCCTATACGCTGAAAGTCTCGCCCGAGCAGCATTTCATCAACTGGCAGCAGGATCCTCAGGGCAATTACCTGGCGCGGTTGGTGTTCCCGGAGAAAACCGATGAGCTGCGGATCGAGGTCGACTTGCTGGCGGAGATGGCGGTCTTCAATCCGTTCGACTTCTTCCTCGAGCCTTACGCCGAAAAAATCCCTTTCACCTACGCCGCGGATGAGCGCAAAGAGCTGGCGCCGTACCTGGAAACCTTGCCCCTGACGCCCAAATTCAAGGCCTATCTGGAGGGCATCGACCGCACACCGCTGCCGAGCGTGGATTTCCTGGTCGCGCTCAACCAGCGCCTCAGCGAAGACATCGGCTACCTGATTCGCATGGAGCCGGGCGTACAGACCCCGGAACACACCCTCGAGCATGCCTCCGGTTCCTGCCGCGACTCGGCGTGGTTGCTGGTGCAATTGCTGCGCAACCTCGGCCTGGCGGCGCGATTCGTGTCTGGTTACCTGATCCAGTTAACCGCTGACGTCAAAAGCCTCGATGGCCCCTCGGGCACTGAAGTGGACTTCACTGACCTGCACGCCTGGTGCGAGGTCTATTTACCCGGTGCCGGCTGGATTGGCCTGGACGCGACCTCAGGGCTGTTTGCCGGTGAAGGACACATTCCGTTGGCGTGCAGTCCCGATCCGTCCTCTGCGGCACCGATCAGTGGCTTGGTGGAACCGTGCGAGTGCGAATTCACCCACGAAATGTCGGTCGAGCGGATTTGGGAAGCGCCGCGGGTAACAAAACCCTACACCGAAGACCAATGGCTGGCGATTCAGGCATTGGGCCGGCAGATCGATGCCGACCTGCTCGAAGGCGACGTGCGCCTGACCATGGGCGGCGAGCCGACCTTCGTCTCTATCGATGACCCGGACGGCGCCGAGTGGAACACCGCCGCGCTCGGTCCGGACAAGCGTCGCCTGTCGGCCGAATTGTTCCAGCGCATGCGCAAGCATTACGCACCCAAGGGGCTGGTGCATTTCGGTCAGGGCAAGTGGTACCCCGGCGAGCAACTGCCGCGCTGGTCGCTGAACTGCTACTGGCGCCGCGACGGCGTGCCGATCTGGCACAACAGCGCGCTGATCGCCGACGAGCAGGAAGACTACGGCGCTGATGGCGAACTGGCCGGACGTTTTCTGGCGAGTGTCGCCGAGCGCCTGAAAATTCCGATACGCTTCGTGTTTCCTGCCTACGAAGACAATTTCTATTACCTCTGGCGTGAAGGCGCTTTACCGCAGAACGTCAGCGCCGAAGACTCACGCCTGGAAGAGCCTTTGGAGCGGGCGCGCCTGCGCAAAGTCTTCAGCCAGGGCCTGGACAAGGTTATCGGCCAGGTCCTGCCCCTGGCGCGCACCGCCAAAGGCGATCAATGGCAGAGCGGTCGCTGGTATCTGCGGGAAGATCATTGCCGATTGGTGCCGGGGGATTCGCCGCTGGGGTATCGCTTGCCGCTCGGCTCGCAGCCTTGGGTGAAAGCAGCGGAGTATCCATTCATTCATCCTGTCGACCCGAATCAGGATTTCCCTGAGCTGCCGGGCACCGACCAGCTACAGAATCACGCTCAACCGAAAACGGCTGACGAGCGTGCGCCAAAGATCGACGAATCCGCCGATTGGTTGACCCGCACCGCATTCTGCGCCGAAGCGCGAGAAGGCCGGTTGTACCTGTTCATGCCGCCACTGGAGCGGGTCGAGGACTATCTGGAGCTGGTCGCCGCCATCGAAGCCACCGCCGAGGAATTGCATTGCCCGGTGTTGCTGGAAGGCTATGAACCGCCGAGCGATCCGCGCCTGAGCAACTTTCGCATTACTCCGGATCCGGGAGTGATCGAAGTCAATGTGCAGCCGTCCGCCACCTGGGATGAGTTGGTGGAGCGCACCGAGTTTCTTTACGAAGAGGCGCGCCAGACTCGACTCACCACCGAGAAGTTCATGATCGACGGCCGGCACACCGGCACTGGCGGCGGCAATCATTTTGTATTGGGTGGCGCGACTCCGGCTGACTCACCGTTTCTGCGTCGTCCCGATCTGCTGCGCAGCCTGATCAGCTACTGGCATAACCATCCCTCCTTGTCCTACCTGTTTTCCGGATTGTTCATCGGCCCAACATCCCAGGCGCCACGGGTGGACGAAGCGCGCAACGATTCGCTGTATGAGCTGGAAATCGCCTTCGCACAGATGCCGAATCCGGGCGAGGAGTGCGCGCCGTGGCTGGTGGATCGACTGCTGCGCAATCTGCTGATCGACGTGACCGGCAACACCCACCGCGCCGAGTTCTGCATCGACAAACTCTATTCGCCGGATGGCGCCACCGGGCGCCTCGGGTTACTGGAACTGCGTGCCTTTGAAATGCCGCCCCATGCGCGCATGAGCCTGGCTCAGCAATTGTTGTTGCGGGCGCTGGTGGCGCGGTTCTGGCGCGAGCCTTATGCACCGCCGAAACTCGCGCGTTGGGGCACTGAACTGCACGACCGGTTCCTGTTGCCGCACTTTATCGAGCAGGATTTCGCTGATGTGATCGTCGACCTCAATGCCGCCGGTTACCCCGTGCGGGCCGAGTGGTTCGCGGCGCATCTGGAATTCCGTTTTCCCAAGGTCGGCGACTACGCCGTCAGCGGCATTCAACTGGAATTGCGTCAGGCGCTGGAGCCTTGGCATGTACTCGGCGAGGAAGGCGCGGCGGGTGGCACAGTGCGTTACGTGGATTCGTCGCTGGAGCGTTTGCAGGTCAAGCTCAGCGGCCTGCCGCCCCAGCGTTATCTGCTGACGTGCAACGGCATCCCGGTGCCGTTGCAATCCACGGGGCGGGTCGGTGAGTTCGTCGCCGGCGTGCGCTTTCGCGCCTGGCAACCGGCCAACTGCCTGCAACCGACCATCCCGGTGCACGCGCCGCTGGTGTTCGATGTGCTCGACACCTGGATGGGGCGTTCGCTGGGCGGTTGTCAGTACCACGTCGCCCATCCGGGGGGGCGCAATTACGACAGCCTGCCGGTGAACGCCAATGAGGCCGAGAGTCGGCGGATGGCGCGTTTCTTCCGCATCGGACACTCGCCTGGGAAACTTCCTATACCGAATCTGGAAATTAACGACGAGCTACCGATGACTCTCGATTTGCGACGTTTCTAAACCGTACACGACGCTCGGATTTTTCGTATATCCGGGCGTCATGAGCCTGCGTTAGTCTGACCGTTCTTTGCTGTCTGCCGAGCTTTCCATGCCTGATCTGCTTGACCGCTACCCGCTGACCGCGGGCACTTATCACGAACTACTCGACGACAGCGGCGCCGTGCGCCCGCACTGGCGGCGGTTGTTCGATCAATTGCAACGCAGCACGCCAACGCAACTGGCGCAGCGTCAGGCGCTGCTGACCCGGCAGATCCAGGAAAACGGTGTGACCTATAACGTCTACGCCGACCCCAAGGGTGCCGACCGGCCGTGGGAGCTGGACTTGCTGCCCCATGTGATTGCCGCCGATGAGTGGGAACAGCTATCGGCCGGGATCGCTCAACGGGCGCGCCTGCTCAATGCTGTGCTGGCGGATTTGTACGGCCATCAGCGCTTGATCGCCGAAGGCCTGCTGCCGGCTGAGCTGGTGTTCGGTCACAACAATTTTCTCTGGCCCTGTCAGGGCATTGCGCCGCCCGACGGGACCTTTCTGCATTTGTACGCCGTGGATCTGGCGCGCACGCCTGACGGCCGCTGGTGGGTGACGGCGGACCGGACTCAAGCGCCATCCGGTGCCGGCTACGCGCTTGAAAACCGCACCATTGTGTCCCGGGCCTTCCCCGAGTTGTACCGCGATTTGAAGGTGCAGCACCTGGCCGGATTCTTCCGCACCCTCCAGGAAACACTCGCCCGTCAGGCGCCGAGCGATGACGAGGCGCCATTGGTGGTGCTGCTGACGCCGGGGCGTTTCAACGAAAGCTATTTCGAACACCTGTACCTGGCTCGTCAGCTCGGATATCCATTGGTGGAGGGCGGCGACCTGACCGTCCGGGATGCCACGGTCTACCTGAAAACCTTGAGCGGCCTGCGTCGGGTTCACGCGATCATGCGTCGGCTCGACGATGATTTCTGCGATCCGCTGGAGCTGCGCACCGACTCGGCCCTTGGCGTGCCGGGGTTGCTCGAGGCTGTGCGCCAAGGCCGGGTGCTGGTGGCCAACGCACTTGGTAGCGGCGTGCTGGAATCACCGGGGTTGCTGGGCTTCCTGCCGCAGATCAATCAGTTTCTGTTCGGTGAAGAGCTGATCCTGCCGTCCATTGCGACCTGGTGGTGCGGTGAAGCACCGGTACTGGCCCAGGCCCTGGAAAAACTGCCGGAGCTGTTGATCAAACCGGCGTTTCCGTCGCAGAGCTTCGCCCCGGTGTTTGGTCGTGACTTGAGTGAAAAACAGCGCCAGGCCCTGGCCGAACGCATGCAGGCACGGCCTTACGCCTATGTCGCGCAAGAATTGGCGCAGCTGTCCCAGGCGCCGGTCTGGCAGGCCGAAGGTGGTCAGTTGCAACCGCGGGCCATTGGCATGCGCGTATATGCGGTGGCCAGTCGGGACGGCTATCGAGTACTGCCCGGCGGGCTGACCCGGGTGGCCGCGGAGGCCGACGCCGAAGTGGTATCAATGCAGCGCGGCGGTGCAAGCAAGGACACTTGGGTATTGGGCGATCGCCCGCCCAGCGGCGAACAATGGAAAGCCCAGCGCAACATTGGCGTTCACGATCTGGTGCGACGCGATCCGTATCTGCCATCGCGGGTGGTCGAGAACCTGTTCTGGTTCGGCCGTTACTGCGAGCGCTGCGATGACAGCGCGCGGCTGCTGCGGATTATGTTGGCGCGCTATGTCGATGGCGATGACCCGCAAGCCCTCGAGGCCGCGGTCGATCTCGGTGAGCGTCTGAATCTGTTGCCGGAGGAGGGTGAATTACCAGAGCGATTATTGGCGACACTGCTCGGCGATGATTGGCCGTTCAGCCTGCGCTCCAACCTGCAACGCTTGCAGTGGGCGGCATCGCAAGTACGCGGCAAACTCTCGCGAGAGAACTGGCAAGCACTGGTGGAATTGCAGCGTGAAGCCACGGCGCTGGAAACCGAAGAGCCGGATTTCGGCGAGTTGCTGGATTTCCTCAACCGATTGGTGATGTCGCTGGCAGCGCTGTCCGGTTTTGCCCTCGACGACATGACCCGGGACGAAGGCTGGCGTTTCCTGATGATCGGTCGACGGATCGAGCGGCTGCAGTTTCTCAGCGGCAGCCTGGCGGCGTTTCTGCGTGGTGCGGGAGCTTTCGATCAGGCCGGGCTGGAATGGCTGCTGGAACTGGGCAACAGCAGCATTACTTACCGATCGCGGTACTTGGCGGTGGCGCAATTGATCCCGGTGCTGGACCTGTTGTTGCTCGACGAGCAGAACCCTCATGCGGTGCTGTTCCAGTTGAAACTGGTGACCCGCACGTTGAAACGCTTGAACGACGACTTTGGTGCGCCGCGCGAAACCGGCCTGCCGCAGTTGGTGGAGCGGCTGGCGCGCTTCGATCTGGGTTGCCTGGAAAACTCATTGTTTGGCGAGGCCAGTATTCGCGCTGCCATCGAAGGGCTGGCCGATCTGTTGCAGGAGATCGCCGATGCCAGCGGACAAGTATCGGATCGCCTGGCCTTGCGCCATTTCGCCCATGTCGATGATGTCAGCCAACGCACGGTGTCCGTCTGATGAATGCCCATTACCAGATTTTCCACGACACCCATTATCACTATGACAGCCCGGTATCCCTGGCCCAGCAACTGGCGCATCTGTGGCCGCGGGCCTGTACCTGGCAGCGCTGCACCGAGCAGCAGTTGCAGATCAGTCCCGAACCGACTTCACGCCGGGATGAGCTGGATGTGTTTGGCAATCCACTGACCCGGCTGGCATTCGAGCGGCCGCACGATGAGTTGCTGGTCAATGCCAGCCTGACGGTCGAAGTGCTGGCCCGGCCATCGTTGGACTTCAATCAATCGCCGGCCTGGGAAGAGACCTGCAACGCGCTGACCTACAGCAGTCAGCCACTGTCATCCGAGATACTTGAAGCGTGCCGTTATCGGTTCGAATCGCCTTACGTGCACTTGAAGCGCAACTTCGTCGAGTTCTCCGAAAGTTGCTTTCCTCCTGGCCGGCCATTGCTGCTGGGAGTTCAGGCGTTGATGGAGAAGATCTTCAGCGAATTCACCTTCGACGCCGAAGCGACCCAAGTGGCAACGCCACTGGTGGAAGTGCTGGAGAGGCGGCGCGGGGTTTGCCAGGACTTTGCGCACTTGATGCTCGCTTGTGTGCGCTCCCGTGGATTAGCGGCGCGGTATATCAGCGGCTACTTGCTGACCCAGCCCCCGCCGGGCCAGCCACGGCTGATCGGCGCCGATGCATCTCATGCCTGGGTGTCGGTGTTTTGCCCGGTGCTGGGTTGGGTGGATTTCGACCCGACCAACAATGTGCAACCGGCGCTGGAGCACATCACCCTGGCCTGGGGCCGGGATTTTTCCGATGTTTCGCCGTTGCGTGGGGTGATCCTGGGCGGTGGCAGCCATGATCCGGAGGTTCGGGTGACGGTGATGCCATTGGAGTAACGAAGATCCAGGGAGCGGGCTTGCTCGCGAAGGCGGCACATCCAACATCTATGTGGCTGACTGGCCGCTTTCGCGAGCAAGCCCGCTCCCACAGGGAATGTGCAATTTTTTAGAGAGGGATTTCAGATTGGACTGTGAGGGTCAGCAACATCGTTGCTGACCCTGGACACAGATCCGGTGGGCCTGATCAGATCATCGGGCCCTGAGGGTCTCAGGCGTCGGGCGCCTGATCTTTCGGTGCTTCAGTTTCGTCTGTAGCCACTTCGCCTTCGGTATCCGGGTTCAGTGCTGCTGCTTCTTCTTCAGCTGTAGCTTTCTTGCGCTGAAGCTTTTCCTCTTTCTTCTGCTCCTTGGCCAAGTCTCTCTGACGTTTGGCGAAGGAATAATTAGGTTTGGCCATGGGCGATCCTCTGGGGTCGAAGGTGAGGTTGAGCGGCGCATATTCTGCCCTGTATCGGTGCCGAGCCGTTAGCTGGGTTTTTGCTCGGTCCATTTTGGCGGTACCGAGGGTTGCCAGGCGTCCAGTGCATCGAGCAGGGTTTGCGGCGATTCGCTCATTTGCAGCATGTCACGGTGCGCTTCGCGAACGAAGCCTTCGCCGACGATATGATCAAGAAAAGACGTCAACTTGCTGTAGAAACCGTTCACTTCCAGCAAACCCAGCGGTTTGCCGTGATAGCCGAGCTGGCCCCAGGTCCAGACTTCGAACAGCTCTTCCAGTGTGCCCAGGCCGCCGGGCAGAGCGATGAAGGCATCGCTGAGCTCGGCCATTCGCGCCTTGCGCGCATGCATGCCATCGACCACTTCCAGGCGAGTCAGGCCGCTGTGGCCGATTTCCTTGTCTTTGAGGCTCTGCGGGATGATCCCGATCACTTCACCACCGGCCGCCAGCGCGGCATCGGCAACGATCCCCATCAGCCCGACGGCGCCGCCGCCATAGACCAGAGTCAGCTTGCGCTCGGCCAATGCTCGCCCCAGGGCGACAGCTGCTTCACGATAAGCCGGATTGGTGCCGGTGCTGGCACCGCAAAATACACAAACGGACGCTAAAGACATGCCTTACTCCATGGTCATCAGGGCCACAGAGTAAAGGCAGGCTTGCCTCGTTCCAAGGGTTAAACCTCGTGTTCAGGTGTTTCACAGGTACCGCTGGCGCCACAGGCATAAGCGGCGAGCAAACTGCTCAATAAACTGTTGAAAGACATGACAGACGCTCCGGAGGAGAGATGACGGTCCTGATGATAGGGCCGTGCCAGACGTCTGGCTGGTAGATTGTTTCGATGAGTGTCATAGCCCGAAAGTTGTATACAATTTTTGATTCAGGTCATAGGAACTTGCGAAGATTTCAGGCAGTCTTCTGTCCATTAGCACTTTCGTTAACCCTGCCTTGGAGATTCACCATGTTTGCCAAACTTGTTGCGGTATCCCTGCTGACACTGGCCAGCAGCCAATTGATGGCTGCCGAGTGCAAGACGACCATCGACTCCACCGACCAGATGTCCTTCAACACCAAGGCCATTGAAATCGACAAAAGCTGCAAGACCTTCACTGTTGAGCTGACTCACTCCGGCAGCCTGCCGAAAAACGTCATGGGTCATAACTGGGTGCTGAGCAAAGAAGCCGACATGCAGCCGATCGCTACCGATGGTTTGACTGCCGGCATCGACAAGGACTACCTGAAAGAGGGTGATGCCCGCATTATCGCTCACACCAAACTTATCGGCGCCAAGGAAACCGACTCGGTAACTTTCGATGTGTCGAAGCTCAATGCTGCTGAAAAATACGGTTTCTTCTGCTCGTTCCCGGGCCACATTTCGATGATGAAAGGCACGGTTACTCTGAAGTAATCGAATCAAGCGCATAAAAAAAGCGTCCGCTCGGGACGCTTTTTTTGTGTCTGACGATAGACCGAGTCATCGTTCTTCGCGGGCAAGCCACGCTCCCACAGGATTTGCGTCGTGCCCATTACCGGCGTCCGACACAAAACCTGTGGGAGCGAGGCTTGCCCGCGAAGGCGTCGGTACAGACGCCGACGTCCTTATGGCGCAAACGGCATCACACGCTTGTGATGGGTCTTTCTATACGTATCACAAATGATCTTGAACGCTTCTACACGCACCGGTTCGCCATGCAGGAAGGCGTCGATCTCGGCGTAGGTCACGCCGTGGGACGCTTCGTCCGGTTTGCCCGGCGACAGGTCTTCGAGGTCGGCGGTCGGGATTTTTTCCACCAGCGATTCTGGCGCGCCGAAGCTGCGGGCGATCGCCCGGACCTGATTCTTCACCAGGCCGCTCAGCGGTGCGAGGTCGCAGGCGCCGTCACCGAATTTGGTGAAGAAGCCCATTACCGCTTCTGCCGCGTGATCGGTGCCGATCACCAGGCCGTGAGCCGCGCCAGCGATAGTGTATTGCGCGACCATGCGCATCCGAGCCTTGGTGTTGCCCAACACGAAATCCACCGAGACCGCGTGCTTGCCTTCAAAAGCCGCCACTTCGCCGGCCAGGGATTTGACTGCAGGGCCGATGTTCACCGTATGGCGTTCGTCCGGGGCGATGAAGTCCACCGAGGCTTGGGCGTCGTGTTCATCGAACTGGGTTTCGTACGGCAGGCGCACGGCGATGAACTTGTAGCTGCTGTCCCCGGTGCGCTCGCGCAGTTCACGCATGGCGCGCTGGGCCAGCAGGCCGGCGGTCAGGGAGTCGACGCCGCCGCTGATGCCCAGCACCAGCGTCTTGAGCCCGGCATTGACCAGGCAGTCCTGAATGAAGGTGATCCGCCGGGCGACTTCAGCCTCGAGGGCGAGTTGGTCCGCGAAGGGCGGTTGGACCTTGAGCTGTTCAGCAATCTCACGCTGTACGGCTTGCATGAATTCACTCCTTGCTAGATGGGCTGGAAATGGCGGCAGGTACTTGGAAAACATGTCGTAAATAGGCGACGAAATTCGGGTCTTTGCAGTGAGTCTTGCCAGGCTCATCAGAAATCTTGGCCACCGGCTGGCCGTTGCAGGCCGTCATTTTAAGCACGATGCTCATCGGTTCGACACCCGGAATATCGCAGGTCAGGTTTGTGCCGATACCGAAGCTGACATTGATCCGACCGCGCAATGCCCGAAAAATCTCCAGGGACTTGGGCAACGTCAAGCTGTCGGAAAACACCAGGGTCTTGCTCATCGGGTCGATGCCAAGCTTGTGATAGTGGGCGATGGCTTTTTCCGCCCACTGCACCGGGTCACCGGAATCATGGCGCAAGCCGTCGAAGAGCTTGGCAAAGAACAGGTCGAAATCGCCGAGGAAGGCATCGGAGGTGATGCAGTCGGTCAGGGCGATCCCCAGCAAACCCCGGTATTCGCGGACCCAGCAGTCGAGGGCGGCAATCTGACTGTCGATCAGCCGCGGACCGAGTTGCTGATGGGCCATGATCCATTCATGAGCCATCGTGCCCAGCGGCTTCATGTCCAGCTCCCGGGACAGGTGCACGTTGCTGGTACCGACGAAGCGCCCGGGGAAGTCATGCTTGAGCACGTTCACCACTTCTTCCTGTACACGGTACGAGAAGCGACGACGGGTGCCGAAATCGGCTACCTGCAATTCGGACAATTCTTCGCTGCTGGCGTTGGCGGTCAGCCAGTCGAACTTGCGATAGAGCTGCTCGCGGGCCTGTTCCAGAACGATTTCCCGGTAGCGATAGCGGTTGCGTACTTCGCTGACCATGGCCAGCAGCGGCACTTCGAACAGAATCACGTGCAGCCACGGTCCGCGCAGACGGATGAACAACTCGCCGTTTTCAATGCCGGTGTGGATATAGCGCAGGTTGAAGCGGAACAGCCCGAGAAAACGCAGGAAGTCCGGTTTCAGAAAACTGATGCGCTCCAGGAAACTCAACTGATCGGCGCTCAGGCTCAACTCGGCCAAGCGCTCGATCTGGAACCGGATCTCCGCCAGGTACGGGCGCAGATCCTCACTGTTACGGCAACGAAACTCCCATTCGACTTCCACGTTCGGATAGTTGTGCAGCACCGCCTGCATCATCGTCAGTTTGTAGAAGTCGGTGTCGAGCAGGTTCTGCACGATGCGATCGGCAAACACACTCTCGCTCATAGGGGGTCTCCAGGCTGGGCGCGGCCCGTGGCAGCGACGTTGCAGCTGTTTCAATGAATGGGGCTAGTGGCGCATATCAACGGCAGGTATTGCCAGCAATTTTTTAGATCGCAGCAGATCCCTGTGGGAGCTGGCTTGCTCGCGAAAGCGTAATGCGAGTCAACATTGATGTTGAATGTACCGGCCCCTTCGCGAGCAAGCCCGCTCCCACAGGTATTGGGTGCAACCCTAAATTTGCGGTATGTCTGGGCTATCAATCTGCTCCAGCATCCACTTCACAAAATCCCGCACCTTGGGCACTTCCGCCGAATGCTCCGGATACGCCAGATAATAGGCGTCGGTGCTGGGCATCGCATGCTTCCAGGGAATGACCAGTTTGCCGTCGGCCAATTCCTCCTCCACCAGAAACTTCGGCAGCAGCGCCACGCCGCAGCCGACCTGGGCGGCGCGGATGCACATGTAGAAGGTTTCGAAACGCGGGCCGTGGTAGCTGTGTTCGGTGTGGTAGCCCTGGCTGTCGAACCAGTCGTGCCAGGCCTGGGGGCGGGAAGCGTTTTGCAGCAGGACCAGGTCGGTGAGTTGCGTCGGATCGGTGAACGGCGTGTCCGGCAGGCTGCCCGGTGCGCAGACAGGTACGAGCTCCTCGCCAAACAGCTTCAGGCATTCGGTGCCGGGCCGTGAGCCCTGGCCAAAGTAGAACGCCAGGTCGCTACGACCTTGCAGCAGATCATCGGCTTCTTGCTCGCTGCACAGGTCCAGATGGATCGACGGATGTCGCAGGCGCCAGCCTTTCAAGCGCGGCACCAGCCAGCGCGCACCGAAGGTCGGAGGCGTCGAGACTCGCAAGACTTCGGTATCGCCGCCGTAGGAACGCAGGTAATGGGTCGACATTTCGACTTGGGTGAGGATTTTTCGTACCTCCACCAGGTACAAATCGCCGGCGGGGGTCATTTGCAGGCGTCGGCGCACCCGGCGGAACAACAGGTGTTGCAGCAATTCTTCGAGTTGAGCGACCTGTTTGCTCACGGCGCTCTGCGTCAGGTTCAGCTCTTCGGCGGCACGGGTGAAGCTCAAATGCCGGGTCACGGCTTCGAAGCACTGCAATGCGGTGATCGACGGCAAGTAGCGTTTATTCAGCATGGGTGGTCCTTCTTCTTGTTTCTCTATGCTCTTTTTTACCGGCAGATTCACAGCATGAATAAACGGAATGATATCTCGCTTAATCGTCGTTTGTTGGAGAACCTCGGGAGCGCTAAAACTACAGGTCTGATCAGCCGAATCAATCCGGCTGCACGTTTTCTGTTTTTTGCTTGAGGAGTGACCCATGGTTGCCGCATTGCTTGATCGTCTTGGTGTGAACCCGGCCCTGTACCAGAACGGCAAAGTGCCGGTGCATTCGCCGATCGATGGCAGCCGTATCGGTGCCGTGAACTGGGAAGGCGCCGCTGAAGTCGAGCAGCACATCAGTCGCGCAGATCATGCGTTCGAACTGTGGCGCAAAGTGCCGGCACCGCGCCGTGGCGAATTGGTGCGCCAATTGGGCGACATTTTGCGCGAGTACAAGACCGATCTCGGTGAGCTGGTTTCCTGGGAGGCCGGCAAGATCACTCAGGAAGGTTTGGGTGAAGTTCAGGAAATGATCGACATCTGCGACTTCGCCGTCGGTCTGTCCCGTCAGCTGTACGGTTTGACGATTGCCTCCGAGCGTCCTGGCCACCACATGCGCGAAACCTGGCACCCGCTGGGTGTCGTTGGCGTGATCAGTGCGTTCAACTTCCCGGTCGCCGTCTGGGCCTGGAACGCCACGCTGGCGCTGGTCTGCGGTAACCCGGTGATCTGGAAACCGTCGGAGAAAACCCCGCTGACCGCACTGGCCTGTCAGGCGCTATTCGACCGCGTCCTGAAGAATTTCAGCGACGCCCCGCCGCACCTGAGTCAAGTGATCATCGGTGGTCGCGATGCT
Organism: Pseudomonas sp. QTF5; assembly: GCF_000512695.2. GTDB lineage: Bacteria > Pseudomonadota > Gammaproteobacteria > Pseudomonadales > Pseudomonadaceae > Aquipseudomonas. The sequence goes on along the minus strand of NZ_AZRW02000026.1, from coordinate 39,085 downwards.
GGCGAAGCGCTGGTCGATGACCCGCGTGTCGCGCTGGTCAGCGCCACCGGCAGCACCCGCATGGGCCGCGAAGTGGCGCCGAAAATCGCCGCGCGTTTCGCTCGCAGCATTCTGGAGCTGGGCGGCAACAACGCAATGATCCTCGGCCCAAGCGCCGATCTGGACATGGCCGTACGGGCGATTCTGTTCAGCGCCGTCGGCACCGCCGGTCAGCGTTGCACCACTTTGCGTCGTCTGATCGCTCACGAATCGGTGAAAGAAGAAATCGTCACCCGCCTGAAAGCCGCGTACTCCAAGGTGCGCATCGGCCATCCGCTGGAAGGCAATCTGGTTGGTCCGCTGATCGACAAACACAGCTTCGAAAACATGCAGGACGCGCTGGAGCAGGCCTTGAGCGAAGGCGGCCGAGTGTTCGGCGGCAAGCGTCAGCTGGAAGACAAATTCCCCGACGCTTATTACGTATCGCCAGCTATCGTCGAAATGCCGGAGCAGAGCGATGTGGTGTGCAGCGAAACCTTCGCGCCGATTCTGTACGTGATCGGTTACAACGATTTCGAAGAGGCGCTGCGCCTGAACAACGCTGTGCCACAAGGCCTGTCGTCGTGCATCTTCACCACCGACGTGCGTGAAGCCGAGCGGTTTATGTCGGCGGTGGGCAGCGATTGCGGCATCGCCAACGTCAACATCGGCCCGAGCGGCGCGGAAATCGGCGGCGCGTTTGGCGGCGAGAAAGAGACGGGCGGTGGTCGTGAATCCGGTTCGGATGCATGGCGTGGATACATGCGCCGTCAGACCAATACCGTGAACTATTCGCTGGAGTTGCCGTTGGCTCAGGGGATTACGTTCGACTGAGATGAGCTCAGATCTTTGATCCAATGAAAATCCAATGTGGGAGCGGGCTTGCTCGCGAAAGCGGTCTTTCAGTCACATAGATACTGAATACACGGACGCCTTCGCGAGCAAGCCCGCTCCCACACTGGAATGGATGTGTTTGTTAGGTTTCTATTGGAGTCTGGCAATGCCGTTACGCGAAGAGTGTCTGTGGGAAAAACTGACGCCGCAAAGGCCCGACAACGTGGCGCTCAAGGGCGAGGTGACGGTGGATGTCTGCGTCATCGGTGCCGGTTTCACCGGTTTGTCGGCGGCGGTGCATCTGCTGGAACAGGGTAAAAGTGTCTGTGTGCTGGAAGCGCATCGCGCCGGGCATGGCGGTTCGGGGCGTAACGTCGGGCTGGTCAACGCCGGGATGTGGATTCCACCGGATGAAATCGAAGCCGGTTTCGGCGAGGTGGTCGGCAGTCAGCTCAACCGCATGTTGGGTGCGGCGCCGTCGCTGGTGTTCAGTCTGGTCGACAAATACAACATCGATTGCCAGTTACGCCGCGAAGGCACGCTGCACATGGCGCACAACGCGCGTGGCGAGGCGGATCTGCGCAGTCGCGAAGCACAGTGGAAACGTCGCGGCGCCCCGGTGGAATTGTTAACCGGCCAAGCCTGCGAACAAGCCACGGGCACCAAAAAGATCGCCGCCGCCTTGCTCGATCGGCGCGCCGGCACGATCAACCCGATGGCCTACACCACTGGGCTGGCGAACGCGGCCATCAGCCTTGGCGGTCAGCTGTTCGATCATTCTCCGGTGACCCGACTTGAACGTCAGGGCCAGCGCTGGTCGGTGCAAACCGCCCAGGGTTCGGTGCTGGCCGAGCAGGTGGTCATCGCCTCCAACGCCTATACCGAAGGTGACTGGACGGAGCTGCGTCGCAATTTCTTCCCCGGTTATTACTATCAAGTGGCCTCAGTTCCGCTGACCGAAGATGCCGCGCAGCAGATTCTGCCCGGTGGTCAGGGTTCCTGGGACACCCGGCAGGTGCTCAGCAGTATCCGTCGCGATGCCGAAGGACGGTTGTTGCTCGGCAGTCTCGGCAATGGCAACCAGAAACCGACCTGGTTCCTGAAAGCCTGGGCTGACCGGGTTCAGCAGCATTACTTTCCGTACCTGAAATCGGTGGAGTGGGAGTGCACCTGGACCGGTTGTATCGCTTTCACGCCGGATCATTTGATGCGCCTGTTCGAGCCGGCACCGGGGCTGGTGGCCGTTACGGGTTACAACGGTCGAGGCGTGACGACCGGTACAGTGGTCGGCAAAGCCTTTGCCGATTATTTGTGTAATGGAAATCCTCAGGCCTTGCCGATTCCTTTCGCGCCCATGCAGCCATTGGCGGGTGTGGGGCTGCGAAGCTGCCTGTATGAAGCTGGATTTTCGTTGTATCACGCGGGCCAGTGCCTGCGGATCGTCATCTGATTGTTGAAATATGTTGCTGGAAGCGGCGCTTTTCAGCGAAGCGGCTAGCCTGTAATGGTGCGGGTTGTAGCAGTCCCCGCACCAGCAGTGTGCAGTTCGGTGACGCGGGCTGTTACAGGCTGGTTGCACATCGTTTGGCGCTGCGGTTGCAATGATGGCGCATAAGGGTTGCGCCTTTAAATATAAAAGGTTTCACCTTCCGCGGTTTAGATGGTTGCACGCCCAATGAAAATGGGCCCGAAACAGTCGAAAAAACAATAAGGCAGCGACTTTTTTCAGAATAAAAAACCGATGGCACGGCCCTTGCTCTGAGCATTCAGTGAAGTCGCAGTGCCAACTAAAAAAAACCTTGGAGCACCACCTCATGTCCCAGACGTTTTACAAGAAAGGCTTTCTGGCCCTCGCAGTGGCAGCTGCGTTGGGTGTTTCTACGTTTGCACAGGCTGATGTGAAAATTGGTGTGGCGGGGCCGATGACGGGCGCCAACGCCGCATTTGGCGAGCAGTACATGAAGGGTGCGCAAGCAGCCGCTGATGCGGTCAACGCCGCTGGCGGTGTAAACGGGGAAAAAATCGTACTGGTCAAAGGCGATGACGCCTGCGAACCGAAACAGGCTGTGACGGTCGCCAAGGACCTGACCAACCAGAAAGTCGCTGGCGTAGTCGGTCACTTCTGCTCCTCGTCGACCATCCCGGCCTCCGAGATCTACGACGAAGCGGGCATCATCGCGATCACTCCAGGTTCCACCAACCCGGCTGTTACCGAGCGCGGCCTGAGTGCCATGTTCCGTATGTGCGGGCGTGACGACCAGCAAGGCATCGTGGCCGGCGACTACATCGTCGACGTGCTCAAGGGCAAGAAAGTGGTGGTCCTGCACGACAAGGACACCTACGGCCAAGGTCTGGCGGATGCTACCAAGGCCCAGCTGGAAAAACGCGGTGTGAAGCCGGTGCTGTATGAAGGCCTGACCCGTGGCGAAAAAGACTTCAGCACCATCGTCACCAAAATCCGTGGTGCTGGCGCCGATGTCGTTTACTTCGGTGGCCTGCACCCGGAAGCTGGTCCTCTGGTTCGTCAACTGCGTGAGCAAGGTCTCAAAGACGTCAAGTTCATGTCCGACGACGGCATCGTAACCGACGAACTGGTGACCACCGCTGGCGGTCCGCAATTCGTTGACGGCGTGCTGATGACCTTTGGTGCCGACCCACGCATGCTCCCAGAGAGCAAGACCGTAGTGGACGAGTTCCGCAAGAAAGGCACAGAGCCTGAAGGCTACACCCTGTACGCCTATGCTTCGGTCCAGGCCCTGGCCGCAGCCTTCAATGGCTCCAAATCCAACAGTGGCGAGAAAGCCGCCGAGTGGCTGAAGAAAAATCCGGTCAAAACCGTGATGGGCGAGAAGACCTGGGATGCCAAGGGCGATCTGAAAGTCTCCGACTACGTGGTTTACCAGTGGGACAAGGATGGCAAATACCACCAGCTGGAAAAACAGAAGTGATATGACTGGCTGATTGCCCGGCGCCTTGTGCGCCGGGCAATCAAAGAACATGTCCGTGCTGTACCTGTCTTTTCTCGTAGAACTGCATATAACCGTGTTGCGTCGGCGGCTGAACCCCGGTCCCGGCGCACCCGGTTTTTGTACAGTCTCTCAAAAGCGTGAGATTGCGTTATGGATGGTATTTTCCTGCAGCAACTGGTCAACGGCCTGACCCTCGGGTCGGTCTATGGCCTGATCGCCATCGGCTACACAATGGTCTATGGCATCATCGGCATGATCAACTTCGCCCACGGCGAGGTTTACATGATTTCCGCTTATCTCGCGGCAATCAGTCTGGCTCTGCTGGCGTACTTCGGTATTGAATCCTTCCCCCTGCTGATGCTTGGCACACTGGTCTTCACCATCATCGTCACGGCGGTGTATGGCTGGGTCATCGAGCGCGTCGCCTACAAACCGCTGCGCAACTCAACCCGACTGGCACCGCTGATCAGCGCCATCGGTATTTCACTGATCCTGCAAAACTATGCACAGATTTCCCAAGGCGCCCGTCAACAGGGGGTACCGACACTGCTGACCGGTGCATGGCGAGTTGAAGTCGGGACCGGCTTCGTTCAACTGACCTACACCAAAATCTTCATTCTGATCGCAGCGTTTGTCGGGATGGCCCTGCTGACCTACGTCATCAAGTACACCAAGCTCGGCCGTATGTGCCGCGCGACCCAGCAAGACCGCAAGATGGCCTCGATCCTGGGGATCAACACCGATCGGGTAATTTCCTACGTGTTCATCATCGGTGCGGCGATGGCGGCCCTGGCCGGCGTGCTGATCACCATGAACTACGGCACATTCGACTTCTACGCGGGCTTCATCATTGGCATCAAGGCGTTCACCGCCGCGGTGCTCGGAGGTATCGGCTCGCTGCCTGGGGCGATGCTCGGCGGGATCATTCTCGGGATCTCCGAGTCGCTGTTCTCTGGCTTGGTCAACTCGGACTACAAAGACGTTTTCAGCTTCTCGCTGCTCGTTCTCGTCCTGGTCTTTCGGCCCCAAGGCCTGCTCGGCCGTCCTCTTGTGTCGAAGGTGTAAGCGATGTCTTCAACCACTAAAAAAACCATTGATCTCAAAAGAAGCCTGGTTGACGCGATTCTTGCCGGCCTGGTGGCCCTGATTGTGTTCGGCCCGATTGTCGGCGTAGTCCTCGACGGCTACGGCTTCAACCTGGAAACGACCCGGGTGGCATGGATTGTCGCCATCGTCATGGCCGGCCGTTTTGCCTTGAGCCTGTTCCTGCAAACCCCCAAGGGCCTGAGAATTCTTGAAGGCTTTGAAAGTACCGGCTCCGGGGTTCATGTTCTGCCGCCCGATTACAAATCCCGCTTGCGATGGATCATCCCGCTGATGATCGTCATCGCCGTGGTGTTCCCGTTTTTCTCCAACTCCTACCTGTTGGGCGTGGTCATCCTCGGGCTGATCTACGTGCTGCTGGGCCTGGGGCTGAACATCGTGGTCGGCCTGGCCGGCCTGCTAGACCTGGGTTACGTGGCGTTCTACGCCATCGGTGCCTATGGGCTGGCGCTCGGTTATCAATACCTGGGGCTGGGTTTCTGGACGGTGCTGCCGCTGGCGGCAATCACGGCCGGGTTGGCCGGTTGCATCCTGGGTTTCCCGGTGCTGCGCCTGCACGGTGATTACCTGGCGATCGTGACCCTGGGGTTCGGCGAAATCATCCGGTTGATCCTCAATAACTGGCTGTCCCTGACGGGCGGCCCGAACGGTATGGCGGCTCCGTTGCCGACCTTCTTCGGCCTCGAGTTCGGCAAAAGAGCGAAGGAGGGGGGCGTCCCGTTCCATGAGTTCTTCGGCATCGCCTATAACCCGGACGTGAAGTACTACTTCATATACGCGGTGTTGTTCCTGGTGGTTCTGGCCGTGCTGTACATCAAGCACCGTCTAACCCGCATGCCGGTCGGTCGCGCGTGGGAAGCTTTGCGCGAAGACGAAATCGCCTGCCGTTCCATGGGCCTGAATCACGTACTGGTCAAGCTGTCGGCGTTCACCATCGGTGCATCGACGGCGGGCCTGGCGGGTGTGTTCTTCGCTACCTACCAGGGTTTCGTCAACCCGACCTCATTCACCTTCTTCGAATCGGCACTGATCCTCGCCATCGTGGTACTCGGCGGCATGGGCTCGACCATCGGCGTGGTGATTGCGGCGTTCGTGCTGACCGTCGCCCCGGAACTGCTGCGCGGCTTCGCTGAATATCGCGTACTGCTGTTCGGCATCCTGATGGTGTTGATGATGATCTGGCGACCGCGCGGCCTGATCCGGATCAGCCGTACCGGTGTGACCCCACGTAAAGGAGTGGCGCCATGAGCGAAGAAATCGTCCTCTCGGTCGAAAATCTGATGATGCACTTCGGCGGCATCAAAGCCCTGAGTAACGTCAGCCTGCAAGTCAAACGCAACTCGATCTTCGCGTTGATCGGCCCCAACGGCGCGGGCAAGACCACGGTGTTCAACTGCCTGACCGGGTTCTATAAAGCGTCCGGCGGGCATATCGAACTCAATGCCCGTGGAGTGAAAACCGACGTCATCAAAATGCTCGGGGAACCGTTCAAGGCCATCGATTTCGTTTCGCCGAAAAGCTTCGTCAGCCGGCTCCGCTACAAGATGTTCGGTGGCACGCACCTGATCAACCGTGCCGGCCTGGCGCGGACTTTCCAGAACATTCGCCTGTTCAAGGAAATGTCGGTGCTGGAAAACCTGCTGGTGGCCCAACACATGTGGGTCAACCGCAATATGATGGCCGGTATCCTCAACACCAAGGGCTATCGCAAGGCCGAAAGCGATGCGCTGGACCACGCGTTCTATTGGCTGGAAGTGGTGGACCTGGTGGACTGCGCCAACCGCCTGGCCGGTGAACTGTCCTACGGTCAGCAACGTCGTCTGGAGATCGCCCGGGCCATGTGTACCCGGCCGCAGATCATCTGCCTCGACGAACCGGCCGCCGGCCTCAACCCTCAGGAAACCGAAGCGCTGAGCGCGATGATCCGGCTGCTGCGCGACGAGCACGATCTGACCGTGGTGCTGATCGAACACGACATGGGCATGGTAATGAGTATTTCCGACCACATCGTGGTGCTGGACCACGGCGTTGTCATCGCCGAGGGCGGGCCTGAAGCGATTCGACACGATCCGAAAGTGATTGCCGCCTACCTGGGCGCCGAAGAAGAGGAAGTGGTATGAGTGCACCCATCCTCGAACTCAAGGATCTGGACGTGTTCTACGGCCCGATTCAGGCCCTGAAGAAAGTCTCGTTGCATATCAATGAAGGTGAAACCGTCAGCCTGATTGGCTCCAACGGTGCCGGAAAATCGACCCTGCTGATGTCGATCTTCGGCCAGCCGCGGGCCGCTGACGGGCAAATCATCTATCAGGGTGTGGACATCACTCACAAGTCGTCCCACTACATCGCGTCCAACGGTATCGCTCAATCGCCGGAAGGCCGGCGGGTGTTCCCTGACATGACCGTCGAGGAAAACCTGTTGATGGGCACCATTCCTATCGGTGACAAGTACGCCAAGGAAGACATGCAGCGCATGTTCGAGTTGTTTCCACGGCTCGAAGAGCGGCGTACTCAACGGGCCATGACCATGTCCGGCGGCGAACAGCAAATGCTCGCCATCGCCCGGGCGCTCATGAGCCGGCCAAAGCTGTTGCTGCTCGACGAGCCGAGCCTGGGCCTGGCGCCGATTGTGGTGAAGCAGATCTTCGCGACCCTGCGGGAGCTGGCCAGCACCGGCATGACCATCTTTCTGGTGGAGCAGAACGCCAACCACGCGCTCAAGCTGTCGGACCGGGCGTACGTGATGGTCAACGGCGAGATCCGCCTCAGCGGCACCGGCAAGGAGCTACTGGTGAACGATGAGGTGCGTAACGCCTACCTCGGCGGCCACTGAGTTCGCCGTTGCAACAACAAGCCCCGATGAGCAATCGCCGGGGCTTTTTTCTATCTATAAAACACCACCAACCCTGTGGGAGCGGGCTTGCTCGCGAAGGCGGTGTGCCAGGCAACATTGATGTCGACGGCACTCCCTCTTCGCGAGCAAGCCCGCTCCCACAGGGACCGCGGGGAAATTGTGGAAAACAATATTCACGACCTCTCAAAGCGCGACATAAAGCCGCTGCAAATTGCTGTTTTATCACGGTTTTGACTTGTCCCCGTTTGCTGTGGAGCTGGCTGTGAATAACGTGGGAGTAGCTGGCTGCAAGCCTTTGAATCCGTGGCTTGCAGAGGAGTGGTTGTTTTTTGATCAGGCGTTTTTCCTGGACCTCAAGCCGACGTTGTCAACCTTTTTGTTCGGGGTGAACACGGTATAAGTGGAGGTGGACAAGCCTGTGGATAAGTCTGTGATTAAACTCTGGAAAGAGTCGGCTGAGGGCCGTAGTTACTGGCTTGGCGCCATCGCTGGTTTGACCGTCCGGTCGTGCAAATTGCCCGGGGCTACACAGCAGCTACCCGAGGGTCAAGCAAAAAACTTTCTAATCTGCCCGCAAAGCCTTGTGGATAGCGGCTTGCAGCTTTAGCACTTGCCCCCGGAAACTGTGGACCGGCCTGTGGATAAGGTGCGTGTACATGGCTGCAAGCCACAGCACACATGGCGTTGCCGGGGTTGGTCGTTTTTTGTACGTTTTTTGCGATGGTTGCCGCTGTGGACAAGGCCGGGCATGCTGGCAACTGATTTTCTATTCCAAGGGCTGTCATCAGCCGAAGCAAGGAGAACACGATGTCCAACACCCTGTTTATTACCGGCGCGACCGCAGGTTTTGGTGAAGCCTGTGCCCGTCGTTTTGCCGAAGCCGGCTGGAAGCTGGTGCTGACAGGTCGTCGTGAAGAACGCCTCAATGCCCTGTGCGCCGAGTTGTCGAAGCAGACCGAGGTTCATGGCCTGGTGCTCGACGTACGCGATCGCAAGGCCATGGAGGAGGCGATTGCCAACCTGCCGCCGTCCTTCGCCAAGCTGCGCGGGCTGATCAACAACGCCGGCCTGGCCTTGGGCGTGGACCCGGCCCCCAAGTGCGATCTTGATGATTGGGACACCATGGTCGACACCAACATCAAAGGCCTGATGTACAGCACTCGCCTGTTGTTACCGCGTTTGATCGCCCACGGTCGTGGCGCCAGCATCGTCAACCTCGGCTCCATCGCCGGCAATTACCCGTACCCGGGCAGCCACGTGTATGGCGCGAGCAAGGCGTTCGTCAAACAGTTCTCTCTGAACCTGCGTTGCGACCTGCAAGGGACGGGCGTGCGGGTCAGCAACATCGAGCCGGGCCTGTGCGAGAGCGAATTCTCGCTGGTGCGTTTCGCCGGTGACCAGGAGCGTTACAACGCCACTTACGCAGGCGCCGAGCCGATCCAGCCGCAAGACATCGCCGAGACCATTTTCTGGGTACTCAACGCTCCGGCCCACATCAACATCAACAGCCTCGAGCTGATGCCGGTGAGCCAGACCTGGAGCGGGTTTGCCATTGAGCGTAATGCCAAGGCTTAAGACCGGGTAACGGCTTGCCCTANATCAATGTTGACTATGCCGCCGTCTTCGCGAGCAAGCCCGCTCCCACATGGATTGCGCTTAACTGACTGGCATTAAGGCTTGCCCGCGAAAGCAATCGCCCCGTCAGCGCAAATACTCGGCCAACCCGCGATAACAGGTCGCCAAATGATAAGGCGTAGTCGAAGGCATGTCCTTGCGGCTCACTTCGCCATGCTCATCGCGACATTCAAACCAGCCACCCGCATGCAAAAAGCGCTGTTGCAACGCCTGCAATTGGCGCTGCACAGAGGCTTCGCTGCCCGGGCGCAAAGTAAGGGCACGCAGGTATTCGGCTTGGGCCCAGATGCGTTGGGTCGCATCACGAAGATGGTCGTCCAGTTCCAGCATTGCGCGCACGGCACCGGTTTGCTGATCCACGCCCAGTTGCTCGGTAAATGTAAAGGCACGGTCCAGCGAGGCATGCAGTTGCGAGCCGCGCAGCAACGGTGAGGATTCCAGCAGGAAATACCATTCGAACTGATGGCCTGGCTCGAACCAGTTATCCACAGCACCCAGCGGCTTTTCCATCAATACCGCGTGTTGCGGGTCGATGAAGCGCTTCTGCATGGCTGTGCATAACTCGATAAGCGCGCTCTGCACAGCAACGTCCTCGCGCACCGAAAGGATGGCGAGGAAAGCTTCGGCCAAATGCATCAATGGATTCTGCAGCGGCCCGGAGTCGAGCGAAGACCAATCACGGTCCAGGCTGGCTTCATACAGGCCGTCGCCTGTGGCGAAGCGCTGGGCCAAGACTTCCAGCGTGGCGTTGAGCACCGACTCCACCAGCGGTTCGCGAACCTTGTCCCAGTAATGGGCGCAGGCGAACAGGATGAAGGCGTGGGTGTAGAGATCTTTGCGTTGATCCAGCGGCGCACCTTGCGGGTCGATGCTGTAGAACCAGCCGCCATGCTCGGCATCGTGGAAATGCCGTTGCAAGGAACGGAACAGGGCTGCCGCACGCTCTTCGGCCTGGGACGCTTGGCCGATCAGGCTGGAAAACAGGTACAGCTGCCGCGCGCAAGCCATGGCCCGGTAGCGCTGCGGTGGCAGCGGCTGATGCTCGGCGTCCAGCGCTTCATAAGGCAATGCCATGTCGGCGTTCCAGCCGGGGCCTTGCCAGAGCGGCACGATTACGTCCTGGAAGTGCTGTTGCACCGAGGCGAACAGGGCGGTCGATTCAGGCTGGGAAGCAGAGCGGGAAACAGAGGGCATTGGCTGGCGTCGTCACGGCAAAGGCGATTGCGCGACATGGTAGCAGAGAGGCAGGCTTGAGAGAGGTGGTGTCTGTCAGACCGCCTTCGCGAGCAAGCCCGCTCCCACATTTGATCTGTGCACGCAGGACAAATGTGGGAGCGGGCTTGCTCGCGAAGAGGCCGGAACAGCCGATAAAAAATTAGCCTGCCAACAACCACACCCCAGTCGCCGCCGAAGCCGCACCCGCCAGCCGAACCAACGGTGCCGCCGCTTGAGGCAGCAATCGAACCACCGCATAACCCGCTGCATGCAAAGCTGCCGTCGCCACCACAAACCCCGCAGCATACGCCCAAGGGCTCGACATCTCCGGCAATTCCAGACCATGCGCCACGCCATGAAACAGCGCGAACAACGCGGTCGCAGCCACCGCCAGGCTCAACGGCGGACGCACCGCCAAAGCCACCGCCAGGCCCAATGCTAATACCGATGCGGCAATCCCGCTTTCCAGCGCCGGCAGGTTCAGCCCTTCAAAACCCAGCAGCCCGCCGATCAGCATAGTGCCCACGAACGTGCATGGCAGCGCCCAACGCGCGGCGCCTTTCTGCTGCGCGGCCCACAATCCCACGGCAAGCATCGCCAGCAAGTGATCGAGGCCGCCGATCGGATGGCTGATGCCGGCCATCAAGCCATTGTTGCCATGACCCGGATGCGCGAAGGCGATGGTCGGGGTCAGCAGCAGGGCCATGGCGCCAAGAATGCGTTTCAGTGTCATGGAGAAGCTTCCTTGTTGATAAGTGTGATCAGGCTGCAGTCAGCAAGCCCTGGCGTTCGATGAAGGCGATGATGGCTTCCAGGCCCTGGCCGGTTTTCTGGTTGCTGAAGACGAATGGTTTGCCGTTGCGCATGCGCTGGGTGTCGCTGTCCATCATCTCCAGCGAGGCGCCTACCAGCGGCGCGAGGTCGATCTTGTTGATCACCAGCAAATCGGATTTGCAGATCCCCGGCCCGCCCTTGCGCGGCAGTTTGTCGCCGGCCGAAACGTCGATCACGTAGATAGTCAGGTCCGACAGTTCCGGGCTGAAGGTCGCCGAGAGATTGTCGCCACCGGACTCCACCAGAATCAGGTCCAGTCCCGGGAAGCGCCGGTTCAGTTGATCCACGGCTTCCAGATTGATCGAGGCGTCTTCGCGGATCGCCGTGTGCGGGCAGCCGCCGGTTTCCACGCCGATGATCCGCTCGGGTGCCAGGGCTTCGTTACGCACCAAAAAGTCAGCGTCTTCGCGGGTGTAGATGTCGTTGGTCACCACGGCGAGGTTGTAGCGTTCACGTAGAGCCAGGCACAGGGCCAGGGTCAGGGCGGTTTTGCCGGAGCCGACCGGGCCGCCGATGCCGACGCGCAGAGGTTGGGCGTTCATGTGATTCTCCAAAGTAAAAGGCCCTAGGAACGGAACAGACGGCTGTACTGGCGCTCATGGGCCATGCACGCCAGGGACAGGCCGAAAGCGGCGCTGCCAGAGTGTTCGGGATTGATTCGGGTGGCGTCTTGCTGCGCCTGTTGCAGCAGCGGCAGCAGTTCGCTGGTCAGGCGTTGGGCGGCTTGCTGGCCTAGAGGCAGGGTTTTCATCAGCACTGCCAGTTGGTTTTCCAGCCAGCTCCAGAGCCAGGCGGCCAGCGCATCTTGCGGGCTGATCTGCCAGGAGCGGGCCGCCAGCGCCCAGCCCAGGGCCAGGTGTGGTTCAGGGCATTGGTCGAGAAAGGCTCGGGCTGACGCATCCAGTTCGGGTAAACCGTTGAGCAGTTGCTTCAGCGAATAACCCATCTGCCGACTTTCCTGATGCAGCTCGCGGGTTTCGCGGCTGGCGCGATGCTCTTCGCAGCGTTGCAGTAATTGGCCCCAGTTTTCTTCGGCCGCGGCGATGCAATGGGCGAGCAGCAGCGGTGCTTCGAAGCGGGCAAGATTGAGCAGCAACTGATCGCTGATCCAGCGCCGGGCGCTATCGGAATCGTTTACGCGGCCGTTATCCACCGCCATCTCCAAACCCTGGGAATAGCTGTAGCCGCCAATCGGCAACTGCGGGCTGGCCAGACGCAGCAGCGCCCAGGCTGGGTTCATAAGCGCACGCCGAACTGGTGCAGTTTCGGCGGATAGTTGAAATCCTCGTCGCCATGGCGCGAATGGTGATGGCCGCCGCCGTAGGCGCCATGTTCCGGCTGGAACGGCGCTTCGATGTTCTGGGCGTTGGCACCAAGCTGTTCGAGCATGGCCTTGAGCACGTAATCGTCGAGCAGGCGCAACCAGCCATCGCCGACCTGCAGAGCCACATGGCGGTTGCCCAGATGATAGGCGGCGCGGGTCAGTTCGAAGGCGTTGGCACAGGTGACGTGCAGCAGTTGTTCCGGGCGAGCGCAGACACGAACGACGCGCCCGTCTTCGGCTTGCAGGTATTCGCCGTCATACAGTGGCGGCTGGCCACGCTCCAGAAACAACCCGACGTCTTCACTCTCGGCACTGAAACAGCGCAAGCGGCTTTTGCTCCGGGCTTCGAAGGTCAGGTGCAACTCGGCGGCCCAGACGGGTTGAGGGTCGATTCTGCGATGAATCACCAGCATCGGAAGGCTTCCAGCAATGGACAATGCTCAGGGATAGAGCAAGGGGCTTGCCAATCGGGTGAGAGGTAGGAAATGCCTGTCGGAGCGTGGTTGGTGTTTCAGGAGGCTGCAGGTTTTTGGGTTGATTTGGTGCGAGAGATTGTTTGGCGCACCAAATTGCGGCGAGGTCGACGTTTCATGTGGGAGCGGGCTTGCTCGCGAAAGCGATCTTGCAGCCACATAGATGCTGGATGTACCGACGCCTTCGCGAGCAAGCCCGCTCCCACAGGGGTTATTCGGTGCTGCCCAGGCCTTGCCAATGCTTGAGACCGATAAAGATGAATCGCAACTGCTGCGTGATCTTCGCTTGCGGCGTCAAATGCTCGGGTAGCGCCTCGGCCGGGGGATCAATAATGTCGGGCAGTGTCGCGAACACGCTTTTGACGATCAGATCAGCCATGACGCTCAACCCTGCGATGTCCAGGTGTTGCAGTTTCGGCATCAGTGACAAGTCCGCCGCCAGGTCCGAGCTGATGTCTTCGCGCAAGCGGCCAATGGCCTGGCGCACCGGCAGTGAGCCGCCGTACTGCTCGCGGGCAAGAAACAGAAATTGCGAGCGGTTGGCCGTGACCACGTCGAGAAAGATCCGCACCGAGGCGTCGATAATGCCGCCCATGACGAACTCGTTATGGCGCACCAGGCGGATGGTTTCACGGAAGGTCTGACCGACTTCGCTCACCAGCACCAGGCCCAGTTCATCCATGTCGGCGAAATGCCGGTAGAAACCGGTGGGTACGATCCCTGCGGTTCTGGTCACTTCGCGCAGGCTCAGGCTGCCGAATCCTCGGCCGCTTTCCATCAGGTGGCGGGCGGCGTCCATCAGGGCGTTGCGGGTCTGTTGTTTCTGTTCGGCGCGGGGCAGCATCGCAAGGGTGTTTTCTGGACAGGGACAGCGGCGCACTCTAGCAAATCGGCTTCGCTGGCGTCGAACGACTATCGGGAGATCACGCGGGAAATGCAGCTTCTATAAAGTCAAAAGCCCAATCCGGGGATTGGGCTTTTTTTCGGGGCCGCCATGGGCTTAGCTCACAGCGCTGTTGCGTTCGATCACACGGTCACCACCACCTTCAGCCAGGGTTTGACCTTGTGGGGTGCGGTCGGAACCGTCGGCAGCAAGGGTTTGGCCTTGTGGAGTGCGGTCGGAACCGTCGGCAGCCAGGGTTTGGCCTTGTGGAGTGCGGTCGGAACCGTCGGCAGCAAGGGTTTGGCCTTGTGGAGTGCGGTCGGAACCGTCAGCGGCAAGAGTTTGACCTTGTGGAGTGCGATCCGAGCCATCTTGAGTGATCAGGCCTTTTTCTTTCAGGCGATCATTGCCCCCTTCGGCCAGGGTCTGACCTTGTGGGGTGCGGTCGGAACCATCAGCGGCAACGGTCTGGCTGACCGAGTGGCTGTCTTTGACTTGTGGAGTGGCCTGATCAGCGGCCGGCAAAGCGAAAGCGGTGCTGGCTAACATCGAGAGGGTCAGGCTAAGCAGTAATTCGCGTTTCATGATGGGTTGCTCCTTGGGAGGGCGATAAAGTGGGTACGAGGGCAATGCTACTCTTGATAACTCGATACAAAAGTTCATAAAGGCAATGGTAATAATCAACAGAATTGATTGTTCTGCCGCCGCGCTCTAGAACAGGCGTTTCCGGCGAGCTTTTTTGCACTGAGATGAGTATTTTCGACCCGCTCTCGCCTCGCAAAAGAGCGGGCCCGGTAAGGCTAAAAGGGGAGGGGCTTGAGGCAGGGCGGCTATTTGCGTCCGAATTGATCTTCTGGTTAAACCTGCGAACCATTTTTCAGTCGTAATTTCATGGCAGGCCGGTTCTGGCCTAACGTTTCATCAGTGCGTCGCTGTCGGGGCGCTCAGTCGTATTCAGGAGCCCTGTGCAATGACGCGCACTCGTAAAATTCTTGCCTGGACCTTCGCCAGCATCGTTGTCCTGCTGGCCGTCCTGGTTCTGATCATTGCGTTCTTCGATTGGAACCGGATCAAACCGCCCCTGAGCGCCAAAATATCCGAAGAACTGCATCGTCCGTTCGCCATCAATGGCAACCTTGCGGTGATCTGGCAGCGCGAGCCCGAAGAGGGTGGCTGGCGGGCCTGGGTGCCGTGGCCGCATGTGGTGGCTGAGGACCTCAGCCTGGGTAACCCGGACTGGTCGAAGCAACCGAAGATGGCCACGCTCAAACGCGTCGAACTGCGCATTTCGCCGCTGGGCTTGCTGGCGCAGCGGGTGGTGATCCCGCGTATCGACCTGAGCGAACCCAATGCCGATCTGCAGCGCCTGGCCGACGGCCGCGCCAACTGGACGTTCAAGTTCGACCCAAAAGACCCGAACGCCGAGCCTTCGAACTGGGTGCTGGACATCGGTGCCATCGGCTTCGACAAGGGCCATGTCACGCTCGACGACCAGAAGCTGAAGACTCAGCTTGATCTGCTCATCGATCCGTTGGGCAAGCCGATTCCATTCAGCGACATCGTCGGCGACAAAGCGGCGAAAACCGCAGTTGAAAAGGGCGGTTCGCCGCAGGATTACTCGTTTGCGTTGAAGGTCAAAGGCCAATACCACGGCCAGAATCTCACCGGCCAAGGCAAGGTTGGCGGCTTGCTGGCATTGAAGGACGCCTCCAAGCCGTTTCCACTTCAGGCGCAAATGAAGATCGCCGACACCAGCGTCGAGCTGGCCGGTGCGCTCACCGATCCATTGAACCTTGGCGCTCTGGATTTGCGCCTGAAACTGGCCGGTGCCAGCCTGGGCAATCTCTATCCGCTGATCGGCGTGACCCTGCCGGATACCCCGCCGTATGCCACCGACGGGCACTTGATCGCCAAGCTGCAGGAACCGGGCGGGGCGGTGTACCGCTATAAGGACTTCAACGGCACGATCGGCGAGAGTGACATCCATGGCAACCTGACCTACGTTGCGAGCCAGCCGAGGCCCAAACTCAGCGGGGCACTGGAGTCCAATCAACTGCTGTTTACCGACCTGGCTCCGCTGATCGGCGCCGACTCCAATGCCAAGCAAAAGGCCCGTGGCGGTGAAAGCAAGCAGCCGACGGACAAACTGCTACCAGTGGAGGAGTTCAGGACTGAACGCTGGCGCGACATGGACGCTGATGTGGAATTCACCGGCAAACGTATCGTCCACAGCGCAAGACTACCGTTCAACGATCTCTACACCCATGTGGTACTGACTGATGGCGTGCTCAGCCTCGAGCCCCTGCGTTTCGGCGTGGCTGGCGGCAATCTGGATGCGCAGATTCGTCTCAACGGGCGCACCGAGCCTTTGGAAGGCCGGGCCAAACTGACGGCGCGCAAGTTCAAGCTCAAGCAGCTGTTTCCCACCTTTGAAATCATGAAAACCAGTTTCGGTGAGCTCAATGGCGACGCTGACCTGACCGGCCGGGGTAACTCGGTGGCCAAACTGCTGGGCACTGCCGACGGCAATCTGAAGATGCTGATGAATGACGGCGCTATCAGTCGCGAGTTGATGGAGCTGGCAGGGCTCAACGTCGGCAACTATGTGGTCGGCAAGATCTTTGGCGACAAGGAAGTGAAGATCAACTGCGCGGCGGCCGACTTCGACATAAAGGCCGGCCTGGCGACCACGCGGCTGTTCGTCTTCGATACCGAGACCGCAATCGTCTACGTCGACGGCACGGCAAACATGGCGACCGAGCAACTGGACCTGACCATCTCCCCGGAATCCAAGGGCTGGCGCTTGATTTCACTGCGTTCGCCGCTGTATGTGCGGGGCAAGTTCATCAAGCTGGATGCGGGCGTGAAAGCGGTGCCGCTGATGCTGCGGGGGGCCGGGATGGTTGCGCTGGGGGTGATTGCCGCGCCGGCGGCGGGCTTGCTGGCGCTGATAGCGCCCAGCGGCGGTGAGCCGAATCAGTGTGCGCCGTTGCTGGAGCAGATGAAGGCTGGGAAGGCGCCGGTGACGGTTAAGCCTACCCGGTAATCCGTTGGCGTCTGTGAAGACGCCATCGCGAGCAGGCTCCACAATGGACCTGCGGTTACTGGAAAAATGTGGGAGCGGGCTTGCTCGCGAAGATGGCGGCACAGTCAACATTTATGCCGCCTGACACTCCGCTTTCGCGAGCAAGCCCGCTCCCACAGGGATTGTGCTCAACCGACTGATATCAGCGCATGCCCTGACAGCAGCGCCTCCTCCTGCAACCACGCAAAAAATGCCCGCACCGGCGGATGCCGTTCACGACCCGGTACGCACAGCGCGCTGTATCCGGCCCCGTCGACTTGAATGTCACCCCGATAAGGCAGCAGCAAGCCGCTGGCCACACTCTCCGACACCAGAATATTGCTCGCCAGCACCAGGCCTTGCCCGGCGATGGCGGCTTGCAGGGCGTAATGCTCTTCATCGTATTCACGCACTGCCGGTTGCGCGGTCAGCCAGGTTTCGCCGGACTGCGCGCACCAGGCCTCCCAGCCATGGGCGTACAGCTTGGAGTTGTGCCAACGCACGCTGATCAGCGTCGGTACCCGACTGGCCGCCAGGGCCACTTGTTCAGGCGAGCCATAGACCCCAAAGGATTCATCGAACAGGCACAAACCATACAGG
The DNA here is from genome assembly GCF_000512695.2 of Pseudomonas sp. QTF5. Classification (GTDB taxonomy): domain Bacteria; phylum Pseudomonadota; class Gammaproteobacteria; order Pseudomonadales; family Pseudomonadaceae; genus Aquipseudomonas. The sequence continues at coordinate 21,278 of NZ_AZRW02000026.1, read as the reverse complement.
TTCGGGTAATCGTCGAGGCTGTAACGCACCACCAGATCGACGCTGGCGTCCTGATGCAAATCGATGACTTCGCAGTGGGTATCCAGGCGCAGGCTGATGTTCGGATGACGGGCGTAAAACCGGCCCAGCCGCGGCACCAGCCAGAGGGCGGCGAAGGCGGCCGTCGTGGAAATCGTCAGGCTCGTGCCGCTGCGTTGCGGGCGCAAGGTATCGACGCTTTGCGCCACTTCCAGCAGGGCGCCGTGCAGGCTGCGGAATAGCCGTTCACCGCATTCGGTAAGTCGCACCTGCCGTGGCAGTCGTTCGAACAGCGGCACGCCGAGCCAGTTTTCCAGGGAGCGGATCTGGTGCGAGACCGCCGTCGGCGTCACGGAGAGCTCTTCGGCGGCGGCCTTGAAACTCAACAGGCGCGAGGCGGATTCGAAGGCGCGCAGGGCGGTTAGCGGCAACGAGGCAAACATTTTAGAACTCCATGGATGAAATGAATTCATCCAGACTGATTTTTGTTCATTTGAAGACGGCAGTTACGCGCTTCAATCTGCAGCCGTTTCAGTTTAGCCCCTCAAGGAGATTCAGATGAGCAGAATTCTTGCGATTCATGCCAGCCCCCGTGGCGACCGTTCACATTCGCGGCGTTTGGCTGAGGTGTTTCTTTGTGCCTGGCAGGTGCGCAACCCGCAGTCGCAACTGACCCGTCGCGAAGTCGGTCGGGCGTTGATTCCGGCCGTCAACGAAGCGTTTGTGGCGGCCGCTTTTCATCCAGAGCCTGAAGCGCGACCGCTGTCGATGCAGGCCGACCTGGCATTCAGCGATGAATTGGTGGGGGAGGTGCTCGGCCATGATCTGTTGGTGATTTCCACGCCGATGTACAACTTCAGCGTGCCCAGCGGCCTCAAGGCCTGGATCGACCAGATTGTGCGGCTCGGGCTGACGTTCAATCACACTCTGGACAATGGCGTCGCTCAGTACGAACCGCTGGTGCGGGGCAAGAAGGCGTTGATCGTCACCAGTCGCGGCGGGTTCGGCTTCGGTCCCGGCGGCGAACTTGAAGCGATGAACCATGCCGATCCGTTGCTGCGCACGGCACTGGGGTTCATCGGCATCACCGACGTCACCGTTGTCGCCGCCGAGGGCGAAGAGTCCGCCGAACGCACTTTCCAGGTTTCCGTGGCCGAAGCCGAGCAGCGTTTGCTGGCGCTGGCCAGGGCGTTCTAGATGGCCTGGTTGTTCTTGCTGATCGCCGCCGGGTTCGAGGTCACCTTCGCCATGGGCATGAAGTACGCCGAAGGCTTCACCCGGCTCTGGCCCTCGGTGATTACGGTGGTGGCGGCCGTGGGGGGGATTTACTTCCTGACCCTGGCCATGCGCGACTTGCCGGTGAGCATCGCCTACCCGATCTGGACCGCTATCGGTTCACTGGGCACGGTGTTTCTCGGCTTTGCGCTGCTCGGCGAAAGCCTGACCGCGCTCAAGCTGGTTTCGGTCGGGCTGATTGTGGCGGGCGTGGTGGGGTTGAAGTAAGCGTTGTCATAGACTGGTCGTTGAGTTGTCATCTTGGGTGGCGATGCTTGGCTGATGCCTTGCATCCTGCCTTGCTTCATCTCACCGATCACAAGGATGTTCATCCATGTCGCAAGGTTCCGCCACGCGTTACCCCTTGGTGCTGGTCCCGGGGATGCTCGGGTTTATCCGTCTGCTGCTCTATCCCTATTGGTACGGAATCATCTCGGCGCTGCGCCGGGATGGGGCGACCGTGATTGCGGTGCAGGTCTCGCCGCTCAATTCCACCGAGGTGCGCGGCGAGCAATTGCTGGCGCGGATCGACGAGATTCTGCGCGAAACCGGGGCCGAGAAGGTCAACCTGATCGGCCACAGCCAGGGCTCGCTGACCGCCCGTTACGCGGCGGCTAAACGCCCGGACCAGGTGGCTTCGGTGACTTCGGTGGCCGGGCCGAATCACGGCTCGGAGCTGGCGGACCATCTGCACACCCATTATCCGGCTGACAGCGCCAAGGGCCGGCTGCTGAGTTTTTTACTGTGGCTGATCAGCGCGCTGATGTGCCTGCTGGAAACCGGTTATCGCGGGCCGAGACTGCCGGTGGATATCCCGGCTTCGCACCAATCCCTGACCGCAGCAGGCGTGGCGCTGTTCAATCAGCGTTATCCACAAGGTCTGCCTGAGACCTGGGGCGGGCACGGTCCGGAAGTGGTCAATGGCGTGCGGTATTACTCCTGGTCCGGGACGTTACAACCGGGCAAGACCGATCGCGGCTGCAACCTGTTCGATGGGACCAATCGCAGTTGCCGGTTGTTTGCCAAAACCTTTGTGCGCGAGGCGGGGCATTGCGACGGGATGGTCGGACGTTACAGCTCGCATTTGGGGACGGTGATCGGTGATGAATACCCGATGGATCACTTCGATATCGTCAACCAGTCGCTGGGGTTGGTGGGCAAGGGCGCAGAGCCGGTGCGGTTGTTTGTCGAGCATGCGGCGCGGTTGAAGGCAGCCGGGGTTTAGCCGTCAGACCGCGTTATCGTTCTTCGCGAGCAAGCCCGCTCCCACATTGGATTTGTGAGCGACGCAGATCCAATGTGGGAGCGGCGGTGCGACGATTCGACTTGCTCGCGAAGGCGCCAGATCAGACAACACTGACCTTACGGCCCAACACCGTCGTCCACCGCTCCGACAAAATCACCCCACCCAACGTCAACACCCCACCCACCAGGTGGTACAGCGCCAACTGCTCATGCAGCACCACCGCCGCAATCAGCGCCGTAATCAACGGCAGCAAATTGAAAAACAGCGTGGTCCGGCTCGGCCCCAGGCGCACCACGGCTTGCATCCACGCCCATGGCGCAAGCATCGAGGCCAGCAGGCAGGCGTAAAGCACCAACGGAATGTTCTGCAGGGTCGGGCCGATTTTCGGTGAGGCGAGGAACAGCGGAAACAGCACCACCAGCGCGACCAACACCTGCAAATACAACAACACCAGCGGCGGCAAACGCAGCTGCCATTTTTTCAGCAGGGTGCTGTAAATCGCATACGCCAGCGTGGCGATCAGCATCATCGCATCGCCCAGGTTCACCCCGTGCTCCAGCAACGTGCCAAGGCTGCCGGACGACACCACCACCAAAACCCCCGCAAACGACAGCACGGCGCCGGCCAGTGCGCCAGCGGTCAGGCGTTGGCCGAGGCTGACAATTGCCATGGCCAGCGACATCAATGGCATCAGCGACAGAATGATCCCCATGTTGGTGGCTGAGGTCAGCGTCGCAGCGAAGTAAGCCAGGCTCTGATAAACCGCCATGCCAAGCACGCCGAGGATGAAAATCCTGCCCAGATTCGGGCGGATCAACGACCAGTGGGCGATCACCGGTTTAAGCATGAAAGGCGTGAACAGCATTGCGGCCAGCAACCAGCGGTAGAAGCCGATTTCGGCGGGAAAGATCGCGCCGACCGCGAGTTTGTTGATCACGGTGTTGCCGGCCCAAATGAAAATGGCCAGCAGGGGGTAAGCGTATTGCATCGGGAAAAACCAGAACGTTAATGAAGGGTGATTATCCGCCTGTCTGGATCAATGCCTATACTGCGATTCAGACAACTTGCCTCTGATTCCGGACAGCATGAACAGCAAACACATCGACCTGCTGGATTTCAGCGAACTGCCGGCACCGGTCTATTTCCGTTATGCCGACTTCAACACCCATGAATACGCCTCGACCCACCATCATCCTTGGGGCAGCCTCGAGTATTCGGCCAATGGCGTCCTGCACATGGAAATCGGCAGCCGCCGCTTCATGTCGCCGCCGCAATACGCGGTGTGGGTGCCGCCCGGGACCGAGCACAGTTTCTATAGCAATCAGCCGATCAACTACCGCGCGGTCTGTCTTGCGCCGGCGCTGTGTCGCGATCTGCCGCAGCAGGCCTGCACCCTGGCGATCAGCGACATTCTCAAGGCGATCCTGAAAGACTTCGCCGCCCGCGATGTGAAAATTCCCGAGCACGATGCAGACAAGCGTCTGGCTCAAGTGCTGGTGGACCAACTGCAACAGGCGCCGATGCATGAGTGTTACTTGCCCTACGCCAGCAGCACCGGGTTGCTCGGCATTCTGGAAACCCTGCAGGCCGAGCCTGGGGATAACCGACCATTGGCGGATTGGGCTGCGAACATTCATGTCAGTGAGCGCACGTTGGCCCGGCAGTTTGTCCGCGAATTGGGCATGAGTTTCGGGGAGTGGCGGCAACGGTTGCGGTTTCTGGCGGCGATCGAAGCGCTCGATAGCCAGCGCAGCATTCAGGAAATCGCCTTCGACATGGGCTACAGCACCGGCTCGGCATTCATCGCGATGTTTCAGCGTCAGGCCGGGTGCACGCCTGAGCAATATCGACGCAGCCACCTCGATAGCAGGTGAACGTGTAACAGGCTTTGTCTACACTCCGAAACAAGGCCGCATCCATCGGTGCGGTAACAAGGAGAACACTCCATGAAGATGTTGCGTGCCCCGTTGTTGATGGTCGGTGTGTTGCTCTGCTCCCAAGGTTTCGCCGCCACTGCCCAACAGAACAAAATGACCACCTGCAATGCCGACGCTACCGCAAAAAGCCTCAAGGGCGACGAGCGCAAAGCCTTCATGAGCACCTGCCTCAAAGCCGCGCCGGCCGCCGATGCCGCCAAGCCCATGACACCTCAACAAGAAAAGATGAAAACCTGCAACGCCGACGCCACGACCCAGGCGCTCAAGGGCGATGCGCGCAAAGCCTTCATGAGCGATTGCCTGAAGAAGAAATAAGCAGCGCGGTCAGCTCGGGAGGCTTTGTGCTGGCCCCTTCGCGAGCAAGCCCGCTCCCACATTTATTCTCTGGCGGGCACAGATAGTGCGTTCACAGTAGATCCAGTGTGGGAGCGGGCCCCCTCGCGAAGGGGTCGGTAAGGTCGACCGACACAATCCCTAGTGCTCGCCTCGGAACGCTGGCAGACTGCCAATCCTTTTACGTCGTTCGTTTTGAGGCTGTATGTCAGCGTTTTCTCAGCGTCAGGTCTTGTTGCTCATCAGCTGGGTCATCATTTTTGGTGGTTTGCTGCTGGTACTCCCTCTGCGATTGCTACCCAGCCTGTTGGCCGGGTTGTTGGTGTTCGAACTGGTCAACATGCTCACGCCGCAATTGCAGCGGCTGATCGAAGGCCGCCGCGCGCGCTGGCTGGCGGTGGCGTTGCTGGGGACATTGGTGGTCAGCGTGCTGGCACTGATCTTTGCCGGTGCGATCAGTTTTCTGCTGCACGAGGCGGAAAACCCCGGCGCTTCTCTCGACAAATTCATGGTTGTGGTCGACCGCGCGCGCGGGCAGTTGCCGCCGTTCATCGACGCTTATTTGCCGGCCAGTGCCGCTGAGTTTCGCGTGGCCATCGGCCAGTGGATGAGCAAGCACCTCAGCGATTTGCAACTGGTGGGCAAGGATGCGGCGCACATGTTCGTGACGCTGCTGATCGGCATGGTGCTGGGGGCGATCATCGCCTTGCAGCGAGCGCCGGATGTGACCAAACGCAAGCCCTTGGCCGCGGCGCTGTTCGATCGCTTGCACCTGTTGGTCCAGGCGTTTCGCAACATCGTTTTCGCCCAGATCAAGATTTCCCTGCTCAATACTTTCTTCACCGGGATTTTCCTCGCGGTGGTCCTGCCGATGTTCGGGATCAAGCTGCCGCTGACCAAAACCCTGATCGTGCTGACCTTCCTGCTCGGCTTGTTGCCGGTGATCGGTAATCTGATGTCGAACACCTTGATCACCATCGTCGGCTTGTCGCTGTCGATCTGGGTAGCGGTGGCGGCGCTGGGTTATCTGATTGTTATCCACAAGCTCGAATACTTCCTCAACGCGCGCATCGTCGGCGGGCAGATCAGTGCCAAGTCGTGGGAGTTGCTGCTGGCAATGCTGGTGTTCGAAGCCGCGTTCGGCCTGCCGGGAGTGGTGGCGGGGCCGATTTATTACGCGTATCTGAAGAGTGAGTTGAAGCAGGTGGGGATGGTTTGATCTGGTCGATATGCATTGCCTGATCTGACGCCTTCGCGAGCAAGCCCGCTCCCACATTCGACCGCATTCCATCTGGAGGAACTCGGTCGAATGTGGGAGCGGGCTTGCTCGCGAAGCAGGCGCCGCGGTCTCTCAGGTCAATCCATCGGGCCGTAACGCTTGGCCGCCTCGATCGCCAAACCACTGCCGATACTGCCGAAGATGTTGCCTTCCACGTGCCGCGCATTCGGCAACATGGCCGAGACGCTGTTGCGCAGCGCCGGAATCCCGCTCGAACCACCGGTGAAGAACACCGTGTTCACCTGATCGACCCGCACGTTGGCGTCGTTCAGCAACTGAGTCACGCTGTTGCGCACCCGCTCCAGCAAGTTGTCGATGGCCGACTCGAACAGTGCCCGGCTCAGTTCCACGCTCAACCCCGGCTCGATACGATCCAGCGGCACATGGCGGCTGTCGGCGTGGGTCAGCTGGATCTTGGTTTCTTCCACTTCCATGGCCAACCAGTGCCCGGCGCGCTGCTCGATCAGCTTGAACAGGCGATCGATGCCGCCGGTGTCTTCGATGTCGTAACGCATGCTGCCCAGGGCCAGGCTCGACTTCTGTGAGTACACCGAGTTGATGGTGTGCCAGGTCGCCAGGTTCATGTGATGGCTGGTGGGCATGTAAGCGCCACTTTTCATCCGGCTGCCGTAGCCGAACAGCGGCATCAGTCCTTGCAGGCTAAGCTGCTTGTCGAAATCGGTCCCGCCGATGTGCACGCCACCGGTGGCGAGAATATCGTCGTGACGGTTGTCGTGGTTGCGGCGCTCAGGGGACAGGCGCACCAGAGAGAAGTCAGACGTACCACCGCCGATGTCCACAATCAGGACAAGCTCTTCTTTTTCGATGGTCGACTCATAGTCGAACGCCGCCGCAATCGGTTCGTACTGGAACGAGACATCCTTGAAACCGATGGCGCGGGCTACATCCACCAGGGTGTTTTCTGCTTCCTGGTCGGCCATTTCATCGTCATCGACGAAAAACACCGGCCGGCCCAGCACCACTTCCTCGAATTCCCGACCGGCAGCGGCTTCCGCGCGTTTTTTCAACTGGCCGATGAACAGCCCGAGCAGGTCCTTGAACGGCATCGCCGTGCCGAGGACGCTGGTGTCGTGCTTGATCAGTTTGGAACCCAGCAGACTTTTGAGCGAGCGCATCAGCCGGCCTTCGTAGCCTTCCAGGTACTCGTGCAGCGCCAGCCGGCCGTACACCGGGCGGCGTTCTTCCATATTGAAGAAGACCACCGAGGGCAGGGTGATCTTGTCGTCCTCCAGCGCGATCAGCGTTTCCATGCCGGGGCGCAACCAGCCGACGGTGGAGTTGGACGTGCCGAAGTCGATACCGCAGGCACGGGCTGGGGATGCGTTTTTCATGTCTTTCAAGTTCCGGTTAAAAAACGGCCGCGCAGTGTATGTCAGAGCGGCGAAGATTCGAAGGCCGACTATCCGTTAAATCGCAGCGCTCAGCGCTTGAAAGATGCCCAATCACCCCCAAACTTCCCTGCATAGACTTGGCAACCCCTGGGGCGACTCCAAGAACCGCGCCCTGCTGCCGATAAACTTCTGATGCGCTGCCCGGTCACAACTTTGAGATCGGTCAATCCAGATGCTGTGAACAAGAGCATGCTGGACCGAGCGGCGCGATTTCGATAATGGATGGTGATTCCCTCGATGGACTTCAAAGACTATTACAAGATTCTCGGTGTGGAGCCGACCGCAGACGATAAGGCGATCAAGGCCGCCTATCGAAAGCTGGCGCGCAAATACCACCCCGATGTCAGCAAGGAAAAGGACGCCGAGGCCAAATTCAAGGACGCTTCGGAAGCCTATGAAGCGCTGAAAAGCGCCGACAAGCGCGCCGAATATGACGACCTGCGCAAATACGGCCACCACGGTCAGCCCTTTCAGGGCCCGCCGGGTTGGCAGAGCCGCGGTGGTTTCGGTGGTGGTGGTCAGGACACGGGCGATTTCTCGGACTTCTTCAGTTCGATTTTCGGCAACCGTGGTCCGGGTTTCAGTGGTGGTGGACGGTCGGGCCATAGTGCCGGGCGTCGAGGGCAAGACGTGGAAATGGAACTACCGGTTTTTCTGGAAGAAACCCTCTCGACCGAATCGAAGAAAGTCAGCTTCCAGGTGCCGCATTACAACGCTGCGGGCCAGCATGTCAGCAACAACAGCAAAAGCCTGAACGTGAAGATCCCCGCCGGCGTGACCGACGGTGAGCGCATCCGCCTCAAGGGCCAGGGCGCTCCGGGCATCGGTGGCGGGGCCAATGGCGACCTGTACCTGACCATCCGTTTTGCGCCGCACCCCAAATTCGACGTCGAAGGCGAGAACCTGATCATCACCTTGCCGCTGGCACCGTGGGAGCTGGCGCTGGGGACCGAAGTCGCGGTGCCGACCCTGACCGGCAAGATCAACCTCAAGGTTCCGGCCGGCAGCCAGAATGGCCAGCGCATGCGCGCCAAGGGCCACGGCCTGCTGAACAAGGCCGGTCACCGTGGCTACCTGTTCGTGCAGCTCAAGGCAGTGATGCCGAAAAAGCTCGACCATGACGTTAAAGAATTGTGGGAAGAACTGGCGAAAAAAGCCGCTTTCGATCCACGAGAGAATTTTTGATTTTGAGATAAGGAGTAGCCAATCATGAGCGACCCCGTGATCGTTCTACTGGACCTGGCAGAATTCTGTGAGGCGACCGAACTGTCGGACGTGCACGTGATCGAGATCGTCGAACACGGCATCCTCGAACCTCAGGGAACTCAGCCCAGGGATTGGCGCTTCACCGATTATGAGCTGACGCTGGCCAAACGCGCCGCCAAGCTGCGGCGCGATCTGGAACTTGAATGGGAAGGCGTCGCCCTGGCGCTGGACCTGCTTGAAGAGGTCCAGCAACTGCGGGCGGAGAATCGAATGCTCAAGCAGCGGTTGGGGCGGTTGGTGGTCGAATAATCGTTCTGACGTTTTTGTGTTGCCCTTGAGGACGCTTTCGCGGGCAAGCCCTAATGCCAGTCAGTTAAGCGCAATCCATGTGGGAGCGGGCTTGCTCGCGAAGACGGCGGCATATTCAACATTGATGTCGCCTGACACACCGCTTTCGCGAGCAAGCCCGCTCCCACACTAGATGTGTGTCGTACGCGGAATTTGTGAACGACGATAACCCTGTGGGAGCGGGCTTGCCCGCGAAGAACGATAACGCGGTCTCCCACCGTCACACCTTTCTGGGCAACACCACGCTAAACAGCGTGCCCTCAGTCTCACTGGAATTGACTTCGATCGTCCCTTGATGGGCATCAACCACTTCCTTGACGATGAACAGTCCCAGACCGAGGCTGGTGGTCGGTCCACCGAGCTCTTCGTCTGCATTGCGCACCAGCGGATCGAAGATCGTGCCGATCGCCTCGGGTGGAATCGGCGCACCGTCGTTGTACACGGTGAGCCGAACACTGTCCGCCTCGCCCTTGAGGGTCAGTTCGACCGGGCTGTTGTTCGAACCGTGCTGCAATGCATTGCCGATCAGGTTCTGCAGCATCTGACCGAGTCTGCGGCCATCCCACACACCTTGGGTATCGCCTTCGACGTTCAGTGTCGGATCGCATTGCGGATGAGCGGCGCAGGCGTGGGCAATCGCTTCGTGCGCCGCATCGGCCAGATCCATGGTCGCCGGTTCGATCGGCAGGCTCTTGCCCAGGCGACTGCGAACCAGCTCCAGCAAGTCGCTGATCATTGCCGCCATGTGGCGGGTGCCACGCTTGATGTGGAGCGCACAGCTCAATGCGTCGCCCTCAAGGGTGGTTTTACGCATCAGTATTTCGGTGGACATGCTCACCGCTTGCAGCGGTGCGCGCAGGTCATGGCCGAGGATTGCCAAAAAGATGTCCCGGGAATGATTGACCTGCTCGGCATAGGCCGCCGTCGATTCGGCCAGGGCTTCGTCGATGGCTTCGTTGAAACGGATCATGTCCTGGAAATAGGCCAGATCCGGCGAGTCCAGGCTATTGACCCACAGTCGGATTACACACGCGCGCAAATGGCGAAACTCGCTGGTCATCTGCACCAGATCGAAGCCGACGGTATGCCGCAACTCGCCATGGCTGGCGCCGGCTTCGTCCAGGCTCGGGGTTTTCTCCGAGCCTTCGCCCTTGGCTTTTGCCAGCTGTTCACTGGCGGACTGGGGTTTGCTCATGTCCCGTGCGGCGGCCAGCAGGATCGCTTTTGAATGATCGCGCAGGGCCACGCTGTCCATGTTCTCGGCTGCGGGGGTAATGGTTTTGGCGAATTGTTCCCATTCATCGACGATACGGTCTACGTTCTGAACGATGAAATTACTGAGGCGCATGGGCGATTACCTTAAGCGCAAGGGGCGGGAGTCGCATCTTAGCCCGATATCGGTCGAGCGAATGCTCAAGCAGATGTGCGGGAGCTGTATGCATCTGTGGCGAGGGGGCTTGCCCTGATGCCAGTCAGTCAAGGCGCGGAACCTGTGGGAGCGGGCTTGCTCGCAAAGAGGGAGTGTCAGTCGACATTAATGTTGCCTGACACACCGCCTTCCCGAGCCAGCCCGCTCCCACATGGATTTTGCTTAACTGACTGACATCAGGCTTGCCTTGGGCAAGCCCTTCGCCACAGGATTATCAGAAAATCTAGAACAGGAAGTAGCGCTGCGCCATCGGCAATACATCCGCCGGTTCACACCACAGCAACACACCGTCTGCCTTGACCTGATAGGTTTGCGGATCGACATCAATGTTTGGCAGGTAATCGTTGTGGATCAGGTCGGTTTTCTGCACGTCGCGACAGCCTTTGACCACGGCGATTTCCTTCTTCAGGCCCAGCGCTTCGGGCAAACCGGCCTCCTGCGCCGCCTGGCTGATAAAGGTCAGGCTGGTGGCGTGCAGCGAGCCGCCGTAGCTGGCGAACATCGGACGGTAATGCACCGGTTGCGGCGTCGGGATCGAAGCGTTGGCGTCGCCCATCAGGCTGGCCGCAATGGCACCGCCCTTGAGAATCAGCGTCGGTTTGACCCCGAAAAACGCCGGGCGCCACAGCACCAGATCGGCCCATTTACCCACTTCCACCGAGCCCACTTCATGGCTGATGCCGTGGGTGATCGCCGGGTTGATGGTGTATTTGGCGATGTAGCGTTTGGCGCGGAAGTTGTCGTTGCCTTCACCGTCCTGAGGCAGCGGGCCGCGCTGTTTTTTCATCTTGTCGGCGGTCTGCCAGGTGCGCGTAATGACTTCACCGACGCGGCCCATGGCCTGGCTGTCGGAGCTGATCATCGAGAAGGCACCGAGGTCGTGAAGGATGTCTTCGGCGGCGATGGTTTCGCGGCGAATGCGGCTTTCGGCGAAGGCCACGTCTTCGGCAATGCTCGGGTCCAGGTGGTGGCAGACCATCAGCATGTCGAGGTGTTCATCGATGGTGTTGCGGGTGAACGGCCGGGTCGGGTTGGTCGAACTCGGCAGCACGTTGGCAAAGCCGCAGGCCTTGATGATGTCCGGGGCATGGCCGCCACCGGCACCTTCGGTGTGGTAGGTGTGGATGGTGCGGCCCTTGAAGGCGGCGAGGGTGGTTTCGACGAAGCCCGATTCGTTGAGCGTGTCGGTATGGATCGCCACCTGCACGTCGTACTGATCGGCCACGTTCAGGCAGTTGTCGATGCTCGCCGGGGTGGTGCCCCAGTCTTCGTGCAGCTTGAGGCCAATGGCGCCAGCCTTGACCTGTTCGATCAACGGTTCCGGCAGGCTGGCGTTGCCCTTGCCGGTGAAGCCGATGTTCATTGGGAACGCATCGGCGGCCTGGAGCATGCGCGCAAGGTGCCATGGCCCGGAGGTACACGTGGTGGCGTTGGTGCCGGTGGCCGGGCCGGTGCCGCCGCCGATCATGGTGGTGACGCCGCTCATCAGCGCTTCTTCGATCTGCTGCGGGCAGATGAAGTGGATATGGGTGTCGATGCCGCCGGCGGTGAGGATCATGCCTTCACCGGCGATCACTTCGGTGCTGGCGCCGACGGCGATGGTGACGTTGGGCTGGATGTCCGGGTTGCCGGCCTTGCCGATGGCTGCTATGCGCCCGTCCTTGAGGCCGACATCGGCTTTGACGATGCCCCAGTGGTCGATGATCAGGGCGTTGGTGATCAGGGTGTCGACCACTTCCGCGGCCAATAATTGGCTCTGGCCCTGGCCATCGCGAATGACTTTGCCGCCGCCGAATTTCACTTCTTCGCCGTAGGTGGTGAAGTCCTGTTCCACTTCGATCCACAACTCGGTGTCGGCCAGACGGACCTTGTCGCCGACGGTGGGGCCGAACATGTCGGCGTAGGCCTGACGGGAGATTTTCATTCGTTCGCCTTGAGATTCAATTGAGTTTGAGACTGTTCGCTTCGCTCACAGATTCGCGAGCAAGCCCGCTCCCACATTCGATCGCATTCCTATGTGGGAGCGGGCTTGCTCGCGAAGGGGGCGGGACAGACGCTGCATTACTTAAAGGTCACCCATAATCCGCCCGGCAAACCCGAACACCCGGCGATGCCCGGCCAGGTCTACCAACTCGACCTCGCGGCTCTGCCCCGGTTCGAAGCGCACCGCGGTGCCGGCGGGGATGTTCAGGCGCATGCCGCGGCTGGCGGCGCGGTCGAAGGTCAGGGCGTCGTTGGTTTCGAAGAAGTGATAATGCGAGCCGACCTGGATCGGCCGGTCACCGCTGTTGGCCACCTTCAAGCTGAGGGTGCGGCGGCCGACGTTGAGTTCGATGTCGCCGGGCTGGATCTGGTATTCACCGGGAATCATCAATGAGCTCCTTGGAGAATCTTGTAGTAAAGGGCAGTCGGTTTGTAGCGGCCGTTCGGGTCGCAGGCGTAGTCGGGGATTTCGCCGGCGCGGGTGTAACCCATCGCCTTGTAGAAGTCCTCGGCGGGGGAGCCGGCCTCGGTGTCGAGGTAGAGCATGCCGCGTTTGTGCTGGCGGGCAGCGAGCTCAAGGGCATGCATCATCTGTTGGCCCAGGCCGCGACGACGGGCGTGTTCACGCACCAGCAATTTCTGCACTTCGGCGCGGTTCAACCCATTGGCTTTCTGGCACAACGTCAATTGCACGCTGGCCTGTACCTGTTCGTCCTTGACCACCACCCACAGCAGCACGTTGCCTTTGTTCAGGTTCTCCTGAACATCATCGAAATAAGCTCGGGCCTGGGTCGCATCCAGATCCGCCATGAACCCGACACTGGCGCCATAGCCGACGGCGTCGAGCAGCAAATCAATCAAACCCTGACGATAGTGCGCAAAGCTTTCAACATTGACGCGGCGCAGTTGGGCGGCGTTCATGGGTATCACTCCTTGTGGGGACCGGGTGGCATTGCGCCCGGGTCGAGGGTCAGTTGCATGAAGGTCAGGTCCAGCCAGCGGCCGAACTTGGTACCCACCTGCGGCATTTGGCCGGTGACGACGAAACCGGCCCGCTCGTGCAGCCGAATCGAGGCGCGGTTACCGCTTTCGATGGCGGCGACCATCACGTGTTTGTTGCAGCCTTTGGCGCGTTCGATCAGCGCTTCCATCAGTTGCGGCCCGAGGCCATTGCCACGCTGGTCGTTGCGCACGTACACCGAGTGCTCGACCGTGTGGCGGAACCCGTCGAACGGGCGCCAGTCACCGAATGAAGCGTAGCCGAGTACGCTGTTATCGCCGTCGACGATCACCAGGATCGGATAACCCTGGTCTTGCCGGGCGCTGAACCAGGCCTGGCGGTTGCCGAGGTCCACGGCTTGCTCGTTCCAGATCGCCGTGGTGTTGAGTACGGCGTCGTTGTAGATGTCGCGGATCGCTGGCAGGTCGGCGAGCAACGCATCGCGGATGTGGTACGTCATGGCGCGGCCTCAGGCGATCGGTTGGTGAACGGTGACCAGTTTGGTGCCGTCGGGAAACGTCGCTTCGACCTGGATCTCCGGGATCATTTCCGGGATGCCTTCCATCACTTGTTCGCGGCTGAGCAGGGTGGTGCCGTAATGCATTAGCTCGGCGACGGTCTGGCCATCACGCGCGCCTTCGAGCAGCGCAGCGGAAATATAGGCCATGGCCTCCGGGTAATTGAGCTTCACGCCGCGAGCCAAACGCCGCTCGGCCACGAGGCCGGCGGTGAAGATCAGCAGCTTGTCTTTTTCGCGTGGGGTCAGGTCCATTTGGAATCCATCAGGGCAGATAAAAAAGGTATTCGGATCTGTAAATACAAAACCTGTGGGAGTGGTGGTGCGGCATTCCGACTTGCTCGCGAAAGCGGTGTGTCATTCGACATTGGTGCTGACCGGTACACCGCTTTCGCGAGCAAGCCCGCTCCCACATTGAATCGCATTTCAGGTGCTCCATATTCGCGGAGGGACAGCTTCGCGGCCCAATAGCGCCGGGCGTAATAACCGCCACACATCGATTAGCCAACCACGGGCCAACAAAGCTTCACTGGCCAGGCAACGGGCGACTAAAAGCCCCGGCAACTGCGTCAGATCCCCGCGCACTTCATTGGGCAGCGAGCGGCACTTCTCCAGCAATTCGTTATCGATCTCTCCGGTCACCAGCAACGTCGCAAACACCGGTTGGCCATCCAAGCCTATCGGCGAATCCAGCAAACCATCGTTCCCGACAATGCGCTGGCGTTCGTGCCAGAGCAACTGGCCGTCGCGGCGGATATCCAGGTGTGCCTGAAAATGCCCGAGGTCAAAGCGCTCGCCACTCGCCGGGCGACCCAGCGCCACCACGTCCCAGTAGAACAATCGCGCATCGCCCTCAAGGTCGATGCTGGTGCTGAGTTCCGCCTGAGCGTCGCTGAAAATAATCGTCTCTTGCGGCAACCACTCCAACGTAGCACCGGCGGCCACGCGCAGGTCGAGTTTCTGATAAGCCGGCCCTGTCGCGCGATACCACTTGGCGGCGCCGGGGCTGGTGATTTGTGCCCAGGCGTGCGTACCGACGCTGGCCGAGATGTCCAGCCGATCACCACCGGCAATCCCGCCCGGCGGGTGGACGATGATGTGCTGACACACCTCGGGGCCTTCGGCGTACAAATGCTTCTGCACCCGCAGCGGGCCTTTGTGGCGACGCTGGACCGGGCGCGTGCTGTCGCCGAAACGGGCGTAGCCCAGTTCCAGCTCGGCATGCCAGCTTGGGGTGAACAGCGTGATGGGGGCAGGTAAATTCATGATTTCTGATTATCGTCAGGAGGCTACAAGTTAGATCGTAACCAGTCCACGGACACCCTCGGCTTCCATATTTTCGCCGCGACCCTGCTGCACGATCTCGCCCCGGGACATCACCAGGTACTGATCGGCCAGTTCGGCGGCGAAATCGTAGAACTGCTCCACCAGCAAAATCGCCATATCGCCGCGCGCTGCGAGCTGCTTGATCACCGCGCCGATTTCCTTGATCACCGACGGCTGAATGCCTTCGGTGGGTTCGTCGAGAATCAGCAGCCGTGGTCGGCTGGCCAGTGCTCTGCCGATCGCCAGTTGCTGTTGCTGACCACCGGACAAGTCACCGCCGCGCCGTTGCTTCATTTGCAGCAGCACCGGGAACAGCTCGTAGATGAACGCCGGGACTTCCTTCGCTTCGGAACCGGGAAACCGTGAGAGACCCATCAGCAGGTTTTCTTCCACGGTCAGTCGGCCAAAGATTTCCCGGCCTTGAGGCACGTAAGCGATGCCGGCATGCACCCGTTGGTGCGGCTTGAACGCGGTGATCGGTTTGCCTTCCCAGTTCACCGCGCCTTCCTTGGCCGGCAGCAAACCCATCAGGCATTTGAGCAGGGTGGTCTTGCCCACGCCATTTCGCCCGAGCAGGCAGGTGACTTCGCCGACCTTCACCTCAAACGTCAGGCCCCGCAGGATGTGGCTACCGCCGTAGTACTGGTGCAGCTTGTCGACTTGCAGCATTCTCAAATTCTCCTCAATCCCCTGTGGGAGCGGGCTTGCTCGCGAAGACGGATTCACATTCAACATTTGAGTCGCCTGACACACCGCCTTCGCGAGCAAGCCCGCTCCCACATTGGAATGTGTTTGCAATCTAACGGCCGAGGTAAACCTCGATCACCCGCTCATTGTCCTGCACCTGTTCCAGTGACCCTTCGGCCAGCACGTTACCCTGGTGCAACACGGTGACGTGGTCGGCGATCGAGCCGACGAATCCCATGTCGTGTTCCACCACCATCAGCGAATGCTTGCCCGCCAGGCTCTTGAACAGCTCGGCGGTGAATTCGGTTTCGGCGTCGGTCATGCCCGCCACCGGTTCGTCGAGCAACAGCAGTTGCGGGTCTTGCATCAGCAGCATGCCGATTTCCAGAAACTGCTTCTGACCGTGGGACAACAACCCCGCCGGGCGATTGACCGAGGCGGTCAGGCGAATGGTTTCCAGTACCTCGCTGATGCGATCTTTCTGCTCGCCACTGAGACGAGCCCGCAAGCTGGCCCATACCGACTTGTCGGTTTTCTGCGCCAGCTCCAGGTTTTCGAACACGCTCAGGGCTTCGAACACCGTCGGCTTCTGGAACTTGCGGCCGATGCCGGCCTGGGCAATCTGCACTTCACTCATCTGCGTCAGGTCCAGGGTTTCACCGAACCAGGCTTTGCCATGACTTGGGCGAGTCTTGCCGGTGATCACGTCCATCAGCGTGGTCTTGCCCGCGCCGTTGGGGCCGATGATGCAGCGCAATTCGCCGACGCCGATGTACAGGTTCAGATCGTTCAGCGCCTTGAAACCATCGAAGCTGACGCTGATGTCTTCCAGGGTCAGGATGGTGCCATGGCGGGTGTTCAGGCCTTTGCCGGCGCTCTGGCCGAGGCCGATGGCATCGCGGCTGCTGCCGGCGTCCCTGTTAGGCTCCAGCGGCGGAAAAAAGGCAGGCTCTAGCATGAATTCAGCCGTCGCAGTAATTCTCATTTTACGAGCCTCATTGTTCACCCCTTTTCTTCAGCAGCCCGATCACGCCTTTGGGCAGGTACAACGTCACGACGATGAACAGCGCGCCGAGGAAGAACAGCCAGTATTCCGGAAACGCCACGGTGAACCAGCTCTTCATCCCGTTGACCACGCCCGCGCCGAGCAGTGGACCGATCAGCGTGCCGCGCCCTCCGAGAGCCACCCAAACAGCGGCCTCAATTGAGTTAGTTGGCGACATTTCACTCGGGTTGATGATCCCGACTTGCGGCACATACAGCGCGCCGGCCAAACCACACAACACCGCGCTCAACACCCAGACAAACAACTTGAAGCCGCGTGGATCGTAGCCGCAGAACATCAAGCGGTTTTCCGCATCCCGCAGGGCGGTCAGCACCCGGCCGAACTTGCTCTGCGCCAGCCGCCAACCGATGAACAGGCTCGCTACCAGCAACAACACCGTGGCGAAAAACAACACCGCACGCGTCCCCGGTTCAGTGATGCCAAACCCGAGAAAGGTGCGGAAGTTGGTGAAGCCGTTGTTGCCGCCAAACCCGGTTTCGTTGCGGAAAAACAGCAACATTCCGGCGAAGGTCAGGGCCTGAGTCATGATCGAGAAATACACGCCCTTGATCCGCGAACGGAAGGCGAAGAAACCGAACACCAGCGCGAGCAGGCCCGGCGCCAACACCACCAGGCACATGGCCCAGAGGAAGCTGCTGGTACCGGTCCAGTACCACGGCAATTCGGTCCACGACAGGAACGTCATGAACGCCGGCAAACCGTCCCCCGACGCCTGGCGCATCAGGTACATGCCCATCGCATAACCGCCGAGGGCGAAGAACAGACCGTGGCCCAGCGACAACAGGCCGGCGTAACCCCAGACCAGATCAAGGGCCAGGGCGACGATGGCGTAGCAAAGGATTTTGCCCACCAGGGTTAGCGTATAAGCCGAGACGTGAAATGCGCTGTCGGGCGATAACAACGACAACAGCGGCAACGCCAGCAGCAAAACGAGAATCACCGCACCGACGGCGATCGTGACCTTGGGGCCGGCCTTTTGCGTGGCCGTGAGTATTAGGGGCTGATTCATCAGTCGATCACCCGTCCTTTCAGTGCGAAGAGGCCTTGCGGACGTTTCTGGATGAACAGAATGATCAGCGCGAGGATCAGGATTTTGCCCAGTACCGCACCGATCTGCGGTTCGAGAATCTTGTTGGCGATGCCCAGGCCAAACGCGGCGAGCACGCTACCGGCCAGTTGACCGACACCGCCGAGTACCACCACCAGGAACGAGTCGATGATGTAGCTCTGGCCAAGGTCCGGGCCGACGTTGCCGATCTGGCTGAGGGCTACACCGCCGAGGCCAGCGATGCCGGAGCCGAGGCCGAAGGCGAGCATGTCCACACGCCCGGTCGGTACGCCGCAGCAAGCAGCCATGTTGCGGTTCTGGGTGACGGCGCGCACGTTCAAACCGAGGCGAGTCTTGTTCAGCAGCAGCCAGGTCAGCACCACCACAAACAAGGCGAACGCGATGATCACGATGCGGTTGTACGGCAGCACCAGGTTCGGCAACACCTGAATCCCGCCCGAGAGCCACGCCGGGTTGGCCACTTCGACGTTTTGCGCGCCGAACACCAGGCGTACCAACTGGATCAGCATCAGGCTGATGCCCCACGTTGCCAGCAGGGTTTCCAATGGGCGACCGTAGAGGTGACGAATCACCGTGCGCTCCAGCGCCATGCCGATCCCGGCGGTGACGAAAAACGCCACCGGCAACGCAATCAACGGATAGAGCTCGATGGCTTGCGGGGCGAAGCGCTGGAACATCAGCTGCACCACGTAGGTCGAGTAAGCGCCGAGCATCAACATCTCGCCGTGGGCCATGTTGATCACGCCGAGCAGGCCGAAGGTGATCGCCAACCCGAGGGCCGCCAGCAGCAGAATCGAACCGAGGGACATGCCGCTGAAGGCCTGCCCAAGCATCTCGCCGATCAGCAGTTTGCGTTTGACCTGGGCCAGACTGGTTTCAGCGGCGGTGCGCACAGTGACATCGGCTTCGACGCCGGGTTCAAGTAAACCTTCGAGGCGAGTGCGGGCCAGCGGGTCGCCGGTTTCACCGAGCAGACGCACAGCGGCGAGGCGCACGGCCGAGTCGGTGTCGACCAGTTGCAGATTGGCCAACGCGAGGCTCAGGGCGGCGTGAACGCTTTCGTCTTTTTCGCCAGCCAGTTGCTGATCGAGGAATTTCAGCTGCGCCGGTTTGGCGCTTTTCTGCAATTGCTGCGCGGCGGCCAAGCGGATTTTGGCGTCGGCGGCGAGCAATTGGTGGCTGGCCAAAGCGGTGTCGATCAGACCTCGCAGGCGGTTGTTCAGGCGCAGGGTTTTCGGTTGGCCATCGACAGTCAATTCGCCTTGTTGCAGGGCGTTGATCAATTCGATACGAGCCGGATCGGGCTGCGCGGCCCAGGCTTCCAGAAGTTTTGCTTGTTGCACGGGATTGGCCGCGACGAAGTCTTCGGCGTCGCCGGCGTGGGTTGCCATCGGCAGCAAAAGTGCGATGGCGAAGATGAGGCGGTAAAGGGCGGTGGGCATGTCATTGGCCTTGCGCGAACTTAATGTGGGAGCGGGCTTGCTCGCGAAGGCGGTGTGTCAGTCGCCATCAATGTTGCCTGTCACACCGCTTTCGCGAGCAAGCCCGCTCCCACAGGGGGGTATGTCAGCCCTGAGCTCCGTGCTCGGTCCGACATCCAGTGGCTCAGTTGCTCTTCACCGCATAATCCGGCTTCTTGTCGTTACCCGAGATAAACGGGCTCCACGGCTGGGCGCGGATCGGCCCTTCGGTCTGCCACACCACGTTGAACTGACCGTCGGCCTGAATCTCGCCGATCATCACTGGCTTGTGCAGGTGGTGGTTGGTCTTGTCCATGGTCAGGGTGTAACCGGACGGCGCGGCAAAAGTCTGGCCGGCCAGGGCTTCGCGGACTTTGTTGACGTCGGTGGACTTGGCTTTCTCGGCTGCTTGCGCCCACATATGGATACCGACGTAGGTGGCTTCCATCGGGTCGTTGGTCACCGCTTTGTCAGCGCCTGGCAGGTTGTGTTTCTTGGCGTAGGCTTTCCAGTCGGCGACGAATTTCTTGTTCTGCGGGTTCTCGACCGACTCGAAGTAGTTCCACGCCGCGAGGTTGCCCACCAGCGGTTTGGTGTCGATGCCACGCAGTTCTTCTTCACCCACGGAGAACGCCACGACCGGAACGTCGGTGGCTTTCAGACCCTGGTTGGCCAGCTCTTTATAGAACGGCACGTTGGAGTCGCCGTTGACGGTGGAGATGACCGCAGTCTTGCCACCGGCGGAGAATTTTTTGATGTTGGCCACGATGGTCTGGTAGTCGCTGTGGCCGAACGGGGTGTAGACCTCTTCGATGTCCTTGTCGGCCACACCTTTGGAGTGCAGGAACGAGCGCAGAATCTTGTTGGTGGTGCGCGGGTAAACGTAGTCGGTGCCAAGCAGGAAGTAGCGCTTGGCGCTGCCGCCTTCTTCGCTCATCAGGTATTCCACCGCCGGAATCGCCTGCTGGTTGGGCGCCGCGCCGGTGTAGAACACGTTCGGCGACATCTCCTCGCCTTCGTATTGCACCGGGTAGAACAGCAAGCCGTTGAGCTCTTCGAACACCGGTAGTACCGATTTACGCGACACCGAGGTCCAGCAACCGAACACCACCGCCACCTTGTCCTGAGTCAGCAACTGCCGGCCCTTTTCGGCGAACAACGGCCAGTTCGACGCCGGGTCGACGACCACGGGTTCGAGCATCTTGCCGTTCACGCCGCCCTTGGCATTGATTTCGTCGATGGTCATCAGCGCCATGTCTTTGAGCGAGGTTTCGGAGATCGCCATGGTGCCGGACAACGAATGCAGAATACCGACCTTGATGGTCTCGGCGGCCTGGACCGTCCAGGCCATGCCCATCGCGGCAATGCTTGCCGATAGTGTGAAAGCCTTGATCAAACTGCGACGCTTCATTGTGCGATCTCCATGAACGTTAAAGTTTTTTATGGTTGGCAGATGCGGACGACTGAAGGGTCTTTAGCAAGGGCTGTGCCCGGTCGGGGAAGGGTAAGGAAATGTCGTATTAGAGCGGTTTCGCGGGTTTGGCGGCGCACCATGAAAGACCGCGTTTGGCGCACTGGTGCGAAGAGGTGCGCCACATTGGGGCGCAGGCAGTGCAGACACCGCAGATCAAATAATGAAATGGCTACCCCCGCCGCCCTCTGCGATCGCCCACTAAGCTTTCGCAGG
>NZ_AZRW02000025.1 GCF_000512695.2 Pseudomonas sp. QTF5 | reverse complement strand
CAGCGATGGCCCTTTGGGCACGGCCCAACTTTTCAGCGCGCCATCGAGTTCCAGGCGAAAGTCGTAGTGCAGGTGCGAGGCGTCATGCTTCTGAATGCAGTACTTCAACGCATGGTGCGACGCATGGTTCTTTGCCGCTTTTTTGCCCGAGCGTTTGACGGCGGCAGGTTCCGAGGTTGCCGAGAAATCGCGCATGCGGTTGTAATCGTCCAGGTTCTTGTTCATGGCTCACCTACCGCTCGTTGCGGGACCGGGCTGGCGCAAGGTTGTTCGCCGGTTTCTATCAGCAGTTGATCGACAGCTCGCACCAACGCCTCGGGCATCGAGCGTCCTTCGCGCAATGCCTGTTCCACCGCGTACCGTTGCCGATCCGCGCTGGTGCCTTCGATCAGCATGCGTCGGGCCTGTTTGAAGACGTCTTGCACGCCCAGTTGCTGCGCGGTTTCGGCAAATGTCACTTGCGCCAGCGCCAGCCATTGCTCGACCGAGATTGTCGGTTCGTGGTCCTGGCCAATGAAGGTGCCGTGAATGCCGTAACGCTTGGCGCGCCAGCGATTTTCCTTGAGGATCCAGTAAGCCGCGCGGGTGAAGTTCGCCCCAGGCAGCGGCTGCGCGATGGCGTCAGCGACCATCAGGCGAAACAGCGAAGCGATGCACAGCGCGTCATCCAGCCGTGGGCAGGCGTCGGTGATGCGCAGCTCCAGCGTGGGAAACCTCGCGGCCGGGCGCACGCTCCACCAACACTCGCTGGGCTGCCGGATTGAGCCGGTCCGGGTCATCAACGCGACGTAGTCATCGAACGCATCCTGATCCTCGAAAAACTCCGGAATGCCCATACGCGGCCACTCGTCGCAGGCGACCTGGCGATAGCTCATGAAACCGCTATCCGCCCCCTCCCAAAACGGTGACGAGGTGCTCAGCGCCAACAACAACGGCACCCATGGCAAGACTTCGTTCATGACCCGAATACGATCCAGATGACCGGGCACTTCGACGTGCACGTGCAGCCCGGACAACACGCTACGCCGGGCCACTCGCTGGTAGTCGTCGAACAGCTGATGGAAATGCGCCTGGTCGGTGGGTTGCTGAATCCGCCAATCCGCCAAGGGGTGACTGCCGGCGCTGAGCAGGCCCAGGCCGAACGGCTCCAGCGCACGTCTAAGGGCACTGCGGGTGGCGGCCAGGTAATCGGCGGCGTCCGGTAAGCTGCTGAAAACCGGAGAGGCGACTTCAATCTGCCCCTGGAACATCTCATAGGCGAACGACTGGCCCAGCGTCGCCCTGCACGCCTCGATCGCTTGGGCCGAAGGCTGCCCCGGCATACGCCGGGTGACGAGATCGGTGAGGAAGTATTCTTCTTCAATGCCGAAGTTCAGGCGCCTGCTCATCAACGTTTTCCCCAATGCCTGGGCCGAGACGCGTCACGGTCAGCGCGACGACGGCAATCCGTTCCACCCGCTGATAACCGGGAGTCAACAACTCTTCACCGAACACATCGGGATCGAGTTCGCGATACGTCCAGCCGAACCCCGGGGCCTCCAGACGCGGAGCGAGGGCCTCCAGAAACGGGTCGCGGCCATCGACCATCGCCGCGCCGGTGTACAGCAGCAACGAGCCGCCGGGTGCCAGCCGACGGAGTGCCTGCTCGACAATCCGCAGTGACAGCTCCGCGCCCAACGCGCCACCGCCATGCCGGTAGGCACGCTCGGCCGGGTCGGCCATATAGGGTGGATTGGCGACGATCAGGTCAAAGTATCCGTCGACGCCCTGCAGCACATCGCTGGCCTCAACGCTGACGTTGGCCACTTCGGCGAGCGCGGCGTTGATGGCCGTCATGCGCAGCGCCGCCGGATTGATGTCCAGCGCCAACACCTCGGCTTCGCGACGGGCGCGGGCAATCAGAATGGCACCGACACCGGCGCCGCAGCCGATGTCCACGGCGCGCCTGATGGGGGCGAAATTCTGGTGCAGATGGGCGTGAATCAGTTGGGCGAACCGATAAGTGTCGGGCCCGAAGAACACCGAATCGGCGGCCTCCGTCGGAAAGGCCGAATGCACGAACAGCAAGTCGTCGAGGCTGGACCAGCGCACCCGACTTTTCAGCCGCCCGTTGCGCTCTTCCAGCACCTGCGCCTGTTGCAACTGGCGTTGTTCATCCGCCGACAATAGCCCTGGCTCAAACGGCCGCGACCAGCCAAAAACATCGCGCAAAGTCTCGGCCCGTCGGCCTGCGGCGCGGGTATTGACCCGCTGATGGGTCAGCGGCGTCGGCGTGATGAATCGATAACCGTCAGCCTGCAAGCGCCGTCCCAGTTGCACCAGCGCCAGGTCAGTGGCAGACAGCTGTTCTTCCAGACTCATAAACCGCTCCCGTTGATAAAGGTGTTCTAGAGAAGACTGGATTTGAGTTCGATAAACCGGCGCGTCGCCAACAGACCGGCAGGATGGGCATGCCGATGGGGCGAGAGCCACGGCATCAACACCGACATCTGCTCGTGCCCGCTCAGACCGTTCAGCGCGGTTTGCAGGCGCTGGATATCCGGATCGCTGTCGGGCACCGGCGTCTGCGCCGTTACGCTACTGCCGCGCCGTACCGCAGCGACTGGATGCTTCGGCTTCCAGTCGCCGGCAATCCAGTCATGCAGCAACTGTTTTTCGTAGGGGCTGAATACACCGAACATCGCCGCGCCAGCGCCGTCGATCAATTGCCAGAAACGACTGGCCTGCGGGTCTTGGTGGCGCTTGATCCAGCCCTTGCTTTCCAGGGCCGCCAGCAATCCTGGCAACTGCTCTGGTGAAGACAGCCATTGATTGACGGTCTTGCCTTCAAAGCGGCTGTAATCGGAATGCATGTGCTGGCCGAACGGGCGTTTGCGTTCAAGCATGCTCAGTACTTCACTGTCGAGGTCGAACGACTCGATGATCGCCCGGCTACCCTGCCCAAGGTCGTTTAGCCGATACCCCAGCGCCACCCGACGCATAAAGTCATCGCGATCACCTTCCACCGGCAGCAATTGCAGCACCGATTGCACCGCTTTGTGGGCATGTCCGGTGCTGGCATTGTCGATGGTCACGTGGAGCGTGAAGTAAAGGGGATCGATGCCCAGTTCGCTGAGTTCATAAGCGCTGATCAACAAGTGCAGCGGCAGCAGTTCATAGCCGAGGTTGTAGCCGATCACTTCCGGCAAGCAGTCGTCGGCGCAATAGCCGAGCGCCAGTTGAATCGCGCCTTGCAGGTAGCGCTCATCGGCAATCGCCGCGGTGTCTTGCAGACCATGCTCGGCCAGCAGCTTGCGGTAGATCACCACGTGATTCTGCGCCGGATTGCCCTCGCCCAACTCTTCCAGATAGGTGCGCAACAGACCGTCGAAGCGCGGGTCGCGCCAGTGCCGCAACAGGCCATAAAGCCAGGCGCCATCCACCCGTTTGGTCGGGGCAACCGCCTGCAGGAAAAACAGCGCATGGGCCTTGTTGCTGAAGAACTGTCGCGCCCCGCCCGCCTTGCGCTGCTGAAGGTAATCGGCGTATTGCCGGGCCACGTCGACGCTGTGCTGTTCGACCCAGTTTTGCAGGGTCGAGAGGTCTCGTGGCATCTGTTCAGGCAGGTGCGCCGCTTGCTGCAATTGTTCCTGCAGGAAGCGTTGGGCGAGCGCGTGTTTTTGCGCGTCATCGTCGCTCAGTAGCAACTGTTCATAGAGCGCCTTTACGCCGCCAGCGGCAGTCATCGCGTGTTCGTGGGCAGGCGGGGATTGAAGTCGTGTCAGGGCAGTCATGGAATAATTTTCTCGCTCTGAGGCCAGTGGCAGGACGCTGGATCAGCACGTCTCTATCAGCAGAGCGGCGGTGCCTGAAAAAAATTCCATTGGCGTTGAAATTGGCCGGACAGACGGGCCCGCGCCGCAGCACTTGCTCGTGGCGCAGTGAATATACTCAGCGGAGGGGGATTCATGCCTCGGAGAGCAAATCATGCGAACGGTTCACGTCATCGAAGCCGGGAAAACGCCCACGCCGGTCAAAGTTGTCGGGGAGACAATCACCATTCTTGCCGGCGGCGATCTGACTAAACCCTTTGAAGTGCACATCCAGGAAGGTGTGCAGGGTGGCGGGCCACCGCTGCACTTTCACCCTTGGGACGAGGCGTTTTATGTCATTGACGGGCAGGTTGAAGTGACCGTCGAAGGCCAATCCACCACCGTTTCGACCGGCGGCTACGTGCACATCCCCGCCGGGTCGATCCATGCCTACAAGAACATCAGCCCCGCCGCGAAAATCATCGGCGTGGTTTCCGACCCACGCGGCGGTCAGTTCTTTGCGGCGTTGGATCAGCTCAGAGTGCCCGAAGACCTGCCTCGGATACTGGAGATATCTGAAGGCTTCGGCGTTACGTTTCTGCTACCGAAATCACCAGAACACGCGTAGGCGCTGCCGAAGCCTGCGATATTTTGATCTTTGGCATGTTCAAAACCGCTGAAAATCAAAAGATCGCAGGCTTCGCCAGCTCCTACAGGGGAAATGTTCAGGCAGCGCCGCCCTTGGCCTGCTGCTCCAGATGTACCTGCAACTCTGGATCGATCTTCAACGCAGCGGCCAATTCATCCAGATAATTGCGTTCGGCGTCCTGCTGATCGTCCACCAACATCACGCTGGCCAGGTACATCTCGGCGGCCATGCCCGGATCCTGGGCGGACTGCGCCACATCGGCGGCATCCAGCGGCCGGGCGACTTCGTCATCGAGCCATTGCTGCAGTTGCGGATCGTCGGTGTGACGGCCGATTTCGGTGCTGATCATGTGTTTCTCGGCATCATCGATGCGGCCATCGGCCTTGGCGGCGGCGATCAAGGCACGAAGGATGGCGTGGCTGTGGTCTTCGACTTCCGGGCCCGACAACAAGTCAACGGTGCGCGGCGCCTGTTGTGGTGCCGAGGCCTGGCTGCGCTGCCAGGCCTGATACGCCTGGAACGCCATCATCCCCAATGAAGCCAACGCTGCGTAATTGGTGCCGCCCGAGCGCGTTTGCGTCGAACCGCCCATGGGTGAACCGCCGCCCAGCAGACCACCAAGCAAACCACCCAAGCCTCCGCCGCCCGCACCGGCACCCGCGCCGCGCCCTAACAGACCACCAAGCAACCCGCCAAGATCGCCCAAACCTCCTTGAGCTGACGCCGCACCACCCCTTTGTTGCGACTGCGAGCCTTGGCTAGCCCGCAGTAATTGCTCAAGCAAATCGCTGGTGTTCATGACGACGTCCTCATCAATGGGCAGAAACTCAGTCAGGCAACGATAGTCCTCGCCAGACATTCCGCCAACTCCGTCTGCCTGACGTCATGTGTGCTGCCCTTGCCCTTCACACTCCTGACAGAAACTGACACCGCTTCCTTTTATGCTGCGCCCACCTTGAAAGGAGCACCTCGATGATTACTCCCCGTTATATTTTGCTTTTCGTGGAAAACCCCGCCGTCAGTGCGCGGTTCTATGAGTTTCTGCTGGAGCGCAAGCCCGTGGAAGAGTCGCCGACCTTCGCGCTATTTGTCCTGGAGGGCGGCTACAAACTGGGGCTCTGGTCACGGCATACCGCCGAACCGGCAGCGCAAGCGACGGGCGGCGGGACCGAGCTGGCGTTCCCGGTGGAGTCCGCCGAGCAGGTCGATGCACTGTTTGCCGATTGGAGCGCGCTCGGGTTGACCATGGTGCAAGCGCCGACAGAGCTGGACTTCGGTCGCACTTTCGTCGCGCTTGACCCGGACAACCACCGGCTGCGCGTGTTCCACCCCTCGCTGAGCTGACGCCCGTCTCTACATCGGTCAGGCGCAGGCGTACAGCGCTTTAATTCTTGCCCCGGATATTTCCGGGGTATTTTTTTGTGCGGCGGCTAAGATTCAAGGGTGGTGAACCTTATTCCCGAAAATCCGTCGATACCTGCAACCCGACCCGGTTTGCCGACGCCCTCAACAGGGGGGTGATCATTGGCTTGCTTCACTTTCTGGAGAACGCCCCCGTGATATCCGCCGTACACATTGCCAGGCTCAAAGCATGGGGCGCCCATGGTTTTACCGCCACTGGCGTGGTCACCGCCTTCCTCGCGACCCTCGCCTTGCTGGAGAACCAACCAACCAATTGCCTGCTGTGGCTGGGCGTGGCGCTGATCGTCGACGGGCTGGACGGCGCGCTGGCGCGCAAGGTGAATGTGCAATCGGTGCTGCCGAGTTTCGACGGATCGATCCTTGATCTGGTGATCGACTACCTGACCTATGTATTCATTCCAGCACTATTCATCTATCGCTATATCCCGTTGCCGGACTACACCCTGCTGCTGACCGTGTCGCTGATTCTGGTCTCGTCGCTGTTTTGCTTCTGCAACGTCAACATGAAGAGCAAAGACAACTACTTCCAGGGCTTCCCCGCCGCCTGGAACGTAGTTGCACTGTGTCTGTACATCATCGACCCGTCCCCATGGATCACCTTGCTCACCGTCATCGGCCTGGCGCTGCTGACCGTGACCCGCATGAAATTCCTGCACCCGTTCCGCGTGCGCCGGTTCATGCCGATCAACATTGCCGTGACGGCCATCTGGCTGCTGTGCAGCTTGTCGCTGGTGGTCAACCACCCGGTCATCAATCCGCTGGTGATGGGCTTGTGGCTGCTGATGTCGGCGTACTTCCTGGGGATCTGCTTCTGGCGCACGGCGCTGGAGTGGTTCGACGGCTCGCGGCTCAAATAGGCACTGCGATCATGCCCATCCACATCGTCCAACTCGGCTCCCCCCGCACCGCGAATGAAGGCCTGCGCCTGGGCACGGTACGCCGCCCGCCTCGGGGCGTACCAAAGGCCGAATTTGCCAGCCGGGATTTTTACGATGTGTGGCAACCGCTGCTGTCCCCCAGCCCCGAATTGGTGGCCGAAGCCAAAGTGGCTGAAGACGCCAAAGCCTGGGGAGCCTTCAAGCGCAAATTCAAGGCCGAGATGAACCATCCCGCGCCCAGTCAGCTGCTCGATCTACTGGCCGCCCTCTCCCATCAAACGTCGCTGGCGGTGGGGTGTTATTGCGAGGAAGAGGCACACTGCCACCGTTCCGTATTACGGGAATTGCTGGAGGCCCGGGGCGCGAAAGTTGTCTAGATAAAATGAACAGCACAAATCCCCTGTAGGAGCGAGGCTTGCCCGCGAAGAGGCCAGCCCATTCAGCATCAATGTTGACTGACACACCGCCATCGCGAGCAGGCTCGCTCCCACATTAGAACTCCGGCGTGACACCCATCGCATGAACGCCGCGGATCCCTTGTGGGAGCGAGGCTGCTCGCGATAGCGGTTTCCCTCAGTGATTCACAGGCGTGGACCAATAGACTTTCCATATCGATATCCGGAGCGACGACAAACATTGTGCTCGGCTTGCGGGTTTGGTTGCTTCTTTGGGAGTGGGGATGGATTGGGGTAATGATCGAGCGCCCGGTCAGCTACCAACCTCAACCAAAAGCCTTGTCAGCCACACAATTTCGGACGATTCTGATTAGCCATCACGGAAGACATGCTTAGGCATATCAGGAGAATGACCATGCCAGTGCGATTCAGGAAATCCATCAAGCTTGCTCCAGGAATCCGCATGAATCTGAGTGGCTCAGGAGTGGGATGGACACTTGGCCCACGGGGTTCCTCCATTGGAATCAGTAAAAGAGGTACACGCTTAAACAGTAGTTTCATGGGGTTTTCTTCCAGTCAAAAACTCACTGGACCCAAAAAGTCATCCAGACCTGCAATCGATTCCAAGTCCCAAACCCTGATCTCTCTGACGTGCGAAGTGGACGACGAGGGAAATTTGTCTTTTCGTGATGCCAATGGTAATGAGCTCCCTGAACACGTCATTGACGCGGCGAAAAAGCAAAATCGGGAAGTCATCCTTTCCTTCATTCAACGCAAATGCGATGACATCAATAACGGCATCGAACTGCTCAGTAACATTCACCTCGATACCCCTAATTGTTTTTCCCGTCCGACCTTTACCCCTATGGCTTTCGACGAACCAGAGCCAACACAGCGAAGCCCTAAAAAACCATCACTGTGGGATCGACTGTTCAAAAAGCGGATGCAGCGGATTACGGACCAGAATGCCCATCTTCATGCCGCTTTTCAGGTCGAACTATATGATTGGCAGCAGCGCAAGGATCTTTTTTACCAGCAGGCAGAAATCCGTAAGCAAATCATAGAGAAAGGAATCTATAACAACACGGCAGACATGGAAGTATGGCTTGAGGACGTTCTGCAAGGCATTACCTGGCCTCGTGAAACCTTGGCTTCATTCGAGATTACTGAGTCAGGGGATAGCGTTCTGTTTGATGTGGATTTTCCGGAACTGGAGCACATGCCGGGGAACACAGCTACTGTGCCGGTCAGAGGCCTGAAGCTTGCACTTAAACCGATGTCCCCAACAGCAATTCAGAAGCTCTACATGGCACACATCCACGGTGTGGCATTCAGAATCATCGGTGAGACCCTCGCCGCCCTGCCCTTGGCTAACACAGTAGTTTTGTCGGGTTACTCGCAACGACCGAACAAAGCCACAGGAAGGGTGGGTGATGAATATCTATTGTCGGTACGCGTAACAAGGAGCGAATGGATGAAAATTGCTTTTGATCAATTGGCTCATATTGATGTAGTAGCGTCACTAGAACAATTTGAGCTACGTCGTCAGATGTCCAAGACTGGAATTTTTAAAGCCATCACACCATTCCTTAGTTGAACATCAACTCAGAACCATACAACCTCCATCACCCCTCTCGCAAAAAATGACTAGCCCTACATCTACGCCAAGTGTCAGGGCAAATGGAGAAAGAATGTTCGAGCTAGAAAAAACATCAATTTTCTTTGAACACCTCGCACTCAAAGAGCCACTACTAGTACAAAATATGGAGATAATGTTTGAAAATCAAACGCAATTAAACACCTCTTACCACAACCCAAAACAATTCATTTTAAATCTAAACAACCTACTACGAAGCACTTTATTCTTTGTTGAAACATCGATAAAAAACACTTCCTCACCACTAAAAACCACCGTAAATGAATTCAGAAAAAACCATTCTAAAGAGTACGAGATCCTCAAGCACCTTAGAAACGTAAGTGTACACCAAACACTAATCTTCCCTGAAGAATCCCTAGTGAGTGGATTATACAGAGTAAAATCAGATACTGAATATTTGCTCAAGCTTGGATTTGGCGACCATAGCAAGCCAGGAAAGTATTCTTGGGATCTAGCGCTAAAAAACACTCAAGATATATTTCACGACCTTTTGACATTTCATAGCATTACATTTATGGACTTGGAGCACTCCGCATTATGGGAGTGCTTAGGAGTAACTAGAAAATGGTTCTTCAAAGTTAAATTCAACAACCAAACCACAAAATTCGACGAGGTGATTGACATATATGAATTAGCGTGCAACTTCACCGCAAAACTTTTAGACAGTGTCTGCATCGCATATGCGCAGGAAATGAAAATTCAGTGCACGCATAAATTTCATCAACCGCTAAAAGAGCACAACTTTGTAAATACCATTCTGGAAATAGACTTATACCCTTCTCTCTTCACCGAGTGGTGGGAAGAGGATACACCTCCGCTAAATTTTGGAACCTTGGTCGAACGCAACGAAGGTGACAAGCATCTATACTTAGACAACTGGCACAAACAAGCATATGAAAATCTATGCAACACACCAATGGCTTACAAGACACTACTAATTAAATATTCCAACGCATCACCAGACGCTTGCTTTAACAAAGAGAACAGAAAAGAATTCACCTCTTTTATCATACTGAATCACTGGCACTTCAAAAACTCCTTTAACGCGAGCCTTATGGATTCACCGCTAGATGCAACTGAGATCATGGCGATTCAAAGACTTGGAAAAATATTCATTAATGAAAACTCAAAAGGCAAACTTTGCACGATAAATTCATCATTCAACACCCTTAAGAAACACTTACTTGAGGTCTCTGAGAAAATAAAGTGACTTAACACTTGCAAAACCTCATTGCGAACAATCTATTGCTGACTAATTACAACCCAGGGAGAGACATCCAAAGTTGAACACTCAGATTCGAATCGCAACCCCCGAGGATGCGCCAGCCATAAGCCAGGTCATCGTTCAGTCGCTGCGTCAGTCCAATGCCCAGGATTACCCGGCCTACGTAATTGCTCAGGTGGAGAAAAGCTTTTCAACCAAGGCCATCCTCTCCTTACTCGCCCAGCGTCAGGTCTTTGTCGCAACCATCGATCATCGAGTAGTCGCCACCGCCAGCCTTGATCGCGACGTTGTGCGTAGCGTATTCGTCGACCCACAGCATCAAGGTAACGGTATCGGCAGGCAACTGATGGCTACGATTCGAACAGTCGCCATCGATGAGAAAATCAGAATATTGCGTGTCCCCTCCTCCATCACCGCAGAAGGCTTTTACTTCAAATTGGGCTTTCGAAAGATTCGCGATGAATTCCACGGTGCGGAGCGCACGATCGTCATGGAGCAGGCCATTAGTTGTTCGTAGGGCCGCTTCTATTCCGGTGGGCATTGGCTTGCGGTGGGTCAGATCATCTTCATCTAGTGGAAGGTCGCCACCGCGAGCAGGCTCGCTCCACATCAGAACGCAGATCCCCTGTGGGAGCGGGCTTGCCCGCGAAGAGGCCAGTCCGTTAAACATCCATGTTGACTGATACACCGCCATCGCGGGCAAGCCCGCTCCCACATTAGAACGTCGGCGTAACACCCATCGCATGCACACCTCAGAACCATTGTGGGAGCGAGCCTGCTCGCGATAGCGATCACCCCATCCCGCTGATGCGCTTGCGGACGAGCGATTGATCATGGTCAATACTTAGAGGATTGAATGGCTATCGAATGACCACACGTCGGGCGCACAGGCGCTCTCCCATCGCAGCCCCAGGGGGACCGTCGTCTGCTCGTTTACCCACGGGAGGTTTGTCATGTCTGGTCAAGCACGTTTCATGCTGGTCGCCTCGCCCCTGATGGAACACAGCCCCGCCTTCGACCGTGCCGCGGCGCTGGCCAAGGCCGAGGATGCGGCCTTGCACATCGTGGCTTTCGACTATCTGGAGGGTCTGGCGACCGCCGGCTTGGTCAACGAAAAGGCCCTGGAACAGATGCGTCTGGGGTACGTCGAGCGCCACCGCCAGTGGCTTGAGGAACAGGCCCGCCCCCTGCGCAAGATCGGTGTGCATGTCACCACAGAGGTGACTTGGGTCGAACATCCGCTGGAAGAAATCCTGACTCACCTCAAAGAGCAGCCGATGGACGTGCTGATCAAGGCGCTGGAACATCAATCACGGCTGTCGCGGCTGGTGTTTACTCCCATCGACGTGCATTTGCTGCGCGAATGCCCGGTGCCGCTGCACTTCGTCAGCCATGCCATTCATGCGTTGCCGCGCAAGATCGTTGCGGCGGTCGATCCGTTCCATCGTGATGATCATTACAAAAGCTTCAATGACCGGATTCTGCACGAAGCGTCAAAACTGGCGAGCGCCTGCAATGCCGAGCTCGACGTGGTCTACGCCTATGACCTTTCGTCGATCAGCTCGGACGAGTTCAGCTTCGAGAACGGTTCGGCATTTTTCGCTTCGGACAAGGCCAAGACCCTGTTCGACTTCCAGGAGGATGCCTTCAATGAGTTGGCCGCGCGCAACGGCATCGCGCCGGAGCAACGGCACATGATCATGGGCAGCCCCACCAAAGTGCTGACCCGCTACGCCGATACCTATGACGTCGACGTGATTGTCATGGGCCGGGTCGGCCATCGCGGCATGGGCCGGTTGATCGGCAGCACGGTGGAGCATCTGCTGTACAAAATGCCGTGCAGTGTGTGGGTGGTGTACACCGAGCGGCTGGATGAGTGATCGGGCTGGTCAGATAGTCTGCACCTACCCCTGTGGGAGCGGGCTTGCTCGCGAAGAGGACCTTACATTCAACAGCGATGTTGACTGAATGTCCGCCTTCGCGAGCAAGCCCGCTCCCACAGGGGATTTGTGTTGTCGTTTCAACGCCGTGTAATCACCACCTCCAGGTATTCACTTGGCACCACCAACGACCGTTCCCCCGCTCGGTTCAGGCGATTCAGCAGTTCAGTCAGGTCGTTTTCCAGGGCGGTGCCCGCTTCGGGTGGTAGGGTCGCAAAGGCCTTGTGAACCGGCCCATACCAGGTACGGAAGGTGTCGATCCAGTGCGCGGCCGAGCGATAACGGAAGTTGAACAACCGCCGTGTCACCTGGAGCTGGAAGTCGCGCTGGTCGAAGTGCGAGTTTAGCCAGGCTTCGGTGCCCCAGTTCGAAGGTGGTTGCGCTCCCGGCGGTGGCGGCATGTGGCGGCCCAGGGTCTTGAACACCTGGCCGATGTAGCCTTCAGGCGTCCAGTTGGCAAGGCCGATCCGCCCGCCAGGACGGCACACACGCGCCAGTTCCGCTGCAGCCTTGGGCTGATCCGGCGTAAACATCACGCCAAAGGTTGAAAGCACGGCATCGAAACTGGCGTCCTCGAACGGCAAGTCCTCGGCATCGGCCACCTGAAAGGTCACGTCCAGGTGTTCCGCCCGTGTGCGATCTTCGCCGCGTTCAAGCAGCTTGGCCACGTAGTCGGTGGACGTGACCTTGCAGCCCCGGCGCGCAGCGGCGAGCGTTGCATTACCGTTGCCGGCGGCGACGTCCAGCACCTGCTCATCACAGAGCAAGTCGCAGGCTTCGGCCAGTTGTTCGCCGACGATCTGTAAGGTGGTGCCGATCACGGCGTAGTCGCCGCTGGCCCACGTGGCCATTTGACGGTTCTTCAGGGCAGTGAGGTCAATGGGTGTACTCATGGAGTCTGCTCCGTTGCGGGTGGAACACGTCCCGGCTTACTCCGCCGTGGTGGGATCGATGATGTTCATGACCCGGGAAACGCTGTTGATGGGAAATTCACCCTTTTTGGCGTGCTCCCTGATCAGTCCCTCGTTCGGCGCGATGTACACGCAGTAAATCTTGTCGCCAGTGATGTAACTCTCCAGCCATTGCACCTCTGGACCCATCTCGCGCAACACATCGCAGGACTTTTGCGAGATCGCTTTGAGTTCCTGTTGCGGCAGTGCGCCGGCGCCCGGAAGCTCGCGCTCAATAATGAATTTAGGCATGGCAACGTCCTTTTCTTGAGGGTGATGACAGGGTCGGCAATGATCCCGTCGTCCACAAACTATCGCTCCCGGATACGCCGGCGTCCTGCCGATCGTCCGGAGAATTCACGAAATATGGCATTCTCCGATGCATGGTCGTCCATCTGTAACGCCGCCATAACAGGTTGGCTTGCTTCGCCGAAAATCGGTGACGCGGCAGGTGCTTTGGCCAATGTAGGAGCCCGGCTTGCCGGCGAAGGCGCCCTTAAGAATGCCTTCACCGGCAAGTCGGATCGCCGCACCGCTGGCTCCTACGAAAAGCTGGCATTAGCCGTTTTGGCCTCTTCCAGCAGCTGCCGAATCATCTGTTCCTGAGTTTCGTACCGGCCCTCGCCAAAATGGGTGTAACGCACCTGCCCCTTGGCATCGATCAGGTAGTGCGCGGGCCAGTACTGATTGTCGAAAGCGCGCCAGATCGCATAGTTGTTGTCGATCGCCACCGGGTAGGTGATACCGAGTTTTTTCACCTGATCGCGGACGTTGTCGATGATGCGTTCGTAACCGTACTCGGGGGTGTGCACGCCGATCACGACCAAGCCGTCCTTCTCATATTTCTTCGCCCAGTCTTTCACGTAGGGCAAGGTGTGCTGGCAGTTGATGCAGTCGTACGTCCAGAAGTCCACCAGCACCACTTTGCCGCGCAGGGAATCGTTGTTCAGCGCTGGCGAGTTGAGCCATTCGACCGCGCCGGAGAGTGACGGCATCGCGCCTTTGGCCGCGTTCATGGTCGAGTCCGCCTTGACCTTGCTGACGAAGTAATCGACCACTTTCGGTACGGTTTCCAGCACGTGCTGTTCAACCGTGGTGATGCCTTCGGATGAGGTGCTGGCGAGCAACTTGTTGTCGGCGCCAGTGGAAATGACCGCTGCGGCGACCAACACCGCAGCACCCGTACCGCGCCGCAGCCAACCAGTGAGCGGAATCGACGGCTTCAAGCGATTGACCAGGCCGCGACCGGCGAAGATCAAAGTGCCCAGGGACAACGCGCTGCCCAGGCCGTACGCCACCAGCAACAGACTGGTCTGCGCATTGGCACCTTGAAGCATGGCGCCGGTGAGAATCACCCCCAGGATCGGCCCGGCACATGGCGCCCAGAGCAGACCCGTGGCGACCCCGATCATCACCGAGCCTAACGGGCCAGACATTTTGCGAGTGTTGGGATCGAGGCGATTGCCCAGCAATACCAACGGGCGCGCCAGCCAGCCACCGATGCGGGCGGAGATCAGCGACAGGGCAAACAGCACCATCACGATCAGCGCCACATGGCGACCGGTGTTGTTAGCCTGTATCACCCAATCGCTGCTGACCACGGCCAGGCTGGAGATCAGAGCGAAGGTCAGGGCCATGCCGCCGAGGGTGAGCAGGATCGAAGAACGCGTGCGTTTGGCCCCGGCAAACAGAAACGGCACGACCGGCAGGATGCAGGGGCTGAGGACGGTCAAAATACCGCCCAGGAATGCGATGAGGAACATGGAGATCACCTTGAGAATGTGAAGGGCGATACACCGCAGTTCCCATGTGGGAGCGGGCTTGCTCGCGAAGGCGGAGTGTCAGTCGACATCAATGTTGAATGCACTGGCCTCTTCGCGAGCAAGCCCGCTCCCACACTGGAACGGCGGGAATTGACAGAACTGGGCCTGTCTTCAGGACTCCAGCTGCTGGCCCTGCGGCGTCCGGCTGTAGCCATTCTCTGCAACCAGTTGCCCTTGTGGCGTGCGGCTAGAACCATCCTCAGTCAGCAGCGGAGTCAGTTGGAAGCAGGTGCTGCTGCCACAGGTATTTTGTTCAACCGCAGCGTTGGCATGGGCGGCGGCGCCCGCTACGGAGAAAACGATGGCGGTCAAAAAGCGGGTGACGTTGTTCATGATGTTCTTCCTGTTTCAAAGGGGATGGGCAATGGGTAGTCGAAGGATTCAGCTGCCTTCGTTACAGCCGTCAGCGAATTTGCTGTAATCCAGAACCCGGGTTTTGCCTTGGGAATCCAGATAGGTCATTCGGGCATTCACAATCCCGCAGGCAGGTGTGGCGTCCTGTTTCATCGACAGCACTTTCTGGATGTCCAGGTGCGTGCCGTAGGTGTAGGTTTGGGGGGTTACATCGGCTTCGGCCCGGGCCGACAAGGTGCAGATGTTCAGGGCGGCAAACAGGCAGGCGGTGTAGACGGCTTTGGTGTTCATGGTGGTTTCCTCAATGCTTCAATAGGTCAATCGTTGATTGAGCCGAGGCGGTTGGGTTTGCCTCGATGGAACCTATTTGAAACCCGTGAGGTATCTCGTCTGTGTCCAGAACAGGCGCGGGTAAATCGCTATGTATCCGCGCCGGCCTGCGATACACAGCGATACAAAACGCCCGAAATCGCAAACTTTAGAGAGTCTCGAGTCGGTGAGAAACCTGTGGCGAGGGAGCTTGCTCCCGCTTGAGTGCAGTTTTTTGGGGCCGCTACCCAGCCCAGCGCGAGCAAGCTCGCTCGCCACAAAGGTAGGCGTGACTGGACTGTTTTTTGCGTCCCCGTGTATCCGCCGATACGCCAGATACACTGCAATACAAACGGCGGCAGGCAAACGGGCCAAGGCTCGATAGACTGCGCGGCAACTCCCATTCAAGAGGTTTGGTCACCATGGAACACGTCGATCACATTCTCATCGTGGACGATGACCGCGAGATCCGGGAACTGGTAGGCAACTACCTGAAGAAGAACGGTCTGCGCACCAACGTCGTGGCGGATGGACGGGCGATGCGCGCCTTCCTCGAGACCACGCCGGTGGACCTGATCGTGCTCGACATCATGATGCCGGGCGACGATGGCCTGGTGCTCTGCCGCGAGCTGCGTGCCGGCAAACACAAGGCCACTCCGGTGCTGATGCTCACCGCACGCAACGATGAAACCGACCGCATCATCGGCCTGGAAATGGGCGCGGACGATTACCTGGTCAAACCGTTCGCCGCCCGTGAATTGCTCGCCCGCATCAACGCCGTGCTGCGACGCACGCGGATGCTGCCGCCGAATCTGGTGATTACCGAAAGCGGTCGCTTGCTGGCATTCGGTCGCTGGCGCCTGGACACCTCGGCCCGACATCTGCTGGATGAGGACGGCACCATGGTCGCCCTCAGCGGCGCGGAATATCGCCTGCTGCGGGTGTTCCTCGATCACCCTCAGCGGGTACTCAATCGCGACCAATTGCTCAACCTGACTCAAGGCCGCGATGCCGATCTGTTCGACCGTTCCATCGATTTGCTAGTGAGCCGCTTGCGTCAGCGCCTGCTCGACGATGCCCGGGAACCGGCCTACATCAAGACCGTACGCAGTGAAGGCTATGTGTTTTCCCTGCCGGTGGAAGTGCTCGGTGCGCCGTCATGAATCTTGCGCTGCACTGGCCTCGTACGCTGGCCTCGCGGCTGTCGCTGATTTTCCTGATTGGCCTGATCCTCGCCCAGGCGCTGTCCTTTGGCGCGCAGTACTACGAGCGTTACCAAAGTGCGAAAAACACCATGCTGGGCAATCTGGAAACCGATGTCTCGACCTCCCTCGCCATCCTCGACCGCTTGCCCGCTGACGAGCGCGCGAACTGGCTGCAGCGTCTGGAACGCGCCAACTATGGCTATCTGTTGAATCAAGGTTCGCCGGGCACGCCCATGGCGCCCAGCGATGTGCCGATTGCAGCGACCTCGATTCAGGACGCCATCGGCCATGAATACCCGCTGACCTTTACCGACATCCCAGGCCCGAAAAAACACTTTCAGGCCCACTTGAAGCTAAAGGACGGCAGCCCCGTCACCGTCGATGTGCGGCCTAAAATGGTGCCGTTGTCGCCGTGGTTACCGGCGGTATTGCTGGGGCAACTGGCACTGATGATTGCCTGCACCTGGCTCGCGGTGAGAATTGCCATCCGCCCACTCACCCGCCTCGCCCAAGCGGTGGAAACCCTCGACCCCAACACCCATGCCGTGCACCTGGATGAAAAAGGCCCGACTGAAGTCGCCTACGCCGCCCGGGCTTTCAACGCGATGCAGGTGCGCATTGCGGCTTATCTCAAGGAACGCATGCAACTGTTGGCGGCGATTTCCCACGACCTGCAAACCCCGATTACGCGCATGAAACTGCGCGTCGAATTCATGGACGACTCCAGCGAGAAAGACAAACTGTGGAACGACCTCAGCGAGATGGAACATCTGGTGCGCGAAGGCGTGGCCTATGCCCGCAGCATTCATGGTGCCACCGAGGAAAGTCGCCGCACCGATCTGGATTCGTTCCTCGACAGCCTGGTGTTCGACTATCAGGACATGGGCAAAGACGTGCTGCTCGACGGCAAAAGCGCGGCAGTGATTAACACCCGGCCGCATGCCTTGCGACGGGTGCTGGTGAACCTGATAGACAACGCGCTGAAATTCGCCGGCGCGGCAGAGATGTGGGTGGAAACGAAGGCTGATGGCAGCTTGTCGGTGAAGGTGATGGACCGTGGGCCGGGGATTGCCGAAGAGCAATTGGCGCAGGTGATGGAGCCGTTTTACCGCGTGGAGAATTCGCGTAATCGCAGTACGGGGGGGACCGGGTTGGGGTTGGCGATTGCGCAGCAGTTAGCGCTAGCGATTGGCGGATCGCTGACCTTGAGCAATCGCGAGGGCGGTGGATTGTGTGCGGAGCTCAGGTTGCCGAAGACTCAATAAACACCACAAATCCAATGTGGGAGCGGGCTTGCTCGCGAAGGCGGAGTATCAGTCGACATCAATATTGAATGTACTGGCCTCTTCGCGAGCAAGCCCGCTCCCACATTGGGGTAGTGGTGTTTGGGGATTGCGTACGGTCAGGCAAATATGCCAATTACCCCTTCCCCGTGCATCTGCCGCAATAACGCCAATCCGCTGTCGATAAACTCCGGCGATCCAACCATCTCCGCCTCCACTGCCAACCCTTCCAGCTGCGCTCGGCCATCGAGCTGAGGAAATTCCCCGATCCGCTGCAACAAACGCCACGCCAACGGGCTCAGTTCGCAGAAGCGCACACTCCAGTCCTCGGCCCGACGAACCAACAGCAACGTCGGCTGAGCCGGTTGCGCTTGCGGCCGGTAATCAGGCCCCACCAACTGCACCGGCCAACCATACGCCAACGGCCAGGCCAGCGGCGAACCCTGCAACGGTCGATCCAGCAGCAATGCGGCATCGCTGGCCGGCAACGGCTCGGCTTCGGATTGTTGCAGCGCCATTTCGACCCACTCGTAATGCGCCAGCTCAACCATGAACGGCGGCCACGTTCCATCGCTCAACGCCAACGGCTCAGAGGCGAGAAACTCGACAAATTCCTGGGCGATCTCGCCGAATTTCGGCGTTTGAGCGCGGTAGTCCCGCAGGAAGATCCGCACCAATGCACGCCAATGATCATCGCCGAGAATCTTCACCAGCACCGGAAATGTGCCGCTGAGCAACGACGACAGATTCGAAAGCACCAGGTCGCGATAAATTTGCGCCCGTGCCACGTCCATCTTGGCAGGTGGCGCACACTGGTCGGGGTCGCGCAGGTAGCGAGTTAATGTGTCTTGCTGCTGATACAAACTCGGCTTATCCACGGTTCTCACCTTGCAGGCGGCGAATGGTCTGTAACTCGCTCACTAAGTCGGAAAATTCGGGAAAGTTGAAATCCCGTTCCAGCAGCGTCGGTTGCACACCAAACCGCTCATACGCCTGGGTCAACAACGACCAGACCACCGGTTTGACCGAAGCGCCATGGGTGTCGATTTTCAGCGTGTCAGACTCATCAAAATGCCCCGCCACATGCATCGCAACCACCCTCCCCGCGTCGATGCCGACCAGAAACGTCTGCGGATCAAAGCCGTGATTGATCGAGTTGACGTAGGCATTGTTGACGTCCAGCAACAGGTCGCAATCGGCTTCGCGCAGCACCGCGTTGGTGAACGTCAGTTCGTCCATGTCCTGCTGCAGCGCCGCGTAGTAGGAGACGTTTTCCACGGCCAGGCGCCGACCGAGAATGTCCTGGGACTGGCGAATTCGGGCGGCAACGTGATGCACCGCTTCTTCGGTAAACGGCAACGGCAGCAGATCGTAAAGATGACCCTCATCGCTGCAGTAGCTCAGGTGTTCGCTGTACAGCGGCACTTTGTGGTGATCGAGGAAAACCCGCACTTCCTGCAGGAACCCGACGTCCAGCGGCGCCGGTCCGCCCAAAGACAAGGACAAGCCGTGACAGGACAACGGATAACGCTCGGCCAGGGCGCGAAACGCCGCGCCATGAGCGCCGCCGATGCCGATCCAGTTTTCCGGCGCGACTTCCAGAAAGTCGAAAGCGCCCACCGGGGCCGCTTGAAGGTCCTTCATTAAACCGCGACGCAAGCCTAGCCCGACGGTCGCCTTCGTTGATGTGAGGGGAGTCTGCATGGTGTCGATCTCATCCTGGGATCCGGTCTCCAGCGTCTGAAAACTCAGTGCCGGCCGGCAGGCCCAGTCAAGCGCCGTGGTGTGTCGGGTCTGTGTTCGCAAACGCCGCTCTTCTCAGGCCCCTGTATCGGACAGGCTGTCAGATACAGTGGGATACACGAACTAGACTTGTTGATTACCCCCGCAGGGGTCCAGGACGCGGTTATCGTCCTGTTCATTCCCACGATCACCGCCCAAAGGTGCATGCCTCGACAAACAATGCCTCTGGACCGTGATCCTGCTGAAGGAGCACACATGATGGACGAGGCCAAACTCAATGATTTCATGGGCAAACTGGTAAACGACATGGGCGGCGCGGCGATGCTCGCCAACGTCATCCTCGGCGAAGAACTCGGCCTCTACCGGGCCATGGCCGACAGTCAGCCAGTCACCCCCGAAGCCCTCGCCGAAAAGACCGGCTGCAACACTCGCCTGCTGCGCGAATGGCTCAGCGCCCACGCCGCCTCCGGTTACATGGAACACCGCGACGGCCAGTTCCGCCTGCCCGAAGAGCAAGCCCTGGCGCTGGGAATCGAAGATTCACCGGTCTATATAGCCGGCGGTATCGGGGTGGTGGCGTCGTTTTTCCATGACAAGGACAAACTGGTCAATGCCATGCGCGGTAACGGCGCCCTGCCCTGGGGCGATCACCATCCGTGCATGTTCAGCGGCACCGAGCGGTTCTTCCGCCCAGGTTACAAGGCGCACTTGGTCAACGAATGGCTGCCGGCCCTCGACGGGGTGGTCGCCAAACTGGAGACCGGCGCCAAGGTGGCGGACATCGGCTGCGGCCATGGTGCCTCGACCGTGATCATGGCCCAGGCGTTTCCGAATTCGCGGTTCGTCGGTTTCGATTACCACGCGCCTTCGGTCACCGTCGCCACCCAGCGCGCCGAAGAAGGTGGCGTGTCCGGCCGGGCGCGGTTCTTCCAGGGCACCGCCAAGAGCTATCCGGGCGACGACTATGACTTGGTCTGCTACTTCGACTGCCTGCACGATATGGGTGACCCGGTCGGTGCCGCAAAGCATGCCTTTGAATCGCTCAAACCCGACGGTTCGGTGCTGCTGGTAGAGCCCTTCGCCAACGACACGCTCGACGCCAACACCACCCCGGTGGGGCGACTGTTCTACGCCGCCTCGACCTTTATCTGTACGCCCAACTCGTTGTCCCAGGAGGTCGGCCTCGGGCTCGGTGCCCAGGCGGGTGAGGCACGGTTGCGCAAGGTCTTCACCGAGGCGGGGTTCACGCAATTCCGGCGGGCCACGGAAACGCCGTTCAACCTGATTCTGGAGGCGCGTAAATAAATAAAGGCAGGCCCGAATGCTGCTGACGAAACCGGATCCTGTGGGAGCGGGCTTGCTCGCGAAGGCGTAGTGTCAGGCGACATCGCTGTTGACTGTACTGGCCCCTTCGCGAGCAAGCCCGCTCCCAGGTGACCGTGTTCACTGCATGGACAGGCGCTCGCCAAGGTTTTCGGCCTTGAGAATATCGAACAATGCCTGCGCCGCCGCCGACAGTTCATGCCCCGTCGTCAGCACCCCGATCGCCCGTTCCACCACTGGGTCACGCAGGGTAATGCAACGCGCGCCCAACTCGCGCATCTGCCCGGCGCACAAGGCCGGCACCGCGCTGACGCCCAATCCGCTGGCCACCATCCGCCCGACTGTTGCCAACTGATGACTTTCAAATTCCACGGGCAATTTCATGCCGCGCGTCTGTAAATGCTCTTCGAGCATCACACGCACCGTCGATGGTCGCTGCAAGGTAATGAACGGTTCCTTGAGCAAGGTCTGCCAATCAATATCGCCCAGGTCCGCCAGCGGTGAATCAGATGGCACCACCGCCACAAACCGGTCGATGTACAACGGGGTAAATTCCAGCGACGAGCTCTGGGTCGGTTCAAACGCCACACCCAATTCCACCTGACGGTCGCGAACCATTTCCAGCACTTGCTCGTTGATCACGTCGTTCACCGTGACGTTGACCTTGGGGTAACGCGCGCGAAAGGTCTTGAGGATCGGCGGCAGCAGGTTACCGGCAAACGACGGCATTGCCGCCAGCGTCACGCGGCCTCGCTGGAGGGTGAAGCGTTGGCGCAATTCATCCTCGGCATTGTCCCAGTCCGCGATCAACCGACGAGCCAGTGGCAGCAGCGATTCACCTTCGGCGGTCAGTGCGACGTTGCGGGTATTGCGCGTGAACAGGCGCCCGCCCAATCCCTCCTCCAGCGCCTTGATGGTCAGGCTCAACGCCGACTGGGACAGGTGCAGCCGCTCGCACGCCACGGCAAAACTCAAACTCTGGGCCACGGCCAGAAATGCACGGATCTGTTTGACGGTCATGGCCGATGTCTCCAACGCAATACATTGGTGAGTTTTATCTATCAATCCACCTTAAAAATCAACTTAACAAATAAATCCTCCAGCGAGACACTCCCTCCCCATCCGGCTAGCCAGCCGCCCACAAAGAATAAAAGAGGTGCATATGGCAGGGTTCGACAAGCGCGTGTATTCCTACGAGGAAGCGATGGCAGGTCTTGAAGACGGCATGACCGTGATCTCCGGCGGCTTCGGCCTGTGCGGGATTCCGGAAAACCTCATCGCCGAGATCCAGCACCGAGGCACGCGTGATCTCACCGTGGTCTCCAACAATTGCGGCGTCGACGGCTTCGGCCTCGGTGTGCTGCTGGTAGACCGGCAGATCCGCAAAGTAGTGGCCTCCTACGTCGGCGAAAACGCCCTGTTCGAGAAGCAACTGCTGAGCGGCGAAATCGAAGTCGTCCTGACCCCCCAAGGCACCCTCGCCGAGAAAATGCGCGCAGGCGGTGCCGGCATCCCGGCGTTCTTCACGGCGACTGGCGTCGGCACTCCGGTGGCCGACGGCAAGGAAGTCCGCGAATTCAAGGGCCGCCAGTACCTGATGGAAGAGTCCATCACCGGTGACTTCGCCATCGTCAAAGGCTGGAAAGCCGACCATTTCGGTAACGTGGTCTATCGCCACACCGCCCAGAACTTCAATCCGCTGGCCGCCACCGCCGGCAAGATCACCGTGGTCGAAGTCGAAGAAATCGTCGAACCCGGCGAGCTGGACCCGTCGCAGATCCACACCCCTGGCATCTACGTCGACCGGGTCATTTGCGGCACGTTCGAGAAGCGCATCGAACAGCGCACCGTGCGTAAGTGACCCCCTGCCCCCGGACCGAATGAAGGAATAACAACAATGGCACTTTCCCGCGAACAAATGGCTCAGCGCGTCGCCCGCGAAATGCAGGACGG
This sequence comes from Pseudomonas sp. QTF5, assembly GCF_000512695.2. GTDB lineage: Bacteria > Pseudomonadota > Gammaproteobacteria > Pseudomonadales > Pseudomonadaceae > Aquipseudomonas. The sequence goes on along the minus strand of NZ_AZRW02000025.1, from coordinate 58,015 downwards.
CTACTACGTGAACCTCGGCATCGGCATTCCGACCCTGGTCGCCAACTACATCCCTAAAGGCATGGAAGTCATGCTGCAATCGGAAAACGGCCTGCTCGGCATGGGCGCCTTTCCGACCGACGCCGAAGTCGACGCCGACATGATCAACGCCGGCAAGCAAACCGTGACCGCACGTATCGGCGCGTCGATTTTCTCGTCCGCCGAATCCTTCGCGATGATTCGCGGCGGCCATATCGACCTGACCGTGCTCGGCGCATTCGAAGTCGACGTCGAAGGCAATATCGCCTCCTGGATGATCCCCGGCAAACTGGTCAAGGGCATGGGCGGCGCGATGGACCTGGTGGCCGGTGCGGACAACATCATCGTCACCATGACCCACGCCTCCAAGGACGGCGAGTCGAAACTGCTGTCGCGTTGCAGCCTGCCGCTGACCGGCGCCGGTTGCATCAAACGTGTGCTGACCGACCTGGCCTACCTGGAAATCCAGGACGGTGCGTTCATTCTCAAAGAGCGCGCGCCGGGCGTCAGCGTCGAGGAAATCGTCGCCAAGACCGCTGGTAAACTGATCGTGCCTGACCACGTCCCGGAAATGCAGTTCGCTGCCCAGTGAGGAATCCTTCCATGCAAGAAGTCGTGATTGTTGCTGCCACCCGCACTGCCATCGGCAGCTTCCAGGGCTCGTTGGCCAATGTATCCGCGGTTGACCTCGGCGCTGCGGTGATCCGCCAGTTGCTGGCGCAGACCGGGCTAGACCCGGCGCAGGTCGATGAAGTGATCATGGGCCAGGTGCTGACCGCAGGTGCCGGACAAAACCCCGCGCGTCAAGCCGCGATCAAGGCCGGCTTGCCCTTCACCGTACCGGCCATGACCCTGAACAAAGTCTGCGGCTCGGGCCTGAAAGCGCTGCATCTGGCAGCACAGGCGATTCGCTGCGGCGATGCTGAAGTGATCATTGCCGGTGGCCAGGAAAACATGAGCCTGGCCAATTACGTCATGCCAGGCGCCCGCACCGGTTTGCGCATGGGCCACGCGCAGATCGTCGACACGATGATCAGCGATGGCCTGTGGGATGCGTTCAACGATTACCACATGGGCATCACCGCTGAGAATCTGGCCGAGAAATACAGCCTGACCCGTGAGCAACAGGACGCCTTCGCTGCCGCCTCGCAGCAGAAAGCCGTGGCCGCCATCGAAGCCGGGCGGTTTGCCGATGAGATCACGCCAATCCTGATCCCGCAGCGCAAGGGCGATCCACTGTCCTTCGCCACCGATGAACAGCCTCGGGCCGGCACCACCGCCGACTCCCTGGGCAAACTGAAAGCGGCGTTCAAGAAGGACGGTTCGGTGACCGCTGGCAACGCTTCGTCGCTGAACGACGGCGCCGCGGCGGTGATTCTGATGAGCGCCGAAAAAGCCAAGGCCCTTGGCCTGCCCGTGCTGGCGAAAATCGCTGCGTATGCCAACGCAGGCGTCGACCCGGCAATCATGGGCATCGGCCCGGTGTCGGCCACCCGTCGTTGCCTGGACAAGGCTGGTTGGTCCATTGATCAACTGGACCTGGTCGAAGCCAACGAAGCCTTCGCCGCGCAATCTCTGGCCGTGGCCAAGGACCTGGAATGGGACTTGAACAAGGTCAACGTCAACGGCGGCGCCATTGCCTTGGGCCACCCGATCGGCGCGTCGGGTTGCCGGGTGCTGGTGACCTTGCTGCATGAAATGATCAAGCGTGACGCCAAAAAAGGCCTGGCCACTCTGTGTATTGGCGGTGGTCAGGGCGTGGCATTGGCGATCGAAAGAGCTTAAAAGCTTCGCGAGCAAGCCCGCTCCCACACTGGATTGATGAACGACCCAAATCCACTGTGGCGAGGGGGCTTGTCGGAACGCCGCATCGCCCCGTTTGAGTGCGTAGCACTCACAAAATCCTTGGCGCATCAGAGATTTGGGGCCGCTTCGCAGCCCAACGGGGGCAAGCCCCCTCGCCACAGGGTTGGATATCTCTGGCCCTCAGGCAAATTTCACCAGGCTCCACAGGGATCGTTGTCGACTCGGTCAACTGTGGGAGCGGGCTTGCTCGCGAAGAGGCCCGACCAGGCAACACCCGGCCACAAACTGCAGAGTCAGCCAGCTGTTCGCCCCACTGATCACCACAAACGACAACGCCGTGAGCGCAATGGCGCTCACGCTAGCGCCCAGCCGCGCTGAGCAATCCATCCTCCACAATGCTAACGTGGCCGGCTCACACCGAATGGAGACGCGTGCGTGCTGATGCTCAAACTGCTGGTGATTCCGGGATTTCTGTTGCTGATTTCTCTGGCCGGAAAACGCTGGGGCCCAAGTGTGGCCGGTTGGCTGTCGGGGTTACCGGTGGTGGTCGGGCCGATTCTGTTCTTCCTCGCCATCGAGCAGGGTCAGCTGTTCGCTGCTCAGGCGGCGACAGCAGCGCTATCGGCAATGTTCGCAATGATTGCCTTCTGCGTGACCTATGCCCAGGTTGCACAACGCTTGAGCTGGCCGTGGGCGCTATCGATTTCGCTGCTGGTCTGGGCCATGGCTGCCGGTGTGCTGTCACTGATCCCGCCGTCACTGGTGTTCTCGGTGATCGCAGCCGCCACCGCATTGCTGGCCGCGCCGTACCTGTTTCCCTCGGTGCAGCCCATCGTTTCAGGCCCGACACCGAAGTCCGACAAACTGCTGCTGCGCATGATGGCCGGCGCCCTGCTCACATTGGCTGTGACGTTGCTGGCCAGCACCGTCGGCGAGCGCTGGAGCGGTCTGCTCGCGGTATTCCCGGTGCTGGGCAGTGTGATGGCGGTGTTTTCCCAGCAGACTCGCGGGCCGGCGTTTACCGCGGCGTTACTCAGGGCGACGGCAACCGGGATGTATTCGTTCGCGGCGTTTTGTCTGGTGCTGGCGTTGGCGTTGCCGAGGTTTGGGTGGCTGGGGTTTGTCTTGGGCATAGGCGTGTCGTTGGGGATGCTGGTGATCACTAAACGGCTGGCATTGCGTTCGAGAACGTAGAGTTTTGACGGACGGCGACGATGATCACCGCATCGCGCCACGAGGAACACATCTTGTGTAGCAGCTGTCGAGCCCGCGAGGCAGCTGCTACTACAAACGCAGGCTGCGGCAGCTGCTACAGATCGCGATCCGTGGGATGATCGCCGTCAAAGCGCGGATCATTCCCTGGAGAGTTTGAATGTCATTGTTGAGTAAAAAAGCCGTTGTTCTGCTGCTGATGGCGGCTGCCAGTCTGGGTGCCATGAATGCGCAGGCGGCCAAGGCCACTGCCGGCGACAAAGCGCCGCCCCAGAAGGTCTCGATGCTCGGCGGCAAGTTCACCTTCACCCTGCCCAAGGGTTTCATCGCCACCCCGCTGCCGGCCGGCGATGCGGCCACCGGCACTGCCGGGGCGACGGGCACGATGTACACCAACCAGACCACCAAAACCGTGGTGATCGCCGCTGAAAACACCATCCCCGGCGGCGCCAACGTCAAGGACAACGACGGTGAGTTCCTTGACGCCACGGTGTCCGCGTTCGCCACCGAGCAACGCAACGCCTTACCGGATTTCAACAAAACCAGCGAAAAAAGTCTGACCCAGAAAGGCACAGGCCTGGGCCTTCGGCAGATCGACAGCACTGCCACCCAGGGCGGTGGCATGACGCTGGACAGCACGTTGATGGCCGCTTCCGGTACGCGCATGGCCATCGTTCAGATCATCTCCCGCCCCAACGACAAAACCGGCCACGAAACGCTGGTCAAACAAATCGTCAGCGGCAAATAAACCCGACCGATTCAGGGATTGAGACGCTGCAACCAGGTGCTCAAATCCTGCATCTCGGTAGCGCTGATGCTGTGACCGACACCTGGATAGGCATGAAACTCGGGCTTGAGTGACAGGCGCTGCAACAGGCTGTCGGCCTCAGTACCGTCGTTGTAGGGCAGGCGTTTGTCGGCGGTGCCATGACCGATGAAAATCGCCAGCTGCTGGCGTTTTTCATCCGGTTTGAGCTCGGACCTGAGCACCGGCAGGATTCGCCCGCTCAACGCCGCAATTCCGCCCACCGCCTCGGGATGACGCAAGGCGACCTCGTAGGACATGATTGCGCCCTGACTGAAACCCACCAGGAATACCTTGTCCGCTTCGGTGTGATATTTCTTCGCCGCTTGTGCGACAAAATCCCGCAGCACCTGGCCGCTGGCCTTCAGGTCGTCCGTCTCGCCGTCATAGGCGCCCTCGCCTTTCTGGCGAAACCACTGGTAACTGCCCTCTTCCATCGTCATCGGCGCCCGCACCGACAGGTAGTTGTACTGCGGCGGCAATTCATCCTTGATGTCGAACAGGTCCTGCTCGTTACTGCCGTAACCGTGCAGGAAAATCACCAAGGGTTGGTTGCGGGATTCAGCGTGGGCCTGCTCCAGGTACTTGAGCGGCAGATCGGTGTGCAGCGGGGTTTGAGCGTGGGCGGCGGAGGACGCCAGGAGCGTGAGCAGGGCGAGTAACTTCAACATAAACCTTCCTTCACAGAGCGCAGGATTCGGGGCAAAGCCTAACACTGTGAGGCGGGATGTCGATGATGACCCAGGCATCTTCGCCGCTTCTGAGACCGCCTTCGCGAGCAAGCCCGCTCCCACATTAAATCGCGGCCTGATTAGAGAGCATAAAAAAAATGGCCACCGCGTCAACGGTGGCCACCTACGGCGTATTAATGGCCGTAAACGTCAAAGTCGAAGTACTTGTCCTGCACTTGCTTGTACTTGCCGTTGGCGCGGATTTCAGTGATGGCGGTGTTGAATTTGTCCGCCAGCGCTTTATCACCCTTGCGCACGGCGATTCCGGAACCGCCGCCGAAGTACTTGGCGTCTTCATAGGTCGGGCCTACGAAGGCGAAGCCTTTACCGGCGTCGGTTTTCAGGAAACCGTCGTCCAGGTTGACCGAGTCGGCCAGCATCGCGTCGAGGCGACCGGCGACCATGTCCAGGTTGGCTTCCTGCTGGGAACCGTAACGCACCAGGTTGATGCCGGCCGGCACCAGCACTTCAGTGGCGAAACGGTCGTGGGTGCTGGCGCGCAACACACCGACTTTCTTGCCTTTGAGCTCGGTCAGCGGATCCTTGACGTCGGTGCCTGCCTTCATCACGAAGCGCGCCTGGGTGTGGTAGTACTTGATGGAGAAATCGACGTTCTTCTTGCGGTCATCCGTGATGGTCATGGACGACAGGATCGCGTCGATTTTCTTGACCTTCAGGGCCGGGATCAGGCCATCGAACTCTTGCTCGACCCAAGTGCATTTCACCTTCATCTGCTCACACAACGCATCGCCGATGTCCACGTCGAAACCGGTGAGTTTGCCGTCAGGGGTTTTCATCGAAAATGGCGGGTAACCGGCTTCGATACCGAGGCGAATCGGCTTGGCGTCTTCGGCCACGACGGTCAGGGACAACATCGACAGTGCCAGGGCACCGAACATCACTCGCTTGTTCATTTATAACTCCTGTGTGCGGAGGCTTTTGGCAGCTTTCTGTTGGCAACTTTCGGCTGGTGAAGACCGAAGTGGCCGGCAGTCTAGAGCGGCTGCAGGAGGGCAAATTGTGTTTAGGCGACAAATACTTATAGAAAAACAGCCAAGGGATTCAAGGCACTTGAAGCGTGCGCCAAGGTGGTGCAAGGGCTGTAGGACAATCCTTTGCTTCAGACAAAACCTACAAGATTTCGGGCGTGATCCGATTGAACAGTCGCACTGGCGATGATCTTTTTTTTGCGGCACATTGACCCCGCCAACCTATTCCCGGAAGAGAAGCGTGATGCCCACGTTGAACCTGATCCAGCACCATCCTGCCGAAGGTCCTGGCGCCATTGCCGAATGGGCTCAGTCCCGTGGCATTACGCTGAACGTGTTTCGCGCCGACCTCGGCCAGTTGCCGCCCGTGAGCGCGGCACCGGTGATCCTGTTGGGCGGGCCTTATGAATCCAACGCCGGGCCGACGTGGCTGGAAGCGGAGCGTCAGTGGCTGGCAGATAGTCTGGATCAGGGCGCGGCGGTATTTGCGATTTGTCTGGGAGCGCAGTTGTTGGCGCTGAGTCTGGGTGGGAATGTGCGGCGGATGTCTCACCCTGAAACTGGCTGGACCACCGTGACCTTTGCGGATGGCCAGCTGCTGAAGGTGCTGGAATGGCACGAAGACGCGATCGATTTACCGCCGGATGCGCAATTGCTGGCCAGCAGTGACGTGTGTGAGCAGCAGATGTATCGCGTCGGGGCGACGCGGGTGGGGTTGCAGTTCCACCCGGAGTGGAATGCCGAATCGGTGGCGATCCTCAATGAGCACTTTGCCGAGGAATCGCCGTTGCCTCGGGGGCCACAGGACAGCGCCGGCTATCAAGCCGTCAATCACTGGTTGCAAGCGACGCTGGATGAGTGGTGGACCGCTTCATCAGTTAATCGCTGAATCTGAGAAATGATGGACTTCTGTGGCGAGGGAGCTTGCTCCCGCTCGGCTGCGAAGCAGTCGTAAATACTGAGAATGCGATCTATCCAGGGAATCGTGATTGGGCGTTTTCAGGGCCGCTTCGCGACCCAACGGGAGCAAGCTCCCTCGCCACACTGGGTCAGCACTCACAACTTATGGGCATCGCAATGACAGGTTGCACCACAACACTCAATTCAAACCCCTCATCCAGCCACCCGGTAACTCCGCCAATCATTTCCTTGACCGGGTAACCCAGCGCCGCCAGTTTCACCGCGGCCTTGTTGGCGCCGTTGCAGTGGGGCCCTGCGCAATAAACCACGAACAGCGTGGATTTCGAATAAGCCGCCAGGCCGTCAGCCGTGATCAATCGTCCCGGGATGTTGATCGCGCCCGGCACATGTCCGCGTTCAAACGCCAACGGACCACGCACGTCCACCAGGACAAAATCCACCTCGCCGGCCTGTTGGCTGCCGTAGACGTCGGAACAGTCGGTCTCGAAGGTCAGACGGTTGCTGAAATGCATCAGGGCAATGGCGGTTGGGGCGGCGGGAATTTCGCGAACCAGGCTGGGCATGGGTTGTACTCCAAAGTCTCGATGGGTGTGGGAAGACTTTATCTGCCCCGCGCTTGCCGCTACAGTGGCGTACAAGACACTCACCGGGAATTTTCCGCCAAATGCAGCCCTCCCCTGGATTGGTCGCGATTCTGGCCTACGACGGCCTCTGTACTTTCGAATTCGGCATCGCCGTGGAGATCTTCGGTCTGGCGCGCCCGGAGTTCGATTTCCCTTGGTATGAGCATCGTATCGTCGCCGTCGACCAAGGGCCGATGCGCGCCATGGGCGGCATTCAGGTGCTGGCCGACGGCGGGATGGAACTGCTTGAAGAAGCCCGGACCATCATCATCCCTGGCTGGCGCGACCGCAGCGCGGCGGTGCCTGAACCTTTGCTCGCCGCCCTGCGCCAGGCCCATGCCCGGGGCGCGCGGTTGCTGTCGATCTGTTCCGGGGTATTCGTACTGGCGGCCACCGGTTTGCTCGACGGTCACGGCGCCACGACGCATTGGCGCTACACCACGGAATTGGCCGAATGTTTTCCGGACATTCGAGTGGACCCGGACGTGCTCTACGTCGATTCAGGCCAATTGATCACCTCGGCCGGCAGTGCCGCGGGCATTGATGCCTGCCTGCATCTGGTCGCGCGGGATTTCGGCACGCAGGTGGCCAACTCGGTGGCGCGGCGGTTGGTGATGTCGCCGCAACGCACCGGCGGCCAGGCGCAGTTCATTCCGTCACCGGTCAGCCCGACGCCGCGCAGCGATCTGTCGCGGGTCATGCAATGGGCGCGGGAACGACTGCACGAACCGCTGGAGGTTCGCGACCTTGCCAGCGAGGCGGCCATGAGTGAGCGCACGTTCCTGCGACGGTTCACCGAAGCCAGCGGCCTGCCGCCCAAGGCATGGTTGCAACATGAGCGCCTGGCCCGGGCCCGCGAGCTGCTGGAGAGTACCCGCCAGAACACCGAGCAGATTGCCCAACACTGCGGTTATCGTTCGGTGGAGAGTTTCCGGGTGGCATTTCGCAGTGTGGTCGGCGTGCCGCCGTCGGTGTATCGGGAGCGGTTTGGGCGTGAGGTAAAGGCGGTTATTTGAGTGTGTTTGAGGGCCTCTTCGCGAGCAAGCCCGCTCCCACACTGAATCTATATTGAGCACAACATTTGTGTACGACGCAGACTAAATGTGGGAGCGGGCTTGCTCGCGAAGGCGCCAGCCCAGCCACCGAAACCCTCAAGACTTGCGCAACAGATAAGTATCCATAATCCACCCATGCGCCAGCCGCGCCGCCTTGCGCACTCTCTCAATCTCATCCGCGACATCCTTGAGCTTGCCACTGATCAGGATTTCATCCGGCGTCCCCAGGTAAGCCCCCCAGTAAATCTCCGTCTCCGGATCGGCCACGTGATGGTAGGCATCTTGCGCATCCAGCATCACCACCAGGCTGTCGGCGTCACTCACCTGCCCCGCTGCCAAACGCCGGCCGGTGGTGATTTCAATCGAGCGACCGATGCGATTCAGCGGCACCTTATGTTGCGCCGCCAACGCCTGCACGCTGGTGATCCCGGGGATCACCTCGAACTCGAACACACACCGGCCTGACGCCAGAATCGCCTGCAGAATCCGAATGGTGCTGTCGTACAACGCCGGATCGCCCCACACCAGAAAACCGCCGCACTGCTCGTCAGTCAATTCCTCGTTGATCAGCCGCTCGAAGGTCTGCTGCTTGGCGCGGTTCAGGTCTTCGACGCTGGCCTTGTAGTCCACATCCCCGCGCTCCCGCTCCGGACTGTGGGCTTCGACGAAGCGGTAGTCGTGATCGGTGATGTAGCGCTCGCAGATCTCGCGGCGCAGGTCGATCAGTTTGTCTTTGCTCTGGCCCTTGTCCATGAGGAAAAACACATCGACGCGGTTCAGCGCCTTCACCGCCTGCATCGTGATGTAGTCGGGATTGCCGGCGCCAACACCGATGACTAGGAGTTTTTTCATCAACGTGCTCCCTCAGGGTCCGTGCCCATCAAGCGTAGTCGCCAGCGACCGTTGAACCGCAACTCGATGGCCGACAACGGCTCGACGTCGATCTGATTGAACGCCGCGCCCTGCAGCACCTGCGTCAGTGCGGCGCGAATGACAAAAGGATGGGTAATGGCAACGATATGCCCCGGCGTCGTCTCGAGGGTATTCAACCATGCAGCCACCCGCTCACCGAGTTGCGCCACCGATTCTCCACCGTGGGGTGCCGAGGTCGGGTCATTGAGCCAGGCTTGGAGCGTCTCGGGTTCGGACTTCTGCAGGTCGTCGATCGACGTGCCTTTCCAGCGTCCGAAATCGCAATCTGCCAGTGCCGCGACAATCTCCACGTCGTCGCCAAACAGCTCAGCGGTTTGCCGGGTCCGCAGTTCCGGACCACAGAGCAAACGGGGGGTGCCCTTGAACTGGCGGCAACGCAAACCCTTCTCCGATTGCCCATCCATTTCTAATGGCTCATTCGTAGGAAAACACGCCAGTTTTTGTGCGACGGTTCGAGCGTGGCACATCAGGGTCAAGCGGGTCGCCTGCACGGAAGATCACTCTGTCGATGGGATGAAAATGGCACGATGCCGCGAACAACCGGGTCATTGTGCCGCAAGAAGCGCGATTCAGGGTGCTTCGTTTCAAGCAGTCGATCGGGTTCACAACCCCATTTTATCCCCGAGAAGTAGCAATCTCCGACACCACTATGGGCGGTGTCCTACAAGGTCAATCGACATCCGCGTAGCCCTGCACGCACGGGCGTTTCGCCCCATTTTTGGGCTTGGGAAATCCGTGAGATAATTCACTAGACATGTAGCACACGTTACATAAATACTATTTTAGCAGTTTGTGAAACAAAACAGACACATCCATCCAGCAGGAGCCCGGATGCCCCCACTCAGAGTGATCACCGATTGCGGCCTGGACTTCACGCTGTCGGAACGCAAAGTCATCCGTGCCTTATTGGACCAGTACCCGCGAAACGGACTGGGCCCGATGTCACGTCTGGCCGAACATGCCGGTGTCAGCGATCCGACCATTGTGCGGCTGGTAAAGAAGCTTGGTTTCAGCGGTTATGCCGACTTTCAGGAAGCCTTGCTCAGCGACATGGACGACCGCCTGCGCTCTCCCAGTACCCTGTTGCAACCCCGCGCCCATCTCAAAAAAGATGATCCCTGGGGCCACTATCTAGCGAACAGCCATCGGGCATTGGTCGACACCCAGGCGCTGACTCAACCCGAAGATGTACGAATTCTGATCGAATGGCTGCTCGACACCCGCCATCAGGTCCATTGCTTCGGCGGTCGCTTCAGCAGTTTCCTCGCCAACTATTTGCTCAACCATCTGCGCTTGCTGCGGCCCGGCTGTTTCGCCCTGGAAGACAACGCGCAATTGCCGGACCGGCTGTTCGACGTGCAGCGTCAAGACGTGGTGCTGGTGTTCGACTATCGCCGCTACCAGTCCCAGGCTCTGCGGGTCGCCAATGCCGCGAAGGGCCGACATGCGCGGGTCGTGCTGTTCACCGACATCTATGCATCACCGCTGCGGGAAATGGCCGACCTGATCATCAGTGCGCCGGTGGAATCGGCGTCGGCCTTCGACTCGATGGTACCGGCGCTGGCCCAGGTTGAAGCATTGGTTGCCTGCCTGTCCCTGCGCAGCCCCGATCTGGCCGATCGCCTGGAAGGCATCGATGCCCTGCGGACCGACTTCGACACTCACCTGCTGGAGGATAAATAAGGATGTTCACGCTCCCCCACCACTCGCCCCGGGACTTGCCGTTTGCCGCCGACCACACCGCGCTGTTGCTGGTGGACATGCAGCGTGCCTGGCTCGAGCCGCAGTTCGATCCGCACCTCAACGGGCCGGATGCCGAATACTTTCTGACCCGCGCCCACATGCACGTGGTGCCCAATCAACGCCGGTTGCTCAGTGCCTTTCGCGAAGCACGGCAAAACGTCTTGCATACGCTCATCGAAAGCCTCACTGCCGATGGTCGCGATCGTTCGCTGGACCACAAACTCTCGGACATGCACCTGCCCAAGGGCAGCCCGCAAGCGCGAATCATCGATGACCTGACGCCAATCGAAAACGAAATCGTGCTGCCCAAGACCTCTTCCGGGGTCTTCAACTCCACCAACATCGACTACGTGCTGCGCAACCTCGAAACCCGACACCTGATCATCGCCGGCATCGTCACCGACCAGTGTGTCGACATGGCCGTGCGCGACGCCGCCGACCGTGGTTATCTGGTGACGCTGGTCGAAGATGCCTGCGCCACCTACACCGAACAACGGCATCACGCCTGCCTGAACGCCATCAAGGGTTACTGCTGGATCACAGACACCCAGACCGTGCTCGGCCGGTTGCAGGAGATGCAGCCATGAGCGCTCGCCTGTCGCCACTGCCGATGACCACGATCGTCACCACCGACCTGATCGGCGTGACGCGCGGCCGTTCCTTTCCCACTGACGAACTCGATGCCTATCAGGTGACGGGTTGCGGCTGGGTACCGGCCAACAGCGCCCTGACCCCGCAAGACATCATCGCCTCCAGCAATCCATGGGGTGCTTATGGAGACTTGCGGCTGATCCCCGACTTGAGCAGCCGTGTGACCGTCAACAACGGCCCGGACGCCAATGCCCCGGCGCTGGACTTCATTCACGGCGACATTCGCGAAACCGATGGCCGCCCGTGGGGCGCCTGCCCGCGCACGCTGTTGCGCAACGAGGTGGCGCGTTATCGCGACGAATTGGGACTGCAGATCAACGCCGCGTTCGAACATGAATTCAACCTCGGCAGCGGCGCGGCTGAGCATCTGGCGTTCTCTCTTGAAGCGCAGCGCCAGGGCGCCGAGTTCGGCGGCTGGTTGCTCAGCGCACTGCGTGCCGGCGGTGTGGAGCCGGAGATGTTCCTGCCGGAATACGGCAAGCACCAATACGAAATCACCTGCCGCCCGGCCCTCGGCGTCGCCGCCGCCGACCGCGCGGTGAACGTGCGCGAGATCACCCGTGAGATCGCCCGGCAAATGGGCCTGGACCTGAGTTTCGCGCCCAAGACCTCCGGGCAGGCGGTGTGCAATGGCGTGCATTTGCACGTGAGCCTGCAGGATCTGGCCGGCCACCCGGTGATGTACGACGCCGGTACCACCAACGGCCTGTCGACCCTCGGCCAGCATTGGGCCGCCGGCGTTCTGCACTATTTGCCGGCGCTCTGCGCCTTTACCGCGCCGACACCGGTTTCCTACGAGCGCTTGCAGCCCCATCACTGGAGCGCTTCCTACGCCTGTCTCGGCCAACGCAATCGTGAAGCGGCGCTACGGATCTGCCCGACCGTGAGCCTGGGCGGCAAAGCCGTGGCGGCGCAGTACAACCTGGAATTTCGCGCCATGGACGCCACGGCCTCACCGCACCTGGCCATGGCCGCGTTGTTGATTGCCGGTCGGCTGGGCATCGAGCAGCGCCTGGCCTTGAGCGCGATCACCGATGAAATCCCCGATTCGCTGAACGAAGAGCAACGCCAGGCCCGCGGCATCGTCGCCCTGCCCGACTCTCTGTCCCAGGCTCTGGATTGCCTGCGCAACAGCGAGGCGTTGATCGAAGCCCTGCCGCGCGCCTTGCTGGACACCTGGTTCGCACTTAAAACCGAAGAACTGAAGTTGACGGAACAGCTCTCGCCCGCCGATCTGTGTGAGCACTATGCGCGCTTGTACTGAGTCCGCCGAACGGGGGCTCTACACCCAGCCTGTGTATACCCTGAGCCGGGAAGCCTCCGAGCACCCGCTGATTCTGGTATGTGAACACGCCAGTCGGTTTATCCCGGCCGGGTTAAATGACCTGGGCTTGAGCCATGAAGCCGCCCGCGAACACATCGCCTGGGACATCGGCGCCCTGGCGCTGGCCGAGGGCTTGTCCGAAGCATTGGGCGCGACCCTGTTGGCGGCCAATTATTCACGGCTGTTGATCGACCTCAACCGCCCGCGCCATGCGCCGGACAGTATTCCGTTGCAGAGCGAGATTTATCAGGTGCCGGGCAATCGGGATCTGGACGAGATCACCCGCGAGTATCGCCGGCACTGCCTGTTCAAGCCGTTTCATGCACGCCTGCAAACCTTGATCGACGCCCGTATGGCGCAAGGTCGACCGGTTCGCGTGGTGGGGATTCACAGTTTCACCCCGATCTATTACGGCCAGCCACGAACGCTGGAAGTCGGCGTGTTGTATGGGCAGGCCAGGGAATACGCCCAGCGAGTGCTCGACGGGTTGAGCCGACACCCCTTGAAAGTCGCCGGCAATCAGCCGTACAAAGTCGATCCGCTGGGTGACATGACCGTGCCGGTTCACGGCGATGCAAGAGGGCTGGACTCGGTACTGATCGAGGTACGCAACGATCTGCTGCGCATGCCCGAGGACATCGGTCGCTGGACCGACTATCTGGCGCCACTGTTGTAGGGCAATAGCTTCAAACTCGCAGCGTGCAGCTGTTTTCATCATCAAGGAGAAAGGCTTCATGGAAATTGAAGAATTCGGCTACAAGCAAGAGTTGAAACGTAGCCTGTCACTGACGGACCTGGTGGTGTACGGGATGATCTTCATGATCCCCATCGCCCCGTTCGGCGTTTATGGTTACGTCAACGCCGAAGCGCCGGGAATGGTACCGCTGGCCTACATCATCGGCATGGTGGCGATGCTGTTCACGGCGCTGAGTTACGGCAGTATGGCCCGGGCCTTTCCGGTTGCGGGTTCGGTGTATTCCTACGCACAACGCGGCCTCAACCCGCATGTCGGGTTTATCGCCGGTTGGCTGATGCTGCTCGATTATTTGCTGATTCCGCCGCTGCTCTACGTTTACGCGGCGATGGCGCTGAATCATTTGTACCCGGACATCCCGAAAGTCGGCTTCATCCTGGCCTTTCTAGTCAGCGCCACCTTCGTCAACCTGCGGGGCATAACTTTCACCGCGCGGATGAACATCGTCTTTCTACTGGCGCAACTGGTGGTGCTGGGGATCTTCCTGTTCTATGCCTGGAATGCCCTGCACAGTGGCGGCGGTAACGGTCAGCTGACTCTGGCGCCGTTGTACAACCCCGAGACATTCAACTTCGCCCTGCTGATGCAAGCGGTATCGATTGCCGTGCTGTCGTTCCTCGGTTTCGATGCCATTTCCACCCTCGCCGAAGAGATCAAGGGCGACCCGGGCCGTAGCGTCGGCAAGGCTGCGCTGATCACGTTGCTGGTAATGGGCGTTATCTTCGTCGTACAGACCTGGATTGCCACGGATCTGGCCGCCGGCCTGGGCTTCAAGTCCGCCGACACTGCGTTCTATGAAATCGCCGAAATCGCCGCCGGCAGCTGGCTGGCAACCCTGACCGCCGTGGCCACCGCCCTGGCCTGGGGCGTCGCAGTCGCGATCACCTCGCAAGCGGCGGTTTCACGTCTGCTGTTTGGCATGGCGCGGGACGGCAAACTGCCGAAAGTGCTGGCCAAGGTGCACCCGAAACACAACACGCCGTATATGAGTATCTATCTGGTGGCGGCGCTGTCGCTGGTGATCTGCTACCTGTTCATCAACTCGGTGGACACCCTCACCTCTCTGGTGAACTTCGGCGCCCTGAGCGGTTTCATGTTGCTGCATCTGACCGTGATCAATTACTACTGGCGTCGGCAGAAGTCCGGCCAGGTGATCCGTCACCTGATCTGCCCGGTGATCGGCTTCATCATCGTCGCGGCCATCATGTACAACATGGGCGTCGATGCACAGAAACTCGGCCTGATCTGGATTGCCCTGGGAGTGGTCTATTTGTTCTTCCTCAACAAACTGGGGAGCAGCACGGTCCTACCCGACCCAAGCAATGGCTGACAAGAAAAAGAGCAGCGTCTGACACGAATTCAGGCGACCGCCGATTTAATGCGTGGAAACCGACAGTGATAGTCAGGTTCGGTGCAAATCGCCGAACCCTTTGATACAGGAGTACATCCATGCTGGTCTTACGCCCGGTGGAGTTAACCGACCTGCCCCAGTTGCAACAACTGGCGCGCGACAGTCTGGTGGGGGTCACGTCCTTGCCGGACGACACCGAACAGTTGCGCAAGAAAATTTTCGACTCCAGCGCTTCATTCGAAAAAGACGCCCGGGGTCCTGGCCCGGAGAACTATTTCTTCGTGCTGGAAAATCTCACGACTCGCCGTCTGGTCGGCTGCTCGGAAATCCTCGCCACCGCAGGGTTCAACGAGCCGTTCTACAGTTTGCGCAACCGCCATTTCACCAGCGCTTCACGGGAGCTGAACATCGAGCACGGGGTGCCGGCGTTGTCGTTGTGCCACGACCTCACTGGTCATACTTTGCTGCGCGGCTTCCACATCGATACAACGCTGGAACGCACGCAGTTCTCCGAATTGCTGTCCCGGGCGCGACTGCTGTTCATTGCCGCCCACCAGGCGCGCTTTGCCGAAGCGGTGATCACCGAAATCGTTGGCTACAGCGACGAACAGGGCCAGTCACCGTTCTGGGATGCACTGGGCAAGCATTTCTTCGACCTGCCCTACGTCGAGGCCGAGCGGCTTTGCGGCCTGCAGAGCCGGACATTTCTCGCCGAACTGATGCCGCAATACCCGATCTACGTGCCAATGCTGCCGCCGGCTGCGCAGGAATGCATCGGCCGGATTCATCCGGATGGTCAGGAGGCCTTCGACATTCTTGAACGTGAAGGCTTCGAGACCAACAGCTACATCGACCTGTTCGACGGTGGCCCGACGTTGTACGCACGCACCTCGAACATTCGCTCCATCGCCCAAAGCCAGACCAGCACGGTGCACCCAGGCTCAGCCCTCGATGCCCGCGGTAGCCTGGTGAGCAACTACCTGGTGAGCAACGATTCGTTGAAGGACTACCGCGCCATCGTCGCCGAGTTGGACTATCGCGCCGGGCAACCTGTGGCCTTGAGCGTCGAGATGTGCGCGGCCCTGAATGTGACCGACGCCAGTGCGATCCGGTTGATCGCCCTGTGAGCCGCCACCGGCCCCATGCCCAACGACAGTGCCCGAACAGGCGCGAAGAAGGAGCTGCATCATGATTGTCCGCCCGGTTCAAGTCACCGACCTGCCCGCCTTGCTGGAACTGGTGCAACGGGCCGGCCCCGGCTTCACGACCCTGCCGGCCAACGAGGAGCGCCTGGCCCTGCGAGTGCGCTGGGCCCAGCGCACCTTTGCCGAACAGGTCGAGCGCGCAGACGCCGATTATCTGTTCGTGCTCGAAGACGACGATCAACAAGTGCTCGGCGTCAGTGCCCTGGCGGGCGCCGTCGGCCTGCGGGAGCCCTGGTACAATTACCGGGTCGGACTCACGGTCAGCTCGTCGCCGGACCTGGGTATTCAGCGCCAGATCCCCACGTTGTTCCTGAACAACGAAATGACTGGCCAATCGGAAATCTGTTCGCTGTTTCTGCGACACGATCAACGCCACGGCAATAATGGTCGATTGCTGTCGCTCGCGCGCCTGCTGTTCGTTGCCGAATTCCCTCACTTGTTCGGCGACAAGCTCATTGCCGAACTGCGTGGCAGTGCCGACGAACAAGGCTGCTCACCGTTCTGGGACAGCCTGGGCCGGCACTTTTTCAAGAAGGATTTCAGTCATGCCGATCATTTGTCGGGGTTAGGCAGCAAATCGTTCATCGCCGAGCTGATGCCACGCCAACCGCTCTACACCTGCCTGCTCACCGAACAGGCCCAAGCGGTGATCGGCAAGCCGCACCCGAACACCGAACCTGCGCTGAAGATCCTCACCGCCGAGGGGTTTGCCCATAAAGGTTACATCGATATCTTCGACGCCGGCCCGGTGATCGAAGCCCCGGTGTCGAGAATCCGCACGGTACGTGACAGCCAACGATTGGAGCTGGCCATCGGCACGCCCGACGACCAGGCGCCGGTGTGGCTGATCCACAACCGCCGCCTGGAAAACTGCCGCATCACCACTGCCCAGGGGCGGCTGGTCGGCAACAGCCTGATCGTCGACCGGCTCACTGCCAAACGCCTGCAACTGCAACCCGGCAACTCGGTCCGCGCCGTGCTACTGCGCAACCAACAGCAGCAGGCGGTGGCGGCGTGATTGTGTAGCAGCTGGCGAAGCCTGCGTTCGGTTCGGGCCGCGTTCGGACGTAGCAGTCGTAAACCTGCCAGTTCGGCCTTTCAGACTGATCACCAACCCTGCATGACTTCCGATCCGTGATGGCGAGTGCTTCGCACCCGAACGCAGCCTTCGGCAGCTGCTACAAGGGATCGCGTCGAAGCCAGGATTCATGTCAATCCAGCTCAAAAAGCGTCGCCCAGCGGCACCCGGTATACCGACCACTGCATGCCCCATGCAAATTCGTCATAATTGCTCACCCGCCCGCGTGATAGCCTTTTGTTCCTTCGGCGTTGACACTTTTGCTCAAGCCCTTCCATTCCTTTGTGTTGGTGGAACTCATATGCCCAGGCTATCTCATCAGGATTTACGCCGTAACTTCCGCCAACTGTTCGCTTCCAACGCCTGCTATCACACCGCCTCGGTCTTCGACCCCATGTCGGCACGCATCGCCGCCGATCTGGGTTTTGAAGTGGGGATCCTCGGTGGTTCGGTCGCGTCGTTGCAGGTGCTGGGCGCCCCGGACTTTGCGTTGATCACCCTTAGCGAGTTCGCCGAGCAGGCCACCCGCATCGGCCGCGTGGCCCAATTGCCGGTGATCGCCGACGCCGACCACGGCTATGGCAATGCGCTCAACGTCATGCGCACCATCGTCGAACTCGAACGCGCCGGCGTGGCTGCCCTGACTATCGAAGACACCCTGTTGCCGGCGCAATTCGGCCGCAAGTCCACCGACCTGATCACGGTTGCCGAAGGTGTCGGCAAGATTCGCGCGGCGCTCGAAGCCCGGGTCGACTCGGAAATGGCAATCATCGCCCGCACCAACGCGGGGATCCTGCCGATCCAGGAAATCATCAGCCGCACCCGGCATTACCAGCAGGCCGGTGCGGACGGGATTTGCATGGTGGGCGTGCAGGACTTCGATCAACTGGAGCAAATCGCCGAACACCTGAGCGTGCCGCTGATGCTGGTCACCTACGGCAACCCGCTGCTGCGTGACGACAAACGTCTGGCCGAACTGGGCGTGCGCATCACCATCGACGGCCATGGCGCTTACTTCGCGGCGATCAAAGCGACTTACGACAGCCTGCGCGAACAGCGGCAGATCTTTACTCAGGCATCGGACCTGAGCGCGACTGAACTGACGCATACGTACACGCAGCCTGAGGACTACATTCGTTGGGCGGAAGAGTTTATGAGCGTTAAAGAGTAATGGCCAAAAAGATCGCAGTCTGCGGCAGTTGCTACATTGGGATAACGTACACACTGTAGAGCTGCCGGAGGCTGCGATCTTTTGTTCTTTTGATCTTTTGCTATTTTTCTACACTGGGGTTTTGAACCCCTCCTCCCGCTGCAACGCCCGCGCCTGAATCACATCCAGCATCGCGCAACCTTCGCGCATCAGCAGATGCACCGCACGGGTAATACGGGTCAGATCACAGTCGGAAATATCTTTGAGGTTCAGGCTGGACAAGGTATCCGTCAGATCGCGAACCACGGTGAAGCGATGCGCGGCACAGGCGGCCATGTCGCTGAGTTCTTTGTGGGTGTTGATGAAGAGCACCGGATTTTCGGCGTCGTAGGTGTCGATGGGGAGGTAACGGGGCATGACTTGGTCGAACATAGGTATAACTCCAGGCTGAGCTACCACCGGTCGCGGCCAAGCGAAAGTAAGGTGGCAGCCGTGTGCGGGTTGGCCGACCGGTACCTGAAAGACCCGGCACACCCGAAGGTGTCCCGCGCACAGCTGCCATAACACGTTTGGCGCTGTTGCTTTTCAGATAATCGACCGGCCAAGGTCGTTCGCGGTCTTTTCCGCGAGCCCGAACTATAGGGGTCGATGCTGAAACGCGGCAATAGGGTACGTTGTAGGAAACGTCTTGGAAAGTTGTGCGCCGCGTAGTGGTCGTTCCACGCCCTGTGTGGGATTCTTGGCGAGCGATCTCAACATCTCGCTTGATACCGCTCAGCCTGGATCCTTGTTTTCTGAGGTTGCTTGATTTAGAGTCGGCCTATGCCAGTGACTAGGAGTATCTCCAGTCGCCAAATCTGGCCTCTACAGGTGTCTAGTCTCCGCTTTACGTTTATGTGCCTCTCTAGCAAAAGCTAAAGAGGCACATAAATAGTAAATATTTATTTGATTTTCGTAGCCCTCTCCCAGCCCCCGTCCTCTGATACACCTCAGCTCCCGAACATAAGCGCCCTACGTATTTCGCTTTCTCTGATTAGAAAAATTCGTCTGCACCTGCAAAAACCAGCACCGCCATCCGCTCCTCCCGCCAGAATCACTTCAAGACAATTCAACGCCGATCCATTAATTTCGTTTCTGAAAAACGCAGCTGATTGATCAAGCTATACGAATCGGACTATCAGAAATTTCCTACACCTTGAACCACTCAACGTCACCCCGACCGAAATCAGAAAAGTTCATTTCACTTTTATGGAAAGCATTGAATCTCGCTCTGCTTTACGGCATATTTTGTCAAAATCGTGTTCCTGTCACGATATCGGCTTGAGTTTAACTAATGAACAAAAGACCTATAAAAGATCTACTGGACGCTATGTACCAAGGCAAATTCGAATTCCCCGAACTTGACACTGGCGACATCAGCACACTTTACGAAACAAAAAAATATAACGACAGAGAACTCCACATACCAAACAAAAAACTAAAAACTTTTCACTCTTTTCTGAATCTTTTCTTGCTGGAATACTTACAGACAAACAAAGAAACTGTATTTTCGTATAGAAAAGGCGTCAACGCTGTAGATGCCGTATCCAAACATGCACACAGCAAATATTTTTTTCAAACAGACATAACCAATTTTTTCAACAGTATTGACACTAACCTAGTCACATTAACAATAGTTAACAGCGCTGATCGCTGCCCCATCTCCGAATAGACAACCACATTACAAATATTGTAAAAATATTAACCGTCAACGGCTCCGTACCGGTCGGATTTTCCACCTCCCCACCACTAAGCAATGCATGTTTATTCAACTTTGATAACAAACTACAAAAATACTGCTTTGATAACTCACTGACATTCTCCAGATATTCGGATGACATAATTATTTCATCCTTGGTTAAAGCACCACTACTTGAAGCTGAAAAATATGTCGCACAATGCTTATCCGAGCA
Organism: Pseudomonas sp. QTF5; assembly: GCF_000512695.2. Classification (GTDB taxonomy): domain Bacteria; phylum Pseudomonadota; class Gammaproteobacteria; order Pseudomonadales; family Pseudomonadaceae; genus Aquipseudomonas. The sequence continues at coordinate 37,714 of NZ_AZRW02000025.1, read as the reverse complement.
CACAGACAACAAGCTTTCAATCAACACAACAAAAAGCAAGCATACTCAGACCGGAAACAAAATAAAATTATTGGGAATGGTGATTCTACCCAATGGAAAAGTTTCAATAGATATAAAATTCAAAAAAGACACAGAAGTCAAATTACATTACTACCTTACAGACAAAGAAAAATTTACCGCGATAACAGGATCAGACTTCGATAACGCTATTGAAAAAATCTCAGGACAGCTAAACTACTTCAACACCGTTGATCCGGACTATCTCGACAAACTAAGAAAAAAATATGGTGCCACCATAGTGGATATGTTCCTTCATAAATCGGACAAGCTATGATGCAGCTGTCAGTCGAGCTAAAAAATATACAGCATGTCAAAAATATGACATTCAGCTTAGATTTGAACCAAAATAAACTTACATGTCTTGTAGGTAAGAATGGTGTAGGCAAAACAACACTTATAAAATCCATTCTTAATTTTCGTTCGGCTGACACATTCTCCAAAACGACGTCCTCTGGCGTTTTCAAAACCGACAGTGAAGTTGTTTACAAACTTGGAACTAATGAATTCGTATTCAGTTATGACGGATCAATCAATAGTCTTAACTGCAAATCCGCCATCCCTGACAACATCAAAAACACTATCGACGTTGAACTTCCGATGCCATTCGGACAACGCTTTAATCATTTCCAAAGTACCAGCTCTGCAGACAAAGACATAAGAACGGCTATTATTCTTGGTCAACACACTCGCCCTTCCGAGCTAATCGAATTCCTTGGTGATATTTATTCCAGCAATAAATTTGAAAACCTAGTTGAGATAAAAGTAAAAAACACAAAATATTACTGCATCCCTCTTGACGGGGACAGATACGTAAGAGAAGACCACCTAAGTTCTGGAGAGTTTTTCTTAATTAGCCTATACAGAAAGATCACCAGCCGTTGCAAATTAATAGTCATCGACGAAATAGATATTTCTCTAGATGCAGCCGCACAGGCTCACCTAGTCAGAAGATTACGCATATTCTGCGAAACTTATTTCGTGAACATAGTATGCACAACTCACTCACTTGCTTTAATGAGAACACTTAAAGACTCTGAACTATTCTACATGACCAACACCGATGGTGAGGGAGACGTTACACCCGCCTCATACAACTACATAAAAAGCATAATGTTTGGTTTCTCAGGATGGGACAAATACATCCTGACTGAAGATGACATGCTAAAAAACTTTCTTGACTTTATAATTGCAAAATACTGCCCTACAAATTTCTCCCAATACAAAATCGTACCAATCGGCGGNAAATGTAATATCAATATTAGATGGCGACCAAGAGATAAACAAACACATAAGAAATTGCCCAGGCACTTATTTTTTACCTTTTGAAAGCGTAGAGAAAAAAATCTACGCAGATCATAAAATTTTGAAATTTTTGCCAGAATTCAAATGCACAGAAACAATCACCACAGACAAACACTTCTACAAGAAAATCATAGAAAGCGAAGTCATCAATGACCCTCAAATATTCGAATATCTTTGCACCGAAGCGGAGCAAGGCGTAACTGGTCTCAGTCAAACAATCTCATACTTCCTAGCTCAAAAACAAGATTAGATCAACTCACCATTCGAACACATAGCAAACAACAAGCCTATCAACGCTTACCCGACACTACAATTAAGCTCAAGCATAATATGCTTGAGCTTAATTGTATTAGTTCCGCTAATTTATACGTTACCTTTTACTGGTCAACTCCATAATCATCCGCGACAGCAGATAAATCCTCGGTGCCACGCTTTCGACTTCGGCATATTCCTCGGGCGTATGGATATTCCCGCCGACAATCCCGAACCCGTCCAGCGTCGGTGTACCAACCCCTGCCGAGAGGCTGGCATCTGCCGCCCCGCCGCTGCCTTCTTCCGTCAGCTTGCGGCCGATTTCGCCGTATATCTCCTGGGCCATGGCCATCAAGCGATCCGACTCCGCCGTTTGCGGCATCGGCGGCAAGCCGCGTTTAAGGGTAGTGGTCACTTCCGTTTCGGCAATCAGTTTGTCCTTCGAGACCCGTGTCAGGTCCTTTTCGATCCGGTCGAACTCTTCCGGCACCGCTGCCCGCACGTCAGCCTTGGCGGTGGCCTGATCCGGAATCACATTGGTGCGGTCCCCAGCGTTAAGCACGGTGAAGTTGATGGTGGTTTTCTTTTCTGCATCGCCCAGTTTGCCGAGTTGCAGAATCTGGTGCGCGGCTTCCATCGCAGCGTTACGCCCCAGCTCCGGCGCGACGCCGGCGTGGGATGCCTTGCCTTTGACCTCGACCACCGCGGTGGCGCTGCCTTTACGCCACACCACCAGGCCATCGGCCGGGCGGCCCGGTTCGAGGTTGAGGGTCACGTCGTGGGCCTTGGCGGTTTTCTTGATCAGGTCGGTGGCGACGTCTGAACCGGTTTCTTCGCTGGCGTCGAGCAGGAAGGTGATCTGCGCATAGTCCGTGAAGTCGAGGTTTTTCAGGACTTTCAGCGCGTAGATCCCGGCGACGATGCCGCCCTTGTCGTCCATCACGCCCGGCCCGTATGCGCGACCGTCCTTGATCTGGAACGGGCGCGCGGCGGCCGAGCCTTCCTTGAACACAGTGTCCATGTGCGCCATCAGCAGGATTTTCGCCTTGCCGGTGCCTTTGAGGGTGGCCAATACATGGTTGCTTTTGTCCGGGGTGTTGGGCACGAGTTCGATGGTGGCACCGAGTTTCTTCAACTCTTCGATGGCGATGTCACTGACTTGGGTCAGGCCTGGTTCATAGCCGGAACCGGAGTCAATATTCACCAGCCGTTCCAGCAGTTTCAGGGCTTCGCCCTTGTACTGTTCGGCATCGGCGAGGACTTGTTTGTGGGGTTCGGCGAAGGCTGCGGGGGTGAAGGTGCCGAGGGCGAGTGTCAGGCCGAGGCTGGTGGCCAGGAGGGAGCGAGGGAGCTTGAACGTCATGAATCAATCCTTGTTTCGTGTCGGGGGTCAAAAATACCCTACCTGACTACGACGCAAGGCTCTACACCGGATGCGACCTGCACAAACCTGAATGACCATACATCCCCAGTGGAGCGGGCTTGCCCGCGATCCGGTTGCGCAGTAAGCGGCCATCCACTGCTTATCTCGGGATCAGAGCCCCCGGCACTTGAATCACCCGACTCGCCAACCGATGCCCGGCCGCGGCAGCCTCAACCGGGCTGCCACCCTTGAGCCGACAAGCCAAATACGCCGCGCTGAACGAATCCCCCGCCGCCGTGGTATCCACCACCCGTTCGACCACTTGCGCCGGCGCTTCGAACGACTCACCGTCACAGCGAATCAGGTAGACCGCAGTGTTCAGGGTGTCGCCGCCGAAGCTTTGTTGCAGCGTGCCATCGGCGCGCTGTTGCAATTCGATCATGCACTCGCCAATCAGGGCGATGCGCGGGGTGTTGGGGCCCAGGGTGTTGATGCTGTTCATTGATGTGGTGTCTCTGGTGTTTCGGTGGTGTCTGGGTGGGCGCCTCGGTTCCGAACCTTAAAAACAGGTTTCCATGGTTTCGATGACATTCAACTGCTCATCCACCAGACACCCAACGCGCCACTTGTCGAACGTCAGGCACGGGTGCGAAGTACCGAACGAAATGATATCGCCCACCCGCAATTCAACCCCCGGTGCCACGGTCATGAACGCATGCTGGTCCATCACCGCCGTCACTTTGCAGGCACTCACATCATCGCCGACCGCGGGCACCACACCCGCCTTGTAACGCAGCAGCGGCACCGGCAAACCGGCGTCGTAGGCCACGTCACGCTTGCCCAGGGCGATCACCGCAAAACCCGGCTCCGGCAACGACTGCACATGCGCCCAGACTTCCAGCGCCGGGCGCAAACCTTCATGCAGGTCGCTGCGACGGTCGAGCACGCAGCATTGCGCTTCTTTGTAGATGCCATGGTCGTGGGCCACGTAACTGCCGGGGCGCAACACGCTGAGGAAACGCCCACCGGCGTTCTGCGCTTCGAAGGATTCGGCAATCAAGTCGTACCAGGCCGAACCCGAAGCGGTGATGATCGGCTTGGCAATGGCGAACGCACCGCTGTCCTGCAACTGCACCGCCAGACGCACCAGTGAATCGGCAAAATCGCGAATACCAGTCACCGCGTGATCGCCGTGAATCACCCCTTCGTAACCCTCGATCCCGGTCAGCGCCAACGCCGGTTGCGCCGCGATAGCCTTGGCCAGCGCCAGTACTTCGGCTTCGGTGCGGCAACCGCAACGACCGCCGACCACGCCGTACTCGATCATCACATTCAGGCGCACACCGCACGAGGCGAAAAACGCGCCGAGGTCCGCGACGTTATCCGGGTGATCGACCATGCAATAGAAATCGAAGCTCGGATCTGCCAACAGATCGGCGATCAGCGCCATGTTCGGCGTGCCGACCAATTGGTTGGCCATCAGCACCCGGTGCACACCATGGGCGTAAGCCGCGCGGGTTTGCGTGGCACTGGCCAAGGTGATGCCCCAGGCACCGGCGTCCAGTTGGCGACGAAACAGCGCCGGGGTCATGCTGGTTTTACCGTGGGGCGCCAGTTCCGCGCCGCTGTGGCTGACGAAGTCCTGCATCCAGCGAATGTTGTGTTCCAGCGCATCGCGGTGCAGCACCAGCGCCGGCAGGCTGACGTCACGCACCAGATTGGCGCCAGTGTGGGCAAAGCCCTTTTCCATGGAGGCAATATTTTTGGCAGAAGACATGGTCGAACTCCTCACACACGCGACCGCAAGCAGCCGCTGTTATTCGTTGATACGCCGGGCGAGGCTATTGGCGCTGTCGATCAGCACCCGGCGATAGTCGTTGTAATTGTTCTTCGCATCGGTCCGAGGAAGTACAACTGACGGCCGAGGTACATGACCGTCCTTGCCCACGGGTTCGAGGATGCGTCGCTCCAATAAGGAGGCGACCAGTTCGTAGACCGTGGACTTCGGGCTGCCGATGCCACTGGCGATTTCATTCGGGCGCAGGGGCTGGCCGATTTCCTTGAGAAAATCGAGAATGTCGAACGCCCGGTCCAGACCTCGAGCCCGGCGCTTGATGGTGTCTTCGGTCATATCAGTGGTTCCCATTAATATGCCGGGAGTTTACCCAGAGTGCTGCGGCGACTGTTAGGCCGCCATCGCGGCATGGGTATCTACACATCTCTTGAGCTACAGATTCACTGCCGGGGCTTGGTGTTGGGAGTACATATCCATTTCTGCGGCCGTTACCGCAGAAACGGATATGTACACCATCAAACTCGGGAAGATGTGTAGATACCCATGGCCATCGCGGGCAAGCCACGCTCCCACAGGTTCTCATCATCCGTAGGAGCGAGGCTTGCCCGCGAAGAAGCCGCCGCAATTCTCAGGCCTTTTTCTTGTACGCGACGCAATCAATCTCAACCTTGCAATCGACCATCATGCTCGCCTGTACGCAGGCCCTCGCCGGGGCGTGTTCGCTTTTGAAGTACTCGGAAAATACCTTATTGAAACTCCAGAAATCCCGCGGGTCTTCCAGCCACACGCCGGTACGGACCACGTCTTCCAGACCGTAACCGGCTTCTTCCAGGATCGCGATCAGGTTTTTCATGGTCTGGTGAGTCTGCTCGACAATCCCGCCCGCGATAATTTCGCCGTCCACCGCCGGCACCTGGCCGGACACGTGCAGCCAGCCATCGGCTTCGACGGCGCGGGCGAAAGGACGGGGCTGGCCGCCACCGGCGGTGCTGCCGGTGCCGTAACGAGTAATGCTCATGAGTGTTTCTCCTGATTGAAAAAGTTAAAAACGAGCGTTCTTGAGAAATTCCGCCAGACGCGGCGATTGCGGGCGTTCGAACAGTTCCTTGGGTGGCCCCTGTTCTTCGATCCGCCCCTGATTCATGAACACGATTTTGTCCGACACCTCGAAGCCAAAACGCATTTCGTGAGTCACCAGCAGCAAAGACCCGCCAGGCTGTTTATCGTCCGGCAAAGCGCAACCGCGACAACATGCGCAGATCGCCCTCGAGGTAATAATCATCGGTCCAGCTGTCATCCGGAGCCAACGGCCGGACCTGCTTGAGCGAGAGTTTTTTTGCGAAGTAGCGGAACCGGTAATGCTCGTAAAAGCGCAGCAGTTCCAGCCCATAACGATCGGCCAGGTCGGTGTCGCCACGGATGATCAGGTAATTCTCGTCATTGCCGTTACTGGCCACTTCACTGAGGTTGTGGCTGCCGCTGATGATCGTCGGTGAGTCGCTGGTGAAGTCGACGACGATGGCTTTGGTGTGCACCAGCAGGTTGCCCTTCTGGCCTTTCATGTTTTCCTTGAGCCAGCCTTCCAGGCCGGTGTTGAGCAGTGCGGTGGCGGCAAATTGGGCGGTGCGGTCGGCGTGGAAACCGGTGATGCGGCTGACGGTGTTTTGCAGGCCGTAACGCAAGATGTCGTCGTGGGGCTGGCCGAGCAAGGCGTTGAGCACTTCGTCCGGCAAGGCAAAGGCCGTGACAAACAGCAGGTCTTTTTTCGCTGACTCGATGATTTCGACGAACTCACGCAAGTCGCCCTGGTCCGAACGCGGTGAGAAGCCGGCGAATAATGCCTGGTCCGGCTGCATCGGATTGTTTTCCGTGAGCCATTCCCGGGTGGCACCGACGTCCGCCGGCGCGGCCCAGACCTGCTCGAAGGTTTGCAGATAGCTGGCGCCGACCTGAGCATCATCCAGCACATGCACCACGTTGGCCTGACGATAAACGCCGTTGGCGGTGAAATTGGTGCTGCCACAGAGTACCGCTTCGGGCTGATGCTGCCCCGCCGCGTCGAGCCGACTCAGGACCATGAACTTATTGTGAAAGATGTTGTGGGTGACCCGCCCGCGCTTGTTCGCCGCCGGGATTTTTTCCAGGCTGGCTTCGTTCAGCGCCGTGGTGTCTTCGTCCGGTTGGGCGTGGTACAGAACCCGAACCTTTACGCCTCGCTCGAAAGCGGCGTTCACCGCATCGACGATCACCTTCAGCTGGTATTCATAGATCGCGATGTCCAGCGCCCACTGACCATCCTCGGCCCGTTCGATAAACCCCAGCAAGCGTGCGAGCAGGCCATTTTCCAGCCATTGTCGCGGGGCGTCGGGCCATTCTTCGATGGGCAGTTTCTTGTTGGCGCTGAGCAGCGCATCAACGTCGGCGAACTTTCGCTGGAACGCCTGACTGGCGGCAACCGCCCGGTTGAAGATGACGTTCTGGCCCGCTGGCAGGCCATTGTCCGTGCTGATCGTCACCTCCAGGAACTCACCCAGCTGCGGCGCATCGGCGGTGCCGTAGGCCAGGTGAACCCGATAATGGATCGTCACACCTGGATTGACCGCGTAATCGGCCCAGCGAAATTTCTGCAACGGCGCGAGATCGCTGGGGGTGGCGCGATACTGGGGAAACGTATGAGCCTTGCCGGGGAAGGTCAGGCTGTTGAACAGAAACAGCCACGGTTTGCTGCCTTGCTGTTTCTCGATGGCGAAACCCAGCAGGCCTTTGCGGCGGGGTTCGGCCACGTCGATGGCCAGCAGCACGCCGTTGGTGCCCGCGTAGACTTTGACGCGAAAATCGTCCTGATCATTGCGGGCTAGAACACGCATGGGTCACTCCTGTGAATGGCTTGCTTACAGCAGCATAGGACAGCGATGTAGATGAACTGCGATTATCCGATTCCGAGGTGATGCCATCGCGAGCAGGCTCGCTCCCACCCACCCCTTCAAGTCTAAACATACAAGCGAGCCTGCTCGCGATGGGGCCAACACTGTCAGCACAAAATTCAACCTGAAATCAGCTCATCGATATGTCGATAATCAACCTGCAGCTGTGCTGCCAACACCTTTGCCCGGCCAAGATGAATCGGACCGCGCTCGATGTCGATCAGCAACCCCGGGCAATCCAGCGCCGGCAACGTTGACCATTCCTTCAGCCGTCCATCGGTCACCAGCAGCAGCCGTTGCTGCTCTGCCGGAAAGCGCTTTTGCCGCGCCGCCAGCCAACGCCCCGCTTCGCCCAGCGCCGCCAGAATCGGCGTACCGCCGCCGGCACCAAGCCCTTCGAGCCAGTCGCGCAAGCCCGCAGAGGCTTTCAACCCTTGCACCTGCCACTTCGGCACATAGCCGCTGGCCATCAGCAAAGCCAAGCGCGCACGCTGTCGATAGGCATCGTCGAACAGTTGCGCCAGCAAGCCCTTGGCATCGCTCAATGCCTGATGACGTCGGGTCGAGGCCGAGGCGTCGACGATCACCAGCCATAATTCATGAGGACTGCGGGTGCGCAGGTGAAACCGCACATCGTCGCGTTGACGCGGTCGGCCATTGAGCAAGGTGCCGGGCCAATTGATCGATCCGCTCAGGGCTGCGTGACGCTTGCCCTGTTTACCGTGATCCAGCCGTCCTGCACGGGGTCTGGCATTCGCCCCCGCGTCTGATCGAGGGCGAATGCCTAGGGCTTTTTTGGCCAGCTCGGCACTTCACGTCGAACGCCGACAGGCAACGCCTGGGCGGGCATTTCGCCCCACTGACCCTGACCTTCGCTTGGGTTGGCGTTCTGGTTGGAGGGCGGCTGTGCTGCCGGGGATTGGTGTGGCGCCGGTGGCGAATGTTCGCGACGGCGATGGCGCAAGGCAAACTCGGCGACCGCGTCGATATCTTCTTCGCCAATGGCATTCGCTCCGCGCCAAGCCGCATGAGCCCGAGCTGCGCGTAGCCAGACCAGATCGGCCCGCAGACCATCGACGCCGGCAGCGAAGCAGCGCTCGGTGATCTGCGCCAGCGCGACATCGTCGAGGGGAATGCTCGCCAGTGCCGAGCGCGCCTTTTGGCAACGCTCGCGCAGTGCGTGTTGCTGGCTTTCCCACTCGGCGCAGAACCCTTGCGGGTCGCTGTCGAAATCCAGTCGACGACGGATGATCTGCCCCCGCTCGGCGGGTGCGGTATGGCCACTGAGGGCGACGTTCAGGCCAAAGCGGTCGAGCAATTGCGGGCGCAATTCGCCCTCTTCCGGATTCATGGTGCCGATCAGCACAAACTTCGCCGAATGCCGATGGGAAATCCCGTCGCGCTCGATCAGGTTGGTGCCACTGGCGGCCACGTCGAGCAGCAAGTCCACGAGGTGATCGGGCAGCAGATTGACTTCATCGACATACAAAACGCCGCCATCAGCCTTGGCCAGTACACCGGGAGAAAATTGCGCGCGGCCTTCGCTCAGGGCCGCGTCGAGGTCGAGGGTGCCCACCAGCCGTTCTTCGGTGGCGCCCAGGGGCAAGGTGACGAATTGACCGCTGGCCAACAGGTCCGCCAGGCCTCGGGCCAAGGTCGATTTGGCCATGCCCCGTGGCCCTTCGATCAACACGCCACCGATTTTCGGGTCGATGGCGGTCAGGTACAGCGCGAGCTTCAAGTCATCGGCGCCGACCACGGCGGAGAGCGGGAAATGGGGGGTGTCGGTCATTTTCAAATCTCAGTCATGGTCGGTGATCCATCAGCAAATATCACAGGCACCTTCATCCCTGTGGGAGCGGGCTTGCTCGCGAAGAGGGAGTGTCAGTCAACATTGATGTCGCCTGACACATCGCTTTCGCGAGCAAGCCCGCTCCCACAGGTTTAAGCGCACTAGCTGTCTTCTTCTATATCCAGCAACAAATTCTCCAGCGCCTCGCGGTACTCGCCCGGCTCTTTCCACATCCCCCGCTGCTGCGCCTCCAGCATGCGCTCGGTCATGTCGCGCAAGGCATGGGGATTGTGTTCGCGGACAAACTCCCGGGTCGCCGGATCGAGCAAATAAGCGTCCGCCAGCAACGCATATTGGTGATCGTCGATCAACTGCGTGGTGGCGTCGAACGCAAACAGGTTATCGATCGTCGCCGCCAGTTCGAACGCGCCTTTATAGCCATGGCGCTTGACCCCATCGATCCATTTCGGATTGGCCGCCCGGGAACGGATCACCCGGTTCAGCTCTTCCTTCAAGGTGCGGATCTTCGGCAAGTCCGGCTGACTGTGGTCGCCGTGATAACTGGCCGCCGCTTCACCGCTGAGGCTTTCGACGGCCGCCAGCATGCCACCCTGGAACTGGTAATAGTCGTTGGAATCGAGCAAGTCGTGTTCGCGGTTATCCTGGTTTTGCAGCACCGCCTGCACCTGGCTCAGACGCTGGGCGAATTGTTCGCGGGCGGCGGTGCCTTCATCGGCGCCGCCGTAAGCGTAGCCGCCCCAGTTCAGGTAAACCTCGGCCAGGTCTTCGCGGCTTTGCCACAAGCGACCGTCGATGGCGCCCTGCACGCCCGCTCCGTAAGCACCCGGCTTGGCGCCAAAGATGCGCCAGCCGGCCTGGCGTCGAGCCGCGTCTTCATCCAGACCGGATTCCAACAGCGCTTCCCGCTCGGCGCGGACCTTGGCCGCCAACGGGTTGAGATCGTCCGGTTCATCCAGCGCGGCGACCGCTTGCACAGCGGCGTCGAACAACCGGATCAGGTTGGCAAAGGCATCGCGGAAGAATCCGGAGACGCGCAAGGTCACGTCCACCCGTGGCCGGTCCAGCAGGCTCAACGGCAGAATCTCGAAGTCGTCGACCCGTTGACTGCCCGTCGCCCACACCGGTCGCACGCCCATCAGCGCCATGGCCTGGGCAATGTCATCGCCGCCGGTGCGCATGGTCGCGGTGCCCCAGACCGACAGGCCGAGCTGACGCAGGTGATCGCCGTGATCCTGCAAGTGCCGCTCAAGAATCAGGCTCGCGGATTGGAAGCCGATGCGCCACGCGGTGGTGGTCGGCAGGTTGCGCACGTCCACCGAATAGAAATTGCGCCCGGTGGGCAGGACGTCCAGACGGCCGCGACTCGGTGCGCCGCTAGGCCCGGCCGGGACGAATCGACCGCTGAGGGCGTCGAGCAGACCGCGCATTTCCGCTGGGCCGCAAGCGTCCAGGCGTGGGGCAACAACGTTGCGCAGGCTGTCGATGATCGCGCTCACATCCGACCAACCACCCTCCTGTGGGAGCGGGCTTGCTCGCGAAAGCGGTGTGTCAGGCAAATCCATGTCGACTGACACTCCGCTTTCGCGAGCAAGCCCGCTCCCACAGGGGACGGGTTGGGCTTGAGGCTGGTTCAACGTGTGCGAAATCAGTTGAGTGGCGAACAGTTCCAGGCGTTCACGGGTATCCCCGGCGGTGCGCCAGGATTCATCGTTAAGCGATTGCAGTTCCACGGGACGTGGTCCGGTCCACGGCTCGGACAACGCACAATCCAATGGATCAAACCCCAGTTCGAACGCCTTGGCCAAGGCCCGCAGCAAGCTCGATTGCGCCCCACGGCCGTCGCCGCGAGGAATACGCAGCAAGGCCAATAAGGTATCGATGCGCAACCGCCCGACCGGCGATTCGCCAAACACGTGCAGGCCATCGCGGATCTGCGACTCCTTCAAGTCGCACAGGTACGTGTCCAGACGCGGCAACCAGATCGCCGCATCGGCATCGCTGTCGAGCTTCTCGTCCAGTTGCAGTTCGCGGTCGATGTGTGTGTCGCGCACCAGTTGCAGAATGTCGCGCTGCAACTCTCGGGCGCGGCGCGGATCGAGCAATTGCGCTTCGTAATATTCGTCGGCCAGCAATTCGAGATTGCGCAGCGGACCGTAGGTTTCAGCGCGGGTCAGCGGCGGCATCAGGTGATCGATGATCACCGCTTGGGTGCGACGCTTGGCCTGGGCGCCCTCGCCCGGGTCGTTGACGATGAACGGATAGATGTTCGGCAGCGGCCCGAGCAATGCGTCTGGCCAGCAGTTTTCCGACAGCCCGACACCCTTGCCCGGCAGCCATTCGAGGTTGCCATGCTTGCCGACGTGGATCACGCCGTGAGCGCCGTAGGTGTTGCGCAACCAGAAGTAGAAAGCGAGATAGCCGTGGGGCGGCACCAGGTCCGGATCGTGATACACCGCGCTCGGGTCCACCTGATAACCCCGGGCCGGTTGAATGCCGACGAAAGTCAGGCCGAAGCGCAGACCGGCGATCATCATTCGTCCGCCACGGAACATTGGATCGTTTTCGGGCGAGCCCCAACGTTCCAGCACGGCTTGGCGATTGGCCTCTGGCAGCGCGTTGAACATCAGGTTGTAGTCGTCCAGCGCGAGGCTTTGATGGCAGGGACGCTGGTCAAGGGTGTCGAGGTCATTGCTGACGCCGCCGAGCAATTGCTGGATCAATGCGGTGCCGCTGTCCGGCAACTCGGCCGGCAACGGATAACCTTCGGCGTGCAGCGCGCGCAGGATGTTCAATGCCGCAGCCGGTGTGTCGAGACCCACTCCGTTGCCGATACGCCCATCGCGAGTCGGGTAGTTGGCGAGGATCAGGGCGATGCGTTTTTTGCCGTTGGGCACGCGCGCCAGATCGATCCAGCGCCGCGCCAGTTCGGCGACAAAATCCATGCGCTCAGGTGCAGGCCGGTAGCAGACCACGTCGGACTGACTGCGCTCACTGCGCCAGGCCAGGTCCTTGAAACTGATCGGCCGGCTGATGATTCGCCCGTCAAGCTCCGGCAGTGCGATGTGCATCGCCAAGTCACGGGGACCAAGGCCCTGTTCGCTGGCGCGCCACCCCGGCTCGTTGTCCTGGGCGCAGATTGCCTGGATCACCGGGATACTGCGGCGGAACGGCCGCAAATGCGGTGCTTCAGGGCTGGACTGGGCGAAACCGGTGGTATTGAGAATCACCCCCGCCTCGACTTCATCCAGCAGGTCCTCTACCACCATCAGGCAGCCGGGTTCTTTCAAACTGGCCAGCGCAATCGGCAACGGATTCAACCCCGCCGCCTGCAAACGCAGGCAGAAAATATCGATGAAACCGGTGTTCGCCGCCTGCAAGTGCGAGCGGTAAAACAGCACCGCCGCCACTGGCTGATCAGCTTGCCAGTCGGCTTGCCAATCGCTCAGCTCAGCGGGGCTTTTTTGCGGGTGGTAAATCGCCGTGCGTGGCAGAGTTTTTGGCTCGGCCCACGCGTAATCGCGATCCAGCCAGCGATTGGCCAGACAGCGGAAAAAATCCAGGGCATTGCTCATGCCGCCCTGGCGTAAAAACTGCCAGAGCCGGTCGCGGTCTTGCGCGGTTACGGTGCTCAGGTCACTGAGTTCCGGGTCCGGGCGATCATCCCCCGGCACCAGAATCAGCTGCACCCCGCGCTCGGATAATTCCACCAGACGCTCAACGCCATAACGCCAATAGGCGATGCCGCCGTGCAGCGAGATCAGAATCACCTTGGCGTGGCGCAGCACTTCGTCGACGTAGAGATCGACCGAGGCGTGATTCTGCACCTGCATCGGGTTGGCCAGGCGCAGGCTCGGGTAATCCTCGGGCAACTGCTGCGCCGCTTCGGCGAGCAACGCCAGGCTGGAATCACCGCTGCACAGGATCACCAGCTCGGCGGGGGTTTGTCCAAGGTCGGCAATGTTGTCATCCGACACGAAACCGCCGGGCTGGGTCCTGAGCAGGTGCATGGTTTAAACGCTGAGCGCAGCGCGCAATTGCGCTTCGAGCGCAGCGGCGTCCAGCGCCTGACCGATCAACACCAGACGGGTGGTGCGTGCTTCTTCAGCGCCCCACTGACGGTCGAAGTGCTTGTCGAAACGCGTGCCCACGCCCTGGATCAGCAGGCGCATCGGCTTGTTCGGCACCGCTGCAAAACCTTTGACCCGCAGGATGCCGTGCTGGACCACCAGTTGGGTCAACGCATCCATCAGCAGGCTTTCGTCGGCTTGGGGCAGCTCGATAGAGATGGAATCGAACGCGTCATGATCGTGATCGTGGTCGTCCTCGCCTTCATGATGATGATCGTGATGGCTGTGGCGACTGTCGATGTGTTCTTCAGAACCGGCGCCGAGGCCGATCAGCACGTCCAGTGGCAGACGACCGCTGCTGGCTTCGATGACTTTCACCGCTGGCGGCAGTTCTTCGGCGACTTCCAGGCGCACGCGGGCCAGGTCTTCAGCGCTGATCAGGTCGGCCTTGTTGAGGATCACCAGGTCGGCGCTGGCCAGTTGGTCGGCGAACAGCTCGTGCAGCGGCGATTCGTGGTCCAGGTTGGGGTCGAGTTTGCGCATGGCATCGACCTGATCCGGGAAGGCAGCGAAGGTGCCAGCAGCGACGGCCGGGCTGTCGACCACGGTGATCACCGCGTCAACCGTGCAGGCGCTGCGGATTTCTGGCCATTGGAAGGCTTGAACCAAAGGTTTTGGCAGGGCCAGGCCCGAGGTTTCGATGAGGATGTGGTCGAGGTCGCCGCGACGCGCGACCAGTTCGCGCATCACCGGGAAGAATTCTTCCTGAACCGTGCAGCACAGGCAGCCGTTGGCCAGTTCGTAGACGCGACCGTTGGCTTCTTCTTCGGTGCAACCGATCGAGCACTGCTTGAGGATTTCGCCGTCGATACCCAGCTCGCCGAACTCGTTGACGATCACCGCGATACGACGGCCCTGGGCGTTGTCGAGCATGTGGCGCAGCAAGGTGGTTTTGCCCGAGCCGAGGAAGCCGGTAACGATGGTGACGGGGAGTTTGGCCAGTGTTTTCATCGGATGCCCTTTGGCAAGGTGGCGGGCATACGGGACGACAATCGCTGCGGCAGGTGCGCGCGCGCAAGAGTTTCGCCACCGGATCACCCCGCCCGGTTGAAAGTGAGAATCTGTGTCGAGGCAGGTCTCCTGGCTGACGGTGTGCCAATCGTTCGACTGGCGTTTGCTGCGCCTTCCCGCGAACCTGATGGATCAGGGCTTGCAGTGGCGTGGCAGCGAACATCACCGTTCACAGTTGCGGGGGCAGCCGCGGCATCGACCGCGTTCCCTTCTTAGCTTCGGCAGACACCGAAGAACCTCGAAAGCGCAAGGCTACGCATCGTGTGGGGGCGGGTCAATGTCCACCTGAGTTCTGTGGCGCCTGAGACGACGCCTTCGCGAGCAAGCCCGCTCCCACATTTGAAATGCGTTCCCCTGTGGGAGCGGGCTTGCTCGCGAAGGGAGCGACTCGGTATCCAAGTGAGAACCCATGCCAATTGACTCTCCGCCCCCGCCCATGCTCTCCTACGCACCTTGTTACGGGTGCCCTTCACAGGGTGAAACGGGAAACCGGTGAATCATGTGCTTTACTCTAAAGCCATGTCAGTCCGGTGCTGCCCCCGCAACGGTAAGCGAGTGAAGCGTCAGATCCACTGTGCCTGTCATACGGCATGGGAAGGTGATGCTTGCAGGTGTCGGCGCAAGCCCTGCCCCTCGCGAGCCCGGAGACCGGCCCGCAACACAAAGTGACTTTTACGTTCACTGAATAACAAACCCGCGGTGGGCGGGCGCTGTTCGAAATCTCTGCGTGTCTCGGTGTGCGGAGGTTTTCATGCGCTCTATTCACCCGCTGACAGACCAGAGGGAAGCGCCATGTCGATCATCAGCAGTACCGCCAGTACCACCGCCAGCACCACTTCAACCTTGAGCCAACGCCTGACCGCCGCTTTTTGTGCGTCGATCCTTGGCGCTAGCCTTGTGTATTTCGCCGGTTTCTCGCACATCGAAGCGGTACACAATGCCGCGCACGATACCCGTCACAGTTCCGCCTTTCCGTGCCATTGAGACCTGCTGACATGATCAAGCGTATTGCGCAAACCGCAGGTTTCACCGGGCTGCTGGCTGCCCTGCTATTGACCCTGCTGCAAAGCTTCTGGGTGGCGCCGCTGATCTTGCAGGCCGAGACCTACGAAAAATCCGAGCCGGCCGCTGTTGAAATTCACGAGCACGCCGCTGGCGCTGTCACAGCTCATACTCACGATGCCGAAGCCTGGGAGCCGGAAGACGGCTGGCAGCGCGTGCTGTCGACCACCGGCGGCAATCTGGTGGTAGCAGTCGGTTTCGCCCTGATGCTGGCAGGTCTCTACACCTTGCGCGCTCCACGCCGTACCTCCCAAGGCCTGCTCTGGGGTCTGGCCGGTTATGCGACGTTCGTGCTGGCGCCAACCCTCGGCCTGCCACCTGAGCTGCCGGGCACTGCCGCGGCGGATCTGGCGCAACGGCAGATCTGGTGGATTGGCACGGCAGCGTCCACCGCTGTCGGCATCGCGCTGATCGTGTTCAGCCGCCACTGGCTGATGAAGATCCTCGGCGTGGCGATTCTGGCCGTGCCTCATGTGATCGGCGCGCCGCAACCGGAAGTGCATTCGATGCTGGCGCCGCAAGCCCTGGAAGCGCAATTCAAAATCGCTTCGCAGCTGACCAACGTGGCGTTCTGGCTGACCCTGGGCCTGATCAGCGCCTGGTTGTTCCGCCGCAAAAACGATGGCCATCACTCCGCATGACTGACGTTAGCGCAGCGCCGACCTTAGTGGTCGGCCTGGGCTGCCAGCGCGGCTGCCCTGTCAGCACGCTGCGGGCGCTGCTCGATCAGGCGTTACAAGCCCATCAAATCGCGCTCCGTGAGATCAAGGCCCTGGCCAGCATCGACCTCAAGCGCGAAGAACCCGCCCTGATCGAACTGGCTGAGCAACTGGCGTTGCCGTTGATGTATTTCAGCAGCGAACAATTGGCCGGTTATGAACCGCAACTCAGCCACCACTCGGACATCGCGTTCGAACGCACTGGCTGTTACGGCGTAGCGGAAAGTGCTGCGCTGGCACTGGCCGAACATTTGGCTCAGGCACCGGCAAAGTTGCTGATACCACGACAAAAATACGCCCAGGCCACCCTGGCATTGGCCAGCGCCGCGTAAAATCCCCGATAATCCTCGCCTTCAATCATGAGCAATCTTCATCTGAAGCGTGCTCATACCCTTTTTCTGACAGGAAACGACGATGACCGTCTACTTTATTGGCGCAGGCCCCGGCGACCCGGAACTGATCACCGTCAAAGGCCAACGGCTGATTCGTAGCTGCCCGGTCATCATCTATGCAGGTTCCCTGGTCCCCGCCGCCGTGCTGGAGGGCCACCGGGCCGAACAGGTGGTCAACAGCGCCGAATTGCACCTGGAACAGATCATCGAGCTGATCAAGACCGCCCATGCCAACGGCCAGGACGTGGCCCGGGTGCATTCCGGCGACCCGAGCCTGTACGGCGCGATTGGCGAGCAGATTCGCTACCTGCGTGAACTCGACATCCCTTTCGAAATCATTCCCGGCGTCACCGCCACCGCTGCCTGCGCGGCGCTTTTGGGTGCTGAATTGACCTTGCCGGACGTGTCACAGAGCGTGATTCTGACCCGCTACGCCGACAAGACTGCGATGCCAGCCGGTGAAGAACTCGGTAGTCTGGCGCAGCATGGGGCGACCATGGCGATCCACTTGGGGGTCAATCATCTGGAGAAGATCCTTGCCGAATTGCTACCGCACTACGGCGCCGATTGCCCGATCGCGGTGATTCATCGGGCGACCTGGCCGGATCAGGATTGGGTGGTGGGGACGCTGGCGGATATTGCCGGGAAGGTTGAAGCCAAGGGGTTTCGCCGGACGGCGTTGATTCTGGTGGGGCGGGTGTTGGGCAGCGATCACTTCAGTGAATCGTCGTTGTATCGCGCGGGGCATGCTCATTTGTATCGTCCATAGGCCCTATTCGCGAGCAAGCCCGCTCCCACAGTGGATCTGCTTCGAACACAAATACTGTGTCCAGTGAAGATCTAATGTGGGAGCGGGCTTGCTCGCGAAGGCGTCAGTGAATTTCACCCATAAAAAAACGGCACTCACGGGGCGCCGTTTTTTTATGTCGCAGCGAACACCTTAGTAGTAGGCGTTTTCTTTCTGCGTGTGGTCGGTCACGTCACGAACGCCCTTGAGCTCGGGAATGCGTTCGAGCAAGGTGCGCTCGATGCCTTCGCGCAGGGTGACGTCTGCCTGGCCGCAACCTTGGCAACCGCCGCCGAATTTCAGTACGGCAATGCCGTCTTCGACCACATCGATCAGACTGACCTGACCGCCGTGGCTGGCCAGCCCCGGATTGATCTCGGTTTGCAGGTAGTAGTTGATGCGCTCGTTGACCGGGCTGTCGGCGTTGACCATCGGGACTTTGGCGTTTGGCGCCTTGATGGTCAGTTGGCCGCCCATGCGGTCGGTGGCGTAGTCGACTACCGCTTCGTCCAGAAACGCTTCGCTGAATGAGTCGATGTAAGCGGTGAAGCTTTTAAGCCCCAGCGCCGTGTCTTCAGGTTTTTCTTCGCCCGGCTTGCAGTAGGCAATGCAGGTTTCGGCGTACTGGGTGCCAGGCTGGGTGATAAAGACGCGGATGCCGATACCCGGGGTGTTCTGCTTGGAGAGCAGATCAGCCAGGTAATCATGGGCGGCGTCGGTAATGGTAATAGCGGTCATGGAAACTCCTCGCAGGCTTGGACGCAGTTTACGCCAATCATCGCGCCGCACAAAGTCCCAGTATTTTTGTCAGGAAAGCGCAGCTGATCCAATGTGGGAGCGGGCTTGCTCGCGAAGGCGGCGGCACAGTCAACATTGATGCTGCCTGACACGCCGCTTTCGCGAGCAAGCCCGCTCCCACACTGGATCGCAGGCACCTCTAAATTCCGTGCATCAAAGATTCTCGTAGCGGTTCATGTCCAGCACGCCCTCTTCCACCGGGTCGGTGTCGTGGATGTAGCGGCTCAGATCATGGAAGTACTGCCAGAGCTGCGGATGGCTGCGGCGAATGCCCCAGCGTTCGACGATTTTCTCGAAACTGGCAGCGTCCTTCGCGTTTTCCATCGCGTCGACGAACATGGGCACTTGGCCGGCCGGGATGTTGAACATGAAGTTCGGGTAGCTGCTGAGTACACCCGGATAAATCGTCAACGTGTCGAGCCCCGGCTGATAGCGCAGCGACTCACCGAGCAGGAACGCCACGTTGCTGTGGGCCCGGTTGCGCAGCAGGCTGTAGATCTCGCGCTTGCCGCTTTGGGTCTCGATGCGCAACATCGTGGCTTCCGGCAACAGATCGATGACTTTCAAACCGGCGGCCGGACGTGAAGTCAGGCGGCTCAAGGCCTGTTCGGCGTTCTGCAACGCCAGATCGATGTTCGGCCGCGAGCAATAAGCGCCATCGCAGCGGTTGATCGGGTCGGGCCTGGCATTGAGCTCACCGTACCGGGCCAGCAATTGCAGGGCGAAATCGCGTTTCGGGTCCTTTTCGTCCAAATTCAGCGCCGTCGGCTTATCGTTGTCGATGTACTCGTAATCCAGCCACATCTTGAACTGGCCGCTGTTCTGGTACCAATCATCGAGAAAGCCGTCCCGTGAGTCGGCCGGCATCAAACGCAGGAAGTTCTGCTCGGCACCGTTGCGGATCAGGTCGAAGTACAAGCGGGTCTGGGCTTGATGGGACACGTTGCCAAACACATCGAAGTTGACCGCCAACTGGTAATAGGTGCGTTCCAGCAACGGGTAATCGAATAGCCACATTGTCTGCGGCACGTCACCGATCAGGCCCTTGCTCACCGACGCGCTGTCGAAATGCCGGAAGATACTCAGCAACGCGTTGTCATTGCCGGCCCACAGAGTCGACCAGCTCGGTGCCGGCAGATCGGCGTAGCTGTCGCGGCGCAGGGCTTCATATTCGTTGCGTTTGTCGCGATAGTCGTGCCACAGGCTCAGGACACTGCCGACGTCATCGTTCTGCCCCGGCATCGCCAGCAATGGCGTGGCCTGGCCGCGATAGTTCGGGTCGGTGATGTAAAGGTCATGCTCCGGGGCCTGGAACAGCGCCCAGAAGTTGTCGCGAATCACGTCGGTGGCGATCTGGCCGCGGCAGACCGGACCACGAATAAAGGTGCGCACGAAGTACTCGGCGTTATCGAGCATGAACTGATAACGCGCCTGAGCCGGAATGGCCTCAAAGGTCGTGAACGGATTGGCCCGTCGCTCCGGCCCGTAACCGGGTAGCGCGTCGACCTGCCAGTTGCCGCTGTAAAACAGGCTTTTGACCCGCGCCATCTTCGCCGCGCTCAGCGGGTAGGTGATGTGGGTCTTGTGCACGATCACGCCTTGCACCGGCCACAGACGGTAATAGACCTGAGTGCCCGGATCGTCATTCGGACGGCGGGTATTGATCAAATCAATTGGCTGGCCCGTCGGCGTGCGCGAACGTACCCACTGAAAGAAATGCCCCGGCTCGCCGTCCTTGAAATAGAGGTGCGCCAGGAACCAGTGCTCGAACAACCAGCGCCCCACCAGACTCTCCCGGGCGCCCGGCGCGTTGAGCAAATTTTCCCATTGCACCACCTGCAAGGCTTCCTTGGCGCTGGGCACCAGGCCCTGCTCATCGATTGGCGCACCCGAGGTCAGCCAGCGTTGCAGCGTCTGGTATTGCTGATCGGTCAGGCCGGTGACCGCCAGCGGCATGCCCTCCTTCGGATGGGAACTGGCGTAGCCGTCAAACTCCGCCGGCATGGCGCACATGTTTTCCCGGTTCAGGCCCAGGACGATGTCCTCCGGCAATTTGGCATTGGGTTGCAACGGGGTTTTGTGGCCCAACTCAAGCATCCGCGCCATCAGCGCCGCTTGGCTGCCTTGGGCGTCGAGCACCGAATAAAAACCCTTTTGCTGCCAGGCACGTTTGCCAAAGGCGTCATAAAACAGCCGGGTCGGTGCTGCAGCCTGACGGCGTTCGCCGTCATAGACCGGCGCCTTGGTCGCACCTCGGGCCGCCCCTTCGCCACTGCCTAGATTGAGCTGACAGGCGGAGTCGTAGCAAGCATGGCAGGCCACGCATTTTTCGGTGAAGATCGGTTGAATGTCGCGCACGTAAGAAATATCCGGACCTTGTGCAGCGGCGCCCCCGCTTAAAAACAGCATCAATAGGCTGGTGACGACGCGATACGACATATCCCTGGTCCTGATCATGAGAAACGCCGCGATTCTACCGGTCTGACCTGCGCACCAACATGAACGATATTCATGCAAAAGCCGCACATGCTCCAAAAGCGCACAGGTTTGTTATTATCCCGCCCCTTCGTCATGGCCTTACCGAGTAGTCCAAATGTCCGATCGCAGCGTTCGCCTTCAAGCTCTCAAGCACGCCCTCAAAGAGCGCATCCTGATTCTCGATGGCGGCATGGGTACGATGATCCAGAGCTACAAGCTCGAGGAGCAGGATTACCGTGGCAAACGCTTCGCCGACTGGCCGAGCGATGTAAAAGGCAACAACGACCTGTTGGTGCTGACGCGCCCGGACGTGATTGGCGCTATTGAAAAAGCCTACCTGGATGCCGGCGCCGACATTCTGGAAACCAACACCTTCAACGCCACCCAAGTGTCCCAGGCCGACTACGGCATGCAGGGCCTGGCGTACGAACTCAACGTAGAAGGCGCACGCCTGGCGCGCAAGGTGGCGGACGCCAAGACCCTGGAAACCCCGGACCGACCACGCTTCGTCGCCGGCGTGCTCGGTCCTACAAGTCGCACCTGCTCGCTGTCGCCTGACGTGAACAACCCCGGCTACCGCAACGTGACCTTCGATGAACTGGTGGAAAACTACACCGAGGCCACTAAAGGTCTGATCGAAGGCGGCGCCGACCTGATCCTGATCGAAACCATCTTCGACACCCTTAACGCCAAGGCTGCGATCTTCGCCGTGCAAGGAGTTTACGAAGAACTGGGCGTCGAATTGCCGATCATGATCTCGGGCACCATCACCGACGCCTCTGGCCGCACCCTCTCCGGGCAGACCACCGAAGCGTTCTGGAACTCGGTGGCTCACGCCAAGCCGATTTCCGTCGGCCTGAACTGCGCCCTGGGTGCCAGTGAACTGCGCCCGTACCTGGAAGAACTGTCGAACAAGGCCAGCACCTACGTGTCGGCACACCCGAACGCCGGCCTGCCGAACGAGTTCGGCGAGTACGACGAGTTGCCATCGGAAACCGCCAAGGTCATCGAAGAATTCGCCCAAAGCGGCTTCCTCAACATCGTCGGTGGCTGCTGCGGCACCACGCCGGGCCACATCGAAGCCATCGCCAAAGCGGTGGCCGGTTATGCGCCGCGCGAGATTCCGGACATTCCCAAGGCTTGCCGCCTGTCGGGCCTGGAACCGTTCACCATTGATCGCAGCTCCTTGTTCGTCAACGTCGGCGAGCGGACCAACATCACCGGTTCCGCCAAATTCGCCCGTCTGATCCGTGAAGACAACTACACCGAAGCCCTGGAAGTCGCCCTGCAACAGGTTGAAGCCGGCGCCCAGGTGATCGACATCAACATGGACGAAGGAATGCTCGATTCGAAGAAGGCGATGGTGACCTTCCTCAATCTGATTGCCGGTGAACCGGACATCTCGCGCGTCCCGATCATGATCGACTCCTCCAAGTGGGAAGTGATCGAAGCCGGCCTCAAGTGCATCCAGGGCAAGGGCATCGTCAACTCGATCAGCATGAAAGAAGGCGTCGAGCAGTTTATTCATCACGCCAAACTGTGCAAACGCTACGGCGCCGCGGTGGTGGTGATGGCCTTCGACGAAGCCGGCCAGGCCGATACCGAAGCGCGCAAGAAAGAAATCTGCAAACGCTCCTACGACATTCTGGTCAACGACGTCGGCTTCCCGCCGGAAGACATCATCTTCGACCCGAACATCTTCGCCGTGGCCACTGGCATCGAAGAACACAACAACTACGCTGTGGACTTCATCAACGCCTGCGCCTACATCCGCGACGAACTGCCGTACGCCCTGACCTCCGGCGGTGTGTCGAACGTGTCGTTCTCGTTCCGTGGCAACAATCCGGTGCGTGAGGCAATTCACTCGGTGTTCCTGCTGTATGCGATCCGAAATGGCCTGACCATGGGTATCGTCAACGCCGGCCAACTGGAGATCTACGACCAGATCCCGGTGGAGCTGCGCGACGCCGTCGAAGACGTGATCCTCAACCGCACCCCGGAAGGCACCGACGCCCTGCTCGCCATCGCCGACAAGTACAAAGGCGACGGCAGCGTCAAGGAAGCCGAGACCGAAGAGTGGCGCAACTGGGACGTCAACAAGCGTCTGGAACACGCGCTGGTCAAGGGCATCACCACCCACATCGTCGAAGACACCGAAGAGTCGCGCTTGTCTTTTGCGCGCCCGATCGAAGTGATCGAGGGCCCGCTGATGTCCGGCATGAACATCGTCGGCGACTTGTTCGGCGCCGGTAAAATGTTCCTGCCACAAGTGGTGAAATCCGCCCGCGTGATGAAACAGGCCGTGGCCCACTTGATCCCGTTCATCGAACTGGAAAAAGGCGACAAGCCGCAAGCCAAGGGCAAGATTCTCATGGCTACCGTGAAAGGCGATGTGCATGACATCGGCAAGAACATCGTCGGCGTGGTGCTGGGTTGTAACGGCTACGACATCGTCGACCTCGGCGTGATGGTGCCGGCGGAGAAAATCCTGCAAGTCGCCAAAGAACAGAAATGCGACATCATCGGCCTGTCCGGTTTGATCACGCCTTCGCTGGACGAAATGGTTCACGTGGCCCGCGAGATGCAGCGTCAGGATTTCCATCTGCCATTGATGATCGGTGGCGCGACCACCTCCAAGGCGCACACGGCGGTGAAGATCGAGCCCAAGTACAGCAACGACGCAGTGATCTACGTGACCGACGCCTCCCGCGCCGTGGGCGTGGCAACGCAGTTGCTGTCCAAGGAGCTGAAAGCCGGTTTCGTCGAGAAGACTCGTCTGGAATACATCGACGTTCGCGAGCGCACCGCCAACCGCAGCGCCCGTACCGAACGCCTGAGCTACCCGGCGGCCATCGCCAAGAAGCCGCAGTTCGACTGGGGCAGCTACGAACCGGTCAAACCGACGTTCACCGGCGCCAAGGTGCTGGACAACATCGACCTTAAAGTTCTTGCCGAATACATTGACTGGACACCGTTTTTCATCTCCTGGGACCTGGCCGGTAAATTCCCGCGCATCCTCAAGGACGAAGTGGTCGGTGAAGCCGCCACTGCGCTGTACGCCGATGCCCAGGAAATGCTTGCCAAGCTGATCGACGAAAAACTCATCAGCGCCCGTGCGGTATTCGGCTTCTGGCCGGCCAATCAGGTGCGCGACGATGACATCGAAGTCTACGGCGATGATGGCAAGCCATTGGCCAAGCTGCATCACTTGCGCCAGCAGATCATCAAGACCGACGGCAAACCGAACTTCTCCCTGGCCGACTTCGTTGCGCCCAAAGACAGCGGCGTGACCGACTATGTGGGTGGTTTCATCACCACCGCCGGGATCGGTGCCGAAGAAGTGGCCAAGGCCTATCAGGATGCAGGCGACGACTACAACTCGATCATGGTCAAGGCGCTCGCCGACCGCCTGGCCGAGGCCTGTGCCGAGTGGCTGCACCAACAGGTGCGTAAAGACTACTGGGGCTACGCCAAGGACGAGACGCTGGACAACGAGGCGCTGATCAAGGAGCAATACACCGGCATCCGCCCTGCTCCGGGCTACCCGGCGTGCCCGGATCACACCGAGAAAGCCACGCTGTTCAAGCTGCTGGACCCGGAAGCGGAAGAACTCAAGGCCGGCCGCAGCGGCGTGTTCCTCACCGAGCACTACGCCATGTTCCCGGCGGCAGCGGTCAGCGGCTGGTACTTCGCTCACCCGCAGGCGCAGTATTTCGCCGTGGGCAAGATCGACAAGGATCAGGTGCAGAGCTACACCTCACGCAAAGGCCAGGAGTTGAGTGTGACCGAGCGCTGGTTGGCGCCTAACCTCGGCTACGACAACTAACCGTAGGCCTGTTGGCCACAATACTGCGGCCAACAACGACTCCCTGTGGGAGCGGGCTTGCTCGCGAAAAGGTCATAACAGTCGATATCAATATTGACTGTCAGTCCGCTTTCGCGAGCAAGCCCGCTCCCACATTTGATTTGTGCATGCCGTGGATTGTCTATGCTTAGCTCTCATACATGCGTGACGGGGGATTTATGGACGATCCAGTCGACAACAACAAACCACCGACCTTCTGGCAGATGCTGCACAGCGTCACGGCGGCGGCGTTCGGGGTGCAGAGCGGGAAAAACCGTGCGCGTGACTTCACTCACGGCAAGCCGAGTCATTTCGTGATTTTGGGGATTCTGTTCACGGCAGTGTTCGCGTTGACGCTGTTTGGCATCGTCAAACTGGTGGTGCACCTGGCGGGTATCTGAACCGGCTCAGTGCATCAGGGCTTGCAAGCTGAACGGGTAGCGATACGACGTCGGTCGCCCCTTGGCGGAGAGTTTCTGAAAATCCACGCCATAATCCTGAGTAGCACTCAACGCCAGCAATCGCTTGGCTTGTGCGTGATCGATCAGCTGCAACAACGGAATCTGCCGGTCGCGCCCACCGTACTGGCTGACATCCACCCCCTGGTCGTAGTCATGCAGTTGCACCAGGGCCCAACCCCCCAGAGTGAAGTGCCCGCCCAACAACACACTCAACCGCCCTTCCAACAGCGCCTGTAACGCGGCCGGTGAATTGTTGACAGCGCTGAACAGCACGTCCTTGCCGGGTTGGCCGCCCGTTTCGGCGTAGGCCTGCATGGCGCCAAGAGCCATTTCATCGTTGGCCGACCAGACCAGCGACGTTTTCGGGTAGCGCTTGAACAACAATCTGGCCTGTTCATAGGCTCGCTGACGGTTCCAGCCGCCATACACCACTTGGCGCAAACGCACTTCCGGGTGTTCGGCCAATGCTCGCATCATGCCCTTTTCACGCAGTTGCGAGGCTGGCGTGATCTTCAGGCCGGAAAAGGCCACCAGTTCAATGACTTCGCCGGGCGCGACCGGGCGATGCAGGCGAATCAGCTCCTTGAGCATCAAGTAGCCGCCCTCCTCATTGTTGGGCACCAGGCTGCCCAACCAGTCGGGATACTTGTCCGGCTGAGCGCCAAGCAGGCGCATCTGGTCTGCGGTCAGGCCGTTGTTGACCAAAAACAGCTTCACACCGCTGCCTTGAGCCAGACGCAGAATTTCCGGCGCAACGTACAGTTCGTTGACGAACACCAGATAGTCCGGTCGGTTCGGCCCTTGCAGGGCTTCGCGAGCCTGTTTGAGCGTGGTTTCAGGGTTTCGCTCGGAATACTGGATGTGCAAATCCATGCCCAGTTCCTTGGCCGCGGTCTGCATGAACTGCGAGTAACTGACCCAGAACGTCTCTTGGGTGGTCCCTGGGTTGAGGAACAATACGGACGCCGCCTGGGCACACGGTCCCCAGACCGTACCCAGCGCCAGCACTACACCACAGAAGAACTTCAACATTGATCGTCCGAACCCCCGAAAATCCGCTGCGCATTATAGCCAGCGAAGTCCCTTGGAACGGTGCTTATTCCGGTTTCTATCCGACAATTGTCGGCACCGGGCCCGGACGGGGTCGTTTATTGATGGCTGACCCAGAACACTGCCGTACCCACGACCAGGATGATCAGGAACAAAATCGCCCAGGCATCGACCGTGCTATCGCTTTTCCCTGCTTTGGTTGGGTTGCTCATTGCATCGCCTCTTGTCGGTTTTATCGGTGATTGCATAAAGACTCGAGCACAGTTAAGACGATGATTGCCCGCACCACAAATGGGGGTTTTATCTCCATGAGTTTCATTAGTCGTTTTGGTTCTTTACATATACTCAAACATCACTTTTGCGCATAACTGCAAACTGGTATCTTGCGTCCGCTCCGTTGGGAGTGCGCGGCCGTGCGCGCAGAATTGCCGAGGCAGTATCGGAAACTTCAGCAAGCGAAAAACGCAACTGGATCCGACCGGCCCAAGCCTGAGAACAGGACTTATATGTACGTATACGACGAGTACGATCAGCGGATCATCGAGGACCGCGTCAAGCAGTTCCGAGATCAGACCCGACGCTATCTGGCAGGCGAGCTGAGCGAAGAAGAATTCCGCCCCCTGCGCCTGCAAAATGGCCTTTATATCCAGCGCTTCGCGCCAATGCTGCGGGTGGCGGTGCCTTATGGCCAACTGACTTCGCGCCAGACGCGAATGATGGCCAAAGTTGCCCGCGACTATGACAAGGGCTACGCCCACATCAGTACCCGGCAGAACGTGCAGTTCAACTGGCCGGCCCTGGAAGACATCCCGGACATCCTGGCTGAATTGGCGACCGTGCAGATGCATGCGATCCAGACCAGCGGCAACTGCCTGCGCAACGTCACCACCGACCAGTTCGCCGGTGTCGCGGCCGATGAGTTGATCGACCCGCGTCCATGGTGTGAGATCGTGCGCCAATGGACTACTTTCCACCCGGAATTCGCTTATTTACCGCGCAAGTTCAAAATCGCCATCAACGGTTCGACGTCCGACCGTGCGGCCATCGAAGTCCATGACATCGGCCTTGAGCCGGTGCACAACGCCGCGGGCGAACTGGGTTTCCGTGTGCTGGTCGGTGGCGGCCTGGGCCGTACACCGGTGGTGGGCGCGTTCATCAACGAGTTCCTGCCATGGCAGGATCTGTTGAGCTACCTCGACGCCATCCTGCGGGTCTACAACCGCTACGGCCGTCGCGACAACAAGTACAAGGCGCGGATCAAGATTCTGGTCAAAGCGCTGACGCCTGAAGTGTTCGCGCAGAAAGTCGACGCAGAAATGGAACACCTTCGCGGTGGCCAGACCACGTTGACCGACGCCGAAGTGCATCGCGTGGCCAAACACTTCGTCGATCCGGACTACAAGGCTCTGGACAACCAGGCCTTGGCATTGGCCGAACTCGATAAAGAACACCCGGGCTTCGCGCGCTGGCGCACTCGCAATACCCTGGCCCACAAGAAGCCGGGTTATGTGGCCGTGACGCTGTCCCTGAAGCCGACTGGCGTTGCACCGGGCGACATCACCGACAAGCAGCTCGATGCCGTGGCCGACCTCGCCGACCGTTACAGCTTCGGCCAACTGCGCACTTCCCACGAGCAGAACATCATTCTGGCCGACGTTGAACAGAGCCAGTTGTTCACCCTGTGGGGCGAGTTGCGCGAGCAAGGTTTCGCCACGCCGAACATCGGCTTGCTGACCGACATCATCTGCTGCCCGGGCGGCGACTTCTGCTCCCTGGCCAACGCCAAATCGATCCCGATCGCCGAATCGATCCAGCGCCGTTTCGACGACCTGGACTATCTGTTCGACATTGGCGAGCTGGACCTGAACATCTCCGGCTGCATGAACGCCTGTGGTCACCACCACGTCGGCCACATCGGCATTCTCGGGGTGGACAAGAAAGGCGAAGAGTTCTACCAGGTGTCCCTGGGTGGCAGCGCCAGTCGCGATGCGAGCCTGGGCAAGATCCTCGGCCCGTCTTTCGCACAGGAAGCCATGCCTGACGTGATCGAGAAGCTGATCGACGTGTACATCGAACAACGTACCGAAGACGAGCGCTTCATCGACACCTATCAGCGTATCGGCATCGACCTCTTCAAGGAGCGCGTCTATGCAGCGAATAATTAAGAACAACGAAGTCGTCGACGAAACCTGGCACCTGCTGCCCAAGGACTTCAACATCGACGAGATCAGCAACTGCGACGACCTGATCGTCCCGTTGCAACTGTGGCGCGAGCACAGCCGTATGCTCAAGGCTCGCGACGGCGGCCTGGGTGTGTGGCTGGATGCCGATGAAGAAGCCGAAGAAATCGGTGACGACGTTGCACAGTTCCAGGTCATCGCCTTGAACTTCCCGGCCTTCACCGATGGTCGCAACTACTCCAATGCTCGCCTGCTGCGTGACCGTTATGGTTTCAAAGGCGAACTGCGGGCGATTGGCGATGTGCTGCGCGACCAGCTGTTCTACCTGCACCGCTGCGGTTTCGACGCCTTTGCGATCCGCGCCGATAAAGACCCATATCAAGCCCTGGAAGGTCTCAAGGACTTCTCGGTGACCTATCAGGCTGCTACCGACGAACCGCTGCCGCTGTTCCGTCGCCGCTGATCGTCATGCCTTGAACTCCGCAGCGGGGTTCAAGGCATTTCTCCATCCCCTAAAGCGCTGGCGGTTGCGGCAATGGGATCGGTCGCCCCATATCCACCCAGTCCCGATAAAGCCTGACTCGATCTTCCAGAACGCTGAACAGGCTGAAGGGATTTTCCGCGTCGGCCACAGTCGTTTCGACACATTGACGCAGCCACCCCCATAATTCTTCCGAGGCATCCGCTTCGCGCAGTAATCGCCACACCCGTGCTTGCAGCATCCAGTAACCGACCTGGAAATCCGCCGTCAGACTCAACCCGTCCATGACCCGCAGGAACGCGCCACCCGACGGTTTTGCTGCCAGCCGCTGCCAGATCTGCTGCCGGGCTGCCCGTATCAGCTCGTCCCCCTCCTCCAGCCATGGCATCGCGCTGCCATAATTGCTCCCCGGTTGACTCAGCCACAGGTTCATTCCGGTGCGCTCGCGATGCTCTACCAATCGAATCAGCGTGTCCTCATCGGTCAGCGGATTACCCCATAGCCTGACCCGGTTCCGGTCAACAGCCTGTTTCAGCACTGCGTCGGGAACCCGGTTGATCTGGTTGTCGCGCAGGTCCAGAGACGTGAGGTACGGTTGATCCGCAATGCCGATCGGGCAACGACTGATGCCGGTGGTTTTCAGATTCAATACCCGCAGTTCGTTCAACCCCAGCACAACCGGCGGGACGGTCAACGGGTTCTCACTCAGGTCCAGCGTTTGCAACCGTGTCAGATCGCTCAGCTGCGAAGCGGTGTTCTCTTCGAATTGAAGAAACGTGGATTTCAGGTTCAGTGTCGTGAGCCCGCCCATGCGCGGGATCGCCGATGGCAAAACACTCCGCTGGCCACCGTTGTCATCAAACACACGCAAATCGACTCGTTCCAGATTCAAGGTGCGAAGGTTGGGGAAACTTTCCAGGAAGCCATTGAGCGTTCCCCGTTCAAGCACATGCAAAGCTCGCATCGATAGGTCGATCACTTCGTCGAAGCGTACGTTCATTGTTGGCAATCGATGGAAATCCTCGTAGTCGAGGCTCAATGTGTATCCGGCAAATAGTCCGTCCGAGTACACGTGGTTAGCGTGAGGCGCGCGCTTCTGCCACATCGCAATCAGCTCATCAGCGAGCTCGCTACGGCTTTGCCGCTCGTGGTCCATCACCTGTTGTGCCAGTTCGGTGTTGTGCGCCGCAATCTGCGCGGCACTCATTCCCGCAGCGTCCTCGTGGTCCCTATCCAGGAAATCGATGTCCATGTCATCGATGTCCATCATGGTCCGGTCGATAAAGTCATTAAGGTCCACACGAAGCTGGTCAAGCTGAAGCTTCAATCCATCCAGGTGTGTCTGGGCGCCATTACCGGCCGATTGCAGCAACGCATCGGCCTGGGCATCGGTGAAGTCGGGGTATATCGACTTTACTTGCAGTCGCATCATTTGATGGGTCAGGGCGCCGCCCTGCGATGTAGTCGGAAAGCCCCCGCCGCGCAGTCCCTGGGCATCGAAGGGTAAGCCCGAGTCCATCCTGCTGAGCCCGAGCATGAGTTCCGAGCGTGACAACGCCCGTTCGCCGAGACTGAACCTCAACGCTTGGGCCTGATTCATCGAGGGCAACGACAGCGTCGCGCGTTCATCGGCGGACAGCACGCCGAGCAGCGCTGTAAACAGATCGGTACCCTCGCTGGACGGCTCCGTCATCGCAAAAGCTCGATACCGGTTTTCGACCTTGATCAGGCGGCGACAGTCCAGCGCATCGAACGGACCGCAGCGATCCAATACCCGACCACCGATCGAGTCCTCCAGCACTTCGATCCGCAGGCCTTTTGGCCAACCGGGCAGACGCACAAGTGAATGCAATGCCAGGACGTCGGACTCGGGGTTGGCGATTGAGCGCAAGTAGAGGCTTTCGTAGGCCCGGTTCAGCCGCACGTGCTGGTGATATTGGCGCGCTTTGCTGTCCAGGCGCCTGAAAGCCTCCAGCATTTCGCCAGCGTCAACCGATTTATCCATCTCGATTCCGGAGCGGTCGAGAAACTGTTCCACGACGTTTTTCGGTAAACCGGGGTACTCACGTTGAAACACCCGGACCCATTCAAGCTCGGAATGCTGGAGCGCCTCATAACGGCTGTTGAATAGCCCGGCTCGCGCTGACGGGTCGGCAACCGCTTCAAGCTCCTGATCCAGCTTGAACCGGGTGATGGTATCGGCCAGCAACGGAGTAGGCGGTCGTCCGACTTGCATCAAGCGCAACATGTCGTCATCAACATTGCTGATCCGGGCGATTTGGCCCAGCACCTCGTCGCTGAATGAGGCAAAGGGTGCGCAGACGCCGCGCATCAGTTCCAGGCGTGTCGTGATCGCCGGCGTAGCCGGGGCGGTTGTGGCTATGCCGGAAGGAAGCTGGACACCTGGCTCAGGTTCCACCTCGGCGGACTCACTTAACCTGTCCAAAAGCGTGCCCGCACTCGTATTTTCGCCTTTTAGCGCCGCTACCGCTCCGGCCAGCGGCAGCGCGTTAAGCAACCCGAACACGGTACGGGTCACGCCTTCGGAACGTTCTGCCGGGGTTTTACCGTTGATTGCCTGGTTGAGGCCATAGCCGGCATCGATGATGCCCGCCAACACCAGTAACCCTTCGCCTCCGGGCACGAATAACGCCAATGGACCGAACTGGTTGATCCATCGCACGAGCGGCTCGATCACCCCACTCAAATTGTCGCGATTGACTTGTGCATCGTCGCGAATGGTTTTGACGCTGGCCATGGCGGCCTGCTTCATGGTCAGCACGAGCTGCGCGAACGGATCGGTGCCCGCCAATGAACGCGCAACGTCGATGTAGTCCTGCGGGTCCCAATAGCCGTCGTCATTGAAAAACCCGGCGTTCGTTTTCAGCTTGTGCTTCTTCGGGTACATCGCCATCCCTTCCAGGGCGGTCAGCACCCCCGCATGGAAGGTGCCGTCGTCCCGATCATCCTCGGCAAAGTGCGCGGCGATCGCCTGCCGAGTGCCTAACGACTGGCCCTGTGTCACGATCCATTGACGCATGTGGCGGATATCAGCGAACTCATGCAAAGGTGAAGAGTTTGCCGGGACGTACAACAGCACTCTGCCGCTGGCGCGGTGGCGATAACACCAGATATCTGTCGAGGTATAGCGATAAATCGTCAGGCGGCTCACTTCGATTTGCGAACTGAGGCGAGTGGTCGCTCGAAGTTGCTCGCTTTTCAGCGCGTCCCAGGTTTGATCAGCAGGCAATCCGGCCGCCTGCATGGCCAGAGCCAGACCTTCCCGGCTCAGGCTGCCTTCCTGATATTGCAAGCAGGCACTCATGACAAAAGCGGCCTTGACCGATGTTCTCAGCGGGTAAGGTGTCGATTGCAGGATCCGCTCATCAGCCGGCCAGGCCTGATCAAGATATGCCTGATAGCGGGACTGTAAATCAAGTTCCCAGACCCATTTCTTGAAGTCGGCGGGTCTGAGGGCGATCTGCGTACCCGGCCCATAAACCTGTGGCACGGTTTGCCGATAGATGCCCTCATAAGTATTGTGGTTGCCAGAGCCCTGTTCGGCGAATTCATCGACATTCGCCACGATACGCACCGAAGGGCCGACATCGGGTGGCGTGTACAGGCCGAATGCGGTTTCGCCGAAACGCCCATCCGCGACGGTTTGGTAATTGGACAGCAATGCCTGCACCAGCGTGTGCGAGCTCGCTATCTGGCCTTGATGGATGCCGTTCTGTTGCGGACGCCCCTTGTAGTTGTAGTCAAGCGTCACCAGCAGGGCTGCCAGCGGGTTGGTAGCTTGCCCCCATTTTTCCTTGATCAACTGTGCGCCAAATTGCTCGGGGGTTAGGGGCAGTGCAGTGTTCACCGTAGACTTCAGCTCTGCATGCATCGGCAGGACAGGCGAATGGGGTGCAGCAACGTCGTCAAAGTGGTCGTTCATGTGCATTCCATTGCAAACTTAAGGAATAGCAACATAACCACCCGTTATTGGATCGGCAGCAGGACGGATCCTCAACAAGCCTAAGAGAATTCGCTAATGGTTGAGAGCAGCGAGCACTGCGACGATTGACTGGCGAAAAAAAACCGCGGCGCAGGCCACGGTTTCATTTGCTTACGGATGCGCAGTGAAGTTTTACCAGAAGCGTTGCTGGGTCAATCGGCTCCACCAGCTCAGCAATACGCGATCGATCGAACCGCTGGCCGCGATACCGATGCGCTCCTGCAGGCTTTTGCGTTCGGCGTAATGCAAGTGATAGAGCTCAGACTGCTTGGCGCGTTCGGCGAGGTATTCATCGCTGGTCTTGAGTTCATCCACCAGTTGCTTGTCGAGCGCCGCAATGCCTAACCAGATTTCTCCGGTGGCCACTTCGTCGATGGCCAGTTGCGGGCGATAGCGGGAAACGAAGTTCTTGAACAGCTGATGGGTGATGTCCAGGTCTTCCTGGAATTTCTCCCGGCCCTTCTCGGTGTTTTCGCCAAACACCGTCAAGGTGCGCTTGTACTCGCCGGCCGTCAGTACTTCGAAATCGATGTCGTGTTTTTTCAGCAGGCGATTGACGTTGGGCAACTGCGCCACCACGCCGATCGAGCCGAGGATCGCGAACGGCGCACTGATAATCTTCTCGCCAATGCACGCCATCATGTAGCCGCCACTGGCCGCGACCTTGTCGATGCACACGGTCAACGGCACGCCGGCTTCACGAATCCGCGCCAGTTGCGAAGACGCCAGGCCATAGCTGTGGACCATGCCGCCGCCGCTTTCCAGGCGCAGCACCACTTCATCCTTCGGCGTGGCGAGGGTCAGCAGCGCGGTGATTTCGTGGCGCAGGCTCTCAGTGGCCGACGCCCTGATGTCACCGTCGAAATCCAGCACGAACACCCGCGGTTTGGCCTCGGGTTTCTTCTTTTGCTTTTTATCGGTTTTAGCCTGGGACTTGCGCAAGGCCTTGAGCTGATCCTTGTCGAGCAAGGTTTGCTCCAGGCGTTCGCGCAGCCCTTTGTAGAAATCATTGAGTTTGCTGACTTGCAGCTGCCCGGCCGACTTGCGCCGACCTTTGCTGCGCAACGCCGCAAAACTGGCCAGGACCACCAGAATGGCGATCACCAGAGTCACGGTCTTGGCCAGAAAAATGGCGTATTCGAACAAAAGCTCCACAGGGACTCCTTCAATCAATGCGCGGGTTAAACACGCGCGGGATAGCTCCAGCATACCCATCCGCCGGCCCCACGACCAGCCGTGAAACCTCTGGCAACAGGCCTGCAACGGGCATTTCAAACAAGCGTATGTTTTTTCATTGACAGCTCACCGTCATCCTCATAACCTCGCCAAACCTTCAACGTACCGGGACGACGCGGACGTGGGCAGCATCTACTTGATTCGACATGGCCAGGCCTCCTTTGGTGCAGACGACTATGACGTCCTGTCGCCGACCGGTATTCGCCAGGCAGAACTCCTCGGTCAGCACCTGGCCGAACTCGGTGTCAGCTTCGATCGCTGCCTGTCGGGCGACCTGCGCCGCCAGCAACACACCGCCAACAGCGCGCTGGAACAATTCGCCGCCGTCGGGGTGCCGGTGCCGGTGCTGGAAATCGATTCCGCCTTCAACGAATTCGATGCCGACGCGGTGATCCGTGCCCTGCTGCCGGCCATGTTGGAGGACGAGCCCCAAGCGCTGGATATCCTGCGCAACGCCGCACAAAACCGTGCTGAATTCCAACGCATCTTCGCCCTGATCATCGAACGCTGGCTCGCCGGCACCTATGACACACCGGGGCTGGAGAGCTGGCTGGGTTTCGTCGAACGGGTGCAGGCCGGTCTGCATCGATTGCTCGAACAAGCGGACAATACCCAGAAAATCGCCGTGTTCACTTCCGGCGGCACCATCACTGCCCTGCTCCACCTCATTACGCAAATGCCTGCAAAACAGGCCTTCGAACTGAACTGGCAAATCGTCAACACCTCGCTCAACCTGCTCAAGTTTCGTGGTCGCGAGGTGGCCCTGGCTTCCTTCAACAGTCATGCGCACCTGCAACTGCTGAAGGCCCCGGAACTCATCACGTTTCGCTGAGTCCGGATTATTGTGACCCTGGCTGTAATCACCCAGCTCTTATTACCCAAGAAAGGATCGAACCATGACCTCCGTAGCTGATGCCGTACAAGCAATGAAAGCCAAGTTCAACCCAGCCGCTGCTGCCGGTCTGGACCTGGTCTTCGGTTTCCGCATCGACGACACCAAGAACTTCTCGCTGATCGTCAAAGACGGCACCTGTGAACTGCAAGAAGGCGAGAACCCGGACGCCCAGGTCACTCTGGTAATGGACGGCGAAACCCTGCAAGGCATCGTCGACGGTTCGACCGACGGCATGCAAGCGTTCATGGGCGGCAAACTGCGCGCTGAAGGCGACATGATGCTGGCCATGAAACTGTCCGAGCTGTTCCCAAGCTAAGCACGCCACTCCCGTCTTTCGGGAGCGCGTCTGGCTGCGAACGAATCCCGCCCCTTGTGGCGGGATTCTTTTTTTTTCGCCCTCGGAAAACGGCTCTCTGCGGATTTGCCGACTATATTCCTTCTGGCCGCATGCGTCAGACATCGGCTGTTTGCCCTCGCTTCTTTTTTGAAGACTTTGTGGAGAGCACTGCCATGAGCCCACCTGACGAGCCCAACGACTTCAACCGTCGCCGTGTATTGCAAGGCCTTTCGGCAGGTGCCGTCGGTGCCTGGGTCAGCCCGTTATTCGCAGGGAGCAAAACCATGCCCGACACCCCGGCTGACCTGATTCTGTACAACGGCCGCTTGCACACGGTGGACCGCAAGAAACCCCAGGCCAGTGCCGTCGCGATCAAGGACGGGCGTTTCGTGGTGGTCGGCAGCGATGCCCAGGCCATGGCGCTGCAAGGTCCTGGCACCCAGATCATCGACCTGCATGGCCGCACCGTGATTCCGGGGCTCAACGATTCCCACCTGCACTTGATTCGTGGCGGCCTGAACTACAACCTCGAACTGCGCTGGGAAGGCGTGCCATCCCTGGCCGATGCCCTGCGCATGCTCAAGGAACAGGCCGATCGCACGCCCACACCGCAATGGGTGCGGGTGGTCGGAGGCTGGAACGAGTTCCAGTTTGCAGAGAAGCGTCTGCCGACGATTGAAGAACTGAACAAGGCTGCGCCGGACACCCCGGTGTTCGTCCTGCACCTTTACGACCGCGCCCTGCTCAACCGTGCGGCATTGAAAGTCGTCGGTTATACCCGCGACACGCCGAACCCGCCGGGCGGCGAGATCCAGCGCGATGCCAATGGCGACCCCACCGGCATGCTGATCGCCCGACCTAATGCGATGATCCTCTACTCGACCCTGGCCAAGGGACCGAAATTACCGCTGGAGTATCAGGTCAACTCGACCCGTCAGTTCATGCGCGAACTCAATCGACTCGGCGTCACCAGCGCCATCGATGCCGGCGGCGGTTATCAGAATTACCCGGACGACTATCAAGTCATCCAGCAACTGGCCAAAGACCAACAGCTCACGGTGCGCATTGCCTACAACCTGTTCACCCAAAAACCCAAGGAAGAGCTGACCGATTTCAAAAACTGGACCAGCACCTCCCATTACGGTCAGGGCGATGACTTCCTGCGGCACAACGGTGCCGGGGAAATGCTGGTATTTTCCGCGGCGGATTTTGAAGACTTCCTCGAACCTCGCCCCGACCTGCCGAAAACCATGGAGCAGGAGCTGGAACCGGTGGTGCGGCATCTGGTGGAACAGCGCTGGCCCTTCCGCCTGCACGCCACCTACAACGAATCCATCAGCCGCATGCTCGACGTGTTCGAGAAGGTCAACCGGGATATTCCGTTCGACGGTTTGCCATGGTTCTTCGATCACGCTGAAACCATCACCCCACGGAACATTGAACGGGTTAAAGCCCTCGGTGGCGGCATTGCCATCCAGGATCGCATGGCGTTTCAGGGCGAATATTTCGTCGACCGTTACGGCGCGAAGGCAGCCGAGGCGACACCACCGATCGCGCGCATGCTGGCCGAGGGTGTGCCAGTGGGCGCCGGCACCGATGCCACACGCGTGTCCAGCTACAACCCCTGGACGTCGATGTACTGGCTGGTCAGCGGCCGCACTGTCGGCGGGCTGGCGCTGTACCCACAAGGCTTGAGCCGCGATACGGCGCTGGAACTCTTCACCCACGGCAGCGCCTGGTTTTCGTCCGAACAGGGCAAGAAAGGCCAGATCAAGGTCGGGCAACTGGCAGACCTGATTGCACTGTCGGCGGACTACTTTCACATCGAAGACGAAGCGATCAAATGGATCGAGTCGGTGCTGACCATTGTCGATGGCAAGATCGTCTACGGCAGCGTCGAGTTCGAAAAACTGGGGCCTGCGCCCATCCCGGTGGTGCCTGAGTGGTCGCCCGTGGTGAATGTGCCCGGACACTGGAAACCACTGGCGCCACTGACCGCGCAAGTGCACCAGTGCGTGGGCGCTTGTGCGGTGCATGCCCACAGCCATGAACGGGCGCGGTTGTCGTCAGCGCCGGTCAGTGACTTTCAAGGGTTCTGGGGGGCGTTTGGCTGTTCGTGTTTTGCGTTTTGAACAAAATACTTCCAAACACCATCCAGCCGATGTGGCAGTGAAATCTGTGGCGAGGGAGCTTGCTCCCGTCCGGCTGCGCAGCAGTCGTAAACCATCCGATGAGGTGCATCTGAAGAAGTGCAGTGGCAGGTTTTGGGGCCGCTTCGCGTCCCAGCGGGAGCAAGCTCTTATCAAACAAAAAATAACTCATTGTTTTTGCTCTTAAAAAATCA